>JAOAHC010000042.1 GCA_026415435.1 Clostridia bacterium
AGCCGAAATCCTTAAGCCATGAGGCAGAAACCGTAACAGACGGTGAATCGTCTAACCAGTGTGAAGTAACAGAAGATAACCGCAACATAAAAGACACCTCCAATAATATACCAACCGATTAGACCCTCGGCTGCTTTAAAGATGTGGCAGACTATACCGCGGATATGCATATATGTCAATACTATTTTTTGATTTTTTGTTTCTATTTGCTTCTTTGTTGATTTACAATACATTTCTAAAATGTATAAAAATTTAATCTATTGATACAAAGTTTAAATTAAATACTAATATATTTAACTTTCTGACTTACTTACTATTTTATATGGATAATGATAGGTTAGGTTTAAAATAAAATTGGTATAAATATCTGTTAATATTTAAGAATTTTCATTCCCATACGGTGTTTCTTAGGCGAAGGAATATAATTTAATCCTTTCTATGGCTAGAGTTGCGCCTGGTAAATCAAAAATGTCAGTTCATTATCGACTAAATAGCCTCCTAATACTTTACGTTACTCTATAGCATTTCTAATATATCATCTAATAAATTGCAAAGTTCATTACTAGTATCTCTATCTTTAATCTGCATTTCTGAACTTACAAAGCCAAAGGCTTTATGGACTTCTTTCCCGAAACCAGTAATAATTGGGGCTTTTTTGCTAGTAGCTGCAATTTCACTTTCAGTTATACCAACTTCGTTTATTGCAGATTTCCAAAATTCGTCTTTTAAATAACTTTTTATGATTCCTTGCTTCATATCGAAATAATCCTTCCGCAAATCAGTCAGTCTAAAATAATCGTAATCTTCAGGATTTCTATCCGTAGCTTTCAAGAAATCTTTAAGAGCATTATCTGGTATATAATTTTCCATTTCACGTTTATTAAATAAATGTAGATAATATCCATACTCTTCACATATACTTCTAATATCTGCGTATAATCTATCCTTATTATTCGTAAATGTGGTTGGATTAATCTTGTCACCATCAATAATACATATAACACGTTTTTTTCCTTCGAAATTACGAAGTACATTAATAGTTTCACTTCCATTACCATTATTAAATTCTATCCAAATATCCTGAATATCTATACCCTTTAAATATTTAAAACATGTACTAATAAAGAGCTTATCGGACTTAAGGTTTTCTAAAACAATTTGAACAGGTTGTCCTATGTAAGTTTGGCAAATATCAAACCTAACAAAATCATAAGTGCAAACTTCGTGCTCTACTACCATCCGCTTTCCGCCCAAATATACCTTTATTTCAGTTCCTTCAGTAGTTAATTTATTAATTTTATTATCTATTTCTGATTTATCAGTAATCCTTGCCACATATTTAGGTTTTTCATAAGCATCATAGCCTTTACTTTCCACAACATATTTTTCAATAAATTCACTAAAGCTTGCTAAAGAACGACACTGTTGAAATAATTCAATATCATTATTGTTAATATACCATTGATGTTTTCCTTGTTCAAAAAGCATAAATGCTACAATTATAGCGGTTTTAATATCTTTGTTGGTGTCTGCTTGTTTTATTAATTCATCTGATATATGTATTACCATAGATGTGCATCCCCTTTTTGCCTTTTCCCATCTATTATTTTTTGAAGCTCTAGTGTTTCCAGATAGTCTTGAGAAAAAAATCCCTTAGGCCAATTAGTTATAGTCCCAAATTCATCAATATTTAGTCTTTTTACTTTTGAAGATCCATATTGTGAGTCTTTTTCCGTAAAGTAAATAGCAATTTTATCGAGGGGCAAGGAACCGTCGGCAATATATTTCCTTAATCTGAGAATCATGTGTTCACTATGTGTTTCAATTAAGAAATACTCATTGTTGCTACGAATTGCTTCTAAAAATAAATCTGCTAAGCATGCTTGGGCCGAAGGGTGTAAATGAAGTTCTGGCTGCTCAATCACAGTATAATTAGGCCTTCTTTTAAGCCTTGTATTTTGACTATGAGTCTTGGACATATATGTTTGTACTAGTATAGGGATAAGCTGAGAAAGGCCATGACCTACATCAATAATATTATTTCTAGAGTCCGTTTTTAAATCACGAATCATGATTTTAAATAACTGACCTTTTAAATCTTCTACTTCCAATGCAAAATTAATATGTTTTGATAACCAATCTGAAACCTTATTAATTATCCTTTTTCCATTTCTTAAGTCTTGTCCTAATATAACCGAAGCAAATTCTCCACTTCTTCCGACATAATTAACTAAGTTATCTGTATACCTATAATACCTTTCTGGTGTCTTCCTAAAAGGTCCAATATAAAAAATTTTATTTGATAGTACATTAAAATAATGCTGTAAAGTATTGCATATTTGAGAAGCCAACTCTAAGTTAGAATTACTCTTTTCAGAGATAGCGAGCATCCACCTTATATCTGGAATAAATTTATCGAAAAAATATTCATTCCTATCTAGCAAAAGTTTCTCTTCTTCGTTCATATTAAGGGTTAAAGTTTGTTTATTATTATTAACGCAAAATTCTACAATGGGTGCTTCGCTAGAATCCAAGCTAAGTATAAACTTATTAACCATCATCTCTCTATCTTGGCATGAAATATTTACTAACAGTCTCATATCTGAACCTTTTAACTTATCAAATTGATTTTCAAAAATTAGGGTTCTAGGGCCAATTCTTGTTAGTTCACTATAGTTAAACGATATTTCAAATTCTATAGATTCGTTCTCCACATGGTCAAAAACAACATCTTCATAGTTTCCATAATCAATTGAATTCCCAAAAAACAACAGAGGTGCTGCTGTAGCATCAAGAAACGTTTGCTTAATAACTAGTGGAAATCTTACAATACTACTTTTTCCTGAGCTATTTTCTCCAATGAAAATTGTTATAGGCTTTATTTCAATTTCTCCTGTATCTAAGAAACCTTTTATGCTTTTTAGTCTAAAACTTTTCATTTTTATCCTCTCCCTTTTGAAGTCGTATTAATTTTGGATACATCTCAGCTTTTCATTAAGGACACTAGCTATGTAGCATTTAACTGTGGAGTTTGTAAAACTATACCACTAAAGTATTTTTTACACAATTATAGAGTAAATATTTTGATATAAATATTATACCATACTCTTACATACATGGATTTAAAACATAATAATGTTATCTAGATATTGGAGTTAAGAAATATAGTATTAATAACGGATTTTTTGCATTAGAAAAATTTTTAGAAATATTGCAATCTGAAATTATAACTTAACTCCAAAACAAAAGCAAATAGAAACAAAAAATCAAAAAATAGTATTGACATATATGCATATCCGCGGTAATTTATCTGCGCTTTAAAGCAGCCGAGGGTCTAATCGGTTGGTATATTATTGGAGGTGTCTTTTATGTTGCGGTTATCTTCTGTTACTTCACACTGGTTAGACGATTCACCGTCTGTTACGGTTTCTGCCTCATGGCTTAAGGATTTCGGCT
>JAOAHC010000036.1 GCA_026415435.1 Clostridia bacterium
CTTTAAGTCTTGTGTTATACTATTACTCATAGGAAGTACCTCCGATATTGTTTGTCTGAACAACTAAACTATATCATATTGGGTACTTCCTTTCAATATTTTTTATTTAACTTAGTGTGACATATCTATTGTAAACCTATAGAAAGTAAAATTTTTCTTTAATACATCTTTGAATATATAGAATATTTGAAATACAAAAAAAGAAGTAAGGTTACTCACTTCTTAATTTTAATTTATTCTTCATCCTCATAAAGATCATCTTGTTGTTCTTCAAATTTTTTAAATACCTTCTCTGCTAAATCTTTATCTGTTACTGTATCATAAACTTCTTCGCCATCTTCTTCTTTTATTTCTAATATTGTAACTTCAACATCTTTATTTTCTGATTGTCCAACTTCAGCTACAACTAGAAATTGTTTTGAATCGTCTAAAGCTACTACGTCTAATATTTCAAATTGCATATCTTTGCCTTCTTCATCTGTAAGAGTTATTATCGGATCAAATTCTTCCTCATGTCCATGATCATGTCCGCATCCTGCGCAACTCGAACACCCAGAAGCACATCCATCTTTTTCTTCTTCGTAAATCATAATTTTCCTCCTTAAATTAATTACATTATACATTATTTTTAGTATTTTGTATATAGTTATACATTATTTTAGTAATTTTGTCTTCTAATTTTATTTAGATAACCTTCCAAAATATATGTTGCTGCTAATTTATCTGCATATTTATTTTTATTTTTTTGTGATATATTTAATGTTTGCATAGTTTTATATGCTGAAACAGTAGTAAGTCTCTCATCCCATTTTTCAACGTTTAGATTAGATAATCTTTCTAATTTTGGAATTAATCTATCTACAACTACAGCCTTTTCAGATACAGTACCATCCATATTTTTTGGATATCCTATGACTATTTCACTTATATTATGCTCATCAACCAGTTTTTTTATTTCGTTTAAAAATAGTTTTTCATTGTTATTGATAGTCAGCGTATCAAGTCCTTGAGCTGTAATACCAAGTTCGTCTGACACCGCAAGTCCCACTCTAACATTGCCATAGTCTATTGCAAGTATTCTTCCGCTTTTTATCCATTTATATACCTAAATATTTTTTTATCATTTCCTCTAATAAATCATCTCTTTCAACTTTGCATATCAAAGCTCTAGCATTATTATGAGATGTAATATATGTAGGATCTCCTGATAAAATGTACCCAATTATTTGACTAACTGGCTCATATCCTTTATCTTTTAGTGCTGAAACTACTTGTTCCATAATTTCTTTTACTCTTTTTGATTCATCTTTTTGAGGTGTAAATACAGCTGTTCTTTGATCCATAAAAATCACTCCTTTTATTTATATTTAAATATTATGCATATTGCATTATATTTATATAACCTTTATAGTATTAACATCTTTCATATTTTCGATATATACTATCATTTTTTGTACCTCTTTTTCTATACTATTTTGTTTTTTAAAGTCATGTATAATTATTTGTATATCTAACTTTACCTGCTCTTCATTTACATATTCAATCTCATTTTTCACAGTTGAAAGTAGTCTTTCAACTACAGAATGCATTGATTTCGTGTCAGTATTAGGGCAAATAACTAAAAATTTAGTTCCACTATATCTAATATGTATAGAATCATTGCTTATAATTTCCTTTAATATATTTGTAAATTTTATAAGTAGTATATTCCCATAATTTCTACCATAATTCTCGTTTATTTCAGGTAAATTTTTTAAGCAAAGTAAGATAAAACTACTGTTTTCTGTCGCACTTAGATATTGTCTTGCAACAGAATATAGATAAAGACTGTTATACAATCCAGTTTGTTTATCTCTATTTTCAGCATTCTCTATAATATTTTGATATTGTGTATTTTCAATAAATACTCCCATATTATTTTTTAATTTAAGTAATTCATCTTTTGATATAAAATCAAAGGCATTTTCTGCTTCATCTTCAAGTAACCAAAATCCTAGATATGTTCCATCATAATATATAGGTGAAAACATACATGATCTTATTTTTCTTTCAATTGCTGATTTATATGTAAGTGTTTTATCCATGGAAGTTGTTAAATATTTTGATATGTTTTTTGTTGCATTAGCTTTAAAATCGCTTTCTTCTGCAATATCAGCTATTATATCTTTATATATATCTTCAACATTTGTTGATTTTATTTCATAATCACTTCCATCAAAAATTGAAATTGTAGAATATTTTGGACTATATGCTTCCATTATAGTATTGTTTAATTCTTCTATTTTCTTTGTAGCTGATATACTTGAACCTAAAATCCCAAACATATTTTGAACCACACTCATTGCAGACATATTTTTTGATAATGTTTTATAATATGCTATTTTATTTGATTGCAAAAAATATAGTACTGAAACTACTACCAGTGCAAGTGAGGTTAATATTAATAAAAATATAATCATACGTATATCTCCTTTGTTTACTTATTTGCATTTATCATTATTATAGATACTTATATTTATCTAATTTCTTTTTCAAAACCACTATTATCCGCTGGAACATATTTGTTTGCACTTTTTCCTAGCTTTAATATACTAGTAAGTCCATTTGGTTTATTTTTTACATGTTGTGTATTGGATAAATTCTTATCTGTACCTACTGGATATATAGCATTGATCAATTTATTTAAATCACTTCTGAATTCTAGTGAAAATGTTGAAAATAAATTTGAATACTTATATAACATTTCAATATATTTTTTATAGTTTTCTATATCTAAAGGTAATATATAGTATGGTATTGTTGATGGATTAAATAATTCATCATATCTCTTTAAGTCATAACTTGAAAAAGTAGCTATGCCTTCAATTATTTGTCTTGCAGTCAGAGCACATTTTACATGTTTGTTTATTATTACTCTAATTTTGCTCATAGGAACACCACGAGATTTTAATTCTCTTAGGAATATAGTTGTTTGTTGAATATTCAATACATCCATATCTTGAACTATATATATTTCTTGACATAGTCTAAAATAATCTGCTGGTGTAGTAAAGTCGGAATCAATAAGCACTACATTATTATTTTGCATTATTGTATCTATACATCTACTAGCATTATATACTTTTCTATCTTCTCCAGGAGTTCCTGTATATATACTTAATTTATCATAAATCAATGGTTCATTTAGACCGTTTGATGCATATTTCATACTTTCAGCGGCTATTCCTCTTTTTCCTTCATTATCGTAAGTATATATAGTATATGTATCTCTTTTTCTTGTAACATCTACTATTGCTGTCTTTATCTTGTTTTTTGCTATATATGTTCCAATAGCATTTATACAAAATGTTGTTCCTGATTTAGGAGCACCTACAAAGCAAACTACTTTTTTATAATCCTTTGGAACTTCATATACAGATTTTACAACTTCTTTTTCTACTACTTCTGTTATAACAGGAGACGCTGCAGAAACTTGTTTTACAACTATTCTTTCAATTATTTCAGGTTCCTTTTTTATTTCAACTGCTTTTGCATCATCATTTTTACTTAAAATTTCTCTAGTTGTATTAGTAGCATCTTGAGTCGCTGCAGGTTGAACTTGAAAATTTGGTGTCGCTAATAAACTTTTATACTTTTCGTTATTAAAAGAAAGATACTGTTTTACATCTTCTGGTAGAAAGTTTATTATTACTTTCAATTGTTCATTGGTATATTGTGTAGATATCTTGTCAAAAATCTCGTTATATTTATCTGCAATACCATTTTGATTTTTATAATATGAAATTATTCTTTGTATTTCTAGTTCAGATACTTCAACATTTTTATATATATTCGTACTACCTGCATCATTATAATATTTTTTGACATCTTTTTTTACATAAGGTGTATTTATTGCTTCACATACTTTACCTTTTGTTCTATCTTGTCCTGTAAGTACTGTATATATTCCAAGATAAAATAGCTTTGATAAAAACTCATCTCCAAGTCTTCTTCTATCTGAAGCAATATATATAATATTTTTAGAGTCAAATACATCAGTCATATTATCTATGTTATTAAACAAATAGTCATCTATTTGAGCATAATTGTTTGTAGGAAATTTTTCAAGTTCCTCTAGTACAATTGCTCTATCATAATTATTGCTTGCAAGTTCTCCTATAAATTGTTTAAAATAATACACATTTTTATATTCTACTTTTTCTTTATATTTTTCTTCGTAAAAGCTAACTATACCTTTTACTGTATCATCATTGTTAATTCCAAATAAAACCCTCATATGTTAAATTCCCCTTCTCTAAAGGATGTTATATAACCACTATCTTACAATTATAAAGGCATATATTAGCGGCATTGTTTGTATTATTGCCATAAATATTGCAAGACCTACTATTAATTTTTGTCCAGATATTTTTTGTTCAAGTAATTCAGAACCTGCAACATAAAATTGGTATAAAGCATATATAAATACTAATGTTATAATTGGCCATGAATATTTTTGTAAAAATATAAGTACTTGCATAGTTGAATCTATTATTTGATCATTTGAAGTTATATCTGTAGCTGCAAACACTACATTTGAAATTATTGCAGATATTAATGCGAATGCTAATGCTGTTAATGTTACTTTTTTATATACCATATTAAATCTCTCCTATTTTGAAAATATCATTATATATAATTTTACTATACCTGTATGAAAATATCAAGTAAATGTATTAAAAACGGTATAATTTTTAGAAAATTAAAGCACATAATTTTAAATTATGTGCCCTGTTCTTTAATTTTAGTTTTAAAACACCCTAAGTATATCATTATACGTTACTACTATAGTTAGTAATATTAAAAGTCCAAAACCTATATATGATATAATAGCTTCTGCTTTTAATGGCAATTTTCTTCTTGTAATAGCTTCACAAATAACTATAACTATTTTTCCACCATCAAGAGGAGGAAATGGCATAACATTTGCTACACCTATAGCTAAACTTATTATTCCAATTAGGTTTAAATATTCAAGTATTCCACTTGTTTTTGATACAACTTCTCCTATACCAACAATGCCTGACATATCTGTAACTTGAACTTTACCTCTAAATAAATCTATATAAGAACCTACTATTGCAGAAACATTATTATATGATTTAGCCCACGCATAATATATGCTAGTTTTTGCTTCAGAAGTTGAAGATACTCCTAACTCAAAATATTTTTTACTATTTGGTGTAATATTTTTTGTTATTATTTCACCGTTTCTATCTATTTTAAAACTAAGTTCTTTGCTTGGATTTTCTCTTACAATTGAAACAACCACAGATGAATCCGGCGTAGCTATATTATCTACACTTACAATTCTATCTCCTGCTTTTATATCAGCTTTAGTTGCTGGACTTCCACTATATACCATGTTAATCTCATTTGTATATGATTCTCCATCAGATTTAAATAAAACTCCTATATACCCTATATCATGTACTGCATTATCTATAGTAACAGTCTTTTTATCTGATCCTCTTAGATATTCTACAGTTGTAGTATCTGAACTTACATATTTTTGACTTACTAAATCTTCTTGTATTCTCACCTTTTGATTATTTATCTTTGTTATTTTATCTCCAACTTGAAGCCCATTTTGTTGTAATAATGAATTTTTAGAAAAACTTGTAATCTCATTTGTATATGTTGGAAATGCCATTGATATTGATAGGAAAATTATAACTGCCAAAATTGCATTAAATGTAGCACCCGCAAGTAAAATAACTATCTTTTGGAAAGTATTTTTATTATTGAATGAATCTGCTCTTTTTGAATCAGTTCCTTCGCCTTCAATAGAAACATAACCCCCAAGAGGTAACCATCTTAAAGAATACATAGTATCTTTTCTTTTTCTTTGCATTATTTTAGGTCCAAATCCTATAGAGAATTCATTTACACCTGTTTTAAATAATTTAGCTAGTAGAAAATGGCCTAATTCGTGAATTGACGCCACTATAGTCAAAGCTATAAGTAATTTTACTATAGTAAAAATTAAATGTAACAAAAAACATCACCCTATTCCTATTTAATATATTGTCTGATTACATGTATAGATATAATTTTAGAAAAATATATACTATTGGAGCAACAAATATTATACTATCAAATCTATCAAGTATTCCTCCATGTCCTGGTATTAAATTTCCAAAATCTTTAATCTTACAGTGTCTTTTTATTGCCGAAGCAGATAAGTCCCCAAATTGACCGGCAATACCTGCAACTACACCTGCAACTATAATATATAACATATTGATATTTGTACCAAAATATTCATTTGCTATACATGTTAATAATATATATGATAACACTGCACCTATAATGCCACCTATTGAACCCTCAACTGTCTTGTTTGGAGATATCTCCGGGCATAGTTTATTCTTACCGAATTTTGATCCAATAAAATATGCAAATGTATCCGTTGCAAAAGCACCCATAAATATGTACCATACAAGTATTCTACTATTATCCATCATTAGAATTAGCTTTATAAACGAGAACATGAATGGTATATATAATAGTGAAAATACTGTTATTGCAACATCAACTATACTGCGTTTTAAATTTGTAAGTATAATATACATGAATATAGCTATCACCAATATTGGTATTGATATCTTAGTAAGTAATACTTTATTTTCATCACTAATTAAGCCACCCATAGTAAATATTGTAAGACAACCTAAATATCCAACCCAAGAAATTGGTCTATATCCTGCTTTTTTAAATGCATTGTTGTATTCATATATTCCTACAACAGATAGTCCAACAACAATTAATGTATCTACTATTGGTTGATCTACAAAAATAATTAAAATAATTAAAGCTAAAAAAATAGCACCAGATATTATCCTCTTTTTCACATCATCAATCCTTTTTTATTATATTTCCATTATTTCTTTTTCTTTACTTTGTATTAATTTATCAATATTTTCAATATATTTATCAGTAATTTTTTGAATCTTATCTTCAATGCCTTTAAGTTCATCTTCAGTTATTTCAGAAGCTTTTTGACTTACTTTTGCATGATCAATAGATTCTCTTCTTACATTTCTTATAGCAACCTTAGCATCTTCACCTAAAACTTTAATTTCCTTAACTAATTCTTTTCTTCTTTGTTCATTAAGTTCTGGAAAGTTAAGTCTTATAGAATTACCATCATTTACTGGATTTATACCTATTTCAGCCTTTTGAATTGCCTTTTCAATTGCTACTAACACACTTTTATCCCATGGTGTTACTAATATTTGTCTTGCTTCAGGTACAGAAATAGTACCTACTTGATTAATTGGTGTGGGCATTCCATAATATTCTACTTCAACCTTATTAAGTATCGCAGGATTTGCTCTACCAGCTCTTATTGCTGATAATTCCTCCATTAAATAATTTATTGATTTATCCATTTTTTGTTCTACACTATTATAGTCCATATTTTTCCTCCCATATTTAAATTACATTAATAATTATACATTATTTTTTCTAAAAAGCAAGCAAAACATGGAAAATATTAATACATATTAACTTTCGACAAATACTTATACAATCTATATTTAACAAATATTTTTGTTTTTTTATAAAAACAGATTTGCATACATGTTTATATTCTGGGCATTATATTTTTAGGTGATTTCATGGAAATATATCATAAAATTAAAAATTTGAATAATAACAGATATGTTACAATTTATGTAACATATCCCGATGAATATGAATTTTCAGTAGATTTTGACACATTCAAAAAAAATACAAAAATTGTTGCGGATAATGTAAAGAAATATATTAGTGATAATTTTAAAAAAACAAAGGATATGACGTTAGTACTAGTACTAAATGGTGTACTTATTGGGACTCTACTCCTTTCCGGTATTGTAACTACAGGCTCAAGTGAAACTTTCACAAACATTCCAACATCAATTGAGTCTGTTAAGATAGCTGAAAGTAACAACGCTATTTCAAACACTGCTGCAGTACCAGAGCCCAAACAAGTCACTACTGAAGAAAATATAGTTGCTGCAACAACTCAAAATGAAAATTTAGTACAATCAAATATAACTACTCAAAATAAAGAAGTAGTCCCAAGTACAAATATACCTGCTAAATCAACCACTCCAACTAAACAAAGTGCTCCTCCCACTCCGACCACAGAGATAGCTCAGCCTAAAACTTCAACACCTGTTACTACCACAGCACCAACTCAAACTGCAGTTGTTCAGGATAAAATGATTAATTTAAAACTAAGTTCTGGTCAAACAATTTCTATTGGACTTGAAGAATATGTTACAGGTGTAGTTTCCGCAGAAATGCCAGCTTCATTTAGTAGTGAAGCTCTAAAAGCGCAAGCAGTAGCCGCGAGAACCTATGCCTTGAAAAAGATTGTTTCAGGTTCAACTCTGACTGCTACAAAAGCAGATCAAGTTTTTAAAACAAAGGACGAACTAAAAAAAATGTGGGGCAGCTCATATGACGCATATTATGCAAAAGTAAGTACTGCTGTATATTCTACAAAAGGTGAAGCTATTAAATATAGTGGTAAATATATTGACGCTCTATACTTTTCAACAAGTAATGGGAAGACAGAAGACCCTGTATTTGTATGGGGAGGATCTTCACCATATTTAAAAAGTGTAAATAGTAGTTTTGATGTTGGAGTAACAGGATATGCATCAACAAAAACTTTAACATATAGTGAAATTTCAAGTAAGCTTGGTATTAGCTTAAATAGTGCCTCTTCTATGAAAGTTTTAAGTAAAACTACTGGTGATAGAGTCAAAACTGCAGTTTTTGGTAGTAAAGAATTTACTGGTGTTGAAATAAGAAATTTACTTGGACTAAAATCAGCTGATTTTGATATTTCTGCAAGTTCAAGTGGGGTAACTTTTACCTGCAGAGGTTATGGACATGGTGTAGGAATGAGCCAGAATGGTGCAAATGTTATGGCAAAACAAGGATATTCCTACAAAGACATATTAACACACTATTACACAAGTATTAGCATAGTAAAAATTTAATAATGTGGTAAAAACAAAGGAATAACCACATATATTTTTGGCTATTCCTTTTAATATTAAATTGCATAAAGTACATATTCTGTTGGTAATGATTGCGAACCATAATAGCGAAAATAGAATTTATAACTTGGATCAATTTCATTTATAATTTTAGCAAGTTTGAAAATATGACTATTATTATGGTACGCACTAAGTGCAAGTTTAGGATGATTTTTTAATATTTTCTCTCTACATCCCAAAAGAGCATCTTCTTCTGCACCTTCAATGTCCATCTTTATAAAAGTTACATTTTCTTCTATATCATCATCTATTTTAACTAAATCTAATTTTATTTCACCTTCTCCAGATAACTTACAAATTGGGGACACTTCATCTTTTGGTACAAACATATTATCTGTATGACTACCCGCACCCTTTGATCTTATCACAACGTTTTCAATTTTAAAAAGTTCTATATTTTTTTCTATATACTCTATATTTGATGGTACAATTTCATAAGTATATATCTTTTTATAATTTTTAGCGCCAAAGTTTTTAACAAAACTTACAACAGTATCGCCAATATAACCACCAATGTCCACAAAAACTTCATTTTCATCACAATGTATTAAATCTAAGTCAAAATATTGATTATACAAATTATCATTTAACTCACTTACTCTTTTACAATCTAACATAAGCCAGTAAAATAGCACTGCATTCAATATTTTTTTCGATCTGTAATCTTCAAGTTTATAATACAGCCATTCTAGATCTTTAATATTTTCAACTAATGAACGAGCATTATTTTCTATTAATTCATATTTCGAATTCTTTAAATCAATACTTCCCCACAATTTATGTCTATTATAAAAATCTTCTATTCTTTCATAATTAAATTTATTTGTTTTACTCATATACTCAAAGTTATATTTTATACAGTCAATCATCTGCTCCACTGTTTTATTTCTAACAAAATCCATCATTCCGTTAAATTCAACATCAATTTTATTTCTTATTTTTTTAAGTTTATAATTTTCTATAATTTCCATTTTCCACCTTCCTAAAAACATTTTGTATTTAATATTTTATGTTTTTATCTTTATAGTTGTTAAATATAGTTAAATTCACTTATAATTTATTCACATTTTCAACATATTTTGTAAGGATTCTAAAAATACTTGTCGAAATATAATAAATATGATAATATATATGTAATTTAATTATACACAATAAAAATGTAATATATTTCATGTGATTCTTTGTATAAATTCTGATATAATTAATTTATATATATATTAAATTTGGAGGAAAAAAGTGATAAATAATATTAATAAAAACTTAAACGAACTAATAGAGATACTAAAAGAAAATAACTTACTTGAAAAAATCAATGAAAATATTAACTACGGTAGTTATCTAATAGGCTACCTATCTTACGATTCAAAAGACATTACGAAAAACACATTGTTTTTTTGCAAAGGACAGAGATTTAAAGAAGAATACTTAATAGATGCAATTAAATCTGGTGCTATAGCATATATTTCAGAAAATACATATGAGAATATTGATAGTTCTGTACCACATATCATTGTAAATGATATAAGAAAAGCTATGAGTATAATTGCAAATCATTTCTATAACAAAGCTTATGAAAATTTTAAACTTGTCGGCATTACTGGCACCAAAGGAAAAACAACAACTACTTTTTATATAAAAAACATACTTGATGAATATTCAAAAACGAATACTGCATATATCTCTACCATCCGTACTTATACTGGCACTACTGATATTGATAGTCATTTAACAACACCAGAAACATTAGATTTACACAAATATTTCTATGAAACTAGCAGTAATGACATCCCTTATTTAACAATGGAAGTAGCTTCTCAAGGGTATAAGGTTGGCAGAGTAGACCAAGTAACGTTTGACGTTGGTGTATTTTTAAATATCTCTGAAGACCATATTAGTCCTATTGAACATCCTGATATACAAGATTATTTAAACTGTAAATTAAAATTACTTGAAAACTCAAAGGTTAATGTTGTAAATATGGATACAGATTATTCTTCAATTGTACTTGCGGTGGCTAAAAAATCAGGAAAATTATATACATACGGAAAATCAAGTAATGCAGATTACTACTTAGGAAATATAGTAAAACTTGAAAGTGGCTATAGTTTTGACGTTATCTCTGATAAATATAACTATAATCAGAATTTTGTAACAAATATGCAAGGTTTATTTAATGTTGAAAATGCACTTGCATCAATAGTTGTTGCAAAAGCACTGGGTGTTGATGATAATTCAATTAGAAAAGGATTAGAAAACACATTAGTAGAGGGAAGAATGACAACATTTGTTAAAGGAAATGTTGCTACAATTGTGGATTATGCTCATAATTTTTTAAGTTTTGAAAAATTATATGAAACTTTAAGAAATGACTATCCTGATCATAAAATTGTTACAGTATTCGGATGTCCTGGTAATAAAGCTTATACTAGAAGAAGAGATTTAGGAATTTTATCTGCTAAAAATTCATATAAGATATATTTAACTGAAGAAGACCCACAATATGAAAATGTATCAGATATATGTAGAGATATAATAACATATGTTGAACCAATAAATCAAAATTACGTTGTCATTGAAGACAGAGAAACAGCAATTATATCTTCAATTGAAGAAGCTATAACCGCTGGAGAAAAAACTGTAATAGCTATAACAGGCAAAGGTGCTGAAACTATGCAAAAAGTTAATGGTAGATTTGCATACTATAAGTCTGATATAACAGTTGTAAAAGAAACACTACAGTAAGTTAAAACGAGCCCTAATTATGAACTATACCCCAAAAAGTGGAGTTAGTAAAAAAGCGCGAAAAACGAATAGAAAATTAATCTATTCGTTTTTTTTGTAATTTTGTGATATAATGTTGTTGGTGATATTTATGGCAAATAGATATAGTATTGAATTTAAA
>JAOAHC010000044.1 GCA_026415435.1 Clostridia bacterium
AAAGGAAATTATCGATGAATTTGACAATGAAGACGATATAAAGGATGCTATAAGGCAAAGAATAAATCAGCTTATTCCAAAGCATATTATTAAAGATGATATATTTGCATCGATTAATTACTGTCTAAATCTATCCTACGGAATTGGCTATGTTGATGATATAGATCACCTTGGCAATAGAAGATTAAGATCTGTTGGAGAGCTTTTACAAAACCAATTTAGAATAGGTCTTTCCAGAATGGAAAGAGTTATCAAAGAAAGGATGACTATACAGGACCTTGATGCTGCAACACCACAGCAGCTTATAAATACAAGACCTGTAGTTGCAGCTATAAAGGAATTCTTTGGTTCATCACAGCTCTCACAATTTATGGATCAAACAAACCCACTATCGGAATTGACTCATAAGAGACGTCTTTCAGCATTGGGTCCTGGCGGTCTTTCAAGGGAAAGAGCAGGCTTTGAAGTAAGAGATGTTCACCACTCCCATTATGGTAGAATGTGTCCTATAGAAACACCAGAAGGACCAAACATAGGTCTTATTGGATCACTTCCTACTTATGCTAAAATAAATAGATATGGATTTATAGAAACTCCATACAGAAAAATAGAAAAAGCTACAGGTAAAGTATTAGATGAAATAGAATATATGACTGCAGATACAGAGGATAATTTTGTAGTTGCGCAAGCAAATGAAGAACTTGATGCAGAAAACAAATTTGTGCATAAAAGAGTAAAAGCAAGACATCAAGATGAAATATTAGAAATAGAAAAAGAAAGAGTAGACTACATGGATGTTTCACCTAAGCAATTAGTATCGGTTGCAACAGCTATGATACCTTTCTTAGAAAATGATGATGCTAACCGTGCGCTTATGGGTGCGAACATGCAACGTCAAGCAGTACCAGTTATCAAAGCAGATAGTCCGATTGTTGGAACAGGTATAGAATACAAAGCTGCAGTTGACTCTGGAATAGTAATAGTTGCTAAAAATGATGGTGTTATATCTTTCGTAAGTGCTGATAAAATAGTAATAACTACAAAGACTGGAAAAGACGAATATCACTTAATTAAATATCAACGTTCTAACCAAGGAACATGTTTAAACCAAAAACCTATAGTTGTTAAAGGTGAAAAAGTTAAAAAAGGCGATGTTATAGCTGATGGACCTTCAACACAAAATGGTGAACTTGCATTGGGTAAGAATATACTAGTAGGTTTCATGACTTGGGAAGGATATAACTACGAAGATGCGATACTAATTTCTGAAGAATTAGTAAAAGAAGACGTTTTAACTTCAATACACATAGAAGACTATGATTGTGAAGCAAGAGACACTAAACTTGGGCCTGAAGAAATAACAAGAGAAATACCAAACGTTGGTGATGATGCTCTAAGAGATTTAGATGAAAATGGTATTATACGTATAGGTGCTGAAGTTAGATCTGGAGATATCTTAGTAGGTAAGGTTACACCAAAAGGTGAAACTGAACTTACAGCTGAAGAAAAACTTTTAAGAGCAATCTTTGGTGAAAAAGCAAGAGAAGTAAGAGATACTTCACTTAGAGTACCACATGGAGAAGCAGGAACAGTAGTAGATGTAAAAATATTTACAAGAGAAAACTGTGACGAACTATCTTCTGGAGTACATAAAGTAGTTAGAATATATATAGCACAAAAAAGAAAAATATCTGTTGGAGATAAGATGGCAGGACGTCATGGTAATAAGGGTGTTATATCTCGTATATTACCTCGTGAAGATATGCCATATCTACCAGATGGTACACCTCTTCAAATAGTACTAAATCCACTTGGTATACCTTCTCGTATGAATGTAGGGCAAGTTTTAGAAGTGCATTTAGGATATGTAGCTAAATCACTTGGTTGGAAAATAGCTACACCAGTATTTGATGGAGCAAAAGAAAAAGATATTAGAGAATTGTTTGAAAAACAAGGCTATAATCCTTCAGGTAAATTTACAGTATACGATGGAAGAACAGGGGAACCGTTTGATAAAGAAGTTACTGTAGGGTACATGTATATGATTAAACTATATCACATGGTTGATGATAAAATACATGCCCGTTCTATAGGACCATACTCACTAGTTACACAACAACCTCTTGGTGGTAAAGCACATGTTGGTGGTCAAAGATTCGGTGAAATGGAAGTTTGGGCATTAGAGGCATATGGAGCAGCATATACATTACAAGAAATGCTTACAGTTAAGTCAGATGACGTAGTAGGAAGGCTTAAAACTTATGAAGCTATTGTTAAAGGCGAAAGTATACCAGAACCTGGAATACCAGAAGCATTTAGAGTACTTACAAAAGAACTACAAAGCTTGGGTCTTGATTTAAAATTATTTAAAGAAGAGACACTAATTGAAGTAAAAGAATCTGTTGAATATGATTCGGATTCATATGAGCCTAAGTTCGATGAAGAGATAGAAGAAGATAAATCTGCTATACTTGCGAGTGATTTTGATGGAATGCTACTTGAAGATGAGAATGGCGAAGAAATAATTGATGAATTAGAAGATGAAGATCTAGAAGATGATTTTAACGATTCTTATGACGATCAAGATTCAGAAGAAATATAAAGGGGGTATCAAAATATGCAAGACACAGAAAATTTTGATAGACTTGGTATTGGAATAGCTTCACCAGAAAAAATAAGAGAATGGTCAAAAGGTGAAGTTAAAAAGCCAGAAACTATTAATTATAGAACTCTAAAACCAGAAAGAGATGGTCTGTTTTGTGAAAAAATATTTGGACCAACTAAAGACTGGGAATGTTATTGTGGAAAATATAAAAAAGTAAGATATAAAGGAATTATATGCGACAGATGTGGAGTTGAAGTTACTAAGAAAAAGGTAAGACGTGAAAGACTTGGACATATCGAACTTGCATGTCCTGTATCTCATATTTGGTTTTTCAAAGGTATACCAGGAAGAATGAGCTTAATATTAGATATATCTCCTAAAGCTTTAGAAAAGGTAATATATTTTGCTTCGTATGTTGTATTAGATCCTAAAGATACTGGTCTTAATATTTGTGACGTACTAAGCGAAAAAGAATATAGAGAAGCTTGTGAAAAATATGGTTCATCTAATTTTAGAGTTGGAATGGGTGCAGAATCAATTCAAGAACTACTTAAAAAGACTAACCTTATAAAATTAGAAAGCGATCTAAAAAAGGATCTTGAAAAAGCTCAAGGTCAAAAGAAAGTTAAAATAATAAAAAGATTAGAAACAATAGAAGCATTTAATAAATCTGGAAATAGACCGGAGTGGATGATTCTTGAGGTATTACCAGTAATACCTCCTGAACTTAGACCGATGGTTCAATTAGATGGTGGAAGATTTGCAACTTCTGATCTTAACGATCTATATCGTAGAGTTATAAATCGTAATAATAGATTAAAAAGATTGTTAGAGCTTGAAGCCCCTGAAATAATTGTAAAAAATGAAAAAAGAATGCTTCAAGAAGCAGTAGATGCATTAATAGATAATGGTAGACGTGGTAGACCAATTACTGGTGCTGGAAACAGACCACTTAAATCATTATCAGATATGTTAAAAGGTAAACAAGGTCGTTTCAGACAAAATCTACTTGGTAAGAGAGTTGACTATTCTGGGCGTTCAGTTATAGTTGTAGGTCCAGAACTTAAAATACATCAATGTGGGCTTCCAAGAGAAATGGCACTAGAGCTATTCAAACCTTTTGTTATGAAAGAACTTGTAAAAAGAGGTTTAGCATTTAATATAAAAAATGCTAAGAGAATGGTTGAACGTACAGCTATTGAAGTTTGGGATATACTAGAAGAAGTTATTCAAGACAGACCAGTATTACTAAACCGTGCCCCTACACTACATAGACTTGGTATTCAAGCATTTGAACCAGTTCTAGTAGAAGGAAGAGCAATAAAGCTACATCCACTAGTTTGTACTGCGTTTAACGCTGACTTTGACGGTGACCAAATGGCAGTACACGTACCACTTTCACCAGAAGCACAATCAGAAACTAAGTTTTTAATGCTTGCATCAAATAACTTACTTAAACTTCAAGATGGTAAACCTGTTGCAGTACCTTCACAAGATATGATTCTAGGAAGCTACTACTTAACAGTTGAAATACCTGATGAAATAGGTACTGGTATGATGTTTAGTAATGAAGATGAAGCTATGATGGCATATGATGAAAGAGTACTAGGAATACATGCTAAAATCAAAGTAAGAGTAACTAAAATTGTAGATAATGTAAGCCATACAGGTCTTATTGAAACTACAATAGGAAGACTGATATTTAATAAATTAATACCACAAGATATTGGATTTATTGATAGAAGTATTGAAGAAAACAAACTTAAACTTGAAATAGATTTCCCAGTTAGAAAGAAAGAACTAGGAGTTATTATAGATAAATGTATAGCAACTCATGGAATACCTAAAACTGCGGAAGTACTAGATGCTATAAAATCAAATGGATTTAAATATTCAACTAAAGCTGCAGTTACAGTTTCAGTTGCTGATATAGAAGTTCCTGAAATTAAAACTAAACTTCTTGAAGAAGCTGAAAATAAAGTTGAAGGCGTATTGAAAAATTATAGACGTGGTCTTATATCTGATGAAGAAAGATACAATGAAACAATTAAGATATGGTCTAAAACAACTGAAGAAATACAGTCAGCAATAATGAATAATCCAAATAAATTAAATCCAATATTTATGATGGCACATACTGGTGCCAGAGGTAACCCTACTCAGATAAGACAGCTTGCAGGTATACGTGGACTTATGGCGGATACATCAGGTAGAACAATAGAACTTCCTATTAAGTCATGCTTTAAAGAAGGACTTGACGTTCTAGAATTCTTCATATCATCGCATGGTGCCAGAAAAGGTCTTGCGGATACAGCTTTAAGAACTGCTGACTCTGGTTACTTAACAAGAAGACTTGTTGATGTAAATCATGAAGTTATAGTTATGGAACATGACTGCGGTACTGAAAAAGGAATGTATGTAGAATCTATACTAGAAAGTGGAGAACCAGTTGAAAAACTAGAAGAAAGACTAGAAGGAAGATTTTTAGCTGAAGATATAGTAGATGAAGACGGTAATACAAGATTTAGTAAAAATACATACATTAATGATAGTATTGCTAAAAAAATATCGGATATAAAGAAAAAAGTAAGAATAAGATCTGCTCTTACATGTGAATCTGTAAGAGGAGTTTGTGCAAAATGTTATGGTAAAAACCTTGCTACTGGCGAAGTTATAAGTCCAGGAGAAGCTATTGGTATAATTGCTGCACAATCAATTGGTGAGCCAGGTACACAGCTTACAATGAGAACATTCCATACAGGTGGTGTTGCAGGTGGAGATATAACTCAAGGTCTTCCTAGGGTTGAGGAACTATTTGAAGCAAGAAAACCTAAGGGTGTAGCAATGGTTACAGAAATATCAGGAAAAGTTAAACTTGGAGAAAATGGTACTAATAAAGAAGTAACAGTTACATCTGAAGATAACCATACTGAAAAATATGTAATACCTTATGGTGTAAGATTAGTTGTACATGAAGGAGATAAATTAGAAGCTGGAGATAGAATAACAGAAGGTTCTCTAAATCCTCATGATATAATAAGAATAAAAGGCGATGAAGCTGTTCAAAATTACCTAATTGAAGAAGTTCAAAAAGTTTATAGAACACAAGGTGTTCATATAAATGATAAACATATTGAAATAGTTGCAAGACAAATGTTAAGAAAAGTATTTGTTGAATCTATAGGAGATACAAATCTTATAGAAGGTTCTACAGTTGATATAACAGACTTTAATGCAGAAAATAAGATTGCAAAAGAAAAAGGTTTAAAATTAGCTGTTGGAAAAAGAACATTACTTGGTATAACTAAAGTAGCGCTTCTTACAGAATCATTCTTATCATCTGCTTCATTCCAAGAAACTGCAAGAGTCCTTACAGACGCGGCAGTAAGAGGAAAAGTAGATAGATTACAAGGTTTGAAAGAAAACGTTATAATAGGACGTTTAATACCAGCCGGTACAGGTGTTGTAGACTATTCTTCAATAGATGTTGAAGGCTTAGTTGAATAAAAACATATAAAAATTATTATATAATTTAAAAATCGAGATGTATACAAAATATATCTCGATTTTTTCCAGTAAATTATATAAACTGATAAATATTATTATTCTTCAATAAAATTTGCGAGTTCCATATTGAACTTATCTTTCTCATCACAAAAAAGAAAATGTCCACTATATTCAAATGGTATAAGCTTTGAGTGCTGTATTGAATTTTTTTGTGCTATTGCAAGAGGAAAAAGACAAACTTTGTCATGAATTCCATGAAGAATTAGAGTAGGAACTTTTATTGATTTTAAGTCCGAAAATAATTCTTCATTTAACCATGAATTTGCAATAGAAGCAGTTGCCCAACCTGAAGCCTGTAAACCTAAATTGAATATCCAATCTGAAAATTGCTCTGTCTTATATTGAAAGAAGATCATGTTACCAAAATCTCTTAATACATTTGGTCGATCAGTGTATGTACCATTAATAATATTAATTACTGCTTCTCTAGTTAGACCATATGGGAAATATGGTCGTTGGATTAGACTTGGTGCAGCTGCTGCAAAAAGTGCAAGTTTTGATACACCATATCCATTATGTTTTGACATATATCTAACGCAAATTGCACCTCCTGTGGAATGACCTGCAAGTACGAAATTGTTTAGCTCAAGTTCATCAACTACATGACGAATATCATCTGCTAATGTATCATAATCATAACCGGTATAAGGCTTGTCAGATAGCCCAAATCCTCTACAATCTATTCCAATACATCTATATCCCATCTTAGGTAATTGATCAAATTGATATTCAAATAAATTATGATTTCCTGGCCAACCATGAACAAATAGTATTGTCTTATTACCAGTTGGATTAAGATCTTCTACAAATATTTTGACGTTTTTTTCAACATTAATATAATGTCCCATATAAATACCTCCATAAAAATATTCTATTAGTATAGTATTAGATCTAGGAAAAAAAGTTACAATTATATTTGATTTAACATAAATAACTATGTTTTATTGTATTATAAAAAAACATATCGAAGTACGATTTAATTTATATAAATACAACAAAAATATCCAAAAAAATATGTTGCAATAAAATATAATATATAATATAATATTTTTATAAAGAGGTAATTTATGAAAAAAATTTTCTATGTTTTCGTATTTTGTATACTTGCAATAGTATTTACCTATTTTTTTAGAGCAAGTAAGATTGATATAGGCTCAGTAAAAGAATATGTTAGTGATATTACACAGGGAGAAACTTTTACGTATACAAATGATTTTAAAGTTAACAAATTACAGATGAAGAATTCAGATTATTATTTTAATAATCTTACAGATGAGCAAAAAAAGATATATTCATATGTAGCATATTCGGTAAGTAAGTTTGAAGAAAGAATAAAAATTAAAGAATACACTGTTGTAGATAACGATACTAGTATGAAAGACGTTGGATCGGCAATAGAAGCTTTTTTTGCAGATCATCCAGAAGTTTTTTATTTAAATTTTGAGTATCAAGTATCTACTATAAAGTCTGTGTTTGATACTAATTTGCAAATACAGGTTAGTTATAATGAGAGTTCAGCAATAATAGAGTCAAATATTAATAAGCTTGATTCAATAATAAATGGTATGATAAAAAGTGCTAGTGGGTTGTCACCGTTTGATAAGCAAGTTGCTCTTCATGACGCGCTAGGTAAAATGACAGTATACTATAACTATACAGATATTAATGAAATACCTATGTATTGTCATACAATTTTTGGGGCATTTATAGAGAAGAAAGCTGTGTGCGATGGTTTTACTAAAGGTATGCAAATACTACTTGATAGGGTTAACATTGAAAGTGTCCTTGTGAGTGGTACTAATGATGGTCAGCCTCATGCATGGAATTTAGTTAAACAAGAAAATAAATGGTATCATATGGATCTTACTTCGGATAAATTAATTAAAGAAACAGATGGTAGCTCTCCAAATATAGTACATTCATATTTTAATATAACTGATAGTCAAATAAAAGAGACTCATGTTATGGATAAAAAATATGTATTTCCTGCTGCAAATAGTGATAGTTATAACTACTATAAAGTAACAGGTTATTACATTTATGGAACAGATAAATTTAATTCTAAGCTTACAAGTATAGTTAATAAGCAAATAAATAATGGTGTGATTGAATTTGCTTGCGATACTTTTACTAATGTACCAGATAAAATGATAGAAGTATTATATAATATGAATTACAATGGATTAGGCAATAAAAAAGGTACTATAAAAGTTGAGTACTATAATGTATTAAATAGCTATATTGTACCTAAGAAGTAGTTAATAAGTAACAAATTTACAATAAAAATTACTATATAATAAAAGTGTAAAATACAATAATAAATATTTTGTATAAAGAAAAAAGGAGAAGTTGATAGTTTATGAAAAAACAGAGGGGTATATCATTAATAGTATTAGTAATAACAATAATAGTAATTATAATACTGGCAACAGCAGTAATACTTGGAATGTCACAAAACAATCCAATAGAAAGTGCAGGAAAAGCAGTATTTTTAAGTGATGTGAATAATTTTAAAACAGAACTTGAAATATACAAATTGAAACAATATTCAGATAAATTAGGATCATTTAATCCAGATGTTTTGCAAGCAGATGAGACAAGTCTAACAACTGGAAGTGAAGTGGATACAGAAAAGAATATATATAATATAATAATATCACTAAAAAATGTATCAAAATATGCTGGAAAATTTGAAGTTGTAAATGGTAAACTTCTATACAAAGCATCAGATGCAAAAACAATATCATGGGCAAGTAGTGCCGGGATAGAAGTAAGAGTAGTAAGTGATGTGCCAATAGTAACAATAACAGGGCCAGATAAATCAGTAGTAGCACCAGGAACAGATGTGAAATATGAAGTGAAATTGGCATCTGGCAATGCGCTAACAGATTTCAATATAGAATCAAAGATAAAGGTAATAAATGCAAGTGGAGAAGAATTAAATACACAACCAACTATTGAAACACAAATATTAACAAATACAAGTGTACAAAAAGTAATAGCAATAACAGTAAAAACAGATGCTATAAGTACAGATGGAACATATAGACTAAAAGTACTTGCAGACGTGGCAAAAACTGATAGTAAGCCAAATGTAGAAACAGTATCGCAGTTAGGCTTTATAATAGATCAGACACCACCAACAGATCCACAAGTAAATTTAAGTACGACTGATTGGACAAATCAAGATGTAAAAGTAACAATTATTTATCCAATAGATGCTGTTTTAAAAGAATATAAGGTAAATGATGGGCAATGGCAAATATATACAGGAGAAATAACAATAAGTGAAAATAATACGACAGTATATGCAAGAGCTAAAGATGCATTAGCAAATCAAAGTGGACAAAGCACGGTGACTATAGCAAATATGGATAAAACAGAGCCAAGTATAGTATATGGAACAAATGGTGCTACAGATGTAACAACAGCTAGTACATCAGTTACTATAACAGATGTAGGTGGAAGTGATATAAATACACTACAATATGTATGGTCAAGTCAAAATTCAAGTGTACCAAATAGCGGTTGGTCAACATTTATAAATGGAAATACAATAACATATAATACAGCAGGCACATATTATTTATGGATAAAGGCGATAGATGGTGCTGGAAATATAAGAACTGTAACTTCTAATGAATTTATTATAATAGAACCTGAAGTAGTAGTATCTACAGTATATACAGTACATAAAACATTTTCTGGAGCAACAACGGGATATTCATATAATAATCCTGTAATACCAGCAGGATTTGTGGCAGTAAATACGCAAGATGCAAAATGGACTAACTTATCAACAGATTGGGATAAGGGCTTAGTAATACAAGACATAAGCGGAAATCAATTTGTCTGGGTACCAGTGGATGGGACTAATGTAATATATGAAAAATGGTGCACATCAGGTGGTTCATACGTAGGGGCAATAGATGATACGATGCCTAGTGGATTTAGTGAAAGTAATATAACTATAACATATAAAGGATTCTATATATCAAGATATGAAGCAGGTTTTGACTATAATGGTGGGAACATAAGAGCAACTAGTAAGAAAAGTATAAACAAGACTATAACAGATTGGGCAACAACCAGAAATGCAACATATAACGGTTATGTATGGAATTTCATAAATTATCCGGAGTCAAAAAATTATTCAGAAAGTATGGCAGTAAGTTATGGATATAACACATCTTTGTTAGGAACAAACCTAGTAGCTGGAACGCAGTGGGATACAGTATTAAAATGGATGCAAAATTCTGGAACAAATGTAACGGATAGTAGAACATGGGGGAATTATGTTGATTCAATGACACCTGCAAATATATCAGGATATGGAAGCTTACAAATATCTGGCTATAGTAATTATTGGAAAGCTAAGAATATATATGATATGGCCGGAAACTTAAGAGAATGGACAAATGAAAAACGTACGGTGTCAAGTTTAGTTAATAGAGGGGGAACTTACGCAAGCGTTGGTTCGATTGTTCCAGCAGCTTATCGTAGTAATGGTGCTTCAACTATAAGTAGCGGTAATTTAGGTTTTCGTGTAGCACTTTATATAACTTCTCCATATCAACAATCAAATGTAGCCGGGACAGAAGCAGCACCAGGAACTCCTCTTGCTTCAAATTCAACTATAAATGGACAACTACCATCATATAATAATCCAGTAATACCAGCAGGGTTTAATGCAGTGAATACAACAGATGCAAGTTGGAATAACATATCAACAGATTGGGATAAAGGCTTAGTAATACAAGATACAAGTGGAAATCAATTTGTATGGGTACCAGTAGATGGAACTAATGTTCCATATTCAAAATGGTGCACAACAAGTATAGCATATAACGATGCAGGTATATCAGATGATACAGTACCTAGTGGATTTAATGTAAATAATATAACTACAACATATAAAGGGTTTTACATAGCAAGGTATGAGGCAAGTTTCGATTATAATTTAGGGAGTATAAGGGTAGCAAGCAAAAAAAGTACAAATACTACATTAACTGACTGGTCATCAACTAGAAATGCCACATATAACGGATACTTATGGAATTGGATAAACTATACAGAAGCAAAAACATATTCAGAGAATATGGCTAGTTCTTATGGATATAATACGACTTTAGTAGGAACTAATCTTATAACTGGAACACAGTGGGATACAGTATTAAAATGGATACAAAATTCAGGAAAGAGTGCAACAAATAGTAGAACATGGGGAAATCATAACAATTCACTATCACCTGCAAATGTATCAGGATATGGAAGTTTACAAGTATCAGGATATAGTAATTTTTGGAAGGCGAAAAATATATATGATTTAGCGGGTAATTCATGGGAATGGAGTAGCGAGAAATATTTAACTTTTTTTGTGTACAGAGGTGGTGATTATGCTGATAATGGATTGAACTATCCAGCAGCTAATCGTTTTGGATATAATAGCTCTCAAACAAATAATAACCTTAGCTTTAGAGTTGTACTGTATATGAAATAGAAATAGAAATTTAAATTCAATTAATAATAAAAAATTAGTATAAAAAAGAATAAGGGATATGTTTTAATTTATATATCCCTTATTCTTTTAAATAAAATCTTAATTACAGTTATTCATTTTCTAATGCATTGTTTATTGCTATATTTATAAGTTTGTACATAGATATTTTATACTTTATACTTAAATTTTCTAAATTGTTCATAAGACTTTCTTTAATTAAAAAAGTTCTTTCGACATCTATATTTTTACTATCTACAGAATATACTTTTATATTCTCTGTTTTAATTAAATCCTCTATAGCTAATATAACTAGTTTATTTATTGATGCATCATATATATTATCAGATAAATATTTAAGTCTTTCATACATTATTTCATCAATTTTGAAAGTTTTTCTTAACATTATTTTATCTTCTTTTTTTGGTAAATTACTAAATATTGACATACTACCACCTTATAACGAATTATACTATTTTAACATAACTTATATAATCACATAAAAGTAACGTTTTTATTGGTATGATTTGTTGACAAATTTTGTTAATAGTTATATAATTTCTTGTACATAATAATACTGTGTGCGGAGGAATATTATGGAATTAACAGAAAGTTTGAAAAAGTTTCTTATAAATTCAGCTGTAATTAGTGGGACAATACTTATATATACAGACCTAAATAAAGTTATATTTTGTAGCAAAAGTGAACTCGTAGAAATAGGAAAAGAGATTAGTTCGGAATACAAAAGAATGGTTTTTGAACTAGATCAGACTGACAAGCCTTTTTGGATTGCAGGTGATAATGAGGACAATATATTAGATTATACAATTTATGGAGCAAAAGATCAAATAATAATTCCTATAAAAATTAAAAATGAACTAATAGGGTCTGTATGCTTTATAAGTCAGACAGAAAATTACGATATGAGCAATATACCGTTTTTTGCAACAAGTACAAGATTTATTAAAGAATTAATAAAAAGTAAAAATTAAATAAATATTACAATTAAATTACAATTTGAAGAGAAATGCCTTGGAATATTGAAAATATTAGTAATACATTGTAAAATAAATTTATATAATCAGTTACAAATTTTTAAAAATATATTAGGGGAGAACATATGATAAAGTTAAAAAGAGGTGTATCCTTACTATTATTAATAATAACAGTAGTAGTTTTGTTAATAATAGTAGGTACAGTAATCTTAACTATTAGTAATAGTAAAGTAGTAGATAGTGCAAAAAAAGCCAAGTTTATGGAGAGTTTCAGAAACGTTGAACAAGGGGTAGATCTATACACATTAAGTAATTTTAATGTAAGCAATTATTCGGATTATGAACTACCAGTAAAAGGGATGCTGACTTTACAAGAGAAAACAGAGATAAAGAATACCATACCAACATTAAATCTGACAATAGAATCTTTTAATCAAGGTAATCCTATTGATGAAATAGAATTAGCTTGGATAGATCTATCTAAGCTACCTGTGAATGGTAAAAAAAATATAAAATATATTATAGACATAAAAACGAGACAAATATATGATTACTATGGTGAAACTTTTGAAGAAAAAAGATGGCATACTATTGATTTAGGTGTGGAAGATGTGGAAACTCCAAATGGTGGAGATGGCGCAAATATAGAAGAAATATGGGATGGATGGATAAAACTAACTTTATATTATCCAAGTAGTTCAACTGAGAAAAAATGGAGACTTGGGTCAGAAGGGGAAGTAAGATATGATCCTATGCTTATGTGGCAAGACTACAATGGATCAATAACAATACCTCTAGATAGAGTTAAGGATGTATGGATAAAATATAAACTTAATGGTAAAGAAATAACAATACCACCAGTAGGTACAGTACTTGTTGATATAGTACCTGATAAAATTGGAACTACTAAAGTATCTTCGGTTAAAGTAAAGATAAATTATGATGAAGGTGCAGCAACAAAAGAATATAGAGTAGGAGATAGTGGCTGGTTGGAGTATGGCGGAGAGTTTACTGTAACAGAAAATTGTATAATAGAAGCAAGAGCAAGTAAGACGGAAAATGTGTATGATTCAGATGGTAGTATACTTACTACAAGACAAATAAATGGTAGAGATTTAGTATATATAGGAAATATAGGAGCAAATGAGACAGAACAGATAAAAGATAGTAATTTACCTGCTCCAATAATAACAAGGTTTGCTGCACAAACAGGAGATGAAAAAGCAAGAGTGGTAGTAACATATCCAGAAAATGCAGCAAGAAAAATATATAAAGTAAATTATGGTATAGAACAAACATACAGTTCAGATATTTCAATAACAAATTGGGGTACATATATAATAGCATACTATTATGATTCAAATGGAAAAATATCAAAAGCCTCTTCTATATTAATAAATCAAGGATCAACACCAAAAGATCCAGAAGACCATATACCAAACCCGCCGAATCCTCCAATACCACCGTCAGTGGATGCATTGGTTCCAGCACCGACGGTAGTAGTAAATCCAAGTGTAGGATTGGTTGAACAGGTACAAGTAAGTATAAATGCTCCTGCAAATGCTAATAAGATATATATCAAATTAAGTAGATATGGTAGTTATGAGGAATATATAGGTTCAATAACAGTAAGAAATAATATGGAAGTATACGCTTATTACATAACGAATGATGGATATAAGTCTAATCAGGGATATGGAGTAGTAAGTAATATAAAGCAAACAAATAAACCATATTTACATATTGATGCAAAGGTTTATCCATATAGTGGAACATACGGACAAAGTGAAGTTACAGTTACTGTAAAACATAGTGATGCAAATACAGTAGAATATAGTGATGATGGTATTATATATTCACCATATATTTCACCATTTAAGGTGACTGAAAACAAAAGAATATATGCAAGGGCAATAAATACTTATGGAGTAACAGAGGCGTATTTGGATATAACAAATATTGGTAAGATAACACCACCAGTACCTATTGAAAATATACCGATAAATATAAATGTAGATCCAGAGCCTAATTTATCCAGTACTCGAGTAGCTAAGGCAAATGTAACAATAGAGTACTCGGATAAAGCAACGGAAAAATATTATAGATTAGGAAGGTACGGTACTTTACAAGTATATACAGGTGAATTTGAAATTACAAGTAACACTACAGTATATGCATATGCAAAAGGTACAAATGCAAAAGGTGAGACGTTAAAGTTGGTAGATAATATCTCAAGTGGTATTGCAGAACCAAATATAATAGCAAATCCAGGAAACTCAAAGCAAACAAGTAAAGTTTTAGTAACAATAGAATATGATAAGTATGCTACAATAAAAAAATATAGTATAGATGGAGGAAGTTTAGTAGATTATATAGGTGAAATAGAAGTAACAAAAAATAATACAGTAATATACGCATATAGTCAAAATGAAATAGGACAAAAAACAGATTCAAAATATACAGTGGAAAATATAGTTACAGATCCACCTATAGTAGTATTAGACAAAGGAAAATACTATTTGCTTAAATTAAACTACCCAGATGAATCTAAAATAAGAGAATATAAATGGAAAGAAAACGGAGAGTGGAAATCATATAAAGAGGCAGGAATACTGTTAATAAAACCACAATATAAGGATCAATTATTGCAAAATGGTGTGTTAATAAATATTGAGGATGAAAATGGTAGACAAATAAATTTTGCAGGAGATTATTATTTAATTGATGTACCAATAAGTGAATTGTTTGAAAATCTATTTATGAGATGGGATGCCTCACGTCCATCTATTCCACAAATAATAATAACACCAACGGAAGCAACTAGACAAGTAACAATAGACATAGTATATGGAGATAATTTGGTTAAAAAACAATACAGAATATTAACTCCAGGTGAAACACTTGGAGCGTGGCAAGATTATACAGGATCAATAGAAATAGACAAGAACAATAGTGTAATATATGCAAAATGTATGAATGATAGTGAAATGTGGTCTCCGGAGGCATTAAAAAAAGTAATAAATATTGATGAGATGCCACCGGTAATAGATTTAGAGGCAGACTTAAATACTATTTTACAAAAAGTTTCGGTAAAAGTTAAAGTAATAGATGACGTATCTGTAGGTAAAATTAAATGGGCATCAGGATTAAAAGATCAAGATTACTTTAAAACAAGCGGAACAGAGATAATAAATAACAGTACAATAAATATAACAAATAATGGATATTATACTTTCTATTCTGAAGATATGGTGGGAAATACGCAAATAGCAACACTAGAAGTAACAAATGTTGATTTAACACCTCCAATAATAGATATACAAGTTAATCCGGAAAACACTGTAGGACTTCAAACTAATATATCTATAAATTATGGTGATAGTGTAACTAAACAATATAAAATAGGAGCAAGTAATAACACATGGATAAACTATACAGGTGGATTTTCACTAACGTCATATACAGTACTTACTAATAATTGGAAAAATGATGATGGAACAGTTACAGTGTATGCAAAAGGAAAAGATAGTGTTGGTAATGAGATAACAGTACAAAAGAAAATTTTAAGTTTGGATTTAGATAAACCTTCAGATCCAATAATAAATTCCAATTCCGGATATCCTATAATTACAGAATATGGAATAGTATATGGTGGAGATACAACTATAACGTATGATAAGAGATCTGATATCGATAACTATTATAGCATTGATAGTGGAAATACGTGGAACATATATACAGGTAAATTTAATATGGTAAGTGGAACAATATTAGCAAAAAGTGTTAAAAAAACTACAGGACTTGAGGTAGCTGTTAGTAAAACTATTACTGTTCCTAATGATTCAATAAAATCACAAGCGTATGATGGAAATGATAGTACTTATGCAACTAGTAGTTCTGCAACTAGAGTTGAAATAATGTCAATTGATCCTAGTATTTACGAGAAGAATTTGAGATTTAAGGTGACAGGATATGGAAGATATAATGCGGCCACAATAACATTTTGTGATTCCAGTGGTGCTGTTATAACTGAACCCATAAAAGTATGGGATTCTAGATCTTTTGAGGGTATTGTTACAGTTCCACAAGGTAGTGTGACTTTAAGATCTAGCTTTCCTGGAGATTCATCGATTAGAATTTATGAAATACAAGTTTCAAATGAACCTACATTTAATATTTCTGATGGATACATGCTATTACATGCAGATCCTACAAAAGCTATTAGGAGCGCGTATCAAAACATAACAATAAACTATTTTTCAACGAGTGTACAAAAATTATATAGAGTAGCACCATCGGAGGAATGGTTAGTATATAATAATCAACCTGTAAAGGTATTAAAAGATCAAACAATATATGCAAAAGGTATTGATGAAAATGGTGTAGAAACAAGATTGGTGACAAGTCATACTGCAAAGGTTCTAGATGCTATTGGAATGTTAGCATATGACGATGATTTTGCCACTTATGCAGCTAGTACTTCTGCAAGTAGAGTTGAAAAAATGTCAATTGATCCTAGTATGCAAGGTAAAAATGTAAGAATTAAGGCAATAGGATATGGAAGATATAATTCAGCCACAATATCATTTTGCGATTCTAGTGGTAGTGTAATAACTCAACCTATAAGAGTGTGGGATTCTAGATCCTTCGATGGAATAGTGCCAGTACCACAAAATGCAGTGACTATAAGATCTGATTTCCCAGGGGATTCATCAATTAGAATTTATGACATACAACCTAGTTTATAACTAAAATATAATACTAAGTAAAATAAGAGGCATTGATAAGTACCTCTTATTTTATTGCACTTAAAAATACAGTAACCCCATTATGTACACTTTTTATGTGGTTAGCTTAAATATTTGGCTATTTTTATTGACAAATACATATATTTTTAGTATAATATTTGATGTGAGTATTTACACTAAGTGTAAGTGTTCACAATCATTTTTTATTTCAAGGAGGTGAACCTAAGTGCCTACATTTAGCCAATTAGTTAGAAAAGGTAGAGAAGATAAAGTAACGAAATCAAAATCGCCAGCTTTACAAAGAGGGTATAATTCAAGAAAAAAATCAGCTACTAATCTTTCTTCTCCACAAAAAAGAGGCGTTTGTACAGTTGTTAAAACTCAAACTCCTAAAAAACCTAACTCTGCTTTACGTAAAGTTGCCAGAGTTAGACTAACAAATACAATGGAAGTATCAGCTTATATTCCTGGAATCGGCCACAACTTACAAGAACACAGTGTTGTTTTAATAAGAGGTGGAAGAGTAAAAGATTTACCGGGTGTAAGATACCACATTGTTAGAGGAGTGCTTGATACAGCAGGTGTTGCTAACAGATTACAAGCAAAATCAAAATACGGTGCTAAAAGATCTAAGAAAAAATAAATTTTTAATAGGTGCTTAGTTTAAATATATTTTAAAATATGCGCTTACAAAAATGTTAAATTTTTGAGTACCTTATAGGACTTATAGTTCTAAATTTTAGTTTAAGGAGGGAAGAACAGTGCCAAGAAAAGGTCATATAGTTAAAAGAGACGTTATGCCAGATCCTATTTATAAATCAAAAGTTATAACAAAACTTATAAATAAAGTTATGTGGGATGGTAAAAAAGTAACAGCTCAAAAAATAGTATACGGTGCGTTAGATATAGTTGCTGAAAAAACAGGAAGAAATGCATTAGATGCTTTCGAACAAGCAATGTCTAATATCACTCCAGCTCTTGAAGTTAAAGCAAGAAGAGTTGGTGGTGCTACATACCAAGTACCAATGGAAATAAGAGCTGAAAGAAAACAAACTCTTGCTATTAGATGGTTAGTTGAATATTCGAGAAAAAGAAATGAACATAGCATGGAACAAAAACTTGCTGGTGAAATCGCGGATGCAATAAACAATCAAGGAGCAGCGTTTAAGAAAAAAGAAGACACTCATAAAATGGCTGAAGCAAATAGAGCTTTTGCACATTACAGATGGTAAAATTAAATTTTGTAGAAAGGAGGAAAATATATGTCAAATAGAGAATATCCTTTAGAAAGAACAAGAAACATTGGTATAATGGCTCACATTGACGCAGGTAAAACTACGACAACAGAGAGAATATTATTTTATACTGGCGTAAATCATAAAATTGGTGAAGTTCACGAAGGTGCTGCTACAATGGACTGGATGGCTCAAGAACAAGAAAGAGGTATAACAATAACTTCTGCTGCTACAACATGTCACTGGAATAATAATAGAATAAATATTATAGATACTCCAGGGCACGTTGATTTTACAATAGAAGTTGAAAGATCTCTTAGAGTTCTAGATGGTTCAGTTACAGTGCTTTGCGCAAAAGGTGGAGTTCAACCACAATCTGAAACAGTTTGGAGACAAGCAAATAAATATAACGTACCAAGAATGGTATATGTAAATAAAATGGATACTACAGGTGCTGACTTCTTTAATTGTGTTAAACAACTAAGAGAAAGATTACGTGCTAATGCAGTTCCAATTGTTGTACCGATAGGTAAAGAAGATACATTCAAAGGTATAGTAGATTTAGTTGAAATGACTGCTTACGTATATTATGATGATCTTGGAAAAGATATAAGAAAAGAAGAAATTCCAGCTGATTTAGTAAAACAAGCAGAAGAATATAGAGCTGCTTTACTTGAAGCTGTTGCTGATCAAGATGAAGAAGTAATGATGAAGTATCTTGATGGTGAAGAACTTACAGTAGACGAAATCAAAAAAGTTATAAGGAAATCTACAGTTGAAGGTAAAATGATACCTGTAACTTGTGGAAGTTCTTATAAAAATAAAGGGGTACAAAAACTTCTTGATAATATAGTAGATTATATGCCATCTCCACTTGATATAGCTCATATAAAAGGTGTACTAGAAGATGGAGAAGAAGCTGAAAGAATAACTTCTGATACAGAACCTTTTGCAGCCTTAGCATTTAAAATAATGACAGATCCATATGTTGGAAAACTAACATTCTTTAGAGTATACTCAGGTACACTTGAAAGTGGATCATACGTATTAAATGCAAATAAAGGTAAAAAGGAAAGAATAGGAAGAATTCTTCAAATGCATGCTAATACAAGAAAAGATATTGATAAAGTATATGCTGGTGATATAGCGTGTGCAGTTGGTCTAAAAGACGTTATAACTGGTGACACACTATGTGATGAAAACCATCCTATAATATTAGAATCAATTGAATTCCCAGAACCTGTTATATCTATAGCTATTGAACCAAAATCAAAAGCTGATCAAGAAAAAATGGGTATAGCATTATCTAAACTTGCAGAAGAAGATCCTTCATTTAGAACATATACTGATCAAGAAACAGGTCAAACTATTATAGCTGGTATGGGTGAGTTACACCTAGACATTATAGTAGACAGAATGAAAAGAGAATTTAAAGTAGAAGCTAATGTTGGTAAACCACAAGTTGCATATAAAGAAACTTTAAGAAAACCAATAAGAGTTGAAGGTAAATTCATACGTCAATCTGGTGGTCGTGGTCAATATGGTCATGTATGGCTTGAAATGGAACCAAATGAAGCAGGTAAAGGTTATGAATTCGAATCAAAAATCGTTGGTGGTGTAGTTCCAAGAGAATATGTAAAACCAACTGATGAAGGTATACAAGAAGCTATGAAAGCTGGTATACTAGCTGGATATCCAGTAGTTGACGTTAAAGTTGCACTTGTAGACGGTTCATATCATGATGTTGACTCATCTGAAATGGCGTTTAAAGTTGCAGGTTCTATGGCGTTCAAAGAAGGATGTCGTATAGCTGGTGGAGTTCTACTTGAGCCTATAATGAAAGTTGAAGTAACAGTTCCAGAAGAATATATGGGAGATGTTATAGGTGATATAAATTCAAGACGTGGAAGAATGGAAGGTATGGAATCAATACAAGGAACACAAATAATTCGTGCATTAGTACCACTTTCTGAAATGTTTGGATATGCAACAGATCTTAGATCTAAAACACAAGGTAGAGGAGTATATGCAATGGAGCCTAGTCATTATGAAGAAGTTCCAAAATCTGTACTAGAAACTATAGTTTCTAATAGAGCTAAGAAATCAGAATAATTTTAAAAATATACATTAAATATATTGCAAAATGTATTTGTATGTAGTAAAATAAGTTGAAAATAATGCTTAATTTAGTAAGCATTGCATATTAATATTATTATATATAAGGAGGAAATAAAAATGGCAAAAGCTAAGTTTGAAAGAAATAAGCCACACGCTAATATCGGTACTATCGGTCACGTTGACCATGGTAAAACATCTCTTACAGCTGCTATAACTAAATATTGCAGTTTAACAGGAGGAGCTGAATTTAAAGCATACGATCAAATCGATGCAGCTCCAGAAGAAAGAGCAAGAGGTATCACTATCTCTACAGCTCACGTTGAATACGAAACAGCAAACAGACACTATGCACACGTTGATTGTCCAGGACACGCTGACTATGTTAAAAACATGATCACAGGTGCTGCACAAATGGATGGAGCTATACTAGTTGTTTCTGCTGCTGATGGTCCAATGCCTCAAACAAGAGAACACATACTACTAGCTAACCAAGTTGGTGTTAAGTATATAGTTGTATTCATGAATAAATGCGATATGGTTGATGATGAAGAATTAATCGAATTAGTTGAAATGGATATAAGAGATCTATTAAGCAAATATAATTTCCCAGGAGATACAACTCCAATAATAAAAGGTTCTGCATTAAAAGTATTAGAAAGTGCATCTAAAGATACAGAAGCACCTGAATATACTTGCATAAAAGAACTTTTAGCTGCAGTTGATTCATACATACCAACTCCTGAAAGAGAAACTGATAAACCATTCTTAATGCCAGTTGAAGATGTTTTCACTATCACAGGTAGAGGAACAGTTGCAACAGGAAGAATCGAAAGAGGAACATTAAAAGTTGGTGAAGAAGTTGAAATAGTTGGTCTTTCAACTGAATCAAGAAAAACAGTAGTAACTGGTATAGAAATGTTTAGAAAAGAACTAGATTCAGCTAACGCTGGAGATAACGCAGGATTACTTTTAAGAGGTGTTCAAAGAACAGATCTTGAAAGAGGTCAAGTTCTTGCAAAACCAGGTTCTATTAAACCTCATACTGAGTTCGAAGCAGAAGTGTATATATTAACTAAAGAAGAAGGTGGTAGACATACTCCATTCTTCCAAGGATATAGACCACAATTCTATTTCAGAACAACTGACGTTACAGGTATTATAGAACTTCCAAAAGAAAAAGAAATGGTAATGCCAGGAGATAACGTAACTATGAAAATAAAACTTATCACTCCAATAGCAATAGAAAAAGGATTAAAATTTGCTATTCGTGAAGGTGGTAGAACAGTTGGTGCTGGATCAGTATCAAATATCTATAACTAAGATATAAATAAGTTTAAAAAAATACTATAATGAAAAATCATTATAGTATTTTTTCTTTAAGTAATAAAATTCCAGTAAATAGTTAAAAAATATTGACAATAAAATTTATATGCAGTACAATAATTTATCATAATATAAATATAAGCAAATAAGTTATGAGAGGAGAGATTAACTATGAGAAAAATAATTTTAATAATTTTAATTAGTTTAGTAGCATTAATTTTATTAATATCGGTGACGATTACTGCTATAAACTGGAACAAAACAAATACATATAATAAGCAACAAGAAGAGGAAAAACAAAATCCAGGACTTATATCAGGTAACAATACTAATCAAAATGAAAATTCAATTAAAGCTGATGAAGATATAGATGTTTTAGACAAACAATTAGAGAGCTTTATGAAAGAATTAGATAATCTAGATTCAAGCGAAGTATCTAGTCTATCAGACATTCAAAAATAAGGAGAGTATTGTATGAAAAAATGTAAATTAATAATATTTTTATTTAGTTTAATGTTATGTGTTACTAGTTTTTCTTATGCTACAAACACAACTACTAATACAACTACGACTACCACAACAAGACAGAGTATAAAAGATAAAATTCAAAGCATAAAGGATAACAAGCAAAAAGCTATTCAAATAAGACAAACAATAAAGGAAAATTCTAAAGAACTTGCAAGATTAAGAATGAAACTAAGAGATGATTTAGTAACTATTAGAAAAGATATTAAGTCATATAAAGATACGAAAAAAACTCTTACTGCGGAGCAGAAAAATGAGATTAAATCAAAGCTTTCAATTTTAAAACAAATAAGGAAGGATACGTTGGCTTCATATGCTTCGTTATCTGAATCTGTGAGAGATTATAGACTTGATAATACAGATGATAGAGTCACTACATTAACAAAAATAGCTGAACTTCAAGAAGCAAGAATGACAATATTAGAAAAAGCAATCAATGATATTGAAAGCAATCCAATTTTAAAATAAAAGTAATCCGTTAAGATTTATATTCTTAACGGATTTAATCTATTTTTGACTTTGCATCCTTTGTACAATGAACCTATCCCCTTTATTGTTTCTAATGAAAAATATAAAGAAAGGTTGTAGGAATGGTAGAAAAAATCCTATTACAGCAAGTATCATTGCAAAATTGGGACATTGTTCTTGATATATTCTATAGAGTATTGAGTTGTAGGCTATGACAAAAACAAAGGCAGCTATTGGTGCAGCAAAAGGAAAGCTCATTGACAATATAAGTAAAGGTAAAACAAATTCGGGTTTATTTACTTCAATGCCAAATATTTTAGTTTTACCTATTATTTTACCCATCGTATACATGCAGCCATAAGGTATAAATGCAAGAAAAGCTAAATCATTACCACGTTTTTTAGACATTACATAAAGTCCTATAGCTCGTATTAGCCAAAGAAATAGTACGGTAAGTGAAACTGTTATAAGTGTTGTAGATATTATTGATAGAATACTTCTAATGTTAGACCAGTCAACGCTTTGAATGCTTTGTCCATCTGGTAGTTTCAAAAATTCTGCTATTTTAGCATTAATAAAGTCTGATACTCCATTTAAATTAGATTGATCCATTGCGATAGGTTGATTGGTTTTAACTAAGCTATTTTCAATGTAAGGATTTGGTGTAGTATTCATATAAATTTCCCTTTCAAAAGATAATTATACAAATATATTGTGTAGTTTACTAAAAAATATATAAAATATAATAAATTTTTGAAATTTTTGTGAATACTATTGACAATATTAAAATAATATTAGATAATACAGATGTAGTTACGAGGAGGTGTATATTTTAAATGGAAGCAATTTTTGAAAGAGTTAAGGAAGTTATATCCGAACAACTTGGAATAGAAGATATGGAAACTATAACTATGGAAACTACATTTATAGATGATTTAGGTGCAGATTCTTTAGATATTGTGGAATTAATAATGGCACTAGAAGAGGAATTTGATATGGAAATACCTGAAGCTGAAGCTGAAAAAATAGTTTCAGTAGCAGATGTTGTAGAATATATAAAAAGTAATGGTAAAAATTAATTTGTAGTGTAAGAGGTTAGATATTAAATATAAAGAAATATAGTAGATAGTGAGTAATTGCTATTTACTATATTTTTTATTATAATAAGTTATAGAAATTTACATATTTAATATTTGAGAGTAACATTAAACTGAACTAGTTTATTAGGGTACAATATAACAGAATACTTCTAATTTACTTGATATTTTTAGTTTTTTTATATATAATATATTCATATATGGTGAGATTATGGAAGAAGAAAAGTTAATTAAATTACAAAAAGATATAAAATATTTATTTATTAATACAAATTTGTTAAAAATAGCACTTACACACAAGTCATATGCTTATGAGAAAAAACAAACAGACCCAAAATATTATAATGAAAGACTAGAATATCTAGGTGATGCTATCTTAGAACATGTTATCTCTGAGTATTTGTTTAACTATAGACCAATACTTACAGAAGGCCAGATGACTAAGAAAAGAGCAAGTATTGTGTGTGAAAAAACACTTGCGAGAGCTATAAAAAAGATAAAGATTGAAAAATATATTTATTTAGGTAAATGTGAAAAAACAACAAATGGTCAGGCAAAAGATGCTATACTCGCAGACGTTTTTGAAGCTATGATAGGTGCAATATATGTAGATGGGGGATATGAAACAGCGAAAATAGTATGTCTTGAATTATTAGATGAGTATATACAGAATGTATTAGTTGGCAATGAATTAGAAGAAGACTATAAAACAAAATTACAAGAAAAATTACAGGTGAATGGAAATGTTAAAATTGAATATATACTTAAAGAAGATAAAGGCCCTGATCATGACAAAACATTTTTTGTTGAAGTATTTGTTAATGGGGAAAAAATAGGTGAGGGAAGTGGAAAAAATAAAAAATCAGCAGAACAAGCATCAGCCAAATATGCACTCGAATCAGAAAAATAGTATAGATATACCTATTGATTTTGGAATACTGCTAAAGAATTTTTCAAAAGAAAAGCAGTATACTATTCCTATTTTTATACCGCATGTTGGATGTAAAAATGAGTGTGTTTTTTGTAATCAAAAAAAGATAAGTGGGCAAACTAAAATACCTGATAAAAATGATATTAAAGACACAATAGAAAAATACATTGAAAAATTTAAGTATGATAGAAAAATACAGGTTGCTTTTTTTGGAGGTAGTTTTACAGGACTAAATATTTCAAAGCAAATTGATTATTTAAAATCTGCTTATGGTTATGTGAAGAATAAAAAGGTAGAGTCTATTAGACTTTCTACAAGACCTGACTATATTTCTGTCAGAACCCTTAAACTTTTAAAAAAATATGGGGTCAAATCTATTGAGATAGGTGTGCAATCTATGAGCAATGATGTACTTACAGTTTCAAAACGTGGTCATCAAAGAACAGATGTTATACGTGCAGCAAGACTTATAAAGTTATTTGGTTTTGATTTGGGATTTCAAATAATGGTAGGATTACCTAAAAGTACTGAAAAAACAGAGATTGATACTATAAAAACACTGCTTTTATTAAAGCCAAAAGAACTTAGGGTTTATCCAGTATATGTTATAGAGCAAAGTGAACTTTTCGATATGTATAAAGAAGGTGAGTATGAGCCTCTTTCTCTAGATGATGCCATAGACAGAGGATTTTATATAGTCAATGAGTGTAAAAATTCTGATGTTAAAATTATAAAGTTAGGATTACAATCCACAGATGAAATTACACAAAATAATGAGAAAATAGTGGGACCTGTTTGTGATAATTATGCAGAATACGTTATTGCTAAACTCTTGCTAGAAGAAATAGACCTTAAAATAAAAGAAGTTTTAAGTAAAAATGAAAATGTTAACAAGGTCAATTTTATAGTTAGCAAAGATATTCCTATTTCATTAGTAGTAGGACCTAAGAAAGTTAATGTAGATTATATAAAGAAAAAATATAACGTGGAATTTAAAGTTAAAAATACAGAAAATAGGTGATATATTTGAAGAAAAAAGTAATGTTTGTAGCAAGTTCTGGAGGACATTTAAGCGAATTACTAAAGCTTGAGACACTATTTAATAAATATGACTATTTACTTGTTACTGAAAAAGTTGATACAACAGAGTATTTAAAAGATAACTATAACGTTAAGTATGTTTCATATTGTTCAAGAGATAATATGGTTAATTACTACATAAATATTCTAATTAATTTATTAAAATCTATATATATATATTTAAAATTCAGACCAGATACCATAGTTACAACAGGTGCAAATACAGGTGGTGTAATGTGTTTTATTGGGAAAATGTTTGGATCAAAAATAATATATATAGAATCATTAGCAAAAGTAAAAGACTTATCATTAACTGGTAAAAATATGTATAAAATAGCAGATAAATTTTATGTTCAATGGGAAGAATTAACTAAATTATATGATAAAGCTGAATATTTGGGGAGGTTAATATAATGGTATTTGTGGCACTTGGAACTCAAAAGCAGCAAGCAAAAAGAATTATTGATTACGTTGTAAATTCAAATGAACTTAAAAATGAAGAAATATTAATTCAAAATGGACATACTACATTTGAGGAGAAATACGATAATACTAGAATATGTTTATTAAATTTTTTATCAAAAGAAGAATTGGAATCTAATTTGGATAAAGCTGATTTAGTTATAACCCATGGTGGCGTAGGATCAATATTTACTGCTCTTAGTAAAAACAAAAAAGTTATTGCTATACCAAGACTTAAAAAGTATTTTGAACACATGGATGATCACCAAACAGAGGTGTGTGAACAACTTGAACAATTAGGATATATTAGTTGTTTTAATGTTAATAACTTAACTGAAAAAAATATAGATGTATATGATGAATTTGATAATTTAATAAAAAAAGCAAAAGAAGTCAAATATAAAAAATATGAACAAGATACAAGTTATTTAAAAACTTTAGAAGAGGTTATATAATATAAAATTATATTTTTAAGTTTATTACAAATACTAAGAATAAATATTAGATGTTTTATTTTTAGTGGAGAATTTTATGAATTTGAATAATAAATTTAAAGAAACTATGAGAAATCTAGACTATATGAAAGTTATACAAAACATTATATTTATGGTATTAGGATCATATTTAATTAGTTTTGCAATTAAAGCATTTTTGCTTCCAAATAAGCTTTCTACTGGTGGAGCTAGTGGTGTAGCAACAATTTTTTACTATATCTCTGATATGCCAATGGGAATTACTGTTTTGTTAATTAATATTCCATTGTTTATAGTCGCTATGATTAAACTAGGAATTAGATTTAGTGTTAAAGCAATAATTACTACTGTACTACTATCAGTCTTTTTAGACTTATTTGATTATTCTAAATTTATACAAATAGCAGATACAGACTTATTTATTTCAGCTATATTTGGTGGATTAATTTTAGGAATAGGAATATCACTAGTTTTTAAAGTAGGAGCTTCTTCTGGTGGATCAGATTTACTTGCTCAAATAATATATAGACTTACGTCACTGCAAAGTGTGAGTCAAATACTACTTGCAATTGATACAATAATAATATTGTCTATAGTGCTAGTATTTAAAAATATAAATTTAGGACTATATTCAATTGTTGCAATTTTTGTTTCTAAAAAGGTAATTGAGATAATTTTTGAGGGAATATATTACACTAAAATTGTAACTATTATAACTAAAAATCCAAATGAGATTACTGTAAAAATATTTGAAGAATTAAATAGGAGTGCAACTATAACAAAGGCAAAAGGTGCGTATTCAGATAGAGATTACTACGTTTTAACTGTTCTTGTAACATTGCCACAAATATCAGGATTAAAGCAAATTGTTAGAAATAATGATAATAAAGCAATTGTATATATATCAAATGCCAATGAAGTTTTTGGAAAAGGTTTTAAAGCTATGTAAAAAGTAGTCAAGGGGGATATATGGATAAAATTAATTTAGAATTAAAAGCAAAACAAATAAGAAGGAGTATAGTTAAATTAGTTCATGATTCAAAATCTGGGCATCCAGGAGGTAGTCTTTCTGCAACAGATATTTTAACTGTACTATACAATGAAGTTATGAATTTAGGTCTTGATGAAAAATCAAATAGAATAGATAAATTTGTTTTGTCTAAAGGACATGCTACAGCACTATATTATTCTATTTTGGCTTCGGTTGGATTAATTAATGAAGAAGATTTAAAAGGATACAGAAAATATGATGGCTTTTTAGAGGGACACCCAAGTAATAAGATACCGGGTGTTGATAGTTCTAGTGGTTCGCTTGGACAAGGTCTTTCTGTTGCATGTGGTATGGCTCTTGCAAAAAAAATAGATAAAGATTCAGGGTATGTATATTGTTTACTTGGAGATGGTGAGCTAGAAGAAGGCCAAATCTGGGAAGCTTTTATGAGTATAAATAAATTTAAACTAAATAACCTAATTTCTATAATAGACTACAACGGATTACAAATAGATGGAAATATAACTCATGTTAAAGCGCTAGATAGTATTAAAGAAAAAGTTCAAAGTTTTGGTTTAGAAGTTATAGAAATAGATGGACATGATGTTGAACAAATTTTAAATGCATTAAATAATGCAAAGAAATCAAATATACCAACATGCATAATAGCTAAAACAGTAAAAGGAAAAGGTGTAAGTTTCATGGAAAATAAAGCTGAGTGGCACGGAAAAGCTATAAATGATGAGGAATATGAAATTGCCATTAAAGAGCTAGTGTAGTAAAGGGGAATAAATTATGATGTCTACAAGAAAAGCTTATGGAGAGTTTTTGGTTGAATTAGGTGCTAAAAATGAAAATGTTATTGTTTTTGATGCGGACCTAGCAAAAGCTACCTGTACAGATATGTTTAGAGAAAAGTATCCAGATAGACACTTTGATGTAGGAATTGCAGAACAAGATTTAGTAGGTATATCAACAGGAGCTGCCTTATCTTCAAAAACTGTTTTTGCTTCAAGTTTTGCTATGTTTTTATGTGGTAGAGCATATGAACAAGTTAGGAATACAGTTGGATATAATCATGCAAATATAAGTTTATGTGCAACTCACGCGGGGCTAGCGGTAGGTGAAGATGGACCTACACATCAGTGCATAGAAGATATATCTTTAATGCGTGGTATTCCGGGTATGAATGTTTTAGTTCCATGTGATGAAGTTAGTACTAAGAAAATATTAAATTTAAGTTTAGAGATAAATGGACCTAAATATATAAGATTGGGAAGAAATGATACTGTAGATATATATAACGATAGCTATAAATTTGAACTTGGCAAAAGTCATACATTTGGTGAGGGTACGGATGGTACAATATTTGCTATTGGAAATACAGTTGCTATTGCACTTGAAGCACAAAAATTACTTAGAGATATGAATAAAGATGTAAGAGTGGTTGATTTGTATAGTATTAAACCTGTAGATAAAGAAGAGATAATTAAATGTGCATTAGAAACTGAAATACTGGTTTCAATAGAAGATCATAGTATAATAGGTGGAATAGGAAGTTTAATATCTGAAGTACTTTGTGAATATTATCCGAAAAAACTTACAAGATTAGGTGTGCAAGATAAATTTGGTAAATCAGGTAATTATCAAAAACTATATGAGATGTATGGTATAACTAAAGAGTCAATAATTAAGATATTTAAATAATATATTGTTTAAAATTAATAGTAAATAGTGCGCAGTGAAAGGGGAGAACATGGAACCATTAGCATATAGAATGAGGCCTGAGACTTTAGAAGAGTTTTTTGGCCAAGAACATATAGTGGGAAAGGACAAGCTTCTTTATCGCCTTATAAAGGCTGATAGGCTTACCTCTGCTATATTTTGGGGACCACCAGGCTGTGGTAAAACCTCTCTTGCAAGAGTGATTGCAAAGACAACTAAGCATAACTTTGTAGAATTAAATGCAACACAAGCTGGAGTATCTGATATAAAGAGGGTAGCTGAAGAAGCATCTAATATATTTGTAAATCCAAGTGGTAAAGTAATACTATTTATTGATGAAATACATAGGTTTAATAAATTACAACAAGATGCGCTTTTACCATATGTTGAAAAAGGAAAAGTCATACTTATAGGTGCAACTACTGAAAATCCATATTTTGAAGTTAATAAAGCTTTAATTTCAAGATCAACAGTGTTTAAATTTAAAGAACTTGATGAGGAAGATATAGAAAAAGTAATAAGATTTTGTATTCAAGATAAGAAAAAAGGTCTAGGAAGTTATAATCTAAAAGTTGATGAAGAAGTAATCGAGATACTTTCTAAATTATCAAATGGAGATGTAAGAACCGTACTTAATGGACTTGAATTAGCGGTAATTACAACTGATATATCAAAAGAAGGTAGAATTCATATAACTAAACAAATAATACTAGAATCTATACAACAAAAAAAATCAATTTACGATAAATCTACAGATTCACATTATGATACAATAAGTGCATTTATAAAGTCAATGAGAGGTAGTGATCCAAATGCAACTCTACACTATTTAGCTCGTATGTTAGATGGTGGAGAAGACCCTTTATTTATTGCAAGAAGAATAGTAATATGTGCTTCTGAAGATGTGGGACTTGCATGTAATGAAGCGTTATTAGTTGCAGTATCAGCAATGCAAGCAGTTAATCAAATTGGTATGCCAGAAGCAAGAATTATACTTGCTCATTCAGCACTTGTAGTCGCAAATAGTCCTAAATCTAATAGTGCATATATTGGTATAGATAGTGCGCTTGCGGATGTTAAAAATATTGATGTAGGAGTAGTTCCTATGCATATAAGAAATGCAGTTGTTTCAAATATGAAAGAATTTGGGTATCACGGAGGATATAAGTATCCGCATGACTTTGAAGATGGTTATGTTTCACAGCAATATTTGCCAGATAAATTAGTAGATAAAAAATACTATATTCCAAAAAAGTGGGAGCAATATTATGAGAGAAAAGAAGAGTAGTAATAAAAAAGGTTTAAGAGAAAATAGACGTAGAAATGTTGATATAGATAACAATGAAGAAGAATTGGATTTATCTAAAGGACTACAAATATTAAATGTATATAAAGAAAAAAAGGAAGAAGATAGACAAAAAAGAATGGGTAAAACGTCTACAGAGTATGTTGACGAGAATCAAGAAGAAGTAAAAAGAAGCGTAAGTATAAAGCCGATAGTGTTTTGCTTTATAATAATAGTAATAGTGTTTGCTTTATACATGCTTATAGAGTATGGGCCTATACTTGGTATTAGCCTAAATGGAGAGTATCAAATTTCAGATAAAAGCAGGATAGATATTGTCTCAACAGATGAAGATATTTATAAAAGCTATAATTCACAACTACTTGTTTATACTAATCAAACTATTAAGCTATATGATAATAACGTTAAAGAGACCCTTAATTTTAAATTGCCAGAAATATTTACTCCAGATATAATAACTAGCGAAAAATATATGGCAGTAGTAAATAAGTCTAATGGTAAAATTTATCTTTTTGAAGGTAATAACGAGATTTTAGATAAAAAAATAGAGGGCACAATACAAAATCTATATCTAGATGAAAAGGGAAATTTCGTTGTAGAATATTCATCACCTGGATTTAAAAAAATATTAGGTGTATATAATAAAAATGGCAAAAACTTATACAATTCATATATAGATAATAACCCTATTATTAAGCTTAAAATAATAGATAATTCTAATAGAATAATCTTTGCGCAAGCAAATAGCGATTCACTTACTATAGGTGTATCGGTGAAAAAGATTGATGGCAAAAAATCAAAAGATAACATAGAAGACATTGCAAAACTTGAAAATAGTATGCTATATGACTTGACTATTAATGATCAAAATATTATAATGGTACTAGACAGTAAAATTGTAAAATACAATATGAAATCAAAAAAGTTAGATACGGTTAGAAATTATGATACTGATCAGTTGTCATTTGTTCTACTTTCAAAAAGTTATTATGCTACTTTGCAAAGTAATCTAGATGACGAAAATAAATATGTGATTGAAACTAATAAATTTGATGGTACAAAAATAGCTGTACAGAAAATAAATAATTTGCCTAAAGTAATAAAAAATAGCGGATTATTAACATATATTATAAATCAAAATGAGTTACAAGTAATGAATAAGTGGGGATTTATAATAAAAGATTTAAAATTAGAGCTGTCTCCAAAAGATATAGTAATATTTAATAATGAAAAAAGTGTAGCATTAATTTATTCTAACAAAATATATATATTAACTATATAGTAATACTATATTAATATAGAGGGGTGAGTACATGTTAATAGATTTGATTGTTATTTTATTTATTGCAATTAGTGCTGTTTTAGGTTACAAAAAAGGATTAGTTGGAATATTAGTTAGTTTTATAGGATTTATTCTAGCAATTATACTTGCATTTACATTACAATCTACACTAGTTGATTATTTAAAAAACACACCAATTAGCACAGGTATAAATGACAGTATAAAACAAAACATAACTAGTACATTAAACACAAAATCAGAAGATAGTCAAAAGCAATTTTATTTGAATGTAATTTCGAAGTTTGGAACTACTGATAAAATTGATGAATTGTGCAATAATATTACTACATTTATTCTTAAAATAATTAGTTTTATTGGTATATTTATAATAGTGATTTTAATATCATTCATGCTACAAATGTTGCTTAACTTAGTGTTTAAATTACCTATATTAAGTAGTGTTAATAAAGTAGGAGGAATATTTGCATCATGTATAATGTCTATATTTAAAATTTGGATTTTACTTGCTATTATTTCCTTTTTATCAACAATGAACATAGCTAATGGAGCACTAGAATATATAAATAAAACAACTATTACAAAAAATCTTTATAATAACAATGTAATCGTATCAATTCTTAGCTCAAATTTAATTAAAAAGTGAACTAAAGATAAATAACAAGGAAGGATTAATATAATGAAAGATAATAATAAAAATAAGAAAAAAAACATCTATACTGCTTTTAGTAAAGTATTTATAATATTAAGTATACTTGGTATATTTGCATGGTCTGGGATATTTGCATTTAATCAATTGATAGGTGATGAACCGAATAACAGCAATGGAAATTCTACAGAAGGTAATACTGAAAATACTACCAAAACTGAAAAGAAGAAGGTTTTAAATGTACTGTTTTGTGGTGAAAATGAACTTTTAACAGATACAATAATTTATGCAAAATATAATGTTGAAAATGGTCAAATATCTATGATGTCTGTTCCACGTGATACGTATGTTAATAATCCTTATTGTATAGGTCATAAAATAAATGCTATTTATAGAGGTAAAAATATAGGGCCACTAGTAGAACAAGTAGAAGATATATTAGATGTTAAAATAGACTATTATGTGGTGATTAGTAATACTATTGTAAGACAAATAGTTGATGCAGTTGGTGGTATTGAGGTAGATGTTCCTATTAGAATGAAATATGATGATCCTACTCAAAACTTACATATTGATTTAAAACCAGGAGTACAAATTTTAGATGGTAAAAAAGCAGAACAATTTATACGTTTTAGAAAAAATAATGATGGAAGCGGTTATGCAGGTGGAGATATACAAAGAATAACTGTACAACAAGGATTTATAAAGAAGTTTATTGCTACTGTTCTTTCTCCTAAAAATATAACTAATATTCCTAATTTAATAGAAATTGCTTCGAAAAATACTGATACTAATGTTACTACAAGAGAAGCACTAAAATATGTTACTGATTTATCAAAAGTGAATACTAGTAATATTATTTCATATACTGCAGCAGGTGAAGCAAAATATATTGACAATCTATCATATTTTGTTATAGATGAAAAAGAAACACAAAAGATTATTAAAGATGAGTTTGATAAAGTAAGTATGGAGACTATTACTGATAAAACTGAAAACAATCAATCTACATCAACTAATAACCAATAAAAATTAAAGAATAGAAAATATGTTACGCATATCTTAAAATATGCGTAACATATTAAATATTTATACAAATTTATTAAATTTATTTATTTTAGATTTATTTTTTCTTCTTACATTTCCTTGAAGTTTTAAATATTTTTCCGCTGTAATTTTTTTACCTTTTCTATTTTTTGATTTTTTAATATAAATTAATAAAATAAATATAATAAATAATATTGGCAAAATAATTAATAAGTATTTCATGATATTTAAAAATATTTCAAGAACTTTATTAGTTTTTTTGTATGTTTCAACTTTATCAAGATAAAGTTCAGATGTGTTTTTTAAATTCCAATTTCTGCTATCTGTAGAATAAGTAATATTAGCATAATTATTTTCTGAAACATTTGAAATATCGTAAGTATCTGTCTTCTTATCATATTTGTTTGTTATTAGATTAAGTTTATCAAAGTTAATGTTTAAAGAATAATTAGTAGAATAATTATATTTATCTGCAAGTGTATATACACTATCTTTTAATGCCAGAGTATATATCTTATTGTTATTTTTGTCTACAATTTTGAATTTATTATTATCTTTGTCCAATAGCAAACTTTTATTGAAAGTATCAAAACCAAATTTAAATAGTGTAATGGAATCTATAAATCTTGCTTGACCTCCTGCAATGTTTTGTTCGCCATCAAATGTTCCAACAAGAAGCATTGAATCTCCCTTTTTTGCATATCCAACAAAAGTACCCTTTGCCTCTTCTGTATATCCAGTCTTTCCTCCTAATGCATATTCATAGTAGGCACTTGCCGAATCTTCTGATGCTGTAAATAGTAGTTTGTCAGTAGTCTTTAGGTAACGTTTTTCATTTGTCTTGTTAGTTTCATTTACAACATATTTTTTTGTTTCACATAATTTTCTAAATGTTTCATTTTTGATTGCATATTTTAATATTTTCAGCATGTCATATGGTGTAGTATAGTGATTATCATCATGAAATCCATGTGCACTAGTAAAATTAGTATCAGTACAGCCAAGTTCTTTGGCACTTTCATTCATTAGTTTTATAAAGTCAGGTATATTACCACTTACTGCTTCAGCTAAAACATTTGCTGCGTCATTTCCTGAATTTAAAATTAAGCAGTACAGTAAGTCTTCTACACTCATTACTTCTCCTATCTTTAAAGCGACATGCGAACTACCAGCAGGCACAGTATAAATAGCCTCTTTTGATGCTACAACAGAAGAGTTTAAGTCAAGTTTTTCTATTGCAATTATTGCAGTTAAAATTTTTGTTGTGCTAGCAGGATATATTTTTGTATATGCTCCTTTGTTATATAAAATAGCTCCACTATCTGCATCCATTAATATAGTATTATTTGAATATAAATTTAAATTATATTCACTATTAGTCTGATTTATAGTGTCAGTAGCATAGATGTTAATACTAAAAGTAAATAAAAAAAATAAGATAATAATTAATATAAACAATTTATTTATTGTATTAGTTTTCAATATATCACCTCGTAATAAATATAATTAATTATACATTAATAAAAGAAAAAAATAAATAGAAAAATGAAAGGAAGTATAAAAATGCAAAATTTGATAGAAATAATAAAAAGAAATAAAATCCAATTCATATGCATAGGTATAATAGTAATATCATGTATATCTGTAGTTATACAACACTTTGATAGAAAAAATATTATAGAAATAAATGATAATAAATTAATTGGAAAAGAAAATCTTATAGCGGTATATATAACAGGACAAGTATTAAAACCAGGAGTATATTACTTAAAACCTGATTCAAGACTTGAGAATCTGATAGATTTAGCCGGAGGATTAATGCAAGATGCTGATTTAAATAATGTAAACTTATCAAAAAGGCTAATAGATTCAGATAAAATAGACATACCGAAAAAAGAGATTAAAAATGTTGATGAAAATGAAAAAGAAGAAAAAATAAATAATATTGACAGTATAAATATAAATGAAGCTAGTGTTGAAGAATTAGATACATTAGATGGTATAGGAGAACTAACTGCAAAAAGAATAATTGAATATAGGAAAAATCAAAGATTTGAAATAATTGAAGATATAATGAATGTTGAGGGTATTGGACAATCAAAATTTAATAAAATAAAGGATAGAATATGTGTTAAATAAAAGCAAGTTGTCTAAATGTTCAAAAAATATCATATAATTAAATAAATAGGTGAGAAATAAGATGAGATACTACATATATTTAGATAAAAGTTTTTTAAAATCACTATTTTCTGCTATTTCAGATATCGACTTTGATATTGGAATAGTGGAGTTTTCAACACAAAAAAGTTATAGTACTACTCAAGACTATAGTATAGAACCTAAATTTGAGAAAGTAAACGAAAACGAATTTAAAGATACTGATATCGAAGGAACTATTAAAAATACTGATGTAAAAACTAAGGGAGAAGCAAATATAAATAAAGGAATAGAAAAAAACAAAAATTTAAAGAGTGTTGGACTATCAATAGATAGAAGTGACACTTATCAAACATCAAGTTCAAGAAAATTTATAAATATAGAGGATATATCTGATATAAAAAATGATAATTTTTATCATAAGCTAGTAGAAGGATTATATGGTGATTTAAAAAAATATTCGAATATATGCTTTGAGTGTGGCTGTATAAGTCCTTGTAAGTTAAGAAATAGATATGAGTTTGAAAGTGAAGATGCAAGTTCTAATTGGGATACTAAAAATAAATTTTTTAAAATTAATGATACATATGTATGGATAGATCCTGAAAAATTGGGTACAGACTTAATTTTTTTGAGTAATATAGTAGATAATGTAAATGTAATAGGGTATAATATAAATGAAGATAAAGATAGAGGGTATCGAATAATAAAGGCTGTGGCAATATATATCGAATAATTACAAAATTTCTGTTAGTCTTGAAAAAAGAATTTAAATGTAATAAAATTTGATATATAATTAATTTTCGGTATTAGGAAGTGCTAAAATGGAAAAAAAGAACTTAATTTATAGAAAAAATGTTAGTTTAAAACAAATATTATTAATGTTACAAAAGGAAAACTTAGTCTTGGAATATGGTAGAAATATAGATTTATCAAAGGTTTATATTGAGTACATTTCATATAATTCCAATGATATCAGAGAAAATACTCTTTTTATATGTAAAGGTCAAAAATTTAAAACAGAATATTTAATCAATTCAGTTGATAAGGGTGCTATTGCGTATATATCTGAAAAAAAATATATTATATCAAATGAAAATATAGGGTATATTAAAGTTTCAGATATAAAAAAAGCAATGGCCGTAGTTGCAGAATATATATATGGATATGAATATAATAGATTAAAAATTGTTGGAATTACAGGAACAAAAGGTAAAACTACAACTACAAATTATTTAAAAAATATATTGAATAAATACGATAATAACAAGTGTGCATATATTTCTACAATGCATATATATACAGGTAGCACAGATGAAGATAATCATTTAACTACACCAGAATCGTTGGACTTGCATAAATATTTTTTCGAAGCAAATAAAAATGACTTTCATTTTCTTGTTATGGAAGTATCTTCTCAAGCATATAAGGAAGATAGGGTTTACGGGATAAAATTTGATGTGGGAGTATTTTTAAATATTTCTGAGGACCATATAAGTCCCATTGAACATAGCTCATTCTCAGACTATTTCAATTGTAAATTAGAATTATTAAAAAATAGTAAAATAGATATAATAAATAATAATTCTGACTATATCGAAAGTATTAAATATGCATCTAAATCTGCTAGTGATATGATAACATTTGGTAGTAATAAGAACTCAGACTACTATGCTACAGATATAAAAAAAGAACAAATTGGATATAGTTTTACAGTAAAATCGGACAAGTATAAATACGAGAAGATTTTTAAAACACAACTTGAAGGTAGATTTAATGTAGAAAACGCTCTTGCAGCGATAGTTATAGCAAAATCTTTAGGAGTTGACGATGATAGTATATATGAAGGTATATATTCAACTCAAATTCTAGGTAGAATGAATATATTTAAAAAAGATAATATAATTGTGATTGTAGACTATGCTCATAATATGTTGAGTTTTCAAAAACTATTTGAAACTATAAAAGTTGATTATCCAGGTTCTAAAATAAAATCAATATTCGGGTGCCCAGGAAATAAAGCATATACAAGGAGAAAAGATTTGGGTACATTGGCCGGGCAAAATTCTAATTATGTATGTATCACATCAGATGATCCACAATATGAAAAAGTTATTAATATATGCAGAGATATTTCAACTTATGTAGAAAAATATAACCCAAATTATGAAATAATTGAAGATAGAAAAAGTGCTATAATAAAAGTAATTAAAGAGGCTTTATTATCAGAGGAACAACAAGTCATAGTTTTAGCTGGAAAAGGCGGAGAGACCACTCAGAAGATTGATGGTAAATTAATGGACTATGAAGGAGATATTAATATAGTAAAGAGTCTTTTAAAAAATTATTGATATATAATATTAAAGTATGTTTTAAACAATAGTTTTTACATACTTATTTTTTGTCGATTATTTATATATTATACGACAATCATTATTGACTAATTTTGTCGTATAATATATAATGTTTTTTGAGGTTAATACTAATATGATGAGAGAAATTATAAGAAACACAATCAAACAAAATAAATATAGAATAATTATTTGTATATTGTTTGTTGGTATAAATATATATGTACTTACTATTCCAGCAAAAATTATAGGATATATAATAGATTTACTTTACAATATACAAAGTAATGAGGAGATTATTGTAACGAATCTTATATATCTTATTTCAATAGGACTTTTTCTAGTCTTAGTTAGACTAGTTTGGAAATATTATGTTACATATTTACCAAGAATATTTGAAATGAACATAAGAAATAGTTTATTTTCACATTTACTTAGAATAAAGGTATCAAAATTACAAGAAAGAAAAAATGGAGAGCTGATGTCTTACTTTGTTAAGGATGTAGCTGATATAAGGGCAGCTATATATAACATGATTTCATATGGAACAAGAATAATATTTACACTTGTTTTTGTAGCTTATTCTATGATACAAAATATTAATTTGCATCTAACACTAATAGCTCTTACACCACTAGTAATAGCTGCTGTTTTAACATTTAATATTAGAAAAAAGATGGATAAAAACTATCAGATTTCTCAAGAAAGTTTTACTGAGTTATCTGAATATATACAAGAAAGTACGGATGCTATCAGAACAATAAAAGCTTATCATGGTGAAGATGAACAAATAAAGCATTTTATAAGTTTAAATAATAAAGTAAAAGATTCAAATTATAAAGTTGCTATTTATTCTTCAATGTTATCAATGTGCATAAATATATGTTTTGGGTTAAGTTATGGTCTTACTTTAATTTTCGGATCAAAACTTGTATTAGATGGTGTAATAACTGTTGGAAGTTTTATTGCTTTTAACACATATATTGCTTTATTCGTTGGACCCGTATCTTGGATGGCAAGGGTAATATCAAAATATAGAAATGGAAAGCTTGCATATAACAGATTAGAAAGCATATTAAAAATAGAGTTGGAATTAAATGATATGAAAAAAATAAAAAGTCACGAGAGCATATTAAAAGGAGATATTTTAATTAAAAATTTATCTTTTAATTATCCTGGATTTATAGATAGAGCTTTGAGTGATATAAATATTAATATAAAACAAGGAGAAACTCTAGGTGTTATAGGTAAAATAGGAAGCGGTAAATCAACATTAATGAATTTACTTGTTAAACTATATCCAGTAGGTAGAGATAAAATAAATATAAATGGTATAGATATAAATGATATTCCTACTGATATTTTAAGAGAGAATATTTGCTATATAACTCAAGATAACTTTTTATTTTCGGCTACACTAAAAGAAAATATAAATCTTTTTAGAGATGAATATGATGATGAAGATATAAAGCAGAGTATAAAAAATTCCATAATCTATGATGAAATTATGAATCTACCTAATAATATACATACAGTTATAGGAGAAAGAGGCGTAGATCTATCTGGTGGACAAAAGCAAAGAATTGCGATTTCAAGGGCGTTTCTTAATAATTCAGATATAGTTATATTTGATGATACATTTTCTGCTCTTGATAATAAAACTGAGCAGAAATTACTTAGAAATATTAAAAAACTAGTTAAAAATAAAACATGCATAATTGTATCAAATAGAATTTCTGACATAAAGCATGCAGATAAAATTGTAGTTCTTGATAACGGAAATATAGTTGAAAGCGGTACTCATAGAGAACTTCTGGAGGCTAAGGGTACTTATAATAAATTTTACGAAGAACAAGCAATTAAGGTAGAAGATAGTATATTAAACTAAGGAGAATATATGAAAAACAAAACACTACTCAGAACTTATAAAATGAGTAAATCACACATTAAAACTATAATGCTAGTTGTAGTAGTTTCACTTGTAATTACAGCACTAGAACTTATAAATCCTTATCTGATTAAGATAGTAATAGACGATTATATAAGTGTCGGAATATATGAAAAAGGAAAAATAACTGTTCAAATGATTGGAATGGCGTATTTATTTATTGCAGCTATGATTTGTATACTTGACTTTATAAATAGTTGTATAACAGAATATGTTGGTCAAAAGGTAGTATTTGATTTAAGAAATAAATTATTTAAATATACTCAATATGCTAATACTACTTTTCATGATAAAACACCTACTGGTAAATTATTTGTGAGAATAGCAAATGATGCTGAAGACATATCAGCGCTTTTTAAAGATGTTATATCTACCATAATAAAAGATGTTATAATAATTATAGCTATTATTTCTATGATGTTATATCTTAATGTAAAATTAAGTTTGATTTCTTTTGTTGTAATTCCATTTATAGTAGTTACTTCATATTTTATAACAAGAGCGTTGAATAAAGCTTATACACATTCAAAATCTATAAGAACTAGGCTTAATACCTTTCTAGCCGAATCTATATATGGAATTAAATTAATAAAGATATTTAATAGACAAATTGAAAAACAACATGAATGCGAGAAAACATCAAAAGAATTCTTTAACTCTAGAAAAATAACTGGTATTTATGAGGGATTGCTTCCAGCTATTATAGATGTATTACAAGATGTAGCAATTATAATAATAGTGGGTGCTTGCGTAAACAAATGGTTCTCTATTGAGTCAGATGTAGGTTTAATATATATTTTTATTATTTATATTAAAAAGTTATTTGAACCTATAACAAGAATTATGGATAATATTGAAGTGGTACAGGATTCTTTTGTATCAATAAATAAAATATATGATATATTAGAAAAAGAAGAGTATGTTGAGGATCTAGATACAGGTAAGTATGTATGTGAATTTAAAGGTAAAATTGAATTTAAAAATGTTTGGTTTTCATATGATAAAGAAAATTATGTTTTAAAAGATATAAGTTTTACTATACATCCTCATGAAAGTGTAGCTTTAGTAGGCAAGACGGGTAGCGGAAAAACTACAATTACTAACCTTATAAATAGGTTTTACGATATTGACAAAGGTAAAATACTTATTGATGGAATTAATATAAAAGATATAAATTTAAAATGTTTAAGAAAAAATGTTGGAGTTATTTTACAGGATCCATATATATTTGCTAGAAATATAAAAGATAATATAAAACTAAACGCTGATATATCGGATAAAGTTGTGGAAAGCTCTCTTAAACTATCATCAGCAAATAATTTCATAAATAAACTTCCAGGTAAATTTGAATATATAGCAAGTCAAAGAGGAGAATCTTTTTCGGTAGGAGAAAAGCAGTTAATAGCTTTCTCTAGAATATTTGCGCATAATCCATCTATATTTATTCTAGATGAAGCCACAGCAAATATAGATACTAATACAGAAAGAGTAATTCAAAAATCTGTTGATATAATATCAAAAGAAAAGACGTCAGTTTTTATTGCACATAGATTATCTACAATCGTTAACGTTGATAAGATATTTGTGTTAAATCAAGGTAGAATTATTGAATCAGGAAATCATAATCAATTGCTAAAATCAAATGGATACTACAGTAGTCTATATAATTCATACTATACAACTCTGGCTAAATTGGATAAATAACTTAATATATATTGGTATTTTAGTAAATTATAATAAAAATGGATAGTATTTTTAATACTATCCATTTTCTTGTCAATATAATAATTTATTCTTTTGTCTTATTTGCAATATTTTTTGCATTTATTTTCTCTGGTTTCGAATAATGAGTTGCTTCTTCAATATACTTTTTGTTTTTGTTTACCATCGCTATGAATTCTTTAGCAAGCTCGGGTTCGAATTGACTTCCTATATTCTTTTTTATCTGATCAAGTGCAAAAGGTATTGAAGTAGCACATTTATATGGTCTTTCAGCGACAATTGCATCAAAGGTATCACAAAGTGCAAGTACTCTTGCAAGATATGGTATGTCATCACCTTTTAATTTGTCAGGATAACCTCCACCATCATATCTTTCATGATGTCCTCTTATAGCTGGGGAAGCATCTTTAAATATATTGGATACAGAAAATATATTTGCACCTATTATAGTGTGTAACTTAATATTTTCATATTCTACATCAGTTAGTTTATCTTCTTTTAATAATATACTATCATTTATACCTATTTTACCTATATCATGGAACATGGCAGCAAGTATAAGACTTTTAGTGTCTTCTTCACTTAAATTAAGGTAGTTTGCAAAGACTTCTGAATATTTAGATACTCTGTATGAGTGATCCCCTGTATAGTGATCTTTAGCTTCTACTGTGTTTAATAATACATTTGCAAAGTCTGGTAATGTCTCTTCTATTTGAATACTCATGTTTTTTATACGTATTACTTGATTTACATATTTAATACCACTGTGTATAAGTAAGATAAGTTGATCAAATCTAGCACTTTTTTCATAATAAGCTTGGATATCTAAATTTGTTATTGTTTCTATAGATGGAATTAGATCTTTATGAGAAGACATTAAAATTATATATATTTCTTTATTAAATTCTCTAACTAACTCCACAATTCTATCTCCATTTACGGGAGACATTAAATAGTTTACCAAAAGAATATCAAAAGAATTAGATTTTAAAGTTTCAATTGCCGATACTGGTTCAGTAAATGACGAAATTTTATGTCCATACTTACCAAGTATTGCGGTAAGTACATCCATCATACCAATATCATCATCAATAATCATAATTTTTGCGCTTGTAATTGTTTCATCGTACATGTTAGCCACCTCTTATATAATAAAAGTATATCAAATAAAACAAAAAATATCAATAGAAGTATTTAAACTCCCATATATTTCAAAAATTATGTATAAAATATTCAATATATACATTGAAAAATGTAAAATATATATGATATAATGAAAAAATAAAAATGATGGCGTAGGAGGTATATATGAAAGATAATGATATTAATGAAGAAAAAAGTCTTGTTAGTGTAAATACAAGAAGTCTTCCATATAGAATAAAACTTACAGCTACTCAATATAAAGAGTATTTAAAGTTTCTTAGAAATGTTTTGGGACCTAATAAAGATAAAGAGATTATTGAGAAAGTAGCATATATACAACAATACGGTGTATTAAACTATGAAGCATTTAGATTTGTAGCGGCAGATATTATAAAGGCAAATCCAAATTCAACCTTAATTATGTGTGATGTTAATAATCTATATATGGCCAATAAAATGAGAAATAAAGAACAGGTTAATTTAATGCTTGCAAAAATGGTTGATGATATGAAAAACATATTAAAATCAAATGGAATAGAAGAAGAAAAAATCGATTTAAACAAGCAAAAAAAAGAAAATATAGAAAAAAAAGAAGATAGCAGTTTTTTAATTGGCAAAATGGGAGATGAATTCTATATTGTTGTTAAAAATAAAAAGGAATATGAGATTTCTGATATTATTGAAAAAACTAGACAAATAAAAAATGGAGAGTTATCTATGAGTGTTGGTGCTTGTGATGATTTTTCTAAAGGGATTTCAAATGCATTTGATCAAGCTGATAAAATTATGTGTATTGATAAGAAGAAATTTAAATCTCAAAATTTAATGGAATATTGTAATGGAAATATAGACAAGTTAATAGATCAAGTAATTAAAATTCAATTTGATAAAGCAAGAATTGATACTAAAATATTGAAATCAAACCAAAAAGGTCTAGATGCAATAAGAAATACCTATGATCAATCAATGGAAAATATAGATTTTAATAAACTATATGAGGAAGTAAGAAGTTGTAAATATGATGGCGGACAAGAAAATAGTGGAAAAGATGAATTTGATGATAAAGTTAAAAATTATGAAGATGAGTCGCGCGAAAAGGGAATAAATCAAAAGAATAAAAAAACTTATGTGTTGGGACAGATTCTTTCTAGACATTTTGTTGCTGGAGTAAAACCATCAGAGTTTTTTCAAAAAATCGGATACAAAAATATGATAAAGAAGATTAAAAATGATAGGGAGAATAAAAGCACAAAAGTAGATATATTAGCTACAGATTTATCAGGTCTTAAAAGAATCAATGATAATCTAGGACATAGTGCTGGAGATTTAGCTATAGAGGATTCATTAAAATATATTAAAAGTGTTTTAAATGACATGGATATTAAAGATTATTCTTCAATAATTGCAAAAAGAGGCGGAAATTCATATGTAATAATGGAAAACCTAACAAATGAACAAAGAAATGAATTGTTGGTAAGACTGCAACAATATGGTATTGATGATTTTGAACAAAAAAAAGTTACAATGCTATGTGATATAAGAAGTATTGATAAAAAGGAATTATTACAATCTAAGTTTAAACCAATTGATGTTATCAATGACAAATTAACTAGCATGGAAAAAACATTAGGTATGGCAAGTTTGTCTAGAAAAATAACTGATGTTAGAAATATGGAACATGTTATAAAGAGTATATATAGGCAAGTGTTAGGATCAGCTATGATAGATGATTTAAGGAATATAGATCAAAGTAAAATTGATATAATTGATAAAAAAATAAGAACACAACTTGAGAAGGAATTTCAAGAAAATAATATTAGTGAAAAAGAGGTTGAGCAAAAAACAATAGAAGATAATTCACATAAAATAGAAAAAAATTATAAAGAAAAATGATAAAAGAAAAACGGCGATAACGTTAAGTTATCGCCGTAATTTTAGATAATAGTTCATCTTTAATAATATCTTGCTGCTTTTCATCGCCAATAAGATGTGCTTCTCTATATTTAATGAGAAGCTTTCTTATATCGGATCTCTCGTATCCATTTAGAAAAGTTTCTGCATTGGGAGCAGTCGAAAGTTTAAGTATAGTTTCCAAATATGGAAGCACATTGTGCTCAATCATCACACTCACATGAACTCCCCCTCCCTTTTAAAATATTTATAATAAAATTGCCGTAAAATTCCAGCACCATTATATCAGATTATGTAATTATTGTCAATGGTAATTAGTAAAAATAACCAAATAACCTGTAAACTTATATTTTGTGTCGAAACTTGCGATCGATTTTTGTTGACTTATATTTAAATGTGTGTTATATTATTTGCACAGGAGGTGGTTGTATTTATGTTCTAATCTTGATTGCATTTTCTGTATTTCTATCACATGAAATTATTTTATATTATTCTATTTATTTTAAATCAAAGTATATTCATAAATTTTCAAATAATTTTAAGCTGTTTTTAAAGTTAAATAATAATTATTTGAGCTTAATTCAAAAGAAGTTACAATATCTAGATTATCCATATAAGTTGACACTCAAAAGGTATATTGTTATCAAATATGTTTTATCTCTCATTCTATCATTATATATACTTATACAATATTCAAATCTATTTTTATCATTTATATATTATATCTTAATTTTTTTTATACCTAATATTTTAATAAAATTATATATAAAAAGAGAGGAAGTAAAAATAATAGGTAGCTTATCTGCTATTACTCAAAGTTTAATTCTATCGATATCTTCAAAAATCCCTACAAATATAGCTTTAAAACTATGTATAGATATAATTCAATATAAAAGGTTAAAAATAGCTTTTGAAAAATTTGTTTATGACTATGAGTTGTTTAATTTTAATATTTTAAATGCTGTAAATAGTTTTGAATCAAAATTTTACAATTATGAGTTTAATTTGTTTTTAGGTATACTTGTCCAAAGTGAGAAAGAAGGCAATATGGTAGAAAATTTGGAAGCATTTGATAAGACTTTAGAACTATCATATTATAGATATCTAAAGTACAGAACATTAAAAAGAGTTATATATGTTACAATAGCAACAGTAATATCACTATTTAATATAATAGCTATAATAATGTATCCTATGTTTTCTCAGATATCAAAGAATATGGATTTTATTTTAAATTAAAGAAAGGAAAAGGTTAATGAAGAAAATAAAAGTAAATAAAGGGAAAGCTAAAAACCTAATAAAACGAAAACAACTTATAGTAGGTAATAGGTTGGAAAATTTAAAAAGAGGCTCTGAAACAATTGAAACTATAGTACTAATAGGAATTTCAATGGTTTTGATTATAACTATTTTCTTTCCTAAAATAACAAGTTTGTTTTCAGGAACAATGTCTAATTTAGACATATGGTTTAATACTATGATTTCTAATCTGAACACTAATATATAATTATGAGAAGAAATTTAAAAATATATTTTATCCTATTGTCAATAATTATATATTTTACTTTAAATTATATATATAACAATTTTATTTCAGGTAATGATACGGTTGAAATATATGTATTAAACAAAGATGTAAAAAGAGGAGACATATTATCAAAGGATATATTTGAAAAAGTAAGTATAAATAAGAATAATCAAGACAATGTTTTAGAGTATTCTAATATTAATTTAAACGATAAAGAAAGATATTTCTTAAACGATAACTATTTAAAAGGACAAGTAATACTAAAATCAATGATAGAAACAAGTAAGGAATATCAAATGGTTGAAAATTCTAAGGAAAGGGTATCAATAAAAATACAGGATTCTTCTGATGCTGTTTCTTTTAATCTAAATAAAGGTAACATAATAAATATATATTTTACTGCGAAAAAATCTCAATTTGACAACCTTTTATCCATGTATACTAGTGATAGTATAGTAAGTAGTAACAATTCAGAAAGCTATATAACTATATTAATATTAAAAAACATAAGAGTAGTCAACATCTATGATAAAAACGGAAATGAGTTAAAAAATACTAATATAAAAAGTGATGGAAGTGTAATTGACACTATTACAGTAGAAGTTGCAAATATTGATTCAATTAAGATAAATAATTTAAAAAACTATGGGAGATTTAGTATTAGTCTATTAAATTAGGAGGTAGCTATGAAATGCACATTTATATATGATATATCAAATATTGATCACAGAGATAGAATAGATGAAATTATATATTATTTTAATAATATTTCTGATAATGGAAAAGATTTTAGTTTTAAAGTTTTAGATAAAGTTTCAAAGAGTTTAATTTCTGATGTATATGTTATGGTTTTTGATAGTGTAGAAAAGATAAATGAGTATTCACAAAAAATAAGTGAAAAACTTAAATTAATTATAATGACTGAAAATCTATCTTCTTCACATGTAGCATCATGTGTTAAAATCACACCAAATGTTTGTTATTTTAAAAATGATATTAATGTATTAGCAAAAAAGATATATGAAACATATATAGCAGGAATTTATGACAAAAAATAAATATTTGTTAATAATAGTATACGCATTCATATTAATTATAATTTTAAATCTATATAGTTACATTAGTAGAACCTTAATATCAAGTAAAAATGTTCTAAGAAAAAACGAAATAAAGAATAACATTAATCATTATAAAGAGTATATTAAAACAAATAGTAAGTACATTTTAGAATGTTTTGAAAAAAGAGTTGTTACTATTGATGATAATGAAAGAAAAATACTAATTGGAAATACAAAAAAAGAGATAGATAATGGATATTATGATATTAGTATAGATATAAATGAGGAATATATAAAAATATATATCAACAAGTTATTTAAGGATTTTGATAGTAAAAAAAATATATATGAAGATAAATATGTTGAAGATATAGTGAAAAATCTAAATAAAATATTTGATTTTCAATTTAATATTACAGATGAAAATAAATTGAAACAACTTATTATAAAACAATATGTAAGTATAAGGCAAAAATATGTTGAAAATGTGGAAAACTCACAACAAATAATACTAAAATCATTTAATGTTTTATCATATGTAAGAAATAATATTCTAATTATTGAAATAAGAGGTTAATATGAAATATATGAATGTAAAATTATCTATATTTATAATAAGTTTTATAATTATAATTTTTAATTATAACTGTACATATGCTAGCATTTCAGAAAATTTTAAATTTATTATTGATACAATAGGAGTTCCCAGATACAACGTATATAATGATGAAATAAATGAAGAAATATACAGTATATACAATGTTTTTGTTTATTCAAATCCAAATGCCTTAGTAGGTAAAATATCAATTCAAAGATTCAAAAATGTGGATAATATGGGTAATTGGACATTGGAAGGAGGTGGATATAAAGGTTATGGTATAAGAGGAGAATATTATTTACTTGGTACAAACTATAGTGGCGAGCCTATACATAATGTATATTTTCCTGCAGATTATGTGCCTGAAACTACACCAGATAAATGGAACTATCAATATATTCAAGGAGCATATGAATCGTGGCAAGATAGTACAAAGTACAAGTATATTGATCAATTAAATTTTATGAAAAATACTGGTCTGTTATTTGATGAAATAAATTTTCAAACTAACACTTCTAATTCGTACAATTTAATACCATATAATATAACTGCAAATTCTATAGGTCTAGATAAAGTTGTACTAAATACTTGTTCTACTTGGAAGACCATGGGTGTAGTAGATATAAAAAGGAAGAATAATAAAGGACAAATAAGATATGCAATACTTGCCACAACACCAATGGCTGCAAGTGCACAGATAAAATCAAAACTAAATATATCAGATAAGTATATCTTGGACAGTGATAAAATTGATATAAATATACCAATAGGCTTTGGTTGTGAAGTAATAAATTTAAATAATTATGCTAAAAAGGAACACATAAAAGAAATATGTTCAATAGTTTATATAAATAATAAGGAGGTAGCAAGAATAAGCGGCAGTAAAACTGTAAATATGGACAAAATTATAAATTTTGCAGTGTCCCGAAATGAATATGAATCCCCCAAAACATATGAATTTCAAGTAAGAGTTTCAAGCTACTTATATACTGAGTTTTATGTTGATGGATTACTTCAAAATATGTTAGAAAAAACTATATATGTTGAAGTTAAACCTAAGAAACAAAATTTAGTCACAAATGGTAGTATAAAGTTATTAAAACAGACCAATACAAATTTATGGGTCGTAAGTCCGCTAGTCCAAACTTATGAAACAAGAAATGTTTCTTCACAAGGTTTTGTGGAAGCTGGAAAACATATTGCACTGAAATTAGATCTAAATACTAGTTATAAAGATGTAGTTAATTTAGAAGTATATATAAATGGTAGTATAGTTGAAAGTAAGAATATAAAGACATTTGAGAATAGCGTAATTTTAGATATTAAAGTTCCTAATATACTAGAATGTACTTTGATGAGTTGGAATTATTTAAGAGATAAAATCGGAAATTATTTTAATATTAATTTTGATATGATAGGAAATAGGATAAGAGAAGCAAATATATTAAAGGTAGTTGTGTATTTTAAAAATAGTTCTAGTAGTATGGAGTTTAAATTTGATAGTATAGATGAATATAACAAAAATTTTAACTATATTTTCAATAATAGAGTATTAAATTTTAATGAGATAAAATCTGAAATAACTCTAGATGAGTGGTATAAAATATGAATAGTGTGGGTAAAAAAAGAGCAAATATAGAAATAATAGTTATATTTTTAAGCTTTTTTATGTGTATTGTGATATTAACAATGAGTTATCTACTATATGTTTGTATAAACAAAGTTGTATATCCTATAAAACAAGATATATTCTATATAGTACAAAACGCTTTTTTAAGTTTAAATCGAGAAGATTTAGAGTATTCTAAATACTCAGTAAATGAGCAGTTATTAACTCAAAAAATAACAGAATTATTAAAATTGAACTATCCAAAATATGATATAAATACTCAAAAAATAAAATATAACTATAATACTAATGTAGTTGAGATTGAGATCAAATTTAAGCTAAATACACCAGTTATAATTAAAAATAAGAGCATTTTTTATATAAGCATAAAAGATAGTGTTAAATTAAAGAATATGGAAGTGAGATAGTGAAGAAGTTAAAAAAAGGTAATACCGTTATATCTTTAGTAATAATAGTTATTCTTTGTGTCAGTTTTATATCAATTATGGGTACTTATGTAGTTTCGAATATAACCCCATATATATGGTATGAAAAATTAAATTATTTGGCATTAAAGTATATGTTTATAATTGAAAGATACGGATATCTTACTGTTGACGAAAAACAAAGATTAATAAATGATGCAAAATTAATTGGATTTGATATTGAAAAAATGAAAATAGTAGCACCAGATACGTCAAAAGAGTATGGTGAACTTATTGAGTTTACCATTACATATGATATAGAGCAAAGGTTGCCTTTAATGGAAAAAGGGAAAATAGATTTTAGAAATAAACTTGTACACATAGTTATAAGGAAAAATAGTTATTCAAAAATATAATAAAAAGACTCACTAATGTGAGTCAAAGCTACAACTTTATTAGTTTTTGAAGAGCATTATCTGATATAATAAGTTTACATTTTTCTTTAATTGATATATCAAAAATGCTTGAAGTATAATAATTTTTACAATATTCTGACAGTACAATAAATGTTCTTAAAAATTTCTTATTTTTAATACTTGATTTATTAAATACTATAAAATATTCATTTACATATTTATAAAGACTATTTTTACCTAAAAATATTTTTTCTTTGGCTAGAATTTCACACATTACTAATATATCATCCATAGAACTAAATGAATATATGGTGCTATCTACTTTATAATTTATTTTCTCGCTGTCACGTTTTTTCTTAGTAGAATCTTTTGTTAAAGAAAGACTATTTTTACTTTTCTTATCAATACTTTTTTCTAATATATTATCAAGTAAGGCATATTTGGATAGTTCAGGTATATGTTCAATCTTAGTTATTGTAACTACAAATAGATTGTTGTTGTCTGAAGAAGCTTCTATATATAATTGAGAGTCATCTGCTATAAATTCTTCATTTAAATCAGATTCTTCTAATAGATCTAAAAATAAATTTTTTGCAAGATTTACATCTTTTTCAATATCTTTTATGCTGATTTTTCTTGCTTTTAGTTCATCAATAGTTAATGTTATTTTTATCTTATTTTCGTTTATTTTTTCTACTTTCAAGTAAGTCCCCCCTTCTAAGTCTATATATACTTATCTACCCTAGTATATGTATTATATTACTAAAAAGTTACACTGTCAATAGTGTCCTAAGACATGTATAAAATTGTTAATTATATTTATTACAATAATATTTTGAGCAGTATTAAATAAAATATGTAAATAAAAATCAAGACATGTACAATTTATTTTATTTATAAATATATAAAATTTACATAAAGAAATTGATTTTATAGATAATATATGATATAATACTACAAGTTAATTTCCTTACTCTATATATTTTGTATAGGGTCAGATGTCCAAAAGGAGGTGAGTGTTGTCATGAATAATTATGAATCAATAGTAATTTTAAATCAAAACGTAAGTGATGAAGTTAAAGCATCATTTTTAGAAAAAGCTAGAGAATTAATTACAGCAAATGGCGAGCTTACAAATGTTGAAGAATGGGGTAGAAAAACTTTAGCTTATGAAATTAAAAAGCTAAAAGAAGGCTACTACATACTATTTACATTTGTTGCAAAACCAGATTTTATTGCTGAATTCGAAAGAGTTTTAAAATTAGATGAACTAGTTTTAAAACATATAGTAATAAAAAAATAACTAAATATAGAATTTAACTCTATTTTAAGGAGGAGTTTATATGAATAAATTTCAATTTATGGGGAGATTAACAAAAGATCCAGAAACGAGATATACGCCAAATACTAATACACAAGTAACAACATTCTCGATAGCTGTAAATAGAAGATTCACAGCTCAAGGTAATGAAAGACAGGCAGACTTTTTTAATTTAGTAGCTTATGGGAAATTAGCTGAATTTTGTTCAAGATACTACAAAAAAGGTCAACAAGTATTAGTAGAAGGAAGAATTCAAAATAGATCGTGGGATGACCAAAATGGTACTAAAAGATATGCTACTGATTTTATTGTAGAGAATGCTTATTTTGCAGATTCTAGAAGAGATTCTAGCAATTCTTCAGATATGGATATTCCAACTTCAAGTATAGATGGTGAATTTATAACAGTAGATGATACGGAAGAGTTACCGTTTTAATTAAATTAGAAATTTAATTGCTAATAATGAAGGGAGGACACTTAATATGCAAGATAAAAAGATAAAAAAAGGCGGAAAAGGCGATAAAGCTTTTAGAAGACCTAAAAAGAAAGTATGTAGTTTTTGCGTTGATAAAGTAGAAGAAATAGACTACAAAGACGTTGAAAAAATAAGAAAGTATGTTAGCGATAAAGGTAAAATATTACCAAGAAGAGTAACAGGAGCTTGTGCAAAACATCAAAGAAAAGTTACTGAAGCTATTCAAAGAGCAAGACATATTGCACTTTTACCATACACAGTACAATAATAAATAATTATAATAAAATAAAATCACCTTATAGGATAAAAAAACATAATATATCCTATGAGGTGAAATTTTTATGGAAGTATTTAAAATAGGAGATGTAGTCGCCCGTAAATCATATAGTTACGATATTTTATTTAAGGTAGTTGATATTAGAAATGATATAGCAGATTTAGTAGGTCTCACTGTGAGAATTGTAGCTGATTCTCCATTATACGACTTAGTACATATAAGTAGTGAGGAGTTAGATAGAAGATTAAGAAATATTGAAATATCTAGTAGAGAACGAATAAGTAGAAATTATAGCAACATAAGTAAAAGATTTAATATGAGGGCACCTGTGCAACAAAATGAGACACCAAATATATATAAAAAAGAAAATATATATAAAAAACCTGGGGTAATACTTCATATTGATGGAGACGCCGAGTATGCTCAAAAGTGTAAAGATAATTATACAAAAATGGGGTTAACTTCATACACATATAATATACCAGAACCAGAGCAATATAAAAGTGTGTATAGTTTGCTCCAAAAAATACGTCCAAATATATTGATATTAACAGGTCATGATGCGTTTCTAAGAAAAAGAAATGATATATATAATATAAATAATTATAAAAACTCTAAGTATTTTATACAAGGAGTATTAGAAGCAAGGAGATACGAACATAATCTAGATAATTTAGTTGTGTTTGCAGGTGCGTGTCAAAGCTATTATGAAGCAATAATATCAGCAGGGGCAAATTTTGCGAGTGCACCTAAGAGAGTATTAATCGATATGATGGATCCACTTATCGTTGCACAATCAATAGCGTATACACCTGTGGATCAATTTGTACCACTTGAAAACATAATATTAAATACAAGAGAAGGAATAAAAGGAATTGGTGGAATACAGACACGTGGACAATTTAGAACAGGTATGCCTGGATTATAGACATGTTAAACAAAGATAGGTAGAACCTGTCTTTTTATTTTGCACAGAAAGTTCCATTAATATAATATTTATAATACAGGAACTAAAAAGGACATGCAGGAATAAAATAATATAAAGCATTAAATGCTTTATATTAAAGAAAGGAAAATCTTATGAAATACAATCATTATAATTGTTATAATTATAATTTTAAACCAGAGAAAAATAAAAAAGATGAACAAATTTATGAAGAGGATTTTAAATGTTTTTTCAATGAAAATGGTCCAATTGAATTAAGTGGTATTTTTGCAGAAGAAGCTCCTAAAAGTCCAAAAAACTATAATGAAAAAAAATATGAAGATAAATATGAGAAAAAGCACGAAGATAAATACGAAAAAAAATATGAGAAAAAGTATGAAGATAAGTACGAAAACGAATATGAAGATAAATATGAAAAAAAACACGAAGACAAATACGAAAAAAAATATAACGATTGTTGTTGTTGTTGTTGCTGTTGTCAAAAAAAATATTATAAATATTATACTGAACAATAGAAAATAATAAAAACCGCACTTGGTGCGGTTTTTTAAATTTATTTATTTAATAATTTAGCTAAACTAGCTTTTTTTCTTGCAGCAGTATTTTTTGCTAAAACACCTTTTGACCATGCTTTGTCAATAGAGCTAACAGCCTTTGTATAAAGCTCAGATTTATTATCTTGATTTTCCTTAACTGCAACTTCAAAACTTTTTACAGCTTCTTTATAACTTTTTTTAGTTAATCTGTTTTGTACAGTTTTAGTTTCAATTACATTTACTCTTTTTTTTGCAGATTTTATATTTGGCATAACGTATGAGCACCTCCTTATATGTTATATTTAATTATTACTGAAACATTGTAACATAAAATTATAATAAAATCAATACATATGAGGAAAATAAAATAAAAAAGGATAAAATTATCCTTTTTTCTCTCCAATTATCTCAATTATTTTTGATTTAAGTTCCTCTGGAGTTCCATCATTTGAAACTCTGAATACTTTTATATTTTTATATTTTTTCTCTATTTCATCAGCCATTTGTAAATAAGTTTCTTGTTGCTTAATACTACTATCTATATTAAAGTTTGCATATTTAACTGTGGCTTTATTTTCACGTTTTAATCTTTCTTCAAATAAAGAAGTATCTTCTAAATAAAGAGTTATATAGTATATATCAAAATCCAAATTATTTAGTCTTTCAACTAAAGTGTTATATACTTCTGTAAAGGAATAATCTTTAAACCCTAACCTACAATAGTTTTCTTCTGTAAAAAAAGTTCTATCAAAAAGTAAATTTATACTGCAATTTTGAAGAGTTTCAATATAGTTTAATAATTCTTGATACATTTTTTCTGCTTTTAGTAGACCTGTAGGGCTACTATCTTTAGTTCCATAAAGCCTATATAGATTAGTATAAGGTAAGTAGTATCTTATAAAATCAGTAGTGGTAGTCTTGCCTGTTCCTTGTGGTCCTTCAACAATTATTAATTTTGAATCTGCCATGATATACCTCCAAAATAAAACTTAAATATATCCTAATGTTTGAGTTAATTATATATTATCAATTACTAAAAATCAACAATTTTCTACTAATAAATTCATAATAGTATATTAATTTACAAAAAAACAAAATATGTACTAAAATATATTGAAATCTATACGAAAATAATATATAATTTTCACGTATATGGAAGGGGTATTTATATGTCGAACGAAAATATGAAAGTAAAAATATTTAATTATACAGAAAATGTAGAAAAAGTGTGTGCTGCAGCAGCTAAGATGTCTACAACAGAAGGAACTTGTACTGATGTTTATGAAGGAATTCAAGATATGGATGATGCGAGAAAGACCCTTTCTAGAATTGTAAAATTAGGACATGTAACTATATTAGAACACGGATATTTTAATATAATGTTTGAAAATGTTTCTTTATTTTTTGAACAGTTTATAATAGAGCATAGATTATCTGCTTATACAATAAAATCAGGAAGATATGTTGATTTTAGAAAAGCAGGATGTTATGAGCCGCACTTTAGATATGAGGGAGAAGTTTCTGAAGATACTAGAAAAAAAGTTTCAGAAGAATATATGAATTTTGTAGCTAAATCATTTGAAATCTATACAAAATTAGTTGATGATGGCATAAAAGTAGAAGATGCAAGATTCATATTGCCATATAGTTTAAAAACAAATATATATTGTTCTATGAATACAAGAGAACTTATCCATCTTATATATTCTCTTTTGTATGGTAGAGGAAAAAACTATCCTGAACTTATACAAATAGGAAATATTTTAAAAGGACAATTAGGAGAAATAGCACCTAGTGTTGTGGAAAATATTTTAAATATAGAAAAAGGAAAAGAAATAAAAGAAGAAAAACTAGACGAATTACTTGGTAAACCTGTGTTTAAAGTAGAAGAGGGTAAAACCGAAAAACCTCTTATAGAATTAATTGAAGTTACAAGTAATCCAGAAAAAGTAATAGCGGTATCAGCAATTGTAAAAAATAAACAATGTAGCACAAAAGATGCTGAAAAAATGTTGGAAAATAATCCTGAACTTATGAATAAAATATTAGATATAGTTTTTGAAGATAAGAGAAAAAGAGAATTAGAACAGATAAATATAAGTTTTAGAATGAATGATATTCCTCTTATACTTTTAAAACACCAAGTAAGACATAGATTACAAAATATAAATATCCCTTCATTTACCGAAATGAGTAATACTACTAGCTATTCTTATCCACCTTCAATAGTAGAAAAAGGTGCAGAATATGAAAAAATACTTAGAGATTTTTATGGTGAAGCAAATGCTATATATAAGAAATTTAGCGATATGGGAGTTTATAAAGAAGACTTAGCTTATTTATTTGTACATGGTAAAAATGTTGATATTATAACTACTATGAATGCTAGAATATTCCAACATATATGCAATCTGAGAACATGTAAAAGAGCTCAGTGGAAAATGCAATCATATTATAGAGAGTTGTTGACAAAATTAAGAGAAATTAATCCTAATATATTCAATAGATTTGGTCCTAGTTGTTTTACAAAAGGATACTGTCCTGAAGGAAAACTTACATGTGGTAAAATGGTAGAAGTTAAGCAAGATTTTGCTTGGACTACTGTTGGTATAGAAGAGAGTATTAAGGAAAATAAAGTATAGTTAAAAATAATCACCTGAATTTAGAATGTTTTAAATTCAGGTGATTTATTAATTTACATTAATCTACATAGTTATATTTTTTCATTGCATCAATTACCATCTGTTGTCTTTGTAGTGCAAGATCTGGATTAGAAGTTAATGCATATGCACTAGGTGCATTTGGTAGTCCAGCAAGTAAAGTTTGTTCATCAAAGGTAAGTTCATTAGGAGTTTTATCAAAATACCCCATTGAAGCTTGACCTATACCTATGTAACCATCTCCATAGTAAATAATATTCATATAATATTCTAAAATTTCATCTTTGTTATACTTTTTTTCAAGGTCAAATGCTACAAAAACCTCAGCTACTTTTCTTGAAAATCTTTTTTCTTGACTAAAATACATGTTTTTTGCAAGTTGCTGTGTTATTGTGCTACCACCTTCTGTTAAACTCATATCTTTTATGTTGGTTATTACAGCTCTTCCTAAGGATACTATATCAAATGGACCATGTTCATAAAACCTATTATCTTCAATTGCAATTACGGCATTTTTGTAGCTTATAGGTATATCAGAAATTTTTACATAGTATTTCATATCTTTAATTTCTTGCACTCTTTCTGTTATTGAAGTATCGTTTATAGCTTTTTTATACATATCATATCCGTTTTTTACAGTTATAGCAGTAATTATAACACCTACGAATAAGATAAAAATCAGGATATCTTTTACAAAACCAAATGGTTTAGATTTTTTATTTTTTTTCATTGTAACCCCCAATAATATAGATTATATAATAAAAATAAATTTTTTGCAAATACGATATTTTTAAAGTTTTAACATTAACATGCTGATAAATATAACGAATAAATAAGTATTTGGTTATCAAAAATATAAAATGTTACAAAAATATGTCAAAAATTCTGAAACTAGCAAAAAATTAACGAAATTTTAAACTTTTTTTAGAAAAACTATTGCAATTTTTATTTACATAAGTTATAATATACATGTTGATCTGCGTTGAAGTGAAATGTGGCTACTCTGAGAGGTAGGGAACTTTCATGGAGCATGTCTGATTTTAAATCGGGCGGCAAGTATAAAAACGTGTATTTGCCAAGTTTTAAGTATTAAAATTTGGTTTTAATATATGTAGAATATGAAACACACGGGTTAGTGTAAAACTTGTTGCACCAAAAAATTATAGAGAAGGAGTGTTTTATATGGCAAAAAGTCAAACTAAAAAAATGAGAATAAGATTAAAAGCTTATGATCATGTATTACTAGAACAAACAGCATTAAAGATTGTTGAAGTAGCAAAAAAGACTGGTTCACAAGTATCTGGTCCAATACCACTACCAACAGAAAAAGAAATCATCACAATTCTTCGTTCTCCACACAAACACAAAGATTCAAGAGAACAATTTGAGATGAGAACTCACAAAAGAGTTATTGATGTTTTAACACCTAACCAAGCTACAGTTGATGCATTGATGTCAATTGATATGCCAGCTGGTGTTGAAATAGAAGTAAAATTATAAGTAAACTATAAAAATGTTTAATAGTTAACCTAGAAATAGGCAATGACAAACCCTATATTAGATATTTGGTTAAAGTTTATTTAATTTATTTAAGGGAGGAAAACAAAATGGTAAAAGAAATTTACGGTAAAAAATTAGGAATGACACAAATTTTTTCTGAAGAAGGTAAAGCAATACCTGTAACTGTTATAGAAGTTAAACCATGTACAATAGTTGCTAAAAAAACTGTTGATAAAGAAGGATATAACGCTATAGTAGTGAGCTTCGGAGAAATAAAAGAAAAGAACGCAAATAAACCTCAAAAAGGAATTTTTGCAAAAGCAGGAGTTCCTGTTCAAAAGCATTTAAGAGAAATTAAAGTTGAAAACTTAGATGAATATGAAATAGGAAGTCAAATTACAGTTACAGCATTCGAAAATGGAGACAGAGTAGACGTTCAAGCTACTTCAAAAGGTAAAGGTTTCCAAGGTACAATTAAAAGACATAATGGATCAAGAGGACCTATGAGTCATGGTTCTATGTATCATAGAAGACCAGGTTCAATGGGTGCGCATACTGATCCAGGTAGAGTATTTAAAGGTAAAAAACTTCCAGGTCATATGGGAAGCAAAACATCTTCAATACTTAACTTAGATGTTGTAAGAGTAGATGCAGATAAAAACGTAATATTAGTTAAAGGTTCAGTACCTGGAGCTAAAAAATCAGTTGTAAGAATAAAAGAAACTGTAAAGTAGAAAGAATTTTAGAGAGGAGGAACGCGTAATGCTTAAAGTAGACGTTTTAAATATAGAAGGTAAAAAAGTTTCAGATATTGAGTTAAACGAATCTGTTTTTGGTGTAGATGTAAATGATATAGTTGTTCACGCAGCGTTAGTAAATTACCTAGCTAATCAAAGACAAGGAACTCAATCAACAAAAACTAGAGCTGAAGTTCGTGGTGGTGGAAGAAAACCATGGAGACAAAAAGGAACAGGTAGAGCAAGACAAGGTAGTATAAGAGCACCACAATGGATAAAAGGTGGTATAGCACTTGGACCAAAACCTAGATCATATAAATATGCAATAAACAAAAAACAAAGACAACTTGCTATAAAATCTGTACTTACTTCAAAAGTTCAAGAAGGAAATTTAGTAGTTGTAGATAATATAAACTTAGGTGAGATAAAAACTAAGAATATGGTAAATATTTTGAATAACTTAAATGCTAAAAAAGCTTTAGTTGTTTTAAATGAAAAGAACTTAAATGTTCAAGCATCTGCAAGAAATATAGAAGATGTAAAAACAATACTTGTAAACACAATTAATATATTTGATTTATTAAAATATACAAAATTAGTTGTAGCACAAGATGCAATAAAGAAAATTGAGGAGGTGTACGCATAATGAAACAAGCAGAAGACATTATCGTAAGACCTATTATAACAGAAAAAGCTTATGCTAACGTTGCACAAGGTAAATATACTTTTGAAGTAGCAATAAACTCTACAAAAGTTGAAATAAAAAATGCAGTGGAAGAGCTTTTTAATGTAAAGGTTAAAAAAGTTAATACATTAAGATATGATGGAAAAAATAAAAAAGTAGGAGTACACCAAGGTAAAACTAAAGCATGGAAAAAAGCAATTGTTATGATTGATACAAATCCAGCTGATAGTAAGTATCTAACAAAAGGTGGAAAAGAAGTTAAAGTAAATAAAAAATATAAAACTGAAATTGAAGAAATAAATTCAGCATATGGAACTAACTAGGAGGTATTAAAAATGGGAATAAAATCATTTAGACCTGTTACTCCATCACTAAGAAATACTACTGTTTTAACAAACGATGAGATTACAAAAAGCTCACCTGAGAAAAAACTACTTGCACCACTTAAAAAACATGCAGGAAGAAACTCATCAGGTAAAATAACAGTAAGACATCAAGGTGGCGGGTTCAGAAGAAAATATAGAATCATTGATTTTAAAAGAAATAAAGTAGATATTGAAGCTACTGTTATTGGAATAGAATATGATCCTAACAGAACATCAAATATAGCTTTAATAGAGTATACAGATGGTGAAAGAGCATATATAATAGCACCAGTTGGACTTAAAGATGGTGATAAAGTTATATCATCTACAACTGCTGATATAAAACCAGGAAACTGTTTACCAATAAGCTCTATACCAGTAGGTACATTAATTCATAATATTGAATTACATAAAGGAAAAGGTGGTCAGCTTGTAAGAAGTGCTGGTATGTCAGCTCAACTTATGGCTAAAGAAAGTAAATATGCACATATTAGAATGCCTTCTGGAGAAATGAGACTTGTTTCTATAGAAGCAAAAGCTTCAATAGGTCAAATTGGAAATCTAGATCACGAAAACATTTCTATTGGTAAAGCTGGTAGAAAAAGAAATATGGGTATAAGACCAACTGTTCGTGGTAGCGTAATGAATCCTTGTGATCACCCACACGGTGGTGGTGAAGGTAGAGCACCAGTTGGACATTCAGGTCCTCGTACTCCTTGGGGTAAACCAGCACACGGATATAAAACAAGAAATAAAAATCATAGAACTGATAAATATATCGTAAAAAGAAGAAATAAAAAATAATTTCTAAAAAAGGAGGAATCTTAAATGTCAAGATCGCTTAAAAAAGGACCTTACTGTGATGAAAGATTACTTGCAAGAGTTGAAAAATTAAATGAAGGCGAAAAGAAAGTAGCTCTTAAAACATGGTCAAGATCATCTACTATATATCCTCAAATGATTGGTCATACTATAGCTGTTCATGATGGTAGAAAACATGTTCCAGTATATGTTAACGAAGAGATGGTTGGACACAAACTTGGTGAATTTGCACCAACAAGATTGTTCAGAGGTCATTCAGGAGATAAAAAATCAACAGTATCAAAATAAGAAAGATAGTGTTTAAAAATTAAAATTATTAATTACATATCTTAAAAAAGGAGGATGCATGTAACATGGAAGCAAGAGCACAATTAAATAATGCAAGAATAAGTGCAAGAAAAGTAAAAATAGTTATAGACGTAATAAAAGGCAAAAAAGCAACTGAAGCAATGGCAATATTAAAATATACTAATAAAGCTGCAGCACCGATGATTGCAAAATTATTAAAATCAGCAATAGCTAATGCAAAAAATAATCATTCTATGAATGAAACAACATTATATGTTGCAGAAGCTTATGCAAATCAAGGCCCTACAATGAAAAGAATAATGCCTAAAGCTAAAGGTAGTGCAGATAGAATAAGAAAAAGAACAAGTCATATAACAATTGTTTTAAAAGAAGCTTAAAACTATAAAGGAGGTAATTAAAAATGGGTCAAAAAGTTAATCCACACGGACTTAGAGTTGGAATAATTAAAGACTGGTCTTCAACATGGTATGCAAGTAAAAAAGATTTTGCAAACAATTTAGTAGAAGATCATAAAATTCGTGAATATTTAAAAAACTTACTTAAACCTGCTGGAATATCTAAAATAGATATTGAAAGAAAAGGTAGTCAAGTAAAAGCTAATATTTATACTGCAAAGCCTGGTATGATAATAGGTAAAGGCGGAGCAGCTATTGAAGAATTAAAGAAAAACTTAGATAAATTAGTAGGAAAAGATGTATCAATTAATATAGTTGAAGTTAAAGAATTAGATTTAACATCACAACTAGTGGCAGAAAATATAGCTTCTCAATTAGAAAGAAGAATATCTTTTAGAAAAGCTATGAAGCAATCAATGCAAAAAACAATGAGAGCTGGAGCACTAGGAATAAAAACAGCTGTATCTGGTCGTTTAGGTGGTGCTGAAATCGCAAGAACAGAACACTATTCTGAAGGTACAATACCTCTACAAACATTAAGAGCAGATATTGATTATGGTTTTGCTGAAGCTAAAACTACATTCGGTATAATTGGTGTTAAAGTTTGGATATATAAAGGTCAAATACTTCCTGCAAAAAAACAAAAACAAGTAGAAGGAGGTAACTAATATGTTGTCACCAAAAAGAACAAAATATAGAAAAGTGCAAAAAGGTAGAATGAGAGGAGACGCAACTAGAGGAACAACTTTATCTAACGGAGAATACGGTCTTCAAACTACTGAGCCTGCATGGATCACTGCCAACCAAATTGAAGCAGTGAGAGTAACATTATCAAGATATACTAAAAAAGTAGGTAAAACTTGGATAAAAATATTCCCAGATAAACCTATAACTAAAAAACCTGCTGAAACGCGTATGGGTTCTGGTAAAGGTAACCCAGAGTACTTCGTTGCAGTAGTAAAACCAGGAAGAATATTATTTGAAGTTGCTGGACTTGGCGAACAAGCAAGTAAAGAAGCTTTAAATAAAGCAATGCAAAAACTTCCTGTGAAATGCAAAATAGTAAGTAAAGCAGATGAAAATGTAAACGAAGGGGGTATGTCAAATGAAATCTAGTAATGTAAAAGAATATGTAAATATGTCAGTAGAAGATTTACAAAAAGAACTAAAAGAACTTAAAAAAGAATTATTCAAATTAAGATTTCAACATGCAATGAATGGACTTGATAACCCTAAAAAAATTACTGTGATTAAAAAAGATATCGCAAGAGTAAATACTGTAATAACTCAAAAAAACGTAAATGTTGGTAAGTAAGGAGGGTACTCGCGTGGAAAGAAATGCTCGTAAAGTTAAAATAGGTAAAGTTGAAAGCAACAAAATGGATAAAACAATTGTTGTTAGAATCGATACTAAGACTAAAGACCCACTATATGGTAGAATTATAAATAGAACATTAAAAGTTAAAGCACATGATGAAAATAATGAATGCGATATAGGCGATATAGTTGAAATAATGGAAACAAGACCACTAAGTAAAGATAAAAGATATAGATTAGTGAGAATTGTAGAAAAAGTTAAGTAATTAGTAAATTAAATAGTTTTGAAGGGAGGACGCAAGTCTATGATACAACAGCAAACAGTTTTAAAAGTGGCTGATAATACCGGCGCAAAAGAAATTATGTGCATAAGAGTATTAGGTGGATTCCATAGAAAATGGGGCAACATTGGAGATGTAATAGTTGCTTCTGTTAAAAAAGCAACTCCAGGTGGCGTTGTAAAAAAAGGCGATGTTGTAAAAGCAGTTATAGTTAGATCAAAAAGAGGCTTAAGACGTGATGACGGTTCTTATATTCGTTTTGATGAAAATGCAGCAGTAGTTATAAAAGATGATAAAACACCGAGGGGGACTCGTATTTTTGGACCAGTAGCAAGAGAATTAAGGGATGACGATTACATGAAAATTATTTCTCTAGCTCCAGAAGTACTTTAATTTTGGGGGTGAACGAAGATGATAGCAAAAACTAAATTAAAAAAAGGCGATACAGTTATAGTAAATACTGGTACAGAAAAAGGTAAAAAAGGAGAGATCCTTGAAGTAGTAAGAAAAGATTCAAAAGTTGTTGTTAAAGGTGTTAATATAAGAACAAAACATGTTAAACCTAGAAAACAAGGTCAAGAATCAGGAATAATAAAAAGAGAATGCCCTATAAATATTTCAAAAGTGAGTTTTTACTGTGAAAAATGTGATAAGGGTGTAAGACTTGGTATAAAAGTAGCAGAAGACGGTTCAAAATCGAGATTTTGCAAAAAATGCCAAGAAGTTAAGTAAAAAGGAGGGGAAATAAATGAACCTTAAAGAGAAATATAAGCTAGAAGTAGTACCTGCTCTAAAAGAAAAATTTGGATATAAATCAATAATGCAAGTACCAAAATTAGAAAAAATAGTTATAAATATGGGTGTTTCTGATGTAAAAGAAAGCTCAAAAGCTATGGATTATGCAGTAGCTGATCTTACTTTAATTACAGGTCAAAAACCAATAATTACTAAAGCAAAAAAATCGATTGCTGCGTTTAAAATAAGAGAAGGAATGAATTTGGGTTGTAAAGTAACATTAAGAGCTGAAAAAATGTATGCTTTCGCAAATAAATTATTTAATGTTGCTCTACCACGTGTAAGAGATTTTAAAGGTGTATCACCTAAATCTTTTGACTCAAAAGGAAATTACTCTATGGGAGTTAAAGAACAAATAATATTTCCAGAAATCGAATTTGATAAAGTTGATAAACTTAGAGGAATGGATATTATTTTTGTAACAACTGCAAAAACTGATGAGGAAGCTAAGGCATTACTTTCAATGCTAGGCTTACCATTTTCTGAAAGATAGGGGGTAATGATAAATGGCAAAAAAATCTATGATAGCTAAACAACAAAGAACACCTAAATTTAGCACAAGATATTATAATAGATGTAAATTATGTGGAAGACCACACGCTTACATGAGAAAATTTGGAATATGCCGTCTATGTTTTAGAAAATTAGCATATCAAGGTGAAATACCAGGAGTTAAAAAAGCAAGTTGGTAAAAAAGGAGGTAAAGAACAATGAATGTAACAGATCCTATTGCAGATATGTTAACTAGAATAAGAAATGCAAATACTGAAAGACATGATACAGTTGACATTCCTTATTCAAGAGTTAAGAAAGCTATTGCTGATATATTAGTAAATGAAGGTTTTGTAAAATCTATGGATATTTTACAAGACGGAGCTCATCAAACTATTAGATTAGCATTAAAATATGAAAATAAAATAAGAGTATTACAAGGCCTAAAAAGAATAAGCAAACCAGGTCTTAGAATATATGCAGATGTAGAACAACTTCCAAGAGTTTTAAATGGACTAGGAATAGCTATAATTTCTACTTCAAAAGGTATACTTACTGATAAAGAAGCAAGAAAACAAAACTTAGGTGGAGAAGTAATGGCTTACATTTGGTAAGATATTTAAAATTTTAAAAAAGGAGGATAAAGCTATGTCAAGAATAGGTAAAAATCCGATTCAAATACCGCAAGGAGTAGAAGTTAAAATAGATGGTCAAAAAGTTACAGTTACAGGACCAAAAGGTACTCTAACAAGAGAATTTTTGAACACAGTAAATATTAAAATAGAGGAATCTAAAATAATAGTTACTAGAACTTCTGATGAATTCAAAAATGTACATGGATTAACTAGAACATTAATAAATAATATGGTTATCGGTGTAACAAATGGTTTTGAAAAAGTATTAGAAATAAATGGTATAGGATATAAAGCACAAAAACAAGGTAAAAAATTATTACTATCTTTAGGTTATTCTCATCCAGTAGAGATCGAAGAATTTGATGGAATAACACTAGAAGCTCCAGCAGCTAACTCTATTATCGTTAAAGGTATAGATAAAGAAGTTGTTGGTCAAGTAGCAGCAAATATAAGAGAAAAAAGAGCACCTGAACCATATAAAGGTAAAGGTATAAAATATGCTGGTGAAAAAATAAAGAGAAAAGAAGGAAAAGCTGGCGGTAAGAAATAATCCTAAAACAGTGAGGAGGGAAATTTCAAAATGATTAATAAAACAAACAGAAATGAAACTAGAAAAGTTAGACAAAAAAGAGTAAGAGCAGTAGTTAAAGGTACAAGCGAAAGACCAAGATTATCTGTATATAGAAGTTTAAATAACGTATATGCACAATTAATTGATGATGAAAAAGCTGTAACAATAGCAAGCGCATCTACTTTAGATAAAGATATAACTGTTAAAGCGTCAAATATAGAAGCTGCAAAAGAAGTGGGAACAGCTATTGCTAAAAAAGCACTTCAAAAAAATATTAGTGCAGTAGTATTTGATAGAAATGGTTATTTATATCATGGAAAAATTAAAGCTCTTGCAGAAGCTGCAAGGGAAGCAGGTTTAGAATTTTAATTGAAAGGAGACACCAAAATGGCTGATACAAGACAAGAATTAAAAGAAAAAGTTGTTAGTGTAAGTAGAGTTGCTAAAGTTGTTAAGGGCGGTAGAACTTTTAGATTTAGCGTACTTGTAGTAGTTGGAGATGAAAACGGTAGAGTTGGAGTAGGAACAGGTAAAGCTGCTGAAGTACCAGATGCTATAAGAAAAGCTACTGAAGAAGCTAAGAAAAATTTGGTTAAAGTATCATTAGTAAATGGTACATTACCACACGAATATGAAACAAATTTTGGATCATCTAAAATAATAATTAAACCAGCAGTTGAAGGTACAGGAGTAATCGCAGGTGGTGCAGTAAGACCAGTACTTGAACTTGCAGGTGTAAAAAATGTTACAGCTAAAACTTTAGGATCTCGTAATAGCAGAAATGTTGTTTATGCAACAATAAAAGCTTTAAAATCAATGAGAACACCAGAAGAAGAAGCTAGACTTAGAGGAAAAACAGTAGCACAAATTTTTAATTAATAGTTAAATACAAAAAGAGAGGAGGTTACTCTAAATGAATATGCATGATTTAGGTCCAGCATTTGGATCAACTACTGAAAGAAGAAGAAAAGGTAGAGGAATAGGAAGCGGACTTGGTAAGACAGCAGGTAAAGGACATAAAGGACAAAAAGCTAGAGCTGGTGGAAGCATCAGAAGAGGTTTTGAAGGTGGTCAAACTCCTTTATATAGAAGAATTCCAAAAAGAGGATTCAACAATAACTTTGCAAAAGAATATGCAATAATTAATCTTTCAGATCTAGAAAAATTTGAAGAAGGAACAGTTGTAGACAAAGATTTATTACTTTCAAATGGTATAATAAATAAAGAATTAGACGGAGTAAAAGTATTAGCAAAAGGAAATTTAACAAAAAAACTAACAGTTGTAGCAACTAAATTTTCAAAATCGGCTGAGGAAAAAATACAAGCTGTAGGTGGAAAGATAGAGGTGAAGTAGTATGCTTCAAACCTTGAAAAACATATTTTCTGTACAAGATATTAGAAAAAAAGTAATTTTCACAGTATTTATTATATTATTATTCAGACTAGGTACATTTATATCTGTACCTGGTTTCGATAAAATATTATTTATGGATCAAGTTGGTAGTTCTGATGGAATACTTGGAACAATTAACTTAATTTCTGGTGGTGCATTTAGCAGATTTTCAATATTTGCTATGACTATTGGACCATACATTACAGCTTCAATTATATTAAATTTATTACAAATGGTAGTACCTAGTTTAGAAAAACTTGCCAAAGAAGGCGAGGAAGGTAAAAAGATTTTAGGTAAATATACAAAATATTTAACTATAGCTTTTGCAGTAGTTGAAGCTTTAGGATTATATTTAAATTATAAAAGATTTTTACTTCCAGGGTTAAGCTTTGGACCAGGTGCTGTACTTGGAGTAGTATTATTCGTAGTATCTTTAACTGCAGGAACTGCACTTCTTATGTGGCTTGCAGATAAAATTACTGAATATGGTATAGGTAACGGTATATCAATTATAATTTTTGTTGGTATAATATCTCGTATTCCAGAAGGTGCAGCTACATTATTTGAGTTTGCAAAAGGTGGAATTACTAGTATATTAATAGTAATAGCTTTAGTAGCAGCGATGATAGCAGTTATAGCTGGAGTTATATATGTACAACAAGCTGAAAGAAGAGTACCTGTAAACTACGCTAAAAAAGTTGTTGGAAGAAAAATGTATGGAGGACAAAATACACATATACCACTTAAAGTGGCTATGGCTGGTGTTATCCCTATAATATTTGCAATGTCATTTATGATGTTCCCATCAACTATAATAAATCTTATAACAAAATCAAGTCCATCAGGATTTTTAAAAGTTATACATGATTTATTCTCAGTTTCTCAAGGAAGTCATTGGTATTACTTAGTAATATATTCATTAGTATATATGTTACTAATAATAGCATTTACATTCATATACACAATGTTTATAGTAAATCCAGTAGAGATTGCTAACCAATTAAAGAAAAATGGTGGATTTATACCTGGCATAAGAGCTGGTAAAACAACATCAGACTATATTTCAACGGTATTAAAATATATAACAGCATTTGGAGCAGTATTCTTAGCAGTAATTGCTGTATTTCCAATTCTGTTGCAAGGAGCAATGCCAATATCTATCACTTTTGGTGGTACATCAGTACTTATCATAGTAAGTGTTGCACTTGAAATATTGAAAAACCTTGAAACACAAATGGTAAGCAGACATTATAAAGGATTTTTAGAATAAAACAGGACATGTTAATATAAAGAAAAAATAGCACTTTTTAGTGCTGTTTTTTTAACTTTTAAAGTTATATTTATATATTGAAAGGATTGAATTCTATATAAAACAGAATTCAATCCTTTTAATTATTAACAAATAAAATTGGTTTATCATTAATTTAAACTTTTATTTTAAGGTTAAATTGCTAATAATTCTTGTGAATCAATACGTATTTTTATGTATGGTAGATTCTCTCTCATTTCTTCTAATTTTTTTTGTGTTTTAGGTATTATGAGACCAAAATACAATGGATCGGTATAAGCTAATACACTTTCAGAGTATTCTTCGAGCTGTTTTTCAAATGATGTCATCGTTTCCAAGTAATTTTCATACTGTCTTGAATTTATCAATATTTGTTTCATAAATTACCTCCAACATAAAAATTATTTTAATGTAGTAAATAATGGATAAAAAAAATTATAGCATTAATTATACGACATGACAATGTATTCGACAAAACAAGGCAAAAATAGACTACAAAATAGCTTAATTTTATTTAAAATTTGCTAATATGTTTTATATTCTCAATTACATTTACTGTACGATTGTTTTGAAAAATATAGGTTTACAATAGATATGTCACACTAAGTTAAATAAAAAATATTGAAAGGAAGTACCCAATATGATATAGTTTAGTTGTTCAGACAAACAATATCGGAGGTACTTCCTATGAGTAATAGTATAACACAAGACTTAAA
>JAOAHC010000022.1 GCA_026415435.1 Clostridia bacterium
CTTTTTTTATCCTCTTTAGCAGCATGTGCAGGTTTTTTTGCTATAAGTTTTTTTCAAACACGAAAGATAGATATGGAAGGGTTTAGTATGTATATGGAGGTCAATTGGGATTCAACTAAACATAGACTTTCTAAAATTATTATATCAATGAAACTTCCAAAGGACTTTCCACAAAAATATATAAATGCATTAAAAGAGAGTGTGAGTTTATGTTCTGTTAAACGAACTATAATGGATCCTCCAGAAATTGACATAGTATTAGAGTAGTTTTATGAATATAACACCTGATACTTCTGTTGAAAGTATTATAGAAAAATATCCTGAAACTATTTGTGTATTTAAGAAATATGATATAGAAGTAATTATATGTGGACAGGTTGTATGGGATAATATAGGAGAATTATGCTTAAAGAATGGTATTAATAGTGAGATAATTATACAAGAACTTAAAGAAATTATTAGAAATAGTTAATAATGAATTTATGATTGAAGTAGTAGGATATGTTGGTTCAGTAGTTATTGCTATTTCTCTTTTGATGAGAAATGTTTATAAGTTAAGAATTGTAAATTTGATAGGGGCTTTTTTATTTGTTATATATGGTTATTTAATATCTGCTCCTGCAGTTTGGTCTGTCAATTTATTTATTGTTTTTGTAGATTTGTATTATATATATGATTTAAAAAGAAAACCACATTTATTTAAATTTGTTCAACTAAATTATAATGACCTTATAGAGAGCTTTATATATTTCCATCTTGACGATATACTAAATTATTTTCCTAATATTACCTCAATACCATTAAAGGATTTATCATATTATCTTATTGTTAGAAATTTTATTATTGTAGGAATTTTTGGATATAGACATATTGATGATAGTAATATAGAGATATGTATAGATTACATCTCACCTTACTGGCGTGATTTTAAAAATGCAGTTAATTTTTTTAAATATGTTGCATCACAGGAAAAATTTAAAGATAAAACATTTCATGTAAAATCTTATAACTTGTCTCATTCTAATTACTTAATTAAAATTGGTTTTGAAAAGCATTCAGAGGGGAAATTTATACTTAAAATTTAATTTTGTATAATCTTATTAGGGATGGATATCAAAAATAAAATAAAATACTATACACGACTGATAGATGAATTATCTCGCTCGGGTTCTACAAATGAGCTTTTTTGGGCATATTTTGAGAGAGGACTTTATTATTTAGAAGATTATGAATATGAACTTGCTATATCAGATTTTACTGAAGCAGCATCTATAAATCCAAACGAACCATCTGTTTATTTTAATATTGGTTTTGCTTATAGCAAGATGAAGGTTGATGATTTAGCTGAGGAATATTTTAAGAAAGTGATAGAAATTGATTCTAAAAATCCATTTGCTTATTTTGAATTAGGTAATTTAAATTATAATAGACAAAATTATGAAGATGCAGTTGAATATTATACTAAGGCTATTAAAAATGGGAAAAGAGGTTCAGATACATATTATAAGCGTGCAATGACTAATTTTAAACTTTTAAAATATATTGAAGCACTTTCAGATATATCTTATGCTATTAAAATCAAGCCTACAAATTTGGATTATTATGTTTTAAGATCCAATATATATATTTCACTTAGAGATTATAAGTCAGCTATAGAGGATTTAAGTTACTTAGTAAACATAAAACCTTCCCATAGTGTCTATCGTCTTAATAGGGCAATAGTATATGCTACTTGTGGGTCTCTTATTAAACTTTTTATAAATGATCTAATACCGTTATCATTCAAGAAAATTGTGGAGAAAACAATTTCAAGTTTTGGAAATGATTATAATAAATACTATAAACTTGCAGGAAGTGATATAAATATTGTGATTGAACAGGAAAGAAAACTTTTTGGAGATTATTATATATCTCCATCTTATTATATAACTCGTGGTGCTATACTTCTTTCGTATGGTAAAAAATTCGAATCTATAATTGATTTTTCTTTTGCTAAAATAATTTTAAGATCATATTTTTCTTTAAATAATAAAACTTATCAATTGATGAAAGCTCTAGTTGATTTATATTTAGATAACTATAAAGAATCTTTATTTTATATCGAAAATAATTATGATTTTAATATGCCGAAAGTGAATATTTTGAGAGCATGTTGGTGGTGGAAG
>JAOAHC010000049.1 GCA_026415435.1 Clostridia bacterium
TATTATAACTATGAAAGAATTCAAAAAGGACTAGGATATCTAACACCTATGGAATTCAAAGAAAAAGAAATGGATAAACTTAAATAAAGTTTATCCATTTCGCGCTTTTTTACTAACTCCACTTTTTGGGGTATAGTTCAAAATTTCTCTGATCTTTTTATTTTACTTTAAGCTCTCATCGTGAATGTACGGGCATCTCCTATTTGACCTTTTATCTATACTCAGCATACCAGTACAAAACAACTCTCTTGCTCTTGTGCAATCACTATCACAGTACCATCTTTCTGGAACCATATCGCTATTTTGAAATGCAGCAGCCACTAAAGTTTTAAGTGCCTCAATTTCATCATGGCTCAATGTTATTGTAGAATCACCCTCATCCTTTAATGAAAATTCTTTAATAGCATTATTTACAATAATAGCTGCCTGTTTGCTACCACCAGGTAAATATCCAAGTCTTGCTACGACTACTTCTAGCTCTTTTTTATTCATGGTATTCCTCCCAAAATTATTCTAGGATATTTAGTACTCTTTAGTATTAATTATATCACAAATGTCAATTAATTGATGTTTATGAATAACCCTGCGACAAATTTCGATATTTTTTATACTTTACTTGACATTTTGCATAACTCTTGTTATACTATATATGCCATTAAATTTTTTACCTTCCTAATTTGGAACTGTCTATATTGGCATATTTGTCAGTAACTTTTAATTAATTATCTATTATACAGAATAGTATACTATTATCTGTATTCTGAAAAATACAATAACTGACCGATGGTTGCTTTATATTTTGGGCTAAAAATATAAAGCACTAAGAACCACTCTTGTAGTTATTAGCTTGTATAGACTCCCGGAAATATTTTTCCGGGTTTTTTCTTGGTTTTTATATAATTTTCAACAAATTTATATATTTTTCAACTTTTTTTGATTTACCTATTGACATTTAACATAAATCTTGTTATAATATTCATGTACACTTAAACTTTTTAACATACTTTTACCTCCTTTTATATAGGAGAAAGGATTCTGTTGACCGATTGGTTAATTGATTGTTGTCGCATATTGATTTTTGAAAGCCCCTTTTTTGGAGTTCGCATGGTCAATAGAAACCTGGCCGGGATATTTTTATCCCGGCCTTTTCTATGTATTCATATATTTTTTATTTAGAGAACTTAAAAATAACCCTTTCTTAATATTAAATTAAGAAAGGGTTATTTTATATTATTTGCTTAAATTAAAGAATACTTTTTCTCCGTTATATTGAGCTACTTCAGCTAATTCTTCTTCAATTCTTATTAGTTGATTGTACTTAGCTACTCTATCTGTTCTAGAAGGAGCACCTGTTTTTATTTGGCCAGCGTTTGTTGCAACAACTAGATCAGCTATTGTTGTATCTTCTGTTTCTCCTGATCTATGTGATACTATTGCTGTATAACCTGCTCTATTTGCCATTTTTATAGCATCTAAAGTTTCAGTTATTGTTCCTATTTGATTTAATTTGATTAGTATTGAGTTTGCAGTTTTTGTTTTTATACCTCTTTCTAATCTTTGTGTATTAGTTACGAATAGATCATCTCCTACCAATTGTACTTTACCACCTAGTTTTTCAGTTAGTAATTTCCAACCATTCCAATCTTCTTCTGATAAACCATCTTCAAGAGAGATTATAGGGTATTTATCTATTAAATCTGCCCAGAAATCTACCATTTGTTCTACTGTATACATTTCACCAGTTTTCCAAAAATAATATGAACCTTCTGATCCTTTTTTCTTAGCTTCTTCATACATTTCAGTAGCAGCTGCATCTATTGCTATTTTAAAGTCTTTTCCTGGAACATATCCAGCTTTTTCTATAGCTTCAACTATTACTTTTAATGCTTCTTCATCTTTTGATAAATTTGGAGCAAATCCACCTTCATCACCAACAGAAGTTGCTAAGCCTTTTGCTTTTAATACTGATTTTAAATTATGAAATACTTCAGCGCACATTCTTAAAGCTTCTTTAAAGTTTTCAGCACCTACTGGCATTACCATGAATTCTTGTATATTTACGCTATTATCTGCATGTTTTCCACCATTTAATATGTTCATCATTGGAACTGGAAGTTCTTTTGCATTAACTCCACCAATATATTCATATATGCTTAAACCTAATGCTTCAGCTGCAGCTCTTGCAACTGCCATAGAAACACCAAGTATTGCATTTGCGCCAAGTTTACCTTTATTTTCTGTTCCATCTAGATCAATCATTATTTTATCAATAGATACTTGATCTAATGCATTAAGTCCTTCTATTTCAGGAGCTATTATATCATTTACATTATCTACTGCATTTAATACACCTTTTCCTAGATATCTTGCTTTGTCACCATCTCTTAGTTCAACAGCTTCAAAAGCACCAGTTGATGCACCAGATGGAACAGCAGCTCTACCTACAAACCCACCTTCAACTAAAACTTCAACTTCAACTGTTGGATTTCCTCTTGAATCAAGTATTTCTCTTGCATATACTGACTCTATTCCTAAATATTGTTTCATAAAAATTCCTCCTTGAAAAACATTTTGTATATAATATACCTTGACGGTAATATTAACTTAAACTAGATTTCTATTAAAGAAATACCTGTCATTTCATTAGGTATCTTTTCACCCATTAGAGCAAGCATTGTAGGGGCTATATCACAAAGACTGCCACTAGCAATTGATTTTACTCTATCTGATACTACTATAATTGGCACTTCAAATGTAGAGTGTGACGTTATAACTTCTCCTGTCTTTGGATCTATCATATATTCGCAGTTTCCATGATCTGCAGTAATTATTGCTTCTCCTGATACCTTTTCAAGTAAAGATATAACTTTACCTACACATTTATCAAGTGCTTCAACTGCTTCAACTGCTTTTTCCATATTACCTGTATGTCCAACCATGTCACCATTTGCATAATTCATTATTATAAGATCATATTTTTTACTTTCTACTGCCTCTATAACTTTTTCAGTAACTTCAGCTGCTGACATTTCGGGCTTTAAATCATAAGTTGCAACTTTTGGGGAAGGAACTAAAATTCTATCTTCACCTGTATATTGCTCTTCTTCTCCACCATTGAAAAAGAATGTAACATGAGCATATTTCTCTGTTTCAGCTATTCTAAGTTGAGTATATCCAAGATTAGATATATATTCTCCCAAAGTGTTATTTATAACTTGTGGAGTATATGCAACTAAAACATTGTTTAGCTTTTCATCATATTGGGTCATAGTAACAAATTTTAAATTCTTGATTAGTCCAGATTTTCTAGTGAAACCATCAAAGTTTTCATCTAAAAATACATGACAGATTTGTCTTGCTCTATCTGGTCTATAATTGAAGAATATAACTGAATCATTATCTTTTATGCTAGCTATAGGTTTAGATGATTCGTCTACAATTATTATTGGCTTTATAAATTCATCAAATTCTTGTGCTTCATATGAATTTTCTATGGCCTTTTGTACTGTTCTAAATTTATTGCCTTCAGATAAAGTTAATGCATTATATGCAAGCTCAACTCTATCCCATCTTTTATCTCTATCCATTGCATAATATCTTCCATTTATAGTAGCAATTTGACCTACGCCTAATTGCTTCATTTTTTCTTCTAACTGTTTTAAAAATTCTATCGCAGATGTATACGAAGTATCTCTACCATCTGTAAAAGCATGAACATACACATTTTTCACTTCATTTTTCTTTGCTAACTCTAGTAATGCATACAAATGCTCTATATGACTATGTACTCCACCATCCGAAACAAGTCCCATAAGGTGTAGTGCACTATTATTATTTTTTACATTGGTAATAGCAGCATTTAAAGCTTCATTTTTAAAGAAGTCACCCTCTTTAATTTCTTTTGATATTCTAGTTAATTCTTGATATATTACTCTTCCGGCACCTATGTTAGTATGTCCTACCTCAGAATTACCCATTTGTCCTTCTGGAAGTCCTACCGCTATTCCACTAGATTTCAAATAACCATTTGGATACTTATTAAATAATCTATCTAAATTAGGTTTATTTGCTTGTCTAAATGCATTCCCTTTTTCTTCATCATTTAGGCCAACACCATCTAGTATCATTAGTAAATATTGTTTGTCCTTCATAGAAAATTAATTCACCATTCTTTCCACTATTTATACAACAGCCTATTAATTATATCACTAATTTTCGTAATTTACAATAGCAACAAAATCATTTGTAAGTGCAGCTCCACCAACTAATGCTCCATCTATATTGTCCATATTAAGTAGCTCATTTGCATTTTTTGCATTTACACTACCACCATATTGTATTCTTACTGATTCTGATACATTTTCACCATAAATTTGAGCTATAACTTTTCTTATATATGCACACATTTCTTCAGCTTGAGCAGATGTAGCAGTAACTCCTGTACCTATTGCCCATATTGGTTCATATGCTATTACAACATTATTTTTAACATCTTCTGCTGACACATCTAAAAGTCCTTCTTTTATTTGTAATTCAACCTTTTCAAAAAGTTTGTTTTCATTTCTTTCCTCTAAAGTTTCACCAACACATAAAATAGGTTTTATTCCTTTTTCAATTAATACTTTAACCTTCTTATTTACATCTAAATTTGTCTCATTAAAATATTGTCTTCTTTCACTATGACCAACTATGCAATATTCCACATTTAATGCATTTAACATATCAACACTTATCTCTCCTGTATATGCTCCCTTAGGTTCAAAGTATACATTTTGAGCTCCAAGTTTTACTTTTTTATCATCAAGAATATTTTGTATTCTATCAAGTGCAGTATAATTTGGACATACTACAACATCAACTTCATCAGTATTTATTAAATCTAGTATACTTAATAAAAAGTCTTCTGCTTGACTTGCAGTATAATTCATTTTCCAATTTCCAGCTATTATTTTTTTTCTCATACTTAATCCCCCCTATTAGTTATATTCAAACATATTTGAAATATCATTATCTCTAATCCAATCTGGCTCTACTTTTTTACTTGAGAATTTAAATTTAACCATTCCTTCATCATTAACTGTCCAATTACCAGCCCAATATGTTGATTTTTGCATGTTAAGCTTACTCCAGTCAGATTTTTTTAACTCTTTTTTTATATCTTTTAACAAATTATCATATGAGGTGCTATCAACAGTAGAATTATTCATGATATACATTCCAACAGATTGTTGAACAATATTGTATTCATTAATAAACTTATCTTTTTCACCAGTTTTCTCGTATTGAATTTTAATTTCATCAGAGTATTTAGATACATTTATTGCCATTACATTTAAACTATCATCAATTACTATATCTTTTTTGACTGAATTTATAATTAATAACACTAGAATTAGTATTATTACTATTATTACAGCGTAGAATCTAGGCTTTATTTCATAGATTACCTTTTTATTCTTTGCACTTTTAACATTTTTATCACTATATTTTCTACCAACCATATTTACATTTCTATATTTCATACTCTTCCTCATTTTATATAATATTTACTTAACACTACTACTTATCTTGTAGTGATTTTATTCCTGGTAGTTCTTTCCCCTCCATAAATTCAAGAGAAGCTCCTCCTCCAGTTGATACATGTGTCATTTTTGAATCTAGACCTAATTCTTCTACTGCAGCCACAACATCTCCTCCACCTATTATAGAGATAATATTTGAATTTGCTATAGTATTTGCAATTTCTTTGGTACCATTTGAAAATCTCTCTATTTCAAAGATTCCTAAAGGTCCATTCCATACAACTGTGGCAGCATTTCCAATTTCTTTTTTATATATTTCAATTGTTTTTGGTCCAATATCTACACCACTATAATCTTCTGGAATATTATTACTATCACATACTTGAGTATCACTTGAGCCAGATAAATCAGTAGTGATTATATTATCTACTGGTAGTAATAATTTAATATTTTTTTCTTCAGCTTTTTTTAATATTTCACTTGCAATGTCTAATTTATCATCTTCACATAAAGATTTACCTATTTTTCCACCCTTAGATTTTATAAATGTATAGGCCATTGCTCCGCCTATTAAAATAGCATCAACTTTATCCATAAGAGTAGTTATAACTCCTATTTTTGTAGAAACTTTAGCTCCACCAATTATAGCTATAATTGGTCTTTTAGGATTATTTATTGAGTGATCTAACGCATCTATTTCTTTTTCAATTAGAAAGCCTGATACAGCTGGTAAAAATTCAGTTACTCCTACTATTGAAGCGTGTGCTCTATGTGTTGTTCCAAATGCATCATTTACGTATACATCAGCTAAAGAAGCTATTTTTTTTGCAAATTCAATATCATTTGCTTCTTCTTCAGCATGCATTCTTAAATTTTCTAATAATATGACATCTCCATTTTGCATCATTTTTATTTTTTCACTAACTTCATCACTTAAAATATCACCACAAAATTCTACATTTTTATTTAATAATTCTGATAATCTAATTGATACAGGTTTTAAAGAAGTAGTTCTATTAGACATATGTGAACAAATTATAACTTTTGCACCTGCGCTAAGTAAATAGTTAATTGTTTTCAAAGATTCAACTATTCTTTTATCACTAAGTATTATACTTTTTGTATCCTTATCCAGTGGTACGTTAAGATCGCATCTTAGCAATACTTTTTTTGAATTAACTTCTATATCTCTCACTGTTTTCTTATTTAGCATACTAATTCCTCCCTAATGAATAATGTGGCTGGCTAACATTTTAAACTAGTAGCCAGCCACTTATATATATTTATTTATTATCTACACTATACATATGCTCTATTAAATTTACAAGTTTATTAGAATAACCCCATTCATTATCGTACCAAGCTACTAATTTTACGAAATTATCATTTAGAGCAATACCTGCTGTAACATCAAATATTGAAGTATGCGGATCATGTATAAAGTCTGATGAAACAACATCATCTTCAGTCCATGACATAATACCTTTTAATTCATTATCACAAGCTTTTTTTATTGCTTGAACTATATCATCATATTTTGTAGGCTTTTCTAATCTACAAGTTAGATCTACAACTGATACATCTAGAGTTGGTACTCTAAATGACATACCTGTAAGTTTTCCTTGTAGTGAAGGTATTACCTTGCTAACAGCTTTTGCAGCACCAGTAGATGATGGTATAATATTGTATGTTGCAGCTCTTCCACCTCTCCAATCTTTATGAGATGGTCCATCAACTGTTTTTTGAGTTGCAGTAACTGAGTGTACAGTTGTCATTAACCCTTCTACTATACCAAAATTCTCGTGTACCACTTTAGCTAAAGGTGCTAAACAGTTTGTTGTACAAGATGCATTTGATACTATATTCATATCTTTTGTATATGTATCATTATTTACACCCATTACAAACATTGGAGCATCTGCAGAAGGTGCTGAAATTATAACTTTCTTTGCTCCACCAGTAAAGTGCGCAGCAGCTTTATCAATTGTAGTAAATACACCTGAAGATTCAACTACATAATCAGCCTCTGCTTCTTTCCATGGTATTTCATTTGGATCTTTTGCATTAAATACTCTTACAAATTCACCATTTATTTCTAAACCATTTTCTACTACTTTAATATCAGCATTTAATTTACCATGTATTGTGTCATACTCTAACATATATCTCATATATTCTATATCAATAAATGGATCATTTACAGCTGTAACCTGTACATTTGGATTTTCAATAGAAGCTCTCATTACAAGTCTTCCTATTCTCCCGAAACCGTTAATTCCTATTTTTATCATAAAAATAACCTCCCTGTTATACGTATACATTTTACATCAAGGAGTATATTTTTTCAAGTACTATTACAAAAAAATTTCAAAAATGTTTCGACGGCATTTGCCAGCATGAATATTTCAATGTATGTCTACATTTTAAAAGAAAAAATATTCGTAGAATTTATTCAAAACCGTTCTACGAATATTAAATTGAAAAATTATTCCAACCAACTAATATCAGTGCCTTTTAAATCAATTATATGTTTTTGTGTGTCTGAAGTAGTAGCTACTTTAAGTATTCCTTCACCGCTTATATTACAAGTAACAGAATATTTTTCTTCTATTTCTTGCTTTTTTGATGCAATCTCAGAACTAGGATTATATTTTATCTTTGCATTTTTACCTTCTACCATTTGCCTTGAATAATCTAAAGTTATATTATTTTGTAAATACATTATTTCTAATTCAAATTTGGATTGATTAATAAGATCATTTAACTCATCATCATTAACTTTTTTACTGTTTAAATAGAAAAATCCTATAACAAATACTATAATGATTACAAGTATTACAGAAGCAATAATTAAAATATTTTTTAATTTCATAATTTCATTTCACCTCTTTGTCATATTAACATATATTTTTTAAAAACATTATATACATATATTTACCAATATTTCTTTTGATATACTATTAGTAAAATTATATACACTTATATGATATTTTTTAGTAAAAAGCAATTCAATTATTTATAGATCATAATTTATCTATAAGCAAAATACATATATATAAGGTGATTTTATGGGAAATACTCACGACATACATATAACCAAAGGATATGCGAGTCCTCTTCCTTATCCAGAAATACAAGTAGAGGGAAAAAACAAATATTACGCTGAACTATTAATGGATGATTATTCTGGTTTTGCTAGTGAACTTACAGCAACAAACCAATATATTTATCATAATTTTGTCATAAAGAACTGTGATGCAGAGATAGCTGAAATGTTAGAAAGAGTCGCTATTGTTGAAATGATGCATATGGAAATGCTTTCAAAACTTATTATACTTTTAGGTGGAAACCCTATATTTAGATGTCCTAATTTTAGTAATAAAAAGTTAAAATGTTGGAATTCTTCATTTGTTTACTATGGTAATAATATATGTGATCAATTAAAAGCAGATTTAAAATCAGAATTTGACGCTATTGAGCTATATAAAAAACATATTGAAATAATTAATGATGTTTATGTACAAAGAGTTTTGGAAAGAATAATTTTAGATGAGCAGTTGCATGTTGAGTTATTTAAAAAGGCCATTGATAAAGTATGTAGTTAAAAGAAGTAGGATATGAACTATACCCCAAAAAGTGGAGTTAGTAAAAAAGCGCGAAATGGATAAACTTTATTTAAGTTTATCCATTTCTTTTTCTTTGAATTCCATAGGTGTTAGATATCCTAGTCCTTTTTGAATTCTTTCATAGTTATAAT
>JAOAHC010000020.1 GCA_026415435.1 Clostridia bacterium
AAGTTCCTCTTCCATATTTTTTAAGTCACTCTTAAATGTTGCCTCTTTTGCACTATCTATTGGATTATTTTGTGATAATCCAAGTATTACTGCTGTTGCAATTATTATAACTACTATTATAGTTATAACTAATACTATTAACGATATACCTTTCTTTTGTCTCATATAATTCCTCCTAAAGTATAAAAAATGTAAATCAAATCAAGCCCAAACACAATATTTAGACTTGATTTTACTTTAATAAGAATTATTTTTTACTATAATTTCTACTACTATTTATACTATAAAAAATGTAACGTTCATGTAACTCTTATTTATTTAAATCATAATGATATTCTATAGTATTATATTAAATTTGTCAACATTAATTTTTAAATACATATTTTATTCTAATTTATTCTAGATAAAGTTTTAGTTATATTATGAGGAAATATTTTGTTTATGCATAGAAAATCTACTTATATTGAGTATATACTTTACATGCTTTTGATTGGAACTATATATTATATTATATTTCTAAAGTTTCCATAATAATAGTTCTGCAAAGTAATAAAGGCTGAATATACATAAAAAATTAGAATAAATGAGACTGATTTTGAGGCGTTTTGTCAAATAATTTACAGACTTAATTAATATTATTGAAAAAAAGTGGTGTTAAAAATTATAACACCACTTTTTTATATTGCTAGTTCTATTAATTTATCTATCAAATCAGAATAACTGATACCATAATTTTCAATCAACTTAGGATACATACTTATATCTGTAAATCCAGGCATAGTATTTATTTCATTAAAATAAACATTATTTGTATCTTTTGCAACAAAAAAATCTATTCTAGAAAGTCCTTTTATTCCTATGACATTACTAAATCTTTTAACATATTCTCTTATTTCTTCTTTTTGATCAATCTGCGCTGGTATTTTACAAATAGATGCATTTGACTCATATTTTGCCTCAAAATCATAGAATTCATTTGCAGGTACAATCTCACCTAAATCAGATATTATATAGTTGTTATTCCCAAGAACTGCACATTCTATCTCTCTTGCAGGAATAAATCTTTCAATAAGAATTTTTTCATCAAATTCAAATGCTAGTTTAATTGCCTTATCAAGTTCATAAGAATTATTTACTTTAGTTACACCATATGAAGATCCCGCGCCATTTGGCTTTACTATTAGAGGATAACTTAGTTTTAAATCAAGTTTTTCATGTTTTTTCAACACTTGATATTCAACAATAGGTATATCGACTGACTTAGCAAGTATTTTACTATATTCTTTATCCATACCAATAGCAGATGTAGTGTAATTACATCCCACATATTTTGTATTTAACAATTCAAATAATCCCTGTATCGTACCGTCTTCTCCATATTTACCATGAAGAATAGGGTAAGCTACATCACAAGCCTTTATAACTTCAATAATATTATCTACAGTTTTAAGTCTGTCTTTATCTTCAAGCCAAATATTTGCCTTTATATTTTTATTATCTCCATTATATATATACCAGTTCCCAAATTTATCAACACCAGCTTTTGTTATAATGTATTTTGTTTTATTAATATTCTCAAGTACATTTCCAGCAGAAATGCAAGATATTTCATGCTCGCTAGACATACCACCAAATATAACTAATAATTTAATCACCTAATCATCTCCCTTTATACATTTTAATATCTATACTATTATTTATACTATAAAAATATACTTTTATCAATTATTTAAAGTATTTTAATAAAATAAGTATATACTTAAATATTCAAGATATTATTAATTTTTCAATAATATAACTTATTTTTAATTTATGTTAAATTTAATTTCTAATATATACCCTTTTATCATTTATAGAAAAAACAGCTAGGAATATATATGTCAATATCCGTAGCTATTTCGCTTTTAATAGTTAAATTCTTTTAATTTTACACAACCACTTATATGTGTATAATTTGTATTTAGAGTTTTAAAATAATATTAAGTAAATAGATAAATTTATAAATTTCCACAGCAATGTTTATATTTTTTACCACTTCCACAAGGACACTGTTCATTTCTTCCAACAGCCTTTTCTACTCTTACCGGTTCCTTTTTCATATCTGCATTAGTAGTTAAATTTTTTGCTTTAGTACCAAAATTAGTAACTTCTGCTTTTGAATAATTTGTTATTTTACTCAAATTATCTTCTGATTCCATTGAAATATTAGAACTTTTTTGTTCTACACCTTCTTTAACAGAAAATACAGCTCTAACTGAATCTTGTTGTATACTATCTACCATCTCTTCAAACATAGAAAAACTTTCTAACTTGTATGCTTCTACTGGATTAGATTGACCATACGCTCTTAGATTAATACCATCTTTCAAGTTAGATATATTATCTATATGATCCATCCACTTTTCATCTACCACTGCAAGTATAAGGTGTTTTTCTAGTCTATTTAATAATTCTTCTGTATTATTTTGTTTAGCTCTTTCATGTTTTCCTAAATATTCATTTTCAACTTTTTTAGAAAGAATCTCATATATTTCTTCTTCATCAAAGACTTCAATTTCTTCTTTTTTTAGCATATCTTCCATACCGAATATACTAGCAAGTACTGTGTTTACTGATTCAAAATCAACTTCATTAATACTTTCTGCCTCTTTAAAATAATTATCTACAAAGTTTCTTAATTTACCATTTGCAAGTTTAAGTACCATCTCAGTAATATCTTCTGAACCTAAGACATCTCTTCTTTGTTTATATATTATTTCTCTTTGCTTATTCATTACATCGTCATACTCTAAAACGTTTTTACGTATTGTATAGTTTCTACCTTCTACACGTTTTTGAGCTGTTTCAATTGCACCTGTTAGCATTTTTTGCTCAATTGGCATGTCATCTGGAAGACCCAATGTTTCAACTATAGACATCATTCTTTCTGATCCGAAAAGTTTCATTAGATCATCTTCAAAAGATATATAGAATCTAGAAAGTCCAGGATCACCTTGACGTCCAGCACGTCCACGCAACTGATTGTCTATTCTACGTGATTCATGTCTTTCACTACCAATTATTTTAAGTCCACCTGCTTCTATTACTTTTGCTCTTTCTTTTTCAATCTCTGGTTTAAATTTTGCTTCGATTTGCTTTAAATCTTCTTTTGCTTTTATAACTTGTTCATCCGAATATGCAATAGGAGTTATAGCCATTTCAATAACTTCTTTAGTATATTCAAGTTTAGCAAGTTCATTTTTTACCATATGTTCTAAATTACCACCTAGTAAAATATCTGTTCCACGTCCAGCCATGTTTGTTGCAATTGTAACAGTCTTATATTTACCAGCTTGCGCAATTATTTCAGCTTCTTTTTCATGGAATTTAGCATTTAAAACTTGATGTGGTATATTTTCTTTTTTTAACATACTGCTTAAAATTTCAGATTTATCAATAGAAACTGTACCAACTAAAACTGGTTGGCCCACTTCATAACTATTCTTTACATCTTCTACTATAGCCCTAAATTTTGCCTTTTCAGTTTTATATACAATGTCATTTAAATCTTTTCTAGCAACAGGTTTATTTGTAGGTATTTCAATTACATCTAGTTTATATATACCTTTAAATTCATCTTCTTCTGTTTTAGCAGTACCAGTCATACCTGCAAGTTTATTATATATTCTGAAATAATTTTGGAAAGTTATTGTTGCAAGTGTTTGACTTTCATTAGCAATCTTAACACCTTCTTTTGCTTCTATCGCTTGATGTAGTCCATCACTATATCTTCTACCGCTCATAAGTCTTCCAGTAAATTCGTCTACAATTATAACTTCACCATCTTTTACTATGTAATCTTTTTCCTTCTTCATTAATCCATATGCACGTATCGCTTGATTTACATGGTGAGATATTGTTAAATTTTCCATATCACTAAGGGAGTCAATTTTGAAATATCCTTCTGCTTTTTTAGTACCACTTTCAGTAAGTGCTACAGTATGTGCCTTTAAATCTACTATATAGTCGTATTCTTCATCTGTCTCATCAAATACTTTATCGTTATTTTCAACTATTATTTTTGGTTTTAATCCTTTAGCAAATTTATTTGCTCTTTCGTATATATCACTTTTCTTATCAACCATACCAGAGATTATAAGGGGGGTACGAGCTTCATCTATTAAGATACTGTCTATTTCATCTACTATTGCATAATTTAATTCTCTTTGAACCATAGCTTCTTTTGACATACTCATATTATCTCTTAAGTAATCAAAACCATATTCATTATTTGTACCATAAGTTATATCTGCTTCATACGCTGTTTTTTTCTCGCTTGGTGACATATTTGATAAAATTAGTCCAACTTTCAAACCTAAGAATTTATATAGTTTTCCCATCCACATTCCTTGGCTTTTAGCAAGGTAATCATTTACAGTAACTAAATGAGCACCTTTACCAGTTAAAGAATTAAGATATAGTGGAAATGTAGCAACTAGTGTTTTACCTTCACCTGTTTTCATTTCTGCTATTCTTCCTTGATGTAGTATTATTCCACCTATAAGTTGCGTTTCAAATGGTCTCATTCCAAGTACTCTTATACTAGCTTCTTTAACAACTGCAAAAGCCTCTGGTAATATATCCTCCAAAGTTTCTCCTTTTTCAAGTCTTTCTCTAAATTCCTGAGTTTTATTTTTTAGCTCACTATCACTTAATTTCTGCATACTTTCTTCTAATTCATTTATTTTATTTACTAGTGGCATTATTTTATCTATTTCTTTTTTGCTATATGAACCGAATATTTTTTCTATTAATTTCATAATACCTTCTCACCCTTCCAATTTCTTCACATTAGTAGGTATTATATCACATTAAGAGTAAAAATTAAATACTTTCGTAAAAAACCACATTAATTATTTTCATATATATTTTACTAGTGAATATATATGTAACAAATGAGGTGTAGATTATGTTCGTAATTAACTTTAAATTAAATTTAAAAAAGATATTTATTGTATTATTAATCATTGCAGCATTAATAGCTATTATAATTGAGTTTGGTTTTTCAAATAACGCTAGTATTTCTTCTTCAAAAGCCATTGATAAGTATGACTATATACTAGAAGAATCAAATTATACAGAGATCTTAAAAATGGTACATGATAATATAGATGCAAATGTAAATAAAACTGTAAAAATGGTTGGCTATGTATTCAAAATGGCAGATTTTAAAGAAGATTACTTTGTATGCGGAAGAAATACTCTTGTAAATGGAGAAGACAACATAGCTGGTTTCTTATGCCAAAGTAAAGAGGCTAGTAAATTAACCGAAAATGAATGGGTTGAGATTACTGGTGTAATTATAAAAGGATTCTATAATCAAGATATGCCCGTTGTTAAAGTTGGAAGTATAAAGAAAATAGCTGCACCAGCAAATACATATGTTGAAACAAAAAAACAATAATCTAGAATATTGAAAAATAATATATATGCAAAGAACGACTGAAAAGTCGTTTTTTTGTTTTTAATATATAATTATATATATTTATGTCAACATTATTGACATTTTATGTAATATGTGGTATTATTATTGTTACCTATTTAAATAATTATTTTTCAAATTTGAGGAGGATTTATATTATGGAGTTAATTAACCCATGTGACATTGAAGTAACTATAGTAAGCTTAGGAATTTCTTCTGAAGCTGCAAGAAGTGCATTGGAATATGAGAAATCTGTTAGTATCCAAAACAATGAAACTTCTTGCCCTGATATCGTTTTAGAATTTGCCAAATCATTTCAGGATAAAGGCTTTAACCTCACAACAAAAGACTTCGAATCGTTGATAGACACATATTATTATTGTATAAAAAATGGCGAGGAAGAAAGAATTCCTGAAAGAAGCGAGGTTATGACCTATATAATGGACTGCTTTAAATCATTATACAGTGAATGCGGTTCAGATTGTATAGATATGCTTCATTCATTTGTTGTAAAAAAGAATGCTCCACTGCAAAATGCAGATAATTAAAAGTAAATCGTATGAGTTAAAATTTAACTCATACGATTTACTTTTATATATATTCATATTAATTTTTCTTACTTATTCAAAACTTCCAAAAGAAGTTTATTTACGACTTGTGGATTTGCTTTTCCTTTTGATTCTTTCATAATTTGTCCTACTAAAAATCCAATTGCCTTATCTTTTCCAGCTTTATAATCTGCAACTGATTGAGCATTTTCACTAACTATTCTTTCAACTATTTGTTTTATAGCACCCTCATCAGTTATTTGAACAAGTCCTTTTTCATTTACAATATCTTGTGCATTCTTACCTGTTTCAAACATATCTATAAATACTTTTTTAGCAATAGCTGAACTTATAGTTTGATTATCAGTTAGCATTATAAGTTTTGCTAAGTTTTCTGGTAAAATTTTAGATTCATTTACTGTAATGTCGCTTTCATTTAACATTTTTGCAAAATCACCCATTATCCAATTTGCAACGGCTTTTGGATTATTGCATATACTTACAGCTTTTTCAAAATAACCTGCTACTTCTTTTGAGCTAGTTATTTGTTCACTATCATATTCTGGTAAATTAAATTCACTCATATATCTTTGCTTCTTTATATGAGGCATTTCAGGTAATTCTTTTTTTATTTCATTAATATATTCATCACTTAGAACAATTGGTGCTAAGTCAGGTTCTGGAAAATATCTATAATCATGTGCATCTTCTTTTGAACGCATTGCATACCCATAACCTTTGTCATCATCCCAACGTCTTGTCTCTTGAAATATTTGTCTACCTGCTTCTATTTCATCTATTTGTCTTTGAATTTCAAATTCAATTGCTCTTTGTATAGATTTAAACGAATTTAAATTTTTAGTTTCTGTTCTTGTACCAAATTCTTTTTGTCCAATTGGCCTTATAGATAAATTAACATCACATCTTAAAGATCCCTCTTGCATTTTACAATCTGAAATTTCAAGATATTCTAATATAGATTTTAAAGTTTGCATATAGTTTATAGCTTCTTCTGCAGATCTCATATCAGGTTCAGAAACTATCTCTATTAGTGGAACTGCACATCTATTCATATCTACAAGTGTATCTCCTGTATATGCATCGTGTATAAGTTTTCCAGCATCTTCTTCAATATGTATTCTAGTAATACCTACTCTTTTTTGAGTATCTCCTACTTTAAATTCTATATATCCATTTTTACATAATGGCAAATCATACTGTGATGTTTGATATGCTTTTGGTAGATCAGGATAGAAATAATTTTTTCTATCTTGTTTAGAAAATCTAGCTATTTCACAATTTGTAGCAAGACCTGCCTTTACAGCATATTCCACTGCTTTACCATTTAAAACTGGTAATACGCCTGGCATTCCTGTACATATCGGACAACAATGAGTATTTGGATCAGATCCAAATGCAGCTGAACATCCACAATACATTTTTGTTTTTGTCGAAAGTTCAGCATGAACTTCTAAACCTATAACTACTTCATAATTTTTCATGTAAACTTCCTCCTTTATTTTATCTCAGGTTTTATTTTATGAAAACCTGTATTTTGTTCGTATGTATATGCCACTCTTAAAAGTTTTGATTCTTCGAAAGCATCTGCTATAAATTGAAGTCCTATAGGCATATTTTTAGAATCAAATCCACAAGGTATAGATATACCAGGAAGTCCTGCAATGTTAACTGGTACTGTAAATATGTCCTCTAAATACATTTCAATTGGATTTTCAGTTTTTTCACCAAACTTAAAAGCGGTATTTGGAGCAGTTGGCACCATAATAACATCTACTTTTTCATATGCTTTTTTAAAGTCATTTATAATAAGGGTTCTAACTTGTTGCGCTTTTTTATAATACGCATCATAATATCCTGAACTTAACACGTATGTACCTAGTATAATTCTTCTTTTTACTTCAGCACCAAAACCTTCAGTTCTTGACTTTTTATATAAATCTGTTAAATCATCAAAATCTTTGGTTCTATAACCATACTTTATTCCATCATATCTTCCTAAATTCGAAGATGCCTCAGCAGTAGCTAATATATAATATACTGCAAGTGAATATTTAGCATAATCTAAATCTATTTCTACTATTTGTGCACCTTTATTTTTTAATAATTCTATACTTTCCTCATAAGCTTTTTTAACATCAGGATTCAATCCTTCACTTATAAATTTAGTAGGTATACCTATTTTGAAACCATTTACATCATTTACTAATGATTTAGTATAATCAGGATATTCAATATCAGCAGAAGTACTATCCATAGTATCGTGACCTGAAATTGCATTTAACATTATAGCTGCGTCTTCAACTGTTTTTGAAAATGGTCCTATTTGATCAAGTGATGATGCAAAAGCAACTAGACCATATCTTGAAACTACTCCATAAGTTGGCTTTAGTCCAACAACTGAACAAAGTGATGCGGGTTGTCTTATAGACCCACCAGTATCAGAACCTAATGAAGCATAAGCCATATCAGCCGAAACTGAAGCTGCGCTACCACCACTAGAACCACCAGGTACTCTAGATAAGTCCCACGGATTGCATGTTTTTTTAATATATGATGATTCTGTAGATGAACCCATAGCAAATTCATCCATGTTTGTCTTACCTAATACTATTGCACCCATATTTTCAAGCTTTTCTACAACAGTTGCAGTATATGGTGGTACAAAGTTTTGAAGCATTCTTGAACTACAAGTTGTTTTCACATCTTTAATACAAATGTTATCCTTTATTGCTATAGGAACTCCACCTAAAACTCCAATATCTTCACCTGCATCAAGCTTAATCTGCAAAATCTCAGCCCTTTTATATGCATTTTCTTTAGTCAAAGTGACATATGCATTTATTTTAGATTCAACATCTTCTATTCTTGAATATACACTATCCAAAACATCTTTTATACTTACTTCTTTGCTTTTAATTTTCTTTGCGATTTCGCTTAACGATAATTTATATAAATCCATATTTTCACCTCTTATTCTACTACTTTTGGCACACTTATACATCCAGATTCTTTTGTAGGAGCATTTTTGAAAAGTTCCTCTCTGTCAAAAGATTCTTTTAATTCATCTTTTCTAAATACATTCTGTATTTTCAAAATATGAGCTGTTGGTTCTACATTAGACACATCAACCTCATTTAAACTTTCAGCAAAATCAACTATATCAGATAGAGAATTAGTATATTTTTCTAATTCTTCATCACTAAGTTTTAATCTTGCAAGATTAGCAATATGTTTTACTTGTTCTTTTGATACACTCATAAATTACCTCCCCAAATTTTATATGATTGGTAATTATATATCAAAAAGGTGATAAAATCAAGGTTTTTGGAAAATATGAACTATTTTTTTATAGATACAAAAAATGACACCTAAAATGTTAATATTAATGATTAACATTTTAAGTGTGCTAAATTTAATTATTATTTTCAAAAACTTTTAAATATGGATATCCACTATTTTTACTGCCAGATATACTCCATATATTATCAAAATCCCAATTTAAATATGTTGTCTGCATTTTCATTAAAGCTGTAGTTTTAGGATCGCCTTTTGAAGTATCTGATTTTCCAGATGTTTGTTCATCATAATATGATGATGTTATTGTTACAGAGCTAGTCTCACCAACTAATCCGCCAACATTACTTGGTGGTGGATCACCTGGATAAGGAAATACTGGTGCATCTACATTTCCAGTAGAATAACAATTTGTGATAGATCCATCACTAGCTCTTCCTATAAGTCCACCTGCTGTTCCCCACCAAGAATTTACATCTGTTATTTTTACACTAGCACTAGAATATGAATTTTCAATTTGACCATAACTAGAACCAATAAGTCCTCCAACTATAGGTGCTGTACCTCCACAATTTGATGCACCTGATGAATAGCACTTACTAACTATTGCTGAAGAATTAAATGTTGTACCTCCCAAGACACCAATTACATGGTTTCCTGTTACTGTTCCTACTGCACTGCAGTTTTCTACTATTCCAGAATATAGACAGCCAAAAAGTAATCCAACCTGCTCATTAGCTATAGCAGTACCTGTTATACGAATATTTTTAAGTGAACCACTTTGAACTACACCAAATAAACCCTGTTGATAAGCAGACGGACTATTAATTGTAAGGCCTGTAATTTTTAAATTATTCCCATCATATATTCCTTGAAATGGAGATCCAAAATTTGTATCACCTATTGCAGCCCAACTTGAAATACTGCTTAAATCTATATTTTTTACTTGAACATAGTTTTTAGTAATTCCACCTAAATAATTTCCTGACCATTTAGTTCCAGCTCCAAAAACATTAGTACTATCATTTCTAATATTATCTAATTCTGCTGAAGATGCTACTGGTATATATCCTGCGGCAATCATATCAGTTATTTGTTCATCTGTATATAGACTTGTTTCAATTGGTGCGGTTTCATCACTATATATTAATTCACCTTTTACAATTTTAAACTTTTCAGCGTCAGAATCAGTCATACCTTTTATTATATCTTGAATTTTTAAATCTTTATATGTCCCCTCTGTTTTTGTAGCATTAATATTATTTAAATCCAAATTTCCAAGATTATCACTATATTCTTTGGCTAACCAAAGAGTAAGCTCGCTTTTGTATTCATCTAAAACACTTTTAAATTTTGCTTCTTTTGCTTTATCAATTATGTCACTTTGAGATAAAGTCAATAAAACAGCTCCTGCCATAATTATAATTACTATTATAGTTATAACAAGTGTTATAAGTGAGATACCTTTCTTTAGTTCCATATATTTTCCTCCTATATTTTACTTTGTTATATATTATCATATACCGTAAAAATTTGAAATATTTTTATATATTTTATATTATCTTATAATAAGTACATTAATTAATACATCATTTGTAAGACTAAGACTTTAGAAAAGTCATACAAAGAGTGCCCTAAAAGCTTATTTTAGGACACTCTTCTTTAATTTTTATTAATTTAACTATAATTAATTTATAAGGAGAAATTTATAAATTATACTCTTTTTAACATTCTCTTTTACTAGTATCTAATACCTCTCTTTTAATTATACCTGTTGTATTAATATAATAATCATGTTTCTTTATAATAGTTTCAATGTCTACCTCAATATCAAAAATCTCATAACAATTTATCACGTATCCATTGAAATCATTTACATCTAAGTATTTATTTACTTTTTCTACAAATTCTTCTTTTCCATTTACTACAAATACAAAAGTTTCATTTGCATAATCATTTAATAGTTTTTCGTTTAGCCATTCAGTGCAAAACATTTGGTCTTCCATTTTCTTATAGAATTTACCTATAATATTTTTTAATTTCTTTTTTTCACTCTGCTCATTTATATATATAACTTTTACATTTGATAATTCATTTGATATGAAATTATTAGCTATAATACATGCATGAGTAGAATTTACTGTAAAACAACATAACCTTATTTTATTCATCTTTAGTTTAACCCCCTTACACATAAAATTCTACCACTCATATATGTGTTTGTCAATTTCGAGTTTTATATATTTTTGTAGTGTTTTGTAGCATTATGAATGTCACATTTTGACATAATTATTTTACAACATATACTGATAATTTATGTTATTTTTATACATTTTTTATTGGTATTTTTTTCTAATTTTAGCTAATAATATATTTAGGTGATACCAATGATAAAAAATATTTTCAAAAAAATCTCTCTACCTCTTTTTGTATGCATATTATCTATAATATTATTGAACACATATATTGTTTTAAGCATATATTCACAAAAAAAAGTAGCTAAAAATTCTTTTAGATTACATATAGTTGCAAATAGTAATAATACTAATGATCAGATTATAAAATTAAAAATTAGCGAAAAAGTTCAAAATTATATAGATAGTTTAACGAAAAATACAGATACAAAACAAGATGCCATAAACGTTATAAGCTCAAATATACAAAATATTTTAAAGATAACAAATAATGATCTTAAATCTCAAAATGTAAGCTATACAGCATATGCTAAAATGGGTAACATATTTTATGATGAAAAATTAAATGAAAATATAATCATGCCAATGGGTACATATGATAGTCTCCAAATTGTCTTAGGAGATGGTGGTGGCAAAAACTTTTGGTCTTTAATATTTCCAAATGAACAAAATATAGATAAACTAAAAGAATATGAAACATTTTTGCCAGGAATATCAAAAATTTATAATAGTGAGAGGTTGGATAACACGGAAAATTCAACTGAAGTTACATATTCATTTAAAGTGTTAGAGTTGTTTGAAAACTTATTTTAGTAAACACAAAGTGATAGTATACTTGAGTTTATACTATCACTTTTTATTTTTCTATGTCTTTGAATTTTCGCACCTATTTCCCCATCTATCTATTATATTTCCATTCTTATATACCTTTATTATTTCACAGTTATTACTACAACCACTACATTCACTTCCTTTTGTAATAAAATCTTGTTCACTTATATCAAAATTAAATTTTTTCTCCTGGTCAGATTTTCTTGCAAGTATTGCTACTCCTAAAGCTCCCATTAAATGTGAATTTTTGTCAACATATACTTCTTTTTGTAGAGCTTCTTTAAAATATCTAGTTACTCCTTCATTTTTACTAACTCCACCCTGGAATACTACTTTATCATAAATGTTTTTTCCTTTGCCTACATTATTTAAATAATTTGATACAACAGCTTTACACAGCCCGGCTATTATATCTTCCTTTGTATGACCTATTTGGGCCTTATGTACTAGATCAGATTCTGCAAATACTGTGCATTTTGCTGCTATTTTACTAGGATTATTTGATTTTAATGAAATATCTCCTAAATCCTCTATTTTAACTCCTAACCTTTGTGCTTGTGAACTTAGAAAAGCTCCTGTTCCTGCTGCGCAAAGAGTATTCATTGCATAATCTACAACTACTCCATCTTGAATTATAATTATTTTAGAATCTTGCCCACCAATTTCTAATATTGTTCTTACATCTGGGTATATAGATAGTGTACCTATTGCATGAGCTGTTATTTCATTTTTTACAACTTGACTATCTAACATACTACCCACTAATTTTCTTGCAGAGCCAGTTGTTCCCACACCAACAATATTTAGTTCATCTACTATGCCCTTATCTTCAGCCTCTTTTTTCAAATCATTTATTATAGTCTTAGTAGCAAGTATAGGATTTGCTTGTGTCCAAATATATTTGTCTAATATAATATTATTATTTTCGTCCATAACTATAGCTTTGGTTGATATTGATCCTATATCTACCCCTAAATAATGTTTAGACATATCCTGCCTCCTTTTTCATCTTTATCATATCATAAAACGCTTCAAGTCTTGTTTTTACTCCTGTTTCACTTGTTTGCATATCAAAAGTGAAATATATAATTGGAACATTATAATCCCTAGATATTTTTTGTAATATAGGTATAGCATTTATCTCCGGTGTACATCCAAAAGGTTTTGTATGTATTATTCCATCAAACCCATCTTCACAAAGTTCTATACTATGTGCTACACTTTCAGTCCCATCAGCTCCAAGTGGAAATTTTATATATTTTTTTGCTCTTTCAAGTAATACTTTTTCAGCTTTTCCTTTTTCAAATAGTAAATATGTAACAGTAGTATACCTTTTTACCTGCATTCCCATTTTTGAAAGTTCTCTCTCAATAAAAAAGCTTGAAAATGGTTCCATTTCTGTATACAATTCTCCTATTATACCTACTTTCAATACTTTCTTATTTTTATCAATTACAATATTTTTTATTTTTTCATTAGTATCCTTATATAATATATTAAGCGATTTAAAATCTCCTACAAACTGTAATTTATAAACAAAATCTCTATGAAGTTTATCAAATTCACCTTCATTTACCTCAAATACTATATTTTCCCTTATAATATTTTCTATTTTATCCAGTATATTTATCATTTTAATAGTAAGTAAAAAGTCATAAATAAAACTATGAAATTTTAAATCTGGATTTATAAGTTTAAATTTTTTATATAGTCTAAAAACATCAACTTTTTTTGCATCTAAAAGAGTAATAAAAGTAAAATTATATCCTAAATCTCTAAGAATTTGTTCTTGCAATTCAGCATAATATCCAAATCTACAACCTCCCCCTGCTTGTATTAATACAGTAGCACCTTTTTCCAAAGACTCTATAAAGTTTCCCAAGTTATATTTAAATGGTGTACACACAAAATCTGGACTATGTTTTTCACCAAGTTCCATTGTTTTTTTAGTTATTTTTGCAGGAATTAGTATTTTACAATTATTAAATAATCTTGATAATAATGAGTAGATAGGAGAATAATAATTACCCATATGAGGAAAAGATATAATCTCTTTTTTAAGAATATCATTCATTTATAGCACCCGCCTTTTTTTTGTAGGTTATAACATCAACGAAACTTTCTAATCTTGTTTGCATTCCGGTATCAGAATTTAACTCATCTAAAACCAAATTTAAACAAGGAATATTTTTTATCTTTCTTATACATAAGTCAGTCACAAGAGAATCTGGACCGCAAGAAAAAACTGATATAAATACTATTCCATCTATATATTCTTTATATAACTCAATACCCGTAAGTAATTCCTTGCTATATTTCCAATAAATGTTTTTTGAAATATTACTCCATAAATCTCCTTTTACTTTTTCAGGAATTATATCAGCATATATTATATTTGCACCCATTTTTTCTAAATAATTAACTATTGGTCTACCTAGTATTTCGTCATGGGTTATATATGGATGTGATACTATCAAAATATTATTATCCTTCTTATTTTTATTCTTTAATATCTCATTTTGATTTTCATATTTATTATTGCAGTATTTTCTATATTCATTCTTTGCTTTTATATATGCTCTAAAGGTTTTAAAATAACTTCTTCCTAAACTCTTACCTATATTTAGATATTCACTTATCTCTTTTTTGCCTCTGTTATAATCAAAATCACAAGTTACAATCTTTAAATTATTAAATGTATTATTACATATATCATAGAGTGCATTAAATTTTACACACGCCACGTCGTTATTTTTAAAACTACAGTGTCTGGGAATAAATATATAATCACATTTCCCATGTAAATCTTGAACGTGACCTAAAAATATTTTACTTGCAAGACAACTTTCATCATTTGAATATTTTATACCATTTTCTAATATTTCTTTATTAGTTTTTGAACTTATAACCACATCAAAATCTAGTGATTTAAAAAAACTTTCCCACAACACCATATATTTATGAGAAAGCATAGCATTTGGAATACCTATTTTCATGTTAACCACCTAAATTTATTCTTTACAAAAACAGGTAATTTTATACAAATTCTTAATTATATATTAAACAAAAAAACTTACCAAAGATAACTTTGATAAGTTTAGTCAATTTGCAAATTAAACCAAGAAACGTTCTATTTTTCGTCATCAAATCTATTTAAGAATGTTAATGACCATAATCCTGCTAGACCAATTAAAATATAAACAATTTTACTTAGCATAGCATCAGATGACCCAAATATTGCTGCGACTATATCAATTTCAAATAATCCAACAAGTCCCCAGTTTATTGCTCCTATTATAACTAAAATTAAAGAAATAACATTTAAAGTCTTCATAAAATACCTCCTAAAAACATTTTTGACCATTAATATTTTGTGTATTTTTCTAGAAAGTATACATTTACATATTTTTTAAAAAATTAAAATTATTTTATATTATCAATATATTGTTTATATAAAATTATTGACGTTGCAACTGAAACATTAAGTGATTCAGCAGTATCTTCCATTCTAATTTTTAAAATTTCATCACATTTAGATAAAATTTCATCTGATATACCATTTGCTTCATTTCCAACAATCATACATATTTTTTTCAAATTCATCTCTGTGTATTCCACATATTTGTTAGTTTGGAGAGCTAATCCAAAAATCTTATATCCTTTTTCCTTTATAAGATAAAAAGTATCATCAATATTATAATTATCAATGTATACTATATTTACTCTTAAAATTGATCCCATTGTTGATCTTAAAGTTTTTTGTGAATAAACATCTGCTGTACCAGCTGTACATATAATAGTTTTTACTTTAAAGGCATCACATGTTCTAATAATTGTACCTAGATTACCTTGATCTTTTATTTTATCAAGTATCAATATATTAGAATCATTATTATTCATAAGTTTCTCAAAATTGATATTTGGTATTTCAAGAACTACTAAAACTCCCTGAGTAGTTACAGTATCAGTTGTATATTCAAAAATTTCTCTTTTGAAATCATATACTTCAAGTCTTTTTTCTAAATATAATTTATTGATTCTTTCGTATATATTATTTCCTCTTTTTAAATTAATTAAAATATCATACGAGCAGGCGATAAACTTAATGTTTACCGCCTTCTTTTCATATAAATCTAAAACTTCATCCACTACTTTTATTCCTTCTAAGTAAAATGCATTATGCTTCTGACGAAATTTTTTTTCATTTAAATTTTTTATAAATTTAACCTTATCATTAGATTTACTTACTATATTATTCATAATATAATCTCTCCAAATAATATGTTACTGAGCTGTGTTTGTTGCGTTATTTTCAGTAGTTGTATTTGTTGTATTATTTGTGCTATTAGTAGTATCGTTAGTAGTGTTTTGCTTAACTCCTGTAATAGCTTCAATAGTTTTTGATAAAATTTCTTTATTTATTTTTAAATTAGCATCTGTACTATATTTATCTATGCCTTGGCTAACATAGTCTTGTCTCTCACTTGCACTATTTGTTCTGCCATTTGCATTAATAGCTTCTAATTTTATTATATGGAAACCATAATCAGATTCAACTAAAGTCGCATATGTTTCGCCCGCTTTTAACGTTTTAACAGCATTAACATATGGTTCAACAGTTTTTGAGTCCATGTATACTTTATATTCGCCATCTTTTGCCTTAGTTCCTTCATCATCAGAGTTTTCTCTAACTAAAGTTACAATGTCTGATCCAGAAAGTATTTTATTTAAAATATCTTGAGCTTTAGCTTTTTTCTCAGCTATTTTGTCATCAGCTAGTTTTGCACCAGTTGAGCTATCAGTAGTTGAGATTAGTATTTGTCTTGTTACATATTCATTTAGATCTGCATCATCCCCATATGTTGTTTTAATATATTTTAGTATATCTTCACTACTTGCTTCATCTTGTAATTTTTGCATATATTGAGTTATTACGTAATCGTTATAATATATTTGTTTCATTTTAACAGGATCTATTCCTTTTTGAACAAAAGAATCTATTTGTTCTTTATCTGAAAAAATATCATCAACTTTTGCCTTATTATCTACGCTAAGAGTAACACCTGCTTTTTTTGCTTTCATTAAAAGTATTTTATCAATACCTGCTTTGTTAGCTATTTGTTCAGGTATTTGATCTGCTGGATAACCGTAATAAGTAAGAACTTGTTCAAACAATTTATAATAGATAGAATATTCTGCTTTAGTAACTTTACCGCCATCGAAAGTAACTACTGCTTCTAAATTTGATTTATAGTAGAAATACCCAAATATTGATCCAGCTATAATTATAACTGCAGCTATTATACCAAATATTACTACTTTATCTCTACTCATTTTTCTTAATTCTTTTATTTCTACTTTTTTTAGAGCTTTCTCCATATCGTTCATATTCAATTCTCCTTTTTTTCTAATAACTTTCTTATTTTTTTAAGTGCTAATTGTACTGTAAACAGTATATCATTGTTTGCATTATTTGTCAATCTAAATTTAAGATTAGTAGGCTCAAAGACAATATAATCTTGTTTTTGTACTACCCTAGTTATATTTAACTTTCTACACTCATTTCTAACTTCAACTATCTTAATTAAGTTTTCAGTTTCTTTAGGTATGTTTCCAAATCTATCTAGTAACTCATCTATTATATTCATACTTTCTTCATTACTTTCAATATTAGAAATCTTTTGATATATAGAAATCTTTTGAGTTATATCTGGTATATAATTATCGCTGATATACGCTGAAACATCTATATCAATTTTAACATCTTTTAATGCATCACTAAGATCTTCTTTTTTATCTCCAGCACCTAATTTTTCCTCATTTATTGCTCTTTCAAGCATTGCCAGATATAGCTCATATCCAACAGACGCCATATGCCCATGTTGCTCTTTACCTAAAAGATTACCTGCTCCACGAATTTCTAAATCTCTAAGAGCTATTTTAAATCCGCTACCAAATTCCGTAAAATCTTTTATTGCCTTTAATCTTTTTTCAGCTACTTCTGATATTTGCTTATTTTTCTCGTATGTTATATATGCATATGAAAGTCTATTCGATCTTCCAACTCTTCCTCTTATTTGATACAATTGAGCAAGTCCTAATTTATCAGCATTTTCAATTATAATAGTATTTGCATTAGGTATATCTATTCCAGATTCAAGTATTGTAGTACATACTATTACATCTAGCTCATGATTCATAAATTTTACCATTATATCTTCAATTTCATCAGGATCCATTTGACCGTGAGCATAAGCTACCCTTGCTTCACCAACCAGATTTCTCACTTTATTACATATATTTTCTATATTATCTACTCTATTATTAATATAAAATACTTGGCCATCACGTGCAAGTTCCTTTTCAATTGCCTCTTTAATTAAATCGTCATTATACTCTAAAACATAAGTATGAACGGGTATTCTCTCCAGAGGTGGGGTAAACAAAGTACTCATTTGTCTTATTCCTATCATAGACATGTGTAATGTTCTAGGTATAGGTGTAGCAGTCATAGAAAGAACATCAATTGTTTCCTTTAAAGTCTTAATAGCCTCTTTTGCTTTAACTCCAAACCTGTGTTCTTCATCTATTATTAAAAGTCCTAAATCCTTAAAAAATACATCTTTTGATAACAGCCTATGTGTACCTATTATAACATCTATATTACCATCAACTAGACCCTTTAATATTTCTTTTTGCTCTTTTTTATTTCTAAATCTATTTAGCATTTCAACTCTTATGCCATAAGTTTCCATTCTATCTTTAAATGACTTATACTGTTGAAGAGCAAGTACAGTTGTTGGGACTAGATAAGCAACTTGTTTTGAATCCATAACAGATTTAAATGCTGCTCTTATTGCAACTTCTGTCTTACCATATCCTACATCACCACACAGAAGTCTATCCATTGGTATTTCATTTTCCATATCAGACTTAACTTCAGTAAGAGCTGTCTTTTGATCATCAGTTAGTTCATATTTAAAATTATCTTCAAATTCATTTTGCCAAGGTGTATCAATTGAAAAACTATGTCCTCTAGTTTTGCTTCTTTTAGCATAAAGTGCAATTAATTCTTTAGCGATTTCTTGTACATATGATCTAACTTTTGATTTAGTTTTAACCCATTCTTTACCGCCTAAAGAATTTAATTTTGGAACAAAATCATCATCACATAAGTATTTTTTAACACTATCAAGTTGACTAATTGGTACGTATAATATACCATTATTTAAATATTCAATCTTAATATAGTCCTTTTGAATATTACCAACTTGAATTGCATCAATTCCCCTATATACACCTATACCATGATTTTCATGTACAACATAGTCTCCTACATTTAAGTCTTCAAATGAGTTAATTATTTGTCCACTTGTTTGTTTTTTCTTAGTTTTTTGAGTATTATATTCTACTCCACTTACTGGTTCACATATTACGCACAAATTAAAGTCTTCATATTCAAAACCACCAGATAAAACTCCAAATGTTATATATACTTTAGATTCTTCTAATTCTTGAATAACACTTATATTTTCTATATATGTAACTTTAATTGCATTATCTATCAACTGATTTTTTATGAGTTCTACTTTATTTAAACTTGGAAATACTAATAGTATTCTTTTATTAACTTTTTGCCATTTTTGGATATCTTGCATAAGTATATCCATTGAACCACGAAAAAAATTAACTTCCCTTGAAATAAAGATATACTCTTTTCGCTTTGAATGCATAATTTTATCTGTGTTTATTCTTTCTAAGTACACGTTATTCATATTTTTTAAATTAGATTCAATATCTTCAAAACTAGAATATTGAAATGCATACGGCAAGTAGATGTAGTTTTTTTCTCCGAGCATTTTTAATGTTTCAAAGTTTTCATAACATACATTTTTAGATTTTTGAATACATCTTACAGGCTCATCAATGTATACTGCATAATCCTCAATATATTCTAAAAAATATTCTGTACTTGGAACCAATAGTTCAAAATATTTATTAATAACTTCTTCAACATTACCTTCAGATAGTATGTTAATATCTTGATCTATTTGCTTTTTTAATTCACTATTAATATTTTCTTTTACACCTAAATCATTTAATATATTTATTGTACTTTGTATATTCTCATTTAAAATAGGGAACTCGGAAGCATAATTTATGCTTAGATTATCCACATTTTCAACACTTCTTTGAGTAACAGGATCAAATGTACGTATGCTATCTATATCTTCTCCAAAAAGTTCTATTCTATATGGCTTTTCACTACTAGTAGGAAAAATATCAATAAGTCCGCCTCTAATGGCAAATTGACCTTTGCCATCTACATTACTGGCTCTTTTAAAACCCATCCTATCTAACTTTAAAACAAAGTCTTTTAAATTTATTTTAGAAGTCATGTCAACATTAATATCTAAATCAATATATGTTGATTTAGGCATCATCTTTTGAGTTACAGCATCAATAGTGGTAACAATAATATTGCTACCACCTGAAATTATTTTATGAATTGCATATAGTCTTTGATTTTGTATTTCCCTACTTTGTACATCAACATCATAATATACTATGTCTCTTGCAGGAAAATATATTATTTCAATTTCACTATAAAATTTTAAATCTTGCATTATTTTTTTAGCTTGAGTATTATTGTTACAAATAATACACGCATTTTTACTACTATTAGCCACTAAACTATATACTATATGAGCTTTTTGACTATCCGTAAGTCCTATTACACTAATATCTAGTTTATCTTTTTTTATATCTTCTAATAAACTATTATATTTTGTGTATTTAGTTAAATTAGCTATAAGTGGATTCATTTTATTCTCCTTATATATTTTCTATTAACTTTAAAAATTCATCTAAAGATATAACTTTTACTCCTAAATCCTCTGCTTTTTTAAGTTTAGATCCTGCTGCTTCACCTGCAATTACCATGTCTGTTTTTTTAGATACAGAATTTGAAAATTTACCTGAATTAGTTTCAATTAATTTAACTATATCTTCTCTTGAATAATTATCAAATGAACCTGTTACAACAATACTCATAGAATCTAGTATATTAGATTTAACTTCTTTTTTACTTGATTTTAAATTTACCCCTGCTTCTTGTAATTTTTCAATTATCTCTATAGTTTTAGGCTTTTTAAAAAATTCTACCACTGAAACAGCCATTATCTCACCAAAATCAGATAATTTTAATATATCTTCTACAGTTGCGTTTGAAATATCATATATATCGTTAAAGTTCTCGCTTAAAACTTGAGCCGATTTTTTCCCAATATGTCTTATGCCTAGTCCAAATATTAGTCTTCCAAGTTCATTTTGTTTAGATTTTTCAATTGAATTAATTAAATTAGTAGCGGATTTTTTATCAAACCTGTCTAATTTTTCTATCATATCATACTCAATATAATAAATATCTGATATATCTTTTATATATCCAAGACTTATGAATCTGTCTACAATTGCTTCTCCAAAGCCAGTTATATCCATAGCATCACGAGAAACAAAATGTAAAATTGATCGATATATAAGAGCGGGACATTCGCTATTAGTACATCTAAGAGCTACCGTATTTTCATCTTTTTCTAGCTCTTCACCACATACAGGACAATCAGTCGGAACATCAAACTCTCTTTCAATTCCGGTTCTTTTTGATGGTATTATCTCAGCTATTTCTGGTATAACATCACCAGCTTTTTGCACTATACATGTATCATTTATCTTTATGTCTTTTAACTTTAAATAATCAAAATTATGCAAAGTTGCCCTAGAAATAAGAGAACCTGCAACTCTAACCGGCTCTAATACCGCCATTGGAGTAACTTGCCCCGTTCTACCAACATTTACAATAATATCTAATATTTTAGTTTCTTTTTTTTCTGGTGGATATTTATATGCTACCGCCCATTTTGGTACTTTTGAAGTAGATCCAATCTCTTGTCTTAAATTTAAATCATTTATTTTTACTACAGCACCATCAATATCAAAATCTAGATCTTCTCTAATTGTACCTATTCTCTTTATTTCTTCTAATACTTCAGTTACGCTTGTACAAACTTTACTATATGGTATAACATTTATACCTACATTTTTGCAATACACTAAACTTTCACTATGAGTATTAAAGGTTTTACTACTAGATTTTTGTACATTGAAAACATATATACTTAAATTTCTAGATTTCACTAGTTCGTTATTTAGTTGTCTTAACGTACCCGCAGCAGCATTTCTTGGATTAGCAAGTATAGCTTTACCTTCTTTTTCTAACTCACTATTAATTCTTTCAAATTCTTTCCTCGGTAAATATACCTCACCGCGAACTTCAATAGTATCGCTAGTTTTTAATTCGTGCGGTATTGAAGCAATAACTTTCAAATTTTGTGTTACATCCTCTCCAATTACTCCATCACCTCTAGTTGAACCTACTTTAAGAATCCCATTTTCATATTCAAGAGAAACAGATAGTCCATCTACCTTGGTTTCAACTACGTATTCAAGATTTTGCCCATACTCTAAATTAAGCTTATTTACAAAATCCTCTACTTCCTCAAAACTAAACACATCCTGCAAACTCTGCATAACAACATTATGTTTAACTTCCGAAAAAATATTTTTTATTCCAGACCCTACTTTTTGGGTAGGCGAAGTAGTCACTACATACTCAGGATGCAGTGACTCTAAATTTCTTAATTTTTGTGTTAATTTATCATACTCATAATCAGATATTTCAGGATCATCTAGCTGATGATATCTCATATTATGGTACTCTACTTGCTTTCTTAAATCTTCAATTTCTTTTTTTATATTTAAGTCAGCATTTCCAAAAAGGTCTATTTGTTCATTCTCATTATTCATGATAAATATATCTCCTATGTTTACAGTATTTAAAATATATTTATATTATATTTATTTTTCAACATCTATATACTTACTAAATTTTATTACATAATCAACTAATGACCAGATCGTTGAAACTACAACAAGACCTATTGTAACAGTCATAAATACATTTACAGCAAGTTCAAGAGCACCCATTTCTAATGATTTTGTTAAAAATAGCCCCATTGTATTTGAATTAAAGAATGCTACATTAACCAGAGCAAGTACTAAACCTATAAGTTGGGCAGATGTTTTAATCTTTCCACTTAAAGAAGCAGCTATTGTAACATTTCTGTCTGCTCCAAACATTCTTATTGAATTTGCAAAAAAGTCACGAAGTATTACTATTGCAGTAACATATGCAGGTATTACTCCAAGCCCTGTTAACATTATAAACCCTGCTGATATTAAAAGTTTATCTGCAAGTGGATCCATAATCTTTCCAAAGTTAGTAACTAAATCATATTTTCTTGAAATTTGGCCATCTACAAAATCAGTTATAGCGGCAATTACAAATAATCCTAATGCCACATATTTTGCCCATGCTAAATTTGCAGGTAAGCACATAAATACTATAAATATTGGTACTAATACTATTCTAAGCATTGTTAATTTGTTTGGTAAGTTCATTTTTTTCAACATAAAAATCTCTCCTTCTATTATTACATATATAAATATAACTATTAATTAGTCATATTATTATCAATTTAACTTATTTACTAGCTCTTTAAAATGTTCTCCTCTATGTTCAAAACTTTTATACATATCAAAAGATGCACTAGCCGGTGATAATACGACTATATCATTTTCACTAGCGATTTGATTTGCATAATCTACAGCTTGTTCCATTGAATCAACATTTACTATATCACATATTTCATTTATGCTTATTTTTCTATTATTTACTTCATCATACACAGCTTTTGAAATTTTAGGCGCAGTTTTACCTAGTAAAATTAAGGTTTTTACTTTATCAATTATATATCCACCTAATTCATCATATAGAAGGTTTTTATCATAACCACCCGCAATAAGTATTATCTTATTATCAAAAGATTTTAGTGCTGCAATTGTACTTGCCACAACAGTGGCTTTTGAGTCATTATACCATTTCACATTTCTATGATTTCTTACTAATTCCATTCTATGTTCAACACCAGCAAATGTAGTTATTACTTTCTTAATTGGCTCATATCCAGTTAAATGGAATATTGCACTAGCCGCTGCACATATATTTAATAAGTTATGTGTACCTGGAAGCTCAACTTCCTTAGTAGCACAAATAATCTCTTCTTTATTTTGTATATTTGAAATCAAATTATCATCTTTTACAAATATTCCATTAGTAACAACGCCATTAACACTGAAAAATCTTTTTTCAGATAAAATATTCTCCGTATCCATTTCATTTATATATTCAGATGTATGTTCATCATCTAAATTAAAAATAATTATATCATTTTTAGATTGATATTTAAATATATTTGCTTTTGCATTAATATACTCATTAAAATCTCTATGATAATCTAAATGGTTCTCTGCTATATTAGTTACAACTGATATATTTGGACTATTTTTCATTGTCATAAGCTGAAAACTACTAAGTTCTAGTACAACAATATCAGTATTAGATATTTCATCTATTTTCGATAATAACGGTGTACCTATATTACCGCCAGTCCATACCTTATATCCTGCTTCATTTAAAAACTGTGATATAAGTGTAGTGGTTGTAGTCTTTCCGACACTTCCAGTTACACCTATTACTTTACATGGACAAAGTTCAAGTAAAAGCTCTATTTCCGAAGTAACTATGACCCCTTTATTTATAGCATTTTCAATTTCAGGTAAAAATGGTTTTAAACCTGGAGAACGCAAAATATAATCATATTCATTAAGATTTTCTAAATAATTTTGTCCTAAATTAAACTTAATGTCAAGACTCTTTAAATTATCACAACTTTCATCCAAAGTATCTCTTTTATCACATGCAGTTACAATTGCTCCTAATTTAACCAAATACTCAATAGCAGGTATATTACTTACACCCACCCCTAAAACAGCAATTTTTTTATTTTTAATATCATCTTTGAAAGCTTGAAGCTTATCATTTATATAATTCAAAATATCACTCCCTAAGACCTACGTCTATTATATTATATTACAACTTTGATTGCAATAGTATTGAAAATATTTATATATTTTTCTTATGCTATAAAAATAAGCAGGACTTCAACTTCTATAGAAGATTAAAATCATGCTTATTAATAATATATTTAAATATAATTATCTAATTAGATTTATTGTAATATATCCATTGCCAACGTTAGCTCCGCTAGTACTAGATGTGTTTGCAGCAGATGAGTCAATATAAGATGTGCCCCCAACTCCTCCGTATAAGCACGCACCACCATTTCCTCCAGTATATCCGCCACCGGCCGCCACCGCCGCCATAGTTACTGCTCCATACATTTAATGCACCGCCGCCACCGGCCGCCGCCTAAACCACCAGCACCGCCACCAGAAGCTCCTGCTCCTCCAGCAAAACCTAGTGAATAACTTTTTCCACCTACACCTCCTGATAGTGCTGATGCTCCTGAGCTTAAGTAGCCACCACCGCCGCCGCCACCAGACCCTCCCATACTTTCTGTATAGTTTATAGCAGTTCCTCCACTACCAGTTCCTGATGCTCCGACAGTTCCATTTCCGCCACCACTAGATACTGAACCACCGCCGCCGCCACCAGCTACTACTAGAAGTTTTCCAGCTGATGTATTATATACATACGAAGCTCCGCCACCGGCCTCCACCGCCAGACCCAGAATATGCCGACACATTTCCACCTTGGCCACCGATTAATAGGCTTATTGTTTGTCCCTTTGTTAAAGCAAACTCACCTTGAATGTGTGCTCCATTTCCAGGTGTACTATATCCGCATGTTCCACCACTAGCCCCATCAACGCTAATCCTATATACTCCAGTAGTTGGTACTGTGAAATTTTGAGCAATTTCCCTATATACAAATGAACGTGATGCAGATCCTGTGTATGTTATAGATACATACCCATTTCCAGAATTATTTCCACTTATGCTAGACACATTTGTAGCAGATGAATCAATATATGAAGTTCCACCAGATCCACCATATGTGCATGCTCCACCGTTTCCTCCGGTATATCCGCCGCCGCCACCGCCGCCGCCATAGTTGCTACTCCATACATTCAGCGCACCGCCGCCGCCGCCGCCACCGAATCCTCCAGTACCGCCTCCAGAAGCTCCAGCACCTCCGGTAGAGCCTTGTGAATAATTTTTTCCGCCTTGACCACCAGATAATGCTGACGAACCTGAACCTACATAACCGCCGCCGCCTCCGCCGCCAGATCCTCCCATACTTCCTGTATAGTTTATTGCAGTTCCTCCACTACCAGTTCCTGATGCTCCGACAGTTCCATTTCCGCCACCACTGGCTACTGAACCACCGCCTCCGCCGCCAGCAACTAAAAGAAGAGTTCCTGTAGTGGTATTATATACATAACTTCCACCTCCTCCTCCGCCGCCGCCAGATCCTGAGTAAGCTGATACATTTCCACCTTGACCACCAGCAATAATACTAATGGTTTGTCCCTGAACTAATCCAAATGTTCCTTCCATCAGTGCACCGTTTCCAGGTGAACTATATCCACATGTTCCACCAACAGCACCTGCTGCTGTTATAATATACGTTCCAGTAACTGGAACCGTAAATGTTTGGCTACCTGCTGTATAGTTAAAACTACTAACCTCATCTATAACTGAGACTGTCCTTACAACCTGTGTTGCAGCATTGCCTGCATTATCTGTTACATTATACGTTACAGAATAAGTACCTTTAACATTTGCATTAACATTGCTAACCACTTGAATATTTGTGGTTATGTTACCATCAATATTATCACTTGCTGTTGCTCCTTCATCCACATAAATGCTACCAACTGTAACTCCTGCTGGATTACTACCTATAATTATTATTATAGGTTTGGTATTATCTAAATTAAATATATTACTATTAATTATTGTTGTATTATTAGCTGTATCTTTTGCTAGTATCCATAAATAGTAACTACCTGTTACACCTGCTGGGCTTGTTATTAAGCTACCATTTGTAAAGCTTGTCGTAAAACTTGCCTCAGATGGTGCAGTTAAACTTGTTGTCCATTGATATTTTAAACTACTATTATTAATTGAAACATTATCACTCACAGTTACTGTCGTATTCCTACTTTTTGCATATGTTGTATTTCCGTTACTTCCAAATGCAACTGTAGGTAGTGCTTTATCTATATTAGTTATTGTTAAACTTGATTGTGTTGCTTGATTTCCTGCTACGTCATTTCCTTTTGCTAGTATTGTACCATTTGCGCTCATAACAACTGCTGCTGTGTAGTTATTCCATGTTGATCCACCATTAGTACTATATTGTTTTGTTGTTAATTCTGCTGGATATGTTATTGTTACTGTTACATTACCATTTGTCCATGCTGTTGTACTTGGACTTAAAGTTATAGTACCAACTGTTTTTGTAGTTATTGTTACCATATTAGATACTGTGCTATTTCCTGCATTATCCGTCGCTCTTATTTTACATTGATAAGCAGTTCCACTTGTTAGACCACTAAATGTATATCCCACTGCATTTGTAGCTGCTGTCCACGTTGTTCCATTATCTTTTGAGTATTCGTATGCATTTGTTTTTAATGCACTTCCTCCAGTATCACCAGAAGCCTGTACTATCACTGTTAAACTTGATGTAGTTTCTGTTCCTGTGCTTCCTACTGTCACTGTAGGTGCTGTTTTATCTATATTCGATATTGTTAAGCTTGATTGCGTTGCTTGGTTTCCTGCTACGTCATTTCCTTTTGCTAGTACTGTTCCGTTTGCTGTCATTGTTATTGCTGCTGTGTAGTTATTCCACGAACTTCCACCATCTATACTATATTGTTTTGTTGTTAGTTCCGCTGGATATGTTATTGTTACTGTTACATTTGAATTTGTCCACGCTGCTGTACTTGGTGACAATGTTATATTTCCTACACCTTGTGTACTTATTGCTACTGCTGTTGATATTGTACTGTTTCCTGCATTATCTGTTACCCTTACCTTACATTGATATGTTCCACTTGTTAGTCCTGTAAAGTTATATGTTGTAGCAGATGTTGACGCTGTCCATGTTGTTCCATTATCTTTACTATATTCATATGCACTTGCTTTTAATGCGCTTCCTCCAACATCTGATGCTGTGGCATTTACTGTCACACTTGATGTTGTTACTCCTCCACTTACTGCTGTTACTGTTGGAGCTGTTTTATCTATATTTGTTATTGTTAAGCTTGATTGTCCACTTTGATTTCCTGCTACGTCATTTCCTCTTGCAAGGACAGTTGTGTTTGAACTAACCAATATATCTCCTGTATATGCTACCCATGTACTTCCACCATTTATACTATATTCTTTTGTACTCATATCTGCTGGATATGTTATTGTTACTGTTATATCTGAATTTGTCCATCCTGTAGGCGAAGATACTATTGTTGGATTTGAAGGTGCTACTTTATCTATATTTGTAACACTATATGTATATACTGTACTATTTCCTGCATTATCTGTTGCAATAAAATTATATTCTCCATTTTGTGTAGCTATATATGTAGATTGACTTTGCGTAGTTTTAGTATTATCAGGATTAGTTATTTCTTTTATTCCAGAACTTATAGATGGGAATGTAGACGGAATTATTGCATATTTTAAATCCACATATTCTATATTATATCCTGGTGTTCCATGCGGTACATTTATCTGTATCCATGGTCTAAGTCCACTAGAATAGTTTGAAGTTATTTGATATATTCCACTAAATTCTTTATATCCAATTCCTATGCTATTCATTGTAAATTGTAATCCTGTTCCTGTTACCCATGTTGGGGCAGCGGCAGTTGTTGTATATGAAAATCCTGCACATGTTGTAACGTTTCCATCTACGTATGAATTTACTTTTACTTTACCACTAACATAGAATCTAGCTCCGACATAATTATTTCCTGCTGGGAACTGGCTACCTCCTCCAATTACACTAAATCCTGCTGTTGGGAATGTATCTCTTGCTGTTGCTATTGTGCTACTAGAGTTATAGTAATAAACTGCATCACCTGCATCAAATGTTAAGGTTACATTTTGATTTGTTTGAGCTGTAGTACTAGGTGCTATATTACCCATTGGTGTAATCTTATCTATATTTGATATTGTTAAGCTTGATTGCGCAGCCTGATTTCCTGCTACATCATTTCCTCTTGCTAGTATTGTTCCATTTGCACTCATGACTACTGCTGCTGTGTAGTTATTCCACGAACTTCCACCATCTATACTATATTGTTTTGTTGTTAGTTCTGCTGGATATGTGATTGTTACTGTTACGTTTGCATTTGTCCAGTTTGTTGTACTAGGTGACAATGTTATATCTCCAACACCTTGTGTACTTATTGATACTGCTGTAGAAATCGTTGCATTTCCTGCATTATCTGTCACTCTTACTTTACATTGATATGTTCCACTTGTTAATCCTGTAAAGTTATATGTTGCTGCAGATGTTGCTGCTGTCCATGTTGTTCCGTTATCTTTTGAGTACTCGTATGCACTTGCTTTTAGTGCACTTCCACCTGCATCAGAGGCTGTTGCATTTACTGTTACACTTGATGTTGTTACTCCTCCACTTACTGCTGTTACTGTTGGAGCTGTTTTATCTATATTTGTTATTGTTAAGCTTGATTGTCCACTTTGATTTCCTGCTACGTCATTTCCTCTTGCTAATACTGTTCCATTTGCTGTCATTGTTATTGCTGCTGTATAGTTATTCCATGTACTTCCACCATTTATACTGTACTCTTTAGTTGTTAGTTCTGCTGGATATGTTATTGTTACTGTTACATTTGCATTTGTCCACGCTGTAGTACTTGGATTTAGGGTTATATCACCTATTCCTTGGGTACTTAAAGCTACTACGTTTGATATTGTTACATTTCCTGCGTTATCTTTTACTCTTACTTTGCACTCATATATTCCACTTGTCAGCCCTGTAAAGTTATATGTTGCCGCACTTGTTGCTGCTGTCCATGTTGTTCCGTTATCTTTTGAGTATTCGTATGCATTAGTCTTTAGCGCACTTCCTCCTGCATCTGAGGCTGTTGCATTCACTTTTACGCTTGATGTTGTTGTTCCACCACTTGCTGCTGTTACCGTAGGTGCTGTTTTATCTATAACAGTTACATCTAATGTACTTTGTGTACTTTCTGTACCTAGATAATTTATTCCTTTTGCATATATTGTTTTATTCTCACTTATTGTAATTGGCCCTGTATAGTTTTGCCATGTAGCTCTATTATCTATACTATACTTCTTCTGAGCACTTTCTGGTGAATATGTTATTGTTACTATTACATCACTATTTGTCCAGTTTGTTATATCTGGTATTATTTCAGGAGCCACTGGTGCTACATTATTTACTTCAAATTCACTTGAAAGTAATTCTTCTTCCTGATATACATTACCTTCATCTCTTACAGCATTTTTATTTAATTTTATTTTATACATTCCATCTGTAAGTGAAGCTGTGTCTACAACTATTTTTGATGTTATTTCTGTTTCTTCACTATTTTTATTTGTTGTTATCGTTAGTACATTATTTATTTCTTCATTTTCTGAGTTTAATAGCTTTATTTTACTACTTATACCCATGTCAATTAATTTATATTTTGAAGTATATTTAACTTCGTATTCTACATCTACTCCACTTCTTACTATTAACTCAGATGGGTCTGTTACTTCAACTTTCGGTTCTGCATGTATTGCCTCTATCATTATTTCTTCTGCCCAAATTTTCTCATTACTATTTGTTCCTGTATATACTAATTCTCCATTTATTATTTCTACCAAACCATCATATTTTGTTGTTTTTTTTAATATTGGTATAATATCTTTTATTGTTTTATCGGTATATACTTGTCCATCGTATTCTACTGAATCATTATCTGCTTGTAATGTTTTGCTTTGGTATTCACCCAAAGTTTCTCCATACTTACCTGCATGATACAATGAAAGTTCTGATTCCATATTTTTCAAAACATCTTTAAACACTGCCTCATTTGCAACATTTATGGGATTATTTTGGTTTATTGTTAATATTACTGCTGTCGCCATTATTATAATAATTATTATTGTCAGTATCAACACTATTAGTGATATACCACTTTTTTTTTTCATAAATTACCTATCCTTCTTTGTACATAATACTTACTTATGTATTGCATATACAAATTGTATTATATACTACTTTTTTTGTCAATATTTTTGCTTAAAACAACTGCCTAGTCATATTAAAATAATATAGAAGTAATATAGTTGAAATATTTATGAAATATTGTTATATGCTTAAGATTTTATAGTATTTACCTAATATAAATTTACAAAAAAACAAATAGAGATTAAAATTACATTTTTTTGTAAAATCAATCTCTATTTGTTTAGAATTTAATTATGTTTTTATTGAACTTTTTTCTTCTTCATTTAAGTCACCAATATATAAGTAACTCGAACATAACGTCTCATCTTCTGCTACTTTACTTCCCCTTGGCCCGCATGGTGCAACCTGTATTTTATCCAATCTACAAGTACTATCATCTATGCAATTGTGAGTACAATTTGTAACATTACATTCTATTCTTTGACTATATTTTCCACTATATTTTTTGTATAGTCCTTCATCATTTAGTTCATACTTATCTCTATCTTTTTCTTTATAGTTATCTTCATTTCTATCTTTATTTTCTTTCATAAAAATCACCCATTATTATTTTGTGAATTTTTAGAAGAAATATAATTAATTTTGATAATTTTATTTTTTTATCTTATCTCTTAAACTTCTGTGATAATTTATAGTAAATCTATGAATTTCGTCTTGAAGAAATGTGATAAACTTTATTATTTTTTTATTGCTATCTGAAAATTCTATTTCATTTAAATTTGAATCTAAAAGCCCTTTTGTTCTATGTTTATCATTTTTTACCATGCCATATACATTAACGCCTTCATCTATTTCTTTTAAAGCTTTTTTAGCCGCAATAACCTGAGTTTTTCCGCCATCTATTAATATTAAATCAGGTAGTGGCCAATCTTGCGTGTGTTTTAGTCTTCTAGACAAAATCTCATAAATACACATAGGATCATTTTGTTCCAAAGTACTTTTTATTTTAAATTTTCTGTACATTTTTTTATTTAACTTTCCATCTTCAAATCTAATCATACAACCTACAATATATGAATTTCTTAAATTAGAAATATCATAACACTCTATTGAATTTAAATCTGGAATATTTAGCAACTCGGATAAATCTTGCATTACATTATTTTTATTTTCTTCAATATTTATTCTTATATTATTTTCCACCATCTCAATTAGCTTTAATTTTTCTCCACGTTTTGGTATTAATACTTGTGTTTTAGTATTTTTATATTCTATAAAAAATTCTTCAATTGTCTTTATAGCTTGTTCACCATCTAATTTTATATATATCTTTTTTGGCACGTCTTCATTATTCAAATAATATTGTGTTAGTATTTGTAATAAAATATCTTGAATCTCAGATTTATCAACATCATTTACTTCAATATTATCATGTAAAACTATTTTATAGTCTCTAATTTTAAACACTTGCACATGTAAAGCTTCTTTTGAATACACATATCCAAAAATATCTGTACTACTTTCATTTAAATTGGCAACATTTTGCTTTTCACTTATATTGTTAATATCAACTAATCTCTGCTTTAACATCTGTGCTTTTTCAAAATCTAATTTTTCTATGCATTCGTCTATTTGTGATTTTATAATATCTTCTATTTGTCTAGTTTTACCTTGTAAAAATAATATTACTTGATCTATCATTTTTCTATATTCATCTCGCTTTATATCATTTGCACAAGGAGCTAAACATCTTCCAATATGATAATATAGACATGGTTCAACTTTTCTTTTTTCTAGATTATATTTACATCTTTTAATAGGGAAAATTTGTTTTATTACTGATAAAACATCTCTCATAGATTTAACGTTCGTATATGGTCCAAAATATATTGCTTTATCGTCTTTTTTACTTCTAGTTATATAGATTATAGGGTACTTCTCATTAACTGTTATTTTTATATATGGATATGTCTTATCATCTTTTAACATTACATTAAATTTAGGATTGTTTTGTTTAATATAGTTACATTCTAACACAAGTGCTTCTACTTCATTTTTTGTAACAATGTATGTTATATTATGAACTAAGGATACCATCTTTTTTATTCTTTGCGATTTAGAATTTTTTTGAAAATATTGTCTTACTCTTTTTCTTAAACTTATAGCTTTACCCACGTAGATTATTTTATCTTCTACGTCACGCATCATATATATTCCTGGCTCAAATGGTATTTTAGTAATTATGTCTTTTATTTTTTTTAATCTTTCTTCTTCACTCATAAATTACAATCACATGCTTTCATAATTAATTTAAATTAAATGTAATTAATACATTCTTAATATATATTTTAACATATTTTTATCATATTTAAAACTATATTTAAACTAAATTTTAAATTGAAAAAACTACAATTGTTTTCACCATACTTTTTTACAATTTACATTGTCTTTTTATGCGACCAATTTTCCTTCATATCTAGGCATTTGTGTTGTAAAATACTAGTGCCACCAAAACCATATTTGTTGTAGAAGGGGGTGAATTGTACAATGTACATAATTATGTATGTGCTATTTTTGATTTTATTAATTTTTCCATGTATCTTTTTTCTTAAAACCCACAGTATTGACATTAACATTACAATTGAAAAAGTACCTGGAAAGAAAAGAACCAAAAAGTAGCAAAAAATCACGGTGGCAGACACCGTGATTTTTATTTTTGTACAATGTACATATATTATACTAAATATAGTATAATACTATTATTTATAAATGTCAATATTTAATACAATTTTTAAGTAAAATTAAGATACTTTATTATCTACACTTTCTTCTTTGATTAATATAACTTTTTTGTCATTTAAAGTGTCCACATTTAATTTTGAATTATATATAGCCACAGTAGAAGATATTATAAAGTTTTGTAGCTGCTGAAGTTGAAATTTTTCTTCACACATAAATATAGTATGATTAATGAGTTGACACCACCGTTTAGACAGCATATCATTACATGCGTACATTACAATAAATTTTTCTCTTTTGAATGCAAACACATTAATGTTGTATCCCAGATTTTCAATACTACAAACAAAATAATAAATTTCTTTATTTAATTCATTTGATGATTTTGCCCGATTTGCATTTTTCTTTAAAAAACTAATCGTATTCATAGTCTCACCTCTATAGTTATAAATTTGGTTTATTATGATTATACAATATAATATACAACATTATGTTTACTTTGTCAATCATTTAAATGAATTTCAAATATTATATACTCTACTTATCAAGCTCAAACCAGAAAGTACTACCTTTTGATTCTTCACTTTGTGCACCAAATCTTCCTGCATGTTTTTTTAATATATTTTTTACTATAGAAAGTCCAAGTCCAGTGCCCACTTTAGCAGTTTTATGAAACTCTCCTGTCTTATAGTATCTATCCCAAATATATTCTAGCTTTTCTTTAGTAATTCCGCAACCATTATCCACAATTTCCACTTTCACAGTTTTATTTTCAGAATTATCATAAATATTTATTGTTATTTTTTTATTTTCCTCAGAATAATTAACAGCATTTATTAGTAAATTATATATAACTTGTTCAATTTTGGTCTCATCAGCGTTTACATTTACTACTTCATTAGCGTTTAAAATAAATTCATACCCCTCTTTTTCATAAAGGCTTTTAAATCCGTGTAATATATTTTTTACTTTCTCAGTTATATTAAAATCTTTTTTTATTATCTCAAATACTCCTGATTCTAATTTTGATAAATCCATCATATCCTCTATAAGTCTAGTAAGCCTGTCTGTTTCATCTATTATAACCTGCAGATGCTCTTCTCTTTTTTCTTTATTATTACCAGATAAGTCTTTTATCATTTCAGAGTATGCTTTTATCATAGTAAGTGGTGTGCGTAAATCATGAGATACATTGGCTATAAGCTCTTTTCTTAACTTATCTGTTTTTGACAACTCAGTTGTTGCATAGTTCAGAGTAGTAGCAAGATTATCTATTTCTGTATAGTCACCTTTTTCAAATATCACATTATAATTACCGGTTGCTAATTTTTTTGCTGATTCATTCATATTTAAAATCGGAGCAGATAATTTTTTTGATATAAATATTGATATGACAAATGAAAGTATAAGAGAAATTATTGTTACATATATTAATTGAATCTGTAATACTGATATAGTTGAGTCTATTGGATCTATTGAATCTAGCATAACTAAGCATACATCACTTTTAGGAATTAGAGTGGCATATACAAACATCTGACTTTTATACTTTGTAAATTGTGAAGTATAGCTTATCTTTCCATTTTTACTTTCTAGAACATCTTTTATTAAAGATTTAGTATTTATCGCTAAATCTGTTCTAATAATCCTAGCTCCATTTCCCACCATCTGAGATGTATATATAATTCTTCCATTTATGTCTAGTAAAATAACATTAACAGAATTTTTATATGCTATTTCATCGACTTTATCAGTGAAGTTACCATTATTAAATTCTAATTCAATATCATTTGCTAGCCTTACTACTTGTCTTTTTTTCATAGTAGAATAGAAGCTTTGTAGGAAAAGCACTTGTATCAGCCAAAGCAAAATAAATATAACAACTGCGAATAACAGAAAATATATACAAATCCTGTATTTTAAGCTTTTAAAATCTATATTATTTTTAATATTTTTAATTTTACATATTACATCATTCATTAATTTTTTCTCCATACTCTTCAAATTTATATCCTACACCTCTTACTGTAACAATATAATCTCTATATATGCCCATGTTATTTCTAAGCATTTTTATATGAGTGTCTACTGTTCTGTCATCTCCAAAAAAATCATATCCCCATACTTCATTTAATATTTTCTCTCTAGATAAGGCAATATTTTTATTTATAACTAAGTAAACTAACAATTCATATTCCTTTGGAGTTAGTTCTACTTTATGTTTATCAACAAAGACGTTTCTTGCTAACATATCAATTACAAGTCCATCAAAAATATATTTTTTTCTAAAAGTATCATTTTCTTGAATTGATTTTGCCTTTCCCTTCCTATTAATAACCACATTTACTCTAGCCATCACCTCTTTTGGACTAAAAGGTTTCACGACATAGTCATCTATTCCTAGTTCAAAACCAAACAGTTTATCATATTCTTCTGATCTTGCAGATAACATTATTACAGGAATGTCTTTTACTTTCTTTATCTCTTTTACGGCCATAAATCCATCTAATTTTGGCATCATTATATCCATTATTATTATATCAAAATCCTCGTTTTTGCATTTCACAATTGCGTCCATTCCATTAGAAACTTCAGATACTTCATAGTTTTCAAATTCAGCATATTCTCTTATAACATTCCTAATTTTTTCTTCATCATCTACTATTAGAATTTTAGACATATATTACCTCCATGATATTATTTTGTATATTATATAATTTATATGTGATAGATGTGTGACGCTTTTATTTATATTTAATGACAATTAATTAAACCCCATAACTTAAACTATTCAGTTACAGGGTTTGTAAAATCTATTTATTTTTTTGCATTTCCGCAAATCTTTTAATCTTGAGAGTGGTAGTTTTTTCAAACTCATCTTTCTTTATTTCAAGTTTTTTAACCGCTTTATATGACACTAGCTCTCTATTTATTTTCTTTATTTCTTCCCAAATAATTTTATGTATTTCTTCATCACTTGGCCTTATTGATCCATATGTCTCACTAATATATTCTTCATCTAATGTTACTTTTGCAGCAACAGTTATATCAGTATCGTCATCCGCAGATTCATATCCATAAACCATTGACTCTGATATAATAGGAATTCTATTGATTAGAAATTCTATTTCTTCTGGGAATATTTTTTTACCGTTTTTAGTAACAATCATATTTTTTATCCTTCCAGATATAATCAAGTTACCGTTTTTATCAAAATATCCTAAATCTCCTGTATAGAACCAACCTTTTTTTAATACATTATTAGTCTCCTCTTCATTTTCATAATATCCAAGCATAACATTTTGCCCTTTTATCATTATTTCTCCAGAAGAATCTCCTTCATTTAAGTCAATTCTAACTTCTACTCCTTCTACAGCTTTACCTACAGTTCCAATAGCATTATGTTGCGGATCAGTTGCAGTAGCAAGAGGTGAAGTTTCCGTAAGACCGTATCCTTGAACAAAATTGAATCCGTATGATTCTATTTCTTTTACTATTTTATCATCTATAGGTGCTGCACCACAGAAAAAATATTTTAAATTGCCACCAAAATTATCTTGTATTTTTTTAAATATAATTCTACGAATGTCAATGCCAAATTTATTTAATCCCGTTGCAACTTTTGAAAGAGAATTTACAAGCTTTTCTTTACCTGTTTCTTTTATAGCTTTTTTTAACTTTTTATTTATATTCTCTACCAATATAGGGACAGCTACAACTACAGAAGGTTTAGTTTCTTGCATATTTTTCACAACATACTTTAACCCTTCACATATTGCTATACTCGCCCCACCTGCAATAGAATTTAAGTATGTAATCATAAACTCATATGTATGATGCATTGGTAATACTGAAAAAAATCTTAAGTCTTTAATATCAGGCAAAAGAAATGCACATGAATATATATTGGCAGTTAAATTTCTATGACATAGCATAACTCCCTTAGACTTTGCTGTAGTACCAGAAGTAAACAGTAATATTCTAAATTCATCTTTATCTACTTTCATATCTATATATCTTGTATTTCCAGTATCAATTAATTCTTTACCTTCTTCTACAAGCATGTCAAAAGAATAACTAGTTTCATCACTTGCCTCTTTATCCATCTCAATATATATAAAATTTGAAGGAAGTTTTTCTCTTAATGATTCAATTAACTCTTTTTTCTTACTAGAATAAACTAAAACTTCTGTTTTTGAACGTTCAATTAAATTTAAAATTTCATTTGCAGGAAGTTCTTTATCTAGTGGTACAATTATTCCTGCACCACATACAGTAGCCATATATGTTACAAACCATTTATAGCTATTTTCACCAATTACAGCTACTCTCTTATTTATAACATTAAGTTTTTCAGTAAGTGCAGTACCAAAAGCATATATATCTTCAACAACTCTGTCATATTTAATCTCCTTGTATTCCCTTGTTTTGATATCTTTTTCTAAAAATGCAATTCTATCTTTGTACATTTTGCACCTTACAGTAAGAATATCTTTTAACGTTTCTAATCTTTCTACCTTACTCATAACAACACCTCATAAATATGTATATATTATATATTTATTATTATTTATTGTCAATATACAAACAAAATGTTACAAATACTAACCTTTTTAAGCAAGTAAAAAGCTTGTCTGATTCTCGTAACAAAATTATTTTTTTTTCATACCATATATTAGTATAGATTTTCTATACTTTAAGGGTGAAATATGAAAGCAAAAATGTTAATTTCAAAAGTACTATGCAATCCATTCATTTGGTTATACTTTATATCAATTTTATTTATATTTATAATATCATTGAATACTGTTACTCACAGCAATTTATTTGTTTATATTGGACTTTCTATTACAGGATTTTTAACCATAATTGGTATATGCACAAGCCCTGTATGTAAAACAGCTCAGTCTGCTGTAGACCGTAACAAAAATAAAAGTGAAGGTAAAGTTGATTAAAATGGGTGAAAGATTTAAAAACCCAATTTTATGGGGAAGTATACTATCTACTATCTGCTTAGTACTTTCAGCAGTTGGTATTATCAACATTTCTGATGCAACACTAAATACTATTATAAACTCGGTTTTATCTATACTTGCATTAATTGGTGTCATTAATACTCCTACAAAAAATATAAACTACATTGAATATGATGCTATAGATAATGGTTCAGATACTGATAATAATAACTTACTTGATAATTTAGATCAAAATGACAACGAAAATACCTCTGAGAGTTAAAAAAAGTGGGTAAAAACCCACTTACATAATTAATTATCATCATTATCATCATCTTCTTCAATATCATCAACATATTCTTTATAGTCTGAATCATTAATATTGTTTTGATCACTATATGATGATGATTTATTTATACTATCTTTTGTACTTTTTCTTGATTTCTCCATAGTTTTTTCTATAAAATTACTTGCTTTGTTTATAAAATCGGGGACAAGCTCAATTATTTTGTCCACTGGTGTACTTCCATTGACAGTAAGTAATCTTACATTAGAATCTTTAACTATTAGAAATGCTACTGGTGATATATTCACACCTGCACCACTTCCTCCACCAAACGGTAGTTTTGCTTCTTCTGAATACTTATTTAATTTATTTGTATTAAACTCGCTTCCTCCTGCTGCATATCCAAAACATACTTTTGAAACTGGTATAATTACTGAACCGTCTGGAGTTGTAACAATATCTCCTACAATAGTATTTACATCAATCATACTTTCTAGTGATGTCATTGAAGTCATCATCAGACTTTCTATTGGATGTTCTGCCATCTTTATCTTCCACCTTTCTACTTAAATATTTTATTTTTAATAATATATAAAATATTTTTAAACTTACAAATATATTATTTGTAATTCTGAATTTTAATATACTATTAAAATTTAATTTATATAATTCATTACTTGTATATACTTTATAATATAAGTGTCTTAGATCAAATTTTTCAATATTTTTATTAATATACATACATAAAATTGTATTTATAGTAACAGCTGTATAGCTATTTATTATTGGGTTTGATAGATTTATACCAAAGTCTAAATAGAATCTTTCATAACTTAAACTTCTCAATATTTCCTCTATCTCTTTTCTACTTAAACGTGATTTTACTAATTTATAATAACCTAAAGCTTCCCTAAATATTCCGTATACTCCATCAAATATATATTTATAATTAGACGTATCACTATTATTTTCATTAATTTCTTTTGAATTTTGTCTTATATTAGTATCTTTATTATTTATATCATTACTACCTTCTTCATTTATTTTGTCTTTTTTATTTTTCTTTTTCATATTCATCTTTAGAATAGGAATGTAGTAAAATATTTTTAATAATAAATAATTATCCGGATCCTCTTCAACATCAGAAGATTTTCTATTGCTATTTATTTTTTTTGAGCTTATTCCATAATTTATATAAACTCTAATAGGTATAAAAATAAGTAAAATAATAAGAATAACTACAATTATTAATACTATTTTCATAATATCACCGTTTATATAATTTGTAGATTTTAAAATATTATTAAGTCATTTACAATATTTGACTTTTAAAGCTAATAGAAGTTAATTTGTTTTATATAAATTAATTATAAGGCTAAAATAAAACCGCCCAATTAGGCGGTTTTATTTTAATATTGTTTGGCCTGCTCCACGTATAAACATGGTATTCCTAGCCATTCTAAGTAAATGCTTTGATCTCTGTTAGATGTATGTACTACAATTCTCTTTCCCATTAGCTTATACTTATAGGCAATACTTACTATTGACAACTTTTCTGGTATATACCTATTTGTAACTTTAATTGCTAAAGGATCTGATTCGAAAACTACTTTACCATGCAACATTCCGTCATGTATAGAGCATTTTACAGAATAGAGCCTTTTGTAGGTTCTAGCATCAATATTTTCACTTTCTAGTTTTTTTGTGAGAATCTCAAAACAATAATGCGGAACAACTTCTATCTTATTTTCAAGAAGATAGTAATATATATTTGTATTGAAATATACAGACGCGTCTCTCAATACATATTGATTATCATCTTTAGTTTTTTCTGAATTTACCCGTAGTAAGGTGTTCTTAATGTTTTCAATTAGTTCTTTTACTCTAAATCCTTTTGAAAATAATCCGAATTCTGCTTCATAATTTAAGTTTAACATATGTAGTCCCCTTTACTTTAAAATTTCAAAATAATTCAAAAACTTATTACTCACAATATTTTATCATACAACAAATGAGAATTATAGATAAATTTGTCGAAAGTAAAGAAATTATAAAAATTTATAGTTTTAAATGTATTTTATCATAAGGAATAGTTACACTAAATTCGCCTGCAACATATGGTGCAATTTGATATTTTTCAAAAAATATTAATAATCCTGTTGATGTAAACACAAAATTTCTAAAATTTTCTGTTGTTGGTTTTGTTCCTTCTTTTAACATTTCTTCCATTTGAATTTCTTTTAATATATCATTTTTTAATAATTCCTTATATGTATATTCTGATAGTTCTACTAATAGAGACCTATTATCCTTTATTAAATCTTCTAACCCTATTATCTTTTTATTTTTTTTATCATATGAGATAGTGTGGAAAAATGATGCTGGATGTGCTCCACCAGAATACTGAGTTATATAAAACACATATGATACATAGTCTATATAGTTATATACATTAAACCTTACTTCAAAAGAAGCTTTTATATTTAATCCTTTAAGATAATTTACGTCAATAAAACTTTCAAAATCTTTTTTATACTCAGATATAATCCTTGTTATTTCTTTATTTAAATCATTGTACTTTGTTACCGGATAGTATATTGATACATCAGTAATTTCTGTGCTTTCTTCTTTTTTTTGAACAACATAATCATCTTTATTTACAGCAACACTCAAACTTTTCATTTCGTCATTATTTATTTTTGTACTCACTTGAACTGATATATTTTCAACATATCTATTTGCAAAATATGCAGAAAATAAAAAAAATATAAATATAGTAAGTATAAGTATGTATTTTAGTATTTTATTCAACTTTATCACCAATACATTATATTACTCACATTACATTTATATTTTTATTTGCTTGTACTTTATTTATTTTTTAATTCAAATGGTGTATTTAAAAAATCTATTAATTTCTTTTCAATAACTTCTCCATTTTTTTCTAAAACGATTTTTATACCTTTACACATATCTAGCATATATTGTAAACATACACCACATGGGGCTATATTTTCATCTAATTTATCACTACTAGTAGCTCCACCTACAACTGCTATTTTTAGAAAATCTCTTTCACCATTTGAAATAGCATTTTGTACAGCTACCCTCTCGGCACAGTTACTTAATCCAGGTATAGTATTTTCTTCTATATTACATCCTATATATACTCTATTTGAAGAAGCTAGAAGTGCAGCACCTACACTATAATTTGTATAACTTACATATGCGTTTTTGCGCGCTTCTTTAGCCAGATTTATTAATTCTTCGTTTGACATTTTACTACCTCATTTTAAGTTAATTTAACATTATCTCCAAGAGGAACTACTTGAAAATATGTTATTCCATCATTTAATATAATTTCATTTCCATCTTTATCATAAATATATGTTTTAGTCCCCATATTACCTTTTTGCCAAGTTATTTCAATATACTTACCATCTGTAAGATAGTATCCTTTACCTGTTTTACCTAATATATCTAATTCTTGTCTACCTTTGTTTTCAGTATCACTTAAAAAGTAATTATTTGCCTGAATTATTATTATATTCTTTGCAAAATATTGTGTTTTTGTTTCTCTATCAACATCTTTTATTCCCCTCATTGATCTTAAGAAAACTTTGTTCTGCACATCATATTCATAAGAAACATTGTGTAAGTCAGAATATTTTAGATATACATTTGCAACAGGTATTCCATATTTTAAATCATATTCTTCGGCTTGATATTTATATAAGGATTCCTTGTTAGATATTGTTAGATATTTTTTATCGCTTGCTAGGTTTTTAAGATTTTCTATACTAGTATATGCATTATGATATCCTGATCCTACTCTCCAAAATGCCTTACCATCTGATGTTACACCATTTATATTATTTACATCATTACTCAAAATCGTACTTTGAGCTTTAGGACTCCAACCATAGTGACTATATATAGCATTATTTTCCATAGCATAATATACAAAATAATGTCTAGAACTTCTTACCGGTCCAATTTTTTTGGTAGATGCACCTTTATATAGAGCCAACATTCTACTTTCTCCACCCTCTATTATAACTTCATAAATCATATAAGCATCTGCTAATCCAGAATGCGGCCATGCTGGCTTTTCATTATCTATCATAACTGCAATTGTTCTGTCATCACCTTTAAACGTTTGAACTTGTTTTGGCAATTCTTTAACAGGCTCTTCATCTACACTATTTGAAGATTTGTCTGAATTTGAGTTTATATCGGAACCTACAATATTTTTTGTATCTTTCATATTAAATACAAATTTTATATAGTATACTGCTGATATTGATAATATAGAAATTACAAATATTATGGCAATTATTATTAAAATCTTTTTAGATTCTATATTCTTACCATTTTCTATAGCTTTTCTCATATATATTCCCCTTTTTAAATAATATTTTTATCTGAAAAATTTAAATATGTCCATTAGAATTATTTGATATACTATAAGAACTATTAATATTCCCATAAGGGCACTTAATACCATATATATTGGTCGTGTTTTTGTATTTTCAATTTTAATTTGAGCTATTAAAATACTTAATATAAATGAAGTTGCTCCTACAAAAAGACTACCAGTTATAAGATAAACATATGTTGTAAGCGCAAAGGCTACTGAAACTCTTGCACTTGGAAAAGAAGAAGAATAATTTTCATTTTTTGAAAATACCCCTTTTAATATAACTGCAAGCATTACTATAGCAAATATAATTGTAAAAAGTATATATAATCTAGAATTTAATATATTTGATATAACACTATTTGTAGCAGCATATAATTTGTCAACAAAAAGGAAATATGAAACTATTACAGCTACAACAGCCGAAATAAATACACCTCCGGCAGCTATATCTTTTGCAGCTTTGGCTCTTTCATCATATTTATCTGTTACCATATCTACTATATACTCAACAGTAGAATTAATCATCTCTGAAAATATAACAAATCCAATAGTTAGGCATAGACATGCAAACTCAGTTTTAGTAAAATCAAAAAACAAACTTCCTATTAAAACAAACAGACCAATTATATAATCTAGTCTTAAATTCCTTTCAGTTTTAAAAGCTCTAATTACTCCATCTATTGCATGTCCAAGTGCAGTATAAAAATTTTTATTTTTAGTGTGCTTTAGTTCTTCTAGATTTTTTTCTCTCATTTCATCTTTAACTTGTTTTTTAATTGACATTTTCCAACACAACTCCTACCTTACTTAAAACACTTTCTTCTACTTTTCTCATTATATTTTTATCTTCTTCATTTTCATGATCATATCCAACTAAATGACAAATACCATGTGTAATCATATATAATAGTTCTCTGACAATACCCGTTTCATAATTGATTGATTGTTCATATATTACATCTAAACATAGTATGATATCACCTAAATCAAGCTCATTTAAGTGTTTTCTACTTTTCTTATCATCGAGTCTTAATTCTTCTAGTTCATTTCTAGAGAATATAGGGAAAGAAAGTACATCCGTTACTTTATCCATTTCTCTATACTCCCTATTTAAATTTTTAATTTCTTCTTTACTTGCAGTTTCAATCGAAATATATATTTTTTCTGTAACTATTTTTTCATACTCAATAAGAGTGTCTGCAATTATCATTATTTTGGCTTTAATACTATTTTCTATATCTGCATCACTATTTAACTTAGATGATAAAAAGTTATATATTTCATCATCAATATTTAAATGTAAATTATTATCATCCTTGGTTTGAATCATAATTAATTACTCCTCTCTACGAATTTTCCTATTTCTTCATTTATTGTATATGTCTTAATATATTTTATACCTTCTCCAGTATCAATAACTTGATCTTGTTCTTTAACATAAGACGCATTTTTTAAAGTTAGTATAATTTTATCTATAAAATTTCTTGCATCTACATTTGCTGTATATAGTAAATCATCTTTTGTATACTTAACTTGTTTTTCAATATATTGCTCACATTTGTATAAATCAAATGATATTTCTTTTCCAAATATCTTAATGTTTTTACTACTCTTAGTTATATCATATTTTTTATTTTTATTCAAATAGTTTAACATATTTTCTTTATTATTTACTGAAATACCTATGGCATATCTATTGGAGTTTGTGTACTCTTTTATGACAGTTTCATATTTATATTCTTTATCAAAAATATATTCATTATTTACTCTTATTAAGCCCTTTGCATGAACATATACAGGATCCATAACTTTACTTGTAATTATTCCTTCTATTAATACATAGTTTTCTTCTATGTAGCTACCTTCTTTATATTTAGCAGTTCCATTTTCTGCAATGATTTTTGTTACAACTCCGGATTTGTCTGCTATAATGTTACCCGGAATATTAATATTTAATTTATCTTTATCCGCAACTACTACCTTTTCTACCACCTCAATATTAGCATTTGTTCCATTTATAGATATTCCAGCCCATGACAGATCTGGTATCTTGGCTCTAAGTGAATTTATTATTTCACCTTTTGAAAGACCTATTTTACTCCTACCTACATATAGTCCACTATTTTTCAATTCTTCTATTATTTGTTCTTTACTAACAGCAGAATTACCGGTAACATTTATTTTCCATACAAATGAAGAAAATACTATTGAGAATATAATCAGTATTATAAACAAAGCAATAAATACCCTTTTTTTTCTGTACTTAAAGAATTTAAAATATATACCTTTTTTATCCTTAATTTTAACCCTACATTTTGTTTTTTTTGCTATTGGCTTTAACTTCTTAAAATCAGAAATATATATTTTAAATCTTATTACACCCTCAACTATTTGTCGTATATCCCATATTTTAACATTATTTATTTTGCACAAATTAATGAATCTCTCTGTAAAAAAACCTTCTACTTGTACAGTTAAAATACCTGTAGCCTTTTTTATACTATTGCTAATACCCATATTACACTCCTTTATAATTTAAGCTATATATTTCTCCTTGTATTATTAAATCTGAATCTGTTATTTCCTTAATATCCAGATCTTTACCATCAACAACAATATCTGTGTTAAATGCCTTTATTTTTATATAATTATCGTAATAATCCATTATTTGTTTATATCCTTCTATTAAAACTCTCCTATTTTCAATAACGGTAATTTTTGTAGAATTAGTAACTAATTCTTTTGGAATCTCGAAAAATTCTGAAAATGTATCAAGTAGTTTACTTGTTTTGTTTTTACTATTTATATCTTTAATTATACTTTTATACCATTTCTTTTTCTCAGTCTTACTAATCTTCAATTAAATCACTCCTTTTACATTATATTAATTCTTAATATTTTTATGAGTTTAAGGGTTCCAATTATTTTGTATTTTACTGTTAATTTTGTAAAAATAATATATAAATTAATTGTCTTTTATTGTTGACATTTATAAAATTATGTAGTATATTATAAGTGTAAAAAAATGGAATTCGAGGTATTAGTATATGATAAGAATAGGTATGTGCGATGATGAAATAATTACTATAAAATCTATTGCCAAAATAATTGAATCGAGAATAATAGAATATGATTTTGATGCCGAGATTACAACTATAACTGACGATCAAGACAAAATATATGAATTAATAAAAAATAATGCTATAGACGTGCTAATATTAGATATTGACTTTGGAAATAACAAAAGAAATGGTCTAGAATTTGCCCACGAACTACGAAAAATCAATAAAGATTTTTATCTTGTTTTTTTATCTGCTCATCCGAGATATATGCATGTTTCCTTTGTTAATAAAACTTTTGACTATTTAGTCAAACCAATACATCCTAATGCAATTGCTGAGTTTGTATTTAGATTAAAAGAAGAATTTCAGCAAAATAAAAAGATGTTTTTACATGTAAACAAATCATTATCGATAAGAACTGATGATATTTTCTATATTGAAAAGCAAGGTAATAAAGCTTTAATATATACCAGTACTACAATATACACAATGATAAATAATAGTCTTGATAGATTATTAGATATATTACCTAACAATTTTAGAAAATGCCACAGATCATACATTATAAATGAAGAAAAAATACTTAGTATTGATAAAAAAAACGGCAATGTTTGCCTTGGGAAAGATGTATACTGCCCCATAAATATAAAGTATTTGATATAACTGCTATTTTAGTTAATTATTTTTAGGGGGATTTTTATGTTAAATTTAGTTTTAAATGTTTTCAGTATACTTATCCAAGCATTGGCATGTGGATATTTTATTGAATCTATTACTCAAATTGGGACTATAAACAAATATGATAAAAATAAAAGATTGATAATTTATTTATCTTTGCTTTTACTGGTTTCTGTTAATAGATTTATTGCATTCCCGTATAATACGATAATATCAATAGTATATCAATTTTTCCTTGTTAGCTTTATTTTAAAAGTTAAACCTATAAAATCATTATTCTTTTCAATAATATTTTTTGTGGTTTTATCAATACTAGAAATTGTATGTGTATACCTTTTTATGATAATATTTAATCAAAATGGTGAGGAATTATTAAAATTGCCTGTATACTACAATTTAGTAATTGTAATGCATAGTGTTTTACTTATGTTTATAACCTATCTGATAAATACTTTTGCAAACAAAAAGGAATTCTTCAAAAACTTTTTCATTGGAATTAACTTAAAGCAAATTAGATTTTTTCTAATTGTATCATCAATTTGTATAATACCACAAATAATTATATTTGCACTTAATAGATATAATTATTCAATACCATTTCTAATACTTAACTCGATACAAATGATAATCTTTTGTTTATTAATATTTACATATATTAAAAGGTCTGCTGAATATGAAAAAACACAAAACGAATTAACAATATCGGAGTTACATAATAAAACAATGGTTAGCATGGTAGATGGTGTTAGAATACTAAAGCATGACTACAACAATATTATTCAAGCAATGAGTGGATATGTTTCAACAAAACAATATGACAAACTTGAAGAACATATATCAAAAGTTTTAAAAGAGTGTAATGCAATAAATACTACATCAACAATAACACCAGAATTATTTAATGAACCTGCCATATATGGAATTGTTGGAGCTAAATATTTTATAGCTATTGAAAAAGAAATAACAGTGGATGTAAGTATAGGAATAAATATATCAGAGATTAATTTTCCAATGCCTGAGCTTTCTAGAATATTAGGTATATTACTCGATAATGCTATTGAAGCAACATGTAAGGTACCTAGCAAACATATAAAAATTGAGTTTAAATATGATCAAAGAAAAAATGCTGATGTAATCAAAATATATAATACATTTGATACTACAATTAAAATAGATTTAGAAAAAATATTTAATAAAGATTTTTCAACTAAAGAGATAAAGTCTGGAATAGGTTTATGGGAAGCAAAGAAATTGGTAAACAAAACTAAAAATGCTCAAATATATGCAACTATTGAAAAAGATAAGTTTGTACAAAATATAATAGTTGAGAGATAGTTGATTTAGAATAAATATAGAAATTAAAATGAGGTGTTTTTGACACCTCATTTTAGATTAATTTCAATTTATCAAAAATCAACTATTTTTTAATTAAAATAGGGCTATTTTTTTATCAAGCATCTTGGTGCTTTTGGTTGATGGAATAACAATACGACGCAACTGTTAGTTGATGATCTTGCATATGATTCTACTATTTTTTTCAATAATTTTTTCATATAATTCCCCCCTTTTTATATGATATATATCTTCTAAATTTTTGTTTAATATAACTGTCTAAATATTACTTATACTATTTTGGTAAATATTTAACATTAAAATTATATTTCAAACTATTTCATGAACTTTAAATAACATTATAATAACATGTAATTTAGAAGATTATATTTTTTATATATAAGAACAATTCCTAGGTTAATCATCCTTATTATAACTTTGTTAATTGCCTATAAGATCTTTAAATTCGTCTGATTCATAACTGTACTTACACCTTAAAAATCTATACACAGGCTTAGTAGTCATTATATTTATAAATAATAAAACATAAATTATCATTTCTTTATATTCCATATTTTTTACAAATAAAATAAACACTAAATATATTAAGTTTATTGATATGAAAGCAAATATTTTTAGTTTCTTTCTTTGTTCTTTATTAATAATAGGTATTTCTTCAGTATCAGCAGGTGCTATTTTATAAATAACATATACCGATAATATATAATTTAAGATATATAGTATAACTAGTACAATATTACTTATATAAGTTACTTTAGCAAGTAATATAGATCCTATCAGATATAGCGTTGAATATATGAAACATTCTATATTTGTTCTTGCATGTGCTCCTCCAACAAATGTTTTATATACTAAATTAATGAGAAACACCACACCAAGTTGAGGCAATATATTTAAAAAATATGCTATTATTATTATTGCTGTAAATTTAGGTATATCTTCTACTATTCTCTTTACTCCAAATAAAAGAATTTCTCTTTTTTCTTCAGATACTTCTTCATCTTTTATAAGTACATTATCCAAAAAATAATTACTTATTTTTTCAACCATATCTATCACCTAACATCTTGTTTTAATTATACTTTATAATTTAATAATAATTTATTATATATTATAATTTATTTCCTTTTTTATTTAAATTATCATTAAAGTATTATTTTATAAAAAATATAAACTTTTCATGTCATATTATATAATATTTCACAGAATAATTTTACATATTTTAAAAAATATGTAGAAAATATATCATATTACTATTAAATCATATTTATAACTACAAATTTTGCTTTGTTTGTAACATTTATATATATATATCATAACATATGAATAAAGGAGGGTTTTTTTAATGGAAAAAAACAATAATTATATGCAAACTGATAATAACTTAATACAAATATCAGATGGTGGCATTGTAGGAAAACCTATTGGAATTGGTGATAACGCACCTAAATTTAGTGCTCAAACTACATTCGGTATGATAAATTTAGATGATTACAGAGGAAAGTGGCTTATATTTTTCTCACATCCAGGTGGTTTTACACCTGTAGGAACGCTGCTGTTGAATTTATTAGTAAAAAGTACAGTTTATCCTCATTAATTTGAGTTTAAACTGTACTTTTTACTAATTAACATATACCTTTATATTCTGGTAACCTCTATTATAGTAATTTTGCAACCATTGAAATCAACAGTTTCATTAACTTTTTTACCAATAAGTACTTGCGGAATAGGTGCGTCACAAGATAATATATTGTTATCAATATCACCTTCTCCACTTCCAAGAATATCATATTCTACAATATCACCTTCAAAATTAATTTTTATTCTAGAACCCATTATAACAGTTTCACCATCAAAATTGATATATTCAGGCATTTCTTCGATCACAATGCAATTATTGTATTTTTCCCATAGATCTTGCTTTTTCTTAGGTAATTCGTACATCGATTTCACTCTTAATGCCATAAAATCAGGATTTTCTCTTAAATCATTATCCATCTTTACGCTTTCACCCATTTTTAAATTTGTTTTTGTTATCTCTTCATCAATATTTAAATATTCTTTATGTAGCTTTTCCTTACCATTTCTTGTTATATAATATTTCTTCATATTCCCTCCTTCTGTATATTACAACTATTTTGCTCCTCCCTTAATATTGTTCTTGCCTTAACAAGTATTTTACCATAATTATTTTGACCTGTTTTATTAGGTCCACATCCCCAATATTCCTCTTTAACCGTATCCTCCACTATCTCCTCTTCTCCTGTATCTAATAATTTTTCTAGTATATTTGGATTAGCTCTGAATTTTAGCAAGACCCCTTCAAGCATTATTTCTTGTTTTACTTTATCCCAGTCTTCTCTTATTTTATTATTTCTATCTCTGCCAATATTAGAAGCTTCTTTAGGTGTTTCTGCATCAAGTATTTCTTGCTTAATTTCGCATTCGATAACTTTGCTATATTGATAAAAATGTTCATTTGTCTTAAAAAATATATCTTCCTTATAGAAACCATGAGATGAGTATGTAGCTAGATATCCAAGTGGTCCAAACTCTTTATAAAAATGTATTGCCATAGCTATTTTCTCCTTTGCCCTGGTATTAAATAGTCATATTTTAAATTTTCTGTATCAAGAGTCTCATTACCCTTACTCAAATTTATCTTTTTTCTGAACTCAACTTGCCCATTTTCAGCTGAAGTAGCTGAAAGATTAAGTTTTTCTATTACAATACTGTCCTCATAATCACAACTTAATCTCCATGCGTATCCTTCCATAGTCATTGTACTGTTATGTGACCCATAATTTCTTTCATGGTTTGGAGTTAATGGCTCATTTTCCTTATATGTCAGTCCCTCAAACTCCTTTAGCGCCCTGCCAAGATTACATATTATACCTGTATCGATCGTAAAATCAGGATCAAAAAACAAACTTGCTGAATAACCTGATTCTTGCAAAGCATCCACATAAGAATCTATCATTGGCAATAATTCTAAATTAATATAGTTTGATTTTTCCTCATTATTTACTTTTAAATAATTATCTGCATGCTTCCTGCACAATTCTAATACATTATACACATCTTCCCAAGTTGCTGAATCAAATTTATCTAAACTCCCAATTTTAAATAATCTTTTATATTCAAAAATTGCATTAAGGAAGAATCTCTCCGTTATTATATACCCTGGTCTTTCCCTTTGACTAGTTTTAGGATATACATTTATTCCATAATTCCCGTTTTCTGTAAGTCTTGGTCCTATTGAATAATATATTCCATCAGAATTGCAGAGCATATAAACTTCTGATAATTTGTATTTTGAAAGCCCCTTGAGTATAAATTTATGAGCTATTCTTTGTACTTCCTCTTTATTTCTAGGACTTTCGTATAGACTTATCTCATAAAAATATATCGGTGTTTCTGTTAATTTTATTAAATGATCATATGGATCAGCTATCTTTGATATATAAATATTAACACTTTTGTTTTTTGATATATACATATGATTATTAGCACATATAACTGTATGTTCTAGTACATTAATATCATAAACTTCACAATTTTTTACTAAAGGTTTATATCTAAGTTCAACACACATCTGTCTACTACCACTACCATATCTATCATAATATGGCCTGTATAGTGATAAAAAATTAGCAATGTCTTTTGAATAATCATGTCTACTATATTGTGCGCTACCATCATTACACCAACCTTTTGCATAAGGAGTAAATGATAATCTAACCCCTGCAAGAGTATCAATTAGAGTATTATTGATTTTTTTGTGCATATCATTTAATTCTTTATTATATCGACTGTATCCAACAGTTGAAATTCGTGTTTTTACTCCTAACTCATTATATACCAATGCTAAAAATTTATCAAGATAAAAGTAGTTTCCAATATCATTGTCAAGGTATGAAAATATAACACCATTTCTATGTTCATTTCTATCCCAAACAATAAGAGGAAATTCGAAGTTTCTTTTCAAAGTCTCATACTTTATGGCTGCAATTACATTTCTTTGTCTCTTTTCAGTCCAATATTCTGTCTTTGTACCAGCCAATTTACTGCATATCTTGCATGAATTTAAACATCCGATTTGTGGTTGAAAGTGCCTTACTTTTGAAAAAAAGCTATCCGGCAAACTTTCAAGCTCTGCCGCTATTTTCCGCCTCTCATTGTAATCTTCCTCACTTATACCTTGTTCTTCATCTGACAATAAATATTCAAAATATAACATGATGCTACCCCCCTGATAAATTAAAGTATAATTCTCTTATATTTTCATCAATATCCGTTTCATTATTATTAAAATAAATAACATTTTCTAATAAAGCACCAAACTCTTGTAAAAATTTGTTTTTAGTATCAGTATCATCTAATACCTTATCCAATATTGATTTACCTCTTTCGGTGATTCTAGATTGTCTTAATTCCTCCTCCACAGATACAAAAATTGTAAGATCCGGTTTTAAAATTTCATGCCCCATTATATTGTAATCTAAATTTACATTTAGTCCCGCGACTCTGTGTGAAACAACAGTATCTATTAAATACCTTACACAATATACATTATTATTTTTATAATCAAAATTATTTTTTATATAATCTGACATGTATACCACTGAAGACAAATAATATAAATAATGGGCCATTTGCGAACATTTTCTAACATCTTTATCGATTAAATCCCGACTAGAATATTCTAAACTAGGTGTTTTTACTAATATTGAGTTTTCATCCATTTTGTGTAACTTCTCTGCTATTGTACTTGTTCCCGATCCATCCAATCCTGTTATAACAGTAAGCATACAGCTCTCCTCCTTTTTAAATTTAAATAAGATAATCAACAACATGATGTACATTATATACTGATTTCTTTGCGATATTTGTCGAATTATAAATTTGTGTGTAAAATAATAACTTAAGAATTAATTATTTTGTCAATATTTATCCTAAGATGAACCTCTATACTTTTATCCTTATAAACATATATTTTATCTACTAATAAAATTAACAAATATCTGTCTATTTCTCCTCTATCTATTATGCTATTTAATATATCTAATACTGTTTTTTTTGAATCATTTGCTACTTTAACATTGTTTTTCTTAATGTTTAGTATGTTATTTTCTATATTAATTAAATTTTGTTTTTTATTCATTTCTAACTCTTCATATACATTTTCAATTAATTGTTTTTCTTGTATTAATTTTTGCTTTGATAAATCTTTTATTTTTTGATTAATTAAAATTTTAAGTTCATTCTTTAAAAGATTTTTTCTTTTAATTAAATCTAATATATATTTGTCTTCATTATTTGTTTTTTCATCAATTATTAAAATATTACTTAAAATATCAATATAATGTTGTTTAAAAACTTTAATAAATTCAACTAATTGTATTTTTATATAGTTTTCATGTATTTCTCCGCAAGAACATCTTGAAGATCCATATTTTATATAGTTAATACATGAATACCCTACTATTTTTATATTTTTAGCTCTTTTTATTTTTCTCCCTGACATACAAGATCCACATTCCCCACATCGTATTAATCCACTAAATAAATATTCTGTTTTATTCTTATTATCATTATATATTTTTTTATTTTTACTATCTCTTAACTTTTTAGCTAACAAAAAATCATCTATAGATATAATTTGTTCATGGTGATTTTCAAATCTATAATTTTGCTCTTTTGGAAGTAGCTTTGAACGTCCTCTTATTGATTGAACTGCTTTTTTATGAGTAATTAAAGTACCAGTATATATTTCATTATCTATTATTTGTTTTATCATATATGTACACCATGTTGGTTGTATTTTATGTTTATATATTTTTCCTTCTTGTTCAAATTTTTGGCTATAATATAAAGATGGAGTCGGATAACCTTTTTCATTTAACATTTTACAAATTTGAACGTATCCAAATCCTTCCTTAATGTACAATTCAAATATGTACTTTATTATATGTTTTACTTCATCATCAACAATAAGTTTAGTTTTATCTTTTGGATCCTTAATATATCCAAAATATTTTCCCATTATGAGCCTACCAGATTTTTGTCTACTATGCATACTTGATTTGACTTTACGTGATATGTCCTTTACATACTTTTCATTGTACCAAGTAGTTATACCTATAGTATCATTTTGATCTGCTTGAAGATTGTATATTCCACCCGAATCATGTAAAACTATTAGATTTTTCCCACTTTCTTTTAAATCATCTAGAAATACTAGAGTTCTGCCGTTATTTCTTCCTACTCTTGACATGTCCTTAACAACAATTGTATCTACTAATCCAGTTTCAATATCTTCTAACATTTCATTCCATGCCGGTCTATCAAACTTATACCCTGAAACATTGTCATCAATGTAAAATTTTCTTACATTTAAATTCTGAGAATTAGCATATTCTAATATCATATTTTTTTGCTCTTCTATGCTAGAAAAATTATCTAAATTATCATCTCTGCTTAATCTACAATAACCTACCAAATTCATTTAATATTAATCTCTCTTTCTAATAAGGTGGTCATATTCTTTTTAGCATCTTCCCTACCACTTATAAATAAGGTTATTTTTCCATATTTTAGTTTAATTTTTTCCACATTTTCCACTATTTTAAAGTTTTTTAACTCATCACTAATTAAAAAAACTTGCACTAATTTATCTTTATTATGTTTAAAAACTTTAACTTTCATAAGTTAAATCACCTAATAAATAACTATGATATAATTAAGTTTTTATACATGTTTAAGGAACCCAATATATATTCACTCTACAGATATATGAAATGGGATATAACCGTATAAAAAAGATTATATTATAAATAATTTTTAATATAATCTTTTTTTCTTTTTATTTGCATATAAAGAAATTAATCAAAATTTAAGTACTAAAATAAATTTACAATAAATTTTACAACAACATCTCCTATAATTCCCCAAAATAAAATACCCATGAACGGTAATATAATAAATTTCACCCACCATTTATTGGTAAACATTTCTAGAAATCCATATGGGGTAAATCCGTATAAATCTTTCCAATTGGAATTTGTTTTTAAAGTATTCTCGTGTGCCCTTTCAATTATATTTGCAATACAATCTACTTTTCTCAAAGTAGACCTATGTAACTTAATATATTCGTGATTTTCAAAAGCATCCGCTTCCTCCTGCCCATTAAGAAAATCTTTATTACTTATATTATTTTTCTTTATTAGACTTTCAAATCTAGGATGGTTTATATAGTTCACACCATATTTTGCTATTAGAATACGTGCTAAATCTATTTTATTTTCATCTTCAAGTGTATATATTTCATAATCTATCCTTTTACCTCTATTTAAAACTCTATATCTGAATAGTATTGCATCAAATCCATAATGTACATCTCTCATGTTCAAATGTATCCATATATACTTTCTATTCTTTTTTAAAAATTCTAAGAATTCTTGTAACATTTCTCTTTCAAGTTCATCATAGTGATTTATTATTTCCTCAAGTTTTATTCCTTTCAATTCAGCCTGCATGTGTATTGAAAAAGATTTTGTTTGACCAGTTTTCAAAAAACGCACAGCTATACATGTTATTCTTGAAGATTTACTACCCATATCTTTATAGAAGCTCTCACATGAATAGTGAATTATCAAATACTTATCCTCATTTTGAAATATCTCCTCTAAAACTTTAATTGTATTCTTATGTTTTTTTAATCTCTTCATATTTTACCTCACAGAATAATTAATTATACCATAATTTGTCATATTTTTCAATATGTACTAGCTAATTATACATTCTACAGCAACTATTCTACACCTGTTTGCACTACTGAATTTATTTCTTTTGCTAAATATTATCCTGAATTTATGAGAAGAAATACATATTTACTAGGTCTATCTGTAGATAGCATACCTTCAAATCTTGCTTGGGTATACAATATATACAGAAATACTGGTATTCAAATACCTTTCCCTATAATTTCGGATAGAGATATGAAAGTTTCTAAAGCATTTTCAATGATTTCAGATAACTCTGATAATTTTCACAATATAAGAAATGTATATATAATTGATCCTAATCAAAAAATTAGAGCTATATTGCAGTACCCCCCAACAACTGGAAGAAATATAGCAGAAATTTTGAGAATTTTAGAGGCTTTACAATTAACTGATCAAGATAATGTAGCTACACCTGCAAACTGGTTACCAGGGCAACCTGTAATTTTACCTTATCCTCAAACATACGACGAATTAATTGAAAGAGCTAAAAATCCTGCAGGATATAACTGTGTTGATTGGTATTTATGTTTTAAACAAGAACTCCCAACTCAAAAAAACATGGTAAATATACCAAACTTTCCGCAAGTAGAATGTACAAATGCATATTCTTTTAATCAACCTGTTAATATGATGGTATAAATTTTTAAGGAGGAATTTTTATGGATAATAGTATGTGTAACACTGACAACAAATGTGTAAATAAAGGATTTAATTTATTTGGAGGAAATTGCACTTGTATAATAATTATTATTGTTATATTATTTGTATTCTTCTGTTTATGTGGAAATAAAAACAAAAACTGTAATCCTAGTTGTAATGATAATAATTTTAATTGTAACTACGATAATGTGTAATAGAATACATAGCATTAATACAAATAAAAAAACAATTGAGCTTACTTATGTAAGTTCAATTGCTTTATATTTATTCAAATAGATTCATGATATCCTCTTTAGATAATTTATTAATAAATGTTTCTTCTGTGCTTAACATATTTTCTGTAAGTTTAGACTTTTTCTCTTGAAGTTCATTTATTTTTTCTTCAATGGAATCTTTTGTTATTAATTTATATACTTGCACATTATTTTTTTGACCGATTCTGTAAGCTCTATCTGTAGCTTGATTTTCAGCAGATAAATTCCACCATGGGTCATAATGAATAACCACATCAGCTCCAGTAAGATTTAGCCCAGTTCCACCAGCTTTAAGAGAAATCAAAAATACATCTATATTTTCATTTGTATTAAAGTCGTTTACTAGCTGCATCCTCTCCTGCACTTTCGTACTTCCAGTAAGCTTATAATAATTTATTTTTTCCTTTTTGAACTCTTTTTCTAGTATTTCAAACATTGAAGTAAACTGTGAAAATAACAAGACTTTATGACCGCTTTCTGTTGCATCTTTTACTATTTCAATACATTGATTTAATTTGCTACTCTTTCCATTATAATTATCAATAAATAGAGATGGATGACAGCATATTTGTCTAAGCCTAGTAAGTATAGCAAGTATTTTAATTTGACTCTTTTCAAACCCATTACTATTTATTTCATCTTGCAGATCCTGTTTTGCCTTCATAAGATGTGAAAAATATATTCTTTTTTGTTCATCATCCATTTCATTATTTAATATAGTTATTGTTTTATCTGGCAATTCAGTTAAAACTTCTTTTTTCAATCTTCTTAATATAAATGGTTGTATCAGGGTCTTTAATCTGTCTAATTTTTCACCATCTTCTTCCTTTACTATTGGCATTTCATAATTTGATTTGAACTTTGAATAGTTGAAAAGATATCGTGGCATAACATAATCAAAGATTGACCATAACTCTGAAAGAGAGTTTTCTATCGGTGTACCTGTTAAAGCAAATCTTGTTTGAGCGTTTATACTTTTTAGTGCTATAGCATTTTGAGTACTACTATTTTTTATATATTGGGCTTCATCAGCAATTATATATTTAAATATATAATTTTTTTCTTTATATATGTCAATATCTCTTTTTAGTAAATCATATGAAGTCACAATTAAATCATACTTATCAATTAAATCTATTTTTTGCTTTCTTTCCTCTAATTTTCCATTTATAACTAACGTGGATATATTTGAGCTAAACTTTTTAATTTCGTTTTCCCAATTAAGAGTAAGTGAGCTTGGACATACAACTATACTAGTCTTTTTATCTTCTTTTGAATTATTAACATAATCTGATATAATTGCAATAATTTGAAGTGTTTTTCCAAGTCCCATATCATCTGCAAGTATGCCTCCAAAATTATATTCATCTATTATTTTTAACCATTTATATCCTATTTTCTGATAATTTCTTAAAACATTTTCAAACTCAGTTGGTAAGATTATTTTTTCATCAAATTCTCTATCAAGAGTCTTATTTATAATATTTTTATAATTATAATTTCTTGTTATTTGAGTATTCTTAATATTATCCAACAACTTTTCTAAATATATGCTTCTATATATAGGAACATTTATTTCTCCAGATGATAATTCTTTGTAATCTAAATCCATACCATCAACTAGATTATCTATGAAAGCTATGTCAGAATTTTCTTCAAGTTTTAAGAAACTTCCATCCTTTAACCTATGATATTTTTTCTTTATATTATACTTTTTTAGTATATCTTTTAATTCTGATCTATCAAAATCAAAGCCACTAAGTTCAATATTTAATAAGTTGTTTTCAATTTTTACACCTATATTACCAAGCTTTGCCTGTCTAATTTGCTTTGACTTAAATTCATCTGAAACCATAACTTGATATTTATTTGTATACTCATTTACCCCTGAATTTAAAAAATCATATATTTTATCATCATCTTTTAAAACAAGTATGTTCTTTTGTTTATCTTGTTCAAATCCAGTCTTACTAAATGTCACATACGCTCTTTTTTCTTGAACTATATTTCTTACTATTGTTAACTCCTCAGATTTTTCATATGGATTAAACTCTATTTCTCCATAACAAAATTTTATATTTGCTTCTATATTATGTTTTGAGTTATAATCTAAATATATTTTTACAAATAAATCTTGAGGTATATATTTTTCAATTTCTGTATTCTTAAATTCATCTAAATTAATGTTATTTTTTATTTTTGGAACCACTAAAGAAAATAGTGATGAAAGATCATCTTTTCTAAATGTTATTTCATTAGTTTGATTCTGACTGTATATGTCTAATATTTTTATAGTATTTTTTGAAAAACCTTCACTACATCTGTATAAATTATTATCAACGAATAGATATGCATGGTAATCTGTTTTATACATCTCATACTTAATAGGAGTTTCATTAATTAAACCGTATTCTGTTTCATTTAATTTCTTTATATTAAATTTTATCTCGGGTTCCCCGTCTAAAAATGTGTAGTCTTGAGTATAGTGGTATCTTTCAATTTTAACATTACTATTTACTAAAATATTAAATAATTCATCAAAAGATATTGAATCTAACTTTATACTTGAAACTCCAAGAACTTTTTGTTGAGATCCATAATAATTATATCTGACAGTTGTATTATCATTAGCATATTTAATAATTTTAGAATATTTTAATATAAATCTCACTAATTCTTGAGATGATTCATCAAAACTACCCATATTATGAATAAATTCTAGCTTTGATCCATACTTATATACTTTATTTTTTTCAACATTGTCCATAAATTCAACTAGATCTTTTATTTTATATTGTTGCTTTAATCCTACGCTAAATTCAACTTTTACTTTATCCTCAAATCTATCAAAAATTAATTGAGGTACTACTTTTACGTTACCATTTTTAATTTCAGTATATTCATTTATTATATCTACGTTATCTTCTGAATCTATATCATTAAACAAATTTAGAATTCTCAAGCTATCTTGATATTTTCTTTCCATATATATCTTGTTTAAGTCTTCGCTTGAAGTATTATTACTATTTTTTTGTGGTATTAACATGCGTTTTGCATACTCTTTATTTTCATTAAATTCTATTATAGTTGCTACTATATGTTTACAATAATAGTAATTTGTATCATAATATGGGCATGCACATTTAAAGTCTTCTATTTTGCCTTCTTCTACTAATACCAAAATATTATATGATGAGGTACTGCCCTTTACTCTAGAATATAGCTTAAAATTTAAATCATCTTTATATTCTATTTTATATATATTGACTCTTCCTTGATTAACATATGTACGTGCTCTTGATAATAAAGATAGATCCATATTATCTTCTAAAAATTTAATTATACTATCATTAACTAACATATTCGCCACCTTAAAAAACATATTACAATATAATTGGCAACACATTTTAATTTTAATTATATCATTTTTCTTTGAATATTTCAATTAAAATTTTCATTTTTTTATTATTTAGTAAATAATTGACAAAAGGTATTTTTATATACAAAATATACTTTATTTTTAAAATGTAATTTTTTAATATATTATTTTATTAGTAATTGATGTAAAATATTTGTGAAGTGAATTTCATGGGTATAAAATTAGACTATAACAAGAAGAAAGTAACAGCTGGATACAAAACAATATACTTAAGAAATGATATAATTGAGGCTATAGACAAAATAGCAGAAGAAAATAATACATCTTTTAACAATATAATTGTGAATATGGTAGAATATTGTTTAAAGGAAAATTTTAATAATAATTAAATCTAAAAAGCGTATTCCTAATATTATTACTTATATTAATACTAGGAATACGCTTTTACAGCATAAAAAACACCTTATATTTATTAACGCTATTAATAAACACAAAGTATTTGTTAAAATTCACTACTTAAGCTTTCACAGCAGCTTTATCTTCTAATCTGATTTTGTCTGCAATCATAGCTATAAATTCAGAATTTGTAGGCTTTCCTTTGTTTGAATTTACTGTATATCCAAAAATTTTATCATGCATTTCAATTTGCCCTCTGTTCCAAGCAACCTCAATAGCATGTCTTATTGCTCTTTCTACTCTTGATGGAGTAGTATTAAATCTACTAGCTAAGTTTGGATAAAGAGTTTTTGTTACAGCGTTTATTATTTCTTCATTTTTTACTGCAGCCAAAATAGCCTCACGTATATATTGATATCCTTTAATATGTGCAGGTACACCAACATCATGAATCATATTAGTTACTCTAACTTCTAAATTTGTACTAGTAAATCCAGAGCTTGAAGAATTTTTAGCATAATATACAGGTTGACTTGAAGATATATAACTATTGTCACTTTCTTTTAAATCTCTCAATCTTTCAACCAGTGTTGCCATATCGAAAGGTTTTACAACATAATATGTAGCTCCTAAAGCTATAGCTTTTTGAGTTATTTTCTCTTGTCCAATAGCAGACATTATTATTGTAAGAGGTTTTTCTTCTTTCAAATCTCTCAACATTTCTTCTAATACTGTAAGACCATCTTTTTCAGGCATTATTATATCTAATAGCAATACATCTGGTTTCTTCTCTTTAATTAATTCCAAAGCATTTTGTCCATCGTATGATATAGATATGACTTCCATATCTGATTGTGAATCAATATACATTGCAAGTATTTTTACAAATTCTCTATTGTCATCAACTATCATTACCTTCATTTTACTTTTCATTAATTCCTCCTAACATTCACCAAAATAGTATGTCTCAATTATATATAATTTTTTTGAAAAAATCAAGCGTTTTTGTTATATTTTACCAACGACTTTTGTCGAATATAGCAATTTATATTCTTTTTTTTAAGATTATATCATATACATTCTTATTTTTTAAAAAATATATTCATTATTGTAGTAGAATTAATATAAAAAATGGAAAATTATAAGAATTAGAATAAGTAAAACTGAAGAATAAGAAATTCAGTATACAAAACAGGGATATATGTTAATTATTTCCCTGTTTTTTTACTATTATCTTGATAATATTGTGAATGTTATTGTAATATTTAAAATAATTTTAAGTTTATTTAGCTTATAAATTATTAAGTTACAATATATGGAACAGCTGCCCTTTCAGCCACAGATAAAGCTAAATATGCAGATTCTGTGATTTGTTGATTTACCCAATCTGGTGTTCCTAATGCATCATTCCAATACCAGTATGAGCTAGTTGCAGTTACATATGCATAATCGGCTAAAGATGCTGATGGATATGCTGTTGTTAATGCTTCACTTGTAGCAAATTCCCCTTTATAAGTTTCTATGGCAGCAGCTGGTAACTGAGAAACAGGAACCTTACCAGTACCATCTAATGTTGCAATACCATCTGCTACGCCTTGTTTGGACTGAAACAATTCATAACTTAATGCACTTGCCATTTTTAAATCCTCCTTTATGGCATTACAATCCATAATATACATGGATTATATTTAATAAATTTACACAATTTTTTATAATTATCTTCCGTTATTAATATGAATTCCATAAAAATTTCTCCCAACGAATTCTATTAATAAATATTAATAAATTACTAATATTTATTAATATATCTTATGTTTTATTTTTATATTTGTTGACTACCTGTCCAATTATATTAATTAAAAGCAATTATATATAAAATACATAAATAAAATTTGTTTGATTCTATTTATGTATTCACCAATTTTTTAAATAATCTAACTAAAGTTAAGTTGTACCAAAGATAATACATCAGTTCCACTCGAAACACTCTGAAGGCTTTTTCCTATTTCTTTATAATTATCTGTGAAGAGTACTATAGGCGTTGAACTTAATTGATACATTCTACCAGAAGTATCACTTACACCACACCAATATCCTAAACTAGAATTTAAACCATTTTTCAATAACACTTGTGCTTTCCCAGATGTTATAACTTTTACTGGTGATCCATTTTGAATACCATCTTCATAAATTATTCCTATTGGCATAGAAGAATTGGCTGGAGCAATATCAACCCCATTAGATACTGTCGTTGAAGAAATTACAATTGTTCCCTTAACACTAGTACCTGTATTATTAATAAATGTTTCGTAAACTCCTCCCTCTGGCGTAAGTCCAATAGTTCCATTACCTAATCTATTTGAAAATAAATCATAACTAACTGTTCCACTCATAATTATCACCTCAAAATAATATTCATAGTTTTTATATATTTAATATAATTATATTCTACTTCTATTTATTAATTACAGATAAATAAATAATTGCACAAGACTAGTTACTTCTTTTAACTTAATCTTGTACAATTATAAATATATTTTTAATTATCAATTTAGTTTCTTTTAATGTTGTATTTTTAATAATTCTACACCTTATATTCTAAAATATCTCCTGGCTGACATTCTAAAGCTTTACAAATTGCATCTAAAGTTGATAATCGTATAGCTTTTGCCTTTCCATTTTTTAATATAGAAATATTAGCCATTGTTATCCCTATTTTCTCTGAAAGTTCTGTTACACTCATCTTTCTTTTAGCCAGCATAACATCAATATTAATTATAATAGCCATCTCACTCACCTCAAACCGTTAAATCATTTTCTGCTTTTATATCTATTGCATTTTTTAATAACTTTTTGAGAACAGCAGTAAATACCGCAATAACAATTGAAGCAATAATAATAACTAAGTTAAGTGCTGCTACACCTGGTGCATCCTCAACTTCTGCTATAAAAAAGAAGAATGGAATAATTATAATATACATTATACTAATTGTAATTGCACATTTTTCTATAATATTTAAAGCGTTAACGGATAATTCTGAGAAAGCTTTATTGTTATCAATATATTGTAAAAGTTTTAAAGTCTGATATAGTGCACAGTAAAATGGTATTGCTGTTAAGTATAAATAGAATAAGAATATATATTGTATAAAATATGATAACGTCCTATTTTCTACCGATACAACAGTTCCATAAAGTAAAAAAACACACAATGAAAGAACCATAATCCCTACAATAAAAACAACTGCCTTTAAAAATAATGTTGAACCTTGTTTCATAAAAAACACCTCTTACTTATTATAGGCATATTTTAACACAGTATTTATCGTTTGTCAATAAATATTTATTATTTTGAATTATATATATCTCTATTACACTTGATAAGATGCTAAATTTTAGATTGTTTTAATTTTAACTCCCCGCAAAAAGAGTATACCACACTAGTAACACTCTTTTATAACCATTATGACAATCTTTTATTATTTTATAATTAATTAAATTCTAAAATCTTTTTATTTTAACTGCATTTCCTTTTTCTAATAGTTCTATGTGATTTAATGCCTTACCTGTTCCTATAGCAACACAAGAAACTGCGTCTTCTGCAACTGTAACTGGTATACCTGTTCTTTCTTGAAGTAGCTTGTCTAAACCGTAGATAAGTCCGCCGCCACCAGTTATAACTATTCCTTTTTCCGATATATCTGCTGAAAGCTCAGGTGGGGTTTCCTCTAGTACAAGATGTACACCTTCTATTATCTGTTCTGCACATTCCTTTAATGCCTCTAACATTTCTTCAGAATTAGTTTCAACTTCAACTGGAAGTCCAGACGTAAGATCTCTACCCTTAATTTTCATTCTCTCCGTTACTGTTTTAGGATACATACAACCTATATTTATTTTTATTTCTTCAGCCGTTCTTTCTCCTATTATAACATTATACTTTCTCTTTATGTATTTTATAATTGCGTCGTCAAATTTATCTCCTGCAACTTTTAATGATTTGCTTTTTACAGACCCGCCTAAAGCTATTACAGCGATATCAGCGGTACCACCACCAATATCCACTATCATTGTTCCATGTGGTTTACAAATATCAACATTTGCTCCAATTGCTGCAGCAATTGGTTCTTCTATTAAATATACTCTTCTTGCTCCTGCATGATTTGCAGCATCAATAACAGCTTTTTTTTCAACTTCCGTAACGCATGACGGAACGCATATCATTATTCTTGGAGAAAAAACAAATTTGCCGCACACTTTATTTATAAAATACTTTAACATTTTTTCTGTTATAGTATAATCCGATATAACCCCATCTTTTAATGGTCTTATAGCAACAATATTCCCTGGTGTTCTTCCAAGCATCTTTCTTGCCTCTTCACCTACTGACAAAACCTCGTTAGTATCTTTATCAATTGCAACAACAGAAGGCTCACGTAAAACTATGCCTTTTCCTTTTACATAAACTAATATCGTTGCAGTTCCTAAATCTATACCAATATCTTGACCAAATAACATATATTACCCCCAAGCTATTTATTTTCTGTTACAATTATATTACATTTTCGTTGCATTTGCAATATATTAAGACAATTTTTATATATTATTTTATTACTTGTTTATGTTGTTTTTTGAGATTGCCTATTTGTATAATTTGTGGTATACTATATTTATAACAAACAGATTAAATAATCTCTTTTATTAAGGAGGGTACTACTTATGAATAACTATTTAAGTATGAATTGCACTGATACAGAAAATTTAATTAAAGACTTGAAAGAAAGTATAGACAAAAGTAGATTATATTTACCGATTAGTTTAGTATCATCACTCCTTAGTTATTTACCTCCAAGTGCGGGATATAGTTCATTTGAGTGTATTCCAGGCATAGTCATTACAATTTTATACATTCCCGAAAATGATATGTATCTTGCCGTACAGGTGTCTAAAACAAATGAATATTATGATAATCATGAGAATTTACTAAAGAAAACCCTTAATTATTTAGTTATGAATTAAATATAAAAAATGAAGAACATTGACTTTGCAACTGCAATTTCAATGTTCTTTTCTTATTTTTGATTATATTTAAATTCAAATGCATATCAATTATTTAATATATATATTGAATAATTAAGTATCCCAGCAAATATTAACCACAATAAGTATGGTATTTGTAATAACGCTACCTTTGGTTTTATTTTGTAAAATAATACTATCATATATATAACCGTAACTAACAATAATATAAGCCATATTAGCGCAAGTAATCTAAGTTGCAATCCAAAAAATATATAACTCCATATCACATTTATAAATAATTGTATGAAATATACATTCAGTGCTCTTTTAGTGTTTTTAGAACCACTCTCATATATCATATATGCTGATATTCCCATTAAAACATAAAGTATCGTCCACATAATTGGAAATATGTATGAAGGTGGAGCAAAACTGGGTTTTGTCAAGTTATTATATATATCAAAATCACCTAGAAATGATCCTAAAAAACCTATAAACAAAGTTCCAAAAATAAATAATAATAACTCTTTTATCTTTATCATATAATCACCTATATAAATAATATGCATATGAATCAATAATTTATGATTTTTAAACCATTTTTATTGAAATAATCTTAGATATACCATATTCTTGCATTGTTACACCATAAACCGATGAAGCTACTTCCATAGTACCTTTTCTATGTGTTATAACTATAAACTGTGTATCTTTTGAGTATTTCTTTATATACTCAGCAAATCTATGAACATTTACATCATCCAAAGCTGCCTCTATTTCATCTAAAATACAAAAAGGAGGTGACTTAATCTTAAGTATTGCAAATAGTAAAGCTGTTGCAGTTAAAGCTCTTTCACCACCAGAAAGTAGCATCATACTTTGAAGTTTTTTACCAGGTGGCTGAACCTCGATATCAATTCCACTTTCTAATATATTAGATTCATCACTAAGTTTAAGCTCTGCCCTACCACCACCAAATAATTCTTTGAAAGTACTACTAAAGTTTTCATTTATAACTTTGAAATTTTTAGAAAATTGCTGTTTCATAATACTAGTCATATTTGCAATTAGATTCTCAAGTTTTATTTTTGTTTCTTCCAAATCATTTTTTTGAGTAGATATAAAATCATATCTTTCTTTTGTGGTTTTATATTCTTCTATTGAGTCTACGTCAACACTTCCTAATTCTTTTATCTCTTTTCTTATCTTCTCTGCTTTTTTATCAATATTTTCATCTTCTATTTCTGTTATATTTAACGATTCTAAATGTTGCTTTGCACTTGAAATAGTGTACTCATACTCATTCCACATCATATTCTTAAGATTTTCTATTTCAATATCAAATTTAACTTTTTTATTTTCAACCTTTGAAACTTCTTCTTTTATTTTGTTAACTTTGTTCACACTTTGAAGCATTTTAAGCTCCAATATGTCCTGCTTTTCTGCACATTCAGATTTTTCTTTTCTTAAATTCTCAGAAATATTTGTATATTCTTCCTTAAACTCAATTATTTGTTCGATTTCTTGATTTAATTTGTTAACTACAAATTTATTATTTTCTATCTCACTATTATATATTTCTATCTGTTGTTTCTTTTTACCAATAGCAACCTCAAAATTAGAAATATCTTGATCTATTTTAAGTTTCATTTCTTCTATTGCAATTACACTTTCATCAAATGAAGAAAGTGAGATCTTTAGATTAACTATATCTTCATTTAAATAATTTATATTCTTTTCTTTTTCTTTGTTAAACCTAACATATTCATCTATTACTAATTGCTTTTCATTAATACTTCCATCTATATTTTGGATTTCAGCATTATTTTTTTCAATAGTTTGCTCAAACCTCTGATTCTCATCTATAAGTTTAACTTTTAGTTCATTATTTAATTCTTTAGATTTTTCAAGTCTACTTATTTCACTCAAAATATTTTGATATTTCTCATTTAGAGTTGCTAATTCAATTTTTAAAGCATCAAAAACCTCTTTACTACTAATAAGTTCATCTTGAATAGTTTTAATGCTTAAATCATGATTATGAACCTCACTAGTTATTTTTACAAGCTCCTTTTCGTAAACTTCAATGTCAGATTTTAGTTTTAGTATCTTCTCACTTCTACCAATAAGTCCTGTAGTCTTATTAGATACATGTCCTCCTGTCATACTTCCAGTTTGTGATATAAGTTCACCCGATAAAGTAACAATTTTTACACTGTTTTTAGTTTTTTTAGCAATCTCGACCGCATTATCTATATTGTCAACTATAATTGTCTTATTTAATGCTAAACCTATTACATTTTCATACTTCTTATCATATTTAACAAGATCCGTAGCAAGCCCTAAAAATCCAGTAAGGTTCTTATACTTTTCATCACTATCATTTTCATACTTTTTAATTAAGTTAATAGGCAAAAAAGTAGCTCTACCATATGAATTTTGTTTTAAATAATTTATCAGATTTTTAGCATCAGTTTCTGTTTCTACAACTATATTTTGAACATATCCGCCAAGAGCTATTTCAATAGCATATTCATATTTTTCAGAAGTTGAAATAAGGCTTGCAACGGTTCCATAAACTCCCATAAGTTTAGATGATTTAGAATAATCTAAAACACTTTTAACACTTTTATAATAACCTTCATTTTCATGTTCTAAATTATTTAAATAATTATATTTAGATTTTAAGGTCATTATTTCTTGTTTTAGTTCTTGTTCTTTCTTAGAAATCTCTATTCTATTTATATTATAACTACTAATTTCTTCTTCTTTTGTTTTGATTATTATCTCATATTTTTTAAGCTCAGAGTTTTTCTTTAATATATCTGAACTTAAATCATCTTTTTGAGTATTAATGCTATCTTTTTGATATATATTTTTATTTTCGCTACTAGATATGTTTTCTATTTGTTTTAAATTAGCATTAATGGTCGCAGTATAACTGCTATTTTTTAATCTTAGTTCATTTTTTAACTCATTGAGTTTCTCAACTTCATTTTTTAAATTTTCCTTTTGAAGCTCTTTTTCATCCATTGAACTTAATATACTATTTAGTTCTTGTGTTTTTTCTGATAACTCCGTTTCAAATCTAATTTTATTTTGACTCAAACTTTCTTTTTTTTCTAATCTTTTTTTAATTTCATCTCTAAGAAGAGCTATGTTTTCAGTATCTTGATTAATTTCTAAACCAAGTCTCTCAATATTTAATTTATTGTTTGAAGTTTTTTCATTAGTAAGATTTATATTATAGTTTAATCTATCTAATTCATTTTCCATTTCATAATATTTAGTTTGGTTTTCTTCTAATTTATTTAATATTTCATCTAGTCTTTCTTTAATATTTAATTTTGCCTTTTCAAGTTCTATTGCAGTATCTTCTTCTAACTTTTGATCATTTTGTAATGTTTCAATTAAATCATTTAATTCACTTAACTTTTCAGCATTTTGTTTAACATTCTTTAAAAATAATTTTACATCAAGTAATTTTAAATTTTCTTTAAGATTTAAATATTTTTTTGCAACACTTGCTTTTTGTTCCAATATTCCAATATTTTTTTCAATTTCAGTCAAAACGTCGTTTACTCTTGATAAGTTTACATTAGTATTTTCAAGTTTTCTTGATGATTCATCTTTTCTAGTCCTATACTTTACTATACCAGAAGCCTCTTCAAAAATCGCTCTACGTTCTTCAGATTTACTAGATAATATCTCGTCAATCTTACCTTGACTTATTATGCTATATCCATCTTTTCCTATACCAGTATCCATGAAAAGCTCTTGAATATCTTTAAGTCTACAATCAGAATTATTTATATAGTATCCACTCTCACCAGTTCTATATAATCTTCTAGTTAATACAACTTCGCTATATTCAACAGGTAAGACATTATCCGAATTATCTAAATATAGACTAACCTCAGCAAAGCCAACTCTTTTTCTGTTTTCAGTACCTGAGAATATGACATCTTCCATTTTAGAGCCACGCAGTGACTTTATACTTTGTTCACCTAAAACCCATCTAATTGCATCCGAAATATTACTCTTTCCACTACCATTAGGGCCCACGATTGTAGTAATACCATTTAAAAATTCTACACTTGTTTTATCTGCAAAGGATTTAAATCCTTGTATTTCTATCTTTTTTAATTGCATATTTTTCTCCTTAAAATATGGTTTATAACTATAAAAGAGATTATATTACAAAATATACAAAAAATCAATAATTTAAGTTATTATAGTGCTAAAGATTTCGCTAATAAATCACCTTATTATAGCTTTTTATAACTAGTATTTGGAATAAAAAATAAAATAACATCCTGTTATTTACTATTTTTTGTAAATATATTGAACTAAGTCCTTTTTTGTAGTATAATTAAGTTGTATCAAATTACCTTTTAAAAATTACTATTTTTAAAGGAGGATTCTGTATGTATATTAACAATATAAGTACAAATGATACAGAAGAAAATATAAAAGTTGGGTCATATTTGATTGTTGAGATTTCGATTAATGGTCAAGTTGAACCGCCTTGCGAATTACACGTTGTAGATAAACCATTAGGATCATACTTAGAGGATAATGAAGCTTCTATAAATGGTACTATGGTAAAATCACTCATAGATAAAAAAAGTGACACTATATATTATTCTATAGGAGAAAATAAGTTTGTTGTTAGATTACTAGCTATTCATTAACAGCATAATTTTCTTCATGATAGCAAAAAACTAAAAGTAATAAATTTACTTTTAGTTTTTTCTACTTCTTAAGATTCTGTATTCATAAAATCTTTTAATTTTTTACTTCTACTTGGATGTCTTAGTTTTCTTAATGCTTTTGCCTCAATTTGCCTTATTCTTTCACGAGTAACCATAAATTCTTTTCCCACTTCCTCAAGAGTTCTCATTCTTCCATCTTCTAGTCCAAATCTTAACTTTAGAACTTTAGCTTCCCTTGGAGTAAGAGTAGTCATTACATCTTCAATATGTTCTCTTAAAAGTGCATCAGCAGCTTGTTCAGACGGAGATGGTGCATCCTCATCTGGTATAAAGTTACCTAAATTACTTTCTTCCTCCTCACCTACTGGTGTTTCCAAAGATATCGGTTCTTGTGCAACCTTTAATATTTCTCTTACTTTATCAACTGACATTTCAAGTTCAGAAGCTATTTCTTCTGGTGTAGGTTCCCTACCCAAAACTTGAAGTAAATGTCTAGATGTACGTATTAATTTATTTATAGTTTCTACCATATGTACAGGTATTCTTATAGTTCTTGCTTGATCAGCAATAGCTCTTGTTATAGCCTGTCTTATCCACCAAGTAGCATATGTACTAAACTTATATCCTCTTGACTGATCAAACTTATCTACTGCTTTTATAAGTCCAAGATTTCCTTCTTGAATTAGATCTAAAAGGTGCATTCCTCTACCTATATATCTTTTAGCAATACTAACAACTAGTCTTAAGTTAGATTCTACCAATTCTTTTTTTGCCTGCTTATCTCCTTGAAGCATCTTTTCCGCCAAAACATTTTCTTCTTCAAATGTAAGAAGCTTTATTTTACCTATTTCTTTTAAAAACATTCTTACAGGATCATCAACATTTATATTTTCAACAAATGACATATCACTTATATCTTCAAGTAAAATATCTTTTTCTATCTCACTTAAGTCTTCTAAATTAGGTTCTATATCTAGTTCAGACATAGTTCCAATACCCTCTAATGGAATCTTCTTTATAATTGCTTCTTCATCTAAATTTCCTATATCAAAATCATCTAAATCAGTTTCTTCCTCTTTTGAAGTTTCAATTAAATCAATATTTTCTCTTTTACCTTCTTCTTTTTGTTCATCAATTAATATCTCCAAATTTACTTTTGCAAGTTCATCATAAAGTTTAGCAACTTGTTCCGGTGTATATTCATTTCCACCCAAAAAATCAACTACTTCTTTGTATGTTACTTTATTTTTTTCCACAGAATTCTTAACAAAATCTTTTATTTTCTCATCGTTTACTTTTATTTTGCTTTTAGATTTTTTTTCTTCCTCTTTATTCATCAATAATCCTCCGTTCGATATTTTTTCTATTTTAATTTTGATAACTCTAGTATAATCTGATTTAATTCAAATTGCAATACCTCTTCCTCATCTTTTGTAATATTTTGTCCAATTCTTTGAATAATTTCATCTCTTCTTAGTCTAAACTTCTCTTTTTTCTTATTACTTAATATATCATTTAACATTTTAACTTTATCTACATTACTAATATCTAGATACATTACTTCTGTTAGTTCTTTTATTTGTTCTTCACTTCTCAATCTACTAAGTATATCTATCTTATTAATATCAAAATTTTTACTAATCCCAATTATAGTATTATATAGATCTTTTACGCTTTCATCCTCAATTTCTTGTACAGATATACTTTCAAAAATTTGTTTTTGAATTTTTAAATCTTTACTTAGAAGTAATGCTATAATATACTGTTCTTGTCTTTTCCTTACACTAGAGCCTATATGTATCTTTTTATTTAAAAGTGAGGTATCTATAACTTCGTTCTTACTATCATTTTTATTAAGCCTTTTTTCAATTTCTTTTAATATAGGCCCTCTACCAATTTTATATTTTTCACTAATTTTATCTATATAGATATCTCTTTCTATATTATTTTCAATTTTAGATAATATATTTGCTGTTTGAGTTAAAAATTTAATTTTTGAATCAATATTATTTAAATCCAGTTCTTTTTCAAGTTTTGATACCTTAAATTCAACTAATGAAATACTATTATTTACGCAATGCTGAAATCTTTCAACTCCATATTTATTAATATATTCATCTGGATCTTTTGCATCTTCTTTATCTAACTTTAATACTTTAACATTTAAACTTTTATCTGTTAATATATCTAGTCCTCTAAGAATTGCTTCTTGTCCTGCACTATCTTGATCATAAGCAATAATTATTTTATCGGTAAATCTCTTAAGTAATCTTGCTTGTGATTCAGTAAGTGCAGTTCCTAACGAAGCTACAACATTGTTTATATTGTTCTTATGAAGAGATAATGCATCCATGTATCCTTCCACCATAATTATGCTTTCAAGATTCTCTTTTTTTGCAAAATTTAGCGCATATAGATTTTTTCCTTTAGAATAAATTTCATTCTCAGGAGAATTAACGTATTTTGGAAGTGAGTTATCTAACACTCTACCTCCAAAACCAATTACTCTATCCCTTATATCAAATATAGGAAAAATAAGTCTAGAATCGAATCTATCATAGTGTTTTAATGAACCTGCCTTTTCTATAATTATTCCTGATGCAAAAATTTCTTCACTACTATATCCTTTGTTTTTTAAATAATCAAATAGAGGAATAGTCCCTCTTCCAAAACCAACGCCAAATTTTCTTATTACATTCTTATCAAATTTTCTTTTTATAATATAGTCTTTAACTAAATTAGTTTTTTCTTCTAATTTTTCTACCAGAGCTTCATGATAATAAAGTGCAGCATCCTTATTTAACTTATACAACACTTCTTTTAAATCCTTTTTAACCTCTTCTTTATTATTTGAAAAACTCGTCTTAATCTCATATTTTGATGTATCTACATGTGCTCTATTTGCAAGAAAAAGAACGCTTTCCCAGAAATCTAATTTTTCTAGTTTCATTATGAAGGAAATAACATTTCCTCCTTCTGAACATCCAAAGCATTTAAAAATTTGCTTGTCCATAGACACAATAAAAGAAGGTGTCTTTTCTCTATGAAATGGGCATAATCCTGTATAATTTCGCCCGCTTTTTTTTAGAGTAACATATTCTGATACTACTTCAACGATATCATTTTGAGATATTACTTCATCAATTAATTCGTCTGAATAATATGCCAATGTATTCACCTTCTCCTATTTTATATTTTTAAAAATCTATGCCTTTAATAATTTTATTCTTTCTTCTCTATTTAAATATATATTTGAAGTATTAACAATTACTATAAGTATTAATAATACTGTAAAAATTCCTTGGTATACTTGAATATTTAAATTAGTACTACAGTACATCCCCACAGATAAAATAAACAATAATTTAACTATTGTAGATTTTGTATCATATTTTCTTCTTAAAATAATATTTAATATTTCAATTAAAATAATATAACTAAATATTATTAAATAATATATTTTAGAAGTAGAAACAAACAATTGTAGCTTTGACATCATATTCGTCAAGTCAAAATCTAAATTTATATACTCTAAACTGTTATTTAAAATACTACTTAGTGTTTCACTTGGTATATATTTAATAGAAACATATCCTACTAATAAAGTTAATACTAATGTAATGATTATCAAAACTACAGCTATAAATAACTTTTCAATATTTATTCTTTCAATCTTATAAAGTACGTCTCTTTTAGTTATATTTACTTTTTGAATTAATTTTCTTGAAAAATTAATATGTGTTTTATCCAAATTATATGTTATAGCAAATAGAATAATTAAAAGTGTTAAATATACGTATAAACTTACACCAAATATTACACTAATACCCATAAAAATTCCGCACACTACTGCTAATCTAATATATTTTCTAGTTTTAAGTCCTTGTTGTTTTAGCTCATCTATAAGCTTTTGCAAAAATAGCAATGTTAAACAACAAAACATTATAACTAATCCAGAACCTATATACATATTTGTATCATAAATATTATTTGTTATCAATGCATAAAGTGTAACTGCCAGTATAGAAAGTATATCACTTTTAGAAACATTAAAAACTATTTTTTTAATTGTAATAGATGTAGCTATATATATTATCAAAATTGCAAGTAGTTCTATCTTAGTAAAACTAGTTAATAAATTTCTTAATATTAATATCTTACAAGTAATTACTGTTACAACAATATATATATATCTATATATCATTGATATCGATTTATCTATTTTTTGTTTATATAATTTGTTTTTTATATATACATATATAGATACTAAAATCAGAACTAGAATAGGATAAACTATTCTGTCAAATCTAAATTCTGATTTTGTGACAGAAGTATTATTTATCATTGTTAATATGTCTAAACCATTTAACAATAATATTAATGCTATAAATATTACTACTACTATACTACGTGAAATTTTACTAATACTCATGTTTAACTACCTTCTATATCTAACACTATTACATTTCATTCTACAATTATTTTTTACTATAAAGTTCATTAACATATGCTAAAGAATCATGTGTACCAACATCATAACAATGACCTTCAAATATGTATGCATAAGTAGGTATTTTTTTATGCAAATATGCTATAAAGTTTCCTGGTGCATCAGCTGAATTTCCTTCTTCAATATATTTTTTAAATTCAGGTAATACCTCCCTAGGATATATATATTCAGCATATACAGCAAAATCACTCTTTGGTTCACTAGGTTTCTCTTCAAATCCTATAATTTTTTTATCATCATTAATTTCTGCAATTCCAACTCTTTTTAGAAGTTCTTTATCTTCTTCTTCTCTAACACAAACAACTGGTGCCTTTTTCTCATTATAGAAATCAACAAAACTTCTAAGTGTAAATGTAAATAAATTATCGCCTGCAATTACTAATATATCATCATCAATTTTAGATTCCTCAATAGTATATATTATATCACCTATTCCACCTAATCTGTTTTCATTTGTTGTTGTTCCATCATTTATAACCGTTATCGGTTTTATATTATTTTTAGAATTTGCCCAATTTCTAAAATGCTCTGTATATTTTGCGTTTGTTACTAAATATATTGAATCTACCTCATTTAATGAATTAACCTCATCAAGTATATAATCAAGTAATGGTCTTTTTCCAACTTCTAATAATGCTTTTGGAAAATTCTCCGTAAGAGGATAAAGTCTAGTAGCATATCCCGCACATAATAAAATACATTTCATTTGTTTCTCTCCTTTAATTTAACAATTTCAGCAAAAGCTGTCTATACGACGACATTATATCACAAAAAAAAGGATATTTCAAGTATATATTTTGGTAAAATTTAATATAGTTTTACATAATAAAAAGAAATTGAAGGATTAAAATATTTTAATCCTTCACATATTTATACTATTTAACTTACCTCCCTAAGCCATGGAATGCATTTATCACAAAGATGTTTTTGTACAGAGGTCATTTCATCTAATTTAAATACAAGTTCAATATCGTTTAGTCTTGTATTCTCGTCAGCAACCAATATACATCCAAAGTATTCTGATATTATTGTACAACTGTTTCTTTTAGCAAAGTATAACATAATCGTACATATACTTTCTAAATCTTCTTGTTCTCTAATAAGAATAATATTACCATCCCTGATTTTTGTTATCATACAAAACTCCTTTAAGACAAAATAATATCTTATTAAATGTTTTTAATCTGTTATTATTATATCACACTCCTCAAGTTATGTATACATAGTTTAAAACTTTTTTGGTTATTTTATAGTATTAATTAAAAAAGGATCACGGTTAATACCGTAATCCTTTGGAATTCTATTTTATTATACTGCATCAAGTTCACTTATTTTTTGTTCGAACTCTGCAATTCTTTGTTCTGTTTCATATTGTTCAATTCTATTTAACGCATACAGATATTTTCTTTCTTGCGATAATAACGCTTGATATTCATCATTCCAGTCTTCATGACCTTTCAAGCTTCTATGAACATTATTTAATTTTTCTTCTAAAACAAGTTTAACAGGGTTTAATAGCTCACCACTTTTATCTACTTTAATGCCACCATCAACCATATGTGTTAATACTTCAGCAAAGATTCTCTCGCCTTGTACATTAATTCCACTTTCAGAACCATCATAAAGTATATTTATAACTTTATTAACTTGATTAATACCTGCCTTTGAAAATATTGTATCAACTCTTGAATCAATAAATTGACTATTTTCACCAAATATTTCTTGCCCTTTTATAAATAAATCAACATTATTTTGTATTATTCTTGCTTGTTCAATAGGTAATTCAGCTGTAGCAATTTTAAGAGCATGTCTATCATAATATTTTCTAAAAGCACTATTACACATTTCCGGAGTTTCTGAATATGGTTTGAAAAATTGAGCATAACCTCTTAAAACCTCATGTTGTGTCTTATCTCCACTAACATTTTGTCTAATATCTTCAACATTTTCTCCAAAATACGCCGAAACTTTGTGATCTATAGCATCAAGTTCATATTTTTGTGGTTCACTAATACTATCCATTTCTACATTTTGATTTGCTGATTGCAATAATAAGTATTCATTCTTAGTAGCAAAAATATTTCCGAAAAAAGACTTAACCGAGCCCATATCTTCTAAAAATAATTGCCACTCATTTTTTAAAAATTCAAACATAACAACACCTCTTTTGTATATAAATAATATAATCTATTATTTCATCTAAAATTATACAAAATTTATCGAAAAAAAGCAATGACAATAACATAATATTTATATTACATTTTCGTTACATTGCTTTTAAATTAATATTATAAAATTTTTGAGATGCCTATATTACTAAGTATATTTATCCATAAGACTTTGTATATTTTCTTTTGTTATAAATCCTGTGTGTCTATCAATTGCCTTACCAGATTTAAAAATAATTAATGTAGGTATTGCATCAACGGCATATTTTCTCACTATATTTGGAGAATTGTCGACATTTATACTTGCAATATTATATCCTGCCCTACTACTTGATATTTCTTCTAATATAGGTTTTAGCTTCATACATGGTCCACACCAATCTGCACAAAAGTCTACTAAAATAGTACCTTTATTATTTAGAACAATTTCTGAAAAATTAGTTTCATCTACATATTTCATACTAGCCCTCCTATTGTTTTGAATAAACTAACATATCTTTATATGGAAAAGTAGACAATGCCCCATATTCCCATATATATATTTGCATATATCCAAGTCTATTTAAAATTTGTATAGCAGTCTTACTTCTTGCTCCACTTGCACAGTATACCATTAGATACTTATTAATATCTGGCTCTATGCTAAAAATTACATGTTCCAATTCCTCAACAGGTATATTTATAGCATTTCTTATATGCATTGTATCATACTCTTGTTTACTTCTCACATCTATTAATAATACATTACTAGATAATATCATATTACGCGCTTGTTCTTTAGAGACTAACTTAAAGGTGGTTCTACTTGGTACAGAACCAAAAATTGATCTTACATTTCTGGAAATATTTGACCTTGTATTAAATATTTTATTAATTCCTAACCTATTATTTTGCCTTATACCATTATTATTTCCGAATAATCCTACTCGTATATTATCAAAAAAAGACATAAGCTATACCCTCTTTCTTTATAGTATAACTTATGCCATTTTTGTTTATTTTATGAATGTTAATTGTAATATATTGTTTAATCTTACATGTATTTTACTAATATTTTTTTAAAAAGTAATTAGTGGTTTTTATATTTAAATTATCACTTTAAATATAGTGCTATGCGAAAACCATTATAATCCGCCGAAAAGCTTGCACTACCTGATTCACGAGTAGATGCTGTACCTCCTGAAGAATTACCTTGGCTGATATATGATCCACCTCTAACAATAAATGAACTAGAATATTTTTCACTCGTCCATTCACATAAATTGCCTCCTAAATCATAAATATTCTTAGCACTATTTCTACTAGTCGCTCCTGTATTTAATAATCTAGCTTCATAGTAGCCTTTGGTGCCCGTTGTTGGATAATCATATGTAAATGTATCATAGTAATAATTTCCCCACCCCTGACCAAAGGTTACATTTATTCCAGAGTTAGCTATCCACTTCATAACCGTATCCCATTGGGATCCAGTTGCAAGATTTGTTCCAAGGAGAGTTGTATTATATCCACATCTTGAAGCCATGTTTTCTGAATATGTTTTAGCATCCGAGTAATTTATATAATTCCATAAGTATCCATTATATGTTGAATTTCTTGTTGATGACCAATTAGTTGTTGTTATATTTGTGCTTTTTTTACTTGCTGGACGTATATTTCCTCCATTATAATCAAATACAGATTCATATCTTGCAATATAAAATCCTTTGTATGTATTAGTTATATTATTTACATTAAAATCACCTGGCATTGTATCATCAGCTGTACTTGTATATGATATTAATGTATTGCACCATTTTGCATATGGTACATTAGTTCCATCTACCGGTACCCATACAAATTGATTACCATTTGGATCTTGTATTACTAATCCTTTATCCCAATCCGTAGATACATTATTCCAATTTGCCACTGCAGTATTTACTGGCCTAAATCCTGCTGGTATTACTGGATTATTATATGTTGGTAGTTGTCCATTTATAGTTGAGTGTACTGTAAGAGGTGTACCCGGACTTGCTTCCGTTCCTGCTGCGCTTGATTGTTGGTATGGGTTTATATATAGTGCTACACGGAAAGATAGATAGCTGTCAAAATTGGACCCAAAATTAACTCCTCGATAGGAAGCTGAATAACCAGCTCCGTCATTAATGCAGCCACCGCCACTTTCAATGAAATATGATGAGTATTTTTCATTTACCCATTCCCATGCATTACCGGCTATATCAAAAATATTTTTTTCCTTCCAATTATTGCTATATCCTGAAACTTGTAAACTTCCATATCCAGAAATATTTGCTGGCGATATTGAATTACTATGATTTCCCCATGTTCTACTATCTGTTACACTTCTTCCAGAGTTTTGTATCCATTTCATTACTGTATCCCACTCGGCTCCTGTTATTAAATTAGTACCTACTAAAGAAGTATTATATCCATATGAATTTGCCATGTTTTCTGAATATAACTTAGCATCTGTATAATTTATAAAGTTCCATAAATAACCGCTATATGTGGCATTTCTTGTTGATGACCAGTTTAAAGTAGTTTTATTTGTATTCTTTTTACTTGTTGCTCTTATACTTCCACCATTATAGTCAAAGCCCGCCTCATATCTTGCTATATAAAATCCTTTATATGTTGTAGTTATGTTATTTGCACTAAATCCACTAGGTAATGTATCATCTATTGTAGCTGTATATGTTATACCTGCTGTACACCATTTTGCATATTGTACATTAGTTCCATCTACGGGTACCCATACAAATTGATTTCCACTTGTGTCTTCTATTACTAATCCTTTATCCCAATCTGTTGATAAGTTGCTCCATTTTGCATCCGATGTATTTACTGCTACAAACCCCGCTGGTATTACTGGATTATTATACGTATATCCACTAGTTGCTCCAGAAAATGTCTTATGGTATGAACTTACTGTCGATACTATTGTTTCACCATCAACTATACTAAATGCATTAGATGCTGTTGTTGTTATATTTCCTGCTGTATCTGTTGCTTTTATCCATAAGTAATAAGTTCCAATTGTATAGTATGTTAAGGCATTTCCACTTGTAAATGTGTTCCATCCACTACTTGGTGAAATAGAATTTTGGTTAGACCATACATATTGTAGTGTATTTATTCCACTACCTCCTGAATCTGTCACCGTTACTGTAGTATTTGCACTTGTCACATTTGTTGCTCCATTTGTTCCATATACTACATTTGGTAGAATCTTATCTATATTCGTCAATGTTAAACTTGATTGTGTTGCTTGGTTTCCAGCTATGTCACTTCCTCTTGCAAGTATAGTATCATTTGTTGTTATAGCTATAACTCCTGTATATGACGTCCAAGCCCCTGCGCCTATTTTATATTCTTTCGTTGTTAGTTCTGCAGGATATGTGATTGTTACGGTTACATTTGCATTTGTCCATGATGTTGTACTTGGTGACAATGTTATATTTCCAACAGTTTTTGTGGTTATGGGCACTGTAGAAGATACTGTAATATTTCCTGCATTATCTGTTACCCTTATTTTACATTGGTAAGCTGTTCCACTTGTTAGCCCACTAAATGTATATCCAACTGCATTTGTAGCTGCTGTCCATGTAACACCGTTATCTTTTGAGTATTCATATGCATTAGTTTTTAACCCACTTCCTCCTGTATCGCCAGAAGTCTGTACTATAACTGTTAAACTTGATGTTGATTCTGTTCCTGTACTTCCTGCTGTTACTGTTGGAGCTGTCTTATCTATATTAGATATCGTTAAACTTGATTGTGTTGCTTGGTTTCCAGCCACATCATTTCCTCTTGCTAACACTGATCCATTTGCTGTCATTGTTATTGCTGCTGTGTAGTTATTCCATGTTGATCCACCATCTATACTATATTGTTTTGTTGTTAACTCCGCTGGATAAGTTATTGTTACTATAACATTGCCATTTGTCCATGCTGCTGTACTTGGTGATAATGTTATATTTCCTACTCCTTGCGTACTTATTGCCACTGCTGTTGATATTGTGCTGTTTCCTGCATTATCTGTTACCCTTACTTTACATTGATATGTTCCGCTTGTTAGCCCTGTAAAGTTATATGTTGTAGCATTTGTTGCTGTTGTCCATGTTGCTCCGTTATCCTTTGAGTATTCATATGCATTAGCTTTTAATCCGCTTCCTCCAGCATCTGATGCTGTTGCATTTACTGTCACACTTGATGTTGTTACTCCTCCACTTACTGCTGTTACTGTAGGAGCAGTTTTATCTATATTGGTTATTGTTAAGCTTGATTGTCCACTCTGATTTCCTGCTGCGTCATTTCCTCTTGCTAGTACTGTTCCATTAGCTGTCATTGTTACAGGCGCTGTATATGATGACCATGTACTTCCACCATTTATACTGTATTCTTTTGTACTCATATCTACTGGATAGGTTATTGTTGCTGTTACATCACCATTTGTCCATCCTGTAGGTGAAGCTACTATTGTTGGATTTGATGGTGCTACTTTATCTATATTTGTAACACTATATGTATACACTGTACTATTTCCTGCATTATCAGTTGCAGTAAAATTGTAGTCTCCATTTTGTGTAGCTATATATGTAGATTGACTTTGTGTAGTTTTAGTATTATCAGGATTTGTTATTTCTTTTATTCCAGAACTTATAGATGGGAATGTAGATGGAATTATTGCATATTTTAAATCCACATATTCTATATTATATCCTGGTGTTCCATGTGGTACATTTATTTGTATCCATGGTTTAAGACCACTAAAATAGTTTGAACTTATTTGATATATTCCACTAAATTCTTTATATCCACTTCCTATACTATTCATTGTAAATTGTAATCCTGTTCCTGTTACCCATGTTGGGGCGGCGGCAGTTGTTGTATATGAAAATCCTGCACATGTTGTAACATTTCCATCTACGTATGAATTTACTTTTACTTTACCACTAACATAGAATCTAGCTCCAACATAGTTATTTCCTGATGGGAACTGACTACCCCCTCCAATTACACTAAATCCTGCTGTTGGGAATGTATCTCTTGCTGTTGCTATTGTACTACTAGAATTATAGTAATAAATTGAATCACCAGCATCAAATGTTAAGGTTACATTTTGATTTGTTTGTGCTGTAGTACTAGGTGTTATATTACCCATAGGAGTAGTCTTATCTATATTTGATATTGTTAAACTTGACTGTGCTGCTTGGTTTCCTGCTACATCGTTTCCTCTTGCAAGTATTGTTCCATTTGCTGTCATTGTTACCGGCGCTGTATATGCTGCCCAGGTACTTCCACCATTTGTACTATATTCTTTTGTTGTTAGTTCTGCTGGATATGTTATTGTCACTGTTACATTTGCATTTGTCCATGCTGCCGTACTTGGTGATAACGTTATATTTCCAACACCTTGTGTGCTTATTGATACTGCTGTTGATATTGTTGCATTTCCTGCATTATCTGTTACTCTTACCTTACATTGATATGTTCCACTTGTTAAACCTGTAAAGCTATATGTTGCTGCAGATGTTGCTGCTGTCCAAGTAGTACCATTATCTTTTGAGTATTCATATGCACTTGCTTTTAGTGCACTTCCTCCAGCATCTGAAGCTGTTGCGTTTACTGTTACACTTGATGTTGTTACTCCTCCATTTACTGCTGTTACTGTTGGTGCTGTTTTATCTATATTTGATATTGTTAAACTTGACTGAGCTGCTTGGTTTCCTGCTACGTCATTTCCTCTTGCTAGTAC
>JAOAHC010000023.1 GCA_026415435.1 Clostridia bacterium
AAGTTCCTCTTCCATATTTTTTAAGTCACTCTTAAATGTTGCCTCTTTCGCACTATCTATTGGATTATTTTGTGATAATCCCAGTATTACTGCTGATGCAAGTATTATAACTACTATTATAGTTATAACTAATACTATTAATGATATACCTTTATTTTGTTTCATATGTACCTACCCCTTCTATACCAACATATTTTATCCTATACCTATTTTTTTGTCAATTACTTAATACTTAATTTAATATATTATTTTATTATAATACTGTCTTATTTAAACTTAATATACTTTTTATTTTTAAAGAAAATATAAAAGAAGATTATGCCATTCGTTTTGACATAATCTTCTAATGTATCTTCTAAATAGATTTTTTTAAAATAAGATATTTTCTGCCAGTGGGTTCATCACTCATCATATCTTTTATAACAAAAACAACCTTGTTTTCGTCTTTTATATTTTCCCATACAGCAGGCAAAATACCTGATCCTAAAACAGTTAAATTTTCAACTATGGGTTTAGCATTAATTAAAACAGATACATTAAACTGTTTTGAATTATTATTAATTATATTACCCATTTTTTCAACTATACTATTATACAGATTTCCTTCAAAACAAAAATTATTTTGCTCCATAAACATCCTCCTAATATTAAAGATTTTATAGTTTAGTGTAAAATATATTTTATTATTACTTTTATTTTATATCAAGCTAAAAACATTATTTGATGTTTTATGACAATAGTTTTAATTTAATATTTTTTATTTTCAATTAAATATCTTGTACATGAATGTGCTGCAAGTGCTCCACTTCCAACAGCTGTAGAAACCTGATTAAAGCTATTTACCATATCTCCACAAGCAAAAACACCTTCAATATTAGTCATGTTCTTACTATCAACAATTATTTTTCCAGAGTTTGTTATAAGTCCTACACTTAGCGCAAAATCATTTATATTTGGTGTATTATTAGCAATAAATACACCATCTATTATATCAGTACTTCCATCTTCAAATACAATACTTTCTATTCTATTTTCACCACTAAATGCTTTAATTTTTCTTTCTTCTATCTTAAACTCATCTTTCTTATTTTCAAATTTCGGACTAATTTCTGTTACACTGCCATTTGTATATATAGTTATATCATTTGTATAATTTTTTAAATTGCTTGCTTCATAAAATGCATATTCTGAATTTCCTATAACTGCTACTTTTTTTGATCTGTAAAAGAAACCATCACAAGTTACACAATAACTTACCCCTTTTCCTATAAAATTATTTAAATTTTCAATATTAATTATAGTTTTTTTTAGTCCCATTGCCAAAATTACAGATATACATGGATGCTCACCCTTTGAAGTTATAATTTTAAAAATATTGTTTTCTTTATGTATGGTAAGAACTTTTTCAACTTCAATTTTAGTACCATAATTTTTCACTTGAAGTTCAGCTTGATTTAAATACTCTACTCCTGTAATAGAATTTATTCCTAAATAATTTTCTAATTTTGGGCATTTTTCTAAAATACTATTCTCACCTATAACTAATACATTGTATCCTTCCCTTGATAAATATAGAGCTGATGAAAGACCTGCAGGACCTTTTCCTATAATAATCACATCATATATTTCATTCATAGTTATTACCTCCTATAATATTTTCTATTTTTTTATATTTTCTATACTTATATATTAATACATATCTTTATAAATTGCAAATATTTCTTAAAAACAAAAAGTTAATGCTTTGCACTAACTTTTTCATAAAATAATTATAAGTACATCCCTCTTTGTTCAAGAAATTCTTCGTATCTTTTGTTATCTCTTGGTCCTAATGCATTAAGTGCAAGTAGTATAGCAAGCCAATTTGGTCCAAAAGCATTTTGCATATATGGACCATAAAGTCCTGGAACAAACGGTCCGTATGTAAATGGTGGTATTGGTTTTATTCCTCCTGGATGATGCCACATATTTGGATATCCCCCATGAAATCCTCCTTTTATGTATGGTGGTCTATCATAGTTTGAATATTCTACCATTTGACAGTTATCACAATATGGTTTTTTCATTTTTTCACCTCCCTAATATGTAATACATATTTTAATATATATTATGTCCAAGCTACTTTTTTGTTACATTTGCAAATGATACTCTATTTTCTTTTCAGTTATATTTTATTATCAAAATATAGTTTTGTAAAAACTTGTGTAATAAATCTTGAAAAGAAGAATAATATATGCTATAATACAAAAAGTGGTTTAATTATAGGGGTGTAGCTCAATTGGTAGAGTAGTGGTCTCCAAAACCATTGGTTGCGTGTTCGATTCGCGTCGCCCCTGCCAATAAAAAACCTTACATTTATAATGAATGTAAGGTTTTTTTATCATATAATAAATAAAGTCTACCAGAATTCTAGTAGACTTTATTTATATTATTTTTACTTTTATGAATATTTTATACAGCTTCATCAATTAAATTCTTAAGTTTATTTATGATTTTTTTCTCCAATCGTGATATATAAGACGGTGTTATTTGTAATTTGTCTGATACTTCTTTTTGTGTAAGGTGTGGATCATCCAAATACCTTAATTGTACAATTAAGGTATCCCTTTCTGATAAATCTTTCAGTATCAGTCTTAATTGATCTAATTCCCATGCATGTATAGAAATATTCTCAACGCTATCATCATATACTAATACATCCATATAAGTTTGCTCATTACCATTTTTATCTCTAGAAATTACGTCATCTATATGCACAATACGAGATGAGTATTTTTTTAAATCCCTGTTATGCATTAGAAATTCTCTAATTATTACTGTAGAGGCAAATTTTCCGAAATCTATACCTCTGGATGGTTTAAACCTTTCAATACATTTTTCTAATGCTTCAACACCTATACTGTACAAATCTTCTGCATAGGTAATGTTACTATATTTTATTGATAATGTGGAAACTAATCTTAAATTTCTCATCCAAATTAAGTCACGAAGTCTCGGATCTATCTCATCTTTACCAGTAGCCTTATACCATCCATATATATATGCTTGTTTTTCATCTGCATCCAATGGTTCTGGTAAATTACCAACTGATAAATATGACTGATAGTATATACCCTTTTGATATTTGGATTCTTCGTCGTATTGATGCAAATACCTTAAATATTCTTTCCTATTCTCCTCATCTTCATCTTTTTCCTGTTTGTTATTTTTTTCAATTTTCTGTTTATACTCTACATTCTTACTTTGCCTAAGTCTATTTTTGTACTCTTCCCATTCACTTTTGGTTTTGGAAATTTCACTTTCAATTCCTTTTATGATATCTGTTTTAATTGTTACTGATATTAACAACCCCATTAGTCCATAAGAAAAAAATATCTCCCTTTCCAGTTTATTTCTAGCTTCTCTTTTACTAATTCTCCAAACCTTAAATATATTTTCTTCAAACACCTGAAAATCATATCTTGGAGCTTCTTGTTGTTTTTTTAATTGAATTTCAGCTTGTTGAATACTAATAGAAACATCATTTTCATTAATACTGTTGTTTTTACTTGTAAGTTGCAATAAGTTTATTATTGAATAAGAATATATTACTTTAAAATTTTCTCCATTTCTATTCCGGAGAATATTTTTCATCAATATAAGTTGTCTTGCATATGCAATCATGTCATTCATATTTTTACCTCCATATATATTAATAATTTAAAAACAATATATTTTGGATGTAATTATACCACAAGTAACATAATAAAATCAATCCCAAAATTATTTTGGAATTATTTAAATACTATCTACCTATATATAATATATAATTATGTTAATTTGTATAATTCGAACTATTGTTTTTACATTAAATTCATGATATAATTGTAAAATGGAGTGATTTTTATGTTCTCTGATATTTCAGGGACATATGTTCCTGGAAATATTTAAAATATACAACTAGGAGGATTTCAAATGAAGAAATTTATTTTAACTGTGATTGTTCTTTTTTCAGTAATTTTAGGTGTTAGTATAACTGCAGATGCTGAAAGCTTTATTAAAGAGGGTTCTATTTACTGGGAGATTAGTGAACACGGAGGAACAGGAAAACACAATACTTTTAATAGTATTAATCCATATGTTACAGATGTTGTAATTGTAAATGGATATTCTTTTTTAGATAAAGAGGGTTATATATTACAATCAAAATATGAACCACAATTAAAAGAAAGTATTGTTGTTCCGATAGCTCCTGATAAAACATCAAAAATTATGATCCATATACACAGTAGTACAAATCGGCTTGGGTGGACAGATTTAAAAAATCTAGAAACAATTTCAAAAGTTACTGTAGATGAGTCCCAGAATAAAATTTCCCCTGAACAGTTTGTAGATAAAATTAGTGAGAAGAAAGGCACTACTTTAATATATGTGGATAAATCATCCTCTATGGATGAATTTGTCAGACAGGCTACTAGAGCTTTCAATAAGCTTAATTTGGAAAATAAGCGCATATTTGTTTTTGCGGTTGTAACCAAAGAAATAACTGATCCAAAAAAAATAAATAATAATTTTGATGATATTGGTGGAACTACAGATATATATGGAAGTTTGAATGAAGCAAATAAATATTCTCCAGAAAATATCATTTTGATTACTGATCTTGCTGATAATCATGGAGACGAACTTGACAAAATGTCTACCTTAAAAACTGTAGAAATTCTTTGTCCAGACATAAATTATCCCAAATCAGAATTAAATAAAATAAAATCTAAATTGAATAATGCAAAGATTACATTAAGTATAATAAATTAATTTTTTAAAAGACCTAGTTAAAAACTAGGTCTTTTTATATTATATAATTAAGATTATTTAATATTAATTCTCTACTACGATTTAATCATTGACAATAATATATAATCATAATATAATAATCTCAAAATATTATTTTTTATTATGTAGTATGGTGGTTATTTATGGATAAAATTGATTTTAAAAAAGATTTTAAAAAGTTATATTTACCAAGTCAAGAGCCTTGTATTGTAGAAGTTCCTAAAATGAATTTTGTATCAGTAATGGGACATGGAGATCCTAATGAATTAGATGGAGAATATCAAAAATCCATGAAAATCCTTTATGGTATTACTTTTACAATAAAAATGAGTAGACTTTCAAATGATCAGCCAGATGGTTACTATGACTATGTAGTACCCCCATTAGAAGGCTTTTGGGATATTGATCTTGATAAAATATCTGATTTTGGTATAACAGATAAAAGTAAATTTAATTGGATTTCTATGTTAAGACTTCCTGAATATGTGACAGAGGAAGTTTTCGAATGGGCAAAAGTTAAATTTAAATCTAAAAATCCAAATATAGATTATTCTAATACAAAATATTTATCCTTTGAAGAAGGCTTATGTGCACAAATTATGCATATAGGTTCCTACGATAATGAAAAACCTAGTATTAATAAGTTAACAAACTATATCCATCAAAATGGTTATACAGAAGACTTTAATGAAAATATATATAGATATCATCATGAAATTTATTTAAGTGATCCTAGAAAAACTAAATTAGAAAGCTTAAAAACTGTAATTAGGCATCCTATTAAAAAAATAGGTATGTAATTATTATTTTAATGGGGTGAATTTATGAAAGATTATTATATTGATCTTGGCTCTTCAACAGTAAAAGTATATGAATATGACAATATCTTGACATTATTAGAAGAATATTCTATATATTTTAAAGATGGTTTTGATGAAGTCAATGGTATAAGTGAAGAAAATAAAAAAGATTTATTTAAGTATTTTTCAACTATCGTTAAAAAATATAATATGATGTATGAAAATACTCATATTTATGTAACAGGTATTTTTAGAAACTTAAGCTACAAATCAAAACAACAACTTATTAAAGATTTCAATACAAAATTTGATTTACACCTTGGAATAATTAGCCATGGAATTGAAAATTACTACCTAGGAAAGGCAATGGACAATGATTATAACAATAAAAAAGTGATGATAATAAATATGGGCGGAAAAACAACTGAAATAGTTACCTTTAAAGATAATAAAATAATTGACAGAAAAAATTTAAAAATTGGCGTTGCTGAACTACTAAATAAATTTCCTCACTCAAATTATGAATATTCAACTGCTAAAATAGAAGAAATTTCAGATTTTGTAAAACAAATTACTCAAGATGCTGAATTTGATAATGACTATGACTGTGCTATATTTACTGGCGGTGAATTAAGATTTGAAAAATTAACAAAATATAATTTAGTTAAAAATACAATATTTAACGATGGCATACATGAATATATGATAAGTTTTGATGACTTTATAAAAGGAAATGAAAATATATTCTATAATTTATCTTTAAAAAATTTATATGAACTTATGCCCCAAAACCCAAAATGGATGGATGGTGCAAGAGTTGGTGCAGTATTACCACAAGCAATTTTTGAAAAAGCAAATATTAGCTGGATTATTCCTTCTGATCTAAATCTAATAAACGGTGTTATTAATGATCTGAATTCTTAAATATTAATAATATAATATAAAGAATCTAAATTATATGATTTAGATTCTTTTTTTATTATTCAATTATTTCTTTCTTTTTTCTAAGTCTAAATATAACACTAAGCATACCTAAGTTTACAAGACCTACTACTATTGCTAATATTAGACTTGAGAGTATATTTGTATCCGATTGATCCATGAATATAGATGGTGTTCCCTCCATAACAGAGTTTTGATATGATACAATAAAAATAGAAAACATATTATTAGCATAATGCATTCCTATTGCTATCTCCAAACTATTATATTTAAGTACAACATAAGAAAACAGAAAACCTAACCAAAAATATAATAAAAGTGTAATTAAACCACCTTCTGCAATCTCAGGATTAGCTATGTGCGCAAGCATGAATATTGCACCAGAAACTATTGATAAAGCATATATATCTTTTATTTTTATTCCAAAAGCTTGATTAATATATCCTCTAAAAAACAATTCTTCTGCAAATACTTGTATAAATGTAAGTACTATTCCTATTAAAAATATAGGGATAAATTCATTTACTTCAAATGTTAATTTATAGTAGGATGGAGCAAACAAATAGGTTATTAGAAATAATATTAGTGGAATAAATAGCCATACTAAAAAACCACACATAAAATTTGATATATTTATTTTAGTTGATGAATTTATGATTGTCTTAATGGGCCTTTTATGTATATATTTTATAACTATAAAAACACCAATAACTGCAAATATAAATGGTATATTAGTAACTACATATTGATTCATATCGTCAATACCTATTCCACTTACAAGTTCAAATGCAATAAAAATTATTCCTGGTATAACCAAAGTAAATATAAGTATTATAATAAATCCTGAAAGAAAACTCCTAAACGAGCTTTCACCCTGTCTGGCATTATTTAAAAATCTATTATCCATATGTCCCCCATTATTTTTACTATAATTCTATTAATTTAAAATTAGTGTAATCACAACCAACCATTATATATTCAACAGAATTAATAAATCCTTGTTTTGCCGTAGTATGCCCATAACCATGTAGATGTCCATAAATGCATTTTTTCACATTATACTCTTCAAGTATTTTTTGAAAATTCGATATAAATGGTGGAAAATGCATTGCAACTAGTATATCCTTGTTCTCTTTTCCTTGTAATTTTTTACCTTCTTCTAATGATAATCTAAGTCTACCTTCCTCCCTTTTTATGAGTTTTTCATCACTTTCTTTATCAGGATTTTCAGTAGTTCCCCATCCCCTTGTACCACACAATATATATTTTCCTATATCAATTGCACTATTATGAAGAATTTCAATTGAATCAAAACTATTATCTTTTAAAAATGCATTTACCTTGGCTTTTGTAGAAAAATAGTAATCATGATTACCTTTTAATACAATCTTTTTACCTGGTAGCTTATTAATATATTCAAAATCAGGTTTAGCCTCTGAAAAGTTCAACCCCCATGAAATGTCACCAGCTATTATAATTATATCATCCTTTGAAACTTGTTTATTCCAATTTGCTTTTAGTTTTTCTTCATGGTTTTTCCATACATTTCCAAACACACACATTGGTTTATTGACACCAAATGACAAGTGAATATCAGATATGCCATATATAGTCATTTAATCACCTTTTCCTTTATTTAATGATAATGTCAAGTTTAAGTATAAGTGCTCTTTTCACATCTTTAATTAGCTTTTCATAATCAATTTTTATAATAAGTCACTTACATTTATTTAATGAACAGCTATTTACTATAATATTCATAAAATAGTAACTATATTCATTTCTATTAGACTTAATCCTATAAATATGATTTTCCTTAAGTACTAATAGTATAGTAAAGAAATCCTTATCTGTATATAGTACACAAAGATTTTGAACTTTTTTTATATTTAATATTTCATCCAAACATAGATGAGCAAATACTATAGGAAATAAAAGCTTTCCCTTTAAACTGTTCATCAATAAAGTTAGATATTACTAAATATATTTTTTGCATAATCACTTATATATGAAAGTATCTGATCTACGTTGGTTCATAAATTTATTTTTAATTATATATTTATTAATATACTTATCCGCATTTTACATTTTTTCACCTAGTTTAAAGCTAGGATACGCATTTAAATCTAATCTTTCTTTTATATTATATCTTCTTTCATTTATATAGTTAAAATATGCAGCACTCGCTATCATTGCCGCATTGTCAGTACAATATTTAAGTTCAGGCATATAAGCAGTGTATCCATTTCTTTTTGATTCTATCTCTATTAATTTACGAAGCTTTTTGTTTGCCGATACACCACCTGCTAGTACTACTGTACCAATATTATAATCCTGCATAGCTCTTATTGTATTTTCAACTAAAATTTCACACACAGCATTTTCAAAGCTTGCACACAAATTTTGAATATTAATATTTTCTTTTTCTTTATTTACAAGATTTATAACTGCTGTCTTAATCCCACTAAAGCTAAAATCATAATTATCAAATTTAGTTTTAGGCAAACTATACAATGCTTGTCCTTTATCTGCCTCTTCACTTACAAGAGGACCTCCTGGATAACCTAAATTTAGTGTTCGTGCAACCTTATCAAAAGCCTCTCCAACTGCATCATCTCTTGTTTTACCTATGATTTCAAACTTTGTATAGTCTTTTACATGCACTATATGAGAATGTCCTCCGGACACAACAAGTGCCATAAAAGGCGGTTTTAAATCTGGATTTGATATATAATTTGCTGCAATATGCCCTTCTATATGATGTACTGGTACTATTTCCTTATTTAAAGAATATGCCAAAGATTTTGCATAAGATATTCCTACAAGTAACGCTCCTACAAGTCCAGGTCCACAAGTAACACCAATATAATCTATATCATCAAAAGATATATTAGCTGTATTTAATGCATCATCTACAACATACGCAATATTAGAAACATGATGTCTAGAAGCAATTTCAGGTACAACTCCACCAAATTTTTTATGTATATCTATTTGAGAAGAAACAATATTTGATAATACTACTCTTCCATCTTCAACCACTGAAACAGAAGTCTCATCACAACTTGTCTCTATACCTACACATTTCATTTATTCTTTTTCCTTCTTTCTTACAAAAATTTTTAAATCATAATAATTGAAATAAAAACACTTAATAATGCACTAACAATAGGTGATATAATCATTGGTCCTATATTTGTTACAAGCAATATTAGCACAATATATAAAGAATACTCTTCTAATTTGTACATGATATATTTATACTTACTAGGTATAAAATGTAATAGTACCTTTGAGCCATCAAATGGCGGTAATGGTATCATGTTTAAAACAGCAAGTAATACATTTAATTTAACTATTGTCCAAACTATATTAAAAATCGTAAAACTAGTAGATGTGCTATCTAATTGATGAGGTATAATTCCAAAATCTATAAGTAGTTTTGTAATTAGCGTAAATAATGCTGCAACAATAATATTAGCAACTGGTCCTGAAAGTGCAACTAGCATATTATCTCTTGATCTATTTTTAAAGTAAGAGTCATTAACTTGAACTGGTTTTGCCCACCCAAATTTAAAAATTGCAAGAGCTATAAACCCTATCCAATCAATATGCGCAAAGGGATCCAGAGTAAGTCTACCTTGTGCTTTTTGACTTCTATCACCCAACTTATATGCAACAAAAGCATGAGCAAATTCGTGAATAGAAAGACCAATTATCAATGCTGGAATAATATATAAAAATTCTATAAAACCCTGTTTTGTGAATATATCAAACAAAATATCAACTCCTAAACTTTTTAGATTATTATATCATACTAACTATATAGTGTCAAACTATATAGCCTATATTCTATTCTGCTTTAAAATATATAATCTTTTTATATTTTAAGTTGACAAACGAACTTTTGTTTGATATAATCTACATATAGAAAAGAGGTATATACATGGATCTGATTATTATAATATTGCTAATTTTGGTAGTTATTATTTCTATAATACTACTAGTTATAACTTCTGTTAAACTAAAAGGTAATAAATCTAAAGACTTTATTTTAGAATTTAATCAATTAAGACAAGAATTTTCCAATATGCTTATGAATTCACGTGAGGAATTATCAAAAAATATTGGAAATAAAATAGTAGAAAATACTAATTTACAACAAGCTAGCTTAGCAAATCTTACTACTTTAAATGAAAATAAACTTGAAAACACCAGAAAGAATATGGAAGAAAAATTAGAAAGTATTCGTAAAACAGTTGAAGATAGGCTTACTTTCATTCAAAAAGAAAATACAGAAAAATTGGAAAAAATGCGTCTTACAGTAGATGAAAAATTACACGATACTTTAGAAAAAAGACTTGGCGAATCGTTTAAATTAGTTAATGATCGTTTAGAATCTGTATATAAAGGTCTTGGTGAAATGCAAAATTTAGCTCAAGGTGTTGGTGATTTAAAAAAAGTTTTTACCAATGTAAAATCAAGGGGCTATTGGGGTGAAATACAATTAAGTAATATACTAGAACAATTTTTAACAAAAGATCAATACACGGCAAATATAAAAACAAAACCTAAATCAAATGACTTTGTTGAGTTTGCTATAAAGTTACCTGGTAGAAATGAAAATGAATATGTTTTATTACCTGTAGATTCTAAATTTCCAATAGAAGACTACACAAAACTTGTAGATTCAGAAGAACTAGGTGATGCTACACTTATAGCAGAATATAGGAAAAAACTTGAAAACTCAGTAAAATCATTTGCAAAGGATATATATGATAAATACATTGAAACTCCGTACACAACTGACTTTGCTATAATGTTTTTACCAACTGAAAGCTTATACTGTGAAATTTTAAGAAATACAAGTCTATGTGAAATTATCTCACAAAAATATAGGGTTGTAGTATCAGGACCTACTACTTTTGTAGCTCTTTTAAATAGTTTGCAAATGGGATTTAAAACTCTAGCAATTGAAAAACGTACAAGCGAAGTATGGCAACTACTAGGTATTGTCAAATCAGAATTCACTAAATTTGGAGATATTCTAGATAAAACAAATAAGAAACTCCAAGAAATTTCTTCAACTATGGATCTAGCCTCAAAGAAAACCCGTACAATTGAGAAAAAACTAAGAGGTGTTGAAGCTCTCCCTATTTCAAATGAAACAGAATTTTATGAAACAAGTGAGTATGCTCTTTTAAATGATTCTAGCTATTCAGATGACTGTGATGAAGCTGCAAAATTAAATATTTAGAACTACTAAAAAATGGGATTATTCATATTTTTTTAACTATAAGATTTACATTTAAATATATTTATGTTAAAATAACTGGGGTATAATACTATACCTTAGTTATTTTACGTTTTAGGAGTTGATGTTAATTATGTCAGATATAAAATTAAATACAATAATATTGGCCGGTGGTAAAGGTACTAGAATGAAATCTGATTTACCTAAAGTATTACACAAAGTATACGATAGATGCATTATAAATTATGTATTTGATTCTTGTAAAGAAGCTGGATCAAACGAAATATATGTTATTGTTGGTCACAAAGCAGAGCAAATTATTAATCATATGAAAGATACTGATGCTATATTTTGTATACAAGATAAGCAACTAGGTACAGGTCATGCTGCCCTTCAGGCTGAAAAATATATTAATGATGATGATTATATACTAATTGTTAATGGAGATATGCCACTTATAAAATCATATACAATTAAATCTTTTATATCATTTATGTCTCTTGGAAATTATGATGGTGCATTAGTTTCTGCAGTATTTGATAAAACTCCAGCCTATGGTAGAGTTATCAGAGATTCTCATGGAAATCTATCAAAAATAATTGAACAAAAAGATTGTAATGAAGATGAACTTGCTGTAGAAGAAGTTAATATCGGATTATATTGTTTTAAAGGAAAATATTTAAAAAATGCATTTTCAAAATTAGATAATAACAATGCTCAAAAAGAATACTACATAACAGATATTCCTTATCATATAATACAAGAAGGTGGAAAAATCGGCGTATATATGATACAAGATGCTTCTGAAACACAAGGAATTAATTCAAGAGCAGATCTTTCTGTTGCAACAAAAACTCTACTTGAGGATACACGTAATTTACATATGGAAAGTGGTGTAACACTAATAGATCCTGAAAACACATATATTAGTATCGATGCTAAAATTGGTAAAGATACTGTAATATATCCTGGTACTAACATACAAGGAGACACCATTATAGGTGAACATTGTGTTATTGGACCAAATAGCAATATAATAGCTTCTACAATTGGAAATAATGTTGTAATTGAAACAAGCAAAGTTGATCACAGTAAAATAGGTGATAATTGCAGTATAGGTCCATTTGCAAACATTAGACCTAAGACTAAAGTGGACAACTCATGTAAAATTGGTAGATTTGTTGAAACTAAAAATACAATAATAGGAGAAAATTCAAACCTACCTCATCATATATATGTAGGCGATACACAAATAGGTAAAAATGTTGAAATTGCTTGTGGTGTTATAACTGCTAATATGAATATAAAATATGAAAAGAATACAACTGTTATAAAAGATAATGCATTTATAGGCTGTAATTCTACTTTAGTTGCACCTGTTACAATAGGTGAAAAAGCTATAGTAGCAGCAGGTTCGGTTGTAACTGAAAATGTATCAGATAAAGGTCTTGCAATAGCTAGATCTAGGCAGACAAATAAAGAAAATTACAATAATTAGTTAATTAATATATGAAATACAAATATTTAAATTTTAATATTTGTATTTCTTTTTTGTTACATTACTTGTATATTTCACGCAGTTATTATAGAATATATTGTGAGAAAATTTACGGAGGATAAACGTAGTATGGCTAATATTAATTATTTAAATAAACTAAAAGATAAATGTAATTTAAATGATGAATTTATAGATATTATTAAAGAAATTTTTGCAAAGTTAATAGATTTTGGATATATATCAACATATACTTCAAATGTTCTAGCAAAAAAATTATATAAAAATATAGATGTAATAATATTTGGAAATGAAAAAAATATTGATTATAAAAGTGGGTATTATGACGCGGTAAAAAAAGAATTGTACATAAAAGATATAAAAAATATGCCTTCTATTTATCTTCATTTAATATATATACTGGTTACTAATAGAATATCAAATGAGACTTACTCAATTGGCTATAGTACTACTCTACTTTCAAAATATGACTATAAAATATCTCACACAAATTTTGGTATAAATAGAGCTATCATTTCAAATTTAGTATGTAGGTTACTATATACTCTACCTACTAGTTTAAGTATAATGCCTAATTATAGAACATATGAAAATACATTTTTAGGATATAAAATAACAACAGAAAATGATATATATTTCTTAGAAGGAAAACTTCTTAGTCAAATATGTTCTGCTCTTGATATTGATGAAGAAAAATTATACTATAACATATTTACAAGAAATCCTAATAAATATATAAATAAAACTTTAAATAAATATAGATTAGACAAAAATGAAGATTTATTTAATTTATTAGATGAAATAAGTAGAAAATATTCTAATTACAATAAGTTATGTTATTTTAATAAACTTTTAAATGAGAATTACCTTAACATAAGAAAGTATAGTTTTACTGATACTATTGAAACTCTTCAAAACCAAAATAAGAGAATTAAAAATCATATAAATGAGGCTCTTGAAAAGCTAAATATTGGATTAATCGATTATTCGTCTGAAGATGTAAGTCTATCAGTGGAAGGAAGTCTATCTGAAAAAATTAATTTTCTAGAAGAAATAATTGTTACTAATATTTTAAAACTTCAAGACAGCTTAGTAAATATAATTATTTCTAACAAACAAAAATATAGTCCTATAGAGTTTGCTTCAAAGCTTAAAAAATTAGAATTATTACAAGTATTAAAAAACAATATACTAATTGATGAATTATATAATACAATATCAAACGATCTAATTATAAGAGTTGAATATAGTAATATAAATATAGTAGAGAAAATAAAATATAGCCTTATAAACGAAATCTTAGCTACTAATAAATTTGATAGAGTTCGTAAAAATTTAACTTTTAGAAAAGTTCTTGATTTAAGTAACTCTAATGACACTTCATATATTATTCTTAATATAGATAATTCATTTATTGAATTGGTTAAAGTAACAGATTTAAATAATGATATGAAAAATTTAAATAATAACACAAGGGTTATAAATCTAACAAATTTAAAACATCTGCTTAACTCTGATTTAGTAAATATACATACTGATAGGATAGAACAAGTATTTTCTACCATAAAACAAAACTATGAGAATTTAAAATCGATTTTATTGGAAAATATGTATATTTGTACAGTTGATAATATTGATCTATTAATTATTATACAAAATAATGAAACTTATATAATTAAATTAAACTATTCAAAGGAGAATATAGAAACTACTTTACTTGAATTATCTGACTTATATGTAGTATTTGGTACAATATCTAACCCAAATGTACCTACAATATATAAAAGAAGAGGAAAATTTTTAAGTAATGTATCTTCTATTATATAGAAAGAAAAGAAACGTTCAAATTGAGCGTTTCTTTTTACATATAAACTTTATTCCATTTCCCTAAGCTTGTTTACTAATTGTTCTAAACTGTGTAAAACATATCTTTTTGCCTGTACATCCTTAATTTTTAGTATCTCTTTAATATACTTTCCTATTCTCCGATATAATCCGGCTGCTAAATCCTTACACAAGTTTATTTCTGATATCTTATTCATTTGTGGAAGTATTCTGTCCATTGGCGGGTTTGGTTTTTTAATCTTTAATAGAAAATATGCTATCTCCCTATCAGCACTTATTCTTTCTAGCAACTCTGTATTAATCTTATCCGTAGGTTTTAAATCAGATTCTGCTTCAGTTAACGTTCCCAGGATATTCTCATAGGATATTGTCCAATCAGTTCTTTTACAAGGAGTGTCCAAAGTATATATTTTTTTTATAAAATCTTTGTACACAAAATTTGAACTATTACTAAACAAAATTTCCCTAAGAATGTAATCTAATTTTTCTATATCCCATATAGAAGAACTTTTATCGAGATTAGATGCCAGTTCACTTATTCTATCATACAATTTACAAAAATACTTCTGAAAATCCAAGAAGAATAAATTATATATTTTCTCAGAAGGCTCTTTCCCTGATGTACAGCAGTTTATATGCATAACTTCCCGTAAGTATAAATCTAAATCCTTAAAATCAATCAAATTAGTTTTAACTTCATTTTTTAATTCCTCTATTCTAGTAATTATCTTTTGCAACATTACTGATCTCATAACATAGCCCCCTTTTTAAATATTAATTTATTAAATTTGAGCATTAATTTATTTTAAAATTATATCATAAAAAAGGTAAGTTGTCAAAATATATAGGATCTCTGTAACCTACAGAGATCCTATATACTTTAATTTATTTCTTAATACTTACAGCTATTCCATCACCTATATCGAATATCTTAGAGTTAAGTCTACTATCTTCTTGTATAAATTTCAGATATTCTCTAAGCCTATTTACCGCTGTTCTATACTTATGATCGTTATAATCACTTAATACTCTACCTTTAAACAGTACATTATCAGCAACAATAATTCCACCAGGTCTAACAAGCCTTAATGCATGTTCTAAAAATACCATATATTGTCCTTTTGCTGCATCAATAAATATAATATCAAACAATCCATCATTTTCATTAACTTGCTCTAAATACTTTGTAGCATCTGCAAAAATAACTTCAATTTTATTACCTAGTTTAGCAGCATTTATATTTTCAAGTGCTTTGTCATACATTTCTTTTTTTATCTCAATACTAAGAATTTTTGAATTTTCTCCTTGCAAATACTTAGCAAAGTTTATAGCAGAATATCCCACTGCTGTACCTACTTCAAGTATCCTTTGAGGTTTTACAATATTTAGTAAAAACAGTATGAAATCAAGAGCCTTATCTTGAAGTATCGGTACATTATTATCTAAAGCATCTTTTTTTATTATATCTATAATTTCATCATTTTGTTGATTTTTCATTAATATACTCCATTTTATTTTATACAACTTAATATTTCCTTTGGTTTAGCTCCAGAATATATAATATTATATAAAATACCTATTGAATCAATTTTAATTTCCTTTTCTTCTAATATATTATATATTGCATTTAAAGCATGTAATCCTTCAACAGTCAGATTATTCATATTTTCAAGAGACTTTTCCAAAGAAAATCCTTTTCCTATATTTATACCTAAAGTATAATTTCTACTTTTATTACTCATACAAGTAAGCAAAAAATCTCCTATGCCTGCATATGAATAAACTGTTTGGGTCTTACCACCCATAACCTGCACAACTGTCTTAAGATCATTTAAAAGTATTGTGAGCATTGTAGCCTTAGTAGAATCACTCTTACCCAGCCCCTCAAGTATTCCAAGTATAATCGCAAAAACATTTTTGATACTAGCGCATACTTGCACTCCAACTACATCTTTATATTCATTAACTACAACATTATCATTTTCAAGTGATATTTTAACGCTCATGCTTGCCTTAGTGCTATTTGAAGCTACTACAAGACCCAGTTCAAAATTATTTACCAGATCAATTGCAAAAGAAGGTCCCGAAAGTACGCAGATATTACTACTTTCTATCTCTTCCTTTACAACTTCGCTCATTAGCTTATTTGTATCGTTTTCAATACCTTTACTAGTTATGCATATAACTTGATCTTTAGTAATATACTTACTCATTTCTTTTGAAACTAACCTTACTGCATTCATTGGAACAGCTATAACTATTATATCTGCTCCTTTTATGCATTTTTCCATATCACATGTAAGCGCAATTTCCTTGGGTATTTTTACTCCAGGAAGTACTTTTATATTTTCTCTTTTTATATTGATAGTATCAAGCTCTTCTTGAAATTTTGTCCACATTGTAACTTTATTCGCATTATAGTTAAATACCTTAGCAAGAGCTATTCCATATGCCCCTGTACCTATAATTGATATTTTCATATGTTCTCCTCACATAATATATATTCTTGAAATTATTTAAAGAATTTATACATTATACCTTTATTTTTTATTTTCTTCTCTTAGTTTAATATGTACATCTCTAAGTTGTTGTTCTGTAACCTTAGAAGGTGCTTGCATAAGTAAATCTCTTGCCCTACTATTTTTTGGGAAAGCAATTACTTCACGTATATTTACTTCATCAGATAGAAGCATAATCATTCTATCTATACCAGGTGCCGCTCCAGCATGTGGTGGTGCTCCATATTGGAATGCATTAAATAATGCACCAAACTTAGATTCAACATGATCTCTAGTATATCCTGCTATTTCAAAAGCTCTTACCATTGTTTCTATATTATGATTTCTAACTGCTCCTGAAGCAAGTTCATAACCATTACATACTAAATCATATTGGTATGCAAGTATGTCTAACGGATTCATATTATTTAGGCTATCTAAGCCGCCTTGTGGCATAGAAAATGGATTATGACTAAATTCAACTTTACCATTATCATCTAATTCATACATTGGGAAATCAACTATAAAGCAAAATTTATATATATTTTTTTCTATTAGGTTCAGTCTTTTTCCTAGTTCTATTCTAATTGAACCAGCCTCTTTGCAAACTTTATCTTTATCATTTGCAATGAAGAATAATCCATCCCCTGGTTTTGCATCTGTAAGACTTACTAACTCATTCAATACATTTTCCGTTACAAATTTTGATATAACTCCGCTAACAGAAGAATCTTCATTTATCTTAACCCATGCAAGACCTTTAAGCCCAGCTTCAGTAGTTGCATAGTCTACCATTTCATCAAAGAATTTTCTAGTAACCTCAGAACATGGAGCTTTAATAACCTTAACAACTTTATTTTGGAATACTTTAAATTCAGTATCCTTGAAAATACTCGTTGCATCTTCAATTACTAATGGATTTCTCAAATCAGGTTTATCTGAACCGTATTTATTCATAGCCTCATTATATGGAATTCTAATAAATGGTGCTTCTGATACAGCTTTAGTTGTTAACTCTTTAAACGTACTTCCAACAACATTCTCTAATATTCTAAATATATCTTCTTGCTCTGCAAAAGACATTTCAAAATCAAGTTGATAGAATTCACCTGGTGATCTGTCAGCTCTAGGATCTTCATCTCTAAAGCATGGAGCTATTTGATAATATTTATCAAAACCAGAGATCATAAGAAGTTGTTTATATTGTTGTGGTGCTTGAGGAAGTGCATAAAATTCACCTGGATGTATACGACTTGGTACTAGATAATCCCTAGCTCCTTCCGGAGATGAACTTGTAAGAATTGGAGTTTGTATTTCAAGAAATCCTAAAGCATCCATCTTTTCTCTTAATGTTTTTAAAACTTTTGCTCTAAAAATTATTTTATCATGTAAAATTTCATTTCTTAAATCCAAAAATCTGTATTCTAATCTTAAGTCTTCTCTTACTTCTCTACTATCTTGTACTTCAAAAGGCAAATTATTTTTTGCTCTTGATAAAAGTTCAATACTTTGAACACCTACTTCAATTTTACCTGTACTTATTTTAGCATTTACATTGTCTTCATTTCTTTTTATTACTCTACCAGTTATACAAATAGTAGATTCAATAGTAACTAATTGATTAAATTTAACTATGTTTTCTTCACCTGTTATAACTAGTTGAGTTACTCCATAGTGATCTCTTAAATCCACAAATATAACCGATCCCAAATCTCTAATTGTTCTAACAAATCCTGATAATTTAACTTCTTCATCAACGTTTTTTAAATCAAGATCACCGCATGTATGTGTTCTATATTTATTCATAAATTTCACCTATTCCTTTAAACCATATTAAACTAATTATTATCTATATATTTTATTATATTTTCAGAATTCAAATTAATATTTTCTTGAATACCTGTTTCCATATTTTTAATAATGCAAATATTTTTATCTATTTCATCTTGACCAATAATGCAAACAAATTTAGCATTTTTGCTACTAGCATATTTAAGCTGAGCTTTTGGACTTTTATTTGATATATCACCATCTATAACATATATATTTTTTTCGTTTCTTAGAGTTTGCATTAAATTGTTTCCAATTAAATGTGCTGTATCTCCAAATAAAGCAAAATATATATCTACATTGTTTTTTATTTTTTCTAAAATGTTTTTTTCTTTAAGTAAAAGTACTAATCTATCCATACCAAGAGCAAATCCTACTGCCGGAGTATTAGGTCCTCCTAATGTTGAAACAAGTCCATCATATCTACCTCCACCACCAACAGCTATGCCTAAATCTTTTGAAATATATTCATAAACAGTTTTATTATAGTAGTCTAATCCTCTTACAATTTTTTTATCAATTACATATTCAACTTTTAAATTAGTAAGAACATTCTGTAAATTACTAAAATCTTCCTTACAATCATCACAAAGATTATCAGTTATATACGGCGCATCTTTTAATTCATGATTACATTTTTCTTCTTTACAATCAATTATTCTAAGTATATTTTTGTTATATCTTACTTTACAGCTATCACACATATTATCAATTCTTGGTTTTAGATATTCCCTTAAAATCCCAATATATTTTTTTCTACATTCACTACAACCAATAGAATTAATTGATAAGACAATATCATCAGATAATCCTATCTCTTTTAACAAGGTACTAGATACTAATATTGTCTCTGCATCCGCTAAATATGAAGCAGATCCAAATATCTCTGTACCAAATTGCGCAAATTCTCTATATCTACCTTTTTGCATTTTTTCATATCTGTACATATTTCCTATATACCAAAGTTTAAGAGGTTGTGGAAGCGAATTCATACCATTTTCAATATATGAACGAACGACACCCGCTGTAAGTTCTGGTCTTAACGTTATACTTCTGTCACCCTTATCTAAAAAAGTATACATTTCTTTACTTACTATATCAGTCTCGTCACCAACACCACGCATATAAAGTTCTGTAGCTTCAAATACAGGAGTTCTTATTTCACCCACATTAAATTTTTTTGCTATTTTTCTTATATTTTCTTCTATAAATTGCCAAATCAAAATATCATCTGAATAAATGTCTTTTGTGCCTTTTTGCTTTGAAATATTCATATTTTTCACCTTTATGAGATTATATCATAAATAGTATTTATATGCAACCAAATTAAGTTATCATTTTAACAATTTTAGTGCCAATTCAGAAGAATTTTTGACTAATATTATATAATTAATTTAGTGTTACTTTATATGGCTATTTTGGACATATAAAAAACTAAAAGACATTTTCATTCATTTATAATGAAATATGTCTTTTAGTTTATCTTTAACATAATTTTATACGAGTCCTCTTATATGAGTTCAAACAATTGGTATTAATTCTCTTTGCATGAATATCTGTTTTTAGTGAATCTGTTTGACTTAAATAAGGAATATTAGGGTTGTTGCAAAATAACAAGCAAGTCTTTACAATCTTAGGAACTTTGGCCATAATTACCTCCTCCGTCTTGTAGTTCAAAGGCGACATATAAATGTCGCCTTTGTCAATATTGTTAACCTTATTTTTTAATTTACAACCTACAGCTTTCCCTTCATATTTTTTAACTTACAACGAGGAATAAAACCTAATTTGTATAAAACCTTAGAATCGATTTTTGAATACTTACATTTTCAAGTTATTAAGCGCCAATACAATTACACTAACTAACAAGGTGGAATATCATCCACAGAAGCAAACATTACAAATACCTCCAAAAGCTTTATTTATCGCTGTACTACTTTTACACATCATACTAAACAGTATGGTGGCCCATCATCTGCCGAAACACCCATAACACAACCTCCTATAAAGTTACTTTTTTCTGAATTACTGCTGTGTTGGACCGTCACCGTCAATATTGGACATAAAGTGTCCTCCTCGTAAATATTTTTGGATACTACTTATTTTGATCACTACGATCAAAAAACTAAAATCAAATTTGATATTACATCTTATGATTTATTTTCTGCAATTATAACATCCTTTTTTATAAATGTCAACAGTTATATGAACTTTTTTAAAAAATTTGTCGGTTTTTAATATATAAATTAGAATAATCATTATATAATCTAATAAGTAAAAGTAAAAATCGCACCATTTGTATAAAATACAATTGGTACGATTTCTACTTATTCCAAATTCAATTCTTTTTTAAGATTACCTATAAATTTCTTGATAGATTTATTTAATGATACACTAAAATCATTACTATTTACTTGTAATACATGCTTAGGTGGTATACATACACCCAATACTTGATAAGATTTAGTTGTATCATTAATTATATCATTACATGTAGAAAAAATTATTTCGTACATATATGCATCAATTTCACTTATTGGCATCCATCTTAAATCTGGCTGACTTAAGCACTCAATTATGGCATTTTTCAAAAATTCAAAAGAAATATCTAAATTAATAAAAACTTCAGGTTCCTCAATTGCAGATTTTTCATACATAGAATATTCATTTATTCCTATGTGATTTTCACCAAATAGATTGTTTTTCCGAAGAAAAAAATTGCGATTAGCTAACTCTTTTAATACAGCCTTTGCCATTTCTGGCTGCACTATATTAAATTGTTTTACATTTTCTTTTAACTTTTTGAAGAAAATCTTAGTTACATCTGTTAAATTAGTACTATTTCCCCCCAATATATCTCACCTCCAAATAATCATTGGTAAATATCTCAATAAATATAGGTAGAGTATATCATATTTATAAAAATATATCAAGAACTAGTATTCTTTAAAATAACCTGAATATCCCTATTATAAATAATATAAGACCTGGTATTACATTAATTACAAAATTACTCATACTTTTCTCTAAAATTTCCTTGCCCTTTTTACCAACTCCTAGTCCAATTCCTAGTGTTAAAAACTGCACTATAGGTATAAATATAGGTATCCATATAGTAGTAAAGCCACTTAACGATAAAGCTAAGACAACCGACATTATATCTATTGAAAGTACAAATGTTAGTACTACTGACTCAAAGATACTTATGCTTTTAGATTTATCATAATCTATTTGTTCATAACAATTTAAATTTTTCTTCGATTTGTCACCTCTAATAACATTATATATCATACCTATTCCCATTATAATTAAAATAAAAGCTCCAGATATTTTTGATAATTCGCTCGGGAAAATATTTCTAATATACATAAACCCGTAGAAACTTAAACACGACAGCATTAACGTTATAAAAGAAATTATTATTCTACAAAAAAGTGAGATTTCTATTTCTTTTAATCCATATGTAATACCACTAAAAAATGAATCAATATTTAAACTTATAGCCAGTATTATTGAATATAATATTTTAATCACCTCATAACATTTTATGGATTTTTATATCTATAGTGTTACACTAAACCTAATTTTATTCAAACGAAAAATGACTAATATTACAAAGTAATACTAATCATTTCTAACTATAACTATAATTTTAACTTACCAATCTGGTCTCTTGTTTTTTCAAATATTCGTCGAGAATATTTACGAATTCGTTTCTAAAATAACTTTGCATACTTTTTTTGAATTCGTTGTAATTTCCCGACATATTTAAATACTTTTCAAAAATAATATTTATACTTTTTTCGGCGTAGCTTATATGATCTTTATAATAAACATAAAAGTCTCTTAAAACTATTTGCCACTCTATGCAAATAGTTAAAATACTTTCTTGTAGTGCACTGTATACTATAACACTGCATCTATCGTTTAAATCCTCCAAGTAGTTCCGATTACCTTTTTTTACCTCATTATAAAGAGAAACTTCAGATTTTAATTTCTTCATATGTATTCTCCCTTCAATTTATACAACAAATATTTTGGTGTAATATAACTAAAATATAATTGTTCGGATTATATCACAGTCTTATCTCAACGTCAATACATATTTTGATAAATACAAACAAAAACTGTAGGTTTGTCAATCATATGTCACACTTTATTTTAAAATATATAGTTTGAATACCATGATATACTTAGCGTGAACTTTAACTTGACATATATTCTAATAGTTTTTCTCTTGGACTTAGCCATTTTAAAGGCTTCATTG
>JAOAHC010000010.1 GCA_026415435.1 Clostridia bacterium
TTAAAAACTGGTCTCGGAAGATTAAAAATTGATATTAGAAGATTAAATTATAGTCTCGGGAGATTAAAATTTACTCTTCAAATATTAAAATTTGATCTTATGAGATTAAAGATTAATCTCGGGAGATTTAAAATTAGTCTCTGGAGATTGAAATTTGGTCTCCGGAGATTAAAAATGTATGTTTTTCTATACATTTTTTCGATTTTTTACTATGATTGGGGGTATAGGGTTGATTTCTTCTTAAATTTACTGAAGAATTCTTTCATCTTTTGGTAAGTTGGATCCATACAGGAAATTGTATATCTAATCAATTGAGCCGAAAAAGTTTATTTATATAAAGTTAAATATAAAAAAGGTGAAAAAATAATTTATAATTAAATAAAGCATCCTGATTTATAAATCAGGATGCTTTTACTAAAGAAAGATTTAATTGATTTAAAAATACGCTGCTAAAATAAAAGATATTGTATCAAATCCAATTGAAAATGAAGATGGTAAATCTGATTTAATTTTTGAATCATTGTGTCTTGTAATTTCAATTGAACCACTTCCACTAAAAATTGTAAATCGATATTCGGCACCAAAACTTATCCTTTCGAAAATAAAATATTCAAATCCAAGATTACCACCTAGATTGAAATTTGTCAAACTTAAATCATAATTTGTAATTGTCCCTCTTGATCTATTAATGGGTAAAGATGGTTCATATGTACTCGCTAAATAAATAAATCCCAACATTCCACCAATATATCCGAGAAACGAACCACTTTTAACCAAGTCTGATTGAATTCCAAATTCTATACCTGCGCCAAAACTAGACCACTTTTCATCCGAATAACCACCAATATCCACTTTTTGAGTTGAAGAATTGTTTCCAAATAAAAAGGCACCTTTACCAGCTAAATTATTCGAAAAATAATATTTGACACCTATACCTTTAAATGAGGGTAAATATATATCATCAAAATACTTCTCTTCAGATGAAAGGAATGAGCTTATTTTTAGATTGGCTAATTCATTAAATCGAAAAAGTAATGCTTTATCGCCTGCGTTATTCATAACATCGGCGCCAGCAAAAGTATAATAATAAAGAGAAATTAAAATAAGAATTGATTTAAAAAATTTATTCATGATATTATCCTCCATTTTTTTAATTTTTATTACTTTTTTATACTTAAAAATATAAATTACTGCAAAATTTTACCCCAGTAAGGTTCATAGGCTTCACCACCTAAACCAATATCTAATTTCCTCAAATCTAAAGTTTCTACATTAATAATGTAAAAATAGTCATGAAATCTATCCATAGGATAATCATAAGAAAAAACTAAAAATTTTCCATCTGGAGACCAAGTAGGATGCCTGTATAATTGTCCGTAACCAGTTAAATTAGTCAATTTAACCCAATTTGACCCATCTGAATTCATTATATATACATTAGAGGGTCCTCCATAACTGGGATATCCACTTCCTATATCTCTAACAAAAGCTAATTTTTGACCATCTGGACTAAAACAAAGTTCATGTACACCATATTTATTTGGGTCAGTACAGTCAACTAAAGTTATCTCCTGCCCCGTTAACATGTCTAATTTTTTCCATATTGCAGTAGGTCCCCACGCTCCTGTATCAAACTTATAAATTAAATATCGCCCATAAATAGGGTCAACAATAGGTAAATATTCATAAGTTGGTCCATTTTTTATTGCAATTCTTTGTGTTCCATCTACTTTAACTTTATAAATATCTGTATTTATGTGTGTTATACTAACCGCATAATATAACCATTGACCGTCTGGTGACCATTCAGGACCCGTATGAACTTCTTCATCAAAAGTAATCTGTTTTGGATTAGAACCATCATAATTTGCAACCCAAATTTGATATTTCCCTGATTTATTTGATATAAAAGCTAATTTATCCCCGTTTGGGGATAAAACTGGACGTTTTTCGTTTGAACTTGGCCAATTAATTAAATTTGCTCTACCTGTGCCATCTGGATTTATTTTCCAGATATCCGTTTGATTATTAATTTTATATGTAAATACAATTGTTGAATTTACGGCCGATGGTGGAATATATCCTTCCTCCAAATAAAGTGATTGAATTTCTGCATGAGACAATACCTTATTAAAAATTCTTACATCATCAATTGACCCCTTAAAGTAACCACCATAACCTCCCTGATATTTATATGAGTTTCCTATAGTTATATTAACATCATTATGAATTCGATTATATTGAAAAACCTGAGTTTTCTTGAGAATACCATCAACATACAATTTCTGAATATTGCCATCCAAAATTCCAACTATAAAATGCCATCTGTTATCTGAATAAGTTTCATCAGTAACTAATCTGGGATCTTGACTTATATAAAAGTAGATTTTGTTATTTTTCACACCCAATCCATAACCTGTACCGTGAAAATACAGATGTTTAAAAACTATGGCATTATCTTCATTATATTCATTAAACTTAATCCAAGCACATATTGTAAAAGTATTATTATTAAAATTAAGTTGCCGAGTGTTATTTAGTTCAATAAAACTATTACCACTGAAATAAAATGCTTTATTTGGTCGGTTAAACCTATCGGTAGTTAAACTTGCATTGTTATTAGTGCCGTGATAATTATTTCCACTTTCGTCATTTACATTGCCATTGAATGGATAATAAGCTATCAATTCACCAGTTGCAACTTGCGTTTCTCTTAATAGTCTGAATTCGGCCAGAGATACTTTATCTTTAATTACATTGACATTTAAACTATCTTTTTTAAAACCTTGTTTATTTGCAATAACTGTGTATTTTCCAATTGGAACATTCTCAATAATATACTCACCATTATTATTTGTAGAAACTACGCTAGTTGCTGGATTTGTTGAAATAATTGCACCTGCGAGTAATGTATCACCATAATAGGTTTTTACTGTTCCTCTTATTGTTCCTGTTTCTAATTTTGAATCTGCTATCTTGTCACAAGATGAAAAGAGACAGATAGTTAAAATGAGTATTAATACAACAATTAAACTCGTTTTGATGTATTTCATTTTTAACCTCATCTTTAGTAAAGGTTTTAAATATTAATGCAAAAATCTTAAAGAACATAATAAAATGTATTAGAAGAATTATAAAATTTTATTCTATTATTACTTCACCTAAAATTGCATACGCACTAGTTCCGGCATAATTATCACCTAATCCGAAACCAAAGAATTTGTAATTTCTATCTAATGTTCCATTTCTTGTTTGAACAGGAATACCACCGCGATTATCATAGTTATTCTCTGCAGTAACAGCATTAAATGTATTAGAACTAAAAGTAATTCTTGTATAGTACCATTTATTTTCAGTAATAACATAAGAATTTAAGTAAGAATGATGGGTTGTTAAATAAGTTGGTGGATAAGATGGCATTTGCCAACTGATTGTGTCAGTAAATATTACTGGACCAACACCCATATAACTAAAACCAGTCCCTCCAAACGCCTTCCATTTAAAGTAAATGGTTTTATTAGTGATGGTATAAAACATCAGTGGTGTAGGATGTATAATTGCCCCTTGTCTGTAACCAGTTCCGTAAAATTTTAAACCTTCAGGAACTAATTCAAAAGCACCTGAAGAAGGTCTTATATAGATATTGGATGCATGCGAAAAACAAATCCAATTAATATTTGAAAGCGGTAAAGAGTTTTGATTTTGACCTATCCAACCACCTTCCTTATACAAAGCCATTATCTCTGAACTACTTAAAACATAGTTATAAAGTCTTATATCATCAATATAACCACGAAATTGTTGTGAACCATCACTTATGTGTGCACCTATTCTTAAATTATTATTTGGTAAAATGGGAATGGGTAATGAAATGCTCTTAGAATCAACAAAATTCCCATCTATAAAAAGACTTTTACTATTATTCCCAAAAGTAATTAAGATAAAGTGCCAGTTATTATCTAATGCATATCCTTTTGTCCAAACATCCGATGGCCGGTTGAATACTGCAAAATAGTTTCTCATTGGATAATAACCTATATCCCACGAAGCAACTCCAGCATTTTCCTTACCATAACATCCAAAATTATAACCCCTATCACTCAAAGAAGTAGTATCTATTTTAATCCAAGCACAATAAGTGAAATTTGTATTCAGTTGAGGTAAGTTATTTACTTGTATATAACTATTATTTCCACTGAAGTAGAACGCTTTATTATCTCGTCCAAATCGGTCCTTAGCAAGTATTGCCCCATTGACAATACCATTATAATTATTACCACTTTCATCATTAGCATTCCCATTAAATGGAAGATAAATTAACAAACCTTGATTATTAGTACTTACCTCATACTTCAATCTAATATCAGCTATCGCAGTTTTATTTTTAGTTACACTAACTGTAACACTATCCCTTTTATAATTTAATTTATAAGCAAT
>JAOAHC010000035.1 GCA_026415435.1 Clostridia bacterium
AGCTACAAGTGCAGTAACATATACATTTACTGGACTAACAAGTGGAACATATCAATGTAAAGTAAGAGTAACAGATAATGCAGGAAACACGACTATATCAAATGTAGTATCAATGACAACGCAAAGTGTAGGAACAATAATTTTAACGCCAAGTACAACAAATTGGACAAATCAAAATGTTACAGTTACAATTGCGTATCCAACGGAACTTACAACAAAAGAGTATAGTACAAATGGTGGTTCTACATGGACAACATATACAGCAGCAGTAGTAATAAGTGCAAATGGTACAGTACTAGCAAGAGGAAATGACGCAGCAGGAAACCAAGCAATGCAAGCAAGTTTAACAGTTTCAAATATAGATAAAACGGCGCCTAATATTACAAATTTAACTGTAGGAGGAACGTTATATACTGATCCTACTTTTGTTAGTGGAATAAACAGCACAAATGTATATAATAATACTGGTAATGGATTGGTAACCAATACGAGAGTAACAATAAGTGGTTCGCCTACAGGTTCAAGTTATGGATTAGAGATAAAGACAACAGGTAATGTTACACCTGGATGGGGAGGGTTCTATTTTGCAACACCTTCAGGTCCAAATAAGGTATTTATAACAAAAATCATAGCTAAAATACCAGTAGGATATAATATAAATTTTGCTTCTAATAGTATTGGTACAGGCGGATATTATGAATGGTTAACATCACAAGCAGGTACAGGAAATTGGCAAGAATATGTAGCTAAGGCAACATGTGGATCAACAGGTACGTTTAGTACAACTAACTTCTATTATTTGACAGATGGTGCAACACCTTCAGTTTCATCACCTCTTATATGGCAAGTTGCTTATGCAACAGTATATGATACAAATTCATCAGCACAATCAAATAATATAGTAATAAGTGCAACAGATGATACTTCTAAAATAGTTGGTTATGGTATAAATCAAAGTAATACAATTCAACCAACATATACAGCTTGCTCAGAAACGCTTAATTTTTCAACAGTATTTAATAACATTAGCGCGGGTACTTACTATATATGGGTGAAGGATAAAGCAGGTAATGTTAAAGTATCAAATGCAATTACAGTAGCAGTACAAACATCTTATGGCACTAGCATACAAAGTAGTTACGCTAACATATATTCTACTCATGTTATAGGAGGGCCAGTAAGAACAAGTTGGAGTGCAGGAACATATGCAGGTAACTATGTTGTATCTGCGTGGTCTCCAGATGGATACTCAGGAGCACTTACTTCGCTTATAACTCCAGATGGAGGAGAGGTTAAGTATATAAATTCAGGAACAAATACATATAATTTAAATACAATATCTAGTACAAATAGATGGGTTACAGTAAGATTCTCTGCCGCATATCTTACAGGTACTGCTGATATAAGTGGATTTAAATTAGTATTCAATGATAATAACTCATATACCCTAGATCAGGCAGTTTCTAGTGGATACATAGAGCCTCTTGTAATTATAGTTTCAGGCTATTATCAAAATGGTGTTCCATATTATTGGCCGAGTATATTAAATATAAAAAGTGGCGCAAGTTTAGGTGCAAGATCATATGCATCTGCGCAGATTATATTTAAGGTTAAAAATATGCCATTAAAAGCCATAACGATGTATTCATCAGTTAACTTCTACAGGCCAAATGATGGACTTAAAGTTGATCAAATGAGTGCAGGTTTCGAATATTCTTTAACTCCTTTGAATTAATAACTAAATTAAATTTAAACCCAGATAGAATTAAAAAAAATTCTATCTGGGTTTTCATATACATTTTACTACTTGTTCATAAATTTATCACAATTGATGTATATAATATGCTTGTAATAAAAAGGAGGAAAAAAATGTATATATTTAAAAATGCATTGAAAAGTATTACAAGATCTAAGGGAAGAAATATACTTATAGGTATAATACTTACAGTTATAGCAATATCAAGTTGTGTTGCTCTATCTATAAGAAATTCTGCAAATGAGCTGGTACAAAGCTATAAAGATACCTATGATATATCAGCTACATTATCTTTAAATAGACAAAGTTTAAGAAGTGACTTTAAAAATAGCCAGGGAGGATCAATCACCACAGCACCACAAGATTTTATGGCAAATATACCTGCTATAGATGTGGATTCTGTGAACAAGTATGGAAATTCTGATTATGTTAAAAGCTATTATTATACAATTCAAACAAGCTTAAATTCGTCAAATATAGAAGAAGTAACTAGCACTTCTAATAGTTCATCTCAAGGGAGCTTTGGAGGTAATTTTGTAATAAAACAAATTGACAAACAAAGTGGTGATTTTAGACTTATAGGGTATAGTAGTGAAGAATCTATGACACAATTTGTAAATGGCTCTTACAAAATTACCAGTGGTCAGTTGTTTGATTTTAATTCTACAGAAAATACTTGTATTATAACAGATGAATTAGCTGAAGCAAATAGCTTATCTGTTGGTAGTGAAATTAAATTAGTAAATCCAAATAATGAATCAGAAACATATACTTTTAAGGTTGTGGGAATATATTCAGATTCATCAGAAAATACGGAAGAATTTAGTATGTTTTCAAGTGCAGCAAATCAAATTTTAACTAATGCAAATGTGCTTAATACAATAGTAACAAATTCAAAAGTAAATGAAGATACTAAACTTAATGAACAAATATCATCTAACTATAATCTTAAAAACGCAGATGTAATAGATGCATTTACAAATGAATTGACTTCTAAAGGATTAAGTAGTTACTATACAGTATCAACTAATTTGGATAACTTTAACGAAAGTGTAAAACCTCTTGAAAATATTTCATCTTTTGCAACAGTCTTATTAATTATAGTTCTATTAGTTGGTGGAGTAATTTTAACAATATTGAATATGATAAATATTCGTGAAAGAAAGTATGAAATCGGTGTTCTTCGTGCAATTGGTATGAAAAAAAATAAAGTCTTAGGTCAATTTTTAGTGGAACTTTTAGTGGTAACTATAATATCGATAATGTTAGGTAGTGTTATAGGATCTGTAATTTCCGTACCAGTAGCAAATAACATGTTAAAAAATGAAATTGAGTCTCAGCAATCATCTCAAAATCAAATAGATCAAAACTTTGGTAGATCAGGTGGCTCTGCCGTTTTACAAAGTGCTGGAGGACAAAACAAAATAATGTCTATGTTTAAAATTCAGTCACAAGTTGATTATATTGATAAAATAAATGCAGTAATTGATGCAAAAGTAGTATTACAATTAATATTAATAGGTCTTGGACTTACCATAGTTAGTGGTAGCATATCTATGATATTTATATCAAGATATACTCCCCTTAAGATATTAAGTTCTAGAACTTAGGTAAAAGGAGGAAAAAATGAGCGTATTTAAAATTGAACATGTATATTATTCATATGACAGTGGTAAGACACCTGTGCTTAAGGATATAAACTACGAGTTTGAAAAAGGTAAAACTTATTCTATTGTTGGTAAGTCAGGATCTGGTAAAACAACACTTCTATCGCTTATGTCTGGATTAGATAAACCAAAGGATGGAAAAATTCTGTATAATTCCACGGATATATCAAAAATAGATGAAGATGTATATAGAAGTAGACATGTTGGAGTTGTTTTTCAAAGTTTTAATTTACTTCCACATATGACGGCTCTTGAAAATGTAATATTATCAATTGATGTTTCAGGAATAAAAGTAAAAAATAAAAAAGAACATGCTTTGGATATGTTGAATAAAGTTGGACTTGATGAAGAAAAAGCAAATAGAAGAGTTCTAATGTTATCAGGAGGAGAACAACAAAGAGTGGCAATTGCAAGGGCATTATCATATAATCCAGATGTTGTACTTGCAGATGAACCAACAGGTAATCTAGACTCAACTACTGAAAAACAAATAATGGATATATTTAAAGATTTAGCTAAACAAGATAATAAGTGTGTAATAATAGTAACACATTCTCCTAATGTTTCAAATAATGTTGATAATGTGTATAATTTAGAGAATAATTAAGGAGTATGATATTTGTAGAATTCAAAAGTATTAATTCTGTTTTAAGTTAATGCATGAAAGGGGGCGATACATAAAACATATTTACATTTTTCATAATAAATGCTAATGTACAAACTAATAACTGGTGAGGATATATAGGTAGCTATATATCCTTTTAATATATAAAAAATGGGATACAAAAAATGTATCCCACTTAAGCATTTGTTGTTGATATACTATTTACAAGCAACTTGTTTTACTTGCTGAACATCAGATTCACCACCAGGAGCTGCAGGAACATAGTATTGTTTTTCTTTTGCAATTAAATATAAATCCCAATGAACATTTTCAAATTTATTTCTAAATTGTATTAGAGTATCTCTAAATTCTTTATTGTTTGCATGTTGTATAGAATATGTAAGTATATTAAGTGCACTATTTATGCCTGATAAAATATCGTTTGTAGCAATTTTTTCATTCATAAATTTACCTCCTATAACATATTACAAAGGTCTTCTTTAAGCGATTTTGATCCATCGCAAACCTTTTGAAATACATCTAATAAATTTTGATCTGTTGATAATGTTTTATAATATTCAATTTTGGAACATAAATTTGAACACATACCGCAAATATGTCTAATATTTTGCAGTTCTACTTGATTTAAAGAATCCATATAAAAACCTCCTTAAGATTTATACATGATTATTATGTGCAAATTTTAATAAATTATTTATTTTTTTAATAAATTATTTAAGTTTTGGTTTAGCAACTAATGCTGCAAAATATCCAAACACAATTGCTGCTGCTATACCTGAAGCGGTTGCTTTAACTCCACCAGAAAATATACCTAAAAAGCCTATTTTATCTATTTCTTCTATTACTCCTGCTACAAGTGTATATCCAAACCCAGATATTGGTACAGTAGCTCCAGCACCACCAAATTCTACTAAAGGTTTATATAATCCAAAAGCAGTTAAAATAGCACCCATTAATACAAAAACAACCATTATTCTAGCTGGAGTAAGCTTAGTTCTATCTATTAATATTTGTCCTATAGAACAAATAACTCCTCCTACTAAAAAAACTTTTAAATACTCCATAAGCATATTCTACACCTCGTTTTCAATTGCAATTGCATGAGCAATTGAAGGAATTGATTCACCTTGTTGTGTTGCAACCGTACTCATTAGTGCACCTGTTGCAACAAGTAACACTTTATTTATTTTATTTGTTTTCAAAAGTTCAAAAAAATATCCGCTAAACACACTTGCGCAACAACCACATCCACTACCACCACAATGTGTATCTTGTTTATCTTTATCAAATATGAGGACACCACAATCTTTGTGCACTTTACTTATATCTACACCATAATCTTTACATAGATCACATACTATTTCTGAACCAAGAATACCTAAATCTCCTGTTACTATTGCGTCATAATAGTCAGGACTTCTTCCAGTATCTTGCAAATGTGTGGTTACGGTATCAAATACTGCTGGTGCCATTGCAGCTCCCATATTAGTCATATCAGTTATTCCCATATCTATTATTTTGCCAGGTGTAACATAAGTTATGTGGGGAGCTTTCTTATTAGTATCTTTTGACATAATTAATGCACTACCAGCAGCTGTTACGGTAACTTGCGCTGTTGGAGTTTTCTGGTTTCCATGTTCAAGAGGCATTCTAAATTGTCTTTCTGCACTACAAAAATGTGAAGAAGTAGCAGCTACTGCTTTACTTGCATAATTTGAATTTACAAATAATGAGGCTAATATCATAGACTCACAAAATGTAGAGCATGCTCCATAAAGTCCGAAAAAAGGTATATTTAGATCTCTTATACAATATCCTGAAGCAATACACTGATTAAGTAGATCTCCAGCAAAAATATAGTCTATATGCTCTTTATCTGTTGAAGCTTTAGAAAGTAAGTTATCTACACAGGTTTTTAGCATTTTACTTTCAGCTTTTTCAAAGGTTTTTTCGCCATAAAATATATCGTCTATATGTATATCAAAATATATATTTAATGGTCCTTCTGTTTCTCTTGGGCCAACTACACTGCATGTTTCTATAATTTTCGGAGTATTTTCTAATTTTATAGTTTGCTTACCTATTTTCATAATATCCTCCTAAATAAATAGTTTTATAAGCCAGTAGAAAAATCCAATTACTACTGATGAAGTTATTCCATATACAATTACTGGACCTGCAACTTTAAACATATTTGCTCCTAAACCCAATATATATCCCTCAGATTTATATTCTATTGCTGTTGCAACAATAGAATTAGAAAATCCTGTTATTGGTACAATTGAACCAGCACCTGCATATTTTCCTAATTTAGAATACACATTAATAGAAGTTAAAAAAGCACCTAAAAATACTAGAATTATAGTTGCAATAGTAGAAGCTACCTTTTTTTCATAATTAAAATATTCAAAAATATCTGTTAATGCCTGACCAAGTATACAAAATAAACCTCCTACTAGAAAAGCAAGAGCTAAGTTTTTAAATATAGGACTTTTTTTCGATTTTTGTTGTACATAATTTATATAATCTTCATTAGTCATACTAAGTTTTTCAAAATCCATTTATATCACCACAAAATTATTATTTACAAAAAATAAAAAAATATTCATTTTGAAAAAAATAGGTCGATAAGGTAAAAAATGTAAAAAAGAAATATTGTTCAAAATTTAAAACAATATTTCTTTTCAAAAATTATTAACAAACAATTTTATTTTTTATGTAGAGCATTTCTTCAATTTGCTCTATTAACTCGGGTAGTTCATTGAAATTACCGAATGCATAGGGATAATCCTGATTTTTGTATTGAGGATCATATAATATACCAAAAATACCATGATTAGCGGCGCCTAATACATCTTTATTTAAACTATCTCCGATCATTACGCAATTTTGAGGCTTAACATCAATAAGTAATTGATTGTAGCTTTCAAAAGATGGTTTTGTCTTAATGTTATCTATCCCACATACTTTAGAAAAATACTTAATTAATCCACTATTTATTAATCTTTTTTCCTGAGATTCTTTAAACCAATCAGTTAAAACATAAAGTTCATATTTTTCAGCAAGCTCCTCCAAAGCTAATGAAACTGCAGGAGAAATCTTTTTAGGAATACACTTTGCAAGTTCCTCGGACCACATAGATATAAAGTCATCGTTTAAATTTATATTCAAATTCATATTTATATGAGTAGTAATTCCTGAAGCTGTGAAAATATCGCAGGTTGTTATATAATCCTGAAGCGCAGAAACAAATTTTGATATTGTATCGTTGTCACAATGGAGTCCTAAGTTTTTGAATACAGGTCTAATGGATTTATAGTTATTATCTGACCATGGAATTAAAGTGTTGTCAAGATCAAAACATATCCGTTTAATAATTTTCATTGATATAAACTCCCTTTCTATAATTATAGTTGTTCTTACAATTTTTTAAATATTATATCACAAAAATTTATTTATGTAAACATGTTTTTGAATATATATTTTAAAGTACACTTATATAAGAATGAAACTTATGTGGCTATGTATACAAATTATGACTTATCTATTGAAAATTGACTAAAATTTTGGTAGAATATATCTTGTAATAGTGGAGGTAGCAGTAAATGGAGAATGAAAAGAAGTTTTCAAGCGAAATGTTTGGATATGATAAAAAAGAAGTAGAAGAATATATAAAAGCTATTAAATCAGAATATGAAAGTAGGTTGCAAGCTGAAAAAGCTGAAGCAAATAGGCTTTCAAATGAAATTACAATAATTAGAAAGAAACTTGAAAGATATGAAACGGATTATATAGAAAAACAAGAAAAGGTAGCTAACGCCCTTATAACTGCTGAAGATCAAGCTAAAAAGATTATTGAAATTGCAAGAGATGAGGCAAATAGAGAAAAAGAAAGAATAGAACATTTAATTGAAATGGAAAAAGAAAAATTAATTGATATAAAAAAAGAAGTAATTGAACTTAAGGAAAAAACAATAAGAATTTTAGATAAATATAGTAACGAAATGAATGGTCTTTTAGATTAATAATATTCATAACTTGTATGCAACCGTAATATACATAGAGAAAAAGGAGTTTTCTATGAAAGTTACGGTTGCTATTTTAAATAAAGGTATTAAATCTATTGAAAAAATAATTACTAATATATTTTTAACTGTATTTTCAGTATTGATGATTGTATTATTATGTTTTTTTATAAGTAACATATATATGCCACCAATATTTTTAAATTTTGGTACGAATTTTAGACAAGCAGATAATATTGATTTGAGTATATCAAAGATTGTTTTAAAATATCCTTTGTATAACTCTAAAAATTATAAGATTAATTTAGATATGGATAGGGCACAAAACAATGAAACTGTAAAGACTAATAATGAAAATGTCGATAAAATACAAGCGCTAGATGCAATGGTGAGTTCTGAAAAACTACAAGAAATAGAAGTGATGGCTAAATCTCAGGATATAAATTTAAATATAACAGACAGTGCTGATGTTCAAAGAATCTCTTTATATAACATGAAATTATTAAATTATTCTAGTAAAAGACAACTAGATTTTAATGCTATGTTTAGTAAGGTAATAACTTTAACTAAAAAGAGTGATAAAATTTTAATATATGATACACATACATCTGAATCTTATGCAAATAGCGACAAATATAAATTTGATTATACTGGTGTTTACAGAACTACTGATGCGAATTATAATATGCTTAAAGTAGCAGCAGAATTTCAAAAAAATTTAAGTGAGAAATCCTTTCAAGCTGTACAAGATACTACTCCACATGATTATGGAACATATACAAGTGCATATAGTAAATCTAGAATAACTGTTAAAAACCAGTTGAAATCAATGGGAGGAGTAGGTATTTCTATTGATTTACATAGAGATGCAACTTCTGATCTTACATTTAGACCTATGGTTAAAATAAATGGAGTTGAAGTAGCTCAGTGTATGTTTGTAATAGGTGTAGGTACAGATACTTTAAATAATCCATATTGGGAAGATAATTTAAGTCTTGCGTTACAACTTCAAAAAATAGCTGATAAAGTTTATCCTGGATTATTCAGACCAATGATAATAAGAAATTCTGTATATAATCAAGATTTGAATAAATTCTCAATATTAATTGAAGTAGGAGCTACAGGAAATACAATTGATGAGACATTACTTGCAACAAGGTGCTTGACAAATGTATTAAATATATTGTATAAGAATTAGTAAAAAACGGAGTGATAAATTTGGAAAAAATAAATATAATAAACGTAGTTAAAAATAAAAAAATAGGATATATGTTTTTAAAAATAATGCTTATACTTTTGGTATTAGTATATGTTATTGCAATTAGCCCAATTTCATTACAAAACGATACTTTCTTTGATATTATGTTGGGGCAAAAATATTTTAGTGGAGACTTTTATGGAATAGATAACTATTCTATTCATGAAGGTCTTACATATCAAACACATCACTTTTTATCAAGCATAATTACATATATTGTTTTTAATTTTTCACAATATTTGGGGCTTTATTTACTTGAAATAATATTAGTTTTAATTATAGCTACATTACTGTACTTCGCAAATAGAAATTTTGTAAAAAGCAAAGTACTTTCATATATATTTGTTTTTGTGCAGTTATTTGCACTTTCCCCTTTTATATCTATTAGGGCACAAATGTATAGTTATATAATATTCATACTTGAAATACTACTTGTAAAAAAATATTTAGATACTGGTAAGAGAGGACATGCTATACTTCTAGGATTACTTCCTCTTATTTTAATAAACATACATAGTGGAGTAATTTACTATTATTTCATAATATTATTTGTATATATGTTAAATCTGCTTAAAATTAAATTTTTGAGAGTTCAAAATGATAGAGAAATTTCTAAAAAAAGACTTAAAACATTAATTATTATAGCTATAATTGGTTTTGCAATTTCTTTTATAAATATATATGGAATAAATGGTCTTACATATGGACTTAAGACATTAAGTAATTCAGTAATAAATAATAATATATCGGAATTCCAGCCATTTAATATTAAAACAAGTATAGGTATTTGGATGTTCATATATAGCGGAGTATTTATATTATCCTTAATATTTAGTGACAGAAAAATAAAGTTACAAGAATTTTTTATGTTTTTTGGAACTTTATTCATGGGATTATGTTCAATAAGACATTTTTCACTTCTAATAATAGCTTCGATAATTCTCTTACCACATATAGAAAATGTATATTATAAATTAAAAGAAATGTTATATAGTGGTATAATTGAGGAAGGTAAAAAAGTTATAAATATTACTATATATGCTATATGTATAGTTATATATATCATTGTTGCTTGTAATGCAAAGTTTGGTGACAATATAAGTTATGATTACGTACCGATTTCTGATTATCCAATAAGTGCAGTACAATATATTAAGGCAAATAACATAGATAGTGCAAGAATATTTAATGAATACGCTTGGGGTAGCTACTTAATGTTTAACAATATAAAAGTATTTATTGATTCGAGACTTGATTTGTATACTGCACAGTATAATAAAGATACGACAGTTGGTAAAGATTATATGGATATGATTAGTATAAATGTAAACTATAACGAGATAGTATCAAAGTACAATATAGAATATTTTTTAATAAAAAAAGATTTCTCGCTTGCAAAAATGATGGTACTTGATGTAAAATATAAGAAAATATATGAGGATAATATAGCATGCATTATTAAAGTTGAAAAGTAATACAAGGAGGTTAATTTATGCAAGGAATATCGTTAGATTTCGTAGGTTTGAAACCTTTTATTCAAGATTATGAATTAAAGCTTATGGAAAGTAGTGTTTTTGCTGCACATGATATGCTAGAAAGAAAAACTGGTGCAGGTAGAAATATGCTTGGGTGGATGGAACTGCCAAGTAGAATAAGTGAAGAAGAAATTAATAAAATAAAAGCTTGTGCATCTAAGATTAACAAGCAAGCAGATGTATTTATAGTAGTTGGGATAGGTGGATCATATTTAGGATCAAAAGCTGTAATAGATTTATTTACAGATACATTTAATAATTTACAAAAAGAAAGTGAAAGAAAACATCCTCAAATACTATTTGCTGGAAATAATTTAAGTGGAAAATATTTAAGGAATTTAATAGAGTATATACAAGATAAAGAGGTTGCAATAAATGTTATATCAAAATCAGGGACTACAATTGAACCTGCAGTTGCTTTTAGGATTTTAAAACTATTTTTAGAAGAAAAGTATGGTGTAGCAGGCGCAGCCGAAAGAATATATGTAACTACAGATTCAAGTAAGGGTGTACTAAAAAAAATATCGGATGCAAATGACTATGAAACTTTTGTAATACCTGATGATGTCGGTGGTAGATATTCTGTTCTTACGCCAGTTGGTCTTTTACCTATGGCAGTAGCTGGAATTGATTTTGAGGATATACTTGATGGAGCTATGTTTGCCGCTCATGTATATAACCAAAGAAATATAGAGCATAATGAGTGCTATAAATATGCGGCATACAGAAATATATTGCAAAAAAAAGGAAAAGAAATAGAGATCCTTGCAAGTTATGAACCTAGTTTTCAATATTTTATTGAATGGTTTAAACAATTATTTGGCGAAAGTGAAGGCAAGAATTTAAAGGGGATTTTTCCAGCAGGAGTTAATTTTACTACTGACTTACACTCTATGGGACAATTTATACAAGATGGAAAAAGAAATATATTTGAGACAGTTATAAATATAAAACTGAATAAAAGCTTTATAAAATTACCAAAAATAGCATGTGATGAAGATGGACTTAATTATTTAGCGGACAAGGAAATAGATTATATAAATAAACAAGCTTTTTTGGGAACTCTTCAAGCACATGTTAGTGGAGAAGTACCTAATATAGTTATAAATTTAGATGAATTAAATACGTATAATATAGGACAACTTATAATGTTTTTTGAAAAAGCTTGTGCAATAAGTGGTTATATTTCAGGTGTTAATCCATTTGATCAACCTGGCGTTGAGGCATATAAGAAAAATATGATGGATTTACTAAAAATGAATGATAGTATAAATAATTTATAATAAATACTGGTGATATATGAAAAAAAATAGTTTGACATTAAATGAGATGAAAATTATAGCAATATTAGCCATGCTAATAGATCACATAGGATATTATTTTTATTATTCGTTGAGCGAAGAATTATATCTTGTACTAAGAATAATTGGCAGAATATCTATGCCAATATTTGTGTTCTGCCTTATACAAGGGTATTTTCACACAAAAAATCTTAAAAACTATATATATAGATTGTTTGGACTTGCTTTAATTACTCAAATATTTATTTTTGCTTTAGGATATATAAATAAATTGTATATCTCAGATTATTCTATTGGTGTATATAGTAGTCTAAATATAGTATTTTCCTTTGTGTTGTCTATAATATTAATATATTTATTTGATAAAATTGTTTTGTCAAGCATTACTATATTTAACAATGTAAAAAAAATAGATAAAAAAACTTATAAATATATAGCATCAATATTTCTTATATTAGCTATCTATTGGTTTATACCTATTGATTACAGGTATGTTGTACCAGCAATTTCAGTAGTATTTTATATAGCTCAAAAAATAAATTGTAATACTAATAATATCGATAGAAATTCAAAAAAAATATTAATATTTACATGTGTAGGAATACTTATATTTATAATTGGAGCAATGAGCAACTACTTGAATAGCTTTTTAGTTTTATCTATGCTATTTATTTTATTATATAATGGTAAAAAAGGTAGTAACTCAAAATATTCAAGACTTGCATTTTATATAATTTTTCCTATACAGCATGTCGTACTTTACGGATTATCTATGTTTTTATACTATCTAAACATAAGATGGTAGTGAAACATAAAAGAAATATAAATGAAATATTATTATGCGAAATATAAATTAAAATAATAGTATAATGGGTAAATGTTTACATAACCCATTTACAAAAATGAATTATTATGATATAATTAACTAACATAGTAATTTTTTCATTTTAATGTACATATGAATAGTAGTAGAAGATCCAAAGGAGGAAATATTTTTTATGGAAACATTAAATCATAATAATATAGTTAAAATAGGTGGTAGAATTGTAAGTGAGCTTGAATATAGCCATGAAATTTATGAAGAAAAATTTTATAGGTTTCACATAGAGGTTGAAAGATTAAGTGATTTAAGAGATAAACTACCAATAATAGTTTCTGAAAGATTAATAGATGTTAATAATTTTAAAGTAGGACAATTGGTATATATTGAAGGACAATTTAGATCATATAATCAATCTACTAATGGAAAGAATAAATTAGTATTATCGATATTCGTAAAAGAAATAACTTTGGATAATATTTCTGAAAATATAAAAACTTTAAATGATGCAACATTCGTTGGATATATATGTAAGCCACCAATATATAGAAAAACTCCTTTAGGACGTGAAATAGCAGATATTTTAGTTGCAGTTAATAGATCGTATAAAAAATCTGATTATATTCCTTGTATTTTGTGGGGAAGAAATGCTAAGTTTTGCGAGACATTAAGTGTTGGTGCAATGGTTAGAATATCTGGAAGAATTCAAGCAAGAGGATATGAGAAAAAATATGATGATGGAACAACAAAACAAATGGTGGCTTATGAAGTATCAGCGTCAAAATTTGGTCTTGTAACAGAAAGTGATGAAGCTGAAACTGTACAAATGGATAGTGAAGAATAATATATTTAAAATAGAGAAAGAATAGATGGTTAAAACAGTATTCTTTCTCTATTTTATTGATTTGACATGTATGATATAATTTATGTAAAAATATTTGTAATTGAAATAATTATTTTAAACAAAGGAGGTTTTATTATGATTGATATTAGACATACTAGAATGAATAACGTTAATGTTGATGGAACAATTTTAAGCAACTTAGAAGAGATAAAAACTAATATGGATGGAACCTTTTATACTTTTTCTATAGGTGCAAATAGGATGAGTGATACAAGTGACGTACTTCGGATAATAATAGCAAAAGAAACTCTCGATAGTGTCGGGTATTTAAATTCAGGCCTTGTGCATATTTTCGGTAAATTAAAGTATTTTATAAAAAATAAAGATTGTGCTCATGCAAGTGGATTGTATATTCTTGCAAGTGAAGTTTTAAAGATAGATTCTTATGGAAAATCATACTTAAATGAAGTAAATGTTAAAGGTTTTATATTAAAAAAACCAGTATTGAGAAAAACACCTTTTGGTAGAATTATTTGTGACATTCTTATAAAAACTGAAGACTTTCAGATTGTACCATGCATTGTTTGGGGAAGAAATGCAAACTACATTTCGGATTTGACCATAAAAACAAAAGTTGAGATATGCGGGAGGATGCAGTCAAGAGAATACCAAAAATTATTGGATAATGGAGAAATTATTACTAATACCACATATGAGATTTCTGCAAATAAAATTAGATTAATTCATTAACAAAAAATACTACTGTATTAAATATACAGTAGTATTTTTATGCCTATATATTCTTTAAGTTTACTTCAAATGGATCTATATGTTTTCCTAAATTATTAAATATACTGAAATGAAGATGCGGGCCAGTTGTAACACCGTTTAAAATATTATTGGATAACATTTTTGGTCCAACGAAACCAATTAGTTGTTTGGCATAAATATAATCTCCATTTTTTACTACGAAATTCTCGGATAAATGTCCATATAGAGACTTGTATCCGTTGTTGTGTAAAATTATAATACAATTACCGTATGAAGTATTAAAACCACCGTATACTACCACTCCTGAATTAGATGCAAAAACACTTGTACCTTCTTTTAACGGAAAGTCTATTCCATTATGAAAATTAGTTTTACCTAATAAATCCCTATAACCAAAATAGGAAGAAACAGTTTTGTTTTCTTTAACTGGATAATACCAGTCAAAAAGAGAGTTGGTTGATGAAAAGAGCAATGAAAAAATGAAAGAAGAAATGATTAGAGAAAAAGAAAATTTTTTGAACAAAAATATCACCGTACTTAGTATAACTTAGAGTTTACTAAAAGTAAAGCTAATTTCATCGACAAAAAATGTAAGGACTATATGGAATAAGATCTTGTAAATGGGAAAAAACATATACAAATAACAAAAAAATATAAAAAAATAAAAAAAGTATTGCTTTTTTATTTTTATTTGATATAATTTAATTATATAACATTAAGGAGGAAAATTATGAAAAAAGTAATGAAAATGTTAGTTAAAATACTACCTGTATTTATAGTTGCAGTTTTAATTATAGGAAATGTTTATGGTATAAGTGCAAACTTACCAAATACCATTGGTGGAAACGAAGTAACTGAGGTAACTAATTTGGTGGGTACAATATGGAAAACACTATCTGTAGTTATACAAATAGCAGCGATAGCAGCAATAGTAATAGCAGGTTTAAGATACATGTTTGCTTCTGCGGATACTAAAGCTGATATAAAACAACAAACTATTATATTAGTTGTTGGTGCTGCGCTAGTATTTGCAGCTGTACCGATTGCACAATTAATATCTAATGCTTCAAAAAATATATTTAAATAAAATATACTTTTAGATTAGAAGGAAAATATAATGAAATGTTATATAAAAAAAAATAGTTTGATAAAAATATTAACTATATTTGTTATAGTTCTATACATGTTTAATTTTGCTTTGGCTACTGGACTTGGTAATGGATTTGATCCAAATCTAGTGCCTAATAAAGAAGCTATAAATGGTAATATTGAAGGTATTACATTTAAAATATGGAATACAATTACATTTATCGTTCAAATATTAGCAATTGCGTCTATAGTTATTGCAGGTGTGAGATATATGTTTGCTTCTGCTGACAAAAAAGCAGATTTAAAACAAGGTATTATGCCAATAATAATAGGTGGCGCACTGGTATTTGCAGCATCATCGATAGCAAAGTTTGTAATGGATGCATCTGCGCAGGCAGGAATAAAATAGATAATCAAAGAGAAGTCGTAATTTAAGCGACTTCTTTTCTTATATTACAAAAATATTAAATTTGTGTTACAATTTTAATATTGAGAAAAATAATTCAAAAATATATGGACATTTTCGCCAAAAATGATATAATATTAGTGAGAAAATGGTGAGGAATATATGAAGAAAAATTTTAACAAAATATTAATTGTTTTTATTACTTTAATTTTTATTTTTAACATTGGAATAGTTAACGCAACAGATTTTTGGGGAGGAGCATCAGACTGGTTTAAAGGCGGTAGTATAACTGATATACCTAAGTCTGCACAAGAAGTTATAAAGACTATTGAAGAGATGTTAAATGTTATTGGAACATCACTTTTTGTTATAGTTACTGTGTTTTTAGGAATAAAGTATATGTATGGAAGTATAGAATCTAAGTCTGAAGTAAAAGAGAGTTTATTAACTCTAGTTGTAGCTGCATTTTTCTTTTTTGGTTGGACATCCTTAAGAAATCTTCTATATCCAGGTAATGTTTTCATACTTACTGAAAATTTAAATACTTACCAGAGTGTAGTTACTAGAATATTTTCTATTTCTATGTTTATAGCTAACTTTTTAGCTGTAGCAGCTATAATTTATGTTGGTTTAAAATATATGCTTTCAGGTGCATCTGGTAAAGCTGATATGAAAGCAAAATCTGGTCAGTTTTTAATTGGAATTGTGTTAGCCTTTGCATCAATTAACTTTTTATCATATTTGTCAAAGGTTATAAATGCAGTTTTACAACAATAAATATTGTACAAATGAAAAGGAGTTTTGTGTATGGGTAGAAGTTATTACGTACCTCGTAGTGTAAAGGGTGAATCTAGAATATTATATATATTTACTATCAAGTCTTTTATTACCACAGTGTTAATAGGCCTTATAGGTGCAGGAATATGGTACATAGGCGGTTACTTCGGAATGGGATTTTTAATAGGTGCTATAATAACAGGTATTTTTGGAGTAATAGGTTATGTGTTCGGAGCTGTTAGTATACCTGATGTTCCAGCAATGGGAGTACTTAGAAAAGCCGGTGGAGAAAATATAAGTGACATTGTACTTAGACTTATAACTTTCAGAGGAAGAAAGAAGATATATATGTATAATCACAAAAGGGGGATAAAGTAATATGTTAGAATTAATATTACCTTTAATTGTATTAGGATTTGTTTTACTTGTAGGAGCTATAGCCCTACTTGTAGTTAGAAAAAAGACTGATAGTCGTAGCACAAAAAAAGATGGTAAATCAAGCGCAAATGTTTCTTCTCAAGAGGATAACTCACATTCATATAAAAAATCAAATGCGTCAAATATACATAAGGATGATATATTTAAATTTATGGAATTTGATAAGATAATGGATGATATGGTTGTACAAAGTAATGGTACTAAGTATACAATGGCAATTAAATGTAAAGGTATAAATTACGATTTGATGTCTGAAGTAGAACAACTTGCAGTGGAAGAAGGATTTATTACTTTCTTAAATACAATTAGATTCCCAATACAAATATATGTACAGGCACAAAATATTGACCTTAAAAAGAGTGTAAAAATATATAATGATAGACTTGTAGACGTAAGAAATCAATTTGAAGAGATAAATGAAAGATATAACAGAGCTGTAAATTCACTTGATTCAACAGATGAAGAAATAAAAGTGTTAGAAAGAGAAAGAACAAGTATACAAAATGTATTAGAATATGCAACTGATATAGTAAGATATGTTGAAAAGCTAAGCTTAAATAAAAGTTTGTTACAAAGAAACTTTTATGTTTTGGTTTCATATCACTCTTCTGAAATAACAGCATCATCTAATTTTAAACAAGATGAAATAACTAGTATTTGTTACAATGAACTATATACTAGAGCACAGTCTGTAATAAGTGCTTTATCTGCATGTTCTGTGAGTGGTACAGTTTTGAATTCTAACCAATTAGCAGAGTTATTGTACTCATCATATAACAGAGATGATAAAAACTATTTAAGTATAGAACAAGCTTTAGAGGCTGGGTTCTACAGATTGTATTCTACTTCAAAAGATGCATTTGATAAAAGAAATGAATTAATTAAATCAACTATTGAAGAAGAAGCAAGAATAAGAGCTACAGAAGCATTACGTAAAGCAATTGAAGAAGGATCATATACTACAAAGGAAATGCTAGAAGAAGAATATGACGAAGAAGTGAGTAAAAGAGCTATTGATCTTGTAAAAAACCAAAAAGTAAGTGAAGATATAAAAACAAAAGCTAAGAAAACTATAATTGAAGAATATAGAGAAGAAAAAAGAAAAAGAGTTGCAAAAAAAGAATTGCAAGAAAAGCCTAAACAAGAAGCTGAAAATAGCAGTTCTAATTTAGAAGAAAATAATATAAATAATGATACAAATGAAGAACAAATAAATGGTGCAAGTAATGAAAATATAGTTACAAATAAAAAACCAGATGAATCAGATGATTCTATTGTTTAAATAAATTAGGGGGATTAAAAGATGAAAAATAGAGATAAATCAAATAAAGGTTCTTTAAATCAAGCAAATGTACAAAATGTTGATATTATAAAAGCTGATTCTTTAGAAGAATCGTCTCTTAAACTTAATCAATCAAATCTGAAAGATTTGCTAGCCCCTTCTGGCATAGATGCATCACACTATGATTATCTAGAAATATTTTCTAAGATTTCAAGATATGCGCGTACATTCTATATTACGGCACTTCCAAGACAAGCTACTTTCCCATACTTTTTATCAGGTATATATGATTTTGGTGATGTAAATACTTCTGTATATATTAATCCAATATCTGAAACAGTATCTCAAAATGAACTAAATAAAACTATTGTTGAACTTCAATCTGAAAGATATGTTGCACATGATAGAGGCGATATAAACAGAGAGGCAGTTCTTTCAACAAAACAAGCAGAAGCAGAAAGCCTAAGAGATCAAATAGCTGCAGGATATAATAAACTTTTTGATGCTACTATAATTTGTACTTTGTTCGCTTATTCAAAAGATGAGCTTGATAAGTATTCAGAACTTCTTGCAATGGAGGCTTCAAAAAACCTTATAAGCTTAAAAACTGCATGGGCATTACAAGAAGAAGGTTTTAAATCAAATATGCCTCTTAACTCAAATAAGATAACAAGAAAACATACTTTTGATAGAGGATCAATGGCGACTGTATTTCCATTTGTTAGTGCAGATGCAGGTCATGAAATAGGAGTACCAATAGGGATAAACAAGCAAACAGGATTACCTCTAATATTTGACAACTTTAGCAGTAAGCTTACAAACTATAACATGATTATATTTGGAAAGTCTGGTGCTGGTAAATCAGTAACAATTAAGACAATTATGGCAAGATCAGCACTTTTAATGGGTGTGGAAAATCTTGTACTTGATGCTGAAGGTGAATATGTTGTAGTTGCTGAAGCTTTAAGGGGAATAAATATAAATATAAGTCCAACAAGTAATACAATAATAAATATATTCGATGTAGAGCCTGAGTTAGTAAAGGATGAAATTACAGGAAAAGAAAGATATACATTAAATATAGAAAATAAAGTTGAAGACGTAACCCAAGCATTACTTACAATGGCTAGAGGTTCAACAAAGAGTGAAGAAGTTAATGAGCTTACAAAACAAATTATAAGTGAAATAGTTGCTGAAGAATATGCTCAATTTGGAATTACAAATAATCCAGATTCTATATATGAAAATGCAGATAGTGAAAATAATGTTGGTAGAATAAAAAAAATTATGCCTACAATAGGTTCTTGGTATGATAGACTAGAAGTTAAAACACGTGAAAATGATAACCAAACATATACTTTCCATTATAATTATCTTACAAAGGTTATGAAACAATATTGTAGAAAATTTGAAGGACAAATGGCATATTTTGATGGACAATCTACTTTTGAATTACAAGATGGATCACTATTTATAAATATAAATATATCTCAACTAGAAGAAAGATTTGCAAGACCACTTGCACAACAAATTCTTCTATCGTGGATATGGGAAAAATACGTAAAGAAAAATAGTGAAGATAAAACAAGAGCAAGAAGAAAAAGGGTTCTTGTAGATGAAGCATGGATGCTACTTGCTTATCCAGAAGCTGTTGACTTCTTAAATACAATGGCAAGAAGAGCTAGAAAGAGAAATGTATCTCTTACAGTTGTTTCTCAAAAATTCCAAGATTTCTATGAAAGAAAAGAAGCGCAAGCCGTTCTTACATCAGCGGAAACTAAGCTTTTCTTGGCACAAGATAAATCTGAAATAGAATATCTGAAAGAAGTATTTAAATTAAGTGAAGGTGAGTCTGATTTCCTACTTACTTGTTCAAGAGGAGAAGGATTAATTAGAATAGGCTATGAATCAGCAGTAATTATGATAAAACCTACACAAAAAGAGTTTGAGTTTGTTGAGACAAATTTAACAAAAATAATAGAGATGAAAAAGAATAATTATTAATCGACGGGGTGATTAAATGAAAATAAATAAGTATTTAAAAGTAATAATAATTGTAGTTTTAGTTGTAGCAATAATAATGAGTCGAGGTAATATTTATGCGGCTGTAAATACTAATTATGGTAATGGAGTAGCAACAGTAGATGATGCTTCTGTTAATGCTGCTACAAAAGATAATGCACTACTTCAACCGCTTGCAGCTTTAATATATTTTTTTGGTTTAATAATAGAAAAAATACTAGGTGCTCTATCAAATATGGTTACTGGAGCTACTGTGTTTCCGTGGGCTGATATGATACTATTTAATGCAGTTCCACTACTTGATGTAAACTTTATAAATCCATCAGCAAATACTCTTATGTTTGATTTAAGTGGAATTATAAGAAGTATATATTTTACTATATTGTCACTTTCTATAGTGTTTTTTGGAATAGCAGTAATTGTTATGGCAATAAAACTTCTAACTACTGCAATTGCATCTGAAAAAGCAAAATATAAAGAAGCAATAACAAATTGGCTTTTTGCATTAGTACTTCTATTTACAATTCACTATTTTATATCTTTCGTATTTTTTGCTAATGAAAAAATGGTTGAAGTTGCAGGTGAAATTGCAACGAATGCAGTTGCTGGCAAAAAATTAGAAATGAATTTAGATGATCAGGTAAAGAGTGTAAAGGATATGATTGATGCAACTTCAACACTTTTTGTCAGTGAGGATGAAAAAAATGAAGTTAAGGGATTAATAGAGAATAAATATAATAGAACAATATTAGAAAAATACCTAGCCTATGGAAAAGAGAGTCCTTTAGTTAACAATCTTACACCTTATCAAGGTACAGGGTTTTGGGATGGTTTTGGTGCTTTTTTTACTACTTCAGGTAAGAGGGATACTATTGAGGGTATAAAGGATTTATTAAAAAGTATAAATAGTATTTCTCTAACTAATATTGAATGGATGAACGATGCTGAAAAGCTTTCAAAATTATACGGTAATTCTAAAGATGATAATTTAGTTAAAGAATACACAAATAATGTGAATACATACTTTGCGACTTATCCCCAACTTAAAGAGGTATTTATATCAGAACAAACTATGTCAGCACATGGCTATGCTGTTACAAATTACTATTTTTCTGAAGATAGAGTTACTGCAATGAAGGAATATTATAATTTAGCTAAAACATATGATGGTTTGAAAAATGGAAAAGCAACTGATGTTATAATGCCAATAGCGACACTTGCTGATTATTTTAGAAAATCAGCACTTGTTGCGAAAGAAGGTGCAATTGTTGCAACAAAAAATAGCGTTGAAAATTCTATAATGTATACAATATTTGTTGCACAATCACTACTATTTTTCTTTGCATATGTAAAAAGATTATTCTATATAATAATATTAGCTATAATGGCACCTATAATGGTAGTATATGACTTTATAAATAAAAGCGTAGCGTCGAAAGCGGGAGGATTTTTATCGAATTGGATAAAGGAATTTTGTACACTTGTGTTTATGCAGACTTTACAAGCATTTTTACTTGCAATAGTAGTTATATTAATAGTATTTTCTGCTTCAACTTCAACAGGACAAGGTGATACATCAAGAAATTCTTCTTTAGGAATAATTGGTATTGTTGGACTTGCTTCAATATCTAAAATGGAAGATCTTGTTAAGAAGATGATGGGAATAAAATCTGGAATAATGGATCCATCTATGAAGGGTGGCTTAAAATCACTTATGACAGGTATGGCTATAGGTGGAATGGTTAAAAAACGTCTTGGTAACAATGTTAAAAAAGTTACTGGAGGAGTTAAAGGTTGGAAAGATGCTAACAAAGGTATGGCAAAAGAAAATAAAAGATATAATGATAAACTTGCTGCAATGGGAGTTAGTGCAGATGGTGCTGGTGAAGGAGGAGCTGGTTCTGGCGGTGCAACCGAAGGTGGTAGTATAGGTGGGACTAGTAGTAATGAATTATTAAATAGAGCTGATGAAGCGTGGAGCAGAGGGGATCATTCTGAAGGGAATAGATTACTAAATGAGTCAATTCAAGCAGAACAAAGAGAAAAGCAATCAGCCGTGGCAGCAAAAAGTCCAACTTCCGGCCAAAATGTTAAATCTAATTTTTCAGGTAAGGATATATTAGAATTACAAAAAATGCGTGAAGCTCATGAAGATAAAATTTCTGAACTTAAGAACAAAAGAGGAGAAGCTATAAAAGGTATTGCCTCTAGTGCTGTTGAAAGTGGATCTGCATTTTCTCTAGGTCTTACTGGAGCTGCACTTGGAGCTTCAACAGGCGAAATAGAAGATATGCTAAAAGGTGCCGGAGTTGGAGCAGCTATGGGAGACTGGGTAGGAGAAAAAGCTACTAATATGGGATCTTTTGCTGTTGATAAAGTAGGCGGTGGAATAAGTGGCATAAGAAATTATGATAAGATAAAACAAAAACGTGAAGATGAAAAGAAAATAAAGAAAGCACTAGAAATAAGGAAAAAGAAAGTTAACGCTTTGCTTGATAAAATAACAGATGTGTCAGATATTTAATAAGTGGTGATAATGTGGATAATTTAACTGTAAAACAAAAATATATTCTCCTTATAGTAGTATTAGTACTATTAATAGTAGGAAATGTTATATTTAAAGCTGTGTCAAATAAGAGTAATAAGATTAAGATTAATTATAAGAATGAAAATGGAGTGACTTTGGTACAAAAGTCACTCACAAATTCAGATTATAGTACTTATGTTACTTTAAATGATATCGTACAAAAATATTTTGAATCTTATTTAAATAGTAATAATAAAAATGTGTCAGCAGATTTTGTATCTTATATGGGATATTATGATGTTTTATCATCAGAATATAAGAAATATTTAAGTAAAAATAAATATTTGGATTTATCTAAACATTTTTTTGAAAGGTATTTTTCAAATTTCAAAAAACAGTATGAAAATATAAGCGATCAGAAGATTATAAATAAAATATATACCTTTGATACAGATAGATATATTTGCTTATTGACTGACGGTAATACGGATAATTCATATTTTTTAGGTATTGAACTAAATCCAAATTACAAAACTTGGAATATTTTTTATATAGAATAGAGGTAAAGTATTTATGAAGTTTAGTAAGCGTATTATTAAATATTTAGTTATAATTGCATTTATTTATTTAATAGTTATGTTAGTATTATTGTCTAATGTTTGGAGTCCTAATACTTCTAAAGTAAAAAATGTATCCAATTATAAAGAGTATACAACAGAACAAGCTGAAGAAAAATTGATGAATACTTATTTTAATAATATATCTTCATTGATATTATCTGCTAATTCACCAGCTTTGTATAACCTATTATCAAAGGAATATATACAAAAAAATAATTTCACAGCACAAAGTTTTAATAAATATATGCAAGATAATTTGTTTTATTTATCAAGATCAATAACATTAAATGGATATGAGGTTATAAATATTAATGGAAATAGGGTATATGCTATTAAAATGAATATTGGTAGCACATATAAAGTAATAAACGTTATAGAAGAATATCCTTTTAAATACAGTATTGATTTTGAAAGTGATTATTCAAAATATGTAAATGGAGTATTGAATGCTGGAGATATAGCTAAATATACATCAAATGGAATATATTTTGAAGTTATAAATACAAAGAAGAATATTTCTAGTATAGAATATAAAGTTACTATAACTAATAATGATAACAATAATGTAAATATTGACTTTTTAGATATTACAACAATTGAGGCTAAAATTTTAAACTCTACTATACCATATACAGTAAGTAATATTGGAGTAAGTAGTACAAATTCAGATAATCTGATTAAAGGATCAAGTATTACTAAAAGTTTTGTTTTTGATATAGGGCTAACAAATCAAAATGATATTATATATATTAATTTTAATAATATTGATATAGATGGTAAAATTGTAAATATATCAGTACCGATTTAAGAAAGGAGGCATACCTGAATATGGATGAAGAAGAATTAGATGATGATGTAAATGGAGCAGGACAAGATGAAGATACAGATAGTCAGTCTGGTGGACAAGAACAAGAAGATGGTAGTTCAAGACAGTCTACTGTAAGTAACCCCATAAACGGTATACCTGGTGCAGGTAATAAAGCAAGGCAATTTATTAAGAGTCCTATAAATTCTAATACTGTTAGAGCGCTTGCACAAGGGCTTAGAACTATAATAAACGCTATCCCTATTCATTATAGAATAATTGCTATATCTGTGGTAGTTCTTGCTATAGTAATATATGTTATTATCAGTAGCTACTTAATAATTGATTTATCATCAAAAACAGTTGTTACCACCGTAAATACTTACGTAGGTAAAATAGATGATCCTTTAAAGAAGGCAGATTATGATAAAAATAAATCTTTGTTACTTTTTTCGCTTGATGATATAAACAGTATGTATACAGAGTTTATGAATAGTACAGACGGTGATAAAAATGTACTTGAAGATCTAACCAAAAAATTTAAAAATGGTAATAAGATAAGTAAAAACACTATACTTAATGGTGCCATTTCATCAAACGATGAAAGAGAATTGTACAAGCATATTCTACTTACTGAAAAATATAATTTTAATAATGTTAAGTGGAAAGAGTATAATCATGGTGTTAGTTCAACAACATCGCCTAAAATGAAAGTGGATAGTAATTTAGGTCTTCAATATCCGGATGATCCAGACATAAATGTAAAACAATTTGTTAATATGTTATATCCATACTTGCAATCATGGTATATACCACTTGCAATGTATTCAGGTTCACTTAATTCAGGTACTGAAAATGTATCAAAAAAGAATACAGATTTTGCATATCAAATAGTTTGTAATGCATATAGTGATATAACAATGGCTAAATATGATATGGAAACATTATCAAATGAATATGAAGAGATAATATATGACGAATCTAGATTTTCTTCGGAAAATAAGGCTCAATCATTGGTCAAGAGCAATAAGACAATAAATACATCATATTATATAGAGTCTGCAAAAACATTTGACTTAATATTTGTCAATGAATACAACTATGTTAGATACAATGAAAACAATACACCTGATTATGTAAGAAAAATAGAAGAACCATATTCTGATACTTATCAAGATGTCGAAGTTATTTTTAATAATAATGGTCCACCAACTATAAAACCTGTAACAAAAACAAGAACAGGAAAAAAAATTAGAACAATAAAAACATGGTCAGATAGAGTTGAACAATCATATAGTTCAAAATATAAATATGGTGTAAATGATATAGAAGAATTTTCAGGACAAATATCTCAGGATGCAAGAGACTATTATTCAAAACTAGAGGAAAATGGATATTTAGATAGAATTATGCTTATAAATTCAAACAAAGATATCTATCCTAAATATGTTGTAAGAGATACAGAATATGCTGAAAATGTTGGCTACGATAAATCATATTTAACGCTATATTATTCTCATTTAAGAAAACTACTATTATCAATGAGTGAAAATATAAATAACTTACCAATAGTATATGGTCAAACATTAGACATTAATTTAAAATATAATTCTACTGATAATATTTTTGGAATAGGATATTTAAATTTATTAGATACTAGTTCAATTGTAAAACAGCCACTAAGTGCTGAAGTTGAAGCATATAGATCAAGAGTTGAGAAAATTGCAAGTGAGTTTGGGATGTCAGACTATGTAGATCTTATTTTAGCAGTTATGATGCAAGAGTCTGGTGGTAGATTGGTAGATGTAATGCAATCATCTGAAAGTTTGGGACTAAAACCAAATGAGATAGGAAAAGGAGCAGTAGTAAATCTAAGTGCTGATGTGCTTAAAGGGCTTGGAATGTCTGAAAATCTTGTTGGAACTACTTTGACTAATGAAATAGCTACAGAGATAAGTCTAAGACAAGGAATTAAATATCTAAAATATTGTTTGGATACTACAAAGGGAGATATAGTATTAGCATTACAATGTTATAACTATGGAACAGGATTTTATAGTTATGCTATTAAAAACGGAGGATATTCGCTTGAGGTTGCAGCAGCATTTAGTGATACTATGGCAGCAAAATATGGATGGGACAGATATGGAGACAAGCTATATGTTTTAAATGTACTAAGATACTATAATAAAGAGATAAATATAAATTTTGGTTCTACTTTTGGACAAAGTTATTCTGAAACACCTATGAGTGGATGGTTGTTTGCATCAGTTGCAGATAATAAGCCAGCAGCAAAATTTGGTGAGTTTAACTACAAAAAAACAGGTGGCAGAAATATAGACATAAGTGATACATGGGAAGCAAATAATTTAGTAAATGTTCAATGTGTAGTTAATGGTGAGGTTTTCTTTACTGCAAAGGTAAATAAGGCAGCTAAGGCAAATTTCGAACAAGCATTTAAAAATATAGCTACATTAATTGAAAATGATACATTGTCTAAATCTAATGTTGTATATGGAGGATCATATGTACCTAGATATATGGCTTCAGGTACAGGAAAACTTAGTTATCATTCATGGGGTATAGCAATTGATTTTAATTATTCATTGAAAATAGGTTCTTATGTTCCATATGCTTCAATGGGTATAGACACATGGAATTCTTATCAATCTTTCATTCAAAGTGAGTGCGGAGGTATTGAAGCAAATTCAAAAAATGTAAATTACGTATTATGGAAATATGCTTTTGAGCCAGCAGGATTTAGATGGGGTGGAAATTGGCGTGGAAGTAGTGTTAGCTATTTTGATCCAATGCATTATGAAATAAATTTTTAGTTATAGAAAGGATTATATTATTTATAATTAATATAATGATTAAATGTTATGAATAAAAATTTAAAATTAGTAGAAAGTATAAGTAAAATAGTTATAATACTTGCTATAATAGGTATAATTGGTGTTATAATATATAATAAAAACTATTTTATGTTAAAAGAGTCTAATGAATACATAGATTTTAGTAAATATGAAAATGAGGATGGAACAATTAATTTAAATCAAGAATTAAAATCAAAATTAACAGATTATTATGTATTTACAAAAAATATATCATTACTAAATTTTAATAGACAAGATAATATAGATACTCAATATTATAACCTTGTAGTAAATCTCATATATAACTTATCAAATAGTAAAAAATTAACGTACATTGATGGTGAAAATAGTGATTTACCAAAATTATATAATGGATATATAAATTACTATATGACTAAGAAAAATTTCTATACAGCCTTTAATGAACTATATAATCTAAATGTTGATTATATTGATATATCAACTGTAGAAGGACTAAACAATTTTATTTACTATGATAAAAATAAACAGATCTATTATTTTTGTACTGATCAAATATATGTAAGAGATACTGTTGATATATATGGTGTAGAAAGTATAAAGAAACAGAATGATAGGTATTTATGCACAATGTATAAATATAGCTATTATGAAAATGATGAAGACAAATCTAATGCAATGTATTCAGAAATTACAGAAAATATAAAACAAGGAAATTATAATTATATAAATACAACCTTAAATGATAAGTATGTTATAAATATAAATAAGGTAGAAATGGATTTTAATCAAAATCCTAGGGGAAAAATATTTAAATATACCATATATAATATTGCAACACAAATTATATAAGTATATAATATATGTAAATATGATTGGAGAAAATACATATGGTAAATAGTGATAATAGTAAAAATATTAGGAATGCAAAAAAAAGAAGAAATATAGAAAATAGAAAGCAAGAATTTACACTAGAACAACTAGAACAAATAAAAAAGGATCAACAAGTTCTAGATATGTTAGTTGAATCTGTAGATGATAGTTTTAACATGATAGGTGTAGTTGGAGATAATATAAAATCTATTATTCCTAGAGAAGAAGCATCTAGTATTGTTTTAGATAATGGGCTCGTTGACGAGAGACACATAGTAAATAAGGTTAATAAAAGAGTACAAGTATGTATAAAAGATATAATTGTAAATCCAGATAATACAGTGGAACTGATACTATCTAAAAAGATACTTGAACTTAAGGTTAGAAAATGGATGTATATGCATTTAAAACCAGGTATGAAATTAAGAGGAGTAGTAAGAAATATTACAGACTATGCAGCTTTTGTAGATGTTGGTGGAGGAGTTTTTGGAATACTTAAACTTCCAGATATTTGTGATATACCTGTAAATAATGTCTCTGATATATTAAAACCTGGACAAAGGATAGAAGTTCTTGTAAAGAAATATGATAGAGATACAGGGCGAATTGAGCTTTCGTATAAAGAATTTTTAGGTACTTTTGAAGATAATATTAAAAAGATATCTGAAGGTGATATTATAGAAGGAATAGTTAGAAATAGAACAAAAACTGGAGTGTTTGTTGAATTAAAGCCTAATTTGGTTGGACTTGCTGATCATGTAAATGGTATAGAATATGGACAAAAAGTATTAGTAAGTATAAAAAGAATAGTTCCTGAAAAAAAGAAAATAAAGATAGTAATAATAGGCTAAAATACAATTTGGTATCAACGTCAAATTAGTTAAGTAAAATTTGATGTTTATATAGATAATAGTTAAATTTTTAAGTTAAAATTTAAGGAGTGAATTAAAATGGTAAATGATAAAGAAGTAAAAACAAGTGTATCACCTTTTGCGGTGAGAGAAAATGAAGTTAAAGTATTTGATGGCAAAGAAGGATTTGCATCAATAAATCAAGTTGTATTTAAAATGGACATGGGTTATATAAATGAATATCATGTTAAAGCTTTAGAAGTGGTTAATGAGTTTGGTTTTGTTACATCAAGACAAGTTACCCAAGTGCTAGAAGTAAGAAAAAAACTAGAAGATGTTGAACCCGATAAAAGACAAGATAAAGTAGCTAAATGGCTAGAAGACCTTACAAAATCTAAGGTTTTAGCAAGATATTATTTTCAAAGTGAATCTGGAAAAAGTTCGTATAGAGCCTATTCACTAGATAAAATAGCAACATATATTTTAAAACAAAGAAATATAGCAACATCTTGGCAACCAACTGATAATACTAAACCATCATATGCCGTAAAAAGAAAATTAGCAGGAAATCAAATTATAATTGCATATATGCAAAAAGTGGGAGCATTTTTTGATGTAAATCCTAATGTATTACTTTATTCTAAAAAATATAATGTGAAGTTTAAACCAACAGGTGGTATGATAAAACTAAAGGAAAATGCAGATGAACTAGATTTTATATTTGAAGTTGTAAGAAGAAATGAAGATTGGCAAAATATGTTTGCAGAAAAAGTTCAACTATATTCTGACTTCTATGAAAATTTCGTTAAAAATGATTGTGGTTTTTACAATGCTCCACAGTTAGTATTTGTTGGAGAAGATGTTCAACATTTAGCAGAAATGTTTAGAGTCATAAAAAAAGTAACTAATGTTTTAAAAGATGAAGATATGTATTTTACAACTGATTTAAAACAACTAGAATTGAGTTTAGAAAATTCAATAGAAGTATTCCAACTTGATAGTGAAAGTAAAAAATATAGACTTATCAATAAACCACTTGAAATATTAAAACAAGGATTAAGCGAGAGTGCTACTAGTAGTGCTAAAAAAGCAAGCTTTAATCCTAATATGATTGTAGAGTAGGTAAAACTATGAATAGTTCTGCAAGGGCGATAATTGAAATTGATAATAAATATATTTTTATAAAAAGGGAAAATAAACCAAACTGCGAATACAAATTATTTTATACTGTACCTGGAGGCCAGCTTGAAGAAGGAGAGACTTTTGAAGAAGCATGTGTTAGGGAGATGTATGAAGAGTTAGGCATCAATATAAAGATAAATGGATTATTTTACGAAGAATATAACGAAGATGTAAAAAAAATCGAAAAATATTTCTTGGCTGAATATATAAGTGGTAATATAGGATCAGGTACTGGAGTAGAATTTTCAAATCCTGATGAAAAGACATATGGGAGTTATAAAATAGAATTAGTAGAAAAATCAAAAATTGGTGAACTTAACATACTTCCTAAGAGTATAAAAAATAAATTAATGGAAATTTTATAAAAATTAAGAAGGTGATTTTTAAATAAATCACCTTCTTTTCTATATTGCACTACTTGAAGTTGTAAGTTTAATTAATTTAACAGTTACATTATTATCATCATTTGAGGCAAGTACTTTTAAGTCACTTCCAGAATTATTAATAAATTTTAAATCTCTATGGCCATAAAATACAGTGGCATCCTTATCAACAGGAACATAGTATACACGTCTACTATGAGGATGCCTTTCTGTTACTTGTAAATTAGTCATTAGAGCAGTATTATATAAAGTACTACTTATTTGGCATATTCCTCCACCATACATTTTTATTTTATTACCATTAGAATCAAATCCTATTGCCTCTTTATATCCGTTAGAGGCATCCATTGCACCAATTAAACCATTAAAAGAGAATTCTTGATTTGATTTAATAATAGTATTATTTAATTTACTTATTGCAAGAGAAATATTATGAACTCTATTTGCATCTTTATCATATATAGTTGTAGTATAAGTTGCAATTTCTGTTTCCTGAGTAGTAGTTACTGGTGGAATATTAACATTCATATTATCTTTTTCTTCTTGTGTTATACTTCCAGTATTACCACTATTATTATTTGTTTGATTATTAGATTTTGGTATATTAGCACTTTCATTTACTGCGACTTTATTATTGTATAAGCTATTATTTGAACTGAATATGGTATATGCAATTATACCAATTATAACTACAATTACAGCTGTCATAACGTATACAGTTACTTTCTCATTATCCATATTTGTTTTTTTATTAAACATAAAAATCTCCTATTAAAATTTTACTATAATTATTGTGTGCAAAAAAAGTAAAAATATTTGTTTTAAAAAATAAAAAAATAAATAAAAAACTACTAAAATATATTATATATTTAGCAGTATATAAATTAAAATTTATTCAATTTTCAAGGATTATCCTTTATCTCTTAGGACCAATACTTCTATTTTTATTAGAGTATTATTATCTATCTTATAGAACATAAGCTTTCTTATTGTAGTTATCTCTTTATTTAGTAAAATTTTCTCCTCTCTTTTGGTATATTAAGTAGATTTATTGAAGAGTCTAAAGAAATAGGTGAGATTATTTTATCCATACTAAAGCTTTTAATTTATTAATAATATCGTCATCAAATACTTCACCGTAGCCAATATGTTCCAACAGATCTCTCATTGAAAATATATTAGGCTTAAATAGAATTTTCTGTTTTTTTCTGTGGTAATCCTATTAGTTTTATAGGTGTTTCAAACGAAATAGGTTCAGATTTTCCTAGATCCGAACCTAAATAAGTATTAATACACTTATATATTTGTTCTTCTGTTTTTTTACCCAACATTTTAAGATTTGGTTTATACTTAAGGTGAAAAATAAGATCCTCTATTATATATATTCCAGCTCTCAATATAAGATTTTTGTTTTTGTAGGAAGTTCAAGAAGTTCTATTGGAGAAGACAAAGAAATTCTAGGATTTCTAGTTGTCTGATTTTTTAAAGTACTCATAAGATTATAACACTTTTATATTTATTAAAACATAAAGATATATATAAACTTTAGATGTAGTATACCATAATCTAATAATCTCTTATGCAATACATTATGTAAAACTATAACTTTGTTCTATTTGTTTTTAAAATAAATCTTCAATTTTAAACATGATGGTTTAAAGTTGAAATAGAAATAAAAAAATGATATAATATACGCAACTATATAAGATTATTAAAATTAACTATATTTTGAGGAGGCTTTTATGAATAGCATAAAGATACCATGGGATAAAATGCCAGTAACGATGACTATTGATGGTGATGCCAAAATCGAATCAACTATAGAAAAGGGACGGTTGATTATTGTAGTATACTCAGATCTTAGCGAACATGTAGTAAGAAATAAAATGCCATTTGCTAAGAAGACACCATTTATACCCACAGGATTCAAACATGTATGTGGGGACATTGATGAAGGTTTTGTAATAGAGGATTCTTTAGGTAATCAGTTTGTATGGATTAATATAAAAATTCTTAAATTAAATGGTACGTTAAACGGTAATAGTTTTAATGAACAGTTTGGTAGAAGAAACTATAACAATTATATTTTTGGTAGAAATGGATATAATGAAGACATGAGCTTTGCTTTAATAAAACAGGTAGAAAGTGTAAAAAAGTATGGAGGATTCTATTTAGGTAGATATACAATATCATGTAATGATGGTAATCCTATGTCTGTATGTGGTGGCAAAGTATGGAATAATATATCGTGGTATGAAGCAGTAAATCAATCAAAAAATATGTCAAAAAATTGGAGTGATGGAACAACTGCACATGTGGTATATGGAGCAGAATACGATAGTGTACTTGAGTGGATACTCACAACAAAAAATAAGACTTTTGATGATATTGCAAAAGACAGTACTTTTTTAGGAAGTTATAAAAATACAGAAGAAATTGATAAATCAATTAAACTTACAGGATCCAATAAAGAATTCATGATAAATAATATAGATGGTCTTTATGGAAATGTAATGGAGTGGCAAATGGAGAAGTATACTAAATCTTTTTATACTGTTCGTGGAGGTGGTTGTTGTTCTTTAGGAGAGTACTATCCATCGGCTATACGTAATAAATACTCGCCATCTGAAGAGTATGATTTTGTGAGTTTTAGAGTAGCACTGTATATACCAGTGATCTTTAAATAATAATTTTAAATAGCGTTTTTGCCTGTTGGTAGAAATGCTATTTATACTTTCTTATTAGAAATATATTTCAAAAAATACGCCCACCCAAAAAATGTTATAACTTAAGACCTAGCCATTTTTCGATAAGAGTGTGATGATCTACGCTCTTGATTTCACATTCAATAGTAGGACAACAATCTTTAAAAGGTTCCATATTCCGTATTGTGGGATGAATGTGAAATTGCTGGTATTTTCTTATTTTTTAGTAGCAGGTTGACTGACTAATAATGTTTTCTGGAACTAATACAATAGCAATAACTTCAGCGTTTTTCACGCCAATCAAGCGAATCTTCTTATCAAACATTTATGTTTGATAAGGCTAAAGAATACAAAACTTGTTGCTAAATCTGATATATTATGATATAATAAATATGTGGAACAATTCAAGTATTTCTGATGATCGCACATTTTATGTGAGGAAAGTCCGGGCTCCATAGGGCAATAATGCTAGATAACGTCTAGTGGGAGTGATCCTAAGGAAAGTGCAACAGAAAAGAACCGCCAATTTATTGGTAAGGGTGAAAAAGTGAGGTAAGAGCTCACTAAACTATATGGTGACATACGGTTTGTGTAAACCCCATTTGGAGCAACATCAAGAATAAAAGGTTAAGGCTGCCCGCCGTCTTTTGAGGTTGATGGCTTGAGGTATATAGTAATATATATCCTAGATAAATGATCGTCTAATACAGAACCCGGCTTATGAAATACTTGAAATAATTATTGAATAAAAAGATGTGGATATCTTATGATAGTCACATTTTCTATATATTATTTAATTATTGCAATAGTAACGCCAAACTGTCCTTCAAAGTAACTTCCAAGGTAAAATTCAGATATTCTAGAATCATTTTTTAAATATTCATGTACAGCTTTTCTAAGAACACCACCACTTTTACCATGAATAATTTTAATTCTATTTATTTTATTGCATATAGCAGTATCTATAAATTTATCTAAATTGACTAGTGCCTCTTCAACTGTTTGATGTCTAAGCATTATTTCGCTTTGGAAATCCTTATTGTTTTGCAAAGTGATACTTACATTTTCTCTATATTTTTTTCTTTTATTTATGTTACTATTCTCAATATATTTCTGTATTTTTTCTTCATCCACTAAAATATATTTATTATCAATTTTTACAACATATTGTACACAATCAGTACTTGTTTTTTTTCTGACTATTATACCATTTAGAGAACTACCTATTATATTAACTTTTTCACCTATGTTATGCATCTACTATCTCCTTTTGTATTATGTCATATATATTATATCATAAAAAGCTTAAAAATCATAATTTATTATTAATTTTACACAATTTGCTTGATAGTATACGAAAAAATTGATATAATCTAAGTATTAATATTTAGCACAAAAAGGGGAATTTTTAAAAAATATGGATAATCAAAAATACATTAGAAATTTTAGTATAATAGCTCATATAGATCATGGTAAGTCTACTCTTGCAGATAGACTTTTGCAAATGACAAATAGTATAGATCAAAGAAAAATGCAAAATCAAGTATTAGATAATATGGATATAGAGCGTGAAAGAGGCATCACAATTAAGTCACAAGCTGTAAGAATGAAATATACAGCAAAAGATTCAAATGAATATATTTTAAACCTTATAGATACTCCAGGGCATGTAGATTTTAACTATGAAGTATCACGTTCTCTTGCTGCCTGTGAAGGTGCTATTTTAGTAGTAGACGCAGCACAAGGTGTAGAAGCTCAAACTTTAGCAAATGTTTATTTAGCTCTTGAAAATGATTTAGAAGTTTTACCAGTTATAAATAAAATAGATCTTCCAAGTGCAAGACCTGATGAGATAAAAAAAGAAATTGAAGAAGTTATTGGTATAGAAGCAATGGATGCTCCTTGTGTGTCTGCTAAAAATGGTATAAATATGGATCAAGTATTAGAACTAATTGTAAATAGAATACCTGCTCCAAAGGGTGATAAAACAAAGCCTACTTCTTGCCTTATATTTGATTCTGTTTATGACAATTATAAAGGTGTAGTTGCTTATGTTAGAATATTTGACGGATGTGTTAAAAAGGGAGACACTATAGTAACTATGTCAAATAACAAAGAGTATGAAATAACAGAAGTTGGATATTTCAAACCAGGCGAATATTCTGAATGTGCTGGACTTTCAGCCGGTGAGGTAGGATACATACTTGCAAGTATAAAAAATGTGGCAGATATTAGAGTAGGTGATACTATAACTTTAAAATCAAATCCAGTAAAAGAAGCTTTAAAGGGATATAAGCAAGTACAATCAATGGTTTATTGTGGTATTTATCCTGCAGAAGGAAGTGACTATGGAGATCTAAAAGAAGCATTAGAAAAACTTAAGTTAAATGATGCTTCTCTAAATTTTGAATTAGAATCTTCAGCTGCACTTGGTCATGGTTTTAGATGTGGATTTTTAGGATTACTTCATATGGAAATAATAGAAGAAAGATTAGAAAGAGAATATAATTTAAATATTATAACAACAGCCCCTTCAGTTATATACAGAGTTCACAAAACAGATGGTGAAGTAATTGAACTATATAATCCTTCTGAACTTCCTGGTATGCAAGAAATAAACTATATGGAAGAACCAATAGCAAAAACAGAGATAATAGTGCCAAAAGATTATGTTGGAAATGTTATGGAACTGTGCCAAGAAAGAAGAGGGCAATTTGTAAACTTAAAATATATTGATTCAAATAGAGTAAATTTAGAATATTTCTTACCACTTAATGAGATAATATATGACTTTTTTAACAGTCTAAAATCAAGAACAAAAGGTTATGCTTCTTTTGACTATGAAATAGCTAGATACGAGAGATCACATCTTGCTAAACTAGATATATTATTAAATGGTGACGTAGTAGACGCTCTTTCATTTATAGTACATAGAGATAAAGCACCTACAAGAGGCAGAAAAATGGCAGAAAAGCTAAAAGATATTATACCAAGGCAGATGTTTGAAATTCCAATACAAGCTGCAATTGGTGGTAAGGTAGTAGCAAGAGAAACTGTAAAAGCTATGAGAAAAGACGTTCTTGCAAAATGTTATGGTGGAGATATAACCAGAAAGAAAAAACTACTTGAAAAACAAAAAGAAGGTAAAAAGCGTATGAGACAAGTAGGAAACGTAGAACTTCCACAAGATGCATTTATGAGTGTGCTTAAATTAGATGAATAAGTAGTATATTTGAGGTTAATATTATGAGGAGATTGGTATTAGTAGTTTGTTTAATAATTGTGTTAATAATTATAGCATTGTTTATTGATTATTCTAAACTAAAAAAAGGAGAAAAACCTGAATTTGTATTTAAGACTAACATATATACGTATAATAATGGTAAAGTCTATGAATATATAGGAGCAGGTTACAAGCTAATAGATTATTCTGGTGTAAGTGATTATACAAATATTGGTTTTAATATTATATTTAATAAAGTTAAGGAAACCCAGGTTAATCCTAGTCTTAAAGTTGATATAAGAGGTAAAGTTGAAAATAAAATGTTAAATGGTGGTTTGCTTATAAAAAGTAACGTAAGTGGTGCTACAAATTATGATTATGCATGGATTGAGATTACTCAAAATACAATTATAAAACATTTATCTACCGGGAAATTAACAAGAGCAGATAATATTAATTCTACACAGATATTAGAAGTTGGTTTTGATGGTGCTGTTACTAAAAGTTATCCGGTAAGAGCAAAAGCAAAATATATAACTATACTAGATTAATTAGAAAAGAGGAAAAAAATGAGTTTAATTTATGGAAAAAATCCTGTTATGGAAGCTATTATGTCAGGAAAGACTATAAACAAAATATATGCCCAAAAGGGTAATAAGGAAATATATGAAGTTGTAAAACTTGCTAGAGATAATAGAATTGTTGTTGTTGATAGTGACAAATCAAAACTTGACAAAATGGTTGAATATAAAAATAGTCAAGGTATTGTTGCAAGTGTTACAGAATTTGAATATTCTGAAATTGATGATATATTAGATGTAGCAGCTCAAAGAAATGAAGCACCATTTATAGTAATATTAGATAAGATAGAAGATCCTCACAATTTAGGAGCTATAATTCGAAGTGTGGAGTGCATGGGCGCTCATGGTGTCATAATTCAAAAAAGAAATGCATGTCAAGTAACTGATACAGTCGAAAAAGTTGCAGCAGGTGCTTGTGCATACGTAAAGGTTTCAAGGGTTACTAATATAACTGAGAGTATTAAATACTTAAAAGAAAAGGGTCTATGGATTTATGGACTTGATATGGATGGACAGTCAAATATATATGAAACAAAATTAGAAGGTGCAATTGGAATTGTTGTAGGTAATGAAGGAGACGGGATAACAAGACTTGTAAAAGAAAACTGTGATGTACTAGTTAAAATACCTATGGTGGGTAATATAAATTCACTTAATGCATCTGTTTCAACTGCTATTTCTATATATGAAGTAGTAAGACAAAAAAATATGAAAGTTTAGAATATGGATAAAATACTAGAAAAATGTATAGTATGTCCACATAAATGTGGTGTTAATAGATTGAATAAAAATGTTGGTATGTGTGGTGCAAGTGACAAAGTAAAAGTTGCTTGTAGCATGCTACATTTTTATGAGGAACCATGTATAAGTGGGACAAAAGGGTCGGGAACGGTATTTTTTTCTAATTGTAATTTAAAATGTATATATTGTCAAAACTATGAGATTAGTCAACTTGGAAAAGGTCAAGAAATATCTATAGAAGAATTAGCAGAATTATTCTTAACTCACCAAGAAAATGGTGCTCATAATATAAATTTAGTGACACCTACAATATATGTCCCACAGATAGTTCAAGCAATTGATATCGCTAAAAATGGTGGATTAAACCTACCAATTATATATAATTCAAATGGCTATGAATCTGTAGATACACTAAAACTTCTTGAAGGTTATATAGATGTATATTTACCAGATATGAAGTATTTTAGTAATGAATTAGGTCTAAAATATTCAAAAGTAAGCAATTATTTTGATATAGCAAGTCTAGCAATATGCGAGATGTATAGGCAAGTTGGTAGTGTTATTTTAAATGAAAATGGAATTATCAAAAAAGGTGTTATAATAAGACATTTAGTATTACCAAATCATATAGATAACACAAAACTAGTATTAAATTGGATAAAAGATACTTTTGGAGATGAGGTTTATGTAAGTCTAATGGCACAGTACTTTCCAACATATTTATCAAAAAACGATGAGAAAATTTCTAGAAAATTAAGTAAAGAGGAATATAGTGAGATTGAGAATTATTTGTTTGATTTAGAACTTGAAAACGGATATATACAAAAATTAGGTGAACATGAAGAAGAATATGTTCCAAATTTTAGTGATAAAATTAAATAGTTGAATATGAGGTATAAAATGGATAGAAAAAGTGAGTTACTTGCACCAGCTGGCAGTATTGAAAGTTTTAAAGCAGCAATAGAAAATGGTGCTGACGCTGTATATATGGGTGTAAATAAATATAACGCGAGAGAAATGGCTACAAATTTTACAATTGAAGAATATATTGAAGCAATACACTATGCACATATAAGAGGTGTAAAAGTGTATCTAACACTTAACACCCTTATATATGATGATGAAATTCATGATGCTATTAGTCTAATTGTTGAGTTGTATTCGCATGGACTAGATGCTGTAATTGTACAAGATATAGGACTAGCTATGAATATAAGAAAGATAGTGCCGAATATTAGAATTCATGCTAGTACGCAGATGAGTGTACATAGTTTAAAACAGGTTAAATTTCTTGAAAAATATGGTTTTTCAAGAGTAGTACTTGCAAGGGAATTGAGTGTTAATGAAATTGAATATATATGTAAAAATACAAGTGTAGAAATTGAAGTTTTTGTACATGGAGCTTTATGTGTTTCATATTCGGGACAATGCTTAATGAGCAGTATGATAGGTTTAAGAAGTGGAAACAGGGGAAAATGTGCACAACCTTGTAGAATGAAATATAGTTTGTATGAAACTATGAGAGAAAATAGATATAAATCTGAGAAATGCCTAAAAGAAAATATGTATTTACTAAGTAAAAAAGATATTTTTGGATTAGAGCATATACCTAAGTTATTAGATGCTGGGGTAAAATCACTTAAAATAGAGGGAAGAAGTAAAACTGCAGAATATGTAGCAGGAGTTACAAGAATATATAAAAAATATCTAGAAATGGCTAAAGTAGAAGATGTAAGAAATGAAGATAAAGAACAACTAATGCAAATATTTAATAGAGATGGAATAAGCTCTGGATATTTAGATGATGTGAAATATGCAGATTCAATAACTTTAACTTCACCTAAAAATACAGGCATATTTTTAGGTACTGTTTTGGATCAAAGAAAAGAATATGTAAAATTGAGACTAGAGTCTAATATTGATCTTCATGATGGTATAGAAGTATATAATGAAGACAATACAGCATCAACAATAGTAACAATTATTAAGGATAGTAATTTTAAGACAGTAAACTCAGAAGTTAGTATAGGAAATGTTGTCTGGATAGGTGATATCTCAAGAAGAGTAGAAGTAGGAAGCAGAGTATATAAGACATCAAGTAGTATGCTAAATGAAGAGTTAAAAAAGGCATATGCTAAGATTGGTAGAAGACAAAAAATAAAGGTAGTTGTGAATATATTAAAAGATAAAAATATGAGTATTGAACTTATAACTAAAGAGGAAAAAAGTATAAAGTATGAATTAGATCATATACCTGAAATGGCTAAAAATAAAGAGATAGACGAAAAATATGTTAATGAATCTTTAAGTAAAATAAATGATTATCCATTTGAATTTGAAGATATAAAAATTAATCTTGATACTGGATTATTTGTGCCATTATCAAAATTAAATGAGTTAAGAAGAAATTCATTTGAAAGGTTAATAGAATCATATAAAATTAATATAGATGTTGATAATATAACAAATAAAATACAAGATTTATTAAAATTAACTTATACTGAGAATAAAATTAATAATAGAAAAGTTAAAGAAACAATATATCTATATAAATTTAATAAAAACAAAGACTACTTTTTAAATGAAAAGGCAAAAAATACATCTAGAATATATATAAATATAAGTGATTTTAAAAATATTGAAGATAATATATTTAGAGATATTTCTTCAAAAGCAGAGGTATTTGTATGCATACCTAATATAGTTCAAAATAATTTAGATAAGTATATAGAAGAAAAACTCGAAAATATTATACGTTCAGGTACAAAAGGAATTTTAATTGGTAATATGGGATATATTGAAAAAGCGTTAGAATTAAAACAAAAATATAATATACAACTAGTTATTGACTATAGTTTAAATGTATTTAACTCATATTCTGCTTCATTTTATAAATCACTTGGAATAGATATAATTACACCTTCTGTGGAACTAACTGTATCTGAAATGTCACAAATATCAAAGATTTGTAAAATTGAAATAGTCCAAAATTATATAACAGTTATGACTAGTAGATATTGTATCTTGGGCAGTTTCGTATCTGATAGAAAAGAAAATGAAAAGTGTAAATTTCCATGTAGAGGACTAAACTATGTTTTAAAAGATACACACGGGCTAAAATATAATGTAATATGTGATAGTACAGATTGTATAATGAGTTTAGTAAGACCAATTGGCGATCTTGAAGATATGGAAAAAATAAGTAATTTAGAAAGCGTTAGATATTGCTATATAAGCTAAAAAAATGATACCATTAAGGTATCATTTTTTGGTTTCATACAGCTTTTTTTACGGGGATTGCCTTTGTATCTAATATAATTTTTTTACCAGAATGAAATCTTACATAATTTTCTTTATCAGTTTGCATTACTACTATAAGATTTAAATCATTTTCTTTAATTAAAAGATAATATTCTGATTTTATTGTTAGTACTTGAATATTATTATGTGTTACGGATTTTCCAGAGTTGATGAGCAAATGATCTAATAAATTATCACTAAGATACAGATTAACTATCGGTCTACTTAAATCAATCGTTTTTGAAATAAATTCAGATAATGAACCCTCAACAAATAGCGTTTTTGTCATAATAAATATCCCTTCATATAAGTTATTTAATTTATATTTTTAATTTTGCTTAACTATTAGTATAACACATTAAAGGCAAAAAATCAATTAAAAAACTAGAAAATGACGTTGTCGACTAAAATCTGCATAAAAGTGTATATAAATGTTGATAAAATAAAGTAAGTGTAATATAATGTAAATAGTTGTAAATACACAATGTTTAGACATGATATACAAAGAAAATAACAGTATAGAAATAAACAAAATTTTTGGGGTGTGATTATATGGAGAATATAATTTTAGTAGATTATGAAGAAAAATATGCTGATGATATAAATGAAATGGAGAAAGCTGTATGGGGAGACTGGGGCGACGACATTAGAGAGAGGGTAAATAATAAACTTGTCCTAAGATTAGCTGTAATAGAAAATAAATTATTAGGATTTGGATATGGAACTATAACGGGTGATTTGTTTCATATTAATACAATAATAATAAAACCCGAATATCAAAAACAAGGTATTGGCTCTATGATAGTTAATAGCTTTATACAATATTCTATAAATAATAATATAAAAAATATATTAGCAGAATCAGTACTAGCTAATGGTAAAGCAAATTCTAAGAAATTATTTGAAAAATTTAGATTTAACGAATTGTACAGGGTTGAAAATTATTGGGGAGATTTGTATAAAGATGTTTTATGCACTGAATGCAATAATAAACCATGTACTTGTACAAGTGTAGTTTTTCTGAAAAAAATAAATTATGAGATATAATTATTGAAAATAGAATAAAATATAGTACTGCTAATCAATTTTTAATAATTGTTAAAAAGAATATAAAATATCTTTATTACGCGATTCAACAGGTATATCTTTTTTATTACTAATAGTATAAAAGATAAGGAGGGGAAATGAATACATTACTATTATCAAAAAACTTAGGAATAATTAAAAATTATCTTACATCTGGAAGTAAGATTGGCTTTGTTCCAACAGCAGGTGAAACATATGATAATCCTTGGTTCGTTGTTGAGGATAGACAAAGATTAAATAAAATGAATTATAATATTGAAGATATTGATATTACAAATCTTGATAAAACTTCAATAAAAAATAAATTAAATGAAATAGATGCTCTCTTTGTTTCTGGTGGAAATGTATTTTATTTAATGCAACAAATAAGAAAAAAGGATATCGTGGAAGAATTTATTAACTTTATAAATTCTGATAAATTATATATTGGTACAAGTGCTGGTGGTTGTATTTGTTCACCAACGTTGGAACCCTATAAAGCATTTGATAATATTGATGATGCAAAAGATTTGTTGGATTTAAATGGTTTAAAAATAATTGACTTTATTTTATTACCTCATTACGGAAAAGAGAAATATTTACATTTATATGATGACATTATAAATCAATACAAAGATAAATATGAACTTGTTACATTGCATGATAATGAAGCCATTGTATTGAAATCGAATAATGAGTATGATATAGTATCCTCTGACCTTATATAAAAATTTAGGAGGGAAAATTAATGATAGAATTTATTCATGATTTTACGGAAGACGGATTAAAATTGCAGGCAGCTCATTGGTATAATGATAATAAGGATATTTGTGTAGTAGCAATCCATGGTATGAGTGGTAATATATTAGAAAATTATTTTGCTCATGTATGGGGAAATGAATTAATAGAAAATAATATTGGGTTTATTTATGGACATACTAGGGGTCATTCTCATTTAAATGATATAGTTACAATAAACGGAGACTTTAAAAGAATAGGTACTACTTATGAAATATTTGATGAATGCATATATGATATTGATTTATGGATAAAAAAAGCAAATGAATTAGGATATAAGAAAGTAATTTTACTTGGACATAGTCTAGGATGCAATAAATCGATTTTCTATCTATATAATTCATATTTAAATAAAACAAATATAGTAGACGGATTAATACTTGCATCGGCACCAGATTTAAGAGGAAAGTTGCAAAGTTCTATTAGCAATTATGATGAATTAATAAATGAAGCTGAAAATAATATTAAAAATGGCGATCATAGAAAACTATTAAGTAAATCAATATACAACTGGTATAATCTTAGCTCAGCAACATTTATTAGCTTATATGGTAAAGAAAGTAACTGTAATAATATGCCTATTAAAGATAAAGAAGAAGTTTTTAAACAATTATCAGTTATAGATATACCTATATTAACTTTTAGTGGTGAAAAGGAACATAGCTTATATCATAAACTTGAGTTTATTCAGACTAAGGCTACAAGTTGTTCAAACTTTACACATAAAATAATTAAAGGTTCTGGACATACTTATGTAGGAAAAGAAAATGAGACTGCCGACTTAATTATTGAATGGATAAAATCAATATTTAGTGTATAGGTAGTTACTAGATTTTCTAATAGAAAGAGTCGCTGTTTCATTATTTAACTGTTTAGATTTGTTAAGGAGAGTGTAAAAAATGAATGAAACTATAAAAAATATAATGACAAGAAGAAGTATTAGAGAGTATAAAAGTGAACAGATAACTGATGAGCAATTAAATATAATCTTAAATTGTGCAAAAAATGCTCCAACTGGCTGTAATAAACAACCTTGGTATTTCATAGTTGTTCAAAATAAAGAATTGATCGGAAAAATGTCTAGACTTTGTTTTGATGAAAACAAGAAAAAAGGTTATCCTTGGTATCAAAATGAAGATTATTATAGTCCATTTTACGATGCTCCAACAGTTATATTTGTTTTAAGAGAGTCAAAATCAAATGAGTGGTCATATTTTGATTGTTCTTTAGCAACTGGAAATATTGTACTGGCGGCTAAATCTTTAGGCCTTGGAAGTTGTATTTTAGCTGATGCAATGACATTATTTGATAAGGATTTTAAAGAAACATATTATACAGAGTTAAATATACCATCTGGTTATGTACCACATATTGCTATTGCGATTGGATATGCTAATGAACAACCAGAAGAGAAAATTTTAAAAGAAAATGATATTGATATTATAAAATAAAGTAAAGAGGATGAATAATATGATTTATTTAAAAAGAGAAGAAATAAAGGACTTATTGGACTTTAATGAAATATTTAACTCAATGAAAAATGGATTTAAATTATATTCACAAGGAAAAACTGTAACTCCTCCATATATTGATTTTTCGATTCCAGATATAAAAAGAGGACATGTACATTTTAAAAGCGGATATATTATTGGAGAGAAATATTTTACATTGAAATATTCAAGTGGTTTTTGGTCTGATGATGTAAATGGATTGTTAGATAATGGTCTATTTATAGTCTTTAACGCGAAAAATGGAAGACAAGAATGTATAATAGATGACATAGGATATTTAACAGATTATAGAACTGGTGTGGCTGGAGCAATTGCAACAAAAACTTTGGCAAGAGCAAATAGTGAAATTGTTACAGTTGTTGGTACTGGTATTCAAGCAAGAATGCAAATACAATCATTGATGAATGTTATTAATATAAAAAAGCTTAATGTATGGGGAAGAAATAAAGAAAATGCTAGTATATATATAAGTGAGATTAAAACTATATATCCAGAACTAATAGTAGAACAATATGATTCAATAGAAGATTCAATAAAAGAAGCTGATATTATTATAACTACAACTTATAGTAGTACGCCATTGTTAAAAAGTGAATGGATAAAAGATGGTACCCATATAACTGCAGTTGGATCATGCGGGCCTGATATGCAAGAAATAGATGAAAATATTTTTAATAAAGCAAAAGTATTTGCTGATTCAAAAGAAATGTGTTCAAAGTATGGAGAAATTTCCTATGCTTTAAAAAATAGTATAATAAAATTTGAAGATATAATTGAAGTTGGAGAAGTAATTGATACTTTTAAAAGAAATGAAGCAGATATAACAGTAGTTGATCTAGTTGGTTTGGGATTTCAAGATGCTGTTATAGGAAGTTACGTCTATGAAAAAGCAATGATAAAAAAAAGGAATTAGTTTATAAATTGGTTAAAAAGGAACAAAATTTTTATAGATGTGACAAAATATAAAAACGAAAGGAAAAATTAAATATGGAAGATAAAAATTTAAGCCAAATGCAAAAAGAAATTGATAATTGGGCGAATCAATTTACTGAGCCGTATTTTCCTCCACTTTCAAGAATGGCCGCAATGACCGAAGAAGTTGGAGAAATTGCTAGAGTTATAAACAGGATGTATGGATCTAAAAAGAATAAAGAGAATGAAGGTATAAGAGATTTAGAAGAAGAGCTAGGTGACTTATTATTCTCACTTGTATGTATGGCTAATGCTGAAAAGATTGACCTAAGACAAGCTTATGAAAGAAAAATGGATAAAATTTTAAAAAGAGATAGTTATAGATGGGAAAGAAAGGACAACCAGTAATAATTAGCAATATTAAGAATAGTCTTTATTTCTTTGACTATAATTATATGATATATATATAAATTGGAGGCAAGTTTATGAATGTAATTGAAATTAGAAATTTAACTAAGTACTATGGTAAATCAGTAGGAGTTGATGATATTTCTATTGATATAAAACAAGGAGAGTTTTTTGGATTTATAGGTCCAAATGGAGCAGGAAAATCAACTACTATTAATTGTATGTTAAACTACTTGTTTCCTACAAGTGGAAGCATAAAAATACTAGGATTAGATAGTGTAAAAAACAGTGCTGAGATTAAGAAAAATATTGGCTTTGTTCCGTCAGAAGTTTTTTATTATGATAATATGAAAGTAGATGAACTATTAAAATATTCATTGTCTTTTTATAAACATATAGATAAATCAATGATATATAAATATACAGATTTACTTGAATTAGATAAAGATAAAAAAATTGGTGAACTTTCTATGGGAAATAAAAAGAAAGTTGCAATAGTACAAGCTGTAATACATAATCCTAAGTTGCTTATATTAGATGAGCCTACAAATGGTCTTGATCCTTTAATGCAACAAAAATTATTTAAGTTACTAGATGATTTAAGAAAACAAGGTACTACTATTTTCATGTCATCGCACATGCTAGAAGATGTTCAAAAGTATTGTACTAATGTTGCAATTATAAAGCAAGGAAAAATAATTAAACAAGGAAATATTAGTAGCTTATTACCGCATAGCTTTAAAATTATAAATATAAAAAGTGTAGATGTAAATAAACTTAAAACTAATTTAGACTTTAAATTTATATCTAATTTTAAAGAAATAGACAGTAAAAATATAAAATTTATGTATAGTGGTAATCTTACTACATTGTTTAAGAATTTAGCTCTAATTGATATACGAGACATAACTATAGAATCTCCTACATTGGAAGATCTATTTATGCAGTATTATTGATATTTTAAGGGGGTAATGAGATATGTTTATATCAGAATTTAAAAATAATATAAAAGGACTTATTTTGTGGGTAATTGCAATAGGATTTATTGTTACTTTATTTGTAGTACTATATCCAGTTGCAATAGAGAAAATGTCAAATTTAGATGAAATGCTACTTAGTTTTCCTAAAGAATTAATAAAGGCATTTAATTTAGAAAACTATGATTGGAGTAATGTACTAAACTATTTTGCATATGAGTATCAATATATAAATATAGCCTCACTCATATTTGCGGCTATGTTAGGAGCAAATTTACTTGCAAAAGAAGAAATTAATAAAACAATACAATTTGTTTATTCAAAACCAATTACAAGAACTAAGATATTTTTAAATAAAATGTATGTGGCATTAACATATATTTTGATTTATAATGTTGGTATATATGTGGTTACAAGTGTTTCTTTGTTATTATTTATAAAAGACCAAAATATTGACTATATTTTACTTGGTAAAGTATATCTAGGACAATTTATAGTTCAAATATTATTTATATTTATCGGTCTATTTATGGCTACAATATTTAAAAAACCAAGAGGAGCAGCTTCTATATCTGCCTTTATGGTATTATTTTCATATGTTTTAGGATTAGTATCAAAATTAACTGAAAATTTAAACTTTTTAAAATATTTTTCGCCTACAGAATATATGGTAGCAAGTAATATAATTAAAAATAATGGGTATGAAATTAAGTATATATTTATAGTTGTACTAGTAAGCTTTGCTTTGTTTTTCATATCTATTAATAAGTATAAAACAAAAGAATATGTAATTTAATATATAAATTATGAATAAAATTACAGTAGACAAATATTAATTAATATAGGTATTATGTGAAGTGTATATATGCGTAATAAACCTATAATATTACATCAATATATTGACAACGACATAATATGATAGTATAATTAATAATACGGGCAAAAAATGTTTTAAAAAGGTGAAAAAATGTTAAAATTGATATATTATATTATAGATATGGCAGTTATACTGTATGGTGTGTATTTTGCAGTAACTGGTCTATATGCTTTTAAAAGAAAGAAAAAAGCAGTTATTAGAGAATATAAACCAAAAAATAGGTTTGCAATACTTATTGCAGCTAGAAATGAATCTAAAGTAATAGGAAGCTTAATTAGTAGTTTAAATAAGCAAAACTATCCTAAGGATTTGTACGATATATATGTTATACCTAATAATTGTACAGACAATACAGTGGCAATAAGTGAATATCATGGTGCAAAAATAATAGATTGTGATATAGAGATATCTTCAAAAGGTCAGGCTTTAAAATATGCTTTTGATAATATCTTGAGAAATAATGATGTTTATGATGCTTTCTGTGTCTTTGATGCTGATAATGTGGTACATCCTAATTTCTTGAAGAGAATGAGTGATACATTATGTGAGGGATATCAAGTAGCACAAGGGTATAGGGATAGTAAAAATCCTTCAGATAGTTGGATTTCAAGTTGTTATTCTTTGTTTTATTGGACACAAAATTACTTCTTTAATCAAGCTAGAATGAATCTTGGATGGTCAGCTTCAATAAATGGAACTGGTTTTATGCTTAGTTCAAAAGTATTAAAAAGTAATGGATTCAATACAGTTACAATGACAGAAGATATTGAGTTTGCAGCGCAATGTGCATGTAATAATGAAAGAATAGCATTTGTTAAGGACGCTATAACTTATGACGAACAGCCGACAACTTTTATTCAATCTTGGAAACAAAGAAAACGTTGGTCAATGGGTACAATGCAATGTTTATATAACTATTGTAAACCACTTATGAAAAAAGGTATTAAAAGTGATATACCTCAATGTTTGGATATGCTACTATTTTTCATGGCACCATTTGTTCAAATACTTGGATTTATATTACTAGTAATTTTAATAGGATACAACATGTTAAATATAGAACTTAATGACATATGGCAAGTTGCTTATGTGTATAAATGGATTGCAGCAGTTATTACTTATGTAGTAAGCATTCTTATATCTTGTACAGTTGTTATTTTGGAAGATAAAAAAATAACAAAAGTATATATAGGTATATTTACTTTATTAATATTTATGATAAGTTGGTTGCCAATTAATATTTATTGTTTATTTAGTAGAAAATATGAATGGGAACCAATAGAACATGATAAGGTTTTAGATATCGAGAGTATAACTTAAAAATTAACAAGTAAAAATCACTATGCATAATGTAATGCTAGTGATTTTTTGTTAATTATTATTTAAAAATTAAATTAATGTTATCTATTTTAATTTAATTTCGTTATAATAGATATAAAATAGAAGGGGGTACTATGAGCATTGAAATATTAATTGAAAAATATAGTAAATTGTTATACAAAATATGTTTTAATATGTTAAATAATGCAGATGATGCTCAAGAAGCTCTTCAGGAAGTATATATCAACATATATAAAAATTTAAATAGGTATTCTAATTTAGAGGATAATGATTTAAAAAATATACTTTGTAAAATTACATTAAATAAGTGCAAGGATATACTTAAGAGTAAAATATATAAAACTTATCAAGTAACAGATACTGATATAACTGTTTTAGAAAATTATTCTGATGAAAATGATATAGAATCAGAAATATATAAGAAGGAGAGAAAGTTATATATAGTAAGAGCAATAAATGAACTTAAAAATCCATATAATGAAATATTATATGAATACTATATTGATGAAAAAACTCTTGAAGAAATATCGGAAAATAGAAACGTTTCAAAAGGTACATTAAAGATACAAATACATAGAGGTAAATCTTTATTAAAAGAAAAATTAATGATAAGTGGAGGTGATAGTTTTTTATGAGAAATAGTTTAGAAGAATATAATAAAAAAATACAAAAGATAGAATTAATATTAAAAGATGATACCATGTTAGATAAATATATAAACGACATTGATAAAAATGAAATTACCATTCCTAAAGGTATAAACGATAGAATACTATCACAGATAAAAAAACAAGAAGTAAATAAAAAAGAAGCTATAAATTCAAAATCTAAATATTATAATATCTTAAAAGTTGCAGCGTGTACAGCATTCGCTATATTGATCTGGGAGACAAATTTATCGACAGGTCTTACAAAAAAAGATGATTTCAGGCATAAATTAAATATAGATAAATTTTACGAAAATGTAGATAACACATTTAAAAATATAAATAATTTTTTAATGACACCGCATAGTGTTTCAAAGGGGGAATAGAGATGAAGAAAAATTTATTTTTAACATTTTGTTTTAGTTTTATACCAGGTGCAGGTCAAATGTATCAAAACTATATGAAAAGAGGTCTTTCTATAATGTTAGTATTTGCTGCATTTATGGCTGTTTCTATTATTTTAGATGTAGGAATATTTGCAATACCACTTCCAATAATATTTGCTTATAGTTTTTTTGATACATATAATTTAAGAAATAAATTTGATAGTGATAAGGAAAATATAGAGAAAGATTCATATATTTGGGAAGGTAAGGATATAAAATTTATTAATGAATTTAATATAAATAAGAAAAATAAGATATTAGGAACAATACTTTTATTATTTGGAATATACTTATTATTTAATAATGTACTCCTTGGCCTAGCTTATAGATTTGATATTGAAATACTAAATACAATAATTACATATATTTCTAGATATTTACCAGCCATCATAATATCAGCAATATCAATAGTTGTAGGTACAAAAATTCTTGTTAACAAGTAATTAGAAAAGGAGTATAGAGATGGAAGAGAAAAAAGATAAAATTATAAAAAGAATAGGAACTTATACTTTTGGGTTTACATTAATATTAATTGGAATTAGTATCATTGTGCAAACTTTCTTTGATTACAATGTTTTTAGATATATATTAATGCTTTGGCCAGTTGTATTTATAACATTAGGAATAGAGGTTCTTATAAACTCTAGAAAAAGTAATGTAAGTCTTCAATATGATGTATTTAGTATACTTATGGTATTTGTAATATTATTTTTTGGAGCCATATTTGGAACTGTAAATTATGGTGTAAATAAAGTGTTATATAATGATGATATTAAGATTTCAATTGTTAATTCTATTAAGGATAAAGAACATAACTTTTCATTTGAAAATAAGTTAAATATAGAAAATCTTTCTCATAAAAAGATAAATTACAAAGTAGTTGAAAGAGAAAGTTTTGAAAATACAAGAGTTACAGTAAAAATGAACTACTCTCCAGAATTCGATAGAAATATAATTAAAGCATTATTTAATGAAAATTATATAATGAATTATATTAATTGTGATTACAGCACAGGCGATATTACAATATTAAAATTGCCAGATAATGCAGAAAGTCTGGATGTTATAATATATACTAATAATAAAGAAAATGTAAAATACATTTAATGGATACTGGTAAATTAGCTATTTATGGCTAATTTACCAGTATTTATATATAATATAAAGGATATATATTATATAATATTGACAACGTTAAATTAAAAGTATATAATCTGTAGTATATTGAAAACGGAGGAATATCTTGAAGAAAAGCATTATTTTAATAATATTAGTATTTCTAATCTCATATACTTTTTTTAGTAATATATTTGCTACAAATGTTGCTAGTGAGACAGATACTAATCATAGCAATATAAAGGCAAAAGTAGTTGAAACAATAAATATAAAAGAAGATGTAATAGAGTATGATGGTGGAGAGTCGGTTACTAAAACACAATATATCAAAATAAAAGTTTTAAGTAGAGGTGAGTATAAAGATAAAGAATATGAAGCTGAATACTCACTTAGTACTTCGGGAAGTATGCCAACAGATCAACTGAAAGTAGGTCAAAAAGTATATATATCAATAAATGCAGATGAAAATAATAATTTAAAAGTAACAGTTATGGATGTGTATAGAATACCATATTTGCTTATTGTAATAGGGATATTTTTTGGAATTATATTTATAATAGGAAGAAAAAAAGGAATAAAAACCATTATCTCTTTAGTACTAACTATTGTAGTTATTGTTTTTGCACTTATTCCTATGATTATGAAAGGATATAGTGCAATAATTTCATCAATATTAATATGTATTGTAATTTCTATCATTACACTTATGGTAGTTGGTGGTATTAATAGAAAAACTATTGTAGCTATAATTGGTACAATGTCTGGAGTTGTAATTGCAGGAATACTTGCTATTATAGTTTCTCACATGGCTAGAATAACTGGACTATCAAATGAAGAAGCGCAGATGTTATTTTATGTTACTAGTAATCTATCAATAGATATTAAAGGTATCTTTTTTGCGAGTATACTAATAGGTACAGTTGGTGCCACAATGGATATTGCAATGTCAATTTCTTCGGCAATGACTGAAATATCTGAAAGAGTAGAAAATATATCTGCTTCAGAACTTATAATTTCAGGATTAAATGTGGGTAAAGATGCAATGGGAACAATGTCAAATACACTTATACTTGCATATGTTGGAGAATCTTTGAATTTAATATTATTACTTATGCTTAATAATTCAAATGTTATATCAATTATTAATTCTGATTTCATAGCTTCAGAAATATTAAGAGGTATATGTGGAACCATAGGAATGATGGTAGCAATCCCTATAACTACAGTAGTATTTGGATTAATATATGCATTTACTCAAAAAGATACTAGTATACAAGAGATAGATTTAGATGAAGATTAATTATTAGAATTTAATATGGAGGTGTTGTTATGAAATATTTTATTGATGCTATAAAAGGTATAATAATTGGCGTTGCAAATATAATTCCTGGAATTAGTGGAGGTACACTTGCTATAGTAATGGGAATATATGATAAATTAATTAATGCTGTGACGGAAATATTTAAAAATCCTATTAAAGCAATTAAATCTGTATGGATATATGCTGCAGGTATTTCAATAGGAGTAATCTTATCAATAATAGGAGTTTCATATTTTTTAGATACAAATCCAATTCCAACAACGGCTTTATTTGTAGGATTAATAGTAGGATCAATTCCAATTATTATAGGGCAAGTAGAAAACAAAAAAGTGGATTATGTGGATATTATTGTATTTAGTTTATTGTTATTTATGGTTATAGCTCTACCTTATCTTAATTTTAGTGGTACAGATACACAGGCTGATACATCTAACTTTTTTATAATGATTATACTTGGAATTTTAGCTGCCTTTTCAATTGTAGCACCAGGAGTAAGTGGTACAATGATATTAATGTCTTTAGGCTATTATGAAAAATTAATGAGTATTACATCAGAACTTATAAAAGCCACACTAAAATTTGATGTTCAAGCAATTATATCAAATTTTGTTGTTATGTTGCCATTTGGTATTGGAATAGTAATAGGCATAGTTTTAACAGCAAAACTTATAAAATGGTTGTTTGAAAAATATAGTAAGGCTTCAAATTGGGGTATACTTGGTTTACTAGTAGCAAGTCCGTTTCCAGTAATACTTAATTTAAATATTTCTACAGCCAGTACTTTTAGTTTAATATTTGGAGTAATATCTTTTGCAGTAGGTATTGTAGCTTCAAATCTATTAATAAAATTAAATAAATAGAAAAGAAAGTAGGAGATTATTATGAAAAAGGTTTCGAAAAAAATTAGCTTTGTTATAGTATTTATATTTGCAATTTCATTAATATTTACTAGCATTTTTGCAACTGATATTGATGAAGAGGTAAATATAACTTCAACTTCAGCTTCACAAAATGAAAAATCTGACTTAGAATATATTACTGATGTAATATTTAAGAATGGATCATATAAATTTAGCGAAGATAAAAGAGATATCTATTTACCCTTTATACGTTCATCAAATGAGAGAATAGTTGTAGATAAAGATGTAAATAAATCTGGAGTTATAATTTCAAGCGGAGCAATTGATATAAATAAAAATATGACTGGTATGCATATATTATTTTCTAATGATACAGTAAGAATAAACTCAAATATGGAATATTCAGCTATATTTGCTAAGGATGTAATTATAGATACTGAGATTAAAAAATCAATTGCAATATTTTCTACAAATATAACTATAACAGATAAAGGTGTTATAGATGAAGATCTTATAGCTTATTGTACAAATTTAGATATTCAAGGTACAGTTAAAGGTAGTATTTTAGGATCTATTGAAAATACTACTATTTCAGGAACTATAGAAAAAGATTTTAGATCGCTTTCAAACAATATTGATATAATTGATTCTGGTAATATTATAGGAAACATATATGTAAAGACATATAATGATGAATTAAATATATTAGAAAAATATCCAAATGCAAAAGTAATTTTAGAAACAAAAAATAAATCTATAGACTATGTAATAATTAATTTAATAAAAGGTGGAATAGTAAATAGTTTAGTATTTGGTCTATTGTATATATTAATAAATAGAATTACAAATAAGAAATTATTTGTAAATGTGTTAACAAAAGTATTAGAATATAAATCATATACCTTAATTTGGGGTGTATTCAATATATTATTAATCGTTCCAGTAGTACTTATATTGTTAATATTATCATTTACTGGTCTTGGTATAATAACAATGCCTATACTTATGATATATAGTGTTATTTTAATAATATGCATAACTTTATCAACATTTATATTAGGAAGCACTATATATACGTACTTAAAAAATAATAAATTGAATAAAATAAATACTTTTTTCTACGAATTATTGATTTTATTTGTAATATATTTATTAATATATATTCTATGTAAAATACCATATGTAGGCGGATATGTAACAATGGCTGTAGTTATTTGCTCCGTAGGAATAGTATTTACGAATATAACAAAGAAAATAAGATCAGATAGTACTTATGTATTTGAGGAAACAAGTGAAGAAAGTAAATAATAAAATGAAATATAAATAAAATATTATTTTAAAAAATACACAAACTAATCTAAGGTGATGTTTGTGTATTCTTTTATTCCAGAAAAAATATATTATGAAAAAAATGTTGAAGATTATGAGCTTGGAAAACAACTTTTCGAAAAATATAAAGATGTTCCTAAAATCCAAATAGAAAGTCATAATAATATTTTAGAAATGAGACAAAAGTCAAATATAGATTTTGTAAAAATGAAAAAAAGTTTAATTATTGGAACTAGAAAAAGTTTAAAGTATGTACCAAATAAAAAAACATCGGACTTTCTAGTGCCATATACTTCTTCAGGATGTACTGCTATGTGTTTGTATTGTTATTTAGTATGTAACTATAATAAATATTCATATCTTAGGTTGTTTGTAAATAGAGAGCAAATGATGGAAAAATTGCTTAAAACTGCAAATACCTTTGATAGAGAATTAGTGTTTGAGATCGGTAGTAATAGTGATCTTGTTTTAGAAAACACTATAACTTCTAATTTAGAGTGGACTATAAATGAGTTTTCTAAAAGTAAAAACGGGTATATAACTCTACCTACTAAATTTGATATGGTTGATAATATTCTTAATCTAGATCATAAGGGTAGAACTATAATAAGGGTAAGTGTAAATCCAGAATATATTATAAAACATGTAGAGATTGGTACTTCGAAATTGGAAGGTAGAATACGAGCGATAAATGATTTAGTAGAGGCAGGATACAGAGTAGGGGTGCTTGTAGCACCAATTATAATGTTAGATAATTGGAAACAACTGTATCATGAATTGCTTGAAAAGTTATATGATGGTTTATCAGAAAAAGCAAAAAAGATTATATTTTTTGAAATTATATTTATGTCATATAGCTATGTTCAAAATGCTATAAATAGCGAAGCTTTTCCAAATGCTATACAAATATATAGTAAAGAACTTATGAGAGGGACGGGTAGAGGAAAGTATTATTATAAAAATAAATATTTAGATGAAGGTAAGGAATATATAGTTGAAAATTTAAGAGAATTCTTTCCTCATAATATAATAGAATATATAGTTTAAAAAATTAAGTAAAAAAATAAACTATTAGCAATAAATATGTTGAATAAACGTTTGTTTTCTGATATAATACTCGTGGTGGTAATATGAATAAAATCAGTGGTGTATTTGATTTAGACATGAGTATACAGTATTTAAAGGGAGTAGGACCAGCTAAATCTATACTTTTTAATAATATGAATATACACACGGTAAAAGATCTATTAGAACACTTTCCACGCTCATATGAGGACAGGACCAAGCTAAAAAATATAAATGAATTTATAGATCAAGAATATGTTTTGTTCATAGGTAGAGTTACTAGTGTAATTAAGACACAAAAAGTAAGAAAAAACCTAAGTATTCATACAACTTTTGTTGCTGATGATACTGGAATTTGTATGCTTAATTGGTTCAATCAAAATTATTTAAAAAATAAAATAAATGTTTCTAATGAGTATTTATTTTATGGTAAGGTAACTTATGAATATGGACGATATGTTGTTGATAACCCCCAGATATATGATCTTAAAGATCTACATAAGGTAAGGGGAATATATCCTATATATACACTTACAAATGGTATAACCCAAAATTATATTTTTAAATTGATTTCTACTATATATCAAAATAATTTCTTGTTTGAAGAGCTTTTTTCTGATGAATTTAGAAAAAAATATGACTTATATGAAATAGATAGGGCAGTGAAAAATATTCATTTTCCAGAAAATTTCGGAATAATTGAATATGCAAGAAAAAGACTGATTTTTCAGGAACTTTTTTTACTTCAATTGGCACTTCTAATAATCAAAAATAACTGTCTTAGTGTAACAAAAGTTTCAAAGTATACAAATACTAATATTGAAGATTTTTTATCTATTTTACCTTTTAAACTAACAAATGCACAAGATAAAGTAATGAATGAAATAATGTCAGATTTACTAAGTGATAAAAATATGAATAGATTAGTTCAAGGAGATGTTGGAAGTGGTAAGACAATTATTGCGGCACTTGCTATGTATGTAGTGGTAAAAAATGGCTATCAAGCAAGCATGATGGCACCAACTACTATACTTGCAAATCAACACTATTTGGAACTGAAAAAGTATTTTGATGTTTTTAACGTAAGAACAGCTATAATAACATCTAGTACTACGAAAAAGCAAAAAGAGGATATAAATTTAAAACTTAGAAATCATGAGATTGATATAATCTTTGGAACACATTCACTAATAGAAGATAATATTGAATTTGCAAATCTTGGTATGGTTGTAACAGATGAACAGCATAGATTTGGTGTAGAGCAAAGGGTTAAATTAAATAACAAAGGTAAAAGTGTTGAAGTACTTATTATGACAGCAACACCTATACCTAGAACTTTAGCCTTAATGTTATATGCTGATCTAGATTTATCAATAATAGATGAGTTACCTCCAGGAAGAAAATTAATTAAAACTTATGCAGTTGATAAAAGCTATGAGCATAGAATAAATGAATTTATAAAAAAGCAAATATCAGAAGGTAGACAAGCTTATGTTGTATGCCCACTAGTAGAAGAAAATGAAGAACTAAATATGCAATCAGTGATTGAACTTGCAAATAGGTATAAAGAAAATGAATTTAAAGATTTAAAAGTAGAATTTTTACATGGTAAAATGAAAAATAAAGAAAAAGATGCAATAATGACTAAGTTTAAAGAAGGCGAAATAAACATACTTGTTTCGACTACTGTAATCGAAGTAGGAGTAAATGTCCCTAATGCAACGATTATGATAATTGAAAATGCAGATAGATTTGGTCTCGCAGCTCTTCATCAATTGAGAGGGAGAGTAGGAAGAGGTCAGCATCAATCGTATTGTATATTAAAAAGTAATAATAAATCTACACAAGCTTTAGAAAGACTCAAAATCATGGAAAAAAGTAATAGTGGATTTGAAATTGCAGAAAAAGATTTAGAATTAAGAGGACCAGGTGATTTCTTTGGAATAAGGCAACACGGGTTACCAGAATTTAAACTTGCAAATTTATTAAAAGATGTGAATATCTTAAAGATGGCAGGACAAGCTTCCAAAGAGCTTATTGCCAATGACAAAAATCTTGAAAAGATAGAAAATAAGAAAATAAGAGAAGAATTATTTAATAAATTTGGAGAACAATTAAGAAATATTGGAACATAGAAAGGAATTTTATATGGAGAATTTAGATGTTAAGAAAAATTGGAAGCGAACATTTGCAATAATATACACAGGACAAATATTCTCGCTTCTTTCAAGTAGTATTGTACAATTTGCAATAATATGGTATTTGACTTTTAAGACTGGATCTGCTATTGTTCTTGCTACTGCTACCATTGCGGCTATACTACCTCAAATAATATTAGGACCATTCCTTGGAGTCATAGTAGATAGACTAGATAGAAAGAAAATAATGATAATAGCAGATTTATTGATAGCACTTTCTAGTATAATTTTAGCAATTTTCTTTTACATAGGAGAACCGAGTTTTTATATAATATATTTAATATTAGCATTAAGATCAATTGGATCAGCTTTTCACACTCCAGCTATGCAAGCATCTGTACCATTACTTGCGCCTGAAGATAAAATTGTTAAAGTTTCAGGTATAAGTCAAACAATGCTATCTATATCATATATATTAAGTCCAATTCTTGCAGGTTCATTATATGGTAACATTAGTACATATATAATAATACTACTTGATGTAATTGGAGCAGCTATAGCAGTTGTTTCATTATTACTTGTTACTATACCTAAGGTTAATAGAGTAGAAAGTGAGAAGAAACATTTCTTTCATGAAATGTTAGACGGTGTGAAGGAATTAAGTAGAGATAAGCTATTATTGATATTAACTATACATATTACAATTCTTATTATAATTTATATGCCAGTTAATTCACTTTTCCCACTTATGACTAGTAATTATTTTAAATTGCAACCAATGCATGCTAGCATAATTGAAGTAGCTTTTGCGCTAGGAATGTTTCTTGGAGGACTACTCATGACACTATGGGGAGGCTTTAAGAAAAAACAATATACGATACTTTTATTTGCTTCGTTATTTGGAATAGCTTTAGCTTTATCAGGACTAGTACAACAAAACGGATATATATTATTTTTAGCATATTGTTTTATAATGGGTATAACTGTTCCATATTTTAATGGTATATATATTGCTATAATACAAACTACAATAAAACCTGAAATGTTAGGTAGAGTGTTTGCATTTATAAACAGTTTAATGCTTATAGGAACTCCGATTGGACTTATTTTATCTGCTCCATTTGCAGAAAAGATAGGTGTGCAAAATTGGTTTTTACTATCAGGAATAGGAATAGTAATTATTAGTGTTATAGTTTCTTGCTTGAAGAAAGTTAGAGAGAGTGAGTAAAATAATTAATTTAATGATAAAAAAAATAGAAATAGAGTGGTAAGCTCTATTTCTATATTTTTTCTAAAACTTTATTTGATACTATATTTCCTATAGAGAGAAATACTAATAAACAAAAGAATATAATTGAAAACATAAAGAGGCTACAAACAAGTGCGTTTATAAAGCTGATATTTTGATCTTGATTAACAATAAGTTGGTTACTTGTAGCATTTTCATTTACTTTCTTAAAAAATTTCCTGTATAGTTTCATATAGTTTATATTTAGACTTAAAAATACAAGTGACTGTATTATAATACCAAATATTACTATTATAAGTGCAGTAATAATTACTTTGTTATTTGATATTGTATTTTCATTAAAATACATAATGTTATTGAAAAGTAGATTAAAAATATCAATATTATAGATACTCTTTATAACTACACAAAATAGCAAAGCAAGTGTGGACCATAGTAGTAAAAATAAAATCGCTGGAATAATTAACTGTTTATTATTGTAATTATATCTAGTAACAAGTTTTGTTACAAAAGCAATTAATGTACTAAATAGAGTTACAAATATTAATATTAAAAATAATACAACTAAAAAAATTAAAATCCACATTTTATTACCTATTAACTTTCATTATATATATTTTAGTAATGCGTCAGTGATGCTTAATCTTTTTTTACCTTTTCTTTTTTCTTTATCTTTTTTATAATTTTCAACAACATGCATGTATACTTGTTCTAATTTATCACCAAATTCTTTTGAAGAATGTTCAGTGGCGGTAACATATGCTCTAGATACAAGTTTTTGCCTTAATTTATAATCACTTAATATATTTATAATTGCTTTTGAAATTTGATTATCGTACTTAACTAATATACCATTTTCATTATTTATAATAAATTCAGAAAGGTTAGGTGCATATTTAGCTACAATTGGAACACCTGCTGCCATTGCCTCTATGAAGGTAAGACCTTGTGTTTCGGTTAAAGAAGCATTTACAAATACATCTCCAATACTATAATATAGAGCTATTTTTTCCCATACTTGTTTTCCTGCAAATATAACTTTATCTTTTATATTTAGTTTGACGGCAAGCTCTTCTAAAGATGATTTAGCAGGTCCATCACCTACAATTAACATTTTGCAATTTGGGACTGTGTTAAATACTTCAGAAAGGTTGTTTAATATTACGTGAATACTCTTTTCTTCAGCAACTCTTCCTATAAAAAGTATAACTTTATCATCTTTATTTATTCCAAGACTTTTCTTAAGCTCAGCTTTATCATTCTCAGAAAAATTTTTAGGATTAAACGGATCAATATTTATACCAGTAGGTATTATGTATATAGGTTTGTTTTTTATTTTACATCTATATTTTAGGTATTTTTCTGTTTTTTTAGAAGGAGCAATAATACACTCTGCTTTTCTTGCAAAATTTTTAGAAAATACTCTTGCAAATCTTTTTGGATATATGTTCCTTGTCCCTTTTATTGGAATAATATAGTGCAAATAGTCTTCCCACATAGTATGATAAGTATGTATAAAGGGAATACCAAACTTTCTTGCTATTATTTTTCCAAAAAGCCCTAAGGAAAACTCATCTTGAGTATGAACTATATCAAGACCTATTTCTTTTATTTCCTTTGCAACTGTTCTAGAATAGAAGGTTGCGACTCTATTTTTATATTCTTTTGCAACAAATAAAGGCATACTTTTTAACATGTAAAGGTTCTCATTTTCAGTCGGTTCATGTTTAGATGGTGCAAAAATAAATACTTCATGACCGCGTTTTTTCATTTCTTCTTCAACCATTTTTATAGAGGTGACAACACCACTAGTAACTGGATGATAAGCATCTGTAAAGATACCAATTTTCATACGTAAATACATCTCCTTAAAGTAAATCTATGAGTTATATTTCAAATTATACATTAATAAACATAAATTGTCAATATTGCTAGTACAATGTATATGCAAGAGAACTATTTGTTATTTATGTATTTTAAATTTTTATAGTTAGGGTTTAAAAAAATATGACATTATGGAAATAAGTTTAGGCATTGTCACAAACCTCTTGATTAAAAATATTAGAAATATTATTGGGGCTTTGGATACTGTTATTATAACTGGTTTTGTTATTTACAGCTTGGATAACAAGTAGGTTTTGTCCTATTAATTCCAAAAGATTTCCTATAACTCCTTGTTCATATACATCTAATTTTTCTGCGAGCATTATAGATATTGCAGTTGCAACAACTATTAATCTTTCACCATCCACATTGTAAATAGGTTTAGTAGGATCCTCCATTCATACATCCATATATTTTAAAATAAGATTAATATAATTTGAAATTTATTTAGGTAATTACTAATTTAATAATATATATGCATAAATATATATAGATATTTTATATGAATAATTATATATTTGTAAAATATTATTTGTAATTTGTTTATAGGTAAATTCAAATCTTATGCTTGATAAATTTGGGTAGTATATTGGCATTTTTAGACATTTTAGTTGACTTTATGTTACTAAAATGTTATAATCTTATGTAAATCACAAAGGAGTTTAGGACATGCTTGTTTCAAGAAAAATACTAAGGTCAAGTATATTAATTAGTGATGTTTTTTTCATAATATTATCTCCTATTATGTCTTTTACAAAATATTTATTTGAGAAAAAGATTAACTTTAAAAAAAGTGTGAATAAAAAATCTAAACTAAATATGATAGGGATTGTGCCTAATACTAACACAGATTTAGTTTCATTAGAGAATAAGATGTATTCAACACATAAATTATTTAAAACATTGAGTACTAATATAAGATTTTCTTTAAAGATTGATGAGAAAATTGTTATGATAACTTCACAATATGATGGTGAAGGAAAAAGTTTTATTGCCTCAGGTGTAGCCACGTCCCTTACAAAGATAGGAAAAAGGGTTTTAATCGTAGATTTGAATCTAAATTTGAACTCTCAAGACAAAATATTTAATGTACCATCTTATCCGGGAATATATAAATTATTGGAAGAAAAACCTTTTAATAAAGACAATAGTATGATATCTATAATTGCTCCTATTATTAAAAGTACAAAAGTTGAAAATCTATTCATAATGCCTTCAGGAATTGTAGAACACAATAAATCTGAATTTATATTAAACGAAAATTTTAAAATAGTGCTAAAATATTTGAAAAATATATTTGATTATATAATTATTGATGCTCCATCTATTGATTCAATAAAGGATTACAGTATTTTATCTAAAACTGTAGATTCATGTATAGTAATAGCTTCGCATCAAAATAATAATAATACATATTTGATGTCAATTAAAAAACTAGTTTTAAACTATATAAATGTTTTGGGTGTTATTATAAATGAATCCCCTATTGTAAAGGAAAAATTAAATACTAAAAGTAATAATTCTGATGAAAAGGTTGAATCCGATAAACTAAAAATTAATACAGAAAAAGAGAAATTGAAAGAAGAGTTAAAAATAAATTTAGCAAAACAAAAACAAAAAGAATTAAATCTTAAAATAGCAATAGCAATAGAAAAACATGCAAAAAAAATGGCTGACAGAAAAAATAAAGAAGATAAAAAGATATATGCCAAAAGAATAAAAGAGAAAAAAATGAGAGCTAAATTGTCTAAGTTTATAGAAAATAAAGATAAGAAAATTATTTTAGAGAAAATTAAATCTGAAGAAAAATTAAGGAATGAGGAATTAAATAAAGAAAAAGAAGAAGCAAAGTTAAAAAAGCAGGAATTAAAGAATCAAGCTGATAAATTGAAACAAGAAAAACAAGAAATTAAAAAAGTGGAAAAAGAGAGATTAAGACAAGAAAAAATAGCAAATAATCAGAAACTAAAAGAACAAAAAATGAATATTGATCTACTAAAAACTCTTGATAAAAATTCTAAAGAAATGGTTATGAGAAAAGAAAAAGAAGAAGCAAAACTAAAAAAAGAAGAATTGAATAATCAAATTAAAAAAGCAAGACAAGAAAAATTAGAAATTGAAAAATTAAAAAAAGAGAGACTAAGACAAGAGAAAGTAGAAAATAATAAGAAACTAAAAGAACAAAAAATTAATATTAAACTATTAAAAGCTCTTGATAAAAATTATGAGGAAATGGCTATAAAAAGAGCAAAAGAAGAAGCAAATCTGAAAAAAGAAGAAGTGAAGAGACAAGAAGAAAAGGTAAGGCAAGAAAAGCTTGAAATTGAAAAGCTAGAAAAAGAGAGATTAAAACAAGAAAAAATAGCAAACATTCAAAAATTAAAAGAACAAAAAATTGAGCTTGAACGTTTAAAAACTCTTGAAAAAAATTCTAAAGATATGGCTATAAAAAAGTCAAAAGAAGAAACAAAGATAAAAAGATTAGAGTTGAAAAAACAAATCGAAAAAGTAAAACATAAAAAACTAGAAATGAAAAAGCAGGAAAAAGAAAGATTAAAGCAAGAAAAAATAGCAAATGATCAGAAGATAAAAGAACAAAAAAATAGTTTTAGATTATCTAAAATTATGAATAATAATTCTAAAGATGTATCATTAAATAAAGCAAAATTAAAAGAAATACAACTTAGAAAAATTGAAAAAGAAAAATTAAAGCAGGAGAAATTATTAAATGCTCTAAAACTTAAAGAGCAAAAAATGGAATTTGAACGTTTAAAAGTTATTGAAGAAAATTCTAAAGAAATAGCAATAGAAAAGTTAAAAAGAGATTCAAAAATAAAAATCGAGAAGTTAAGAAAAGCAAAAGAAGAAGTAAAATTACAAAAACATGAACATGATAAACTTCAAATCATTAATATAGAAAAAACAAAGATCACTCAATCAAATGCTAGAAAAAAGGAAAAAGAAAAACTTAAAAAAGAAAAACTAGCAAATATTCAAAGAATAAAAGAACAAAAAATTGAATTGAATCGTTTAAAAACTATTGAAAAGAATGCAAAAAAGCTAGAAATAATAAAGCTAAAAGAAGAAACGAAAATAAAAATTGAGGAAATTAGAAAATCAAAACAAGAAGCAAAATTAAGATTAAAAGCCAAAAATAATGAGCAAAAATATAATTTTAAAATGTCTCAGTTGATGGAATTGAGTGCTAAAAGAATTTCTAAAGAAAAAGCAAAAGAAGAAAAAATACTATTGAAACAAAAACTTAAAAAAGAAAAACAAGAAGAAAAAGAGAAAATTAAACAAAAAAGTAATCTACAAAAGCAAAGCATTAAGGCAAAAGAAATAATCAATACAAATATGAAAGAAATTGTTAAAGAAAAAGTAAAAGAGCAGTTTAGAAAAAGAAGAACGTATAGAGATTATTTGTTAGGGCTATTAGAAGAGAATCTAAATAAAGAAGAATTTGAAAAAATAAAAGACTATAGTGAAAAAGAGCTAATTGCATTTATTAAAAATGTTGGTTAAAATTGAACTATATAAGAATATTTAGAATGCAAGGTAATTTATTACCTTGTTTTTTATATGAAAATAATAATATATAAAATGTTGTTTGAAATTATTATAAAAAATAAAATAAATATCAGTATACTATTTACAAATACAACTAAAAATGATACTATATAAACAGATGTTTCTTAAATGTATGAGTTGGATTGTTAATCTAAATATCAGAATTAGAAAAAATTATATGGTTTAAAGATTTTAGGGGGTCATTAATAATGAAGGAAATAGAAATATTAGTTACATTTGATAACGAAAAAGAAGATGTATTAAAAAAACTAGATAAATTTGAATACATTGGAGATAAAGATATCTATGATACATATTATGTTGATGATTTAAGAGAAAACCTTAAACCAGAATCTAATTTACGTACAAATGAAGTGTTTAGAATTAGAAGAAAAGAAACAGAATGTTTAGTGACATATAAGAAGAATCATTTTGAAGGTAACAGATGGATATATTCTGATGAGTATGAAACAAAAGCAGATGATTATAAAATAATGGAAAAGATTGTTGAAATGTTAGGACTAAAAACTCAAATTAAAATATACAATAAACGTAAAATATATAAGTATAAAGATTATGAAATTGTTTTTGAAGATGTTGAAGACTTAGGTTATTTCATTGAAGTTGAGAAAATACTTGAGTCTGATGATGAACAAGATATAAAAAGTGTTAAGAAAGAAATCAGAAATTTTATTTATAGTATGGGTCTTGAGAATGTAAGAGAATTGGATATGGGTAAAAATCAATTAATGTTACGAAAGCTTTTAAATAGAGAAGATATTAATATTTATGTTGATGAAGAATAAAAATTAGGAAGTGAAGAAATTTAATATATAATTAGTATTAAGAGGAGGGGTTTATATGTTTATTAATTTAAATATAGAAGAAAAAGAAAATATATTTCAACAGTTAATTAGCTATGCTGAAAAAATTAAAAATAAATCTTTAAAAAAGGTATGTATAAATATATTAAATGATTATAAGGATAAACTATTTTGTAGAGCGGCAGGACATGATGGTATTGAAAATATCAAACAAGTATAATATATGCAAATGAAGCAGATGTTTTTAATATGGCACTCTTTGGCATGACAGCAAAAGAATGGAGAGATAAAAATCCAGATAAAGATGGAAATATAAGAGATTATGCAGATATAAATGAGTTAGTATGTTTAGCTAATTTAGAAAATACAAATTCGATATATATAAATGAAGGAATGTCATAAAGTGGTAGACTTATAAAATTAAATGAAGTTGCAATATCTCAAATGAAAATACTAACAAGAGATAATATTAAGTTAATAGATAATAAATAGTTCTTACTTTTTAGTGTTAATTAGTATTCTTTTGTCCATGGAAATAGAACAAAAGAACACTAAATGGATTAAATAAAACTAGATGAACAAATAAATTTATAACTTTTATATGCGTAAATGCGTGTAATACAATTTTAAATATAAATTTTAACTATAAATTACATTAATTTTTTGTTAATAGTAATCTTAGTGAAAATAGATTGGAGGATAAAATGTTTAAATTACATTCAAAATATAAACCGACAGGAGACCAGCCACAGGCAATAGAAAAGTTAGTTAGTGGCATAGAAAACGGGACTAATTATCATACGCTTCTGGGAGTTACAGGATCTGGAAAAACTTTCACAATAGCTAATGTTATTGAAAAAGTGCAAAAGCCAACTATCGTAATGGCACATAATAAAACACTAGCTGGACAACTTTATTCGGAATTCAAGGAGTTATTTCCTGAGAATGCAGTTGAATATTTTATATCGTATTACGATTACTATCAACCTGAAGCATATATTGCTTCTACAGATACATATATCGAAAAGGATAGTAGTATAAACGATGAAATTGATAAATTAAGACATAGTGCAACTGCAGCATTATTTGAACGTAAAGACGTAATTATAATTGCAAGCGTGTCTTCAATATATTCACTTGGTTCACCAGAAGATTATTCTAATATGGTGTTATCTGTAAGACCAGGAATGAGAAAAACTCGTGAGGAAGTGTTAAGACGTCTTGTTGAAATGCAATATGAAAGAAATGATATAGAGTTTGTAAGAGGTAAATTTAGAGTAAAAGGTGATATAGTTGATATATTCCCAGCGGATAACTCTGAGCAAGCAATAAGACTTGAATTTTTTGGAGATGAAATTGAAAAAGTTTCTTTAATTGAAGGTATAACAGGTAAAGTTATAGCTGCTTCAAAGCATGAACTTATATACCCAAAATCACACTATGTTACTTCAAAAGATAAAATAGAAGAAGCAATATCAAAAATAGAGATTGAACTTGAGCAAAGACTAAAATTTTTCAGAGATAATAATAAAATTGTTGAAGCATATAGATTAGAACAAAGAACCAACTTTGATATAGAAATGCTTAAGGAAACGGGTTTTTGTCAAGGAATCGAAAATTATTCTGCGTATATGAGTGGTAGACCACTAGGTAGTACACCATATACATTATTTGATTATTTTGGAGATGATTTTTTAGTAGTTGTTGATGAATCTCATGTTACAGTACCACAAATAAGGGGGATGTATAACGGAGATAGAGCTAGAAAAGAAGCACTTGTGGAAAATGGTTTTAGACTTCCATCAGCTTTTGATAATAGACCTCTTAAATTTGAGGAGTGGGAAACTAAAGCTAAGCAAGTTGTGTACGTTAGTGCAACTCCAGCAGATTATGAACTGGCGAGATCTAATATAGTGGCGGAGCAAATTATACGTCCGACTGGCTTACTTGATCCACAAATAGTAGTAAAACCAACAGATGGACAAATAGAGGATCTACTTATAAATATAAATTCAGTAGTAGGAAATAAAGAAAAAATACTAGTAACCACATTAACTAAAAAAATGGCTGAAGAGCTATCTCAATATTTAGCTAATAAGGGCGTTAGAGTAAGGTACATGCATTCAGATATAGAAGCATTAGATAGACTGGAAATAATACGTGAGTTAAGATTAAATAAATTTGATGTTTTGGTTGGTATAAATCTTTTAAGAGAAGGTCTTGATATACCAGAGGTTTCTCTTGTAGCAATATTAGATGCAGATAAAGAAGGGTTTTTAAGAAGTGAACGTTCGCTAATTCAAACTATAGGTAGAGCTGCAAGAAATTCAAACGGTAAAGTAATCATGTATGCTGATGAACTAACAGATTCTATGGAAAAAGCCATAAAAGAAACAAATAGAAGGCGCAAAATACAGATGGAATATAACGAAAAAAATGGAATTATTCCTCAAACAATAATAAAGGATGTAAGAGATAGTATAAAGGCTACTTTTAATGAAGAAGAGTCAAAAAATGTAGATGTTAAAAATGGAGAAAGTGTTGAAGAAACTATTGAAAGATTAACAAAGGAAATGATGGATTATGCAAAAAAATACGAGTTTGAAAAGGCTGCTACAATACGTGATTTTATAAATGAACTTAAAAATCTAGAGTAATTAGGTAAAAGTTTTTTAAAATACGCCCTGGTGGTTTGTTTACATTCTTATTTTGAATGATATAATAATTTTAAATTGTATCATATAGAAAGAAGGTGTAAATATGAATGAGGTAAAACTATTATATAATTGCATTAGAAAAATAAGACCTATAAAATACAATTTTGAAACAAGACAGTATATAGAGTTATTTTTAAATAATCTAACAAGTGATCAAAAGGAAATCTTTTATGAATTTATGGACAAAATCCACAAAGAACGTGAAAAAGCAGAGTATATTTGGTATTGTAGGGGAATAAGTTCTGCAAAAAGATTTAGAGATTAATAATATTTGAATAAAAATTAGCAAATACTAATTAGTTTGCTAGTTTTTATTTCTTTATGGGACAAATTAGTAATAAAAACAGCTTATGTGAATATATAATTAATATAAAAGTTAATTTAAGGAGTTGTGTTATTATGGAAGATAAAAAATCTAATAAACTAATAGCAAATCAAAATGTTATAATGGAAAATCGTGAAAAAATATCTGTTACAGGAGTTATAGATATTCATAGTTTCGATGATGAACTTGTACTTGCTCAGACTGAACTAGGAATTTTAACAATTAAGGGTGATGATCTTAAGATGAATAGACTTAATTTAGATAATAATGAGTTAGTAGTTGAAGGGCAGATAATTGCAGTTGCATATAGTGACACAAATCAAGCAAAAAAATCAGGATTTATGAATAAACTTTTTAAATAGTAGAGTGATGATATGTATATATTTAGCGAGACAGTGGAGTTTTTTCAATTCATAGGTGTAGGTGTAATTCTTGCATTTATATTTGATTTTTTTAGAGCATATAGACGCTATAAAAAAGTTAATTCGAAAATAATTGTAATTCAAGATATACTTTATTTTTTAATAGCGTGGGTAGTATTGATAGTAAGTATTTTAAAACTATTAGATGGAAATATAAGACTATACTTAATTTTAGGTATATTACTGGGTATACTTTTATATATTTCAGCGTTAAGCAGCTATACAATAAAACTATTTATTTATATTTTTAAAATAATACATAAATTTATAGATTATGTTCTCTTACCAATTGAATTTCAAAAAGCAGTTTTTAGAGGAATTTATATTTTTTTAATGAAAATTATAAAAAAATGTTGCAAAATGTTTATTAATATGATATTAAATATATGTAAATTAATTAAGAAGATTATGCCTAAATTCAGTAAGGTGAAAAAAAATAGGTTTAGTTTTAAGTTCTCTTATGGTAAAAATAAAAAACAAAAGAGGTAGAAATATGCGAAAAAATTCTGGTAGTGCAGTAAAAAAGACCAAGAAAATGAAACTTAGTTATATTCAAATTATTACTTTGTTAGTGTTTATATATTTTGTATATACATTATATAATCAACAAATACAGATTAATAAATATAACTCACAAATCGAAATGTATACATCAGATATACAAAATAAAAATAGTTTAATTGGTTATTATAAATCTCAAAAGCTTAGCGTAAATTCAGATGAATTTATAGAATTAATAGCAAGAAAAGAATTAGGTTTTGTTAAACCTTATGAAAAAATATTTGTAGATGTAAATAAGTAAAAAACTTCAGTATTATATTATACTGAAGTTTTTGTTTGTATTTATCAAAATATATAGGTTTACAATAGATATGTCACACTAAGTTAAATAAAAAATATTGAAAGGAAGTACCCAATATGATATAGTTTAGTTGTTCAGACAAACAATATCGGAGGTACTTCCTATGAGTAATAGTATAACACAAGACTTA
>JAOAHC010000030.1 GCA_026415435.1 Clostridia bacterium
AGTTGATGATTTAAGATTTCCAAATGAGAAAATTTTTATGAAAAATATATTTAAAGAAAATGTATTACATATACATATTTGTGATAATAAGAAAATAGATGATGATTGGAATAAAACGCACGAGAGTGAAAGATATGTTCCTATCTTATTTGAATGTGCTGACTTGCACATTCCAAATTTTTTAAATAAAAAATAAAAAAGGAGGTAAATTATGAAAGATAATCAAGAAAAGTTTGAAACACCTTTTGGAGTTTTTTACAAAGATGAACCTATAGAGATAATAACAAACTTTATTAATATAGTAGGATTATTTAGTAATTTTCAAAACGCTGAAGAAGATGATAACGAAACATCAATAATCGTATCTGAACCAATAAAAGCTGTAATAAATGGATATGACCACAATAAGAATGGGTATAAGATAAATTATACACTTTTACCTTTTTCTTTATTTTCATATACCGATGAAATTTCTGTTCCAGTAAATGCAATAATAAAGATAAACAGAATTAATAAAAAAGTTTATGAATTATTTATTAAACCACACTTTAATAGCTTCCTAAAGGATATAAGTGAACTTGATAAACTTGTTGGGGTTTTTGAGAAAGGGAATTTTAATGAAACAAAATTTAACAAATCAACAAAAAAACTATAAGCAATAATACCGATGAAATACTTTGAAAACTTAAGAGAACTGTTAAAGGAAGATGAAAGTATTGATAAAAAAACAAAGTATATTCTTTTAAGTTTAATAGATGAAGTTGATGATATAGATAATGAAATAACTTCACTTACGAATAAGATATTGAACAATAAGGATTTTAAATATTCCTTTCACAGAGCAAAAATAGAATACATAAGAGAAAAAACTAAACTGTTTGAACTTATAGAGAAGATACTAAAAGAACTAAGAGAAGAAAAGGATATGGTAGAAAACATAGAAAACATATCAGATATTTTTGAAAGAAAATAATAATAAAAAATATAAATAATTGATAAAAATTAAAAGGAGGTAAAATAAGATGCAATATAAGGGATTAATAACCATTAAAAGATTGGATAGACAAGATATGCTTGTAATACCATTGGAAATTGTTGAAGTGGATGATATAGTTTATAACAAACTTTTAAGTCAAGATAATGATGTTTTGGAAACTGTAAAATTTGAAGTTAGATTTGAAAGAGGTAATGATAAGGAATTAAGAGGATATGTTTCAATTGTATAAATAATATAAAAATTAAAATGTAAAAAGGGAGGTAAGAAAAAATGAGTTGTCCTGCTAACATACCATTTGGAATGGCAAATGGTAGAGGATTTAACTATAACATAAATAGTAACAGGGAAGTTTTTAGATGTGGTTTTAATTGTGTAAAGATATTTATAACTAATGTTAGCTTGGATAAGGGTGAAATAACTGTGGAATGTTTATCCGATTTAAGTATAGTAGATACTTTAACACAACAACTTGGTGGATGTCCTGATACTATAAGTGGAAATTCAAGAGATAGAGCGATGGCTAATTGGTGTGGTAAAAATGGTGCTAATAGTGGTTTACCATCTGGTAGTGTATTAACAACATTAGATTGTCAGTGTGGAAGTTATAGTTTAATAATAACTCATACCGAGGGTAGTGCAAGTGTAAGAGGTAGAGGGCAAGCTAATTTAAATACTGCGAAAACCGCCTTTCCTATGATTAAAGATATCTTGGGATTACAATTAGTAGATGAAGGTGTATTAACTGGATATGATTTAAC
>JAOAHC010000017.1 GCA_026415435.1 Clostridia bacterium
CAATGAAGCCTTTAAAATGGCTAAGTCCAAGAGAAAAACTATTAGAATATATGTCAAGTTAAAGTTCACGCTAAGTATATCATGGTATTCAAACTATATATTTTAAAATAAAGTGTGACATATGATTGACAAACCTACAATTTACTGTACGATTGTTTTGAAAAAACACTTGACAGTTAACATAAATTATGTTATAATATACTAAGGTAATAAATATATGTAATGCCAATAATAATAATTATGGTAGAGGAGGATATGTTATGAAGTATAAACCGATTGAAGTATCCATTATGAAAAATATTATATTACAAAATGCTTAAGCTGCCTACGCCGGTTCGGCAAAAACAGAAAGTGGGGAAATGAAATATGAAAAAAGCAAGATTTCTTTTCCGGGGCCCATGGCCCTAATGTAGTGTCCTTTCAAAAATAAGAGGGGAGACATATATGAAACTAAAAACAAGATTTGGCCGGATACCACTGCCTGATGAATAGGTTAGTAAAAATTTAAAAATGTATTAGCAACAGGCTTCTATCGTTTTACGGTGGCTGTGAATATAACAGTCTTAAGGAGCAAATTATAGATGTATCGAAAACCTGTGGAGAATTTCCGCAGGTTTTTTAATGGTCAAAATCGACTATTGACATTTACATAATATTGTGATATAATATATAACATAGAGTGTGTATAAGCAATAGCGAGCTACACAGCCGAAAGGTACACTAATGAAATATTTTCATAAAAGGAGTCTAATTTAGACTTTTTTTATGAAAATATTTTTTTGCTATACAAGTGTGTAGCAAGAGTATATTCTAAAAACAAAACGAAAGGTGAGATAATATGTTAATCAATGTTCAAAATCTAAACAAAGAATTTAAATCAAAACAAAAGGGAGGGAGTATTTTTAGACCGGAGTACAAATCTATAAAGGCGGTAAATGATGTATCTTTTGAAATTAATAAGGGCGAAGTCGTGGCTTTTATAGGGCCAAATGGTGCGGGTAAATCTACTACAATTAAGATGCTTACAGGGATAATTCAGCCAACGAGTGGAAATATTCATGTATCCGGATTTAATCCGTCTAACCAAAGAAGAGATTTAAGTTATAAAATAGGGTGTATGTTTGGTCAAAAATCTCAGTTATATTTACATTTATCTGTCATAGATAGTTTAAGACTACTTGGCAGTATATATGATATGAATAAATTTGAGATTGAGGAAAGAATCAAATATATATCAAAATTATTTAAGATAGAACATTTATTAGAATTAGTAGTAAGAAAATTATCACTTGGTCAAAGAATGTTGTGTGAAATTGCAGCATGTATTTTGCATAATCCAGAAATTATTTTTTTGGATGAGCCGACTATTGGACTTGATATAATAGCAAAACTTAGGATAAGAGAGATTATATCAATGCTAAATAAGGAATATAACACAACAATATTTTTGACTAGTCATGATATATCTGATGTTGAAGCTTTATGCAATAGGATGATAGTAATTGATAATGGAATGGTAATACTTGATAGTAGCATTAGCGAAATTAAATCAAGATATTTATCAAAAAAAATTGTAACTATTCATTATGATACGGCTCCAAAACAGAATGAATTTGATTATGAGGTGATGTATAAAAATGATAATGAGATAAGAGTAGAAGTAGATACTAGGTTTCAAAAAATAGGCGAAATAATATCATATTTTTCTTCCATAGAAAGTGTAGCAGATATTCAAATAGAGGCAACACCAATGGAAGAAGTAATAAAAAATATATATGAGAAGAGGTTTTGCTTATGATAAAATATTTTGAAATATTTAAGTTTAATCTAAAAACAAAATTTAACTTCAAAATAAACTACATTTTTTCTTTATTTTCATTCACAATACATGTGTTAATTTTAAATACTCTATGGGATTTTATTTTACAAGGAAAAACAATTTTAGGATATACAAAGCCAGAACTTATCTGGTATATAATTATAGGAGAATTTATTGCCTATTCAACATCACATAATTACAAGAGGATATCAGCTATGATTAAAAGTGGAGATGTATCAAACTTACTTACAAAACCTATTGATATTATAAAATATTTGTACGCAGAAGAACTTACAGTTGTATTCAATATAGTAATTAATTTTATATTTGCTATAATACTAGGATTATTTATAACTGGGGGGATAAGTATAAGTCTTATCGGTGTAATAATATCTATTTGGTGTTCTGTTATGGGAATAATTCTATGGATATCAATTCAGGTATTTATAGGTTTACTTGCCTTTTTAACCGAAGAAAATGAACCATTTTACCTAATAATATCAAAAGGTATGTTACTTTTAGTACTTACCCCATTAGAATTTTTTCCAAATATAATGCAAAAGATATTTGCTTTTTTGCCAACTACGTATACTTCATATCCGGCTGCAAAACTATTTGTACATTTTAATGTAACAGACACTATTAGATTATGCGCATCACAGATACTATCAATATTATTGGTATGTATACTTATAAAAGTGGTTATGATGAAAGGAGTGAAAAATATAAATGTTAATGGTGGTTAAAAATATATTAAACAATGCTAATTTTTTTAAAAGTGCAGTTATATGTAACTTAAAGTCAGTATTTGAGTATAGGTTGAGTTTTATTATACAATCAATCTTCATGTTCATAAATAATGGTGTTTGGTTAGTATTTTGGATTATTATTTTTAAAAATAATGGCGACAATATTAATGGAGTCAATTTTGAAACCATATTATATCTATGGTCTATACCTGTAATATCTTTTGGAATTGCGTATTTCTTTTTTGGAGGAGTAAGTAATATCAATAGTTATATTATGTCTGGACAAATGGATAGTTGTATGCTTCAACCAAAACATCCTCTACTTAATGTGTTAACATCTAAATGCAATTTTTCAGCATTTGGAGATTTAATGTATGGTGTAGTTATAGGATTAATCGTAGTAAAATTTAATATATTAGAATTTATACTTTTATTTACGATGGGGATGTTTGGCGCTATATTTTATTTAAGCTTAGAAATAATACTTAGATCAATTTGTGTATGGATTGGTGATACTGAAATTATAGCAAGAAAGTATATAGATACATTATTTATAACATTTTCGATTTATCCAGAAAATTTATTTACAGGATTGCTTAGAATATTGTTGTATACAGTAATACCAGTTGGATATATGGCATACATACCGATAAATATTATGACTAGATTTAATTTGTTAAGTTTATTAATAGTATTAATATCAGGTATAGCATATTTATATTTAGCAATATTTTTATTCAATAAAGCAATGAAAAACTATGAATCTGGAAATACAATTTCTATGAAAAGCTAATTTTATGAGTGGGAGAGTTATTACTTATCCCACTTTTTTCTACAAAATTAATATATGAGAAGTTGACAAAAAATAGTTTAAATGCTATAATAACTAAAAAATTAATCTTTTTATATTTTAATCATAATTGAAAAAATATTAAACGGGAGGTAATTTAATGATACTATTATTAAAATAATTAAACTATCTGTTAATTTCTCAGAATTCTACTGTTAATTATCACATTTTAGATAGAAAGTTTATTCAAGAAAGATGCTGTAGGCGAATGCCTCCCTAATTTCCTTTGAGTTAATAAAACCATTTTATATATGCATTATTATGCGAGTATAAAGTGGTTTTTTATATGTATTTATATTGTAAATATAATTTAATGTATGATATAATCATAGTAATATATTAATTAAAATAATAAGGAGAGAATAAAAAATCATGGAATATTTAGTTTTTGTTGGAATGATAGTATCATTAATAGGAACAATTTTATATATAAAAGAAGTTATAAAAGGTGAAGTCAAACCAAACAGAGTCTCGTTTTTTATGTGGTCACTTGCTCCATTAATAGCTACTGTTGCTGCAATATCTACGGGTGTTACTTTATCAGTAATTCCTGTATTTATGTCTGGATTTAATCCGCTTTTAATTCTAATTGTATCTTTATTTAAAAAAGAGGCTTATTGGAAGATTACCAAATTTGATTTATCTTGCGGCTTTTTTTCTGTACTTGCATTAATTCTTTGGTATATAACCAAGAATCCTATAATTGCAATAATATTTGCGATTTTAAGTGATTTTTTAGCTGCTATACCTACAATTATAAAAGCGTGGAAACATCCTAAAACAGAAGCTAGCAGCGTTTATGCAGCAGGATTATTTTCAGCTTTTACTAGTTTTGCAGCAATAAAGATGTGGGACTTTGCATCACTTGCTTTTCCAACATATTTAATTATAGCAAATATATTAATAATATTATCAATAGAACGAAAACGTTTTATTAAAAATAGTGAGATTTAGTAAATTTTAATGTAATTATAAATCTATTGGAGGTATTATGGATAGTGTAGATTTTCATATACATACTAATCATTCTCAAAAATGTGAATTTTCAGTTGAAGATATATTAAGAAGAGCTCAAAAATCTAATTTAGAATATATATCTTTTACTGATCATGGGACAACAGAGGCATATAAAGACTTGGAAAGTATAAATACTTCAGATATATATGCAGGAAAAATAATAACAGGTATTGAAATAAACTGTTTATATAAGGATATGTGTATAGATATAGTTGGATATAAATATAAAATGAAATATCTAGAAGATTTGAATAAATGGTTAAAAGAAAAAATAAGTTTTGAAAAGACAGCACATTTTCAACAAGAACAACTTGAATATTTGATAAAGGCTTTAAAGAAATATAACCTTATTCTTCCTGAAAATAAAAAGTTAATGTTTAATGAAAAAAATGTTAGAATATCAAAAGATAATGAATTTGCTGGATTTGTGTTTGCTGAAGAATTACTAAAATATAAAGAAAATCTTTGGCTTTTTGAAGGACATGAGGGCATATTAAATTCACCAGGATTATTTTTTAAAGTTTTTTGCTGTGATATTAACAGTCCTTTTTACGTAGATATAAAATCATATAAACCTAAATTGAAAGAAGTAATAGATATAATTCATAAATGTGGTGGGTTAATATTTGTGCCACATCCGACAGTGTATTTTAAAGATGATGAGTCTTTAATTGAAAGATTTTTAAATGACATTGTAACGGAGTATGAAATAGATGGTATTGAATGTTACCATCCTGATGTTAGTTTAGAACAAAGAGAATTCTTACTTGATTTTTGTAATTCAAAAAACCTTAAAATATCTGGTGGTACAGATTTTCATGATGATAGTAGAGTTTTAGGACTATTAGATGGATATAAGATAACAAGTGATAATATGAATTGGATATATAGTTAAATTCAATAGATAAAATAATTAATTATTAAGTATGGAAAGATATAGGTGAATCAAAATGATAAAAAACACAATGCAAGTAATTATAGGCCTTATAATATTTTCAGCATCAATGATAATTAAATTTGATAATATATGGATTAATAATACACTATTTATATTAAGCTATGTTATAGTCGGAAGAAACATAGTTTTTAAAGCCATAAAAAATATTTTTAATGGTAGAATCTTTGATGAAAATTTCTTAATGACTATAGCTACAATAGGAGCATTTTTAATAGGAGAATTTCCAGAAGCAGTCGCAGTTATGCTATTTTATCAAATAGGGGAAATATTCCAAAGTTATGCAGTGAATAAATCAAGAAAATCTATAACAGAATTAATGAATATAAGGCCTGATTATGCAAATGTTAAAAGAGAAAATAAAATTTCAAAAGTAGATCCTAATGATGTCAAAGTAGGAGAAACTATTATAGTAAAACCTGGAGAAAAAATACCTCTTGATGGTATTGTTATAGATGGTACTACTTTAATAGATACATCTTCTCTAACAGGAGAGTTTACACCAAAAGAAATTACTATAGAAAGCCAAATATTAAGTGGTTGCATAAATATAAGTGGAGTTATAACAATAAAAGTAACAAAAAGATTTGAAGAGTCAACAGTTAGTAAAATATTGGACTTGGTTGAAAATGCTAGTAACAAAAAATCTAATTCCGAGAACTTTATTACAAAATTTGCTACATATTATACTCCAATAGTAGTTTGTTTGGCTTTAATCTTAGCTACTGTACCACCTTTACTATTAAATTATGGTACATTTTCTGAGTGGATTTACAGATCATTAACATTTTTAGTAGTGTCGTGTCCTTGCGCTTTAGTAATATCAATACCGCTTGGCTTTTTTGGTGGAATAGGCGGAGCTTCCAAGTCTGGAATATTGGTAAAAGGAAGTAATTATTTAGAAGCACTTGCAAATACTGAAATTATTGTATTTGATAAAACAGGAACATTAACAAAGGGTATTTTTGAAGTTCAAGAAGTAGTTGCTCAAGACATGTCGAAAGAAGAGCTTATAAGATTAGCTGCATACGCAGAAAATCACTCTAACCATCCAATTTCTCTTTCAATAAAAAAAGCCTATGGAGAAAAAATAGATAATACCGTTATTTCTGATATAAAAGAAATAGCTGGTCATGGTATGTTAGCAATAGTAGAAGGTATAAGGGTTTTAGTTGGAAATACTAAGCTTCTGGATAAATTTAATATATCATATCCGAAATTAGATATATCAGGGACAATAGTATTTGTGGCAATAAACGAAAAATATGCTGGATATATTGTAATTTATGATGGAATAAAAGATGACTCAAAAGATGCAATCGTAAGCTTGAAAAATGATGGAGTGAAGCAAATAATAATGCTAACTGGAGATGCAAAAAATGTAGCCGAAAATGTAGCAAATAGCCTTAATATAGATAAAGTATATTCAGATTTATTACCAACTGATAAAGTGGAAAAATTAGAAGAAATATTTAAATTAAAATCACCTCGTGGAAAACTAGCATTTGTTGGAGATGGTATAAATGATGCGCCAGTATTAGCTCGTGCGGATATAGGTATAGCAATGGGGGGACTAGGATCAGATGCAGCTATAGAAGCCGCTGATATAGTTATTATGACAGATGAGCCATCAAAAATAGTTACTGCAATAAATATATCTAAAAAAACTATAAGAATAGTTAAACAAAATATATCTTTTGCATTATTAGTAAAAGTAGGTGTTCTTATATTAAGTGCATTTGGTATTTCTACTATGTGGGAAGCTGTTTTTGCGGATGTAGGTGTATCAGTATTAGCTATATTAAATGCTTTAAGAGTGTTACAATATAAAAAAGATAATAAATAATATATTTAGGATAGTATTTAAATTTATTTAAATACTATCCTTTAAAATAAGTACCATTTCTCAAGTTCACATTTTGGACTATAACCAATTAATACTTCTAGACTATTTATGTGATTTATTTCTAACATGTATGCAGTCAATCTGAGATGCCCTTCTAGTACTACCATATTCTCTTGTTCCTCTATTGGAGCTACTATAATGAGTGGATCAAATATAGCTCCTTTTCTAAATTCTAATGCTGCTTTAATGTAATCATCATTGTCTTTATCAAATACTTTTATTCCTTTTTGTATTTTTTCGAGTGCATCTATTGCAAGCCTACTACCACTCGATAATTCTACCCAATAATTATAGTTTATATATTTGACTTTTTTAAGCTCAAATTGTGTAAGTTCAACATAGTACCATTCAATATCTTTTGGAAAATCTTTAAATATATATTTGTTATTTTCATATCCTCTATAATAATTTAAAAGGGATCTTCTAACTGAATTTTCTGAATTATTAGTAATATCAGGATTTGTAATTATATTTAAGTCAATATTCATACTTTCTATTATTGATACTAAGCTTTTACTAAATCTTTTTGAAGTAACTTCACTTTTTAAAAAAACAGCTATCATTTCATCTGGAGTTGACTTTCTAATAATTTTCATATTATATACACCTATTAACAGTATATTAGAAATATATTTTATTTATTATTAGTTTATTGTATGAATAAATAAAATAAAGTGTTATAAATTTATTGAAAAGAAACTTAATTATATTATTATAAAGATCATATAATTAAATTCAATATACATCATAGAATTTAAATGTATGAGGCATTAATAAGCAAGGAACAAATAAAAATGAGAATACATTCGTATTCTCATTTTTTGACTTATAGTTTATTGTTATTATCGATAAAATACCACTTGATAACTAAAAGTCCTTTTCTCACCAGGCACTAAACTCATAATATTTGGTCGATCTCTGAGTTCTCCTGCATATTCTTTGTTTGGAAGTCCGTACCAAGGTTCGAAACAAATGAACGGCTGATCCATGTCAGATCTGCTCCAAATCCCTAAGAAAGGAGAGGAAAACTTGAAATCCAATATTTTAGAACCATTTACTTCAAAAAGGCTTATTTTCCTAGAATTGAGGTTTTTAAAAACCAGGGCTTTTCCTTCATCAAAGTAGTACGAATATAAATAAATACTCTTGTCCCAGATGGAAAGGCCGTCTGGACCAGCTATTATTGATGAGTTTTCTTCTGGAGAATCAAAAACAAGCATACAATCATCTAGAGTGAGTCCTGCAGGCAATGTGAAACCTGGATGGAAACCAAAGTTGTAATAAATAGGCTTGTTATCTGTGTTTTCGAACTCACAGATTGCAGTTAAAGAGTTATCTTTAACTTTGTACATTGCATCCAAAGAAAAATCATATGGATAAAAGATTTTGGTTCTTTCATCAGAGTTCAACCTGTAATGAGAAAATGTTTCAAAACTGGATATATATTCGAACTCTGAATTCCGGACAAAACCATGACTACATTGTGAATAATTTTTACCATCTACAGTAATTGTAGAATCTTTTGATTTGCCGATGGTTGGAAATAGCAGTGGTGCAGAAGATTTCCAAATTGCATTTGATTTGTGTAAAAATTCTCTGTAAATATTATTGCAAACACTACCATAAATACTTTTGAGTTCAGCACCTATACTGTTTACTTCAATATTAATTTTCATAAAAAAAACCTCCTAATTAGTATGAAAAAAATTATATATTATTTACATAATATTATATCATATTTTTTGATTTTAGTCAAATATATAAAATTACATATTCTGCGTCAAAAAGTTGTTAAAATGAAAAAATATGATATAATAAAGTTATAATATAAGAAGGTGAAAATATAATGATAGACTATAAACAAATATTAGAAGATCAAGAAATTATAGATGAATTAAGAAAAATAGATGATCATAGTAATAGCTCATACAATCATGGGATAAGACATGCAAAACATGTAGTAGATATTATGAAAAAATTAATTGTGCTATTGAATATAGAAAAGCCAGAGAGTGAGTATTTGCTAATTGCCTGTACATTGCATGATATTGGTCAAGTTTACGGTAGTGATAATCATAGTATGAAAAGCAGAGAATTTGCTCAGAAGTATCTAAAAAATAAAGTTGATGAACAGTGGATAAGTAAAATATTATCTTCGCTTGAAACTCATCATCAAAGAGAAAATCTTGATAATTTGCCACTGTTTAATCATTTGGTGCTTTTTGCGGACAAAATTGATTTTACGTGTAGGAGATTAGAAAAAGGCATAACTGATGCTTTTGAAAACCATATAACCGGTGTTGATTTTAAAATAGAAAATAATATTTTTAAAGTAATGATAACTTCTGATAAAGAGGTTACAGCTATTAATTTTCTTAATGATTTTGAATATTCAATTAAAATTATTGATAGAATACAGCAATTTGCAAGCAAATTAAAACTAAGCTATGAAATATTTTTTGATGATACAAAATTAGTTATAAAATAGGGAGAAAAAATATGACTGAAAATATTAATAATTACTGGAATAATAGATATTGGACAGAATTTTTAAATAACAATAGCAAAGAAAATTTAGATTTCTTATCGGACTTATGGTTAGATAAATATTCTTTAATATTTGACAAAATAAAAAAAGGAAAAGCAATAGATTTAGGTTGTGGTTTAGGACAATATACTGAGTATTTAATTAATAAAGGCTTTGATGTTGTATCTTGTGATATTTCATCAAAAGTTTTGTCAGAGTTAAAAGAAAAAATACCAAATGCAAAAATTTTAGAGATTGATATGAGTAAGTCATTACCTTTTGAGAGTAAAAGCTTAAGTTTAGTATTTGCTAATTTATCTATACATTATTTTGATACAAAGACTACAGAAAATTTGATAAAAGAAATTAAAAGAATATTGAAAGATGATGGATATTTTGTTGGTTCTGTTAATTCATCACAAACATACAAATTTATTAAAGAAGTTGCTATTGAATTAGAACCTAACTACTATCAAGAAAAAGAAAGATTTGTTAGGCTATTTACAAAAGAGCAATTTGATTATTTCTTCAAAGATTTTGATTTTGAAATATTAGATGAAGTTACTACAACTAGATGGAATAGAACTAAAATAATGTGGGAATTTATAGCAAAGCTGAAATAAGTTAAAAAGGAGAATTACTATGAATACGATAATTATAACGGAAGATATTTTAAAGAATGAGATACCGGAGGAAATTAGCCCAAGAAATTTAGATAGTGCAACAAATTTACTTGTAAATGTGAGACATAATGGTGTTGAGGGTATGATAGTTTTAAATCCTAGTCCAGATGTTTGGAAAACTTGGTATAGTTTTTATGATAGTAAAAATAAATATATTACTAAATACGATTTCAAGTCCAAGACATATGAAGAATTAATCGAGGAATATGAAAAAATATTTGAAAGAAACGCTAAAGCTAAAGAAAAAAGAATTGAATGTGCAAAAAATGTATTTGGAGACCTTTATAAAGTAAGTGATCTACATGTGATTGAATCTGATAAAATAAAGCCAATATATCAATTAAGATATTCTAAAACATCTAATATGTGGACAATATACAAAATAGAGTTCTTTATTGTAACAAAGGTTGATAATAAATATAATTTAATGGAACAGAGAAGTATTGAACAGACTATATTACCTTTTAAATATGATGTTGATACATTATTAAATGGGTTACCTATAACAGATTCAATTAAATTAGTTCTAAAAGATTTAGAACAATTAAGTGAACTAAAAAAATATATAATTGAAATATAGGAATTTATTTAATATGGCCAAATGTCAAAAGGTGAATATGCATACGTGGCAATAAGTAATTAAAATAATATAAACAAAAGCCTTCTGTTTTGCATACAATGTAAAATAGGAGGCGTTTTTTATGGCAAAAATTTTGGTGTTTAACCCTAGTAACAATGTAATGGAAGTATATTATAGAGGACTAGATCAGTATATGCCTTATGCGAAAAATATGACTGTAAGAGAATTTAGAGGCTCTTCTAATTCAGATTTGCTTTGGACAGATAGAAGATTAATGGAAGCATGGAATAAACTTAGAACTACATATGGCAAACCTATAAAAATAGGTTATGCTTTTAAAAGAATATGGCAAGGAGGACATGGAGAACAATCACAACACTACGCAGGTATGGCACTTGATATGGCACAAAACGTAAGTTCTGCTGAAAGGGATAAGATAAGAATTTTAGCAGAAACTTTAGGGGTATTTAGCTATGTTGAACCAAAAGCTTTAACACCTACGTGGGTAAGTGCTAATTTGGAAAAGGGGTATTATTATTTATCTGAATATATATACAAACAAAAAAAAGTAGAAAATATTTAATAGCATTGTTATATAATAGGACAAGCACTTTAATTGTAATTATAAATATAGTTATGCTATAAAAAATTATGGAGGAAAATAAAATGAATATATATAAGATGATATATAAAAGTATGATTAAAACTAGACCGATAAGATATAGTTATGAAATGAATCAAATGATTGAAATAATGAAAGATAATTTAGACTATGACCAAAATAAATTATTTAAAGAGTTTTTAGATAAGATAAATCAAGAACAATATGAGATTAATTATAAATGGTATGTAAGAGGTATAGCAAATACAAAGCAATTTATATTGAAGTAAATTTAATATATGCTTTATAAGAAAGTAAAAAAGTAGAATAATCTACTTTTACTACAGAAAATATTATTTTTCTTTTCTTACACCTTTGAATGGTGTACCATCTTGTTTCACATCAATAAACTTACCTGTGTTAGTATCCCTTTTAACATAAGCTTCAGTTTTAGGATTATAAGTTTGACTACGTTGAGTAACTTGACCGTGTCTATGTCCATCTCCTGATGGAGGATTCTTTGCCATAATATCACCTCTCTTTCATACGTAGTTATGCTACTATAGGTATTATATCACCAGAACAAATGTTTGTCAAATGAATAATGAAAAAATATAATATTTAAGCAAAGTTGTATATTTCTTTTATATAATAATTTATTTTTCGTTATAATTCGACAAAAAAACTAAAAATATATGATATAATATTTACGATATTGAATAGGAGGTCTTTTATGAGAAATTTTGTATATTTAGATGATGAAATACTAAATTCCTTTTTAGCACAAATAGATGAAGGAATAGTAGAGAGTCTATTACATGAAGTAAAATTAGGTAAAGAAGTAGGAAATACAAATTCTAATGGTAGTAATGTAAAAATAAACGGAGAGTTAAATGCAGCGGTTGTAAAATCAAAAGGAGAAATAGAATTAAATCATAATAAAATTAAGCAAGAAAGCAGTAATGAAATTATTACAGATGTTCAAAATAAAAAATTGCATGATTTTGCATTTGATAAATTAATTAATTATATATCAGAAAATGATTTTCTTAAAAGACAGAATTGTATAGGTGATTTCATTTCAATTAACGAAAATATTCTTATATGCGACTACCAAACAATAATAGATATAATAAATGATAAAAATGGTATACTTTCTTATATAAAGAAAACTCAAACTAAGCAGATAGAAGAATCCCTAAATAATGAAATGGAAAAAATGTCAAGGGAACAAAAAAGAGATAAAATTGTGGTTCAAGAGTTACAGAAGAAATTAAAAGAAGCAACTAAAAGTATTGATAATCAGTGGAATGATACTAAAGATATATTAGATGCAATATTTTCGATAATACCATATAAAAGAGTAATTCAGATTGAAGATAAAATTATAATACCAAATGATAAATTTTTTAGAGACGATATAAATGTATTATCTTTTAAATATGGTGGTAAAATGAAAGTTTTAGGATGTATAACAAATATAATTAGTAATGATGTAGTTGAACAAAATACCAATAGTAGCTTTATAGAGGCACTTAGAAGTATTAATAGCTTAATAAACACCACTCTTATAACAATGACAAGTACAGAAAAACAATTATATATCATAACTCCAATAGCTATATATTATGAATAGGCCTTGTTAATTGTCTAATGAATATTTATATGAGAGTACATAAATTTTAATATACTAATATTTAAAAATAATAATAGTTATAGTAGAGGGGCTTTAACAGCCCCTTTGCTCATCTATGTGTTAATAAATATTCAAATATTTTATTAAATAATATTTATTGTTTATTGAAAAATTTAAGAGATATTGACATTTCTATAAAAAAGTATATAATTATGTTGAATATAGTCGATATACTATAAAGAAAGGTTGGCTTGTAATGGAAGAAAAATATGTGCCCGATAATGAAGAAAAAAATGAAAATTTAGATTTATTAATTAATATTGCTAGAGAGCAAAATGGAGAATTTGTTTGTAGAACACAATCATTGGATACGAAAATTGGTTTTTGTTTAGCATTATACGCAGCGATAATAATATATTTATTTGACTTTTCATTTATAAAGCATGTACTTTCATTAAAGATATATACTGTTGGAGAAGGTGTCAAATTGTATTCTTTAGTTATTATTACTGTAGTATGTATACTATTAACATTAGTAATGGTAGGAATATATATATATGCTTTAGTTTCAAAGAACTGTAAAATGTTTGATGCAGGATTATATCAGAAAGACTACTATATATGTAAGAAAGAAGACTTGAAAGAAAATTTATTAGATGAATACAGAAAAAATATTAGTTATAATTATGATATGCTATTAAGAAAACATAAATATTTCAATGTGGCTACATATGGAACTATTGTAGTGTTATTATTAATAGTATTAAGCAATTATTTAAAGTTGTATGTAGGATAAATGTTAGGAGGGGATAAATTTGGCTAAGAATATTAAGGGGAATAATAACGGTAAAGTAGAAAAACATTATAAATCAGCATCTAATGGACTATTAAAGGACTCAAAAGTTTCATGTTCTACATGTCCTCCTATACCAAGCAAAACAGGTAAGTTCAACAATCAAAATAAAAATAACCCCAAATAGCTTATAATATTAATAAAGAGGTAATATATAAATTGTTTAAAACTACTTATATATTACCTCTTTATTAATTATGTTCAATGTTATTTAATCCATATTCTAGAATTTGATTAACTACTGCATTAAATGATATTTTATTTTTTTCTGCAATATGGCTTATTTTATCATATGTTGAACCACTCATTCTTACTGTTCTAGTTATTGTATCATCATTCTTACTGTTTCCTACTATCTTTAATTTATCCATTATTACCACCTATTCAAAATTATATTATAAAAAAATAATTATTTTAGTGTACAATATGTGTACAAATTAAATTTATTGTGATATAATGAATAAAAAAGGAGGAATTTGTATGGAGGATGAAGTAAAGTGTCCTAAATGTGGTAGTACGCAAATATATGCAAATAAAAAAGGATTTGGATTAGGTAAGGCGGCAGCAGGCGCTTTAATTATGGGACCGGTTGGATTATTAGGTGGTATGCTAGGCAGTGGAAAAATAGTAATAACTTGTTTAAAATGTGGAAACAAATGGAAAGTGTAAGATGTATAAGGAGGATACTTAGTGAATAAAATAAAAAATTTGGTTAATAATTTTTTTATAAGTAATAAATTATTAGTTATAATATTATTACTTATTATTTCAATTACTATATTATCTTTTATTATATTTAAAACTATTAAAGATAATAATATTAAAAATTTAACATCTTTTGCAACTGCAAATGAAAATAATTTTAATCAAAAAGAAAGCAATAAAGAAGCAAACGGTGAAAGTTATGACGATATAAATGTATTGGAAAACAATATACCTGAAAATAATTCAGTTGATAACCAAGAAGATGAATCTAATCAAGAAGAGAATAATTCTAAAGGTAATAGTAGTACAGTATTTAATACTAAATTAAATGCAAATAATGCAAGTGTATCAAATGGCAATAACTATAGTAATGATAATAATTCTAAAAATAATAGTATAACAAATGAAAGTTTACCACAGAGTAATAATAGACAAGAAGATGAAAACATTAATTTAAATAATAACACTGATACAAAAAATACACCTATTGTACAAATCTTAGATTTTAATGGAAACTCTATAAAAGTAGGAAATTATATAAAAACTGTTAATGGAGATAATTATTTATTAGTTGTTAATAGTGATAGCTATACACCAGAAAACTCATTAAAAGCTTGTAATATAAGTCTTAACACTGGAAATACAATTGATGCTGGAGTATATATAAGTGAGACAAATTCAAAAGAGTTTAAAATAATTAATTATGTTGATATTCCTATACAAAAAGAAAATACGAATAATATAACAAATTTTAAAGATGCAAATGGTACAACAATAAAAATAGGAGATAGAATTAGACATTTAGCAAGTAATATAATTTTTATTGTTGAAAAGGATAATGATGTTATTATGATTATCACAGAAGATAGACAACAAGGTGGTATATTAACAGAGAGTGATTCAATAAACTTTGTTGTTATATAATTGATTTCAAAGTTAAAGAAAAAATATATAGAGTAATTTGGATAAATTATTTCAAAGAGGTTAACACCTCTTTATTTTTTTGGGTATGAACGTGTAGGTGCTTCACCAATAATAGATAATAATCAAACTTAAATATTTGATAAATAGCTCCCATATAAAGTGTTTTCGTAAAAAGCTTATATATCAAATCAAAATAGATATATTATATAAATATTATGTTATGTAGAATAACTATTTTATGAAACTAGAAGTGATTTTTGAGCTTTAAAATCCTTTTTAAACAGATAATATTTTTATTTGTATGCTTAATCAGAAAAATATAAAAAATAGATTTTTGATGGCGTTTTGTTCGTCTGAGTGGTATATAAAAGTCAGTTTACAAACGTATGTTCTTCACAAGGGATGAAAATATAAGAATATACAAAACAATGCATATTATAGTATAACTGTATACATGTAGAGCATAATTTAATCAATGCATGTTAAATAATAATGACAGTATAAAGATATATGCATATAAAATTATGTTCTTATTGACAAGCAATATACCATAACAAGAAGAAACTACATGTTAAGTAGAAGGAGCATCGCAGATAAGAACCTTAGGAAAAAGAAGTACGTTATAAAAAACAAACATAGAAGGAAGAAAAACTTAGAGAGAGTAAGAAAAAAAGTCCTTAGATTGAGTGACTGAAAGGAACGAAACCTGTAAAAGACTACAGACTGTAAGACTGGAGGATTTTCAGGATTACTAATGATTACTATTTATATTATTATTGTATTACTATTATATAGTCAAAAATTTTACAATCTCGGTATCAATTTTTTTACACTTTAGGTATCAATTTTTTTACAAAATAGAGGTCAAAAATTTTACACATGTCAAAAAGTTCTAGACATTTTTTTACACTATTATGTTAACTTTTGCAAAATATAACTTATTTCATATAATTAATATTATTTCTTGATGCAAAATCATTAACTCCATATTCGGTAGAATATTTTAATAACTTGAATTCAACTAATTTATTAATTATATTTTTAATAATTGAAAAATTTTGACCACCATCATTAGTATAACCAATAGCTTCAAGCAAAGACTTTTGAGTAAAGTAAGCATCAGTTTTAACTGACTTATAATATTTAAATAATATACAATATGATTTTATAATATTCTTTTGTTTAGTACTTAGTAATTTATGTAGTATATTAGAGTTAACTAATATATATTTTTTAGCAATATCTGGAATAACATAAGAATCAAAATCCTCATTTTCAATTAAATAACCATATGCTAATAAATAGTCTATATAATTATATAGACTAGGTCTGGATATACCTAATTCTTTGCTTAGTTCGGAAATATTTATAGTATCTTTTTCAATATATCTTTTATTCCATTTTTTATTATAAAAACTGTTATAATATAACCATGTATAAACTAAGTCTGAAATTTTTTTGTTTTTAGTAAATCCATCATCTAATGGAAATTTAATTTTAAAATCTTTCTCCATAATATAATCACCCATTTAAATCAATATATTATATTAATATTATTAAAAATGAAAAGTATTACGAATTTAAAAACTACATTTTTTTGTATTATTTTATGGAAAAATGTAGAAAAAATGAAAGAAAAGAGGTATAATAAGTTTTGTGTAGAACTTATATTCAATATTAATAATTTGAATATGTTCCAAAAGGAAATATAGATACAAAGAAACAGATATTAATGTGAGAACATTAATATTAAATTAGTAAAATTGCTAATTGATTTTTATTGCAGAGTAAAAATAAATGACTTATTATTTTAAGTTCTACACAACTTTATTTTAGGGGTTTATTATATGGAATTAGAGAATTATTTTGATAAGTCTTATATAGATTATATTTGTGAAGAGGATAAATTGCTTTATAAGAATTCATGTGGAGTTGATAAAATTAGCTCAAAAATGGTTTTATTAAATAAAGAGAAATATTTTGAAGAAATATCAACCAAAATACTAAACAATAAATATAAATTTTCAAAATATAAAGTCACTCTAATATCCAAAGGTGTTAATAAAATTCCAAGAAAAACTTGTACTCCTACGGTAAAAGATAAAATAGTTATTAATATGATAAAGCATATATTATATGATAAATATAATGATGTAAATTTTAATAAAACTGCTAGTAGTATAATAAAAGAAATAAAGAATATAAAAGCTCAGGGAATATATGATTCTTTTATTAAATTAGACTTAAAAGAATTTTTTGATAATATTGACCACAATATACTTCTTAATAAAATTAGTGAAAGGGTTGAAGATAATAGAATATTAAATCTCATCTCAGATATGTTAAAAACTAATCAGCTATATGATGATGTTTCTAGTTCAAATAATAAAAATTTATTAGGGGTACCTCAAGGATTATCTATTTCAATGTTGTTTTCAAATATATATCTACATGAATTTGACTTAGACTACGAAAATAGGGATGATATAAAGTATTTTCGATATGTTGATGATATATTTATAATGCATAAAAAAGATGAAAAAGATAAAATATGTGAGGAAATTGAGAGAATCTTGCAAAGGAGATATTTATTATTATTAAACAATGTAAAAACAGATTGTGGGAGTTTAAGTAATACTTTTGATTATTTGGGATATAAATTCTCTAACAATAAAATACAAGTTAGAGATTCATCTATAAGAAAGTTTGAAAAAAGTATTGAAGATATGTTTATTAAACTTTCTTATAAAAAGGATATAAGTGATAATGAAATAAATCGATTTGTATGGTTATTAAATGTTAAAATAACAGGACTGCTTAAAGATAATAAAAGATATGGGTGGTTGTTTTATTTTTCTATGATTGATGATTTAAGTATATTAAAAAAATTAGATTGGTTAATAAGTAAATTTATTAGCAGATTTAAATTAAATGAAAAATTAGGGAATAGAAAAATAAAAAAATTTATCAGAGCTTTTAACGAAATAAATAATAACCTTAAAGATTCAAAATATATATTAAATTTAAATAGAGTTACTAAAGAAGAAAAGTTGGAATTTTTAGAAAACATATGTGGAAAAAATAGAATAACTTTAGAAGAAATGGAAGAATATGAATTTAAAATGCTATACGAAAATAGTATTTATAGGATAATGAAAAATTTAGAAAAAGATGTGGACAAGATGTCTGGATAGGATTTGTTAGTATGAGTGAAAATAATAAGTTATTGGATGAATATAGAAAATTAGAAAATAGGATATGGAATACCTATAAAAGTAGAATAAATACATCTGAAAGATTAAAAAGTAAAGCTGATTATATAGATTTTATATCAGTATATTATTCTGCATTATTAGTGGTAATATCAATATTAAATCTATTATTAAAATCATCTATTATTGAAATTTCTTCAATAGTTTTATCGATAATGGTTACAATTTTTATTTTATATATGAATGGTCAGAACTTAAGAGAAAAATATATCAAAATGAAAAAGAACTATATTGATTTGAGTGGACTCTATTATAGTGTTAATGGATATATATCATCCCTTGGTAGTGGATTTGACAATGAAGAATTATTAGAGAAATTTTCTAAACATATTACTGAATATAATGAATTATTAGACCAAGTACAAAATCATAGTGTATATGATTTTCAAAAATATAAAAAGCAGGAGAATATAAGAAATAAGGGAATAGCTATAAGTGATATAAAATATGTTTTAAATAATTTATATGTTATTTTTTTAAAATCATTTATATTTATGATACCAACAGTTATAACTGTTTACAGTTTAATTGAATTAATGAAAATATTAAATAAATAACAATATTTTTTAATATAGCTAGTAAAATTATATAGTATATAGTTTTATTAGCTATTTGCTTATGTTTATTATTAAATATATAGTTAATAACTAGCATATATTTTACTAGGTAGGTGATTTATATGCAAAATATACATATAAATACAAATGATGAATCAATATTTGATGTTAAGATAACTTTTAATAAAGAGAGTAATGATATAAATAATCTAATGTATGGTCTAATTAACCAATATATTATAGAAAATAATGTAGAAGGTAGACAAGAAAAAGAAGAAGTGATATACTTTAATAAGATAAATAATAATAGCCTTTTGTAGCGTTATTAGGAGGGTAACGATGATAAAAGACTATACTATTACATCTACAAAAGTATATAAAGTAGGAGCATATGTAAGATTATCTAGAGAAGATGAGGATACCAATAATTTAGAATCTCAAAGTATAACCAATCAAAAGGAATACTTAACAAGCTATATTTTAGAAAATGGATGGAACTTAGTTAATATATATTCAGATGATGGATTTAGTGGTACTAACTTTAATAGACCGGGTTTTGAAAAGCTTATTGAAGATATTGAGGCTGGTTTAATTGATATGGTTATTACGAAAGACCTATCGAGATTTGGTAGGGACTATATTACTACAGGTTATTATCTAGAAAAGTATTTTCCTGAAAAAAGAATAAGATATATAGCTATAAATGATGGTATTGATACTGCAGTTGATAATACAAGTAATGATATGACACCTTTTAGAGCAGTATTTAATGATATGTATGCTAAGGATATATCAAAGAAAGTTAGGACATCTCTTAAAACAAAACAAACAAAAGGTGAGTATTTAGGTACTACAGCGCCATATGGGTATAACAAGGATAAAGAGGCAAAAGGAAAACTTGTTATTGATGAGGCATCTTCTGTATATGTAAAAAAAATATTTAGAGAGTTTTTATCAGGTAAATCTATTAATTCAATTAAAGATGAATTAATAAGAGATTCCGTACCGACACCATCAGGATATAGGGGAATAAAAAATTCTCAAAAGTGGATGCAAGGAGTTTGGTGCTATACTACTATAGTTAGAATACTGAAAAATGAGGCATATATAGGACATACAATCCAAAACAAAAAGCAGAAGATTAGCTATAAAGTAAAAAAACAAATAGACATACCAAAAAGTAAATGGATTAAAGTAGAAAATACGCATGAACCTATAATTCCTTTAGAAGATTTTAATAGAGTACAGAAAATACTCCAAAACAGGTCATACATCCCAAACAAAGGTAAGCCACATTTGCTAAGTGGATTGTTATTCTGTGGACAGTGTGGAGCAAGAGTTACTTTTTTGAACAGATATGAAAAAGGTAAGTTCAATTGTAAATGCGTTATAGCTAAAAATAATAATAAACTTAATCTTTGTGATATGAAACCTGTAAGAGAAGAAAATATTGAGTTTTGTTTGAGAAAAACATTAGTTAAACTTTCAAAAGAATATGTAGATGTAAAGGATATAAAAAATGTATCATGTAAGTCAAACATTGATAAACTTATAGATACAAAGAAATCTGAAAAGGGTATATTAGAAAATAAATTAAGTGATTCTAAAAAAATACATTTGAATTTATATAAAGATAAAGTAGCTGGAATTATAAATGAAACTGAATTCTTAGAATTTACGAAACAATTAAATGAGGAAAAAGAAAACTGTGAAAATAGAATAACTGAACTATCAAAAGAAATAGCGCAGTTAAAGGGTAACACTATAAATGATAGTAAAGTAGAAAAAATAATTAAAGAGTTTTTACAGTTTAAAAAGTTAGATAGAAATATTGTTAGACAATTAGTTAATAGAATAACAATATACAACGATAACAAATTAGAAATAGAGTTTGCTTTTAGCAATCCGGAAACTATTAAATTAAAATAAAAAGAAGACGTTATGAAAAAAACTATTCCAAATTTGCGACTAGGTGGGTGCACGTAGATAAAAGACTTGGTCCGCCTGCATGTTCTACAGGTGGATATCCTTTAGTTAGACAAGGAAATAAGGGAGTATACACAGCTGTACTTCAAGATGCTCTTGATAAGTTAGGATATAATCCAGGTGTAATAGATGGCAACTTTGGAACTAATACAAAAGCAGCTGTAATAAGATTTCAAAGAGCATACGGAATAACTGCTGATGGTGAAGTAGGATGCGAAACGTGGAGAAAACTTACAAGTTTAGTATAAGGTTTAAAAAAGACAATCCAATTAAAAATATTGGATTGTCTTTTGACTACTATTTTTTTTCACAGCTTTGATTTGCTACTGTACATGAGGTCTTGCATGCAGACTGGCATGAAGTTTGGCATTCGCCACAACCTCCACTATGTGCAGAATCTTTTAATGTGGTCCCATTTATTGTTTTTATATGCTTCATAAGCACACCTCCTTATTCTAAAATTTTAAATAATAAGAAAAAATCTAATATAAGGTATTTTAACATATTTTTTTGAAGTTTTCAACTTTTTTCTTAAACATCGTTATACTATTGAAAAAATATAAAAGTATGGTATAATTATTTACATAATATGATAGGTGAAAAAATGAAATTAATAAAATATAATAATATAAATGATGATGAAAAAGTAATAGAATGTTGCGAATGTATAAAAAATGGTGGAGTAGTTATATTTCCAACAGAGACAGTATATGGAATAGGCGTAAATGCTTTAGATGAAAAAGCGGTTAAAAAAATATTTTTAGTAAAGGGTAGACCTTCTGATAATCCACTAATTGTACATATATCAAATTATGATATGCTTGGACAAGTATGTGATATTGATAAAATTAGTATTATTGAAAGAAAGTTGATGGATAGTTTTTGGCCAGGACCTTTTACTATAATATTACCTAAAAAAGATACTATTTCTGATTTAGTTACAGCTGGATTAGATACAGTTGGTGTTAGAATGCCAAATAATCATGTGGCTCTGAAGCTTGTTGAAAATGCTGGTGTTCCTATAGCAGCACCAAGTGCTAATATATCTGGAAAACCAAGTGGGACGACAGTTGAAGATATAATTGATGAGATAGGTGATAAGGTAGACTATATTATAGATGCTGGAATGTGTGATATTGGTATAGAATCTACAGTTGTAAAGTTAATTGATAATAAGATTAAGATATTAAGACCAGGTAAAATAAGTAAAGAAGATATTGAAAATGTAATTGGTGAAGGTAATGTTTTTCTTGATAAAAAGCTTTTTGAAAGCGTGAAAAAAGAAGAAAAGGTAGAATCTCCAGGCATGAAACATAGACATTATGCACCTAATATAAAATGTATATTAGTATACAGTAATGATGAAGATAAGCAAATTGAGGAAATAAACAAAATTATTGTTGATAATGTGGAAAAGTACAACAATATTTTAGTATTAGGATTTAAAGAACACAAAAAATATTTTGATGAATCTATGTTTATTGATTTTGGATCAAAATATGATTTGAGTGAGATTTCAAAAAATATTTTTACCGCTTTAAGAAGGCTTGATAAATTGGACTGTGATCTATGTATAATTGAAGGTGTGGATAAAAAAGGTATAGGTACAGGTATAATGAATAGACTTATTAGAGCATGTGAATATAACTATGTAGAGGTATAATTATATTATATTATTAGAAAAAGTACACTTTTCCTTTACTTTTTGTATCATTTGTGTCATAATATATATGTTAAAAAATAATATTAAGGAGAGATACAAATGATTTATGTAATGTTGGGTGGACCTGCTACTGGTAAAGGAACTAGATCAGATATATTATCAGAAGCACTAAATATACCTCATATTTCTACAGGAGATATATTAAGACAGGTAAGCCGAAAAGATGAAGAAGTAAAAGAATTATTAGCAGAAGGTGAACTTATTCCAGATGAAGTTATAACTAAACTTTTATATGCAAGATTAAGTATGACTGATTGTGAGAATGGAGCTATAATAGACGGATACCCAAGAACACTAGAACAAGCAGTGATTTTAGATGAAATTTTAGCAAAATTAGGCAAAAAAGTTGATATTGCAATTGAACTTATTGCACCAGATGATTTAGTATATAAAAGAATATTAGAAAGAAAAAAATGTACTAAGTGTGGAAAAATGTATGGAATAGATTTTCCACCTAAATCAGAAAATGTTTGCGATGAATGCGGTGGAAAACTTGAAGTAAGAGCTGATGATACAGAAGAAACATTAAAAAATAGAATAGAAATATATAAAGAAAATGAAAAACCAATAATTGAATATTATACTTTAAAAGGAGTTCTCAGAGTTTTGGATTCTTCAGGACATCCTGAAAATATAATAAAAGAAGTAGAATAATACTTTTAGGAGATAAAAATTAATATGATTAATATAAAAACTGAAAAAGAAATAAAATTAATGGAAGAATCAGCCGATATATTAAAGCTAGTATTAAAAGAAATAGAAAAAAATATAAAACCTGGAATAACTACTGCATATTTAGATTATATTGCTGAAGATGTAATGAAAAAAAATGGAGCAAAACCTTCTTTTAAAGGTGTTCCTTGTCCATATAGAGGTGGAAAACCCTTTAGTTATGCAATATGTACTTCAGTAAATGATGATATAATTCATGGAATCCCATCAAGTAGAGTACTACTTGATGGTGATATTGTCTCAGTAGATTTAGGAGTATATAAAAATGGATTTCATTCTGATGCTGGAAGGACATATGCAGTAGGCAATGTATCAGATATAGCTAAAAAGTTGATAAAGACAGCTGAAGAAGCTTTTTTTGAAGGTATAAATTATGCAAGACCTGGTAACAGAGTTGGAGATATTTCAAATGCAATTGAAACTTATGTGAAATCAAAAGGATTTTCATTACTAGAAGAATATCAAGGACATGGAATAGGTAGACAGATGCATGAAGATCCTGGGGTACCAAACATAGGTAAAAAGGACACAGGACCTAGGCTTCAAAGTGGTATGGCACTGGCAATAGAGCCAATGATATGCGAGGGAAAAGCAGATGTATATGTAAAAGAAGATATGTGGACTGTGGCAACAGTTGATAAAAAGCTTACTGCATATTATGAAAATACCATAATTATTACAGAAAATGAAACAAAAATATTGACTTTTTAATTTATAACAGTTATAATATATATGTTAACTTATGCCCCAGTTATATGGGTAGATAAGTAAAACTAGTTAATAGGAGGAATATCTATAATGGCAAAAGACGATGTTATCGAAGTTGACGGAGTAGTTGTTGAGGCATTGCCAAACGCTACATTTAAAGTTGAACTTGAAAATAAGCACCAAGTACTTGCTCATATTTCAGGCAAACTTAGAATGCATTATATTAAAATTTTACCTGGTGACAGAGTAAAGTTGGAATTATCAACTTATGATCTACAAAAAGGTAGAATTATATGGAGAGATAAATAATCCTATTATTTTAATTTGTGAATAGCATTACGCTTGGAGCGGCTGTAGAAGGGTTTCCTTCTATTTCTTGGCTAATGTTTTTCAATATATAATACTTACTTTTGTTAAAAAAATTAACAAAACTTTTAAGGAGGATTTAAGATGAAAGTAAGACCATCTGTAAAAAAGATTTGTGAAAAGTGCAAAGTAATTAGAAGAAATGGTGTCGTAAGAGTAATCTGCGAGACTGCAAAGCACAAGCAAAGACAAGGTTAATGTGGGGGTGTAGAATTAAATGGCACGTATAGCTGGAATTGACTTACCAAAGTCTAAGGTTGTAGAAATAGGTCTAACATACATATATGGTATAGGACGTTCTACATCAAGAAAAATACTAGCAGAAGCTGGTATTGATTTAAGCAAAAGAATTAAAGATTTAACAGACGAAGATGAAGCAAAAATAAGAGCAATAATTGAAAGAGATCACACTGTTGAAGGAGATTTAAGAAAAGAAGTTTCTTTAAACATAAAAAGATTAATGGAAATAAATTGCTATCGTGGACAAAGACATAAAAGAAAATTACCTGTAAGAGGTCAAAGAACAAAAACTAATGCAAGAACAAGAAAAGGTCCAAGAAAAGTAATCGCTAATAAGAAAGGAGTATAAAAATGGCAAGAAAGAAAAAAGCAGATAAAGTTAAAAAGAATATATCAACTGGTGCAGCACACATTCAATCATCTTTTAATAATACAATTGTTACAATGACTGACGTTCAAGGTAACGTTATATCATGGGCAAGTGCTGGTGGATTAGGTTTTAAAGGTTCAAGAAAAAATACTCCTTTTGCAGCGGGTCAAGCTGCTGAAGTTGCAGCAAATGCTGCTAAAGAGCACGGCCTAAAAAATGTAGAAGTGTATGTTAAAGGACCTGGAGCAGGTAGAGAAGCAGCAATAAGATCACTACAAGCTGCTGGTTTGGAAATAAACATGATAAAAGATGTTACTCCAATACCACATAACGGTTGTAGACCACCAAAAAGAAGAAGAATATAGTGGGGGTGTAATAATAAAATGGCAAGATATACAGACGCAGTATGCAAAAAGTGTAGAAGAGAAGGAATAAAACTTTTCTTAAAAGGAACAAGATGTAATACAAATAAATGTGCTATTGATAGAAGAGCATATGCACCAGGACAACATGGTAAAAATAAATCAAAGTTATCTGAATATGGATTACAACTTCGTGCAAAACAAAGAGCTAAAACATACTATAGAGTTTCTGAATCTCAATTTAGAAAATATTATGATGAAGCTTTTAGAAGACAAGGAGTTACATCAGATACATTATTTGAACAATTAGAATTAAGATTAGACAACGTTGCATATAGAATGGGTGTAGGAAGTTCAAGAGCAGAGTCTAGACAACTTGTAGGATATGGAATGATAGATGTTAATGGCAAAAAAGTTAACATACCTTCATACATGTTAAGAGTTGGTGATGTTATAAGCATCAGAGATTCTAAAAAAGATAACAAAGCTGTAACTAAAGTTTTAGAATTAAATAAACTTAAAGTTATACCTTCTTGGTTAGAATTTAACAAAGAAAAATTAGAAGCTAAAGTATTAAGAAAACCAACAAGAGAAGATGTTGATTTAGAAGTACAAGAAAGTCTAATAGTTGAGTTATACTCTAAGAGCTAGTTAAAATAAAATCATTTGGAAAAAATAATACGTGTAATCAGAGCGTACTATAAGGAGGAAATGAAATGATTGAAATGCAAAGACCAGATATTAAATGTGTTGAAGTAGATGTAGACACATATTATGCAAGGTTTGAAGTTGGACCTTTAGAAAGAGGTTTTGGAATTACCCTTGGTAATTCATTAAGAAGAATATTACTTTCTTCTTTGCCAGGATATGCGATTAATACAATTAAAATAGATAAGATAACTCATGAGTTTTCAACTATACCTGGAGTTACAGAAGATGTAACTGATTTAATATTAAATTTAAAACAGGTTTGTGTTAAAAGTGATTCAATGGATCAAAAAGAACTATATATAAAAGCTAAAGGACCATGCGAAGTAAAAGCTGGCGACATTATAACTGATTCAACTGTTGAAATTGTAAATAAAGATTTACATATAGCTTATGTTGATGAAGGCTCAGAACTTAATATTGATATGACTGCTATAAAAGGTAGAGGATATATACCTGGAGATAGAAGTAAACAAGCTAACAAAGTTGTAAATGTATTACCAATAGACGCTATATTTACACCAGTAAAAAAAGTTAATTTTACTGTTGATAAAACAAGAGTTGGTGGACAATTAGATTATGATAATCTAACTATGGAAATATGGACAAACGGAGTTATAGAACCATATCAAGCATTAAGTTTAGCAGCTAAAATATTAAATGAGCATTTAGTTTTATTTGTTGATTTATCTGAAATAGCAAAAACAATGTCAATTATGTCTAAGAAAGAATTATCACTAAAAGATAAATTGATGGAAACACCAATTGAAGATTTAGAACTTTCTGTAAGATCATATAATTGCTTAAAAAGAGCAGGCATTCATACTGTTGCAGATATAGTAAATAGAACTGAACAAGATATGATTAAAGTTAGAAACTTAGGTAAGAAGTCATTAGATGAAGTAATTAAAAAAGTTACAGATTTAGGACTTAGTTTTAAAGACCAAGAAGACTAATAAAAAGGAGGATATACTAAAAATGGCAGGAACAAGAAAACTTTCAAGAACAACTTCTCATAGAAAATCTCTACTAAGTAATTTAGTAACATCTTTGTTTTTGAATGGAAAGATAGAAACTACATTAGCTAAAGCAAAAGATTTAAAATCAATTGCTGATAGTTTAGTTGATTTAGCTATAGCTGAAAAAGATAACTTTGAAGTTAAAGAAAAAACAATTTCTAAAGCTAAAGTTGGAAAAGACGGTAAAAAAGTTAAAGAAACTAAAACTTCAAAAAACGGAAACAAATATGAAGTAATAGCTAGAGAAATAGTTAAAACAAAAATAAATGTTGATAAACCATCTAGACTTGCAGCAAGAAAGAAAATGTTTACATATGTAAATAAAATAACAGATAAAGATGGAAATACAATAGATCTTACAAAAAAATTATTCGAAGAAATAGCACCTAAATATGAATCAAAAAAAGGTGGATATACTAGAATAGTAAAATTAGTTGCTAGAAAAGGCGATGGCGCTGAAATGGCAATAATTGAATTAATATAGTAAAATATATTGATAATAAAAATATGCTTTTGGAAATAAATCCAATGGCATATTTTTTTCATAAAAAAAATCATCTCTATTAAAGATGATTTTAGAAATTATTTGTATTAAAATCTTTGTTTAAATTTATACCTAACAAAAATTATTAATGTGCATGCTACATATAAAGTTAATGTGCATACGGCTATCCAGAACATGTCTGAATTGTATGAGGTGTATAATAGGCTTACAAGAATAGCTAAAATTAAACCTCCTACTACTTCATGCTTAAGATGACCTTCTTTAATCTTAAATTTTTCACCGATTTCTTTTAAGGTGTTTTGCAGTACATCAGAATTGATGTGTTCTGCAATTTTTTTATTTGCTTCTTTTTGTAGTATAGCATTATGCTTAACACTATACCGAACACCCATTGCATCACGTATAACTATCATAGCAACAACAGTCATTATAAAGCCTATACAAACAGCAGGAATAGATAAAATAAATTTTATTTGTGAGTCTGTTATGTTAATAATGGAAACTAAATTTTTTAGATCTACAGACAAAATAAAATTCATATAGATAAATACTTGGTTCCAAACTGATATGGTTGCAGAAGTAACAACAGCTGTGTGTGAAGAGGGAAAATCACCATCATCAAACAGCATGCTTATATCAAACTTCCCTGTTAATATTATTTTTAAAAGGGTTTTCAGCAACTGTGAAGCAATCATTGATAATAATACTGGTAAAATCAGATTTATAATTACTGGTAAAATAAAGGCAAAGATCCGGTTAAAATTTTCTAAATTCATAAATTACCTCCAATTGTAGATTAAAATTTTAATATAATTATATTCATTATACACTTTTTTTGATCAAAAGTCAAATTAATTAACATTTATATAAAATTCAATAAATATATTGAAAAAAGTTGTTAAAAATAGTAAAATAATCAATATGAATGTGAGGTTGGAATTATGAAACATAAGAAGGGAATATCGCTAATAGTACTAGTTATAACTATAATAGTAGTTATAGTACTTGCGTCAGCAGTAATACTTGGATTATCACAAAATAATCCAATAGATAGTGCAAAAGAGGCAACATTTAAGAGTGACTTAAAAAATATGGAAGAGGA
>JAOAHC010000029.1 GCA_026415435.1 Clostridia bacterium
AATACTACTCCTTTTAAAGTTCCTATTTTTATTTTTTCTAAAGCAACATCTAATGTGAGAGTTCTTCCTTCAGTTATTATTATTCCAGTAGAGTAGAAGGTGATATATCCATCTGAAGATACAGTTATATCATACATACCAGGACTTACTTCCATAAAATAACTACCGTCTTGTGTTGCTGTAGTGCTGGAGATTATTTGGGAGTTTTGAAAGAGTGTAACTATAGCACCAGGTATAGGTGTTCCTATGTTTCTTACTCTAATAGTTCCTGTAATGTAACCTTTAGGTATTCTTTGTAGTATAAAATTTTTGTAAGTTACAGAACTTTCATAAATGATTACATTTTCTTCTGTTTTAGGTTGATAATTTGAAGCAGTTGCTTCTACTTTGTAGACACCTGTAGGTAAAATTACCTCATAAAGCCCAATATCATTTGTATAGGTTGTAGATATTAGTTGCTGTTGTGAATATATATTAATTGTAGCTAAATTAATAGGTTCACCATCTGAAGATAATACAAAACCTCTTAATGTTCCTTTAGGTATTTTTTTGAGAACAAAGTTTAAAGTTGTAGTAGAGTTTTCAATAATAGTGACAGATAAAATTTTAGAAATAAATCCTTCAGAGGATGCTTTTACTTCATATGTTCCTGTAGGAATAGTGATTGAGTAGTCTCCATTTTGATCTACGGTTTTAGATGTTACTACTACTGAATTATAGAACACTTCAATTACTGCACCTACTATAGGTTGTGCTTGTTCATCCAAAACTTTTCCAGCTAAGTATCCTACAGGAAGTTTTTTAAGGATAAAATTTTTAGTAGTTGTTTGAGCAGGAGTTATTACTACTGAAGTTGCGGTTTGTGTTAAGTATCCAAAAGCAGTTACTTTTATATCATATACCCCTACATTTAAACTCATTAGGTAGCTGCCGTCTTGTTGTGTAGTAGTTGATGAAACTATTACTTGATTTTGCAAAGCTATTATAGTTGCATTAGGTATTGGTTGAGCTTCTTCGGATAATACTGTTCCTTCTAAAAATCCGAAGTTTACTTTTTCTAATAAAAAGTTTACTGTAGAGGTGGAGTTTTCTTCTATATAAATTTGTGGAGAAAATTCTGAAATATAACCAAAAGAGGATGCTTTAACTACATATACACCGGTTGAAATTTTTAAGTAGTATTTTCCATCAGAACCAGCTGTGGTTTGAGCTATAATTGTGTTGCCTTTTAAGACCTCTATCACAGCACCTAAAAGTGGTTTTCCTTCGTCCTTTGAAATTACAGTTCCTGTTAAGAATCCTTTTGGAGAATAACCTTCTATTTTCCAAGTGGCTATTTCTACATTATTGGATTCAAATGAAGTTCCTGTAACATATATATTTTTTGAAGAATCTACAGTCATAGCTGCAAAAATTCTTAAAGGATAATTCTTTTCTAAAAGAAGATTTCCATTTTTGTCAATTTTTATTAGATTGGCGGTAGGTGTAGAATTTTTTATATCATTGTAAATAATGTATATATTATCTCTTTCTGCTTGTTCTATGTCACATAATGCTACTATGTTGCTTACAAAATATTTCATAAAATTAGTTGCATCTATAAGAAGAGGTTTAATAAATGGATTTGACCAGGCAGGAGTTAAATCTTCATTATATTTCATAACCCAAAGACCTGCTTGAAAAGGAGAAGTTGAAACTGTAATATATCCGACAGCGTAAATTTGGTTAGTATTAGTAAGATAAACAGCACCTCCAATATCATCTCCTTTGTTGTAGTCAATCCTTAGTGGTTGGGGTTGAGTCAACTGACCATGCATTCTCAAAAGAAATATATCATAGCCGGTATCTGTATTTCTTTGTTTTCCTATTATATATACATTTTGATTAGTAGAAACTTTTATATCATAGGCATACTCTTCAGTTGAAGTTTGATATATATTTTGTTGTTGAAGTTGGACTTGATTATTAAATAAAAAATATCCGCTATCTAAATTATTTTGATTCTGGATTATATTTGCAGCTACATATATTTGTGATTCTGAGAAAGAAATATTTTTTGAGCCATAACTTGTTACAGTATGTGTGTATGCTCTAACAATGTTTCCATTTAAAGGATTAACTATAGCAAAATATAACCTCGGAATAACAATAAAAGTTCCACCTATATTTATTCCACTTATTGATAATCTCTGTTGTGATTCAAGGGTAAAAGAGATATCCAAGGG
>JAOAHC010000016.1 GCA_026415435.1 Clostridia bacterium
TTAAATTCAATACTATATCTATTTGCCATAAATATCACCAACAACATTATATCACAAAATTACAAAAAAAACGAATAGATTAATTTTCTATTCGTTTTTCGCGCTTTTTTACTAACTCCACTTTTTGGGGTATAGTTCAATATCCTACTTCTTTCATTATTTTATAAACTCATTTTCTATCCAATATTTTTTGTCTACACTATCATCAGGATAGCCTTTAACCATTTTACCTAAAACAAACATCATAAATTTTGTAAATAGAGTCTTTTTATTCACACTTTCAACACTAATTAATTTATAGAATTTATTTACACTCTTCTTAATCTTTTCTATTTTCTTCAGCTTATTTGGTGTTTCTTCAAAACTCCAAGCAAATATAGGAATTTTTAAACTAAGTATTTTTCCAAGCCCAAGCCACTTCAAATTAGTTTTTATATCCTTTACACACTTACCCAGCCCAGATCCAGCACCAGTGACTATAACAATTCCTTTTTTATTAAAGAAACTTATTTTTGGTCTATGAACAAGCCATGAATAAGCAAGATGATCAAACATATTTTTAAGTGCTCCTGTCATTGAAAAAACGTAAACAGGAGACGATATAATTAAAGAATCAGCGCTATTTATTTTTTCAATTATACTGGTCATTTTTTCATGACTAATACATAGATTTTCAGATTTTTTTATGCAATTGTGACAGCCTAAACAAATATCTGGCAAATCTCTTGGCAATATAATCTCATCAAATTCTATACTTTTATCATAAGTTAGTAATTCATCTTTAAAAATTGATTCCACTTTATATGTATTACCCTTATGTGAAGTACCATTAATAATTAATATCTTCATTTTAAATATATCCTTTCTTGTATACCTATTTGCATACTCCAGAACTATCATTACAAGTAGAATTTATCTTTTTAATATATCCATTATATATATTAAGTAACTCATTATACTGTTCATCAGTAAGTTCAATTTTTGGATCCTTTTGAGAACTTACTGTTGATTTATGATCTCCTACTATCTTTCCATTCTTCACAAAAAATACATCTGGCATATATATTCTCTTTTTTTCAGTACTAAAGTTTTGATCTGTCTCTTTTTGAGTAGTTGTATCTGTTAGCAAAAACTCCTTTAATATATCCACAAGTTTTTGATATTCTTCACTATTCTCATCTCTTATCTTTTTTGGATTATAATAATAAATTGTATCTATACCGTTTGATTTAGCAGAGTTAATTAATACTGGTAGCATATTTCTGCACCAAGGACACTCAGGCATACCAAAGTATATTATTCCAGTACCCCCATTTAGAATATTAAATACCTCATCTATTGTAATATACTCAATAAGGTTTTGTTCTGGCAAATTCATAGCTAAATATTTATTTGTTCCATCTTCATTTTTTGCTCCATTTAAAGCTTCATATTCTGATTTAAAAGTAAGATTATCTTGACTAGAATTATTACTTTTATTAGAATTTGAACTAGAATTATTATTTAGACAATATATTATTATTGCTACGATTATAACAATACATACAATTAGATTTCTTCTTTTCATAACTAGCTCCTTCAATATTTTATACATTCTATAACTTCTTATATCTCTTCTTGTATATATTTTTTTATTTCTTCTTTATTTGGAACCCTTCCAAATACTTTCACTTTTTCATTAATAACCAGTGCAGGAGTCCTCATAACTCCATAACTCATTATTTTCTTAATTTCTTCAACTTTTTCAACAGTTCCCTCTAAATTTGTTTCTTTTAAGCTTTCTTGCGTTGATTTATATAATTTTTGACAACTTGCACATCCCATTCCTAATATTTTTATAATCATAATTTATTCCTCCTTAAAATCCTAGATACAACATATATAATGCAAGCCATAATACTAACACTGCAAATATGTATTTCATTATAACAGCTATTTTATTAGTTTTATCAGAGCTCACTATACTTTGAGTTATGCCGACTGACGTACCAGCTATTATTACTAAAATGGAATGACCTATAGAATAAACTAAAAGTAAACTTCCACCTAACAATATATTTCCTTTTTCAGCAACAAAAGTAAGTATTGCAATTAATACTGGTGTAGAACAAGGTGATGAAAAAACACCACCTATTATACCTAATAAAAAAGCTCCTATAACACCATTTTTCTTCTTATGAACATTGCAAACATTTGAACCTATATTTATAATCCCTAACATTTGTAATGCTACCATCAATAATATTAAGCCTAATATAGTATACCACACTGCTCCAATACCAATAAACAATCTTCCAATAGTAACAGATAATACCCCCAGTATAGTAAACATAACAGCCAACCCAAGAGAAAATATTAATGAATATATAAAAGGTTTTCTCTTATCAGATTCATTATATCCGCCTACATAGCCTATAATGAGTGGTATAGATGATAATGAACATGGGGTAAAAGAGGATACTATACCTGCAAGTAGTGCAACTAGTATTGAAATCCATACATTTTGAGTTAATAATATTCCAAATTGTTCAAATAAACTTTCCATTAATTAACCCCCATTTCAGTAAGTTTGTCTACAATATCACTTTCATACATTATACCTTCATGTCTATAAATAACCTTCCCTTCTGCATTGATAAATATTTGTGTTGGTATAGTCCTAACATTATATTTTCTTGTATTTGTAAAATCTGAATATACATTTATAATTTTCACATTTACTTTACCTTCATACTTTGTTTTTATTTTAGCTAATTCAATATTCATTATTTGACATGCTTCACAATTTGTAGCACCGAAATCTAAAAGTGTTGGTACTTTTTCATCTGTACTGTATTTTTCCACTGATTTTTGATCATTACCTAACGGTTCTGCTTTATTTGTATTCTTATATATAAATATAGTTATAATACTAATAACTATAACTATTAATATTGATAGTTTTAATAATTTCTCTTTTCTCATTAACACTTACCCCCACAGTTAAAACTACATTTTTCATTATTAACTTGTTCATTATTACCGACATATTTTATTGTTTAAAGAGACACTTATTACTACTTCCGTGACAACCATTCACAAAGTTTATGGGCTTAACTACATATGAGCTATAATTATTAATTTCATATACTCCATACTTGTAATGTTCAAAACAAATCAAACAATTTGTTTATTTTCGCTTATTTGTTACAGGATACCAAGTTTGTAACTTTTTTATCTTATCTCTATAATGTTATCCTAATTTATATTTATACTAATAGATATGATAACATATTAAATAAATAACCTATTAATATTATTCCCATTGTAATTATTGATATAAATATCAATAATAGTTTTGGTTTTACTACTCTGCTTATCATTACCATAGATGGTGCAGATAAGGCTGTTACTGCCATCATAAATGATAATACAGTCCCAATAGGTACACCTTTGATAAATAATGCTTCTGCAATTGGTATTGTTCCAAATATATCAGCATACATAGGTATACCTACCAATGTAGCTAATATAACAGCAAAAGGATTATTTGAACCAACTATATTTTCTATAATTGTTTGTGGAATAAAGTTATGAATAGTTGACCCTATTCCCACTCCAAGTAAAATATATATCCATACTTTTTTTACAATTGACTTAACTTGATCTAAAGAATATTCCATTCTTTGTTTTTTGGTTAATTCTTCAACTTCTATATCTACATCTTTTATTTTCCTTATATAGTCCTGTATTTGATCATCTAGTTTTGATTTATCAATAAAGATTCCACCTATTACAGAAAGTAAAATACCTATTATAACGTATGCTAATGCTGCCTTAATACCAAAAAATGATAATAGTACTAAAAAAGAAGCTATATCTACAAATGGCGAAGATATCAAAAAAGAAAAAGTTATTCCTAGTGGTAATCCAGCAGATGTAAATCCAATAAAAATAGGTATACTTGAACAGCTACAAAATGGTGTTATTGTTCCTAACAATGCACCCATTATATTACCTTTTATCCCCTTAAATCTTCCAAGTATTTTTTTTGTTTTCTCAGGTGGAAAATAACTTTGTATATATGATAATAAGAATATTAATACTGATAGTAATATAAATATTTTAATAACATCATATAAAAAAAAATGTATTGCTCCACCAACACTAGTATTAATTGATAATTTAAATACTTTTTCGAGTATAAATTTTATGATATCACTTAACCATTGCATCTTTAATATTTGAGCATTTACCCACGAAAATATCTGCATTTTATCACCTTCTTAACACTTTCCTTTACATCCTCTTTGATCCTTCAATCTTTCTTTTAAATTTGACACATCTCTTTTACATTTTTCATCTTCAAACAATTCCTTTTCAATAATATTTCTAATAATACTTCTATACGAGTTATTCTTTACAATTGAATACTTTATCCAAGATCCACTTTTAGTATCTTCAACAATATTTGCATTTCTCATTACAGTTAAATGCCTAGAAACAGTTGATTGTGGTAATTTAAGTATATCAACAACTTCACACACATACAAATCTGAATGAAAAAGTAAATTTATTATTCTTAAACGTATTTCATCTGACAATGCTTTCATTAGTTTTAATGTATCTTTCACAAATTCACTTCCTTTCGCACAAACATATTTAAATTTCCGAATATGTTAATATTATATTATAAAAAAATAAAATATCAATATATTTTGTACTTATTTTGATATTTATTATTAATTTCTACTATATATAATACATATGAAAAATATATAATAATTATTTGTCTATAGTAGTTTAATAAATTCTATTATAAATATTAACTACATATAAACGTTATATCAAAGTAAATAAAGGTTTTCAACCCTTGATTGTTCCTATTTTAAAAGCCGTTGTGCAGCAGTGCGAATGGTATTTGAACAGTTATGAAAGCTAATAATGTTACCTTTTTTTATAGGATAAAAAAGGCAAGAAAAAAGTAGGTATTTCTACCTACTATTCTGGCTCCTCAAATTGGACTCGAACCAATGACCCTGCGGTTAACAGCCGCATGCTCTACCGACTGAGCTATTGAGGATTATATAAAAAAATTGGCAACCCCATAT
>JAOAHC010000019.1 GCA_026415435.1 Clostridia bacterium
ACAGAAGAAGAACTTTCGTCTACAACATTAATATTAACCTTAGCAGAAATATAATTTTGGCTATCAAAATCAAAATCAAAAGTAGTGTTTCCATTTATAAATATCTCTTTTGATATCGGTGGATAATTCGGACTTGTAAAGACTGCTGTATATCTTCCATTTGGAAGTGATGGTATGAAATAGGTAGATGAACTGTTAAATATTGATAAAATAGTAGCAGTACTCTTTTGAGCTATTGCGTTTAAAAAATTATTTAAAGCTTGTCCATTATCCATTATAGAATGAGAATAAGCTCTTAAATTTCCACCCTCATCATAGAGTATTACTGAAGGAATTAAAGATATTAAATAATCAAAATTACCTGAAAATATTTTTTCATAATCTTTCGAAGTTATAAGATATTTACCTGTAATTTTACCAGTCAAAGAAGACTTACCAATACTACCATAAATATTAAAATCACTAATAGGTTTATCTATTGTTCCATAATTTAAGTTTGTTAAATCTTTTTGAATACTTTTATTTTTTTCTACTCCTAAAAAGTTTACAAAACTCCTAAATGAAATCGGCCTTTTTTGATCATCTGGATTATAAACAGAAGCAAGTACTAAATAAAAATCATAACTTCCTTCATTTAAATATTTTGAGAGAAAGGTCTGTGTAGTTGTATCATAATCAACAACATAATTACTACCAGAAGATTGAGAAAAAAGCAAACTGTTCATGTTTTTCCTTTTCATCTCAAAACCACTAGGAACTGCCAAAATTGCATAATTATATATTGATTGTGGTAAAGAGGTTATATTTGGCTTTATTACTAAACCATCCTTTAATTTAAGTTTAACTTCTGTAGTTTTACCAACCTCAACAACGACATTTTCACTAATAATAGGAGGATAACCTTCAGCTGTAAACATTATTGAATATTTACCAGGCAAGATATTTGGGAGTTCAAAAACAGGATTAGGTTCATTGTTATCTGTCCAAAAATCATCGTCATAGCTTCTCATCCCATCAAGACTTTGAACATAAATTCTTGGCCATCTACAATCTTGATAATTACATTTTGGAATATAAATTGAACCATCTGGTTTTAAAATTTTTACTCTTAATCCACCAGATCTTGTAAGAATCATCTCAAAATTAACCTCATTATCATCTCCAATTCTGATAGTATCATTAATACCCCTATTTGTCCATTTATCTGAAACTACTTCAATCCAATACTTTTTATTCTTTGGTAAATTAATAGTATATGTGGTTGTTCCAGAAACAAGCCCATTTGGTAGTGAAAACATTCTTCTTACAGCATTTTGACAGTTGTCATAACAATCCTCTCCAAATAAAATAGTCGCAGAAGTTTCAGTTGAATTTAATGTATCATAGTTCACAGTTAAATTCACGTTGGCCTCATTTACTCCTATTTCGTTAGCAATATCAAAAGTATATGGAGTTATTCCAATACATCTACCTGATTTGTTAAGTATCCATACTCTTCCAGGCAGACAAATATTGTTTTCAGGAAAAGATGGTGGAATAGCTCCAGCACTTGATATAACTATTCTTATATCATCAGCTGTATTGCTTTGATTATCGCCACCCATATTAAGCTCTTTCCAAAAAGGATTTTGAACTCTTAAAGCAATATTACCATCTTTTAAACCATTAATTACAAAATACCCATTAGCATCAGTGATAGCATATGAATTAACATAAGAAACATTATTAGTTTGAGCATAACTATCGGTACCAGAAAAAGAATATAGAGATTCAGAATATCCTCCAGCTTCAATCTTAACACCTGATATTGGAATACCATTGTTTGTTAAATATCCTGATATTGAATAAGTCGCAGGCAACAATGTAAAATAATCATCAAAACCTGAAAATATAGTTCTCATTCTGTTCCATATTGGAATATAACCGGTTTTTTTAATAGTAACATATATATTATTTGTATTTAATGAACTGGTTGATAAATAGAAACTGAACCTTCCATTTAAATCGGTATTTGTCATAGCAATAGCAGGTAAAGGAGGATTACAACACCCCGTAGAAATAGCAACAATAGCTCCAGAGATTGGCATGTTAGTGGTTTCATCTAATACCTGCCCTTTATAAATTGCTTCTTGAACTTTTATCTCTTCGTACGCATATTTTGGTGGAGTGGCTGAAGAAAAATCAATAATAAAACTACTATGTGTAGAAGTTATAATTTGAGAATAATTAAGCAAATCAGGTATTGAAATATCTAATTTATATTTATTTGGTAGGTCAATAGACACACCATAAAAATCCATAGTTACTACCGTATCTGTTGCTTTAATCAAAGAAAGTGCAACTATTTCATTATTAAAATTTATACTTCCAAATATTTCTACTCCTTTAATTAAACTAGATATAATAACAGAATACTTCTTGGTATCTGAAGAACTAAATACATATGATATATTAGAAACAAAGTTAAAATTTTTTATAAATCTTTTATAAGGATCAAAGAACTGCTGTCTTATAGTTGGAGAATATCCTTCTGTCGATACAGCTATAAAATACTGAATATTTTTAGGAACCTTCAAAATTGTGTTTCCACTTAAATTAGTATCTGGACCAAAAATAGTTTTTACTAAATCTACTTTACCCTCCTCAAATGGAATTAAAGAGACTTTAGCATCTTTTATTGGAGTTCCATTATTATTTTTAACATTAATAGTAATTTGAACTCTATCGTCTTCCAACATAGTTTTATCTATCTTCCTGTATTTCGCCATACTAAGATAATTACCTTCAGAACTTGATTTAACGTAATATAGATCTCCATTATTTAAAACAAGCATATCTTCAATATTAAATGAATTTATTTCATCAGTATCATCTTTATAACCTTTAACAAAATTTAATGTTTCTGAATCTACTGTTACTATAAACGGCATCTGTTTTAAATTAGTTGAAATTTCATCAAATGTTCCACCAATAACAATATTTGAATTATTATTTGTAAGTTTTTTATAGAACTCACGTTTACCATAATTAAAGATCTTTGTATTAATAATTTTTAAATCATTATCAAATTTGAAAAGTATTCCATAGTTATCTGATGGTGTAGAAAAAGTCCCAAGAGCAAATAAATAATTATCTTTTATAATAACACTATTAAACTCTCCCTTATCTAAAGAGCTGAAACCACGGAATTTAAATGCTTTAACAATATTACCTGTATTTAAATCAATCTTAACAATTAAAGCTGTTTGAGTTGATGTATCAATATAATAACCCACAAAATAAGCATAATTTGAACTTATAAAAAAATCATTAATATTATGTTCATCAAAACCGTTATTATCTAATATATCAGACAAATCATAAATAGAACAATTATTATCACATTTGATAAACGTATAATCATCTGAAAGAACATATCTTGTAGCATTTTTATACTTAAGTTTACAGAATTTAGGTATATCGGAAACATTTAAATTTTGAACTATAACTGAAGTTCCTACAATATTAAATGATATCTCATTATTAATAATTTGAGGAGAAACTGTTGCAAAGAAAATATTATAACTATCAGTTATAGTTTTTGAAGCTGCAATAACTTCAATATTTCCTTTTTCATTAAATTCAGCATCATAGATTA
>JAOAHC010000009.1 GCA_026415435.1 Clostridia bacterium
TTGGTCTAAAAAGAAAGAATTTAATGAATTAAATATTTATCAAGTTGTTTTGAATAAATATTATGAAAATATTCGTTTTGGTAAGTATAATGTAACTTAGGAAAATCAAAAGAATATAGAGTAAAATGAAACCATGTATCCAATTGATATCAAGATCAAAACTACTTGGAAAATTTAACTTTAAAAGTTTTAATAAAGATTAAGGTCAAACATCCTGTACTATAACTTTTATGTACAAACAAATTTTATTTTCTCTTGTATTAATAATAGCATTAACGCTATTTCTTTTCTCAGTATCAAAGATCATAAAAAACCTAAAATCAGGAAAACAAGAATACCGAAATGATAAAAAGTTATCAAGAATTTTTAATGTAATTAAATATTCTTTATTACAAACAAAAATCTTCAGATTCAAATTTTCTGGTATATTACATTACCTAATTTTTTTTGGTTTTTTCGTTTTATTATTTGCAATTATCGAAAATATAATAGAGGGATTTTATCCTGATTTTCATTTGTATTTACAAGGGAAGTATTATTCAATTTTTACTTTTATTCAAGATGTCTTCGGATTATTAGCATTATCCTCTGCTTTTATATTATTAATTAGAAGGTTTGTATTCACACCAAAAAGATTGCAAAATAATATACGCTCGAAAATAGATGCTTCTTTAATTCTTTTTATGATTATTTTGATTATTGCAACAATGTTTGGTGCTAATATACAGAAAATTTTATTAAACGATTCTATTGGATACAGACCAATAAGTCAATATGTTTCAAATTTATTCAATCGTGGTTCACAATTATCCTACGAACTTCTCTGGTGGATACACGTTATACTTATACTTACTTTCTTAAACTACTTACCATACTCAAAGCATTTCCATATACTTGCATCCATCCCGAATGTGTACTTTTCGAATTATAAAATAAAAAATAATTTTTCAATAGAACCAATTAATTTCGAGAATTATCATAGTGAATACTATGGTGTAAAAGATGTATATGATTTATCATGGAAACAACTTTTAGATAGTTATTCTTGCACGCAATGCGGTAGGTGTACTATCTCTTGTCCAGCAAAACAAACGGGAAAAACACTTGACCCTAAAAACTTGATTTTAAACATAAAAAATAGATTGAAAAGTATACCAAAGTTAAAAAACAGTTTGCATTCAAATTTTATTGATAATTATATAACGAAAGAAGAAATTTGGGATTGTACAACTTGCTTTGCTTGTTCTTATGAATGCCCTGTTATGATTGAACACCTTTCGAGCATCATTAATATAAGGAGATATCTTGTTTTGACTGAATCCGATTTTCCTGAAGAATTGAAGACAATTTTTAATAATCTAGAAAAATATTTTTCACCTTACCAAATAAAAGTAGAAGAGAGGGAAAAATGGATAGAAGAACTTTATAAAGAACCTAACTTCAAGAAAGAAAATTTAATCTTACTTAATGACAATCCAAAGAATCTTGATTATGATATATTATTCTGGGTTGGATGTATTGGGGCAATTGATATGAGAAATATTGAAGTGACCAAATCGTTTGCAAAAATATTAACTCTTGCAGGAGTAAAAATTGGTGTATTAGGGAGAGAAGAAAGATGCAATGGTGACTTAGCAAGAAGACTGGGAAATGAATATTTAGCGCAAGAATTAATAAAAACAAACATAGATACTTTTAAAAAATATCATGTAAATAAAATTGTAACTATATGCCCACACTGTTATAATGTATTTAAGAATGAATATTCCTACTTTGGGATTGAACTTGAAGTATATCATCATACTGAATATATTTATAGGTTTTTTAAAGAAAAAAAACTTAATATTATAGTTAATAAAGAACTAAATATCACTTATCATGACCCATGCTATTTAAGCAGATATAATAACATTTACAAAAAACCAAGAAATATCTTAAAATTATTATTCAATTTTCAAGAAGTCAAACGAACAAAAGATAGAAGTTTTTGTTGTGGTGCAGGAGGAGGAAGAATGTTTATTGAAGAAAAAAAAGGTAAAAGAATTAATATTGAACGATTAAATACACTCATAAAAGAAAATACAAATGCAATTGCAACATCCTGTCCTTTCTGTTTATCTATGCTCATTGAAGCTGCAAAATCCACAAAAAAAGAAATAAATATAAAGGATATTTCAGAAATAATACTTGAACATTTTAAATTAAATTAAAGGAGCAATTTATGTCTTATCTATTCACATCAGAATCGGTTAGTGAAGGGCATCCAGATAAAATTTGCGATCAAATATCTGATGCTATACTTGATGATATAATAAAAAATGACCCTAATGCACGGGTCGCTTGTGAGACATTAACAGCAACAGGGCTTGTACTTGTAGCTGGAGAAATAACAACTACACATTATGCAGATATTCCTGAAATCGTAAGGAAAACATTAACAGAAATTGGTTACACAAAAGGTGAATATCATTTTGACGCAAAATCTGTGAACATTATGAATTGTATTAATAAGCAATCACCTGACATTTCAATGGGAGTAGATCGAGGAGGTGCAGGAGATCAAGGGATGATGTTCGGATATGCAACAAAAGAAACGGAAGAGTTAATGCCAATGCCAATAATTCTTGCACATAAATTAGTTAAAAGATTAGCAGAAGTTAGGAAAAATCATAACGATATAATGAATTACTTAAGACCCGATGCTAAATCACAAGTTACAGTAGAATATGAAAATAACACCAAAGTCAAAAGAATTGATACTATAGTTATATCAGCGCAACATGATGAGAACATATCAAGAGAAAAAATAGAAGAGGATATTAAAGAACACATCATTAAGAATGTAATTCCTGAAGAATATATTGATTCAAAAACGAAATATTATATAAACCCAACGGGAAGATTCGTAATAGGTGGTCCGCATGGTGATACTGGATTAACAGGTAGAAAAATTATTGTAGATACATACGGAGGTAAAGCCCCCCATGGTGGTGGTGCTTTTTCTGGAAAAGACCCAACTAAAGTAGATAGAAGTGCCGCCTATGCAGCTAGACATCTTGCAAAAAATATTGTTGCTGCAGGTCTTGCTGATGAATGCCTGATACAATTATCTTATGCTATTGGAATACCTGAACCAGTTTCAATACTTGTCCGCACTTTTGGTACTTCAAAAGTAAATGAACAAGAA
>JAOAHC010000041.1 GCA_026415435.1 Clostridia bacterium
TACAATTGCTTATCCGACAGAACTTACAACAAAAGAGTATAGTACAAATGGTGGTTCTACATGGACAACATATTCAGCAGCAATAACAATGAGTGCAAATGGCACAGTGCTAGCAAGAGGAAATGACGTAGCAGGAAATCAAGCAATGCAAGCAAGTTTAACAGTATCAAATATAGATAAAACATCACCTACAGTAGTTTTTGGAACCAATGGTGGAAATAATGTACCTTCAGCAAGCACAATAGTAACAGTGTCTGATTTAGGTGGAAGTTCATTAAACACATCTTCACTACAATATGTATGGGATACACAAAATGTAACTACTCCAAGTTCTGGATGGGTTTCGTTTTCAAATGGATCAACCATAGCTAGAAATGGAGATGGAAGTTATTACTTGTGGGTGAAAGCAAATGATAATGCAGGTAACAATATAACTACCAAAACAAATGTGTTTGTTATAGTAACGCAAGGTAATTATGGAACAAGTATACAAAGTAGTTATACTAATATATATTCAAAATCTGGGGGGCTAATATCAGCTAACCCATACCATACATACAATTATGGTAATTATGCAAAATTATATGTAGCTCTGGATTACTTTGGATCATCATCATCTTTATTTACAGCACAATCAAGTGGATTTGCTTATTTATATAGTGGAACTAATACATACAACTTTACAAGGGTTACTAATACAAATAGATGGATAAATATATATTTTAGAGCTGGTGGTATGACTACAGGTGTATATCTAGGAAATATGAAATTAGTATTTAATGACAATGCTTCATATACATTTACGCAAGCAGTATCAAATGGATATATTGAACCTTTAGTAATGATAAATTGTGGAACAGGTAGTACATCATATAGATGGACTAACATGTACAATATGTTAAGTGGTGGGAATTGTGATAGTGGAAATTTTCCAGAGGGACAACTGCTATTTAAAGTTAAAAATGTACCATTAAAAGGCTTTTCAATATATTCTAATGTTACGTTTAACACAACTTATGATGGCTGGAGAGCTTATGAGGCTCCAATTACCACTGATTATTCGATTACATCATTCTAATTTTAAAACATATTCCAGGGAAAATATTATATTTTCCCTGTTTATTTTTTCAATATACTTTAAAATTTCACAAATCTGTAGTAAAATATATAAAAGAAAAGATAAATTTTAGTATAGGAGGTACTTTAGTGCAAAAAGTATGGAATGTAAGAAAATATGATGAAGAATATATAGATAGAATATCTAAGAAATATAATATACCTACTATGCTTGCTAAATTAATAGATTCAAGACAAGTAGAGTTTAATGATATAGAGATTTTTTTAAGAGGTAGTCTAGAAAATCTTAGTGACCCATATATTATAAAAGATATGGATAGATTTGTGGAGAGAGTGGATAAAGCTGTAAAAGCTGGTGAAAAGATAGTAATATATGGAGATTATGATGTAGATGGAGTTACAAGTATAACAATAATGTATGAATTTTTGCGTCAGCTTGGTGCAAATGTAGTATATTATTTACCAGATAGACTTACAGAAGGATATGGATTAAATAGGGAAGCTATTGTTGAAATGAAAAACTCGGGTGTATCCCTTATAATTACGGTAGATTGTGGTATAACAGCTATTGAAGAAACTATTTTTGCTAGAGAACTAGGTATAGACATATGTATAACAGATCATCATGAATGTTCTTCAATTTTGCCTAGTGCATATGCAGTAGTAAATCCCAAAAGACATGATGATACATCAACGTTTAAGATGTATGCTGGTGTTGGCGTAGCATTTAAATGTATAAGTGCGCTTGCAATAAAATATAATATGGATATACAAAGCTATATGAAATATATTGATATAGTTGCTATTGGGACAATATCTGATATAGTATCTCTTGTAGGTGAAAATAGGATAATAGCAAAGTATGGACTAGAATTATTAAGTCATACAGATAATGTTGGATTACAGACACTTTTAAATATAATTGGTTCAAAGAGTATTGATTCTATGCTTATATCATTTGGAATTGCACCAAGAATAAATGCTTGTGGTAGAATGGGAAGTGCAAAAATTGCTGTAGAACTACTACTTGAGCAAGATAGAAATAAAGCTTTTAAAATTGCTAATGAATTAGAAGAGTTAAATAAACAAAGACAGTTAAAAGAAAAAGAAATATTTAATCAAGCTTTAGATATGATAAATAATGAACATTTAGAAAATAAAAATGTAATAGTATTGTGGGATAAATCTTGGCATAGTGGTGTATTAGGTATAGTGGCATCAAGGTTAGTTAGTATGTATTCAAAACCGGTAATCCTATTTACAATGGAAGACAATGTAGCTAAAGGTTCAGGTAGATGCCAAATAGGATTTTCTTTGTATGAAGCTTTAAATATATGTAAAAGTGATATAATACAGTTTGGTGGCCATGAACTTGCTGCAGGACTTACAGTAGAAATAAATAATCTTGAAAATTTTAGAGATTCATTTGAAAAATGCGTTGGAGAGATTTTAAATAATAATATAGTTCAAATAGTTGATGTTGATGATGAAATAACAAAAGAAGATTTAAATAAAAATCTTATAAATTCTATAAGATCTTTGAAACCATATGGTCAAGGAAATAAAGTACCTTTATTCTTATACAAAGATCTAAAAATAAAATCAATTAGGACAGTAAAAGATAATAAACATTTAAAATTTACATTATATGATCGTGGTGCCTGTATAGATGCTATAGCGTTTTCTAAGGGTCAAAGAAGAGATGAACTTTTAATAGGTGATAAAATTGATGTTATTTGCAATGTTGATTTAAATGAATATAATGTTCCAAAAACAGTACAATTAATTATTCAAGATTTTAAAAAGAGTATATAATATTTAGAACATATATATTATTTAATGGAGGTGATAATCTTGAACTATGAAGAAAATATTGATGGTTTAATAAAATTATTAGATAATCAAAAAATAAGATATGATGAAGAGGTATTGAAAAAAGTAGTAGATTATGCAAATAATATATATAAAGATAAACAAAGACATGCCGGAAAAACTGTTTTAGAGCATTCTATAGGTGTTGCAATGGAAGTGGCAATACTTAGAATGGATAAAGAATCTGTTTATGCAGCTATTCTACATGAAATACCTAAATATAGTGAATATAAATATGAAGAATTAGTAAATATATTTGGCTTAGAAGTTGCAGAAATAGTAAAAGGTACTGATAAGCTATGTTATCTAAATTATAAAAACTTAAATATTCTTGAAACTGAAAAATTAAGAAATATGTTTATGGCAATTGCAAAAGATGTAAGAGTTATTATCGTTAAACTTGCAGATAGAATATATAATATGAGAAGAATAAAAGAGTTAGATCCTGCTGTTCAAAAAGTTAAAGCAAAAGAGACTCTTGAAATATATGCTCCTATAGCTCATAGATTAGGTATTTCACAAATAAAGTCTGAACTTGAAGATATTTCGTTTAGAATATTACATGAAGAGGAATACTATAGTATAAAAGATAGAATAGATGAAAAGAAAATTGAAAGAGAAAAATATATTCATGATAGAATACAAGAAATAATTGATGCTTTAGAAAAATTACAAGTTAAGGCTAATGTATATGGTAGACCAAAACATTTCTACAGTATATATAAAAAAATGAAAGAAAAAGGCTACGAGGTAGACGATCTATATGATCTTTTAGCAATACGTATAATAGTTGATTCAGTAAAAGACTGCTATACTACACTTGGAGTTGTACATGAAATGTATAAACCACTTCCAGGTAGATTTAAAGATTATATAGCAGTTCCTAAAACTAATATGTATCAATCACTTCATACCACTGTTTTTGGTGAGAAAGCTAAGCCATTTGAAATTCAAATAAGAACTTGGGATATGCATAAAGTTGCTGATTATGGTGTTGCTGCACATTTTTTATATAAAGAAAAAAATATTAAATTAAGTGAAAATGATAAAAAATTAGTATGGCTTAGACAGACTCTTGAGCTTCAGAAAGAATTTGTAGATGAAAATGAAAACATTAATCAAATAAAAGTAGAATTGTTTGGAGAGGAAGTATTTGTATTTACTCCAAAAGGTGAAATAAAGGCCCTTCCAAAGGATTCAACAACTGTAGATTATGCATATACAATACATCAAGCAATTGGAGAAAAGATGATTGGTGCGAAGATAAATTCTAAAATGGTACCAATTGATACAAAATTAAAAAATTCAGATATAGTTGAAATTATAACTTCTGCAAATTCTCCAGGTCCAAGCAGAGATTGGTTAAAATTTGTTAAGACTTCAAGTGCAAAGAATAAAATAGTTTCTTTTTTAAAAAAGCAAGGTAGAGAACTTAATATTCAAAAAGGAAGAGAATTATTTGAAAAAGAATTAAAGAAACAAAGAATAAACAAAGAAGAATTGATAAAAGAAGAATATATAGATGGTATGCTTAAAAAGTGTAATTTTAATACCCTTGAAGATTGTTACGAAAATATTGGTTTTGGTAGAATATCTCAAATTAAAGTTATTCATAAATTAATTGAAGAATATGAAAAAGACTTTAAACAAAAATCTATAGATAGTAATAATTTAATTAACGATATTAACGAAAAATTGAAATCAAAACATATCAAAAAAAATTCAAATGATGGAGTAATAGTTGAAGGAATAGATAATTGTCTAATTAAATTTTCAAAATGTTGTAATCCCATACCTGGAGATGAGATAGTAGGATATATTTCATACGGTAAAGGAGTATCTATACACAGGATTGATTGCAAAAATTTAACTGGACTTAATATAGATACAAGAAGAATTAATGTCAGATGGCAAGGTAAAGTAAATTTAAACTTTACTGCAAATATTTCAATAAGTGCTAATGATACAAATACTGTAGTATCTGATATCCTTAAAAAATTGCAAGAATTAAAAATTGATATTACCAATATAAATGCTAAAAAAACTAATAATAGAGAGTGCTCTATAGATATTGGCATTAATGTTGATAATATAGATAGACTTCAAAAGATAATAAAAGAATTAAGAAAAGTAGATAGTGTATTTGATGTAAGAAGAGAAAAATAGGTTGATATATATGTAAATTTTAATAAATTAACAGGAGGCTTTTATGGATTATGATGTTGAAGAGATAAATGGGGTGGTTATAGAAACATTACATGTGGATGTAGCTAATTTGGACCATATACAAAATATATATTTGGTATATGATAAATTAACAAAACATGGAGTAATAATTGATCCAGGGTTTAGTGCTGATAAAATAATATCTAGAATAATTAAAAAACTTATAACTGTTGAATATATAGTAGTTACCCATTCTCACGCAGATCATATAGGTGCTCTGGAAGAAGTTCAAAAATATACTAAAGCTAATATAATTATACATAAAAATGATATTGATGGATTAACTGATGTGGAAAAAAACAAATCAGATTTACTAAATGTTAAAAAACAAAATATAGATTATTCAAGTATTATTGAAGTAATAGATGGCTTCTATTTTGAAATAGGAAAGGTACATTTAGAAATATTACATACTCCTGGACACACAAGTGGATCGATTTGTATTCACGAACAAACTGCTGATGTACTATTTACTGGAGATACTATTTTTGGTGATTGCTATGGTAGAACCGATCTTAAAAGTGGAAATTTTGAAGATATGAAGAAAACAATAAAGATGCTATTTAAGAAATTTAATAATATAAAAATATACCCAGGACACAGTGACAGTGTAAATATAGAACGTGCAAAAAGAAGAGTAAATATATTAATTGCTATTAAAGAAAAAAGAAGTTAAATGGAGATATAAAGATGAGTTATTTTAAAGAATTTATTGAAAAAGAATCAAAAGAAGAATATTATATTAAATTGAAAGAATTTATTGATAAAGAATATGAAGAAAAAACCATATTTCCACCAAAAAGTAAAGTGTTAAATGCGCTTTCATACACACCTTATGAGGATATTAAAGTCCTTATAGTTGGACAAGATCCGTATCACGGTGAAGGTGAGGCACATGGTCTAGCTTTCTCTGTTAATATTGGAATAAAGATACCACCATCTTTAAAAAATATGTATAAAGAATTAAATAGAGATTTAGGATTAAAAACTCCTAACAATGGCTATTTAGTTAAATGGGCGAAACAAGGTGTTATGATGTTAAACAGTGTACTTACTGTAGAAAAGGACAAGCCAGGTAGTCATAGAGGTAAGGGATGGGAAATTTTTACTGATAAAATAATTGAGAAAGTTAATAAGAAAGAAACTCCAGTAGTTTTTGTGCTTTGGGGAAATTATGCAAAAGAAAAAGAGAGACTAATAACTAATTCAAAACATCTTATATTAAAAAGCTCGCATCCAAGTCCATTCTCCGTGAGAAATGGCTTTGAAGGATGTTCTCATTTTTCAAAAATAAATGAATTTTTAATTAAAAGCAATATGTCTCCTATAGATTGGCAGATTGAAGATTATATAGTTTAAGCGAGGGTATTCATGATACGTGTTAACTTTCTTCCAATATTAATAGTTTTATTTTTAGTATGGGAGTTATATAGAATTATTAAAATTAGAAAAAATGGGATAAATATTATAAGAGAGGTAGTTGTACAAGCTTTATTTGTCTATATTATGCTACTAATAAATGTTGTATTTTTCCCTATGAATTCTTACTTATATTATTGGAAATTTTCATACAATTTAACTCCTATAAAAGAAACTATTTTAATGATACAAGGAGCTAATATACACACATCACTTAGAAATATTATAGGTAATTTTATTTTGTTACTACCTTTAGGCACTTTCTTGCCAGTATTAGATTTAAATTATAGGAAATGGTACAAGACTTTCTTTTTTGGAATTGCCGTATCATTGCTAATTGAAATATTGCAGTTAGTTTTAATGATAAGAATATTTGATATTGATGATATTCTCTTCAATTCTGTTAGTGTTGTTATTGGTTACTTAGTATACTACTTTATGAATAAGATTAGAGTATTTGATAATATACTTAAAAAGATAGAAAATACCAAAAATATAGCTTTTTTTAAAACTTATGCTATATCTGTGGGAAGCATTGTTAGTAGTATATTAATATTGTGGGTAATAAATTATTTTAATGCAACAATACCAACAAAAAATATTTTAGATGAGAATATTCAAGGAAGAATTGTTAGTAAATGTAATCAATTTGGCTATTATTTCATATTATCAGAAAAATCAAACAATGAGATTATTGCTTATGGCTACAGAAATACTCCATTTAATAGGGTATCACTTGGCGTTACATCTACTCCCATAACTATGAATGAATATTCTAATTCATATAATTATATGGGAAATTCTACAGTAGATGAAAAAATGTTGTATGTAGTATATGGATATAATTCAATGGGAAAAATTAAATTGGTGGTTGAAAGTAATGGCCAAGAGATAACAACTGAAATTCCAAAAGGATACTATATATTTCCATATAAATTTGAATTTGGTGGTAAATATTCCTTTAGTATAAGATTTTTTGATAGTGCAAATAAAGATATAACATACATGTTTGATGGTAATGATAAATAAGTATAAATAATAAATCTATTTAAAACACCTAAAAATGTTAGATAAAAGTCTGATGTTTTTGGGTGTATTTTTATAACAGAATACTAAAAAAATTATACATTAAAAGATAAATAATGCTGCATGTGAAAGTCAGATTTTGATATAAATTAGTCGTAATATAAATGTTATTAAAAGTTTATTGACAATATATTCAATATACTGTAAAATAAACATATATAATATAAAATTAATATTTTATAAAAATACATATGTAAAAGAGGTAAAATTATGAGAAATATAAAAGGAATATCGCTAATAACGTTAGTAATAACGATAATAGTTATAATTATAATATCAACTGCAGTAATACTTACTGTAACTAATAATATAGGAGAACCAGCAGCTAGAGCAAGATTTATGAACGACATAAGAAATGTTGAAGATGCTATCTCTTTATATAAAACAAGTAAATATGCAAATAGCCAAAGCGAAAATATAAATCCTATAGATATAGATAAGGGAATATCAGGAATAGTAGATGTAACAACTCTATCAGATGGTTTAGTAAGCCATATGGAAGAAGTATTTGATACAACTATAGATACTAAACAAGGAAAACTATACTATGTAAAAATGTCTGATTTAAATTTGAACATAAGTAGTGCACCTGCAAAAGAAGGCGGATATATAACAAAGAATTCAAGTATAATACAAGATATGGATACCGGTAAAGTATTTTATGAAGAAGGACAAGATATAGGTAGTAAAAGATGGTATAGTATATATGGTGGAGCAGAAGTAGCAAGAGAAGAAATACTTCCAACGTTGCAGATGGAAGCAACTCCAGCACAAGAACCAGATACAGGAGCTACTACAGAAGTAAATGTAAAAATGCTAGCAAATAATGCAAACAGGATAGAGTATAGCTTAGATGGAGAGTCATATAGCTTGTATGAAGGAAGCTTCAGAGTATATGATAATGGAACAGTATATGGAAGGGCATTAAATGAAGTAGGAGAAGCAACAGACCAGTTAGACATAGTGAATATAAAGAAAGAACCTGACGTAGAAATAGTAGCAAATCCAGAACAGAAAATAGAAAATAAACCATCAGGAAATGTAACAGTAACAATAAATACAAGAAGTGCAGATGTGGTACAATATAGTTTTGATGGTGAAACGTATACACCATATAATGCGCCATTTATAGTAAATACAAATGGAACAATATATGCAAAGGCAATAAACACATACGGGGAATCAGAAGCTACAATAGAGATAATAACAATAGGAGATGAACCACCTGTAGTAATAGCTTCAAAATGGGATAATGAAAATGAAGGAAATGAACCATTACTTACAAAGGGTGAAAACAGTACCCAAAAGATCTTAAAACCAATGGAATGGGTAGGAAATGAGTGGAAAGAGGTAACAGACTTAGATAAAGTATGGTATTCATATAGTACAGACTCACAGTATTGGGCAAATGCGCAAAGTGCAGATGGCTCAATGTGGGTATGGATACCAAGATTTGCATATAAGATAACTAGTGGTGTACATAGTAATACAGCAGGAACAGTAGATATAAAATTCATACAAGGTGATGCAGATGCACCATCAGGATATACTTTAGCATCGGCATTTGAAGTAGAGCCAAAAGTAGGAGAAAAACTACATTTACAAGGAATATGGGTAGCAAAATTTGAAGCAAGTAAATTATCATATAAAGATGCAAATAATAAAACTAAGTATAGAATACAAGTAAAACCAGGAGTAGTAAGCTGGAGATCAATAAGGATGAGAGATGCATTTAATTATTGCGTAAATATGAAAACAGATAGTGCATATGGTTTTGGAACAGATGGTATAAGTGTGGATACTCACTTGATTAAAAACGGAGAATGGGATGCTATAACATACTTGACGCAAAGTAAATATGGAACAAAAGGTCAAGAAGTATGGTTAAATAATGACTACTATTTTAAAACAGGACGTGCAGGAAAAACTGTTTCATCTAAGTATGGAGGAATAGTTAACACAAATACATATACATACGATAATGCAAAATATGGAGTAAATGCAAGTACAACAAAGAATGTATATGGAATATATGATATGTCAGGTGGAGCAAAAGAAATGACAGCTTCATATGTAAATAATAATCATAGATTTATAAAATATTCAGGTGGAGTATATAGCGGTTTAGAAAAGTATTTTGACAAGTATCCTTCGTCTCAATTAGATAAAGATTACGCCGCAAAATCTCCAAATTCCACAGTAAGGCTTAGTATATCAAATCAGAATTATCAGTTGTTATCAGGATTAAATGATAGTAGCGTATATAATACTAGTAGTAGTACAGATTATAGATTTTTGTCTACACAGGTAAACTCATATAGTAGTTGGTTTTCAGACTATAGTATCTATCCACAAAATTCATCTCCTTTTATTGCAAGAGGAGGTAGCAGACCAGGAAGCACAGAAAATCCAAAAGTAGGTATATATGCATATGAAGGCTATACAGGATATGCATCATCAGGAGTAGGCTTTAGACCAGTATTATCAATAAAAGAAGAAATAGAGATTATGCCAGATAAGGTGGCAGAACCAAGTATATATGTAACATCAAAAATTGCCGAAGAAGGAACAGATATTGAGTTTCCGGAATATGAAGATACAAGTACAGTTTTAAAAACAGGAGAAAAAGTAGTAATAGCATATCCGAAAGAAGCAGAATATATGTACTATAAAAAGTGGACTTCAACAGCTGAACCTTCTACATGGACCTTAATAAATAATAGTGATGCTAACTTAGTATTTGACGAAGCTTCAGGAATGTATTTATATAGTATTACATATATACCTAGGTCAACAAAATTTAAGGCATATTGTAGTAAGGGGCCAGCAGCAACAGATTCAGAAGAGGATTATTTAGAAGTAATGTATGATACAACAAAACCAGGTGTAGTAATAACAGGACCAAATAAATCAGGTATAAAACCAGGAGAGAGTGTAACATATACTATAGTATTTAGCGATAATACTAATGAATTAAACGAAGCAATATTAAATGAGAGCGACTTATACGATAAGATAATTGTTAAAGCAGGAACAAGTATAATATCAGAAGATGAAATAACAAAAGTAGTAGAAGCAGATGCAAATGATATAAGTAAGTGGAATGTTACTTTAAATGTAGATTCAGGTGTTACAAGAAATATATCAGGTGTGAAAATAGAAGTTCAAGCAGGAGCAGCAGAAGATTTATCAGGCAATAAAAGTAATCTAAAAAGCAGCTCGTCATTTTCAGTAGATAAAGCGGCACCAACAGTATCATTCTCACCAAACGGAGGGTTAGATAAGCCACTTAGTTCAAGGGTTACAGTAAGTGATACAGGAGGAAGTGGAGTAGATCCAAATTCTCTACAATATATATGGAGTGCAAGCGAAAGCGAACCTACAAGTGGATGGAATACATTTACGAGTGGAGCACTTATAACAGGTAGTGCATCAGTATCACAATATTTATGGATAAAATGTAGTGATAAAGCAGGAAATACAACAGTAACACAGTCTAACTTATTTGAAATGGATACGACACCTCCAAATAGTCCGACAATGGTAGCAAATCCAGTAGGATGGACTAATGGAAACGTATCAGTAACAATAACATATCCATCAGACACAAAAGTAAAAGAATATAGTTTAAATGGAACAACGTGGAGTAACTATGCATCTGCAATAGTAGTAAATACAAATGGGACAACAGTATATGCAAGAGGAAAAGATGCGTCAGGTAATATAAGTGAAGCATCTACAATAACAATAACAAATATTGACAGAACAGCGCCAACAATTACATTTGGTACAAATGGTGGTGTTGATATGGAAACAGCAAGTACTACAGTAAATGTGACGGATGTTGGAGGAGGAGTAAATGCAAGTACATTGCAATACATATGGGATACTCAAAACTTATCTGCTCCTACAAGCGGCTGGACATCATTTACAAATGGGGCAACATTAACAAAATCAAATTACACAACAATATATTTATGGGTAAAAGCAACAGACAATGCAGGAAATTCTGTCACTATAGTATCAAATATGTTTAAAGCTTTAGAAGTACCTTCTGCAAATAAACCAGTGTTAGCACCAGGAATGACAGCAGTAAATTGGAATGGCTCTTCATGGGTAGCTGTAGCAAATCCTGATACAAATACTACATGGTATAACTATGACGGTAAACAATGGGCAAATGCAATGACAGCGGATGGATCAATGTGGGTATGGATACCAAGATATATATATAAGATAACAAGTGGTTGGCATACTCAATATGCAAGTGAAATACAGATACAATTTACTAGGGATACAAATGATGATTGGAATAGTAGTAAAATAGGTTTAATTGACCGTTCTCCGGGTGCAAGTGCATCAAATAACAAATGGACAAATCATCCAGCATTTACATTTGGAAGCACTGAAGTAAAAGGAATATGGGTAGCAAAATTTGAAGCAGGTGGAAGTACTAGTGCTGTGGATGTAAAACCAAATGTATCAGTATTAAGAATTTTGACTATTGATTCTATGTTCACAGCATGTAGAATTATGGAGACAAACTCAAGATATGGTTGGGGTACAAGTGGAGCTGGAATAGATACGCATATGATGAAAAATATAGAATTCGGTGCAGCTATGTATTTATCTAGTAGTAAATATGGAAAAAATGGTGAAGTATGGGTAAATCCACTTAACAGTTTTCTTACTGGTTATTCAGGTAAAGCTGCAAACTCTGGATCTCTAGGAATAGCTTCAACTTATCCATATTATGACACAACATATGGAGTAAATGCCGGTACAACAGGAAATGTATATGGTATATTTGATTTTAGTGGTTGTACTTGGGAAAGACTTGCAGCTTACATAGATAATAACAATGCAAATCTAACAACTTATGGGGCAAGTTTATATTATGCAGATCCAAAATACAAAGACGTATATACTAAAGCAACCTCTGAGTCTATAGTAAATAACTATAACCTTGCAGCAAGTAATAAAAAAGGAGACGCTGTATATGAGACTTCAAATGTAGGCAATGGAGGATCTTCAGGACATAATCAATGGTATGGTGGATTATCAAATATGCCATATTCAAGTAGCCCTTTCTTTATGAGAGGTGACTATAATGGGGCGGGTTATAGTGGTAGTTCTTATGGCGCATATTCACTTTATCAAACTACTGGTACAAGTTCAGGTGATATTGGTAAGTATCAAGGTTTCCGTCCTGTTCTAATAGTAGCTGACGGAATATAGAAAGTAAATAATATTACAGGAAAATGAGATAGTAGATAAGAACACTGAGATTACATTTCGTAAAAATCAGTGTTCTTCTATTTGTAGTTAAACGATTATAAATTTAAATTTACTTTTTATATTGTTTATGATATAATTATGAATATAAAATGTTTTTAGGAGGAATGCCAATTGGGAGTTCTCATTTTCGCTTTTATTTTTACTTTTGGTATAATATCGTTTGTTTTTAGTCTTATTATGTTGCTTATAAAAAAACTGAAAAATAAGACTCCTTGCATATTAAAAGAAATAGAGACATTTACTATGAAAATATGCAATAACTTGGATAGTGTGTATAAAACTATAATTTTATTGATAATTCTATTACAGTTTCTATTATTCTGGGGATACAATATTCTTGGATATATACCAGTTAATGTAAACATTGTTTTTGGTGTACTTATGGCTTTTATACATTTTTTATTTTTTCATAATAAGAATATATATACATATAAGTAAAAATTTTCATTTGGTTAAGGAAATAGTTTATAAAAACTATTTCCTTATTTGTCTATACATGGTATAATATTTAATTAAAAGGAGATACATATAGTATGAATAACATAAAAACAAGTGATTTTAATTACGAATTACCACCAGAATTAATAGCACAAACACCTCTTGAAAATAGACAAAAATCAAGAATGATGATATTAGATAAAAATACTGGAAGTATAAAACATAAAATATTTGAAAATATATTAGAACATATAAATTCGGGAGATACTATAGTTTTAAATGATACTAAGGTTCTACCTGCAAGATTATTTGGTAGTAGAGAAAATAAAGAAGAAATAATTGAAGTTTTACTTATAAAAGAACTTGGAAATAATAAATGGGAGACACTAGTAAGACCAGGTAAAAAGCTTAAAATTGGTACTAAAGTTATATTTAAACAAGATCTTTTAGAAGCAATTGTTGTAGATATATTACCAGAAGGTGAAAGAGTTATAGAGTTTAAGTATAGTGGAATTTTTAATGAAATTTTAGATGAACTTGGAACAATGCCACTTCCGCCATATATAACTGAAAAATTAGATGATAAAGATAGATATCAAACAGTATATAGTAAAAATATAGGATCTGCAGCTGCACCAACAGCGGGATTACATTTTACAACTGAAATTTTAACTAAACTTGAAGAAAAAGGTGTAAATATTGTATATGTGACATTACATGTAGGACTTGGAACTTTTAGACCTGTTAAAGTTGACAACGTATTAGAACATAAAATGCATAGTGAGTATTTTAATATATCTAAAGAGAGCTGTGATATATTAAATGAAACAAAAAAAAGAGGAAATAAAGTTTTTTGTGTTGGAACAACTTCATGTAGAGTAATTGAGAGTGCTGCAAAAGAAGATGGTACTATTTTTCCAATGAGTGGAGAAACTGATATATTCATATATCCTGGCTACAAATTTAAAATGGTTGATGCACTACTTACTAACTTTCATTTACCAGAGTCAACTCTTATAATGTTAGTATCTGCACTTGCATCAAAAAAAAATATAATTAATGCATATAATACTGCAGTTAAAGAAAAATATAGATTTTTTAGCTTTGGTGATTGCATGTTAATAATATAAATTATACAAGGAGAAAAATAATGAAAAAACAAGCATTGAAATTTGAAGTATTAAAAGTAGATAAGCATACTGGAGCAAGACATGGAGTAATGCATCTTCCACATGGAGATGTTGAAACTCCTGTATTTATGCCAGTTGGAACACAAGCTACAGTAAAAGCAATGACACCAGAAGAATTAAAAGATATGGTAGGTTCAAGTATAATTTTATCTAATACTTATCATTTATATTTAAGGCCAGGTCATGAATTAGTAAAACAAGCTGGCGGACTGCATAAGTTTATGAATTGGGATAGAAATATACTTACGGATAGTGGAGGGTTTCAGGTATTTAGTTTAGGTGATCTAAGAAAAATATCAGAAGAAGGAGTAGAATTTTCTTCTCATATAGACGGTTCTAAACATTTTATATCACCTGAAAAAGCAATAGAGATACAAAATGCACTTGGTTCTGATATAATGATGTGTTTTGATGAATGTGCACCATATCCAGCAGAATATGAATATGTAAAAAAATCTATGGAAATGACAACAAGATGGGCTAAAAGATGTAAAGATGCACATACTAATGTTGAAAATCAAGCTTTATTTGGAATCGTTCAAGGTGGAATGTATAAAGATTTAAGACAAAAGAGTGCTGAAGATCTAGTCGCTTTGGATTTTCCTGGATATGCAGTTGGAGGACTTAGTGTAGGTGAACCAATAGATATAATGCTAGAAGTACTTGAACATACTACACCATTTTTACCTTTTGATAAGCCAAGATATTTAATGGGAGTTGGAACTCCTGATTATTTAATTGAGGCAGTATTAAGAGGAATAGATATGTGTGATTGCGTACTACCAACAAGAATGGCAAGAAATGGCTCTGCACTTACTCACTATGGAAAAGTAGTTGTAAGAAATAGTACATATTCAAAGGACTTTACAACACTTGATCCAGATTGTGACTGTTATACATGTAAAAATTACACTAAGGCTTATCTAAGACATCTTATAAAAGCAGATGAAATATTAGGAGCAAGACTTTTGACTATACATAATTTAAGGTTCTTAGTTAAACTTATGGAAGATGTAAGAAACGCTATAAAAGAAGACAGATTGCTTGATTTCAAAAATGAATTCTATAAAAAATATGGATATGAAAGATAATTAGGTGATTTTGTGGAGATTAAAGAAAAAGATCTAAAAAGACAAATAAATAAGCATAAAGGAGAAACAAATATATTTGTAACTATATTTAAAATATTGATATTTGTAGTTTTAATAGGAATACAAATTTTAGTATATTTTACATTATATAAAGCTACAAAAGGCATATCAGAGTATGCAATTACCTTGTTTTTTGTAATTAAATTATTTGTAATAGCTTATCTGTTATATAGAAATGATAGTTTGGCATACAAGGTTACATGGATATTAATAATAGTATTTTTACCAATAGCAGGTATACTTCTATATATTTTCCTGGGTAGTAACAAGTTAGGATCTAAAAAATTTAAATCTCTAAGAAAAATAGATGATGAGACTGAATATTTATCTGAAAAAGATTTATCATGTATAGAAGAAATAAAAGATGATAAATTGAAATACAATCAAATAAACTATATAACAAATGTTACAGGATATCCATTGTACAATAATGAAAATGTAGAATATTTTAATCTTGGTGAAAAATTTTTTGATAACTTGAAAAAAGACTTAATTATGGCTAAAAAATATATACTATTAGAATTTTTTATGATATCAAAAGGAAAACTATGGGAAGAAATTTTACAGATACTGAAGCAAAAATCATCTGAGGGTATAAAAATCACTGTTATATATGATTCAATAGGAAGTTTACTTAATAGACCTAAAAATATAATTCAAGATTTAGTTAATAACAATATAGAAGTTTATGTCTTTAATCCTTTTAATTATTGTATAAATAGTTATATAAATCACAGAGATCATAGAAAAATTATAGTCATAGACGGAATAGTTGGTTATACTGGTGGTATAAATATAGCAGATGAATATGTTAATTTAATAAATAAACATGGCCATTGGAAAGATGGTGGTATAAAGGTAGTAGGAAAATGTGCATGGAGCTATACTTTAATGTTTTTAAGAAATCTTCAAGGGTTATCGAAAAATAATGTAAATTATCAGTGGTATAAAGATATAAGAGATGAACAATTAAAAGCTAATAAAATGCGTAATACGAGTGAGAGTAAAGGGTATGTTATATCTTTTTCAGATGGACCAGAAAACATGAAAAATCCAACAGAAAATGTCTATATCGAATTAATAAATAAAGCTAAAGATTACATATATATAAATACTCCATATTTTATAGTAGATGAATCATTGCTTACTGCATTAATAAATAGCGCAAGAAGTGGAGTAGATGTAAGAATAGTTCTTCCACATATACCAGATAAAAAAATAGTACAAAAAGTAACTAGGTCTTTTTATGAAGTTCTACTTGAAGCAGGCGTTAAGATATATGAATATAGACCGGGTTTTATGCATTTAAAAAGTATAGTTATAGACGATGAAATTTCTATGATTTCAACAGCTAATCTAGATTATAGAAGTTTGCATTTAAACTATGAATGTGGTTCTATTGTATATAATACTGGAATAGAGAAAAATATAAGAGAAGACTTTATGAAAACTTTGCAAGACTGTATAGAAATAGACTTAGATAGTTGGAAAAGAAGGAATTTATGTTCTAGGGCAAGTGATGCAATACTTTCAGCATTTGCACCGCTGCTTTAAATAGTAAAATGGGGGAAAATTATGTATGGTTTAGTTTTAGAAGGTGGAGGTGCCAGAGGAGCTTATCAAATAGGAGCAGTAAAGGCTTTATTTGAAAATGGTTATGAAATTGGTGCTATTACAGGAACTTCAATTGGGGCAATTAATGGAGCAATGATCGCTCAAGGTGATTTTGATCTTGCATATAAATTATGGAAGGACATAAGTTTTTCAAAAATAATGGATGTGGATCAAGAAAAATTAAGTAGAGTTTTAAAAAAAAGTATTGACTTTGGAATGTTAAAATATTTATCTACACTGGTAAGAGAAACTATATCTAATGGTGGAATTAACACATCTAAAATGCGAGAACTATTTAAACAATATATTGATGAGGATAAAATAAGAAATTCTAATATAGAATTTGGACTGGTAACGGTGTGCATTACTGATAGAAAACCTCTTGAACTATTCATAGAAAATATTACTAAGGGAAGTTTAATTGATTATTTAATGGCATCTGCTAGATTACCTATTTTTAAATCTGAAGCAATTGAGAATAAACACTATTTAGATGGAGGGTTTTATAATAATTGTCCAATAAATATGCTTCATAAAAAGTGCTACAATGATATAATTATTGTTCGTACAAGTAGCAAAGGGCGTATAAGAGACTTAAAGAAGATTAAAAAAAGTGGTGCTAATATTATCTTAATAAGTCCTGTAAGTGAATTACAAGGTATAATGAATTTTGATAATAAAACATTAAATGAAATGATTAAACTTGGATATTATGATGCTTTGAAAGTGATTAAAGGACTAGAAGGAATAAACAGTTATATTGAGCCTGTTGATGAAAAATCAATATTTAAAGCTTTATGCAACTATAACTTTCATGACATTGTTGAAATATCTAATGAATTGAATATTAATCTTGAAATGGATGAAATGAAACTTCTTATAGAAAAAATAATACCTAGTATAACTTCTAAATTAGGATATAAAAATGTTGCTACATACAAGCAAAGTTTATATATAATTTTAGAATACATATCAAAAAAAGAAGAAATAGATTTACTAAAGGTATATAAATTAAAGGAATTAATACTTGAAATCCAAAATAAAATTAAAACACCTCATAAAAAAGGTTTTGATAAAGCAATATATAAATTTGTAAAACATTTTAATACTAATAATTTAGATTAGTGCATACAATCATAATATATTTAATTTATAATATATTTATATTGATTAATATATTGTGAGGGTGATTATGTTGAAAAAATTTTGTGTTTTGGGTACTGATAAAAGAAGTGTTAAGCTAAGAGAAATGTATATAAGTGAAAAGGTGCAAATAACAAGTTATGATAAAGCAGAAGTAGTAATAGCACCTGTACCATTTTCAAGGGATGAAATAAATATAACTGGTGAAATACTAACATGTGATGAATTAATTAATGTTATGTCAAATACAAAGAATATTCTATTTTCAGGAGCTATATCAGATAGTATAAAAGAAAAATTAAATCAAAATAGAATTGAATTTTATGATTTATTTGATATAGAAGAAGTAGCTATAATGAATGCTATTCCAACAGCTGAAGGTGCTATATGTCTTGCTATGGAAAATACTGAGTATACTTTGCATAATTCAAATGTATTAATAACTGGATATGGCAGAATAGGAAAAATACTTGCTAAAATGCTAGTTGGTATAGGTGCAAATGTATATTGTGAAGCTAGAAATGAAAAAGATTTGGCAATGATTGAGGCAATGGGATATAATAGTGTGAGATTGAATGACATGGATAGTTTTTTAGGGGAGATAGACATAGTATATAATACAATTCCAACCTTAATTTTTGATGAAACCAGATTAAAGCTATTAAAAAAAGATGTTCTTATTATTGATCTTGCTTCAAATCCTGGTGGAGTTGATTTTACAAAAGCAAAAGAACTTGAAAAAAATGTTATTTGGGCATTATCACTTCCCGGAAAAGTTGCACCAGTATCTGCAGCTAAATATTTAAAAAATGCTATAGATAAGTTATTAAAATAATAGTCATACTTGAATAATTACTAAAAATGTGGTATAATATTGCGATAATCTTTAAAATATCACTAAATAGATTTAGGAGGTATGTAGGAGTAATGACTGATTTGTCAGAATACACTTTTGAGGGGCTTATAAAAGAAATAAAACGAAATGAATTTTTAGATTTAATCACTAATGTTCGGTTTTCTGTAATTGAAATTGAAGGAGATGTACTGAAACTAAATTTAAAAGATTGTAAATCTATAGTAGTTGCATCGGAATTTATAATGAGTTTGTATAGGGAAATTCCAAAAGTCGAGGTTTATATAAAAGGCAATTTAAATCCGGTTGAAATAAACAAAATATACTTTACTTTTAATAATGTTGAAGTTGAGACTGAAAAAGGAGTGACATACCAAGATATGCTGGAGAGATTTAAACTTGACAATATTAACAAAAAAATAACCATATAAACTATAATATAAATTCAAGGAGGGTTTAACTATGGCAGAAGAATTAAAAATTAAATTCAGTGAAGAAAAGTTTAAGAAATTAGTGGAGACTGATGAATTCATGGATCTGAAAACTGGAGTGCGGTTTAAAGTAATTGGGTTTGAAAATGGTGCACTTGTGGTTAACTGCAATACCTCAAAATCGATTGAAAATGTGGCTGAGTTTATTATAAGTTTTTATAGGGATCAAGGCTGTAGTATAGAAATATGTGAAAATGATAAATGTATAGAACTTAGTAATATACTATTAGTATTTTGTGATACTAAAATTGAAGTTAATGAAAAATCTCTTATTAAAGAAGTAATTGATGCATATTACCATATGAAGAGAGACGATAAACTTTAAATTATAAAAAAAGATTGAATTTATAAATGTAATTTCAATCTTTTTTTTATGTTTACTAGGTTGAAATTTTATGTAAAACATGATATAATATATATAAATAATGTGTGGACTATCCTAAACTTAAGGGGGTTAAAATATGTTGGGCAGAGATTTTCTTGTTTTTGATGGAAATTTATCCGATTGTGGACCATATGAGTATGAATATGAATGTGATTCAACAAAAATACGGTTTAAAGTAATTTCTTATGAGGTGGGTATACTTAAAATCGAAATAAAATCTAATACATCATTTATAGTAGTAGCTGATTTTTTATCTAAATTCTTTAAACAGGAAGAAAAGCTACAAGTATGGGAAATTAGGGGGCAATATAGTAAAGCTAATATTAAAAAAATTTGTTATATATTTGGAGAAATAGAAGAAACGTTTGATTTTGATTCATCGGTTAGCACTATTATAACTAATTACTATTTAAAGGTTGCTGAAAAAAAGCAAGAAAAATATAAGATATAAGCACTCAATTGAGTGCTTTATTTTTATGTTTATATTGTAAAATTTAAATTTATGTTGTATCATATATATGTATTAATTAGATTAAATGATAGGATGATGAATTTGGGACAAATAATTGATGTAAAAGGTATAGTTGAAAAAAGAAAAGAAGCATTAAAATTAAAAATAGATAAACTAAATGATAGAAATATAGTGCCAAAGCTTGCTGTTATTTTGGCAAGTTTTGATGAGGCTTCAAAAATATATGTTGGCAAAAAGAAAAGATTGTGTGAAGAATTTAAAATACTACAAGAAGAATATATTTATGATGAAAATGTTACTGAAGATGAGTTATTAAATTTAATAGATAAACTTAATAATGATGATACAGTTGATGGAATTTTAATACAACTTCCTTTATTTAAACATTTGGATGAAAAAAAGATATTAAATTATATAAAACCAACAAAGGATGTTGATGGATTTCATCCAGTAAATTTGGGAAACTTAGTTGCTGGTTCAAAAGGAATAGTGTCATGTACTCCAAAAGGAATAATTACAATTTTAGAAGACATAGGTGAAGATATAAAAGGTAAAAATGCTGTTGTAATAGGTAGGAGCGTTATAGTTGGAAAGTCTATTGCACATCTACTTTTAAATAAAGATGCAACCGTAACAATATGCCATTCAAAGACTAAAAATCTAGAGTATTATACTAAAAATGCTGATATTTTAGTAGTTGCAGTTGGTATTCCTAAATTTATAAAATCAGATATAATAAAAGAGGGTTCTGTAGTAATAGATGTTGGAATAAATAGGGTAGATGGCAAAGTTGTAGGTGATGTAGATACGGAGGATGTCTTAGAAAAAGTTAAATATGTAACGTCAGTTCCTGGAGGAGTTGGAATTACAACTGTATTATCTCTTATTGAGAATGTGGCAGATGTTGCTAGTTTAAGATAAATTTTGTGTTTTGAATAAAGAATTAGAATACTAAAAACTAATTCTTTATTATTTTTTATACCTATATTATTTATTATATTTTTAGACAAATTTATTGATAAAAGTACATGATTAGAGTATAATTATTTTTAAAGAGGGTGTGTTATGGAAAAACTAGTAATATATAATAAACATAAAATATTTTTATATACAGAAGCAATATTATATTTTGTATTAATTGTCTTTATAATTTTTTTACACATATATGGTAACATATACATAAGACTAGTTCCTCTATTATTTTTTTTGGGATTACTTGGTAATATGCTATTTGACAGGCCTATACTTACTAGTACATATGGATCGATAATTACATATACATTACTTTATATGCATGGTTCTACTAATGTTTTAGAAAATCTATATAGTTGTGTTTTTGTTTTTATTTCAATATGGTCTGGTGAGATCTTAGGAGAGTTTTTACATAAATTACATGATCATTATAACAAAGTGGAAGTTATTTCATTTAATAAAAAAATATATCTTTATGTGATGACTGCTGTTTTTATAGTTGGACCTGTATTATTTAATACATATATTAATGGAGATATTTTTAAGTATAACGAAGCAAAACTAAAATTTAATAATTATATATCACAAAATTATAATAATATAGTAATTGTTAATTCAAGATACAACTCACTTAAACCTTCCGGATATATATTTGAAGTTAAAAATATTGATCCACAAAATACTTCGAAAATATATAATATTTCAGTATATACAAATAATAATATTTATGATGAGTATAAAGATACTATAATAGAAAAAAATAATATTAGTTATAAACAAAGTCTTACTAGTTTTATAAAAGATAAAAATATAGATAACGAATATACCGATTTTGAATTTGACTTAGTATTTGAAAATGATTCTAGTATTTTGAAAATACAAAAAACAGTAAAAGATATTGATGATTTGCAGCTTGATAATTTTTCAAGCGAACTAGTAAATATATTAGAAAAATTTAAAGAATTTAATTTGTATAATAGAATATCAAAACTATCAATTAGCATTAAATCATATAACAATAGTATTCAAGAGGCAATAATATATAAACAAAATTTTGATAATAAGTCTGATTATTTTAAAGATAGCTTAAAAACAGAATATATAGAAGAAAATTAATAGTGTACAAAGGAGGAAAATGTGAGAAAGAGACATCACAAAAGAAGATTATCACTCATAACTGATGTATTAATATTTATAGTTTTGTTAGTTATAGCTTCTCCATTTTTAAAACTGCTTAATTCAAATTCAATCGAAAAGCAAATAAATTATGAAAGCGTATTGGCACTTAATAATAGTGAAATTCTTGAAAAAAGTATTAAAGAACAAAATAAGCTTTTTATACAAAAAATAAAAGAATATTATGGTATTAGTATTAAATATGGAGATGAAACTAAAGGTTTGGCTACAAATGTAAATGCAGTTGGACAATATGATGATAATATTGTAAACAACAATATTATATTGATACAAAATGCACTTGAAAAATATCCTAAAACTTTATTTGATACATTTAAAAATGGATCAGTTAAGTGTAGTGTCTCAATAATATTGCTAGATAAATTTAATAACAACAATTTAGCACTTGCATCTAAAAACGGTGTAAATGATTTTAAAATATATTTAAGTAATACGCAAAAGTTTGAAAGAGCTTTTCATCATGAAGTGTTTCATATTATGGAATATTATATGCAAGCTGCAACTAATGTACAAATCATATATCCTAATTGGAATAATCTAAACCCATTTGATTTTTCATATACAACTGATTTATCCAAGATAGATAATAAATATGTATATGCCTCAAGGACTGATTTATCCAAGATATATTTTGTAAGTAAATATTCTAAAACTTCAGCTAAAGAAGATAGAGCAGAAATCTTTGCTGAACTAATGATTATGAATAAAAAATCAGAATATTTAAAAGATGGTCAAAATATAAGAAAAAAAGCTGAATATATTTCACAGATAATAGATAAAAATTTAAAAAACTTAAGAGTTGTTGAGACTAAATATTGGAATAACTATATAAAGTAATTGAAAATATGCGCCAAGTGTGATATAATCACCACAAATGGCGCTTATTTGCATTTTTTGGGGATGAATTTTAATGAGTTTTATAAAAATAGGAAAAAATTATTCAAATGTTATCTTAAAAACATTTTGTATATATATATTAATGTTAATATGCTCAAATATTTATATTTGGGCTGATTCTGTTAATAATGGTACAAGTACGGCTTTAAATACTGAAAATAAAATTGATAATAATAGTTATTCAGAAATGCAGAATGTATTAAACAATATAAGAGAAGAAATAAATGAAATGGACGTTAAGCTACAAAAAATAAGATCTAAAAGTGAATATCAAGCATATCCAGCAGTAAGACTTAATGTTGACACCCCAATATTTGGTATATATTCTGTTACAAATAGAAGATTAAAAATAACAGAAGATGTATCACCAGCTGATATAACTAGCGGCTATTCTATAAGAGATATTATAAAATCTAATAAGCTTAAAGTACCTAGTTTTAAAGTGGTATCTTTTGTAGTTATAACAAGAGATATAAAAATTAATAATTCTATGACTAAATCTGATTATAATATTTGTATTAATAAACTTCTTAAGTATTTAGAAGTAGCAAAAAATATTAACAATTCAATAGATAGTCAAATAAATAATATATTAAATTCATATAAAGGTAAAGATATAATTGAACTTAAAAATAAGTTAAATGACAATTTAAATGAAATAAATAATGAAAATCAAATTGTTATAGATTCGATAAATAAACTAAACTTACTTCAGTATGATGGAGCATATGATTATTACAAGCAATCATATGATATTAAACAAAGTGTTGATGAATTTTCAAAATTAATAAATAATTCCCTTACAAATGATGAAAATATAAAAAATATTGAGAGTAATGTTGCAAAAATAAAATCAAGCACGGATATTCTTAAGGAGAAAGTAGAAAACTCATATAATGAAAGTATAAAAAATATTGATAAACTTAAAATGTTGACTTACGTACAACAAAAAATGGATGATCAAATTAACTATTTAAATCAATATATAAAAAATAGCCAAAAAGACCTAAATATGGGTATAGACTATACACAAAGTTTGAATATAAGTGATGCATATATTATGGATAGTAATATTATATACAATATTACATCTAGAAATATTTTAAAAGAACTTGAAAACTATAAAGATATTGTAGATTCAAAAATAATTGAACTTAGTGAAACTAATAGTTCTGATGTTCAAAATATTGATACAACTACATTAACTCAAACAGGGAATGAAATTAATGCAACAAATAAGTTAGATTCAGATCTTGAACTTATTCAAAAAATAAATACAATATATATTGATTTTTTGAATAAAACGCACACATTTATTTTAAATAATATAAATTTTCTTAATAATAAATCAAAAAATGATATATCATATCTGACAATGAATACATCTATAGAAATATATAATTATATAGAATATGTTTATTCAAATCTACCTAATATTGTTGAAAAAACAGAGCAAAGTATAGATAAAAATAGTATATATAGTTTAAGTAATACTGTACAAAATTTAAAAATTGAACTTAATAATATAAATCAATATAGCGTACAGATTGATGGGTTATACATTCAAAACTATAAAACTACCAGTGTAGATAGGAGTAGTAATTCTAGGTAATATAAAAAAGAAAGGTAATAAATATATGTCAAATAATAAGTCACAAAACTATGTTAATATAAATAATAGAGAAATTAATTATAAATATGATGTATTGGAAAAAATAGAATGTGGCATAGAATTAAAGGGAACAGAAGTAAAATCAATACGAGATGCCATGTGTAATTTAAAAGATAGTTTTGCTATTATAAAAAATGGTCAAGTTGTGCTTAAAAATATGTACATTAATCCCTATGAAATGGGTAATATTAACAATTCAAATCCAACAAGAGATAGAAAATTATTACTTAATAAATTAGAAATATTAAAACTATATAATAACCTTAAACAAGGTGGATATACACTTGTACCAAATAGAATATATACTAAAGGTAGATGGATAAAATTAGAACTTGCCATATGTAAGGGTAGAAAACTCTACGATAAAAGGCAAGCTCTAAAAGATAAACAAGCAAAAAAACAAATTAATGCATTTAAATTATAAGAGTAAGTTAGTTATTTTTATTAGTTTTTCTTGTTCAGTCATAATAGGTGTAGTTTGTAAATTCTGTTTTGCTACAGTTTGTAAACAAATACCTCTGTTATTAAATCCAATTGCAGATATAGAAAGAATATTTTGACTCAATATTAAAAAAAATTGGGACAAAATATTTTGTTCTTCTGGTAGTAAATCCTTTGTCAAAATTATAGAAAATATGGCTGCTGCGATTACTATATCAAATCCACAATTGTTGACTGTATAACAATCTAGCGAATGGTTAGTAATGTTATCTGTAAATGTAGTATTCATAATAATCCTCACTAAAAATTATATTTTTAATCTTCCTCTATATTTACAGAAATAGCTACTATATGTTCTTTACACTTATTAGGTAGACATATTTCCGTAGTATAATTTGTAAATATATTTCGTATAATCGCATAAACACCATTTTGTATTAAAACTGTAGCAAAATTTTCTTCAACATTTATTACATTTAATGTAAAACAATTTTGTAAGGCTACTGTCTGAGATGTTTCAGTTATTGTAACCATCTTTCTATTTACTTCCTTAAAGCATTTATTGCAACAAGTATCCACTATACTTAGTTGAACGATAAAATCATCCATAAAAATCACATCCTTAATAATAAGTCTAATCCGAACAATAAAGATTTGAAATGCCACAAGGGGCTAGAGTTGCACCTATATAAACTCTATACGTTCCACATTCACATGGTAAATCGAATACTCTAAAACTCCCATTAGGTATATTAAAAACTGTGGCGGGTAAACTTATATCATTTGATATGGAAATGGTGGCAACATTACCAGTTCCATTCAAAAATGTTAACTTGTATCCGAAACTTAAATCAATAACGGTATTAGCATTAACGCTTGTATGTAAATTATCAAAGTTTCTTGTAATACCATTTTGACAAGTAAGTTGTCGTATATTTAATGTATAACAGCATGAACCTTCCATAATATATAACCTCTCTAATATTAAATTATGTATTTGTAATATAATATGATAGTATTAAGTATAATGTGTATACTTTAAAATATATATTTCTTAAGTATGATAAAAATCACTTTGTAGTTAACATAAGTTGAATTTTTATTGAGAATATGATATAATATTAGTTAGAATATTAATATTATATCAAAACTAATTGGTTTAAAGGAGAGCATAGTATGGATTATTACATGCATATTGAGAAAATAATTGAGATTATGGAGAGAAATACTGGTAATCAGAATCTTCTTATTAATGATCTTAATTCAAATGAAGGAAATAAAATTGCTTCTTCACTTGTATACTTAAAAGGCTACATTGAATCCTTAATAAATACACAGAGAATTACTAGTTTAGAAGCTACACCAATTATTACTTTTATCATAGGAAGCATATCTATATGTAATCAGTTAAAAGTTTTCTTAGAATATATGTTGCTAGTAGAAAAAATTGCAGAAAAAGGTGTACTAGATAACATATCATCACAAAGAGAAAATTTTGAAATTATGTATGAGGTAGTAAAAGGAATAAGCAATAAGTTTTCTGATTTATATTCTTTGTAATTAAACACAGAAACTATCGTAAAATTTACGATAGTTTCTTTTTTTTATTGTAAATAAGCTAATACTTTGGTATAATAAGTATGAAATTTAAAAGTTTGAAAAGGAGAATTCATGTATAAATCAGGATTTGTAGCAATAGTAGGTAAGCCAAACGCAGGTAAATCTACTTTAATTAATAAGTTAGTAGGGTATAAGGTGGCAATTACAACGCCTAAGCCTCAAACTACTAGATATAATATAAAAGGAATATTAACGACATCTTCGTCTCAAATAATATTTATAGATACACCAGGGGTACATATGCCTAAACATAAATTAGGTGAATATATGATGAAAGGTGTATCAAACGCTATAAATGAGGTAGACGTTATAATATATTTAGTTGATGCAACAAAGTATAGAATTGATGGAGCAAATGAAAAGATTATTAATGATTTAGTAGCATTAAATAAAAAAATTATACTTTGTGTTAATAAAATAGATAAAGTAAAAAAAGACGAATTACTTACAGTTATAAATACATATAACGAATATATAGTAGGGTTGGGACGTAGTTTTGCTGAAATTATACCGGTTTCTGTTTATAAGGATGATGGACTTGATATTTTAGTTAAAAATGTGGAAAAGTATCTTCCAGAGGGTGATCAAATTTACTTAGATGATGAAATTACAGATATAAGTGAAAAAGAAATAGTAGAAGAGACAATAAGAGAAAAATTACTTAATAATTTAGATGAAGAGGTACCACACGGTATAAATGTTCAAGTTGAGTCGTTTAAAGAGGTACAAGAAATTATTAATAAAGAAATTGTTAATAAGTATGATATCCAAGTAAATATTATATGTGAAAAAGCATCTCATAAGGGTATTATAATAGGTAAGTCTGGAGAGATGTTAAAAAAGGTACGTCTACAGTCTAAAAAAGAAATTGAAAAAATGTTGGAAACAAAGGTAAGTCTAGAGCTTTGGGTAAAGGTAAGACCTGATTGGCAGAAAAAAGATATATATTTAAACAATATAAAAAATAAAATATAGGTTAAATTTTTACAGTTTATTCTAAAAATTATTGTATGTAGAGGTCTGTTTTACATATAATACTATTGGGTGATAATTATGTATGAAGATTTAGCTTGGGATAATTTTTTGAAAACTGGCAATTTAGAAAGTTTCTTAGAATATAAAAAAATGGCTGATATTAAAGATAACATAGAATCTACCGTTAATGGTTTTGTAGAAACAGACGAAGTAATAGAGGGTGTTTTGTTAAATGAGACTAGTCAAAGTAAAAGGGATAGTGATAAAGGAAATACCATATAAAGAAAATGATAAAATAATAACTGTACTGACAGATGAACTAGGAAAAATATCATGTATTGCAAAAGGAGCAAAAAAGACAAATAGTTCTTTGCTTGCATGTTCACAATATTTAGTATACAGTGAATTTATATTATACAAAGGGACTAATTTTTATCACGTTAATTCCGCTACAGTAATAGATACATTTTATAACTTAAGAATAGATTTTGAAAGTTTAAATATTGCCTTTGAGATTACAAGATTATTACAAACAACAACAGATGAAAATCAAGACACATCGCAAATTACTAAATTATTTTTAAACACATTGTTTTTAATACAAAATAAAAGTATTGATATAAAACTTGTAGTAGCAGTATTTAAAATAAAGCTTTGTACATTACTTGGGTTTTCACCTAATACTTTAAAATGTTTGAGATGCGGTTTTAAATTTGATATAAAAAAAGTGGAAGAGTCTGATAAAGAAAAATTAAATACAATATATTATGATTATGTAAGTAACATGTTTTTATGTGCTGATTGTGTTGATAAAAATGAAATGAAAAGATATATAAGTATTTCATATAATACTTTAATTGCTATAAATTATGTTATATTGTCTGATATAAAAAAGATATTTTCTTTTAAACTGGGAACAGTAAGTTTTAGAGAATTTATTGTATTTGCTCAGACATATACAGATACCATGACAACAGGAATATAAAAAGCTTAGGTTTTTAAATTTAACCTAAGCTTTTTATTAATTATTCTACTGTAACTGATTTTGCAAGATTTCTAGGTTGATCTATATCGCAGTCCCTTAAAATAGCAGTTTTATATGCTATAAGTTGCAATGCTACCATAGTCACAAGCGCTTGTGTAAAATCAGTAGCACTAGGAAGAACTAGTTTGATATCAAAAAATCCACTAGTATCTTCAACACTTTTTATATATTTATCTTCTAAATCTCTAGTTGTTATAAATACTACAAATGAACCTCTAGCTTTAGTCTCTTTTACGTTGCTTACAGTTTTTTCAAATAAAATTTCATCTGTTGCAACGGCAATTAAAGGTGTGCCTTGTTCAATTAAAGATATTGTACCATGTTTTAATTCACCTGCAGCGTAAGCTTCACTATGCATATATGATATCTCTTTTAATTTTAAAGAACCTTCTAAACAAACGGCATTATCTATCCCGCGACCGATATAGAAGAGATGATCATGTTTGTATATATATTCAGATACTTTTTTATACTCCTCTTCATAGTTTTTAATAACGTCTGATATTGTGTTTTGAATATTTTTAAAATCATTATATATATGTTCTTCAAAAGTTTTATCTATTAATCCCTTTTTTATAGCAGTATTTAGAGCAAGAGTAGAGAGTACAGCTACTTGACTTGCATAACCTTTTGTAGTAGCAACGGCAATCTCAGGACCTGCATGAGTATATATTGTTATATCAGATTCTCTAGATATAGTTGAACCCACAGCGTTTACTATTCCAAGCGTATGAGCTCCTTTTTGTTTAGCTATTCGTAAAGCTGCTAAAGTATCAGCAGTTTCACCAGACTGAGATATTATTATAACTAAGGTGTTGTTAGTTATAAGTTGGTTTTTGTATCTGTATTCTGAAGCTACTTCTACTGTAACTGGTATTAAAGCATATTTTTCAAATAAGAATTTACCTACAAGACCTGCATGCATAGCACTACCACAAGCAACTATATGAATATTATCATAGTTTGAAATATCTATGTTTTGATCATAAGTGTTGTTTGAAAAATATCTTTCGAATACTTGTTTTAATACTTTTGGTTGTTCATTTATTTCTTTTAGCATAAAATGATCAAAGCCACTTTTTTGATATTCTGAGCTACTCCAAGTCGCAGTTAAAATCTCTTTTTCTATTTTTTCTAAATTAGAATTAAATATTTCAATACTATCCTTAGATATTTTAGCAAATTCTTCATGTTCTAATAGAATATATCTGTTTGTGTAATTTAAGATAGCTGAAATATCAGAAGAAATAAAGTTTTCATCTGATGCCCCCACTCCTATAACAAGAGGACTATCTTTTCTTACAGCATATATTGTATCTGGTTCGTCATCAAAGATAATTGCAAAAGCGTATGAACCTCTAAAATTTTTACATGATTGAGCGATACATTTAATCTTATTTTTTTCAGTTTTATATATTTCGTTTATATATGCACAAGCTACTTCAGTATCAGTTTGCGTTTTAAATTCAGTTCCTTTTAGAATTAAATCTTGTTTTAATTCTAAATAGTTCTCAATTATTCCATTGTGAACTAGAGTAACGTTTCCACATTTATGTGGATGTGCATTTGTCTCGTTTGGTACTCCATGAGTAGCCCATCTTGTATGACCTATTCCTAAATTTAGTGTACTAGTATTTTTAGACAATGATTCTTCTAGATTTTTAATTTTCCCAGTAGATTTATATAGGTTGATTTTTTCATTTTCGTAAACTGCAATACCTGCAGAATCATACCCTCTATATTCTAATTTTTTAAGTCCGCTAAGTAGAACTTCCTTAGCATTATTTTTGGTTCCTGTATATCCAATTATTCCACACATAATTTTACCTCCATAATTTTTAAATTTTCAAAGTACGATTTTAAATATTTCTAAATTATATGTGTTTGTAGCAATATATGATTTTGCTTTTTTGTACATATATAACGATAATAGAAAGTACCGTGATAGCATCCGCTGACAAATCGACAACTATCATCCTCGTCAACATATATTATTTGCAATTATGATTTAATATATGTCCATGCGCTAATTAAACTTTCAATAAATGATCACCTCTAAAATGAAAATCTAATTTGCTATATTATATTATATAAAATATAAAATGTCAAAAAAATATAAAATATTTTATATAGTTTATAATATTTTTACAATATACGATTTTAATCGATATAAATTAAATAAATAACAGTAAAATAATTGAAAAAATGAGTATCCTGTGATATAATTCTAGCGGAGTTGATAGATATGGGATATAATGTAAAAAGTGATATTAATCCTAATATATATAGAGGATATGATATCAGAGCAATATATGGGCAAGACTTAAATGAAGATGTAGCTTACACTGTAGGTTTAGGCTTTGGTTCATATGTACAAAAAAAAGGATACAAAGAATGTGTGATAGGCCATGATAATAGGGCTTCTTCAGATTCGTTATCAGATGCGCTAATTAGTGGTATAACAAGTACTGGGGTAGATGTTAAATTTATAGGGTTAGTTACAACACCTATGTATTATTACGCACAAAAATCACTTAAAATAGATCCAGGCATAATGATAACTGCAAGTCACAATCCAAAGGAATACAATGGATTTAAAATGGCTTTTGATGATTTTGGTAACGCTTGTGGAGAAATGATACAAGAGTTTAGAAAATTCGTTGAAAAGTTAGAATTTTCTAGTGGTACTGGTAAAGTTGAAAAGATTAATATAAGACAAGGATACTTAGATTTAATAAAAAACTCTTTAAAACTAGGAGATAAAAAGATAAAGGTAGTTGTTGATGCAGGAAATGGAACAACATCTATAATAGCAAAAGAAGCTTTTGAAATGATGGGACTTGACGTAATACCAATATTTTGTGAATCTGATCCTGATTTTCCAAACCACCATCCAGATCCATCAGTTGAAAAAAACAATGAGTTTTTAAAAAAGGCAGTATTAGAGAATAAAGCTGACTTGGGTGTTGGTTTAGATGGCGATGGAGATAGAGTAGGTGTTATTGACGAAAAAGGTAATATGATATTCATAGATTATTTCGCTATAATAATTTGGCGAGATATAATGAGTAAGATTGAAAATAAAAATGCTTTGTTCGATGTTAAATGCTCGAAATCTTTAGCAGATGAAATAATAAAGCTAGGTGGAAATCCTGTATGTTATAGAACAGGTAATTCATATATGAAAGCTAAAATGAAAGAAGGAAATTTTGCTTTTGGTTCAGAACTTTCAGGACACGTATTTTTTAATGATAAATGGCCAAATATTGATGATGGAATATATGCAGGTCTTAGACTTATTGAAATTTTATCTAATACAGATAAAACAGTAAGTGAGCTATTAGATGGTATAAATAAATACTATTCTACACCAGAAATTAAGATAAAGTCATCAGATGATGAAAAATTTGGAATAATTGCTAATGTTAGAAAATATTGCGAAGAAAAAGGGTATAATATTAATACAATTGACGGTGTTAGAGCTGAATTTGATAATGGTTGGGCTTTAGTTCGCGCTTCAAATACAGGACCAGATATTACTGTTAGATTTGAAGGTAAAACTGAAGATGACATGAAAAAAATAGAAGAGGAGTTTATGGGACTTCTAAAATAAAGAAAGGACAGAATTAATAACATGAAATTAGTAGATAAATTTAAAGAATTACACAAATATAGACATATGTTATATACTCTAGTTAAACAGGATATAAGAGGGAAATATAAAGGTTCAATACTTGGATTTTTATGGTCTTTATTAAATCCGTTATTGTTGCTTTTAGTATATGCAACTGTATTTCAATTAGTATTTAAAATAGACATTCCAAATTATTCAATACATCTTTTTATAGCATTAATGCCTTGGAATTTCTTTGCAAATACAATATCAATAGGTACAGTATCTGTAACTAATGGTGCAAGTATATTAAAGAAGGTATATTTTCCAAGAGAGATTTTACCCCTTGCAACAGTTATAAGTGGTACAATAAATTACTTTTTTAGTGCCGTTATAATATTTATTGCATTAATATTTTTCAGCCCTATAGGTGTTTCAGTGTTTGCACTATGGCTTCCAATTATTGTAATTATACAAGCGATATTTTCACTTGCTTGCATAATGATACTTAGCGCAATAAACGTATATGCAAGAGATGTACAATATATAATGAACGTTATTTTAATGGTTTGGTTCTATATTACACCAGTACTATATAGTACTGATATGGTACCTGAGAGGTATAGATTTTTCTATAATTTAAACCCAATGGTAAAATTAATTGATTCATATAGAGATATTTTGTATAGTAAGACTATGCCTAATTTAAAATGGTTAGGACTTATATTACTAGCATCTACTATTTTACTATATGTTTCATACTTGATTTTCCAAAAATTACAAAGAAGATTTGCTGAAGAGGTGTAAACAATGAAAAATATAGATAGTGAAAATAATAACGATGTTGTTATATCAGTTAAAAATGTTACGAAACAATTCGTTGTATACGAAGATAAAGCTTATTTTATAAAAGAAAGATTAGCTAATTTAAGAAGAAACAGAAAGCAAGTTCATGTTGTGTTAAATGATGTTTCTTGTGACATAAAAAGAGGAGAAACTGTTGCTTTAATAGGAGTTAATGGTTCAGGTAAATCTACATTATTAAAACTTCTTACAAAAATTATGTATCCTGAACAAGGAACAATTGATATACATGGAAAAGTATCAAGTCTGCTTGAATTAGGAGCAGGTTTTAATACTGATTTTACTGGTAGAGAAAATATATATTTTAATGCATCTATATATGGACTTGGTAAAAAAGATGTTGATAAAGTAATAGATAAAATAATAGATTTTTCTGAACTTGGTCAATTTATAGATGTACCAGTTAGAACATATTCTTCTGGTATGTATATGAGACTAGCATTTTCTATAGCAGTAAATGTTGAAGCAGAAGTTCTGTTAATAGACGAGATACTTGCAGTTGGAGATCAACATTTCCAAGATAAATGTTTGAAGAAGATGAAAGAATTAAAAGAACAGAAAAAAACAATGGTATTTGTTTCGCATAGCATGCATACGGTTAAAGAATTTTGTGATAGAGCAATATGGATAAGAGATGGAAAGATTGTTTTAGATGGATCAACTGATGTAGTGTGTGAGGAATATTTAAAAGAACAAGGATAGAAATTAGATAAATTAAGGGGTATAATTAATATGGTAAATGAAAAAAAGTATTTTAATTTTAGTAAAGAACCAGGTAAGCAATTATCAAATAGAATTGTATTAAATGATGGCGAACCACTTATTAGTATAATAACTCCATACTATAATTCTAAAAAATATTTACAGCAAACAGCAAATAGTATATTTAATCAAACTTTTCCATACTTTGAATGGATAATAGTAAATGATGGAAGTACAGAGGAGGATACTACTGAGTTTTTAAGTAAATTTGCAAATCAAGATAATAGAATTAAGATACTAAATAAAGAAAATGGTGGTCCAGCATCGGCCAGATTTTTTGGTGTAGAAAATGCAACGGCAGATATAATATATACAATGGATGCAGATGACTTAATAGATAATACATTGTTAGAGTGTGGATATTGGACTTTAACTACAAATAAAAAAGCCACATGGGCATATTCAAATAGTTGTGCATTTGGAGAACAAGAATATTTATGGTGTCCACCATTTAATACAATGAAAGAAAAAAAAGAAAATCTATTATGTGGGTCTGCTTTTATACGAAAAGATAAATTTCTAGAACTGCCTGAATATACAAAGCTTCCAAAAGAAGTCCACGAAGATTGGTATATGTGGTTAAAGTTTCTATCAAAAGGATACCTTCCTATAAAAATGAATTTTTATGGCTTTTGGTACAGAAGAGAGACAGTAGGTAGATTAAATGCTATAAATTCTGATAAGGAAAAGAGTAAAATAGCTGAATCTTATCTTGAAGAAGTGGCAAAAAATATAAAGAAAAATGTTGGAGCTATACAATTTCCAATAACAACAGATTATTGTTATACAGCATATCCGAAAGAGCTTAACTGGTCAAGATTACCTATTACTAAGAAAGGTGAGAAAAAAAGAATACTATGCATTTTTCCATGGTCAGTAACAGGTGGAGCAGATATATTTAATTTAAACTTAATAAAGGTTTTAAAAGGACAAGGCTTTGAAATAACAATGGTAACAACAGAATCTACACAATATATACTTAGGCATCAATTTGAAGAAAATGTTGATGAATACTTTGATTTGACCACATTTCTAAAAAGAGAAGATTGGGCGGGTTTTATACATTATATAATAAAATCTAGAAATATAGATCTAGTATTTGAAAGTAATAGCTTTTATGGATATTATGTTACTCCTTGGCTTAAATGCAAATTTCCAGAAATCCCATTTGTAGATTATTTGCATGCTGAGGATTGGAGCTGGAGAGATGGTGGATATCCAAGAGATTCAATAGCAATTTCTTGTTATTTAGAGAAAACATATACATGTACAAGATATTTAAAGGAAATAATGCATGATAAAATGGAAAAAAGGCTTGATAATACAAAAGTATTATACATAGGTGTAGATACTAAACATTTTGATCCGGATCTAGATTTACCACAAGATAATGAACTAAAGGAGAAATATAAAGATAAAAAAATATTACTATTTCCATGCAGATTGGAATATTTAAAAAGACCAATATTTATGGTTGAACTTATGAAAATTATATGTAGTGAAAGAAAAGATATTATTTGTCTATTCATTGGAGATGGGTCTGCTAAAGATAAAACACTCGAATATATAAAAAAATATGATTTGAGCAATTATATAAAAATATTAGGGATGAAAAGCGATGTTAGACCATATTACAAAATTGGTGATATAACAATAATATCTTCACTTACAGAGGGCTTAACACTTACAGCATACGAATCTCTTTCTATGGGCGTACCAGTTATTTCATCAGATGTTGGTGGTCAAAAGGAACTAGTAAATGATAGCAATGGAAAAATTATTAAAACATATCAAAATGTTGAAAAAGACCTGCATAACTATGAATATTCTATAGAGGAATTGGAAGAATATAAAAATGCAATTTATGGGATATTAGATAAAAATGATAAAGATAAAATAGAACAAAAAAAATTATGTAGAGAAAATATAATTAAAAATTTTGATACTAATAAATCAATGGAACAATTAGTTGATGAATTTAATGATATGATTAAAACTGGAAGTAGAATAGATAAAAGTATTTGTGAAAATATAGAAATAGCAGAAAGAATTTTAATTTTATACAATGAACTCAATAAAAACTACTACAAGGATGAAGATTCTAATATTAATGAAAATGTCAATATATCTAAAAAACAAAAAATTAGAAATTTTTTATGGAGGTTTAAATTTTGGAGGGGCTTTATTAAAGTTTGTCAAAAATTCGGAATAATAAGGGTAACAAAGAAAATAAGATATATTATAAAAAGATAACACAAATAAAAGAAAGATGCCTAAATTACTAGAGATTGATTAGATTAAATGAAAACTTTTTGTTGTCAAAGGAGACCAAAAATGAAAGATTCAATATTAATATGTTTAAATGAATTAGGTATAGGTGGAGTGGAAACAGCAGTATTAAACCAAACGATACAAATGATAAAGAGAGGACATAGAGTAATAGTACTAGCTAAAACTGGAATATATACAGAACAATTTGAGAGCATTGGTGCAATATGTATAAATTTCGATTATGAAATTTCAAATCAAATAGATGAAAATAAAGTAGGAGAAATAATAAAAATAATAGATAATTATAAAATAAAACAAATACATATACACAAGATGGACTGTATAAGTGTTATGTTACCAATATTATTGCTTAAAAATATACCATATGTAGCATATGTGCATAATGGGATTCCAAAACTATATGATTGGTGGGAAAGAAATTTTAAAGCATATCAAATTTATTTTAAACTATATTATAAAAATGCAACTAAAATAGTAGCAATTACTCAAACAGCTATGATAGAAAATAGTGAAAAATTTGGTATTGATAAGGGTAAATATTTAGTAATAAATAATAGTATAGATTTTGAAAAGTATCATATTGAAGAAAATAAAGTCTCTGGAACAATAAAACGATTTTTGATAATTAGTAGATTATCATCAGAAAAAAGTAATTCTATTATAAATGCTATTAAGCTATTTAAAAAATATTATGAATATAATAAAGATGCAAGACTTACAATTGTTGGAGATGGAAATATAAAAGAAACAATCGAAAATGAAATTGAAGATATAAAAGATATAGTCAGTATGTTAGGTGCAAGAAATGATATAGCAAAGATATTAGAGAATAATGATGTTGTAATAGGTCTAGATAGAAGCATACTAGAAGCAATTGCAATGAAAAAGATAGCAATAATCAGCGGTTATGACGGAAAAATGAACATACTAACCCCTGAAAATATAGTTGCAACTTCAAATGAAAACTTTTCAAATATAGATACTAGCAAATCAATAGATGATATAATAAAAACATTCCAAAATCTTACAAAGGGCGATATTAGTAGAATTGTAAGTGGGAATTATGAATTTGCATTTGAAAAATTAAACATAGCTAAAAATATTTTTATTATAGAAGAAGATAAAAATAATATTAATCTAGAAAATTTAAAACAGAATGATTATGTAAATTTACTAATAGATTTTTCTAAAATAGCCGAAGAAGTAAGGCTATATGCTGAAAACTTATATAATGATACAAGTGAATGTAAAGTATGGTTAGAAAAGCAAATTGATATAAGAGATAAACAGTTAGAAGAAAAGGAAAATCAAATAGTTATAATAAATAAACAATTAGAGGATAAAGAAAAACAAGTTGCTGAATTGACTAGTACACTGGAAAATATAAAAAGTAGCAAAATTATAAAAACGGCACTTAAGCTAAGTAATGTAAAAAACAAAATAATGGATGTATTTAAAAATTAGAATAATATATGAAAGAGGAAATATGGAAAAAGTAGTTTTTTTAAATTCCAATAGTAAACATATAAAAAAATGTATGAAATTTTTAGTTAACTTTGAATCACAAGTTTTAAGTATAGAAAATATAAAGGGAAAGTACAAAATTAAATTAGATAACACTAACTCTTTATATAATGACTATGTTAAATTAGTATATATATATGAAAATGGTGGTCTGCTTTTAGATGGAAAGTATGAGATTTATAGTGAATTAAGCAATTTCTTTTTGCAGGATGTTTTTTTAGGATTTTCAGATATAAATAAAATAAGTACAAATATTATTTGGGCAAAAGAAAAGAAAAATACATATATAAAAAAGATTATTGATTTGATGGAATTAATATGTTTTAATGATATTACAGAAGTATTTAGTAAGGCATTTTCAAGAGATTTTAAAAACACTAATAATTCATTAATAACTATAGAAAACAAGTTATATATATATCCATATGACTATTTTTATCCATTAGATTATGATAGATCTGGTAAAGATTTTTCACAAAATCTTACTGCAATACTTTATGAAAACAAAAAGATTTCTTTGAAAAGTAAAATAAAACTTAAATTTATAAAATTATTTGGTACATCTGGATATAGGTATACAAAATTTTTGCTAAGAAAAATTAAACATAAAATATACTATAAAAAATATATAGAAAATGAAAGAAAAGGCAAGTATAAAAGTGAAGAGAGTAAAATACAAAGTATTGATAATGCATGCAAAAAGATAAATGAGTATGTAAACAAAAAAATCAAATATATTGTAATCTATAATCCAAAGTGGCTAGGAGTGACTGCTGCAACTAATGAATTATTTGAAAATCTAGTTCCACTAGAAGAAATATATACTGAAAAAGATGCAAATATTTTATCAGAAAAAATCACCAATCTGGGTGTAGAACAAGTTATTTTCAGCGCATTTGCAGATGGTTGGGACATTTTGAGTAGAAAGTTAAAGGAAAAAGATAAGAATACAAAGTTAAAATGTTTTTGGCATGGATCGCACTCTCAAGTTATAGAGACGATAAACTGGAGAACAAATGTAAGTGTTATTAACTTACATAAAGAGGGTATAATAGATATTTTTGCAACTTGTAAAGAAAGTATTATTAATTTTTATAAATCTCAGAACTACAACACTCACTTTATAAAAAACACAGTAAGACTAGATGAAAAATTATTACAAGAAATTGAAACTGAAAGAAATAGTATTGTAGAAGATGATAAAGTAAGAATTGGCATATATGCTGCAGGCATGAGTTGGAGAAAAAATATGTTTAATCAAATTGCAGCAGCTTCACAGATAAAAAACGCAGTTATAGATAGTGTTCCATTGGATTTTATTGGACAAACTTTTGCATCAAGACTAAACATTGATATGATAGGTAGTACAAAGGGTTTAAAAAGAGAAGAATTATTAAAAAGAATGAGTAGAAACGATATAAATTTATACGTAACTTTTTCAGAATGTGCACCGATGCTACCGATAGAAAGTATGGAAGTAGGAGTTATTTGTCTTACTGGAGATACAAACCATTATTTTAAAAATACCGAACTAGAAAAATATCTTATTATCGATAGAGAAGATGATACTAATGAGATAATTAAAAAAATTAAGTATGCACTAGAAAATAAAGAAAAGATATTAGAACTATATAGACAGTGGAAAAATGTTTATGATATAGAAAGCAAAAAAAGTGTAGAGGAATTTTTAAAAATGTAATTGAAAGGAATAAAATATGTCAAGACACGGTAAAAAGATATATGATATGCTGTTTTTTAATAAGTCGTATACAGAAAAGATTTTATTAAATATAGAAAATTTAAAAGATAAAGAAGTAGTAGCAATATATAATCCTGAAAATATCGGTATAATGAATTCAACCAAAGATTTATTTGAAAACCATATAGGTATAAATGAATTATTTAAGAAAAAGCAAATAAATCTAATTACAAAAAAAATAACTAGTTCAAATATAAAGCAGATAGTGTTTTCTTCAAATACGTTTGGATTTAAGGAGTTAGCAGAAAAAATAAGGGAAGAAAGCGAAGACATTAAGATAAAGTTTTTTTGGCATGGATCATTTTCAATGTTTGTTCAAGAAAATGAAATATATTTTTTTAACCAGATAATTGAATTGTTAGAAAAAAATATTATTAATGGGGTGGCATTTGCAAAAGAAAGTATGTATGAATTTTACAAAGAAAAAGGATATAAGTCATACTTTTTACCGAATAGAGTGCCAGAAATTGATGGAAAATTAAAAAATGAAAAACTTGATATATATGAAGATAATATGTTAAATATAGGGTTATATTCAGCAGGAGAAAGATGGGAAAAAAACACATATAATCAGCTAAGTGCAGCATCAATGGTAAAAGATTCAGTAGTTGATATATTGCCAGCAACTGAACTCGTAACAACCTTTTGTGATTTAATGAATATACAAATTAAAGATGAGAGACTGGTATATCTATCAAGAGAGGAACTACTAAAAAGAATGGCAGTAAATGACATCAATCTATATGTTACATTTACAGAATGTTCACCTGTTATACCACTAGAAAGTTTAGAAATGGGTGTGCCTTGTATAACTGGAAATAATCATCACTATTTTAAAAATAGCAAACTATATGATTATTTAGTAGTAAAATCAGAGGATGACATAAATGAAATATATGAAAAAATAAAAAGGGCAATAGATAATAAAAATGAAATAATGAAATTATATTCAGAATGGAAGCAAGAATATAACAGTTATGTTGGGGAGTGTTTTAAAAAATTCGTAGAGGGCTAGGTGCATTTATATGAGTAATAATATATATGATTTATCAATTATAATACCAGTATATAATACCGAGAATTATTTTAAAAAATGTATTAATTCTGTGATGGATTCTGTTTCTGGGTTAATAAATGTAGAAGTATTAGTTATAAACGATGGATCAAAAGGAAATATAAACGAGCTAATAAAAGAATATTTAGATAAGTATAAAGATTTAATAAAATATTTTGACAAAGAAAATATAGGTAGGGCAGGTACAAGGAATTTTGGTATAGAAATTTCAAAAGGAAAATATATAACATTTGTTGATTCAGATGATGAAGTGGATAAAAATTACTATAAAAAGGTTATAGAAATAATAAATAATGAAAATCCAGATGTAATAGTATGTGATATTGAAAGTATAAATGGAGATATTAAGTTTAGAACTCATGCGAAAAATTCTAGAATATCTGATAATAGGTGGGGATGCTTTGATATATCTGTAATGCCTTCATGTTGTAATAAGATATTTAGAAAAGAGTTATTTAATGAGCAAAATAAATTTCCAATCGGGTATAATTTTGAAGATTTATCTACTGTTCCTATAATTATGCTAACTGCAAAAAATATAGTATATATACCAGAAATGTTATATAAATATAATATACATGAAAACTCTATAATGCATTCAGAATTTAGCGAAAAAAAGTTTGAAATAATAGATATAATTAAAATACTATTTGTTAGGTTAGATAAATTAGATATATTAATAGATGAAAAAAATCGCGCAAAACATTCGGTATATTATCAGAGACTATATTTTGAATTACTAGAACCAATATCAAAATTAGAAGATTTTAATAAATATAATTTTTGTAAAGTATTATGCCAAAAAATTCAAAAACTTCACAAACGTATGAATGGTAATGTTTACTACAAGCTAGAGAAAAATAAAGGTAGATTAAAGAGGCAATGGTATGCACATTTAGTAGATTTTGCATTATATAATAATTTACCTTTACTTTTAACTAAAATAATAAAAAAAGCAGTGTATTATAATAATCAATATGTAGAGGACATGTGGTGTGTATAAAATGATATAATATTTATGTAATCGTAGTATAGGAGAGAATAATTAAATGAAGATAAAAAATATAATTTTAAGTGTAATGTTAATAATACTATTTTTAAATATCAATTATAATGCATTTAATATTTTTAGTGAAAATTATAAAAACTCTAATTTTTTTGTGGGAAAATATGATGAAAAATGGTTTGAATACTTTCAAAGTGATTCCGAAACATTAGTTATATCAAAACTTATGCAAAGCGAAAAAGAAGGAGTATTTTCCAACGCTGGATTATTGACTGTTACAAATGTTGATGGAGTTCCAAATCTTGATGTGGAAATAAGAGATATATACAAAAATGGTACAGATAAAACTATATCCTTTTCAAATTATACTTCTCAAGTTGGTTTCCAGGGCATTATAATGGGAAAAATAGCAAACTTCCTTAGCATATCTAATGAGAATGTATACAATTTGTTTAGAACAATACTTTCATTATTATTTGCATTAGTATTGTTTGGAATATTATATTACATATATGATGAATTTGGGGTTATTGCTTGTGTAGCAATATTCTTTGTTTGTCTATTTTCACCTTACTTAAATGCTTTTGGGAAAAATCTATATTGGGTAGCATTTACCTGGTTTTTGCCAATGCTTTCAATGATAATGTTATTAAGATATTTTGAAAAGAAGAATATTAAATATAATAATATATTAGTTGCTATTGTGATATTTATTTTAGTATTCATAAAAACAACAAATGGTAATGAATATATAACTACAATAGGAATATCAATGATAGTACCTTTAGTTTATTATGCTATAAAGAATAGCTGGAAATTAAAAGATTTTATAACTAGAACAATAATTATTACTATTGCAGCATTATTAGGATTTTGTACACAAATCATAATATGGATAATTCAATTAAGATCAGTTCTTGGAAGTTTTCCAGCTACCATGGATTTAGTAAAGCTTACTATAGTAAAAAGAATTGGGACAAGCGCAAGTAGTTTAGGTGGTATAATTGATAATAATAGTTCAGGCTATAAACTATTAAAAGAAAGTATGGAGGCAAATGTTTTTGATGTAATAGGAAAATATTTAGTATCTCCAATATTTCCTTTTATGAATAGCTTAGCATTAATTCTTATATTTTTTATATTTCTTTTTGTATTTTTTATATTCAGAAAGAAAATTAAAGAAACTAAGGATTATAGAAAATGTCTTGCTATAAATATATCAACACTATTTTCTTTAACAGCACCACTTTCATGGTATATTTTAGCAAAGGGACATTCATATGTACATACACACATGAATCATGTATTATGGTATTTACCTTTTGCAATTTTAGTTCCGGCATCAATAGTATTAGTAATAAAATGTAGTTGCGAATATTTTAAAAGTGAGAATTGCATAAAAAAAAAAGGGGTGGAACTATGAAAAAAATATTAAAAGTAGTAAAAAACCCTATATTTTTAACATTTATATTTATTGCAATAATAAGAATAATTTTTTATTCGAACATAAAAGAAGTATTATTAACATTTGATAGTCATGAGTATATAGCAATACAAAGTAGAAACTTTTTTTACTTAATTGTAAACTTTGCAAGAGTGCCACTATATCCTATACTGATAGATATATTTTATGGTATATTTAAAGATCGAAATGCACTTTTAGTACTATGCTATTTTCAAGCAATATGTTCATTTATAAGTTTATATTTATTATATCTTATATTAAAAAGTAGGATAAAAAATATTAAAATTATAATATTTATTTTAATACTTTATGGTTGTTCTACAGTAATTATGGGTTGGGATTATACAATCTTAACAGAATCTTTATCACTATCCATATTTATATTATTATTATTTTTATTAAATAAATATATTGATAAAAATACAAAAAAACTGGCGGTAGCAATACCAATCGTAACATTAACTCTAATATTTTTAAAACCAAGTTATTTAGTATTTATTGGTGCAATAATTATATTTTTTACATTAAAATTAATAATAGAGAAGAATAGAAGTGAATTAATTGGAGTTATAACATCAGGTGCTTCAATAGTCATTATATTAATGTATTGTTATTTGAATTATCTACAAAATGGGATTTTTGTACTAAGTGGTTCATTAGTAACACAGCAGCTTACAATATCTATGCAAAGAGAATATTATAAATCTACTACAGATAATGAGATAAAGGAAATAATTGAAAAAAGTTATGTTCAAGATAAGGAATTTTTTTTGGATGTACATAAAAAGATAATAGACAAGGTTGGAATTGTAAGAGTAAATAAATATAATAAAGAAGTTATGAAAAAGAATTTTGTTAATGTATTAAAAGATAGTTTTTATTTAGCAGTATCGCAAAATAATAAGTATTTTACTGGATATTATACAGAGGATAATCAGGCAAGTCAGGAAAAGCCAGGTTTTACTGGGTATTATGCTTTATTTGATAGAGAAAGTGACTCTATTTATTATGCAACTTTAAAATTGATAGATAATGTATTAAAAATTATTAAAGTACATCATGCATATATATTAATTCTTATTCAAATTTTTATTGTATTAAATGGGTTAGTAAAAAATAGAAAAATCAACTTAGAAGAATCAGGATATACGGTATTTCTACTTCTTATTGTTTTAACTGCTATATTTGGAACGAATTCAGAATATCCAAGAACAATGATTAGTGTTTTACCAATAGTATATATCTTAATGGCTAAATATTTAAATAGTATGAGTATTAAAAAGGAGTGATATTATGAGAAAAACATTAGTAGGTTACACAGGTTTTGTTGGATCAAATATATTAGAATCATATAAATTTGATCATTTATATGATTCATCAAATATTACAGAGGGGTTTTCTACAGAACATGATTTATTAGTATATAGTGGTGTCCCTGCTCAAAAGACACTTGCAAATAGTAATCCAGAAGTAGATTTGAAAATTATTGAAAATGCTAAAAATAATATAAAGAAACTAAATCCGAAAGAAATAGTTCTTATATCTACAACTGATGTATATCCAAATCCAGAACTAGTTGATGAAGATTATGTAATAGATACAACCAAACTACAACCATATGGTTTGCATAGATATTACCTTGAAGAGTGGGTAAAAGAAAACATAGATAATCATCTTATTGTTCATCTTCCAGCACTATATGGCAAAAATCTAAAAAAGAATTTTATATTTGATATTATGACAATAATACCATTTATGTTAAAGTCAGAAAAAATCGAAGATTTAAAGAAAAAGCTTCCGAATATTTATGATTATTATACATTATCAGATAATGGATTTTATAAATTGAATTCACTATCTAATAGCGATAGAGAAGTGTTAAAAGAATTCTTTTTAAATAATGATTTTAATGCTTTAAACTTTACGGATAGTAGAAATAATTATCAATTTTATAATCTTGCAAATCTATGGAAGCATATAAATATTGCAAGAGAAAATAATATAAGATGCTTAAATCTAGCAACTGAGCCTATAAATGCAGGTGAACTATATAAATATATATATGATAAGAATTTTATAAATGAACTAAATGGAAGTATTGTAAAGTACAATATGAAAACAAAATATGATACATTATTTAATGGTAACAATGGATATGTTTTTGATAAATATTATACTTTAAATGACATAAAGAAGTTTATAAAAGGAGAATAAAAATGAAATTATCTATTTCTAATATAGCTTGGGGAGAAGAATATGACTCTGAGATGTATGCGTTTTTAAAAGAAAATAACTTTAATGGACTTGAAATTGCACCCACAAGAATAGTAAAAGAAAACCCATATGATAAGCTAGAATATATAAAAGAATTTTATAATACTTTAAAAAACAAATATGATTTAGAAATTTCATCAATTCAATCAATATGGTATGGAAGAACAGAAAAAATATTTGAGAATATTGAGGAAAGAAATTTATTAATAGATTATACTAAAAAAGCAATTTATTTTGCTTCAACTATTAATTGTAAAAATATCGTATTTGGATGTCCTAAAAATAGAAATATAAACAATGAAGATGATATTAAAGTAGCAATAGAATTTTTTACTGAAATAGCAGAATATGCAGATAGTAAAGGCACAATAATAGCAGTAGAAGCTAATCCTGTTATATATGGTACTAATTTTTTAAATACTACAATAGAAGCAATCGATTTTGTAAAAAAAGTTAATTCAAATGGTATAGGGGTTAATTTAGATATAGGAACGATTATTTACAATAATGAAAATTTAGATGAGATTATTAAAAATATACACTTAATAAATCATATTCATATAAGCGAACCGAATCTAGAGCTAATACAAAAAAGGAATTTACATGATAATTTATCTGAAATTTTGAAGAAAATAAATTATAATAAGTATGTATCAATAGAAATGAAAAATTTAGATGATATAAATTTAGTAAAAAATACAATTAACTATGTGAAAGGTGTGTTTTAATATGATATATGAAAATATAAAAGGCGTTCCTAAATTTGAATGTAATGAATTTGAAAGTAAGAAAATGAAATACTGTCTGTGTATACCTATAGTTAATGAAGGTGAAAGAATAAAAAAAGAACTTGAGAGAGCTAAAGAATATAATATAGATAAAATAGTAGATATTATAATTTGTGATAAAGGTTCAACAGATGGTTCAACTGAAGAGAATACTCTTAAATCTTTTGGAGTAAATACTTTACTTACATTAAAACAAGATGGAAAACAAGGTTCACAGCTTAGAATGGGGCTTTGGTGGGCATTACAAAGAGGTTATGAGGGAGTTATAACAATTGATGGTAATAATAAAGATAGTATAGAAGATGTTCCTAGTTTTATAAATAAACTGGATGAAGGGTATGATTTTATACAAGGATCTAGATATGTAAAGGGTGGAAAGGCAATAAATACACCTTTTATAAGACATCTATCAGTAAAATTTATGCATGCTCCAATTATATCATTAACTGCTAAGTATCACTTCACAGATACAACAAATGCATATAGAGGATATTCAAAAAAATATTTAGAAAATCCTAATACACAGCCTTTTAGAGATATATTTATTACATATGAATTATTAGCTTATTTATCAGTAAGGGCATCACAATTAGGGCTTAAAGTTTGTGAAGTACCAGTAAGAAGAGAATATCCTAAGAGTGGAAAAGTACCAACAAAAATTAGTTTTTTCAAAGGAAATAGTGAATTATTGAAAATATTATTTAAGAATTTTAGAGGTGAATATAATCCTAAAAATATAGAATAAAAATTAAAATAGGAGATGTAAAAAATGAAATATTCAAAAATAATAATAGGAGCAGGACTATATGGGCTATATTCAGCAGAACTTTGTGGTAGAAACAACGAAAATGTGCTTGTATTAGAATGTGATGAACAACCATTTATGCGTGCAACATATATTAATCAAGCACGAGTTCATATGGGATATCATTATCCTCGTTCGTATTCTACAGCTATAAAATCAAGAAAGTATTTTGATCGTTTTGTTAAAGATTATGATTTTTGCATAAAAAAAGACTTTAAAAAAGTATATGCAACATCTAAAGATTTTTCTTGGACAAACGCAGAACAGTTTGAAAAATTTTGTAAAGCAGTAAATATTAAATGTGAAAAAATAGATTCATCATTATATTTTAAAAATGATACATGTGATGGAGTATTTGAAACAGAAGAATATACTTATGATGCTAAGGTTTTAAGGCAAGATTTATTAAATAAGATAGAAAAAATGCCAAACGTTAAGATAAAATGCAATGCTAATATCGTAAATATTAGTAAAAAATCAGATTGTTATTCTATTACGCTTAAAACAGGAGAAGTTTTTGAAACAGAGTTTCTACTTAATACCACATATGCATCAATAAATCAAATATTAAATATGGTGAAATTTGAACCTGTAAAGATAAAATATGAATTATGTGAAATTATTTTATGTAAAGTAAGTGATAACTTAAAAAACGTTGGAATAACTGTAATGGATGGTCCTTTCTTTTCAATAATGCCCTTTGGACAAACTGGCTTACATTCACTTACATCCGTAACATTTACTCCTCACATAACTAGTTATGATAACCTACCTACATTTATATGTCAACAAAAATGTGAAAAAGGATATTGTATACCAGAAAAACTAGGGAACTGTAATGACTGTATTGCAAAACCTAAATCCGCGTGGGATTATATGTCAAAGCTTGCCAGGAAATATTTGAGTGATGATATAAAATTTGAATATCATAGTTCATTATTTTCAATGAAGCCTATTCTTAAAAACTCTGAAATAGATGATTCTAGGCCAACAGTAATAAAGACATTCAGCCAAAATCCAACATTTATAAGTGTACTGTCTGGAAAAATAAATACAGTATATGATTTAGATGAATATTTAAAGGGGGAAGAATAATGTTGATAAATAATAAAGAAAAAAATTTTATATCTGCTGTTATTTATGTACATAATAATGAGAATGAGATTGAAGAATCTTTGAATTTAATATCACAATTTTTATACAACAATTTTGAAAATTATGAACTAATCTGTGTAAATGATTATTCAACGGATAATAGTTTGGAAATAATAAAGACGGTAGGTAAGAAATTAAATAATTGTATTATTAATATAGTAAATATGAGTTATTATCAAGGTTTAGAAAAATCAATGTTAGCGGGAGTAGATCTTTCTATTGGTGATTTTGTATATGAATTTGATACAGCAATTATAGATTATGATATAAATGAACTGATGAATGTATATAGAAAGTGCTTGACTGGATATGATATAATTTCAGCTTCCCCTAACAAAAGAATGAGAAAATCGAGTAGATTATTTTATTCAATATTTAATAAGAATGCAAGTATGATGAATTTAAGAACTGAGACTTTTAGGATATTATCAAGGCGTGCAATTAATAGAATAAACATGATATTCGATAATATAGTATATAGGAAAGCAATATATCATAATTGCGGACTTAAAGTAGAAACTATAACTTACAATTGTACAAAAAATACTGAAAAATTGCCAGATGAACTAAAATATAGAAGAAAAGTTGCTCTTGATTCAATAATATATTTTACAAATTTAGGTTTTAAAATTTCATTTTTATTTGCAACGGCAATGATGATATTTTCTATACTTGGTTTAATATATGCATTATTAGTATTTTTATTGTTAAAAAATACAGTTGAAGGTTGGACAACTCTTATGATATTCTTAAGTTTTGGATTTTTTGGAGTTTTTACACTACTTGCAATATTAATAAAATATGTTTCTCTAATATTAGAAACAACACATAGAAAGCAAAAGTATATTATTGAAGGAATAACTAAAATTAATAAAAATTAACCTATAAGGAGGAACTTATGAATAAAATAATACATTATTGTTGGTTTGGTGGTAAACCGTTATCAAAACTAACTTTGAAGTGTATAGAAAGCTGGAAAAAATATCTACCTGACTTTGAAATAAAGCAATGGGACGAGTCTAATTTTGATGTAAATCAATGTGAATTTGTTAAGCAAGCATATGAACAAAAAAAATGGGCATTTGTTTCAGATTATACAAGGTTTAAAGTTTTAGATAAATTTGGTGGACTATATTTAGATACTGATATGGAAATAACTGCAGATGTTCATAAATTTTTTGATGATGAATTATTTATTTGCAAGGAAGACTCTAATATGGTTAATGCAGCTGTAGTATGGGTTAAAAGTCAAAATAATGATCATATTAAAAATATAGTTGATGTATATGAAAAAACTAGTGTGTTTAATGCTACAGGTGATTTGTTTGATCAAAGCGTTCCAAGAGTTCTTACAAAATACTTTTTAAATTATGGTTTTGAAAAAGAAAATGATAATATACAGCTCTTAGATGATGGAAAAGTTCACATATATCCTATGGAATATTTTTATCCTTTAAGTTATGATCACCAAAACAATAAATTTACAGAAAATACTTGTATGATACACCATTTCAATGGTACATGGACAAGTAAAAGCGAACAATTAAAAACAAATCTTAAGAGAAAAAATATGAAATGGATGGTAAATGTAATTGATTTTTTTGCAAGCGTAAAAAGATCAATTAAAAGAAATATAACTGTAAAAGATTTAGTGATATTTTTAATACCATTAATTATGTTTACAGTAGCACTTCTTTCGTTTTGGCCTGGAATAACAACATATGACGGAAATTATCAGTGGAATCAAGTTCAAAATAACCATATAACTGACGCACATCCATTTTTCAGCACATATTTTGTAAAATTACTATCTAATATTTGGAATAGTAAAACAATAGTTATGGTATTTCAAATATTTATGTTTAGCGTAGTATGGACATGTGTATGCAAAAGTCTTAGAGATAAAAAAGCGGGTATTAAACTGCAAATAGTTTACACTGCTATAATGTGTATAATGCCAATAATTTTTGTATATGCAATAACATTCTGGAAAGATGTCATTTTTTCTTATGCTATGCTTTTATTAATTCTAATGATATATATTGGAATTAAAAAAGAATGGAAATATAGGATATTAGATTTGGTAGCAATAGCATTTTTACTAATATTTATTCAAGCATATAGACATAATGGAATTATAGTGAGTTTTGGAATGTTGATAACGTTCATAATACTATTGTTAAAAAATAATGTTAGAAAAAAAGCAATTATAGCTTTTGGAGCTTCTTTAGTAGTATTTTATTTAATGGTATTTATTCCAAAAAGTATTATAGTAAAACCTTCATTAGATATAATGAGTGCAAGAGATGGACTAACTATATTTATGACTGGAGCTTTAATTAAAGATGAAGTTAAAATGGAACCACAAGATATAGAATACATTGAATCACTTATGCCTATTGAAAAATGGAAAGAGTTATATACTCCATATTTAATAAACACAATATGTTTATCACCAAATTTTAATAAAGCAAGAGCAGAAAAAACATATGATCAATTATTTGAAATCTTTATTAAATACGCAATGAAAAATCCTAAAACTATAATGGTACACTATATAAAAGCAGATGCTCTGTTGTGGAGTCCTTATCCTTTAGGATATACTTATGTATTTGATTTTTCAGAGTGGGGACCAGACTTCTATGGTTTTGATTCTAAAGTAAATAGTAAGTTTGAACCAGGTAAAAACGTTTATGATAGTATAATTAATTTTACGTTTCAAAACAAATATTTAAGAAACATACTATATAGACCAGCAACTGCTATGTATGTGTCAATAATAATAATTATGTATATTGTATATACAACTAAAAATAAAAAATATTATTATATTTTACTGCCAATGATATTAAATACAATATCATATTTACCAGTAAACTTAGCACAAGATTTAAGATATCTATACATAAACTACTTAACACTAGGTTTTGTACTACTATTATTGTTATCAATAAAAACCAAATTAGTACCAAAATTGAAAGGATAAAGAATATGAATAATAAAGTTCTTTTTGTTATACCAGCATATAATGAATCTGAAAATATTGAAAAAGTAATAACTGAGATAAAAAAAGATGTTGATTATGCTGATATTCTAGTAATAAATGATTGTTCAAAAGATAATACGCAAGAAATAGTTAGAGGTGCAGGTGTAAAATGTATAACCATGCCATTTAACGTAAGATATGCCATGGCTGTACAAACTGGTATAAAATATGCATTTGACAATGATTATGACTATGTGATTCAATTTGATGCGGATGGTCAACATATAGCTAAAGAAGCAGAAAAATTGTTAAATAAAATGAAAGAAACAAATGCTGATATAGTAATAGGATCTAGATTTTTAGAAAAGACAGATTATCCTCATTCATTTTTTAGACTTATTGGAACTAAAATATTTACTGGTCTTATAAAATTATTTTGTAATAAAAAAATAACTGATCCAACATCTGGGTTTCAATGTTTAAATAAAGATGTTATTAAAAGATATTCTAGGAATTATCCTGAATTTCCAGATGCAAATTTAATTATGGAAATGATATATGAAGGATATGATATAGTTGAAATAACTACTAATATGAGAATAAGAGAGAATGGACAAAGTATGCATGGTGGTATTATAAAGCCTATAAAATATATGATAGTTATGTTTTATACAATTATAATAATATTACTTAGAAATATTTTTAGAAAGAAGGTATAAATATGAATGTTAATATATTTTTCGCAATATTAGGTGTTTTACTTGCTATATACATATTAGCTAATGTTAAAAATAATAAATTTGATATAGTTGAAAGTTTAATATGGCTTACTGGAACAGCTGCAATATTTATACTAGGTCTATTTCCAAATATTATAAGATATATTTCAAATTTAGTTGGAATAGAATATGCACCGTCTTTATTCTTTCTTGCTTGTATAATATTTATATTACTAATAAATTTTAGAACTTCGAAAAAAATATTAAGTCATCAAGAAAAAATAATTTTACTTTCACAAGAAGTTGCAATTTTAAAGGAAAAAATTAATGAAGATAAGTAGTATGAAATAGTAATAGTAAAGGGGATATATTTGTGGAAAGAAAAACTAAATTAAGTATAGTTGTTCCTGTATATAACGTTGAAAAATATCTTAGAAGATGTTTGGATAGTTTAGCTAAACAGACATTAGAAGATATAGAGATTATATGTGTAAATGATGGTTCAAAAGATGGATGTTTAGAGATATTAAAAGAATATAAATCTAAATATGGAGATAAAGTTGTAATAATTGATAAACAAAATGAAGGGGTTTGGAAAGGTAGACTTGACGGTATAAAGGCTGCTTCAGGCGAATATATAACTTTTACAGATTCTGATGATTATGTTGCATTAGATTTTGCAGAGAAGCTATATAATAAAATAGTAGAAACTAATTCAGATATTTTGATTTGTGGGTTTTATAGAATAGATACAGATACTGGACATGTATTTTCAAAGGAAATGACTAAACATGCAAATAAAGTTATAGATATGGATAAAAATCCGGAAGATATAGTATCAATTAACGGAGCTTTATGGAACAAAATATACAAAGCTGAAATATTAAAAAATGTAGACAATCTTCCTAATCCTCCTCAGATATTAGAGGATATAATGTTTCAAATGTTAACTTTTCTAAGAGTTAAAAAGATCTCATTTATTTCAGATGCTTTATACTACTATATGGTTAGAAAAGATTCAGCGATGACATCAATAAAGAAAGAGCAAATAAAATCTACTCAAAATGCAATGGTTGATTTAAAGAATATATATAACAAAAGTGAAAGAGAAAAAAAACTTCTAGAAGTAATCGATATTATGGCTTTTCTTCATTTTGCATTATCATTGATGTTTAGAATATCTTATGATAAAAATTCTAACTTTGATGAAGAATTAAGATTAAACGAAAAATATCTTGATCAAAACTTTCCAACTTGGAGAAAATCTAAATATTTGAAATTATCATATATAGCTATGCATAAGTTTTCAAATGTTAAGGTTGGAATAATGAAAATGGTTTATTCTTTTGGACTATATAAATATTTTTTAAAATTGTATAGTTTTATGATTGATAAATTAAAAGTTGATATAAAGTGGTGATAAATAATATGGTTATTAAAATAAAAGGGGGAAAAACAATGAGATATGCTCTTGTAATAATATATTTAATTTTAACTATTAGTGGTCTTATATTTATGAAATTAGGTGGTAATCCTGGTACAATAGGTTTGAAAAATAGTACTATTAGTATGGATATGAGCTTAGTAAGTGGACTTGGATTTATATGCTATATAGCAAGCTTTTTACTATTTACTAGAATAGTTATAATGTTTGATTTAAGCTACATATTTCCAATATGTGCAGGTGTAGTTCAAGTTGCTACATTGATAGCTTCTTACTATGTATTTAAAGAAAAAATATCAATGTATGGAATATTAGGCGCTTCACTTATAATAATAGGTATAATTATTATGAATATTAAAGTTAACAATACTGTGAAGGATACCTCTAGTATTAATATAGAAAGTACTCAAAAACAAATTAAAAATATGTAGTAAAATATATGGAGAATATTATGAAAAATATATCAATTATAATACCAACATACAATGAAGAAGATACAGTAAATGAATGTTATACAAGACTTAGAAAAATCTTAAAAGAATATGAGGAAAAATATTCTTTTGATATTATATTTATAGATGATGGAAGTAAAGATTCTACTTTAAGTAAACTTGAAGAAATAGCTGACAATGATAAGGTAGTAAAGGTAATATCTTTTTCTAGAAATTTTGGACAACAAAGCGCCATTATAGCTGGAATAAGAGAGAATAATTCAGATGCAGCAGTTATAATAGATTGTGATATGCAAGATCCTCCAGAAATAATAATTGAGTTAATAAAATTATGGGAAGAAGGATATGAGATAGTCTATGCTAGAAGGAAGAAAAGAAATGGCGAAAATATATTTAAGTTACTTACTTCAAAACTATTTTATTTAATATTAAATAAGTTGTCAGATACACGAATTCCTCGTGATACAGGTGATTTTAGATTAATTGATAAAAAAGTAATACTTAGTATAAATTCATTGAAAGAACACAATAAATTTCTCAGAGGCTTATTTAGTTGGGTTGGTTTTAAACAAAAAGAATATGAATATGAAAGACAACAAAGATATGGTGGAAATACAAAATATTCTTTTAAAAAAATGCTAAAACTAGCTGCAGATGGTATATATAGTTTTTCAACTAAGCCATTAGAAATAGTTACAGGAATAGGTTTTATTTCTATTTTAATATCAATCTTGGTTTTAATATATTCGTTAATTAGATACTTTACTAACGATCAAAATCTAAGTATAGGCTGGACTTCAATTATAGTATGTATTACATTTTTTAGTGGAATACAGCTATTATCATTAGGCATAATATCTCAGTATATTGCAAGAATATATGATGAATCAAAATCAAGACCTGAGTACATTATTAATAAGAAAATAAATATGTAATTGGAGGACTAAATGAAAAAGATAACTTTTTTCATGTTACATTTAAATTTTGGTGGTATAGAAAAGCAGGTAACTACACTATGTAATGAACTTGCAAGACAAAATAATAAATATGATATTACTATTGTTTCTTTTTATAAAATAAACGAAAATGCGTTTTACGATTTAGATTCATCAATAAAAGTAAAATATTTATTAAATTATGGTCCAAATAAAAAAGAAATAAAAGATGCAATGAATAACTTTAAAATATTTAGACTTTTTAAAGAACTTTTTAAGGCTTTAAAAATTATTTGGTTAAAAGAATATTTAATAAAAAATGAGATAAAAAAGGTCAATACTGATATTATAGTTTCATCTAGAATAGAATTCTCAAAGCATATAAAAAGAAAAGATACATTAAATATATCTCAAGAACATTCATATATAGATACAGAAAACTATATATCAAAAGTAAGAAAAAGCTTTAAATACATTGATTATTTAGTTGTAATGACTGAAAAAGCAAAAAAAAATTATGAACAATGGCTGGCTAATGAGAAAATAAGACCAGAAGTTATATGTATACCTAATATGGTAAGTAGATTAAATGAAAATTACATGTCTAAACTTGAAAATAAAAGAATAATTAGTGTTGGTAGGTTACACGAGGAAAAGAATTTTTTAGTACTGATAGATATATTTAAAAAAGTATTTGATGATGATCCTACTTGGAAATTAGACATTATTGGAGAAGGAAATCAAAGAAATGAAATTGAGAAATCTATAAAATCATATAATCTTGAAGACAAGATAATATTGCATGGAAGACTTACAGAAGATGAGATAATACAAAAACTACAAGAAGATTCTATTTTTGTTTTAACATCAAGGAGTGAAAGTTTTTCTCTAGTACTTTGCGAAGCAATGAGACAGGGAATTCCATGTATTTCTTTTGATGTAGATGTAGGGCCAAGAGAAATAATAAAAGATGGTGAAAATGGATTTTTAGTTGAATATCTAAATAAAGAAGATATGGAAAATAAAATAAAGTTGCTTATGAATGATGAAAGACTAAGACATGATTTTGGTGAAAAATCAAGAGTACAAGTAGAAAAATTCTATTCAGATAAAATAGTAAAACAGTGGGAAAACATATTCGATAATAATAAAGAATAATATAATAAATTAATTTTCCAATTTTTCATATTTTGTAACAATTGAGAAATAAAAATTTAACATTATATAGGTTGAATTGTAACATATAAAAGTATATAATATCTTTAAAATATAATAAAAAAAGCATAAAATAATTTTGTGTAGAGGGGAGAATTGCTAATGTTCAGTTTCTCAATTAAAAATATGCATATACAAAAGATTGATAGTATCAATGGTAGTATTAAATTAGTTATAGGTAAAGATGAAGTGACCAAGGAAGAAATCACTTGTCTTGCTGTTAGTGATTCCGCAGTTACAGTTTGTATTGATAAAGATTTCGTTATTTCAGGTTTAACCAAGATAGGGCATCTTCTTAGTACTGGAATGCATGTAGATGATAATCCAGTAATAGAGTATAAGAATAATGAATTTAACATGTCAGAGGATTTAATTATTAAAAACTTTAATTTTTTAAGTTATGCAGCAGTTGCATAAGAAAGGTCAGAAATATTCGACCTTTCTTTTTTTGTCCAAAAATATTGTAAATTTACTTTAAAAATGATATAATTTTATAGATAGTATCTGCCGATACTATTAATGAAAGGGGATTTTAAAGTGAATACACTTTTAGAAATAAATAATTTACATACAAAAGTTGAGGACATGCAAATACTTAAAGGACTTAATTTAAAAATAAATGAAGGAGAAGTACATGTTATAATGGGGCCAAATGGTGCAGGTAAATCTACTCTTGCAAATACTTTGATGGCACATCCTAAATATACAATTACTGAAGGTAATATAATATTTGAAGGTGAAGAAATAAATAATCTTAAAGCTGATGAAAGAGCAAAAAGAGGTATTTTTTTATCTTTCCAATATCCAGAAGAAGTACCTGGTATAACAGTTGAGAACTTTTTAAGAACATCTAAATCTTTAACTTCTGCAAATCCAATATCAATATTAAATTTTAGAAGACTTCTTAAAGAGAAAATGGCACTTTTAAAAATGGATGAAAGCTATGCTAAAAGATATTTAAATGTAGGCTTTTCAGGTGGAGAAAAAAAGAAAAATGAAGTGCTACAAATGGCTATACTAGAACCAAAGTTAGCAATACTTGATGAAACAGATTCTGGCCTTGATGTAGACGCTATAAAAACAGTATCAGAAGGAGTAGGACTTTTATCTGATTCAAAACGCTCTATAATAATAATAACGCATCATAATAAAATATTACAATATTTAAAACCTGACTATGTTCATATATTAATAGACGGTAAAATAGTTAAAACTGGTACTAGTGAACTAGTTCATGAAGTGGAAAAAAACGGATACGAAGCATATAAAAATTTGAACTAAGGGGGAAATAGAAAGGACAGTTACAATGGAAAAAAGAAAAAAGACTTATGTCCATGATGTGGATAGAGGCGTTTACGATATAAAAAATGAAGTAAAATTCAGATATAAGGTTAAAAGTGGACTTGATGAAAATGTTGTAAAAGACATCTCTAAACAAAAGAATGAGCCTGAATGGATGACAGAGTTTAGATTAAATTCACTTAAAATATATAATGAAATAAAGTTGCCTGAATGGGGACCTGATATATCTGATTTAAATATAGATAAAATAATAACATATATAAGACCTAACACCAATATGCAAGGTAGTTGGGATAAGGTACCAGAAGATATAAAGAATACTTTTGATAAGCTTGGAATACAAAAAGCAGAAAAACATTCACTTGCTGGTGTTGGTGCGCAGTATGATTCAGAAGTAGTATACCATAATATAAAGGAAGACTTAATTAAGCAAGGTGTTGTGTACACTGATATGGAAACTGCCGTAAAAGAATATGAACCTATGGTAAAAGAATACTTTATGAAATGTGTTGAGCCTGATGATCATAAATTTGCTGCACTACATGGAGCAGTATGGTCTGGGGGATCTTTTGTATATGTTCCAAAAGGTGTGCAAGTGGACATACCTCTGCAATCATATTTTAGATTAAATGCTCCAGGAGCAGGTCAATTTGAACATACTTTAATAATTGTTGATGAGGGTGCAAAATTACACTTTATTGAAGGATGTTCTGCACCTAAATATTCAGTTAATAATTTACATGCTGGGTGTGTAGAATTATTTGTAAAAAAAGATGCAACTCTTAGATATAGTACAATAGAAAATTGGTCAAAAAATATGTATAACTTAAATACTAAACGTGCAATAGTTGAAGAAAATGCTACTATTGAGTGGGTATCTGGTTCTTTTGGTTCAAAAGTTTCTATGCTATATCCAACAAGTGTATTAAAAGGAAAAGGTGCAAAATGTGAATATACTGGTGTTACATTTGCAGGAGAAGGACAAAATCTTGATACAGGTGCACAAGTTGTTCATTTAGCGGAACATACGTATTCAACCATAAGTTCTAAATCAATATCAAAATCTGGTGGGGTAGCTACATATAGAGGATTAGTAAGAATGGGTAAAAATGCAAGACACTCTAAATCTACAGTATCTTGTGAATCTTTAATGTTAGATGATATATCAAAATCAGATACTATACCTGTACTGGATATATTAAATGATGAAGTAGATGTAGGACATGAAGCGAAAATAGGAAGAATAAGTGATGAGACTATATTTTACCTAATGAGTAGAGGAATAAGTGAAAAAGAAGCCAAAGCTATGATAGTAAGAGGTTTTGTTGAGCCAATGTCTAAAGAATTACCTCTGGAATATGCGGTTGAAATGAACAATCTAATTAATATCGAATTAGAAGGCACAGTAGGGTAGGTGGTAACTATGAATATAAAATTAAATAAAGTAAATGAGATACCAGTTAAGACATATAGATGGCTTAAAGTTAATGAACTAAACTTATCTGAAGTAGAAGTTATATTGGATACAGAATATAAAGCTCATACGTTAAGAGTTAGTGATAATGATTTAGATAAAGTTGAACTAAATAGAGATTTATCAGAAGTGATGGATTTAAATAAATTTAAAGATGTTAGATTAAGTGAAGAATTAAAAGATATTTCAGAGAAAAATGCAAATTCAAAATCATGTTTATATATAAAAGCGGATAAAAAATTAGAAGAGCCAATAATTTTTAATTATGAACTTAATAATGATAATCCTAGCCTTATAGATAATAATATTATTTTTGCAGATAAAAACTGTGAATCTACAATTATATTTAAATATTCTTCTAAAACAAATGAATATAATTTTCATAATTGTTTAAGTAAAATATATATAGCTGAAGGCGCAAAAGTAAAACTTATAAAAGTTCAGAATCTAAATGATGCATCGAACCATTTTGATTTAAATCTAATTCATTTAGAAAGAGATTCAAAACTAGATATTATTTCTGTAGAAATTGGATCTAAAAATAGCTGCACTCAATATAATTCTGTTCTAGAAGGTGAAAACTCTAATTGCGATTTAAAATCAGTATATTATGCAGATAAAGATAGAATAATAGATATAAACTATATAATTAATCATATTGCAAGAAGAACGAATAGTTCTATTGATGCAAAAGGTGTACTAGATAATACCGCTAAAAAAGTATTTAGAGGTACAATAGATTTTAAAAAAGGTGCAATAAAATCAGAGGCAAAAGAATCAGAGCATGTTATACTACTTTCAGATAAAGTAAAATCAGATTCTATACCACTTCTTCTATGTTCAGAAGATGATGTTGTAGGTTCACATTCTGCGAGTGTAGGTAAAATAGATGAATATAAATTGTTTTACTTAATGAGTAGAGGTTTTAATGAAAAAGAAGCTAAAAAACTTATAATAGAAGGATCATTTAGTAATATAATAAATGAAATAAGCGATGAGGACTTAAAAGAAGAAATTATGGATAATATAAAAAGGAGGTTAGAAGGTGATAAATAAAGAAGAAATAGTAAAAGATTTTCCTATATTAGATAGAAAAGTTAACGGAAAAAAATTAGTATATTTTGATAATGCAGCAACTACACAAAAACCATTGTCAGTTATAAATGCAATATCTGATTACTATAAAATATATAATGCTAACCCACATAGAGGAGCTCATACATTAAGTGTTGAAGCAACAGAAGCTTATGAACAAACACGTAATAAAGTTGCTAAATTTATTAATGCTAGAAGTGAACAAGAAATTATATTTACTAAAAATACAACTGAAGCTTTAAATTTGGTCGCATATTCATATGTAAATAATAATTTAACTAGTGATGATGAGATAACTATTTGTATAACAGAACATCACAGTAATCTAATACCTTGGCAACAAATAGCTATAAGAAAAGGTGCTAAAATTAATTATATGTACGTTGATAGTGATGGCATTTTATCTGTTGATGAAATAAAGAATAAAATAACAGATAAAACCAAAGTGGTATGTATAGCACACGTAACAAATACTTTTGGCATAGTTAATCCAGTAGAAGAAATAGTTAGCATAGCTCATGAAAAAGGTGCTATTGTGGTAATTGATGGAGCTCAAAGTACACCACATATGAAAATAGATGTACAAAAGTTAGATGCAGATTTCTTTGCTTTTTCAGGGCATAAAATGTTAGCACCAATGGGTGTTGGAGTTTTATATGGCAAAAAAGAACTATTAAAAAATATGACACCATTTTTATATGGTGGAGATATGATAGAATATGTATCAGAACAAACTACTACATTTGCAGAGCTTCCATTTAAATTTGAAGCAGGAACTCAAAATGTAGAAGCTGTTGTAGGACTATCAAGTGCTATAGATTATATTGAAAAAATAGGTTATGAATATATAGAAGAACAAGAAAGAGAATTAACCGAGTATGCTTTAGAAAAGTTAAATCAAATAGATGACGTTATAATATATGGCTCAAAAAATATAGAAAACAAAGTTGGAGTAATATCGTTTAATGTAAAAGATGTACATCCACATGATACAGCTACTATTTTAGATAGATATGGTATTGCTATACGCTCAGGACATCACTGTGCACAGCCATTTATGAAGCATTTAGACTTAAATTCTACATGTAGAATAAGTTTTTATTTCTATAACACTAAAGAAGAAATTGACATATTTATTGATGCTATAAAGAAAGTTAGGGGGCATATGGGCTATGGAACTAAATGATCTATACACAGATATAATATTAGAACATAGTCAAAATAGTTATAATAAAAAGGTTATAGAAAATGCTGATATAACTGAACTTGGACATAATCCTAGTTGTGGTGATGAAATAACTCTTCAAATAAAGTTTGATGGTGATATTATAAAAAATATAGCATATACTGGTCATGGATGTGCAATTTCTCAAGCCTCTGCTTCTATAATGATTGATAATATAAAAGGGAAAACTAAAAAAGAAGCATTAGATGAAGTAGAACTATTTTTGAAAATGATAAAAAAAGAAATAACAGATGATAACGAGCTTGAAAAACTAAATGATGCAATAGCATTTAAAAATATATCTAATATGCCCGCAAGAGTAAAATGTGCTGTGCTTGCATGGCATACTTTAAAGGAAAGTATGGAAAAGTAATAAATATAATTAAAGTTATTATAATAAAAAATAGCCTTGGTTCAGTTTGAATCAAGGTTATTTTTTATTATTTTTAATATAAGAAATCCATTCGCCATATCCTTCTTTTTCCATATTATCTATCGGAATGAAGCGAAGAGAAGCACTATTGATACAGTAGCGTAGTCCTCCTTTTTCTTGAGGACCATCATTAAATACATGACCTAAATGGTTATCGCCTAAACTACTTCTTACTTCAGTTCTTATCATATTATGTGACTTATCAGTTTTCTCCGTAACGTTATTTTTATTAATTGGCTTGGAAAAACTAGGCCAACCACAAAGAGAATCAAATTTATCTGAAGATAAAAATAAAGGTTCACCAGTTACAACATCAACATAAATACCTTCTTTTTTATTATTCCAATATTTATTAAAAAAAGGCGGTTCTGTACCATTTTCTTGTGTAACTTTGTATTCCATAGCTGTTAGCTTATCTTTTAATTCATCTTTTGAAATTATCTTAAAAGAGTGAGTTTTATTAAATTTATCTGCTAAGGATAAATTGATATGACAATAACCAGAAGGATTTTTACTTAAATATTTTTGATGATAATCTTCTGCCAAAGAATAATTTTTTAAGGGTAAAACTTCTGTTACTATTTTCTTTTTATATTTTAATTGTTCTAATTCTATCATTTTAGTTATATCATTCAAATCTTCTTCGTCTTTGTAATAAATACCGGTTCTATACTGTTTTCCAATATCATTTCCTTGCTTATTTATACCAGTTGGATCAATAATTAAGAAGAAAGCTTCCATTAATGCAGATAAATTTACTATACTTTTATCATAAATAATATGAACAGTTTCTGAATGATTTGTTTTGTTAATCTCATAATATGAAGTATTAATTTGATCACCATTTGCATATCCAACATCTGTTGAAATTACACCATTTATATTAGAAAAATATGCTTCTACACCCCAAAAACATCCTCCTGCAAACCAAATTTCTTTGTAAGTACTATTATTTAACATATATAATCAACCTCATTATTAGTTTGATTTATTTTTGTATATTTAAACAAGTATTTATAAGCAATTATATAATTTATAATAGGCAGCATATTTGATACAGTGTTATTTTAAAAAAGGAAGCGAATAAAATTACAAAAAACCTGTTTGTTGTAACTAAAATAAATAATGATTTTCATCATGGTTGGATAGAGTTTTTAAACGATCAAGAAGAAGAAATTGTATTTGATACTACGTTTGTAGGTTTCTATTTAAAGAAAGATTATTATAGTGTTTTTGATGTAACAGTAACATCTAAAAGAACTCATATCCAAATGAAAGAATATGAGTATTACAATGAAATTTATGAGGATAGCAAAAAGCCAGCAGATGAATATATGCAAAATTTTATGTATGCATTGCTAGAACCGGAAGAATCTGAAAAATATTTAAAAAAGTGTAATGAAATAATAGAAAAGGATCATCCTGAATTTTTAAATATGCTTTCAGCTGCAAAGTAGAAGTTATTTTAAAAAGTATTGATAAATAAAAAACCATGTATATAGTTAGTATAATAATACTAGTTATAACATGGTTTTTTCTATTTAATTTTATTAATCATGAATATCAGAGTTAAGATAAATCAAAACTCCATTGTCCATACAGTTTTTATCTGTTGTTGAGAAACATGTAGAACCTTTTTCTTTTACATTAAATCCAAGATTTTGTAAATATAGCATCAAAGTATCAATGGCACCAGGTTGCTCGTCATCATATGGCATATCTATTTTTTTAAATATTGGGATGTTTGTAAATGGGGTATCATGTATACCCATATATGGCATAAAGATTTTACCTTTAACCCTCTTTTTAGCGGCCAAAAACCTAAGAATTTTTTCTCTATTAGAGTGCCAGTGAAGCTTGCATTCTAATTTGTACCCTTCAAGTTCTTTTTCTCTTTCTAAAATATCTTTGGTTGAGTTGTCAAACTTAAGGTTATCTAATGCTTCACTTAGTTTCATAAATCATCACCCTCCACAATATTAATATATATTTGTAAAATCGCTATAATGTTGATATTATATCATAGTTATTTACATAAAACAAGACGTGTATAATATATATTTGCATATTTATGAATAATATGATAAAATATCAATGTTTAAGAGAGGAGTTTGATGATATGTCAATTTTAGTTACAGGTGGAGCAGGTTACATAGGTAGTCATACTTGTGTTGAATTATTAAATGCAGGTCAGGATATTATAATCCTAGATAATTTTTCAAATAGTAAAGAGGAATCATTAAATAGAATAAGAAAAATAACAGGTAAAGATTTTAAATTCTATAAAGTGGATTTATTAGATAAAAACGGTATTGAAAATATATTTGCAGAAAACAGTATTGATTCTGTTATACATTTTGCAGGGCTTAAAGCAGTTGGTGAATCTGTTTCGAAGCCAATAGAATACTATACTAATAATATATCTGGTTCACTTAATTTATTTGAACTAATGAAAAAGTATAATGTTAAGAAATTAGTTTTCAGTTCTTCAGCAACTGTATATGGTGATCCAAAAAAAGTTCCAATAACCGAAGATATGCCGCTGTCTACAACTAATCCATATGGAACAACAAAACTATTTATAGAGCAAATATTAAAAGATTTATATGTTTCTGATAATAGCTGGGCAATATCAATTTTAAGATATTTTAATCCAATTGGTGCACATGAAAGTGGCCTTATAGGTGAAGATCCACAAGGAATACCTAATAATTTAATGCCATTTATTTCAAAAGTTGCTATAGGTAAGTTAGAAAAATTAACTGTATTCGGTAACGATTATAACACTCATGATGGTACAGGGGTAAGAGACTATATTCACGTTGTAGATCTATCAAAAGGACATTTAAAAGCTTTAGAAAAACTAAATAAAGAACAAAAAGGTATATTTATTCATAATTTAGGTACTGGTACAGGATATAGTGTTTTAGATATGATAAATGCATTTGAAAAAGTTAATAATATAAAAATAAATTATGTTATATCATCAAGAAGACCAGGCGATATCGCAGCATGTTTTGCTGATCCAACAAAAGCTCAAATGGAGCTAAATTGGAAAGCTGAAAAAAATATTGAAGATATGTGTAGAGATTCGTGGAACTTTGAACAAAAAAATCCAAAAGGATTATAGAATACTTTTAACTATATACAAGCATCCTACGTATAATATATTGATAATGATTATAGGTTACTTTATAAATTATTTTAAGTAGGAGAGGATGGTTATATGTGTAACTTTCGTGAAGTTGCTAAAAAAGATGTCCCAGAAATAACAGGACAAATGTGGCTTGAAGCATATCGGATTATAGAAAAAGCTATAAGTATTTCATGTAATCCTGACCTGTTTCCAGTTGTAGACAAACTTCTTACTACTGCAGCCGACTTGTTTAAAACTATTAGGACACTTAAAGACTGTGTAAATGAAAAAGAATTACAAAAAATAGCATGTGAAGTAAGAGTGAAAATGATGGAAGCTCACGAAATACAAAAAGATCTAATGTAAAATTTTATTTTTAAGAGATATAAGTAAATACTTATATCTTTTTTGCTATGTAATACGGGATTAAACGAGATTTTTTTACTTTTTTTGATATAAAACTATACAAATTTCGCTTAATTTGATATAATTAAGACAAGGTATATTTTATACTGATATAATAGTAAAAAATGTGAGGTTAGGTTAAATGATATATGAAAACAAAAGGAGAAAGATTAGTAAGTTTTTGATATCAACAATTAGTGTTGTTATGACATTAAATTTTGCTATATCAAATTATATTAATGTAAGTGACGCAACTTTGACGTCTAATCTACCTGTCTCTAAAATAAAATATAATGAAAGCGATAATAGTTCAGTTTTTCCAGACAGTTATAAACCATATATACAAAGTTTGAAAGCAGCTCATCCAAACTGGATATTTAAAGCTGTATATACTGGACTTGGTTGGAATCAAACTCTAACTCAAGAGTGTTATGAGACAAAAACAGGTATTAGTACAGTTCCTGATAGCTATAGTGCTGCTTGGAAAAAAGATGGTGTAAATACATATGTTGATGGAAGCTTTGTGATAGCTTCAAAGCCAGCAGTTGCATATACTTTAGATCCAAGAAACTTTTTAAATGAAACTAGTATATTTCAATTTGAAGCACTGGATTTTAATGATGTGACAAGTACAACATCAACAATTGAAAAAATATTAGCTGGAACACCTATGGCAACTTATCCAACACAGTATAAAAAAGCTGGCAACATGGTTAATCATGATAATAATCTAAAATGGTCAGATATTATTATAAATGCATCAAAAAATGCTGGTGGAAGCGGTATAAGTGCAGTGTTTTTAGCAACAAGAATGAAGCAAGAGACATCTTTGGATATATTAAATAACTATTCGATCAATGGTTCTTCAGCTACATATCCAGGAGTATATAACTTCTTCAATATTGGTGCAGTTCCAGATGCAAATGGTAATAATTCTGTTACTAATGGTCTTAGATATGCATCAAATTCAATAAATAGTGACGGTAATACAGGTTGGACAACTCCTACATACTCAATAAATGCAGGCGCAACATATCTGTGGTCAAATTATATAAAATGGGGACAAAATACAACATATTTCCAAAAGTTTGATGTTAGCAATGTGTATGGAAATGCAGTAGCATTATGTGCGTATCAATATATGACTAATATATTAGCGCCTTCAAGTGAATCTAAAATAACATATAACGCCTATAATAGTTTAGGATTATTAAATTCAAATTTTGTATTCTATATACCTGTATATGGTGTATTAAATGGCAGCGATCAAATTATATCAGATGCAATGCCTGATCAAATTTCAATGCATCCTGATTCATTAACAAGTAATTTAGATGGTACAGATATAGTGTATTTAGATGATACAAGTGATTCATATCCAAACGTAGATGAATTTACTATAAGATCTGGACCAGGTACAGAATATAACAGACTTGCTACTTTACAAGAAGTATCAGATTCACCTAATGATAGAACAAAATTTGTAAGAATTCAAGTTGGTACAAATGGATGGGATAAGATTAAACTTTCTGACGGAAGAGAGGGTTATGTGTATCAAGCGTTTGTAAAAACATATAATTACACACACGTAACAGATATAGCCTTAGATAAAGCTATTGCAAATTTAAAAGTATCTGAAACATTAACTCTAACTCCAACTATATATCCAACTAATGCATACATTAAAAAAGTCATATGGAGTAGTAATGATCAAAGCGTAGCTACAGTTGATAATGATGGAAAAGTAACTGCTATTAAAGAAGGTACTGCAACCATAACAGCTACAACATTAGATGGAGCTAAAGCATATAGTTGTGTGTTAACAGTAGGTAATACACAGGCAACTAATATTACAATGAGTAATACACAGTATACAATTGTGGTAGGTAAATACTTACAATATTCTCCTACAGTAGCACCAACTACAACTACAAATAAAAATTATGATATATCGGTTCAAGATACTACAATTGCTACAGTTGAAGATGGTAAAGTAAAAGCTCTTAAAGCGGGTACTACAAATGTAACCTATACAACAAAAGATGGTAGCAACAAATCATGTACTGTTAGCTTAATTGTTACTGATGTAGCAGCAAGTATAACTGATTATATAGTTAATAGTAGTAATATAGTTACAAAGGTAGAAATAGGATCAAAAGCTTCTGCAATAAAAGATAAAGTAGTGACAAGTTATACAAAAAAAATAGTAAATTCTAATAATGTTGAAATACAAGATAATGCTGGTGTGGGAACAGGAAGCAAAATTCAAATATTAGATGGAAGTAATTTGGTAGAAGAATATATAGTAGCTATTTATGGAGATATAAATGGTGATGCAAATATTACTTCAAGTGATTATGTTTTAGTTAAAAATAGCATTATGGGTGTTAAGTCATTAAATAGTGTTGAAAATATAGGAGCAGACATTAATAAAGATGGAAAAATAACAGCAAGTGATTATGTGTTAATAAAAAATCATATAATGGGTATTAAACAAATTTCTGCACAATAATTACTATACGAATGGAGGAAAATTAGATGGTATATGATAGAAAAAAAAGGTTAGTAAAGGCTATGTTTTCGTTGGTAGTATTTATAATGTTTGCTATTACATCAAATATATATGGTGCTTCAGTTAACTTTACTGCAACAAATACTACATTAGAAATTGGAGGTACATCTACAATTACTATAAGTGGATCTGAATTAGTAGGTAGATTTAATATTACTTCTTCAAATTCTAGTATAGTGTCTTTAAGTACTAGTTCTGTTTTTGTTGATAATCCTGTTACAGTTACTGCAACAGCAAAAGCTGCAGGTACTGTAACCATAACATTAACACCAGCAGATGTAGCGGATACAACAGCAGAAGCAAATGATATAACTTCAACAATAGGTACAAAGAGTATAACAATAAAAGTAAATGAAAAACAAAATACTAATACAAATAATAACAATAATAATGGTGGGACAACTACAGTTAGTAATAATGCTAACTTAAAAAAATTAGTACCAGATCATGAGGGATTGTCACCTAACTTTAGTTCGGGGACAACAAAATATTCACTAACTGTACCATCAAGTGTAACTAATCTAGGTTTAACAGTTGCTACAGAAGATTCAGGCGCAAAATATTCAATAAGTGGAAATAACGATTTAAAACAAGGAGACAATATAGTTACAATAACAGTTACTGCAAAAAATGGTTCAAAAAAAGTATATACAATAACAGTTACTAAAGCAGATGATCCTCAAAAGGCAAATGCATACTTAAATAGTATTGTTGTAGATGGTAAGGTGCTTTCACCAGAATTTAATTCTGAAACTTTAAACTATACAATTGATTCAGTTGCAGCAAATATTACTAAATTAACAGTTCTTGCATACCAAAAAAATGATAAAGCAAAAGTTACTATAACTGGAAATGATCCTTTAATTGATGGTGAAAATACCATAAAAATATCAGTTGTGGCTGAAGATGGCGTAACTACAAAAGAATATACAATAAAAGTTGTAAGGGACAAAAGTGTTAAAATTGATGAAGGAAAAGTAGAAGATGTCTTCAACAATTACGTTGATATATATGGAAATAGCAACAAAGAAAGTAATAGAATTTCTAATGTTTATAATGATTTTGTGAGTACAATAAAAAATAATGCATTAGTTTTAGCTTTGTTCTTCTTTATATTAGTAGAATTTGGACAAATAGTGTATTTATATAAAAAGCTTAAAAAGAATCCTGTGGAGGAAGAAGCAGAAAATGAAAATCTAAATAGTGAAGAAGAAATAGTAGAAGATGAGCAAAAGGCAACTACAACAAGAAGAAATAGAAATAACGATTAATAGAAAAATATAGCAAGGAGTAGTATAGGTTTACAATAGATATGTCACACTAAGTTAAATAAAAAATATTGAAAGGAAGTACCCAATATGATATAGTTTAGTTGTTCAGACAAACAATATCGGAGGTACTTCCTATGAGTAATAGTATAACACAAGACTTAAAG
>JAOAHC010000004.1 GCA_026415435.1 Clostridia bacterium
CTCTATCTTAAAACCAGTCGTGTAATGCTTGTGTTTATCTCTTCGTTTGCTAAAAGTCTTTCCACATTCTTTACATTTATACCTTTGAACTTTCCTCTTACATCTTCTATCAAAACTAACAGTTGAAAGCTGCCTTTTACCATTGTGTTTTGTATTAAGACTATTACAATTTGGACATCGAATTGAGCGCTTCCTTTTTGGTTGCATATTGAATTTCTCCATTATCAAGTGCACAAACTTGATAATTTCTGTAATTATTTGTCCTATAGTATATATTACAGCTATTTTAGCAACCGAAAAGTGTAACTCTTCCGCTGTTTTTTCTTCAATTATGACTTTTTCAAATTGTTCAAATAATTCTTATTGTAAGCGAACAAGTACAAAGGTGAGAGTAGAGAAATATTTTATGCCAAATACTTTTTATAAAATTAAAATTTCTGGTAATTAATTATATATTTACCTTTTTTATAATTTATATTATAATTATAAATAGAACTTTAAAAATAAAAAGGAGGAAATCGCAATGAAAACTTTAGTTTTTATTTTTTTGTATCTTTTTATTTTTGTTAGTAGTAGTGCTAGAGCACAAATTATTATAAGATATCCTGGTATCCAGGGTACCCCGTATACCCCAGGCAACATTAATGATATTCTTTATATTAAAGATGACGCTATTTATGTTAGAAGTATTGGAGACTTTATTAAAATAAAAGACCTTGTTAATGTTAAACAAGATACTATTGGTTGTGATCCTCTCACTTATTTTAAAAAATCGCCGCCTTATTTAATGGGAGTTTATTGGAGTTATTATTACCGCTACAACCCCAATCTTAAAACTTTTACTGTTGTCTATGATACGATGGGTAGTTATTTAAGAAAATGGAGTGGCAATTTTTGTACAACTCTTGATTATTTTTTTATTTATTTTGATAACTTTAAGTTTAAAAGAATTTTTAACATACCTTTGCCTAATACAGTTTGGGAAGGGATTGCTTATGATAGTCTTGCAAGTTATTTATATTTATCTTCTTCAAATTTATGTGAAGGTGGTTGTAATGGTGTTTGGCGAACAAGAGATACAAGTAGAACTTGGGAGTATATAGGATTTAATGGAATAAGTATTCATGATTTAAAGATTTATAATAGAGAGTTATATGTTGCAACGAGGTGGCGAGGCCTTTGGAAAGTGAATTTGCAAACTTTAGAGATTACTTAAGTTTTTAATAATAATTTAGTGCCTGGTTCAGGTTATGGCATTGATTTCTTAGAAATTAAAAAATATAAAGGCGAAGAAAGATTATTTTTTACAGCTTCTTATTATAGTTTTTATTCTATAAATAAATTTGGAATGATTGATACAATTTTAAGTGTGTCAGTTGCAGAAAGTTTAGGCATATTTGGTTTAATCTCCTGCGAAGTAAAAGACGATACTCTTTTGTTAGGCGCAATAGATGGTTTATGGTTATATATAAGTTCATTGACAAAAGTTGAAGATGATTTTAAAGTTAAAGATTTTATCCTTTATCAAAACTATCCCAATCCATTTAATTCTAAAACAAAAATTAGATTTTGAATTCCTTCAACAAATTTCACTACTTTAAAAATTTATGATGTTCTTGGAAGAGAAATTGCAACACTGGTAAATGAAGTTAAAGATAGAGGTGAATATGAAGTTGAACTTGATGTAGAAAAATTGAAATTAAGTTCTGGAATTTATTTTTATAAACTTAGATGTGGTAATCGAGAGGAAAGTAAGAAGTTTATATTGATGGAGTGAGTGTTGGAATAGATTGGTATTGTTAAGGGGGTTAAATAAGTTTTAAGCAAAGTTAATTTGAGTTTAAGCTAGGTTGCGTCGAGTTGAAGCAACCTTCCATTGAGTAGTAGCAAACCTCC
>JAOAHC010000051.1 GCA_026415435.1 Clostridia bacterium
GCCGACACGGGGATTTTCAGTCCCCTGCTCTACCGACTGAGCTATCTGGCCCTATAAAAAAAATGGCGACCCGGAAGGGGCTCGAACCCTCGACCTCTAGCGTGACAGGCTAGCGTTCTAACCAACTGAACTACCGGGCCAAAACAAAAGTGGTGGGAACTATAGGGCTCGAACCTATGACCCCCTGCTTGTAAGGCAGATGCTCTCCCAACTGAGCTAAGCTCCCACTGATTGTTGACAAGTAATATTATAAACTATAATAAGTAATTTGTCAACACTTTTTTTGATATTTTTCTTATTTTTTTACTATATTTATTATATATTTCTTATTATGTTATCTACACTCGCCTTATACTCACTATATTGTTTTAAGTAGTCCCCTAACATGTTTAATTTAATTCTATTTGATAAAAAGTTACCTTGAACGTTATCTACATCACTAGAAATAAGTTTAGTAAATTCCTCTTTAGTTTCAACATGAGTAACTGTAACATTATAACCTAAATCTTTACTAAATCTGATTAAATCTTTTAATATATTTTTGTTAAATTTACTGTCTTCCTTAATATATTGAACATTAAGTTTCATTTCATCTATAGGTAAATCTGCAACAAGTGAAAGTGTATCATGCTCTATTTCTAAATTTGTTATACAGATATTTACACCTATATTTTTAAGTTTACCAAACATTGATCTATAATTTTCAATCTCACTTACTTTAATTATATCGGTATATTCAATTTGTATTAATCCTTTTTCAATAGAGTGTTTTTCAATTATATTACAAATACTATCAACGAAATCAGATCTTTTTGAATGCTTATTAGAATTATTTACTGCTATTTTGACATTGTTAAAGCCTTTTTTCTTAACTTCATTTAGTTTTTCTAAACATTTTTCTAAAACAAACTCGTCTAATTTTATAATTAATCCTAATTCTTCGGCTTGCTTTATAAAATATTCAGCTTTTAAGTGTCCTAATACTGGATGATTCCAATATAACAAAGCTTCAAAGATAATTTCTGATGTATCTTTTAAATTAAATCTTGGCTGTAATTCAACACCAAATTGACCTTCTCTAAAAGCCTTTTTTAAATCTGCTTCCATTTTATTTTTATTCTCTTGTTTTGCTTTTAGAACTTTATTATGAAAATAATAATTGTTTTTTCCATGTTCTTTAATATAGTACATTGCATCATCAGCATATGAAAGTAGATCTTTTCTGTTGTCTGCATCAGATGGATAAATTGCAACACCTAAGCTATATTCAAGTAATATATTAGTATTTTCAATAACAATTGGTGTTCTTAAATCCAACTTTATTTTATCTAAAACCTTAGCTATATCCTCTGTTGTCTCAACATGTGTAAGTATTATAGCAAATTCGTCTCCACCAAGCCTATATACTGTTCCATTTTTCTTCATTAAAGAATTAGACAAAATATCATATAGTTTTTTTAACAGCTCGTCTCCTGCATCATGTCCTAATGTATCGTTAATTTGTTTAAAACCATCCAAATCCAGAAAGCATAACGCAAATTTATTTTTACCACCTATAAGATTATCAACTACTTTTAAAAAAAGTTGTCTATTTCCACCACAAGTAAGTGGATCAGTATATGCTTGTTTCTTCATTATTTTTTGTTCACGTATTTTGTTTAATATCGAGTATCTATATGCAATCATACCTATTAAAAATATAACTAGAATACTAATTAGATTTATATATATAGTTTTTAACTCGTCGTAACTTATTCCAAAAATCACCCTAATTTCCACCTTTCATACTATCAACCTATTAACCTATAACCACATTAACTATTCTTGATTTAATAACTATAACTTTTTTTATAGCTTTCTCTACAAGATATTGTTTTAATCTTTCATCATTTCTTACTATTTGTTCAATTGACGCTTCATCTAAACTACTATCTACAACCAATTTAAATCTTACAGTTCCATTTATTTGAACTGCTAATTCTATTTGATCTAATTCTAATTTACTTTCATCATATTTTGGCCAAACAGATTCAAAAACGTGTCCTTCAAAACCAAGTTTTTCCCATAGTTCCTCTGTTACATGTGGTGCTATTGGATTTAGTATTTGAAGTAGTGGTTTAATATATACTTTACTTACTTTTTCCTCTTTATATAACACATTTACATATGACATCATAGCAGCTATGGCAGTATTATACTTCATATCTTCTATATCTAAAGTAACTTTTTTAATTACCATATTTAATTCTCTATCAAGCATACTAGAACGTATATCTTCGTCAGCTGCTTTTGCATCTAGTCTCATAACTCTATCAAGGAATTTTTTAGCTCCCTTTACCCCGTTATCAGACCAAGGAGCAGATTGTGAGTATTCCCCTATAAATAGTATATATGTTCTTAGTGTATCTGCACCATACTCATTTATTATATCATCTGGATTTACAACATTACCTCTTGATTTTGACATTTTCTCGCCATCTGGTCCTAATATTAATCCTTGTGTTGTTCTTTTAGCATATGGTTCTTTTGTTGGCACAACACCAATATCATATAAAAATCTATGCCAAAATCTAGAATAGATTAAGTGACGTGTAACATGCTCCATACCACCGTTATACCAATCTACAGAAAGCCAGTATTTTAATTTATCTTTATCTGCTAAAGCTTCACTATTTTTAGGATCTATATATCTTAAGAAATACCAGCTAGATCCCGCCCATTGAGGCATAGTATCTGTTTCACGTTTTGCAGGTTTACCACAGCATGGACATACTGTATTTACCCATGAATCAATTTTTGCAAGTGGAGACTCCCCATCTTCACCTGGTATAAAGTTGTCTACATCTGGTAGAGTAAGTGGTAGATCATTTTCTTTTAAAGGTACTAAGCCGCAATCATCACATTTAACTATAGGTACAGGCTCTCCCCAATATCTTTGACGAGCAAAAGCCCAATCTTTCATATGATAGTTGTTTTTAGCCACACCTATATTATTTTTTTCTAAATATTCTATTGCTACTTTTTTAGCATTTTCCACATCCAAGCCATTTAGGAAACCAGAGTTAACAAGTATTCCATCTTTTAACCAAGGCTCACCATCTTTTAAATATACTTCAAAGAAGTATGTATGACTATCAATATTAATTTGTTCAAGCATTTCTTCCTTTGTAAGCCATAAAATATCATATTGATCTTTTTCATCTTGAGATGTTTCTTGACAATCACCATTTTCTAATTCTATAACTATATTTTTTTGATATACTACTCTATTTACATCTTTATGAGCTGCAAAAAATCTATCTATATGTTCAAATGGTAAATAGCTTGCACTCTTTATATTTATATATCCTGTCTCTTCCTTAACTTCTCTTATTGCAGCTAAAATAGGGTCTTCACCTTCTTCTATTCCTCCAGTTATAAGGTCAATCCAAGTTTGTTTTTTCCATTTTAAACAAATATATTTATCTTCAGACCAATGTTTAACTAAAACTACAACAGCTTGTCTGTCAGTATTTTGTTTTCCTTCACGAGGTGGATTATTTACATCTAAATGATCCCACGCAATTACTGGTTTTATATTTATACCAAACTTTTTAGCAAATTCGTAGTCACGAGTATCATGTGCAGGAACAGCCATTATAGATCCAGTGCCATATCCCATCATAACATAGTCTGTTATCCATACAGGAACTAACTCTCCAGTTATTGGATGAACTACTTCTATACCTTTAACTAAAACACCAGTCTTATCTTTTGCAAGTTCTACTCTTTCAAATTCTGTTTTTTGATTAGCCTTGTTTCTATACTCAACTAATTCATCAAAATTACTAATTTTATCTTTTAACTCATCTAAAATAGGGTGTTCTGGAGCTAAGGCCATATACGTTACACCAAAAATAGTATCTGGTCTTGTAGTAAATACTTCTATAAATCTATCTGTATCTTTTATATTGAACTTTATTTGAGCGCCTGAAGATTTTCCTATCCAGTTTTCTTGCTCAATTCTTACTCTAGGCATAAAATCAACTTCATTCAAACCTTCAAGAAGTTTATCTGCATATTCAGTTATTTTTAGCATCCATACTTCTTTTTCTTTTTGAATAACTTGTGAATCACATCTATCACATTTACCGCCTTGAGATTCTTCATTTGCAAGGATAACCCTACATTTTGGACAATAATTAACATATGTCTTTTCTTTATATGCAAGACCTTTTTCAAATAATTTTAAAAATATCCATTGTGTCCATTTAAAATATTCAGGAGTGGTAGTGTCAACTACTCTATCATAATCAAAAGAAAAGCCTATTGATTTTAATTGCTTTGTAAAGTTAGCTATATTGTCGTCTGTAACTTTTCTTGGATGTATACCTGTTTTCATAGCATAATTTTCTGTAGGAAGTCCAAACGCGTCAAAACCTATTGGGTATAGCACATTATACCCCTGTAATCTTTTCTTTCTACAAATTGCTTCCATTCCCATAAATGCTCTTGCATGTCCAACATGAAGTCCTACACCTGATGGATATGGAAATTCTATTAAAGCATAGAACTTCTCCTTATTTGAAAAATCTTCAGCTCTAAAAGGTTTTTTATCTTCCCAAATTCTTTGCCATTTTTCATCTATCTCTTTACTATACATTATATCCTCCCCTTAATATTTAATTTATACATATTTTTCATATATGTATCTGTCATACCTGCTATGTAATCTATAACTTTTCTTTTATTTGAGTTATTACTTAAATATTCTTCATTCATTGTATTTAAAAATTCTTTGTATATATCTGAGCTTTTATTATCTTTTTCTAGCGCTTCAAGATAATAGTAAAATAGTTCTTTAAACATTAATCTTATAGCTGCTAAACTTTCCTCAGTACTAGACTTCTTATATATGTTATCATAATTAAATTTCTTTAATTTTGACATCATCTCATATACTAAATCAGACATTGAAATAGTATCTTTGTTATAGCTATTATCAATCACATCTACTATGAGGTTATTCATAATATCAATATTATTGTTTCCCAATGTTTTGCATATTTCATCTGGTATTTTTTCTCTTGAAAAATAGTTTAACTTTATAGAATCTTCTATATCTTTACCTATATATCCAATTATATCAGCTATCCTAACAACACACCCCTCAAGCGTCATAGGTCTTAACTTCTTTATATTTTCACTACTACTATAGCAACTCTTGTATTCATCTAAAAAGATATTTAGATCTTTTTTAACTGGTAAATTATATTGACTCTCTAATTCACCATTATGGCACAATATTCCATCTAATGTTTGTACAGTTAAATTTAACCCTTGTCCACCACGTTCTATATACATTAGATCTCTTACACTTTGGACATTATGTGAAAATATCTCACCCAGTTCACTCATAGATATATCATTTAAAATATATTCTCCTTCATGACCAAATGGAACATGTCCTAAGTCATGACCAAGAGATATAGCTTCACACAAATCTTCATTTAGTCCTAATGCTCTTGCTATTGTTTTTGAAGCACGTGAAACAAATTGTACATGAGTTATTCTTTTAGAAATATCTTCGCTATATAGACTTGGATATACTTGAGTTTTATCAATATACCTTGTATATGCAATTGAATGAACTATTCTATCAATATCTCTTGCATATTCAAGCCTTATATCACTACTATAATCATTTAGACGAATAGCATCTATAGATTTAGTTGCTCTTTCGTCTAGATATATTTCTGATTTTAACATTTGTAACTTTATTTCATTAAAATTTCTAACATTATTTTTCATATATTACTTCCTCTTATATATATTACAAGAACATTTTAATACCTTTTTCAATACATCTTACTTCAAGAGGAAATCTTGGTCCCTCATCACCATCAACATCTGGATCATCAACATTACCATTAATCTTAGTAACTCTTAGCCATTTTTCCCTTAAATATATAACTTTTTTATCATCAAAATGCTTTCCAAGTAAAATTTTACCTAAAAGTATACTTACTTCACTAAACTTACAATCTTTTATAACAATAATATCAAGTAGTCCGTCCTGTATATTTGAACCATCAGTCAGTTTATCAATACCACCGGCACTACTGCCATTAAATATTAAAAACAAGCTTACTTTCTCTATAATTATATCATTTTCAGTCTCTATTTTAACTTCAAAAGGCTTAAACTTAAATAATTGATATACGGCAGTAAAAAAGTACGAAAGTTTACCTATGGCATTTTTCAAACCAATATCAGTTTTTTGTGACGCATTAGTAAATAAACCTGCTGAGCATACATTAATAAAGTATTTATCATTTGCAAGACCAACGTCTACTTCTTGAATATTTCCAAGAATAATTTTATCTATGCATTCAGAAAAATTATATGGCATTTTAATATGTTTTGCAAAGTCATTTGAAGTACCAGCAGGAATAACCCCAAGCGGTACTTTTATATTATTTCTCATCATAACATTTACAACTCTATTTAAAGTGCCGTCACCACCAGCAACTATAATACCATATGTATCAGAATCGACATTTTTTAAATAATCATATAAATTAGTTTTCTTACCAGCTCTAAATAAAGACACCTCAAATCCATTTTGCATGAACTTTTCTATAATAGTATCTAGAAAGTATTTAAATTTACTTTGACCCGCTACTGAATTATATATCAATTTTATTTTCTTCATAATCTATATTAACCCACCCTTTGATATTTAACATATTATATTACATCTTATACTTTTTTTCAAGAAAAATGAGTAAAATACCCGCTTAAACTTAAAATATATACTAAAAAAAGGAAAGAAAAATACTTAGATATAATCTAAGTATTAAAATATATTGATTATTTTGTTCCTCGATAATCTAGATATAGGTTATATCTATACTATCAGCTTTTTTCCTTTATTAGTTCCAACATTTTTTTCTTCCTTAATAAGAATGGTTTCTTCCAGCACAGACAACATGCATTCGCAAATAGCACAACACATAATATCTGAAATGAAATTTTTAAATACTTTAGCTATGTCTCTCAATTTTCTCATTTCTTTATTCTTGTACCTTTTATTCAAATAAGAGCTGAATTCATACAGAAATACTGCGTCATCACAATCGAAAGCACATTTTATTTTCTTGAATATTGTTTCATTACAATCTTTTAGTAGTTCGTAAATCTCTTTTAGATCATCATCTGATAAATTCTCCAGATATAAGACCTTTTTTGAGATATTCCGCTCAAGTATTTTTAAAACATTGGCGCCACAAATCTGTACTTCTGCATAATTCATAATGCTATTCTCCTTTCATTAGTTAAGGATAAAAATAATTTTATACATAGAATATATCACACTTCTGTTTTTATGTCAATATTTTACTGTAAAAGAATTGAAATACACATCTACATGTTTTTACAAAATCTTCCTTGTTTCGACAAACAAGGAAGGTCAATCTCACTAAAAACTTTCATATTTAGACTTTTTACCAAGGCCTGGCATCGTCATTATATCTCCAGCATAAACAATTATAAAGCCAGCGCCACTAGCTATTTTTATATCTTTTACATATATTTCAAAATCTTTTGGTGCTCCTAGTAATTTTGGGTTATCAGACAATGAAAGTGGAGTTTTTGCAAAACATATAGGTAGCCCACTAAATTCAAATTTTTTTACATTTTCTAATTGTTTTTTTGCCTTATCTGAATATATTACATCTTTTGCACCATATATTTCACTACATATTTTCTGTATTTTTACCTCAATATCATCATTATCTTCATAAGTAAATTTAAAGTCTTTATTTGAGCTTACTTCAAGTTTATTTACAACCAAATTTGCCAGATTAACTGCACCTGCAGATCCATCTTTAAATGCAGTAGAAACTTCACATTCTACATTTAAATTCTTGCAAAAATTCTTCACATATTCTATTTCGTTATCCGTATCACTTTCAAACTTATTTATACATACAACAACAGGTAAATTAAATTTACCTAAATTTTCTATATGTTTGCCTAAATTTACTATTCCTTTTTCTAAAAACTCAAGACTCTCTGCAGCCAAATTACTTTCACTACATCCCCCGTTGTATTTTAGTGCTTTAATTGTAGCTACTAAAACCACAATATCAGGTATAATACCAGATTTTCTAGATTTTATATTAAGAAATTTTTCAGCTCCTAGATCAGCTCCAAAGCCAGCTTCAGTTACACAATACTCTGATAATTTAAGTCCCATTTTAGTAGCAATAATAGAATTACATCCATGTGCAATATTTGCAAAAGGTCCCAAATGCACAATACAAGGAGTTCCTTCAGTAGTTTGAACTAAATTTGGATTTAAAGTTTCTCTAAGAAGTGCAACCATTGCATTAGTCACCTTTAACTGTTTTGCATAAATTGGTTTTTCATCAAAAGTATATCCTATTAATATATTGTCTATATTTTCTCTTAATTTTTCTATGTTCTCCGATAAACAACATATTGCCATAAGTTCACATGCTGCTGTTATTTCAAAACCTGTATGTCTTGTACCTTCTATAACTATATCTCTTAGAGTTCTATCGTTCATATCTATTGCTCTTTTAACATATATTCTATCCGGATTAATATTTAAGTTATTTCCTTGAAATATATGATTGTCTACAACAGCACATAATAAATTATTTGCCGAAGTAATTGAATGAAAATCTCCTGTAAAATGTAAATCAATATCATCTGAAGGAAGAATTTTGGCATTTCCACCGCCTACTGCTCCGCCCTTTGTCCCAAACACTGGTCCTAGAGAGGGTTCTCTTAGCACCACTATTGAATCTTTCTCTATACTATTTAAGGCCATGCTAAGACCTATAGATTGTGTAGTTTTTCCTTCACCTAATGGTGTTGGATTAATTGCAGTAACAAGAATTAATTTACCATTTTTTCTACCTGCTATATTATCATAATATCCATTTAAAATCTTTGCCTTGTACTTTCCATAAAGATCAATATATTCTTCAGGAATATTTAACTTTTCTATAACTTTTTGTATTTTTTGCATGTTACACCTCCTAATGATTAAAGTGTAAAAAGCGTACAAATTTATTTTGCACACTTTCTATTTAGATGTTAATTTTTCACTTGTGTATTATTTCTATTTTTTATATCTACTACCAAACTATCAACATAGAACTCACTTATCTTATTTCTAACAACTTGTGACATAAAATTTGTATCTACGTTGTACATATACACTTCCATATTATTTTTTTCCTTATAAAATACGGTATTGTCCACATTTTGTATAATTTCTATTGATGTAGAGATTATCTTTTTAGTACTCTTATCTTCTAAATTTATTTTCCAAAGTGTATTATTATCAGCTGCATTTACAAAGTATAGATCGTTATTTCTCACATACAAATAATTACTGCCATCTATTTCTTTTATATTACCGTTATCTGCTCTACCAACTATGTCAGCTACTTTTTCTTCAATCGAGGCGTCCTTTTTAACGTAATATATTTTATTTGAATCAGCTTTATTAACGTAAAAAATTTTATCAGTTGATTGAACAATATATGATACGTTAGATTTTTTAGTCACTTCAACCTTATTTTCCATATTTTTATTGTAACTTACTATAGCTTTCTTATCCATATTAGCTATAACTAAAAATACATTATTATCATCAACTAATATCTCACATACATTTTGTATGTTTGTATTTTTAACTTCTTTTGTTTCTATATTAGCTAAAGTAAGAGTATTTTTATCACCATTTATAGAATATACTGTGTTTCCAAATATAGTATATTTTTTAACATCTTTTTCAATTATATTTTCCACTTGATTTGTAGTTTTATTAAGTCTCGAAAGCCCTGTATCTTTTATACCATAAACATACTTTTCAGTAACCTTAATATTTGTAAATCCTAGATTGTCATACACTACTTTATTATCAAATCCATCTGAGTTTATTGAATTTAATGTGTATTTAGGTGTATATGTATAACCCTCAGTTATATAGTATAGATTATATACATTCTGATCTTCTACACCTTCACCTGCAACATATTTATAGCTATTAGTCTTGTTATAAAAATAAAATTGCAATAATATATATATACTTAAAATTGTAGTGACAGCTACAAATATGTATTTTCTTTTTCTTATACCGAAATTCTTAAGAGATTTCGCCTGTTTTTTCTTGCGCTTTAGGTATTCTTTTCTTGTAAGTTTTTCGTTAGATTCAAAATCAAGTCTTTGCATATTACCAGCTCCTAAATTTATGTGTATATTATATATTAAATTTTTCGAAAAGTAAATGTTTTTTTCTTTTTATTATATTTTAATAGATTGTTTTTAAACTCTTATTTTTTAGCACCATCACATCTTTACCTTGTTCAATAAACATATCTATTTTATTCATGTTTTCAAAAGAATATTTCATGTTTATCATTACTAATAAATCAGCTAAACCTGAACATATTTCATTTTTCATAATAACTATAATCTTATTTTTCTCGTAATTCGAATGTTTTTCCAAGTTAGTATATATAAAAATTATATTATTTTTATTTAAATCATATTTTCTACTAATAAAAATGTAAAAATTGTAATTCAAATTACATATATCCATATATTCTATTACAATTAATTTTTCTTTTATATTTCTATCTACCATATTTTCAATATCATTATTATTAGTTGAAATCATTAGAACATCTTTTAATTTAAAATATTGTAAGTAATCATTTATATATGATAATGAAGCAGAATTGTAGTATCCACCTGACATGCATACAACAGTCTTACTAGAAATATTTAAACCTAAAGAATAATTCCCCATCATATATATTACTATTGGAGGACTGTAGAGGTTTAAAAGAGGTTTTGGATAATTTTTAGAATCAAATGGTATAATTTTTATATCATACTCTATTAATTTACTATATATTTCCTGTGCTTTAACTTTCAAGCTATTATCTATTAAAGAATAAAATAATTTTTCTGACATTTGAATTTTATTACAAAATAAAACATTTTTGAAAAAACTCGTTTTTTTAGAGCTTTCATATATATTATTTACTGTTTTAAATGAAAAAAGTAGTTTTAAAAGTATGGTATAATCAATATCTTTCAATATCGACAACCATACATATATTAGGTTATTATTTTTTACCATATATTAGAATTATTATGCCTCCTCTAAACTAACTGTTTCTGTACTATCTACTATATTTTTATTTTTTACCTTTTCTTTATTTTTCTTCCCTTTATTTTTTTGCACAGAGTTAGTTCTTTTTTGTTCATATTCTTCTATTCTTTGTCTCAAACTTGAAAATACTAACTCATCTTTTGCTTCTTCAATATATTTAGAATTCAGTTCCATTGCATATTCAAGGCTACTCATTGCCTTTTCATACTCTTTTTTAGCAGAATAGACTAGAGCTAATTTGTAGTATGACTTAGCAGCATATATTGTAGATGAGCATGACAATTTATAAAATTCTATTGATTTATCATAGTTACCTTTTAAATAATTAATTCTACCTATATTGTAGTATGCACTATATAATTTAGGTTTTAAATGAGCAGCTTTTTCAAAAGCTTCTTCTGCTTTATCATAATCACCTAATTCTAACTGTATCATTGCAATATTATAGTATAGTTCAAAAGCTTTTGGATGATACTCAATACAATTTTCGTATACTTTTATTGCCTCTTTATATTTAGCTTGGCTCGTATAGCATATACCTAACGCTTCAGCTGCTTCATAAAAAGTTTGGTTAAGTCTTAGCGCATTATTAAACATATTTACAGCTACTTCTTTTTTATTAGTTTCATCTAAAATCAGGCCTAACTCATAATATGCTTTGTAGTCTCTTCTATCCAACTCTATTGCGAGCGCAAAAGAATCCCTAGAATTTATAAAGTCTTTTTTATGTTTATAACATTGACCCATCATATACAAATATATAGCTCTTCTTCCATCTTTTTCAATAAGCTTTTTTATAAGTTCAAGCGCTTTATCATAATCTTTTTTATAATATTTATACTTCATTCTATAATATAATATCTTTCTTGATAATATAATATTATTATATTGTAAATATGCAAATACTAGTGGTATAATTAACAAAAATAAAATTAGTGCTACTTGTATAATAATATTGATAGAAGAACCATTAGCAAGTCCCTTTATATAGTAACCTAGGGAAAGTACCTGTAACGCTATTATTACTGTATTTTCAGGCGCATATCTATATATGTATCTTTTAGCTAGAAAAAATAACAGAGTAAGTGCTACGAAAATTACTACAAATTTTTCCAAAAACATTGATATTCCCTCCATTTTTACCTAAATTATATAATATGTTAAATATATTTTCAAGTATTGAATATTAGTTTGACACTATTAGACAAAAATAGTTATAAAAGTATTAAAAAAATTGACTATTAATACATTTTTTTGTATAATGTATATTTGTAAGGAAGTGATATTTTGAAAAAGACAAGTTTTTCATCTCTAAAATCTATAAATAAAATACATATGATCGGTATTGGCGGTATTAGTATGAGCGCTATTGCACTGGTACTTAAAAAGTTAGGATATACTGTTACTGGTTCAGATAAATCAAAAGGCGAAATGGTAGAAATATTAGAAAAAAGCGATATACCCGTATATATTGGTTCAAATGCTGAGCTTGTAAAAGATTGTGACGTTGTTGTGTATACTTCAGCTATAAATCAACATGATCCTGAATTTGTAAGAGCAAAATCATTGGGCGTTCCTTGTTTTGAGCGTGCCAAGTTTTTAGGTTTACTACTTGAAGATTATGAAAAAACTATATGTATATCAGGTACACATGGTAAAACAACAACTACATCTATGATTGCCTCTATTTTAATTGATGCAGGTCTTGATCCAAATGTTCAAGTAGGATCAAAGTTTAAAAAACTTGACAATTTAAATTATAGGATTGGAGATTCTGGTTTCTTCGTTCTTGAGTCTTGTGAATATGTGGATAGTTTCTTAAACTTTCCTCATCATTCAGCAATTATTCTAAATATTGAAGAAGATCACCTAGACTATTTTTCTGGAATAGAAGAAATAAAAAATTCATTTAGAAAATTTATTTTAATGTTACCTAAACATGGTAAATTAATTATTAACAAAGATGATACTAATTGCATGGACGTGGTAAACAGTATCAAGTCTGAATTAGAAAAAAACAGCGTGGATATTTATACATTCTCACTTAGTGAACCAACAGCTACAATATATGCAAAAAATATATCTTGTAATATAAAAGGTTTTTATTCTTTTGATGTTACAGATCCTAAAAACGGAAATACGTATAACTTTTATTTAACTGTACCTGGAATACACAACGTTTACGATGCACTTGCTTCTATAACTACAGCTTATGCATATGGAGTTGAACTTGATGTAGCTCAAAAAAGTTTACATGAGTTTTGTGGTGCAAAGCGTAGATTTGAATTCAAAAAAGAAATTAGTGATAACATCTTAGTATATGATGACTATGCTCACCACCCTACTGAAATAAAGGCAACGCTTGCTGCTGCTAAGCAAAAAGAACATCATAATATAATTGCAGTATTTCAGCCTCATACCTTTACTAGAACAAAAGAATTATTAGACGATTTTTCTACAGCGTTTTTTGACTGTGACCTTGCTATTATAACTGATATTTATGCCGCAAGAGAAATTGATGATGGTTCTATATCATCAAAGGATTTAGTTGAAAAATTAAAGAAAAATAAAGTAAATTCTATATACATGCAAGATTTTGAAGAAATAGTAAAACATCTTAAAAACATTGCTAAACCTGGAGATATAATACTCACTATGGGAGCAGGAGATATAACAAAACTAAGCGATATGTTATAAAAACTATATCCAAGTAAATATAAATAATATTTGCTTGGATATTTTATTATAACTTATCTTCTACATCAGTTTAACATACTTCATATTAACGTATCCATCCTTTGTTTTTCCCCATTCATTTACAATGTCAGATATTTTTAATATACTTCCATATTTATATGAGGTCACTATTTTAGATTTTATATCTGGTTTTTCTCTACAATTAAGCCCTATTCTTGGTATTACAGCATATTTAGTTGTATTAATTGCAGCTTCTTTAACGTACTGCATACTCACCCAACCACCATCTTTTGTCTTACCCCAACCATTTGAAATCTCTCCTATTTCAATTACAGCATTATATTTATATGATGATAATTTTTTAGAACTTATATCTGGATATTGTCTTAAATTAAGTCCAATTTCCGGCAATACCACATAATTTTTATATACAATGTTTTCTACTTTACTTTCCTGTACAGGGTTTCTAAGTAAATCTACTCTATCCTGAACATTTTTTTTAATATCCAACCATTCCGACTCATTTTCAACATAATATTTTGGACACAATTTCTTTGAAACATCATAGTGCCTTATTATATCATCTGTTGGATTTAAATTATATCTCATACAAATATCTGTTAACATTTCATATAAACTATTTAGGGTTTTATCATTAAATTTACCACTTTTATCTGGATGGCAATTTTCTATTCCAATGCTGTTGTAATTCATACTTAAGTTTGCTGCATGCCAAGCCACCTCATCCTCTGGTACGCACCTTATTATCTCACCCTCAAGCCCAATTATATAATGACTTGAAGCATATCTTTCAGTTTGTGTAGATAATCTTTCAAAGTAGTTTCTATTTGCTACAGCTGTACTAGTAGGATTTCCCACATAGTGTACAATTATTTTTTTTACTGATTCTAGTTTTTTTCCTGGTCTTGTCATTGGATTTATTGATAACAAGTTATCAGTTATATTCATTAATATCACCTTATATAGTATATGTTTAACTCTTTTGTGTTGACATATATTATTTGTCTGATATAATAATATATATTTAAAATAAAGGAGTGTTAATTTTGAAATTAGGAATTGTAGGGCTACCAAACGTAGGCAAAAGCACATTATTTAATGCTATAACAAAAGCGGGAGCTGAAAGTGCAAACTATCCTTTTTGTACAATAGAGCCAAATGTTGGCATTGTTAATGTCCCAGATGACAGAGTAGATGTTTTATCTAAGATGTATGAAACTGAAAAAACTACCTACGCAACAGTAGAATTTGTAGATATCGCAGGTCTTGTAAGAGGTGCTTCAAAAGGTGAAGGTCTTGGAAATAAATTTTTATCACATATACGTGAAACTGACGCAATCGTTCATATAGTAAGATGTTTTGAAGACGAAAAAATTGTTCACGTTGAAGGGAAAATTGATCCAATATCTGATATTGAAACTATTTCTCTAGAACTTATATTATCAGATTTAGAAACCATTTCTAAAAGAATTGAAAGAGTTCAGAAACAAACAAAATCTGGTGATAAAAAAGCTATAGCTGAATTAAATGTGTTGAATAAAATAAACGAATTATTAGAAAATTCTAAACCAGCTAGACTTGCTGACTTAGATTCTGAAGAAAAAGAATTAGTTAAAGACTTATACTTAATCACATCAAAAAAAGCTATTTATGTGACTAATGTATCTGAAAATCAAATTTCTGACGCTGATTCTGATAAATACGTTAATCTAGTTCGTGAATACGCTAAAGCTGAAAACGCTGAAGTTATTACACTATGTGCTAAATTAGAAGAAGATTTAAGCGAACTTGATGATCAAGATAAATTAAGTTTAATGCAAGAATATGGTATAAACGAATCTGGTCTAGATAAACTTGTAAAAGCAAGCTATAAATTGCTTGGACTTATATCTTTTTTAACTGCTGGTAAACAGGAAGTTAGAGCTTGGACAATAACAACTGGAACTAAAGCTCCTCAAGCAGCTGGTAAAATCCACACAGATTTTGAAAGAGGCTTTATAAAAGCAGAAGTTGTATCATACGAAGATTTAATTTCAAATGGAACTATGCTTGCTGCAAAAGAAAAAGGTCTTGTTAGACTTGAAGGAAAAGAATACGTAATGAAAGACGGAGATATTGTGCTTTTTAGATTTAATGTAACTTAAAAAATATACCAGCTACTCAGCTGGTATATTTTTTTCATACTCTTTAATCATTTTAAAGATCTCTTCTACTTGCATTTTATAGTTTACATCATCAAAAATCTCATAATTACTATAAACGTAACCATCATATTTTGCGCATGGTATGTCTTCTTTAACGTAACCCCCGCCTATTCCTATCATCCATTTATTTTTAGCATGTCTTTTGAAAATACTCTTAAACTTAAAAATATAATATACTAGATTATTCTCTTCAACTGTATCAACAAACTCTATTTCATCTGGTTCGTTTCCAAGTTCAGAAGGATACATTAACCAATATACCATATTTGATTTTGCAAGATATTCTTGACTCAAATATTTTTCAGGAAACATTCCTTTTTTATTCATATCAGTAAAAAAAACATATAGTCTTGCAGCAGTAGAAATGTTTTTTGCTACCTCTTCAATATACTCTTCTTTTACAAACATATTGTTATATACAAGAGTATTAAGTGAAAAAAGTTTAATTTCACTATCATTTAATTTCAAGCTTTTTAGTACATTGTATAAGATAGTTTGGTTATTAAAATACTTAGCTACATCTATCATTATTTCAAGTTCAAATCTTATCGGATATTTATTAATATTATTTCCTTTACTTAAATAATCTACATACTTATCTATATCAGATAAACTTCTCATTATTTTATCTGAGTCTTCCATACTTATTTTTGAAAAATAATCGCTATGCCTAATCAGGATCATATACATATTTACTCGGATTTTCCCCTTACATTTTGAAACCAAATATATTAGAACAGGTAAAAAATCCATAAATTTATCTTCAGGTAATATGAAATCATGTAGTGTTGGCATAATCTTAATATGGCTATGTTTATTCTTTATTAAGGTCATATATAGCCTAAATTCTGCAATTATATCACTTGAATATAGATATCTTAGAATTTCAGCAAAAATAACTGGTTTAATTTTATTGTAATTAGCTAGCATAAAATTATATATATTTTCTAACTCTTCGTTTTCCATTTTATTTAATGCTAACTCAATAAATATCTCTTTTATTTCTTCTATTTTCTTCATTTTGTTAAATCTTCTTATTAAATATTTGTACTTTTTTTCCATCTATTACTCCTAAGTAGTTTTTTATAAATTATACTATATCGAAAATAATAAATCTAGTATCTATTATCAAATAATAAAAATATTGTATTCATATTCATATTTATATTCATATTAATATAAAACAAGTTATCGCACAATTTAGTGCGATAACTTGTTTTACAATTAAAATTTATGCTTTTTTTGTAGCCATTTTATTTATAATTACTTTTTCAGCCTGATCAATTGCCTTTTTTAATTCCTTAATTATTAATTCTTTTTGTTCAGGTGTAATAGGACTTTTTCCTTTATAATTATCATTCACATATGCCATCCCTGAGAACAAATCAAACTTTAATTCTAACCTACAATTGCCAGAATAATGTTTATCAAAACGACGTAAGCAAATAACATTTTCATTCTTGTTATCAGAAATACAATGACTAACATACATCATTTTATTTGAGTCAATGTAATGAGATAAAGAATAGGATATATACTCATCATTATTTCTAAAATCTTTAACTCTTGAATATTCAATTTTCACATTTTTGTTGAAAATTTCCATCCATAAATATGTTGATTTTGCATATAAATCAAACTCAACTTTACTCACATATTCTTCTGGAGCTTTCATTACATAATTACTATTACAAAAAGGATTTACAGTTTCATCAAATACTTTTATATAAGGAAGTATTTCAAGTGCTGCTTCGTTGTTAATATCCCCTGTCTTACCGTGAGCTTTAAGCCACTCTTCAGTAGTTTTATACGGATTACCTTGTTCAATTAACCTTTTGTATACTTCTATAATGGCTGCTCTTTGTTTTCTATAAAGAGCTTTTCTTAATTTCTCTGTATAAATGCATTTTTCATAATAAAATTGCAATTCCGACAACAAGTATATTAATCCTTCTTTTGAGTCAATATGATAACAACTAATATATGTGTTACCTGCTTCATCTTCACTATAGTAATATTTGCTTCTTACTTTACCATATCCATATGTCCCCTCAATACGTACATCATCCCTGTGATTTGGATACTTTTTTGATAATATTTTTGCAACTGTGTATGGTATCCGACCCTCAATAACATTATAGTATGAACCACTAGAATAAAGAGTACATCCTTTCCACTTATATTGTGTTCCCTTTATTCCTATTATTGTTTCTTCAATAGCATAATTAATCCCCAAAACATCCAGCACTATTTTTAACTCCAAGTTGCTCATTATAAGGTCCTCCTTTAAATATACAGGATTTAACTCCTGCTAAAATTATTTGCACAGAGAATACATTTACTATGGATATGATTATAACACACTTAACATAAAAAATCAAGATTTAAAATACGGAGCATATTTGCAACATATTATTCTTTTAAAAATATCGCAACATAAACTATTATCTAGTTATATAGTTTTTTAATTGATCAAATTATTTTTCATTGTTTTTGTACCTTTATTGCAGAATACAAGTAAGTAATTTTACATAAAATCATTGCAAGTAATCTCGAATTATGTTATACTATATATATTATTTTTGAAAATTTAAAATAAACTATATTTTAAGGAGGAAGAAATTATGCCAGTATTCAATGATACACCACAATTTCTATATCCTAAGTCAAGGCAATTCCCGTTTGATGAAGTTTGTGAAGAAATAGTTCTTGCTATTGAGAAGCGGAATTGGAAAGTACCTGGATTAAAGGTAGATTTTTCTATTTATGGTTCAGGAACGGCCAAATATCAATATGTTGCAAACATTCGCGGAGATGACTTTAAATTAGAATTCTGCCGTGTCCAAGGAAGACTTGGGAAATATAATGATATAGCTGCCGTATATGCAGTAACTATCCCACAACAACAAATCTGCGTATACGAAGATGAGTCAGGACCCACGTATTATTTATATGTTGGAGATGATTGGGACAAGGACAAAGACAAGTTCATTGACGGTATTAAAACCAATTCTAAACTTTATAAAGAACCAAGAAAGTATTTGAAATACAAAGGTGGAGTTAACGATATCTACCGCTATTGTAATCAGCGACCTCCTCTTTTATTGCATGATAATGACTTAGGCAGAGAATACAAACCTGAAGGAGATGAACCCACAGAATTTGTTCTCGCTAACAAATTTAAAGAATTTACTGACTGGCTTTATACAAACGTGCTAGACTACATTAATACACTACCTGAAGTAGACGCAATCAAACTGCCTTTTACGCCAGAGGAAATCATCCCATATAAAGGTGAGTGGCCTATCGTTTTCAGTATGGCAGATTGGAATTTTAGAGATAGAGTTATATCAGGCAAAAAAATACCTGAGAAAATAGCACCTGAATATCGCCATGCTTCTTTAGGCAGTTGCCCGCGTTTAGTTCCTTGGGATTTAGCACTCAACGATAAAGATATTCCTGAAATTGCTCGTGACGGCTTTATTTGGTGTGATACCAATCAAAATATCACATCAAAATCAAGTTGTTATTCTCTAGTGGATGAAACATGTAGCGATTTGAGCGCAAAATTAATTGTAGCTATTACACTCAAATATGCTAATCATGTATATGTGGTTGACAATTCAATTTTCAAGGAAACGAAAATGCAAATTTTTGAAAACATAGTACCTCGTAAAAAGCTCACAGATGAAGAGCTTAGCAGAGCATATGTAGCAAGAGCCAAAACTATAATTCCGATCACTGAATATAAAGGTGGATTTAAATATCCTGTTGTTCTTATTAATCGTGAGTTGGACTTTGACGAAATTGAATGGATTCAAGAGAAAGAAATTGAAAAGAAAGCTTAAAAACTAACCATTTAGATACGCTTACTAATTATATAGTAAGTGTATTTTTTTATTTGCAAAATTACAGTTTTGCCTCCTCTTACTCTTCTACACATATTTTTTAACTTCAAAATGTCAAAAAAAATTCAACCTTTTACAGTTGAATTTTTAAAATCGTTATTGGTGCAACGATTTTATTTCTTGGTGGGCAGGGATGGATTTGAACCATCGTAGGCGTTCGCCAACAGATTTACAGTCTGCCCCCTTTAGCCACTCGGGCACCTACCCGCAAATATATATAAAAAAATGGTGGGCCTTCAGAGACTCGAACTCCGGACCAACCGGTTATGAGCCGGTTGCTCTAACCAACTGAGCTAAAGGCCCATCAGTGGAACAGTAATATTATAATAGTTTTTTGATAAAAAGTCAAGTGTTTTTTAAAATATTTTTTGTTTTTTTATCACTTTTTTATATGATATTTTTGTATATATTTATATATATGCAAAGAAAGGAGCTTTAATGCCCCTTTGGTTTACATACTCTTTTTTTTGTCTTATTTTCAATTTCTTTAACTTTGCTTTTTTGTTCATCAGAAGAAGTCCATTCGTTAAAACTTGGAACAAAATTATACTGCTCATTTCCTTCAACGCTTTTTTGTTTTCTCTCTAGTTCTAGATTAGGTTCCATAGTCACCTTATCATTTTCATTATACTTCATATTATTATTTCTTTTATTCATAACATCACCTAAAACTATTATTTGTAATAATAGTTTTAGTATGTATTTTTATTCTTCAGAAATAAAATTTTCTTCTTTTACTTCACCATTTTCGCCTTCAACTAATATATTTATTTTTCTTTCAGCTTGTTCTAATTTTTCGTTACATTCTTTTGAAAGTTTTATTCCTCTTTCAAATTTTTCTATTGCTTTTTCTAAACTTAAATCACCTTTTTCAAGTTCATATGCTACTGCTTCTAATTCACTTAAACTTTGTTCAAATGTTTTTTTATCTTCCATAACTAATGTTTCCCCCTACTTTACTACTACATTTATTTTGCCATCTGAAACCGTCACAACAAGTTCATCATTTGCCTTTGTATCTGCCTTTTTAGTAATAACATGTCCAGACATACTTTGTACTACACTATATCCTCTACTCAGTGTTTTAAGAGGACTTAGAGCGTCCACTTTTGATACTAGTTGCATATATTTTGACTTAGATTTTTCAACTTTTATATCAATTATATTTTTGCTAGATTTTAATATCTTATCTATAGTCATTCTATGATCGCGTATAATATCAAGCGGCTTTTTTTCAAGTTTAGAAGCTTTTACTCTTTCAACATATTGTTTTTTTCTTTCAATATAGTTTTTTATTGCTATCATAATTCTGTTTTTGTTATTTAATATATTTCTAACTATATCTAGATACTGTGGATATACTAGCTCAGCTGCAGCTGATGGTGTCGGAGCTCTTAAATCAGAAACAAAATCACATATTGTAAAATCTGTTTCATGTCCAACGGCTGAGATTATTGGAATACGTGAACTAAAAATCTGTCTTGCTAGGTTTTCATCATTAAATCCAAATAAATCTTCGAACGATCCTCCACCTCTTGCTATTATTATAACGTCTACATTATTTAATTTGTTAAATGTTTGTATTCCTTTTATAACTGTTTGAGCAACATTTACACCTTGAACAGCAGCAGGATATATAAGTAGATTTACTTTATCATATCTTCTAGTTGTAACATTAATTATATCTTTTATAACTGCACCAGTCTTTGATGTTATAACCCCAACTCTTTTAGGCATAAAAGGTATCTTCTTTTTAGAAAACGGATCAAATAAGCCTTCTTTTTCAAGTTTTGCTTTAAGTTGTTCATACGCAAGATATAGTTCTCCTAAACCTTCAGGAGTTACATTTTTACAATATACCTGATAAGAACCGTCCCTTTCAAATACGCTAACTTGTCCTGAGATTACTACCTTTGCTCCATCATTTAATTTAAATTTTAGAGCGTCAGCATAACCTTTAAACATAACACATTTTACTGTTGAAGTATCATCTTTTAGAGTAAAATACAAGTGTCCAGTATAGTGAGCTTTAAAGTTAGTAATTTCTCCACGGATATTTACGCTATTTAAAAAGGTGTCCTTATCAAACACCATTTTAATGTATCTATTTACTTCAGATACGCTATATACTTTTTTTTCCATATATTAGATTTTATCCTTTACTTTCTATTACTTTGGCAAGTACTCCATTTACAAATGTATAAGAATCATCATTCCCATATTCTTTTGCAAGTTCAACTGCTTCATTTACAGCTACTTTTACGGGAATGTCTGTATATAGTAATTCATATGTAGCAAGTCTTAATATTCCTAAATCTACCTTTGAAATTCTAGACATATTCCAGTTTTTAAGTTTAGATAATATAATTTCATCTATTTTTTCAAGATTTTGTTTTACACCTTCTACTATACGAATTATATACTCTTTTTCTTCTTCATCATTTTCATTTTCTTCATAGCAAAAATCTAGTATCTCACTTAAATTTTCACTACCTTGAAAATCAAATTGATATACACATTTGAATGCATTGTCTCTTGCTTTTTTTCTTCCCATTATTTTATCCTACTTTCAAAATCCTATTATTTTTTGTCTTCATCTTTTTCTTGATAATAATATACGTCTTCATCTTTTTTAGTAAATTTAATATCAAAAATATTTTTAAATGGTTTTTCATTATCTTGTAACTTCTTACCAATATATACTGCAAAAGCAATAAGTAATATTAATATTATAATTTTTGATAAAAACTCTAGTATTCCTAATGCATATAATAAAACAACTACGCAAACACATATTATGATATATTTGTTCTTTAAAATATAATCCCAAAATTCTTTCATAATCTTCACTTCCTTTTAAGCTTTCTTCTCAGGTTGTACATATACACCTTTTATCTTTATGTTTGCTTCTTTAATTTCAACTGTAGTTTGTTTTAAAATAGCTTCTTTTATATTTTCTTGTAATTTTGCAGTTACTGTAGGTACAACTGTATCTGGTAATATATACACATAAACGTTAGTTGATATTCCACTTTCGTCTATGTTTACTGCAACCCTTATATTTCTTAATGATGCAAAATTTCTTGTTACATTTAAAATTATATTTTCAAATGTATCCTTAGTTATATATACTGTTCCAGATTCATTTTTAATAGCAAGTCCGCTTTTTACATTTTCTTCATTTTCAGAATTACTAAATATTCCTACTAATGCAAGCATTGCAAAAATAGCACCAACAGATATTACCCATACTCTATTATCTACAAGCCAGTATTTTACCAAATTTAATAACGATGAAGTATCTACCATTTCAACAGAAATTAATACAGCTGTTGCTACAAATACTATTACTATTATAGAAAAAATAACTAATAAAAATTTTTCAAAATCTTTCATCTTACATGTATCTCCTTCATATAACATTTAAACATATTTATTCTTCACTAACTACTTCTTTTTCTTTACCTTCTCTTTTATCAAATGTTATACCTTGAACGTTGATATTAACTGAACCAACTTCAAGACCAGTCATATTTTCAACTGAAGTTTTAACAGCGTTTTGTGCTGACCATGCAATATCTGGTATTCTAACACCATATTTTACATTTACATATAGATCTATAGTAACTTTTTTACCTTCTAATTCAACTCTTACGCCTTTTGAATATTTTTTATTATTTCCAAGTATTTGATTTATTCCATCAACAAAACCTAAGCTCATACCAGATATTCCTTCTACCTCAGATGCAGCAAGACCAGCAATTATACCTATAACATCTTCTGATATAGTTAAATTAGTTGCTATCTCAACATTAGTATTGTTTTCACCTTCTCTTAAAACTTCTTGTGCTACAACATCAATATTTTGCTCTTTTTTACCTTTTACACTCATTTATATAACCTCCTTTGATAGTATTAAATATTACTATCTCAATGTATATATTATATCTCAAATATTAATAAAAGTCACGTATTTATATAAAAATTGTAAAAAAAACAAAAATAGAGACCTAGAAAAATCTAGATCTCTATATATTCATAATTATACTTACATTTTATTTCTTTTATTGTTTCTGAAACTACAGCATAAATTTCAACTATATCATTGCCAAAATAAGTAAGTTTGATTTTAGATTGTTGTCCTTTTGGTAATGTTAAAAATATTCGAAATAACATTTTGCAACCTGTTAGTCCTTCATTCCGAAATGCTCCATAAAAGTATGGTCTTCTATCTGGAAGACTTATTTTTGCATCGCAATCATCATTTTCTCCCACAATTATATAGGGAAAATCTTCATCAATTATATCCATAGTTTCACTCCCTCTAATAAAATTTATTTGGGCTAATTAATAATTAGTAATATTTTAACATGATATTATGTAGATTTCAAGCATATTATGTAAAATTGTCAAAATTTGTTAATATTTGTGGGTTTATTCTAAGACAACTTAATAGACTTAAATAAAATTTTGTCATTGTTATTTTGAAAGTATCTCTGCTTTGTCATAATTTTCTACTGAATAACAAAAACACCTGTATCTTAATATACAAGTGTCTTTTATTAATTACTACTTATGATTTTTTTAATATTCACTAATTATTTCTCCTACAAGAATATTGGGTAAATATTGTATTATGAACTTATCACCAATATTTATAGGTGTATATCCAACATCTATTTCTAGTTTTTCTCCAGTATCCATATTAATAACATTGATATGTCTTCTTTTATAAAAAGACTTTTCTATGTCTCCACTTAAAACTTCAAAATTACCAATTTCAAAATCTTTGTTAATAAATCTTTTAAGATCTTTTATACTCGGAATCACTATTAAAAATATAGATATTAATATAAGTATTAATGCTACAATTTTAACAACATTATTAAAAATATTATAGTGCTTTTCTACAAATTTTCTTTTAGTACTGTACACTTTATTCAAATTAATTATATTCTTTTTAGTGCATAAAATATAAATTAAAATTATGGTTCCTAAAAATGCTATAGAAAATCTAAGATATTCTGATTGATATATATCCATAATAATTAAGTCTCCTTTACAATATTAATTTAATTCAAATCAGGTGAGAATTTTAAATTTTGTTTTTTTCTTTTGTTGATAATATTCATATTATCAGAGGTATAATCCTTAATTCCATAAACAATAGATTGATTTATATCCTTAAGAACATTTGAAACAATTCCTTTAGAAATAACTTTTGTACTCATATTTTTCACTATATTATTATTTATTTTAGTTAAGCCTGCTTCAAAAACCGAAGCCATATTCCCTCTTCCAGCAGTAATACCAGTTATTTTAGGTGATGGCAATAGTAATCCAACAGTTCCACCAATAAATGCATCAAAAACACTATTCTGCATTATCTCTTTGAATGAATATTGTTTTACACCAGTTATATTTTCAAGTGATTGAGTAATTCCAGTACTTAGTCCTGAACCAATAGCTATACCTACAACAGGAGAAGCATATAAAGATGCCCATCCACCTATCGCACCGCCAATTGTAGCACCCACGTATGTTTGCCAATTAGATAGTTTAAATTCACCATTCAATGCACTACTTACTAAATCACTTGCTAATTGTCCAAGTGCTCCAGTAATAGCACCAACACCAGCTGCAATAAGATCATCTAATATCGCCCAGTGTCCTGTAGGATCTACATATATCATCGGATTATTTGAACAATATGCATATAGATTTAAACTAAGTGGATCGTCTATTTCTCCTCTGTATGTATCCTCTGATATAAATCTTTGTATTTGAGGGTTATAGTATCTTGCTTGTAAGTAGTACGTAGCTGTTTCATTATCATAGTAGTATCCTGCATATTTGTATGGATTATTGAAGCTTCCTGTTTCACTTAGTATTTTTCCAAATTCATCGTACTCATATGTATTTAGTACAATGTTTGAATCATTTACTAACTTTTTAACATCGCCATGTCCGTTATATACATAATACCCATCTTCAGTTGTTGTTCTTTTTATTAATGCTAGTCCAAATGTATTTGATGATATTTGGTTATATAGCGCGTCTAGTTCTAGTATTATTCTGTCTTCATCATACACATAGTTTATTTCTTCTGTTCCTACTTTTTTCTGTATTCTTTTTCCTAAAGAGTTATATGTATAATTTGCTGTTACTGTTTGTCCATTTTTTACTTCTACTAGTTCATTTCTTGGATTATATGTATTTGTTTTTGTTTCACTACCTGTTGTTTCTGTTAACTGGTTACCGTTATTATCATAAGTGTATGTACTTTCTGATACAGGTGTTAGATTTTCTACTGTTGTTGTTTTTGTTAATTGATTTTTTGCGTTATATTCATACGTTGTTACTTTTAAGTCATTTCCATCTAGTTCAGATTTACTTAAAATGTTTCCTGCCATGTCATATGAATATTCTGTGTTTTGTGCTGTCTTTAGCCTATTTAATGCATCGTATGTATATATTTTATCGTTTTCTTTTAATATATTGTTGTTATTATCATACTCATAATAGTCTTCTTCTATTAATATATCAGATAAGTCTTTTGTAGTCAAGCGTTTTAATTTCTTATCAAAATAATACTCATAACTTGTCACATTATTTGGATTTATCTGTTTTTGTACTGTTCCATCTATGTTATATACATATTCTGTTACTTTACTGTTGTT
>JAOAHC010000033.1 GCA_026415435.1 Clostridia bacterium
TGCAGGAAAGTTATCTGCAAAAACAATAATAGATAATATAAATGAGTTTAAGGTTGAAAAAAAGATACAAATTTCTTATGAGATAATTGTACGTAAAAGTACAAAATAAATTTTTTTAAGCTTTCGAGAAAAGCTTTTCACGGTACAAAATATTCTAACTATTTTGGTCATAATTAAATGACATATATAAAAAATAAGGGGGTTCAAATTATGAAATTTAAAAAAGCAATTTCATTATTAATGTCAGCTTTGGTTGCAACGACACTATTTGCAGGATGTTCAAAATCAAGTGAAAACAATACTCCTGCACAAACAGAAAAAAAACAAGTAAAAATTACAGTTTTAAATTCAAAGGGAGAAATTCAAACACAGCTAGAGGAAATGGCTAAAGCATTTATGAGTGAAAATCAAGAAATTACAGTAGAAGTTATACCAGCTCCAACTGGACAGTCTCCTTTTGAAAAGGTTTCATCACTTTATTCATCAGGTAATGCTCCAACTCTTTCAATGCTTGACCCAGGTGATGTTGTTAAATTTAAAGATAAGGTAGCAGATTTAAGTTCAGAAAAATGGGTAAATGATTCTTTTGATAGAAGTTTAGATGCAGCCAAGGTTGATGGAAAGGTTATAGGTTTCCCATTTACAGTTGAAGGATATGGATTTATATATAATAAGGAAGTTTTAGATAAAGTTTATGGAGGTAATTTTGACGCATCAACAATAAAAACACAAAATGATTTAGAAGAAATGTTTAAAAAGATAGAGGCTTCAGGAATGGGTTCAATTATAGTATCACCTATGGATTGGTCATTGGGAGGACACTTTTTACCACTTTCTTATGCAACGCAAAGCAAATCGTCAGATGAAGTGAATAAATTTTTAGAAGATTTAAAGGCTGGAAAAGTTGACCTTGCTCAGAACAAACAATTTAAAGGTTTAATGGCTACGTTGGATATAATGAAGAAACATAATATATCTAAGAATTCTCCACTTTCAGGAACTTATGAAAATGGACCAGAAGCTTTAGCAACTAAAAAGGCAGCAGTTTGGTTTATGGGTAACTGGGCATGGCCACAAATTCATGAATTAGACCCAGAAAATAATTCTTATGCTTTCTTACCTGTTCCAATAAGCAATGATGCTAATGATTATGGTAATTCAGAAATACCAGTTGGTGTAACAAAGTATTTTATTTTAGATAAGGAACAAAATACAGAAGAACAACAAGCAGCGGCAAAGAAGTTTTTAGAATGGATAGTATATAGTAAAACTGGACAAGATTATGTAGTAAATAAGGCTAATATTATACCTGCATTTAAAAATGTAACTGTTGAACCACAAGACCCACTTGCAAAATCAATTAAGAATTATATGAGTCAAGGTAAGACATTACAATTTATGGTTACATTGCCATCAGACCATTGGTCAAAAAATGGTGCTTCAATGCAAAAATTCTTGGATAACAAGATAGATGTAAATGGACTTGCAAAGGAAATACAAGAATATTGGAAAAGTGTGAAATAACAAGCAACTTAATAACGGATAGAGCCTTATCTATCCGTTATTTTTCCAAAATATTGTTTGGAGGTCATAAAATGAAGGAAGAAAAAAGATTTATAGATAAATTAAAAACATATCTATTATATGCAGGACCAACAACATTCATATTTTTTACAGTAATAATACTTCCATTTTTATTTGGTATATATTTAACATTTACTAGTTGGGATGGAATTTCAAATTCACATAATTTAGTAGGATTTTCAAATTATATTGAGGCTTTTAAAGATATGAAATTCCTATCTTCGTTTGGATTAACTTTAAAATATGTACTTTATACTGTTATTTTAACAAATATTATAGCTTTTTTATTTGCTTATATTCTAACTAGTGGAATGAAGGGGCAAAACTTTTTTAGAGCAGGTTTTTTTACTCCTAACTTAATTGGAGGAATAATATTAGGGTTTATTTGGCAATTTATATTTTCAAGATTACTTGTATATATAGGGAATAATTTTAATATACCAATTTTTTCTTCATCATGGCTTGCAGACCCAGTAAAGGCATTTTGGACATTAGTTATTGTAAGCGTTTGGCAAAATTCAGGATATATGATGGTTATATATGTAGCAGGATTTATGAATGTACCAAAGGATTTGTTGGAAGCTGCAAGTATAGATGGTGCAAATGCATGGAGAAGAATGATAAATATTATTGTTCCTATGATGATACCATCAATAACAATATGTTTATTTTTAACTTTACAAAGGGGATTTATGGTATATGATGTAAACCTTGCATTAACAAAGGGTGGACCATTCAAGAGTACAGAATTAATTTCAATGTATGTATATAACCAAGCATTCCTTTCACAAAAATATGGTGTAGGTCAAGCACAAGCATTTGTATTATTTTTAGTTGTTGCTTTAGTAACTGTTATTCAGGTTTACTTTAGCAAGAAGATGGAGGTTGAAGCATAATGAAAAAAAGAGAAAGGATAATGTTAATAATAAAATTTATGTTTTTAGGTATATTCTTTCTTATATATATGGTCCCTTTTATATTTGTTTTAATTAATTCATTTAAGTCAAAAAGGGACATCTTATTAAATCCGATGGCATTACCTACTAAATTAGAATTTAGTAATTTTATCAATGCATTTAATAAGATGGGATATATACATGGCTTTGTAAATTCATTAATAATAACAGTATTTAGTGTACTATTTATTATTATTTTATCATCAACCACAGCTTATATACTTGTAAGGAAGAAATGGAAATTTAATCAAATAATTTTTTTCATAATGGTTGCTTCAATGATAATTCCATTCCAAGCAATAATGATTCCGCTTGTTAGAATATATGGCTCTATAGGAATGTTAAATAGTAAGTGGGCACTTATATATATGTATATTGGTTTTGGTACATCACTTGCTGTGTTTATGTTCCATGGATTTATTAAAAGTATTCCTCTCGAACTTGAGGAAGCAGCTATGATAGATGGAGCAAGGGGAATGCAATTATTCTGGCTTATAGTTTTTCCACTATTGAAACCAATATCAATGACTATTGCAATATTAGATGTACTTTGGATATGGAACGATTTCCTTTTACCATCACTAGTTTTAGTGGCACCAGAGCAAAGAACATTGCCACTATCAACGTTTTATTTTTATGGAACATATACAGCAGATTATGGACTTTCAATGGCAGGATTGATACTAACCATCATTCCAGTAATAATAATCTATTTAATTTTACAAAAGTACATTATAAACGGAGTACTTCAGGGTTCAATAAAATAATTATTTAGGAGTGCTTAATATGACTAAGGATATGTTGAAATTAGCAGATGATTTTATTAGAGAAAATAAACAAAAAATAAATCCCCAATATAGATTAAGATATCATCTTATGGGAGAGTATGGATGGATTAATGACCCAAATGGTTTTATATATTTTAATGGTTCATATCATTTATTTTATCAACACTATCCTTATGAAGCTATATGGGGTCCTATGCATTGGGGACATGCAGTAAGTAGAGATTTAATTAGATGGGAATACATGCCTATAGCACTTGCACCAGATAAAGAATATGATGCGGATGGTTGTTTTTCAGGAAGTGCTATAGAAAAGGACGGCATGCTGTATGTAGCATACACAGGACATGTCTATAGGAGTGATAAAAAAGATGATTATTTACAAACACAATGTATAGCATATTCATCAGATGGAATTAATTTTACTAAACATAAAAATAATCCTATTATAACTACTCAACAAATTCCAAATGAAGCTAGTAAAAAGGATTTTAGAGACCCTAAGATTTTAAAAAAAGGAAATAATTACTATATGGTAATTGGTTCAAATGATGGAGATGGTAATGGACAAATACTTATATATAAATCAAATGATTTAATAAACTGGGAGTATATCAACATACTTGCAAAAAGTGATGGAAGTATGGGAACAGGATGGGAATGTCCAGATTTGTTTTCAATAGAGAATAAAGATATTTTGATAGTGTCTCCTCAATATATGAAAAGTCAAGGCAATAATTACAAAAATCTACATTCCACAATATATATGATAGGCAATCTAGATGAAATCAAAGGTAAATTTGATTTTAAAGATTATTACCCAATAGATTATGGTTTTGATTTCTATGCACCTCAAACAACTTTGGATAATAAGGGCAGAAGAATTATTGTTGCATGGATGGATATGTGGGAATCAGATATGCCAACTCAAAATTTAGGACATAATTGGTCAGGAGCAATGACATTACCAAGAGAGGTTATTTTAAAAGATAATAAATTATATTTTAAGCCGGTAGAAGAAATTAAAAAATATAGAAATAATAAGTTTAGTATTGAAAATATTGAATTGCAAGAAGAGATTACAATTGACGCTCAAGGGGATAGTTATGAACTTGAAATTGTTATAGAAGTACAACAAAGTGAAAGTTTTGGTATAAAGCTGAGAGCAAGCGAAAAAGAAGAAACAATTTTAGAATATAATACCAAAGATAAACTTTTTAAGTTTAATAGAGATAAATCAGGCATTGGTCCTAAAGGAGAAAGAGTAACTGAAGTTGAGTTAATTGATAATAAATTAAAATTACAAATATTTGTTGATAAATCATCAGTTGAGGTATTTATCAATGATGGTGAAAAGGTTATGACGGGTAGAATTTATCCTGCAGATGAATCTAGATTAATTAAATTATATTCTAAAGGAATGTGTAGGATTGTTAAACTAAATAAATGGGACATAATTTGAGGAGTTGTATAAGATGAGAAAAAAATGGTGGAAAGAAAGTGTGGTATATCAAATATATCCTAGAAGTTTTAAAGATTCAAATGGCGATGGTATTGGGGACTTAAAAGGAATAGTAGAAAAGCTAGATTATTTAAAGTATCTAGGTGTAGACGTTTTATGGATTTCTCCAATATTCAAATCACCAAATGATGATAATGGTTATGATATTAGTGATTATAGAAATATAATGGATGATTTTGGAACAATGGAAGATTTTGATGAATTATTATCTGAAGCACATAAAAGAGGTATAAAAATATTACTTGATTTGGTAGCAAATCATACATCAGATGAACATCATTGGTTTATTGAGAGTAGAAAGTCAAAGGATAATAAATATAGAGATTATTATATATGGAAAGAAGGTAAAAATGGAGAAGAGCCTAATAACTGGGGAAGTGCCTTTGGAGGTTCTGCATGGGAATACGATGAAAATACAAATATGTATTATCTTCATTGTTTTTCTAAAAAGCAACCAGACTTAAATTGGGAAAATCCAAACGTAAGAAAGGAAATACATGATATTGTAAGATGGTGGCTTGATAAAGGAGTAGACGGTTTTAGAATGGATGTAATAAATGCAATATCAAAACATCCAGATTTTCCAGATGCACCAGAGACAGAAGGTGTCGATTATCCCGACTTTGGACTTGTAGTTATGAATGGACCAAAAGTTCATGATTATCTAAGAGAATTAAATGAAGAAGTGCTATCAAAGTATAATATCATGACTGTAGGTGAAACCCCTCTTGTTACACCAGAGATTGCTATAAAGTATGTTGCTGAAGATAGAAGAGAATTAAATATGGTATTTTGTTTTGAACATGTGGATTTAGATAGGGATTATATAAATTTAAGAAAAAAACCTTTAAATTTAGTGGAACTCAAAAGAGTATTTACAAAGTGGCAAAAAGGACTTGAACAAGGAGGTTGGAATAGCCTATATTGGAACAACCATGACCAACCAAGAGTTGTATCAAGATTTGGAGATGACAAAGAATATTGGGAGAAGTCTGCAAAAATGTTGGCAACTTGTCTTCATTTTATGCAGGGAACGCCATATATTTATCAAGGTGAAGAAATAGGTATGACTAATGTTAAATTTGAATCAATTAATGAGTACAGAGATATAGCAACTCTTAATTTATATAAAAATGAAGTATTAACAGGAAAAAGGTCAATGAATGAAATAATGGAATATACTTATCAATTTGGTAGAGATAATGCTAGAACTCCTATGCAATGGGATGATACTGAATATGCAGGTTTTTCAAAAGTTAAGCCATGGATAAAAGTAAATCCAAATTATAAGAAAATAAATGTAAAATCACAAATTAATGATGAAAATTCAATTCTAAATTATTATCGCAAACTTATTAAAATAAGGAAAGAAAATGAAATAGTAGTATATGGAATATATGATTTGATTTTAGAAGAAGATGAAAATATATATGCATACACAAGAACTTTAGATAATAAGAAACTTTTAATTATATGTAATTTTAATGAAAAGGAAAATATATTTAATATGCCTAAAGATATAAATTATAAAACATGTAAATTAATTATTTCAAACTATGAAGTATTTGAAAATAAAATAGATGAAATTAAGTTAAGACCCTATGAAGCGAGGGTGTATGAATTAATATAAAAATAAATAAGGTGGGGTAGCATAATGTTAAATATTTATGACAGTATAGAAGTTAATAGAAAAGAATATGACCTACTAACAATAGGTGAACTTTTAATAGATATGATTTCAACAGAATTTAGTGAGCAGTTTGATTGTGATAGTTATATTAGAAAATTTGGAGGTTCACCATCAAACATAGCAATAAACACAAAGAAGCTTGGGATAAATTCAATACCT
>JAOAHC010000003.1 GCA_026415435.1 Clostridia bacterium
AAGTTCTTATCACCTCCTAAAGCATCTACTACTATTTTCATAAGAATTATTTTGTTGTTACTTCTTTAGAAACCTTTTCTTTTTTCTTTATCCATAGCTTACCTTTGTAATAACCACAATTAGGACAAATCCTATGAGGCATTTTATACTCTCCACACTGACTACAACGAACCAAATTAGGAGATGATATGATCCATTGACCCCGTCTCATTCGTGTTCTTGAGTGTGTATGATGTTTTTTCGGATTTGGCATATTTAAAACCCTCCTTAAGAAATATCTATTTACTTATACACTTACATTTTTCTTTATTTAAATTTACTCCGCATTTTAAACAAATACCATTACAATTATTACTACAAAGTGTTTTCATAGGAAAATCCACTAAAACCATATCTCTTATTTTAGAATCTATATATATAATCCTATTCTCTAATTCATTTTTTTCTATTTCAAATATAGTATCTACTTTTATTATCTTGTGTTGTAAAAAATTCTCACAACACCTATCACATACTAACTCAAACTCACCCTCTATTTCTCCAACTAGTCTCACATTTTCATTACCTACCAAAGTAATATTTACTTTTATATTCAAAGGACCCAAAGTATGTTCCCTCAAACCTTTATCTTGGAATTGGGAATCTTGATATTCTAATTCAATTTTTCTTTCAATCTTTAATCTATCTATAGAAATTTTCACTACTTATAATCCTTAAGTTTATATATTTAACTTTCTAATTATCTCTTCAGCCATTTCAGTATTTTTAGAATTACCACCTAAATCATATGTTATTACTTTTGCTTCTTTTATCACTTCTATTATAGCATTTTCTAATCTATTTGCTGCTTCATTTTCACCCAAATATTCTAACATCATCTTAGCAGAAAGCAAAAGTGCTGTAGGGTTTACTTTATTTAGACCTTTATATTTAGGCGCTGAACCATGTACTGCTTCAAATAACGCATATTCATCACCAAAATTAGCACCAGGTGCAACTCCTAAACCTCCTACCAATCCAGCACATAAATCAGAAACTATATCACCATACAAATTTGGTAAAAGTAAAACATCATACATCTGTGGTTTCTGAACAAGTTGCATACACATATTATCAATAAGTTTTTCTTCGTATTCTATTTGTGGATACTCTTTAGCTACTTCTCTACATACTTCAAAGAATAATCCATCTGTATATTTTAATATATTTGCTTTTGTAACAGATGTTACTTTTTTCCTATTATTTTTTACTGCATACTCAAAAGCAAACTTTGCTATTTTTCTAGTTGCAGAAGGTGAAATCGCTTTTATAGAAATAGCACAATCTTTTGAAATCTTCCCATTGCTTTTACTAATAATATAATTTGCTTCTTCACTAAAAGGTTGAAATTCTACACCTGCATATAAGTCTTCTGTATTTTCTCTTATTATCACTATATCAACATTTTCATACTTTGTGTTAATTCCAGGATATGTTTTACAAGGGCGTACACAAGCATATAAGTTAAGTATCTGTCTTAAAGCTACATTTACTGATCTAAAACCACTTCCTATCGGAGTTGTTACAGGTCCTTTAAGTGCTACTTTATTTTTTTTAATTGATTCTATTACATTTGAAGGTAATACA
>JAOAHC010000005.1 GCA_026415435.1 Clostridia bacterium
AACTTTAATAAATTAGGTAGTGTGTTTACAGATGTGTATGCTGACTATCCAAGTTTTAATGTATTTGATAAAAATGGTACAAAAATTTATGTGGCGTATAATTTTGAAAATTTACCTAAATACATTAATTTCTTTGATAGAAACACAAATACTTATATAGGAAGTTTGTATGTCTCTTCATATACGATGGTATGGAGTCAGAATTTAGAATTTAAAGATAATAAACCGCAGATAATTTCTATAAATTTAAAAGAGGGTTCAACTATCTCGGCTACAATAGATATTTTAATAAATGCACAAGATGATTTTGGTATTACCAAGATAGAGTTGTTTATTGATGATATAAAAGTCAATGAATGGCAAGGGATAGTTTCTACTATCAATTATGTATATACCTTAAACACACTTTTGTATTCAGATGGAATGCATAGAATAAAAGCAGTAATTTATGATACTTCTTCTCAACAAACAAATTTAGAAGTAAATGTTTATTTTGATAATATTATTGATAATTTAAATCCCTATGTGAAAATACTTCAACCACAAAATGGAGATATTGTTATGAGCGATGTTTATATTGTGTATTATGCTTCAGATGATATAAGATTGGATAAGATAGAATTTTATGTAAATAATATTTTATTGGAGAGTTTATCTTTAACAACCACTTCAATAACTGGAAGCTGGTTGTGGAAAGTAGATGATTTTCAAGAGGGGAGTTATGTTATTAAAGTTTTAGTATATGATAGTGCAAATCAAATAAATTATGATGAGGTTAATTTAACACTGTTAAAACAACAAACAGAATCAGAAAGTTATGACTATATATTGCGAAACTATCCTAACCCTTTTTGGATAGAAAAAGAGGTCACAAAAATTAAATTTAAGACGGATAAAAAATATAATGATATTAGTTTACAGATATATGATACTTCAGGAAAGTTAGTAAGAGAACTCCAAATATTAAATCTTTCAGAAAACAGATATTTATCATTTTGGGATGGAAAAGATAAATTTGAAAGATTTGTTCAACCTGGAATATATATATGTAGATTAAAATATGGTGAGAAAATATTTAATAGGAAAATAGTAGCTTTAAGATAATTTTAACTTAAAGGAGAAATATAATTTTTATGAATGCAATGAAAAATTTTTTATTAATGGGGTTAATTATTATGTTAACATTGTTTGACAACTTAAACTCAGCACCTGTTTGGCGTCTTGTTTGGTCGGATGAATTTGATTATACAGGTAAACCTGACTCTAATAAGTGGGGATATGATATAGGAGGAGGTGGTTGGGGTAATCAAGAGTTGCAATATTATACAGATAGATTAGAAAATGCGAGAGTTGAAAATGGAAAATTAATAATTGAAGCAAGGCGAGAAAACTATGGAGGTAGGGAATATACATCTGCAAGGCTTGTTAGTAGAAACAAAGGTGATTGGTTATATGGAAGATTTGAGATAAGAGCAAAACTTCCCGGTGGAAGAGGCACCTGGCCTGCTATATGGATGTTGCCTACTGATTGGGTATATGGTGGCTGGCCTAATAGTGGA
>JAOAHC010000047.1 GCA_026415435.1 Clostridia bacterium
TTTAAATTCAATACTATATCTATTTGCCATAAATATCACCAACAACATTATATCACAAAATTACAAAAAAAACGAATAGATTAATTTTCTATTCGTTTTTCGCGCTTTTTTACTAACTCCACTTTTTGGGGTATAGTTCAACTATGATCATCTTTTCATTTAAATACTTTATATTCTACTTTCTGTAATTATAAAATATGCTTCTTCATATTTTTCAGATGTTACATCTATAACATCTTGAGGAAGCTCAGGGCCCGGTGCAGTCTTATTCCATCCACTTATTTCAAGCCAGTCTCTTAGATACTGTTTGTCAAAGCTTTTTTGTGGCCTTCCCACTTCATAATCATCCATTGCCCAAAAACGACTTGAATCCGGAGTGAAGGCTTCATCACCCAAGCATAATTCTCCTTTTTCATTTATACCAAACTCAAGTTTTGTATCGGCAAGAATCAGCCCATTTTTTTCAGCATGTTCAGATGCTTTTAAAAATAACTTAATACAAGTTTCTTTGAATTTAGTTGCCAGCTCAATACCAATATCGTTAACTATTTTCTCGAAAGTTACATCTTCATCATGCTTACCTACTTCCTCCTTAGTTGTAGGAGTAAATATAGGATACGGAAGTTTTTCAGATTCTCTTAATCCCTCCGGTAATTTTATTCCACATATTGTTCCATTTTTCATATAGCTTTTAAGGCCTGAGCCTGTTAAGTACCCACGAACAATGCCTTCATAATTAAGCATTTTTAGCTTTTTTACCAGCATACTTCTGCCTGTATACTCTTCTTTTTGAAATTCAATTGGCATGTCCGAGATTTCTGTTGAAATCATATGATTAGGACAAATATCTGCCACGTAGTCAAACCAGAATGCAGACATCTGATTTAATACCTTTCCTTTTCTAGGAATTATATTTGGCAAAACCACATCAAATGCAGAAATCCGATCTGAAGTTACCAAAACCAAGTTTTTACCTACATCGTATATGTCTCTGACTTTCCCCTTGTGAATTAAATTCATATTAACACTCCTCTTATTAAATTTTTATACCCATTACTTATTGAGTACTATTATTTGAGTATATTTGATAAAGATTATATCATAGCAGCAAGAAAATGTCAATTTTATTTCATACTTATGTAGAATTACACTCTAATAATGGCTTAAATGTAAAAATTAGTATATAAACTATATTTTTGACAATCATATTATTGAGGTGATACTATGTCTGCAAAAGAAATTCCAATTGGACTTATTATGTCCATAGCACAAAATGAAAATGCCTTTAAATATTATGCAAATCTTGATGATTTCACAAAAAACAAAATAAATTCTTACGTTCAGAGTTCAGTTACTGGTGACGACGCTAAAAAAAGAATTGAAACTGTAATTAGTAATTTAGAAAAAAGTAACTTAAATTTTTTAAATTAAAACTTACCAAAAAATGTATTAGTAGATTTTCTACCAATACATTTTTTCTTATTATTTTTTTCTACGTATTACTATTCCTTCTTTAACTTCATAAGGAATTTCCATTTTTACAAGTTGTCCTTTTTTTCCAGGATTTATTGTTTCTATTTCTTCATCTGTATCCACATTATAAAGCTTAGTTATTTCAAATGACTTATTTTCCATAGTATTTGGATAAAGTATATCTAATTTATCTCCCAAGCTCAGCTTATTTTTTATTTCAACTGTAACTATTTTAGATCCATCTTCTACTCTTACTACCTTTGCACCATACTCATACTCTAAATTCTCACTTTGTCCATCTAAATCATGAATATCTTGATTATTTGAATCTGAGAAATAAAACTCTGATAAGCCTCTTGTTTTAACTTTCTCTATTTCTTTTAAATATTTTAAATAATTATATTCTTCTTTTTTGTTTTCTTCAATTAACCTACAATATTCATCTATTGAATTTCTGTATGATCTAACAATTGTTGCAAGATAATAGTCTGTTTTAAGTCTTCCCTCTATCTTTAAACTATCTACTCCCATATCTATAATTGTTGGGATTTGTTTTATTAAACATAAATCTTTTGATGAAAATATATAAGTTCCTCTTTCATCATAATCTAAGTTTATTGTGCTTCCTGGTTTATTTACTTCTTCTGCATATATATTATACTGCCATCTACAAGGTTGACTACAATCTCCTAAATTAGCACATCTGCCTGAAAGATATTTACTTAAATAACATCTACCTGAATATGCATAACATATAGCTCCATGAATAAACATTTCAACTTCTAAATCTTCAGGTTTATTCTTCATTATATAATCTATTTTTTCTTTACTTAATTCACGAGCAAGAATAACTCTTTTTGCTCCATATTTTTGCCAAAATTTTGCTGATTCTAAACTTACTATATTTGCTTGAGTACTTATATGAATTTCCATATTTGGAGCAAGTCTTTTTATGCACTCTATTACTCCTACATCACTTGCAATAATTGCATCTGCACCTATTTTATCTAACTTAATAACTTCTCTTTCTATTTCTACGTAATCTTCATCTTGAGCATATATATTAAGTGCTACATATACTTTTTTACCTATACTATGAGCATATTTAATTGTATCTTCTAGACTATCACTATCCATTTCTGCTCTTGTTCTAAGAGAAAGTTTAGATGTTCCAGCATATACGGCGTCAGCTCCATACATAAATGCAATTTTAGCTTTTTCTAGACTACCAGCTGGGGCTAGTAATTCTACTTTTTTCATTATTTTTCCTTCTTTCTGTTTATATACTATTATATATATGTTTCATTTTTACGCTATCTTCTGTTTGCATTCCTGCTGATTCACATATAATGGTAGGTTCAAGCTTAAGTTTTTTTAGTACTTTTGCAAGAGGATAAAAATCTGGTCCATACTCCTCATCACAAAAGTTAACATGTCTTTTTTCTCCACCATTTTCTGTATATTCCATCTTACTAAAATGTACATGAAAATTTTTCATTCTCTCATAACCTAACTCGTCAATGTACGGTTGCAGTTCATTCTCAAAATCAGCTTCTGTTTTAAGTCCACCAATATATCTGCAATACAGATGACCAAAATCAATAGTTGGTATAAGTCTTTTATCTACTTTACACATTTTAATAATTTCTTTACTATCACCTAGTTGGTTAAATTTACCCATCGTTTCAGGACATACAGTAATGTCTGATAGTCCAATTTCATCAGCTGTATCAAGTGCTCTTTTTAATAAATTACAAGCACTCTCCACTGCATACTGTCTTTCTAAGTTAAGTAATGAACCTGCATGTACTACAATTCTATCTGCTCCCATTTTTTTTGCAGCTTCCATAGTATCAGTTATATATTTTATTGTTGATAGTTTTTTCTCTTCTTCTTGAGTTGATAAACTAATGTAATATGGACTATGAACACTAAGTGATATATTATATTTTTCGCATTCACTTTTTAATTTATATGCCTTTTCATCACTTACCTTTACGCCTCTTCCACACTGATATTCATAAGCATTAAGACCTAATTCACTTAAAAACTTAGGCATTTGTTCAGATGCCTTATATCCCTTACTATAAAATTCATCACTATTTCCTGCTGGTCCAAATTTAATCATATTAATACCTCTTTAACTAATTATACTATATATAATATCTGTAACAAATCTGCCAAGACCTGTACAAAAATCAATATATATTTTTATTATTTCATCTGCTGGAACAAACATAATTATTACTGTTCCAATAACTATAAAAGGTCCAAATGGTATATAACTATCCGTATCTTTTTTTCTAAATATAAGTAAAAGTCCACCTACTATAGCACCTATTAAAAATGCTACTAATGTTATAATCAATATATTCTTCATACCGAATAGTAAGCCAAGTGCTCCCATTAACTTAACATCACCAAAACCCATACCTTCTTTTTTTAATATAAGTAATGCTAGCGCACCCAGTCCCCAAAATATCCCTGCTCCTATTAAAGCGCCTAATAAATATGAATGCAATAAGTTAAGATTAAATATAAGGTTAATTATTGCAAGTATAACTATGTATATATGAGCCTCATCAGGTATAAGGCAAAATCTATAATCAATTGAAAATACAACTAATAACGCTGGTATAAGAAAGATAAATAGATATGTATTTAGGCTACTTCCTAAAAAAATAATTAAACTAAAAAATGATATTAAGCATATTATAGTATACTTAAAATCAATCTTGAAATCTTTAAATAAAGTTTTTCTAAACTCTTTATAAGTTATCTCCTCAGATACTACTGGCGGTAGCTTTTTACATAAATGTTTTATAACTTGTCCAAATAATACTGAAAGTACTGTTATCAACACGTATTGCATTAATTTTCTCCTTCTTCATTATTCTCAATTTTTAATCCATTCTCACTGTTTTCATAGTATTTTCTTAGTACATATCTTTCTAGCGGTCTTCTCACTCTAGTTACTATAATTTCTCTTTTATTAACTGGTTTTACTAGTATTGTTTTTATGCCAAATCTATTTCCACCCCAGATATCTGTGAATATTTGATCACCAACTATTGCTACATGATCTTTATTTATCCTTAAAATATCAATTGCTTTTTTAAAACCTTTGCTCCATGGTTTTGAAGCATTAACTATATATTTCATACCAAGGTCTTCCGCAATTAATTTAGCCTTACTTTTTCTTGGAGTATTACTTAATATACAAAATTTTATACCTTTTTTATTCATCTCTGCAAGCCACACTTTTATCTCATCAACATATTCATATTTATAGTCTACCAGCGTATTATCCATATCAAATATAATTGCCTTTATGCCTTCTTTTTCTAGTGTTTCATATGGTATAGTTTGAACACTTTCAAATATATATGTCGGAAAAAATCTTTTTAGAAACATATTTCACCTCTTAATATAATATATCTTATCATTTATTATGAACATTTTCAATCATTTTTATCTTTTTTTGTTGTTTTTTAGATCTATACTTTAATATTTTTTCAAAATATGCTATACTATATTAAATTTATTAATAAAAGTTAAAAAAGGTGATGAAAAATGAATAATAATATATATGAAGTTTTAAAAGAAAGAGATTTAATTAAACAAATAACATTTGAAGATGAATTTAAAGATTTGGTATCAAAGGAAAAAATATCTCTATATCTAGGTATTGATCCTACCGCAGATAGTATACATATAGGTCACTTTATACCACTTATGTTAATGTCATATTTTCAAAAATGTGGGCATAGACCAATAATACTAGTTGGTGGTGGAACTGCTCTAATTGGAGATCCATCTGGCAAAACTGATATGAGAAAAATGTTAACAAGAGAAGATATTGATTTAAATGTTAAAAAAATAATTGAGCAATTAAGTAAATTTGTATCTTTCGAAGGTGAAAACGCTGCAATAATAGTTAATAATGCAGATTGGATTTTAGATTTAAATTACATGGATTTTATAAGAACATATGGTATACATTTTAATGTAAATAGAATGCTTGATGCTGAATGTTTTAAACAACGTATGGAAAAAGGACTTACATTTTTTGAACTTAACTATATGCTTATGCAAAGCTACGACTTTTTGCAACTATTTGAAAATCATGGTTGTAGACTACAAATAGGCGGAGATGATCAATGGTCTAACATGTTAAGCGGAGTTGATTTAATCAGAAAAATTCATAAAAATGGTAGTTTTTGTATTACTTGTCCTCTGCTTCTTAACTCCGAAGGTAAAAAGATGGGTAAAACTGAAAAAGGTGCATTATGGTTAGACAAAAATAAAACTTCTGTATATGATTTTTATCAATACTGGAGAAACATTGAAGATAGTTCAGTAAATGACGTATTAAGAATGCTAACATTTTTACCTATGGAAGATATAAATAAATTTTCATTAGTAGAAGGTAGTGCTATAAATGAAGTTAAAAAATTAGCAGCATTTGAAATTACAAAACTTATACATGGTGAAGAAGAAGCTTTAATTGCAAAAAAAACATCTGAAGATTTATTTGAAAATTTAAATTCTAGTGATAATATGCCAACTATTAGTTTAATCAAGACAGATATTGAGATATCGAAAGGTATTTCAATTGTAGATTTAATAGTAGCAGCAGATGTAGCACCATCTAAAGGTCAAGCTAAGATACTTGTAAATCAAGGTGGTATTTTAATAGATGATACAAAAATAACTGATGAAAAACATATTGTTACAATTTCAGAATTTGAAAAAGGTTATGTTATATTAAAAAAAGGTAAGAAAGTATTTATTAAAATAGTGCTTGTGTAAGGAGAATTTTATGAAATATTCAATCGGTGAAGAAATTGCTAACGCTATAACCCATGGTTTAGGAGCAATATTTGCACTTGTTGCTTTAATTATAATGATAGTATTTGCTGCACTGTTTGGTAATATATGGCAAGTGGTTAGTGTATCAATCTATGGCTCCACGATGCTAATATTATTTACCATGTCCACTCTATATCATTCATTTACAACCGAAAAACTGAAGAGACTTTTTAAAATATTTGATCATGCTTCAATATATCTTTTAATTGCAGGAACCTATACTCCTTTTACTCTTGTTGTTTTAAGAGGAGATGGAATTATAGGTTGGGTTCTCTTCCTGGGAGTATGGATAACAGCAATTCTTGGAATAATTTTTAGTTCAATATTTATAGGTAAATATAGAATACTTAAAACTTTCACCTATTTAATTATGGGTTGGGCTATAATGTTTGCGATGCCAGACCTAATTAGTATTATGCAAGCGAAAAATTCACTAAGAGGTATTTACTGGCTATGTGCTGGTGGACTTGCTTATACAGTAGGTGCAGTATTTTACATGATAAAAGTAAAGTATTTTCATTCTATATGGCATTTATTAGTACTACTTGGGAGTATATTTCACTTTGTATCAATAATTTTATATGTATTATAGACTAAACTAAAATCATATATTTATATAAATAAAAACAGTAGCTCAATATCTACTGTTTTTATTTATGGCTTACCACTTTTTGTATTCACTTAAATCATGAGTGCTCGGTATATAAATTACTAGTCTTATATCATCTTCTTTCTTAAAATATGCGTGACAAGGAAAATATAAAAAACTCCAATACTCATCTTCAAAAGTGTCAAGTAAATCTTCCTGGAAAATATCTTTATCAGGAAATTTCCCGTTAAAAGATATATTATATCCTTCTTCAATAAGTTTTCCACTGTGAGCTATAAATTCCTCGTCGTAAAAAACTCGCTTATTCAAGTCTGGATATACAAAAAGATCATTATCTTTAATATAGGTATTTATAAGATCTTCATCGTCTATCGAGGTAATAACAAAATATTCATGATATTCATATATACCTAGATGAGATCTTACTATTTCTATCAAAATACTGCTGGAATCCCTCACACTATCTATTGTTCCATATATTCCACCATTTTTATCTACTTCCTCAAATTGTCCAAATACACCCGTCATTACCCTATATTGAAGATTCTGATTTTTTACCTGCTCGCCATGCAAAAATCTCATAATGCACTCCACATTAGATTTAGCATTAGAATACACTGAATATTTCCTATCATCCTCTGTAAAATATATTCTTTTATTATTAACTAATACATCGTAAGCTAATTGCCGAGCAATTACATTATTCCAATAGAACTCAAGATACCCTCTAGCGGATAGTTTATTTATAAAGTCACTATGTATTTCAAAATATCCTTTCCAGCTCTTGTATGGTGTATTCTCTTTGAAATGTTCTTCTAGTGAATAATTCTTGGAAATATCCCTGTTGTTAAAATTCCTAAACATTTTAAGTATCCTCCTCTATGATAATTTATTAATCCTTTTCCACACTTTAAGAAAACATCTACTAATTTTAGGTATATTATATCACAAAACATACTAAATTTAAATTAATTCTTACAATTAATTTAATAAACCTTCAAATGTTGATAAAAATTAAACATTTGAAGGCTTATTAATAATATTTATAATTATATTTTATAGTGCTCTTGGATGAGTTTTCATGTACTCATCTTTTGATCCTAGATTAGTCATTTGAGTATACATCATTGTAGATGCAATATCAGTATGTCCTAATAATTCTTTTACTGTTTTAATTTCAGCACCATTTTGCAACATATGAACTGCAAAAGAATGTCTTATTGTATGTGGTGTTAATTCTTTAGAAATTTTAGCTTGATCTTTATATTGTTTAAGAATTTTCCAAAAACCTTGTCTTGTCATTTTTTGACCGTTAGAATTAATAAATAAGCATTTTTCTGCTTCTGTTCTTATTAATAATGGTCTTATATTTTCAATATATGTTTGTAAACACTTAGATGCATAATTACCTATTGGTATATGTCTATGTGTGTTCTTCTTCTTAACACTTATATAATTATTATTTAAATTAACATCGTCCACATTTAAAGATATAAGTTCTGTTACTCTTATTCCTGTTGCATATAGAACTTCTAACATAGTTTTATCTCTTTGACCTTTTAGATCAGATACATCTGGTTGTTCTAAAAGAGTTTCTACTTCACTTGTTGTAAGTATTATAGGCTCTTTTCTATCAACTTTTGGAGCTTCTACTTTATCAGCTATATTTTCTTCTACTAACTTTTTATTTAAAAGATATCTATAGAATGCTTTTATAGATGCTACTGTTCTAGAAATAGTTGAGTTTGATTTCCCTTCTTCTTCTAGGTATTCTATATAATCATTCATATCTGTTTTTTTCAAATCAAATATTTTTTTAGATTTATTTTCAAAATAGTTACTAAATTTAACTATATCTCTTTCGTATGAAGCAACTGTGTTTGCTGAGGCTTGTCTATGCTTTAGATTTTCAATGAATTCGTCTACTATAAGTTTCATTTTTAATTCCCTCCGTGTTTGTATACATATTTTACACTATTTTCGCTAATTTTGCAATAGTTTTGGCAAAAATTATGTAATGTTTTTATATATTTTTCTGAGGTTATGTAGACTATTCATTTGAAATATCCAAATCACATTGATATTCTCACATTTTTCCATAAATTGAAAAAATTATAGGAATTAAACTTTGCTCAATTATTATTGAAAGCAATATAAATGGTATAGCTATTAATAATAGATATCCCTCTTTTATTAAATACTTTAATTTACCTACCATCCCCTTATCAGTAACTATATAATGCAAATTAATTGCATTAACCAGAATATATAAAAATATAGGTATATATATTATATTTGGTAATATAACGGATAAAAGCAATACTAGCGTACCATTACCAATTCCAAATATACTATATATCGTTGCTATATATAGTCCAAGAGAGAACCCTTTAAAAAGACTAATCAAGCATAACGCTATAGGTGCTATTACTGTTAAAGTAGCCAGTAAAATAACAGAAATGATAAAAAAGTTAGATAGGACTCCATTCATTATAATATTTACACCTTGAAAATTGTCTGTATGTGACAAATCCAAAGTAGCCTTTATACTATTAACTAACTCTGATCTATTTGAATTTTCTAAAAAATTAAAAGATATAACTCCTATTACTAATCCTATTAATATACAAACACCAAATATAAATATAATCTTAAAATTAGCCTCAATGTATGTCATTAAATATTTTTTCATAAACTTCACCATAACACATTTTATGTGTAAATTTAAAATTTATGAACAAGTTGTCTATATCATTTTGCCACTATAGACTCTTTATTGCATTTCTTGCTAGCTCATCACATCTGTTGTTAAATTCGTTATCACTATGTCCTTTTACCTTAATAAATTTTATACTGTGAATTCTCATATATTCTAATATCTTTTCCCATAGATCTATATTTTTTGCTTTTTCTTTATTGGACTTTATCCAATTATTTTTTCTCCAAGAATACACCCATCCTTTTTCAATAGAATCTACTACATATGAACTATCACTATATACTTCAACATTACATGGGAATTTAAGTAATTCTAATGCCTTTATTACAGCCATCATTTCCATTTTATTATTAGTAGTTTCAGTCTCACCACCTGATATCTCTTTTCTATTTCCATCATAAAATAATATAGCTCCATATCCACCTGGACCAGGATTACCACTACACGCTCCATCTGTATATATTATAACTTTTTTTGTTTGATCTGACATACACATCTCCTTTTTTTATATCATTATACCATAAATATATACAGTTTGTACATTAAAAAATATTATTTTATATTACTATTGTATATAATTATAAAAATACAAAAAAATAGAGCAAATATTACTTTGCTCTTCTTATAAACTTACATATTTATTCAGCCGCTAATTCTCCATTAATCAGATTTTGGCTAACAAAAAAAATTTCAGTGTATTTTCCTATTAAACCCTTTTTATTTAAAACAACATAGATGGCATACGGAACTCCTTCTTCTGAAAAATCTACTTTATAAAACCCTATTTTACTTTGTGGATATGCTAATTGCACATTTCTGGGTATACTCCCAACTCCAATATTATATTTACAAGTCTTAAATTCCACATTTTTACCGTCTTCCCTATTAATATATGCAATACCATTTACGCCATTTCCTGATAAAACATATAAAAATTTATTATTATTCAAGATTGGTCCAGCAATCACTGCAGAGTTATATAACTGCCCTATATCACTTTATAACGGAATAGGTTCCTCTCGATTATCGATCATTACTGTTAACGGATACTTATTTTCTGAATCAATATAAGTTTTTCTCCATTCATTTAATGATATATTTCCAAAGTTGTAATTCACTAATGCTAGAATAGCATAAATGGTATAAATACTGAAAATAGTTATTACTTTAAACTTAATTCTATTTAAGCAACCCCAAATATTAAGAGATGATGACACAGCCAAAACAAGTAAAACAACAATCCAGTCCAAAATATTTTTATAATTCAGTCCAAATAGAGTTAATAACGTAGAACCTACACCAAGAATAAATTCAACAACTGAAATCTTGATGAATGTCTTAAATCCACTCTTACTACTGTAAATATGCTTAGTTCTTTCTTCATACTTACCTTTTGCAGCCTTGAAAAATGATTTCCATATCATTGGATAAATAAAAGGTGTGCATGTAATCCCTACTGCAATTGAAATCAAAATCCGTAAAAATACCGATAAAAACATATCTCTTCCTCCTTAAATATGTGCAAGAATTAACTCCTGCTAAATTATTTGCATAGAATTAAATATTTTAATTATACCATTATATCATTATATTATCATTATTTCAATACTTTATGTAAACAAAACCTACTATTTCCATTTTATACTTATATATATCTCTTACTTATATAAGAAAAAGAACTTAACCTTACATAGTTAAATTCTCTTTTTAGAGCTACTTTATCCCCATCTTTTCTTTTATAGCCTTTAATTGTAATGTACATCCTTTTTTATGTGACTTACATCCAATACAATTTTCCTTTGTACAGCCCTTAGGGCTCTTTTCTTCAAACTCATTGTAGTTCTTTTCACTTGCTGTCATATTATATCACCCTTTTTTGTAATATTAATTTTTAGTAAATACCTCTTAATTATTTTCAGTTTCAGAATATAATACATTATTATTATATCATATATCAATTTAACATTCAACATTATGTAAATAAACAACTATCTTTTCTCATTATTAACCAATACTTTTTATAAAGACTTATTTCTTAATTTTTAAAGATACATTGACAAAAAAATATATTATGATAAAATAAGCAAAAAGGAGATGAAATAATTGAAAGTATTAGGTATAGTTGCAGAGTATAATCCATTTCATAATGGGCATAAATATCATATTGAACAAGCAAAAAAACTTACTAATTCTGATTATGTTATAATTGTAATGTCTGGAAGCTTTACTCAACAAGGACGCATTGCTATATACAATAAATTTGAAAGATCTAAACTTGCTATTAATAACGGTGCGGATCTTGTAATAGAACTACCAACAATTTATGCTGTAGCTAGCGCCGAATATTTTTCCTATGGGGCCATAAACTTACTAGATAAATTAGGTATTGTAGATACTGTTTGCTTTGGTAGTGAAATAGATGATATTAATATATTAGAAAATATTGCTAATAATTTTATTGAAAATGAAGATAACATATGGAATAAATTGAAAATAAAATTAAAAGATGGAGAATCTTTTGCTAAATCAAGAGAAAACGTACTAAGAGAATTTCTAAATGAGGATTCTATTGAAGCTATATCAAAATCAAATAACATACTTGCACTTGAATATATAAAAGCCATAAAAAAACTAAATAGTAATATGAAACCATACTTAATAAAGAGATTGGGGAATGATTATAATGATAATAATATAAGTAAAAACGAATATAATTTTGTTAGTGCTACAAGTATAAGAAAGTGCATTAAAAATAAAGATATTGAACTAGTTAAAGATTATATTCCTAACGATACCTATAACCTTATACAGTCATCTAAGGCCTGTTTTGATGATAGTCTATTTCATATACTAAAATATAAAATACTTAGTAGCACTAAGCATGATTTAAGTAAAATAAACGAGATCTCTGAAGGGTTAGAAAACAAGGTAATAACAGCTGCACATATTTCAAATACTTATAGTGAATTTGTAGAAAATATAAAGTCAAAAAGATATGTTGAAAGTAGGATAAGAAGAATCCTTACAAATATACTTTTAAATATATCAAAAGAGGATCTTAATAATGCAATTAGGAAAAATATTGCATATGGGCATATTCTGTCAATATCTAAAAACGGCAAAAAACTTTTATCCGAACTATCTAAAACAAGTAAAATACCCATTTTAACTTCAATTTCTGATAATATATTATCAAATAAAGAAGATATAATTATAAGAAACTTAAAACTTGATATATTAGCTTCTAATATTCATAGTATGTTATCTGAACTAAAAAGCAATATGGATTATTCAAACAAATTATAAAAGATTAGTTTTATTATAAGACTTTTATAATATTAAAAATAAAAAATCGACTACTTAGTCGATTTTTTATTTTATAAATATATCTAAATAATTATAATACTATTTGTTTTAGAGTTATTGAACCATTTCCTCCACGCCCACCGTAAGAGTTTCCTGAACCACCAGTACCTCCTAAAGCTTGTATAGTTCCCTGATTAGATAATGTGGTATAGAAGATATTTGTACTTCCTCCTCCAGAACCTCCTCCACCTGAACCAGAATATGATGATACTCCACCACCATTTGATCCATCATTACTTATTGTCCCTATATTATTAAATGTATTAGAATAAATAATTAGTAACCCGCCTGTTCCAGATTGACCATTTGTAACGCTAGCACCTCCAAGTGTCACACAACTTCCACCTGGATTACCTGCTCCTCCACCTGCTGCTAATGGGTAAGAATATTCAAATCCATCGCCTCTTATCCATCCATTGCCTCCTGCTCCACCATTAGAACCTGGTAAAACACCTGGATTTGCTGAGGTAGTCCAAGTCATAACACCTCCTGAACCTGTTCCACCAGAATAAGATGTTCCTGCAGAACCCGGAGAAACAACAGTTGTTGCAGTATTTCTATCATTAAAGTTTCCTCCTGTGGCTCCACCACCTGTCTGTCTTGAAATTCCGTTACTACCTGCTTTACCTGTACCATCTTGTGAAGATCTTCCAGTATATGAAAAACTTGTTCCACCGTTAGCACCCACTGCTGGCACATATTCATATGTAGTGTCTGAATTTTTCCATAAATATACGTTTTGTCCTGTAGCATTTGCCCCTCTTGCTGTCATACTTATAATCCCGTTATTAGTTAATGTACCCTTGCAAACTATCATAAATCCTTTTTTTCTAGTTGCAGTGGTTATAGTAACACCAGAATTTATTGTAATATTACCTGTACATTTTAATATAACCATGGGTCCATCTACAGTTGAATTTCCAAAAGATTGATTTGTTGAATATGTTACATTTCCACTAATGTTTATTACTTCAACTTGATATGTAGTTGAATTAACTGTTAAATTTTGTACACCGTCAGAATAATTATTACTATATATATTTCCTATTAAACTGTCATTTGACATTATACTTATATCTACAGTATTTGATATTATACTGTTTCCTACATTATCTGTTACTCTTACTTTACACTGATATGTTCCACTTGTTAGTCCAGTAAATGTATATGTTACTGTACTTGTAGCTGCTGTCCACGTAGTTCCATTATCTTTTGAATATTCATATGCATTTGTTTTTA
>JAOAHC010000006.1 GCA_026415435.1 Clostridia bacterium
GCATATCTTAATGGGTTAGCTGATGCCACACTACTGCTTTGAAATAACAACTACGTAGTAGGCAGTATCTCTTTTGTACAAGAAAGAGTATAGTTATCCTTTTAACTACACTCTTTCTGAAAATTATATTTATAGCTATAATGTTATCTTTAAATAATTTTGGCAACTTTGTTTTGAAATATGCTCATTTCTTTTTATAATATCATCAATGAAACTAAAATCACCTTGCAAAATAGCTTCCCTGATATTTCTATATTCTAAAAAATTGAAAAGCTCTTCTGCTTTCAGAATTAACTTTGTTTCTTGATCCTTATCTATAGTTTTTTTTGAGTATATCTGTTGATTAAACCAATTATTCATATCATTTTCAATTTTCCCAATAACTAATAATGCTTCATCATACATCTTAAGTTTTAAATAAAGATATAACATATCATATCCAAATAAAACATCACCATAAATTTTTTTTTCAATTTCAGATACTATTTCATAATAACTTTTTGTATCAACAATTTTCTCAAATAGATATAAAATTTTTTTAAATTCATTTGCAACATGCTCAATTTTGTAATTAATTAAACTGATATTATTTTCATCAAAATCCCACCATAAGTCATCACTATAAAGAAACATACCTAATCTTTCTCCATTTATTATCAAATCCCGAACATCAAACCCCATACAAAATGGCTTAAAGTTAATATTAATTGTGAATACTCTTCTTAAACGATGTTTTTCAATTCCTACAACTTGAATAATTTCACTTCCAATAACACGATAAAAATATTTTCCTTTTATAATAAAATTTAATGGCATTAGCATTTCTTTAAAATGCTCTTTATAACATTTAATTAAATAATCTTTTGACATATTCTCCTCCTATGCAAATGCAGCAACCCAACCTGGTACTGGTAATCCAGTTGCTGCAAAAATTAGCACTCCTCCAACCACAACGACACCTGCTAAAGCAGCTCTTGTTGTATTAACTCTATAATCATATAATACTAATGCCCCACTACAATGTGCTGTAATATCATATATACCCTCAGATAAATATATATATCCACTAAAAGCTTGAGTACCCAGTATTGGTTTATCAAAATTATATTTTTTTACAAAACTTGAAGTGTATTTATTTAACTGATTAATACCTGCTGAAATACCTCTTTTATTATCTCTTTTTACTTCCCAAACTTCACGAGTACTTGGAGAATAAATATCCATAAAACCATTAGGGATTACAGAAGACCTGCTACTGTATGTGGCTATTTGAGTAACAGTTATTTTTCCCTTAAGTTTAAGCAATGACCTTGTCATTTCTAAAACTGCGTTATGCAAATCTACAAAAATTCTTAAAGATGGAGCATGCCCACTTGGATCTACAAACATTACAGGATTGTTATTTGTGTAAGCATACTGATTTAAACTTCTTGGCTCATCTTCAAACCCATGGAAAGTATCCCTTGTAATAAACCTTCCAACATTTGCATCGTAATATCTTGCCATTAAGTAGTAAAGTCCTGTTGCTTCATCATATCTGTATCCTGAATATCTTAACGGGTTAGCTGATGCCATTGAGCCTGATTGAGATACAATATTTCCATAAGCATCATAATTATACTCTGCAACAACATTACCACTTTCATCAGTTAAAGCCATAACATCTCCATGACCGTTTACATGGTAATAATAAGTTACCCCATTCTTTATAATTGTTGCTGGATTGCCTTGTGCATCATAGGTGTATTCGGCAATAATATTGTTGTTTTCATCTGTTTCATAGACCACTTTGTCCC
>JAOAHC010000011.1 GCA_026415435.1 Clostridia bacterium
GCAACTTTAGGTGATACCACTATCCAGTTAGGCAACCTATTGGTTCTTTCCGCAATTTGCATTATAGCATCTTCTATTACATAATAAAGTTCTCTTTCCCTTCTATCTTTTACTTCTGGTGGATCTGCTGGTGCTGGTGCAGTCCATGTTCCTAAAACAGTAGATACACTATATAAATCTTTTAATATTTCATAGTTTATTTCTTCCACGATTTTGGCAGAAGCTAATCTTATTAATTCTTTATCAAGATTTACATTATACTTTGATGCAAGTTCTTCTGCTTCCAAAGTAAACTTAGTTAATACTTTTCTGGTTATAGCTCTTACTTCTCTTTCTCTTATTGTAATATAAAATCCTGCATTTATTGCTGTTCCTTCATTTGGCGCTATTGTATAATCAGTAGTTACTTTATCTATTGCACTTTCACCTGCTACCGCACCACCACCAGTTGTTGCATAATGAAAATCTGCATAATATAATACTGCTATTGGTTCTGTTATCGGTTGCACGCCTACAAGCTTATCAATGAAACTATCCCTCATAAATTTCTTTATAGTAGGTAAAAATAGTGATGCTATCTTATCAATCTGTTGAGTAGTTGTCATTTCCACCAATTCATTTAGAACTTTTTCCTCATTCTTGACCAAAGTTACATAATCTTCCCTTCTTCTTTCTGGAATGGTGACTAAAACTTCATTACTTAATGCTTTTGATATATATTCACTTATTTTTGCTTTCTTATCCATTTTAACTTTACCTCCTTCTTTAAGTATTATTTTTTATTAATTTTTTACAATTATTATTTTTTATCATATTTTTCACACATTACACATTTTTTTTTTCTATGCATGTATTATTTTTTCCAATCACCGCAAGATGGCAAAGCGTATACTTATATATAATAGTTTGTTAGGTTGACAAAAAATCTTTAGGAGGTTAAACTATGGAAAAGAAAAAAAGTATTGTAATAGGTGTAGTATCTAAAATGGAAAACAATGCAATTTGTGTTAATGGAAATTGGTATACTTTATCAAAGTATCCAGATAAAGGAGTTGATTTTAGTAAATTAAAAGAAAATTTCTTATATGAATTTATACTACTGGATAATAAATATGTAATTAACTATAGAGAAATCAAAGATTTTGACGAAAATAGCTTAAAAAGTTTAGTTGAAAATAATAATAATAGCTTAATAATCAATGACGAAAGTAGTGTAAGTAATACAGAAAGTAGCTTGGAAGATGTTAAAAAGAAAGAAACACTACCTAAAAATAAGAATGATTTAGTATTCTTTATTAGAGATTACAGAATAGCAAAAATGAATGCGTTAACTAACGCCGTATCGTATGCAGTTGAATTGTATAAAAATAAAGGTGAAAATATAAGTGTTGACGAGGTTCTTGAAATTGCTGATAGATTTTTTGATTACATATTTAACGATAACTATGATTTAGTAGAAGCGTACATACAACAAGAAGGTGTTATAAAAGAAATTTTAAATATTTAAAATAAGGAGGATGAAAATGAGTAGGAATAGTATTAAAAGAAAAATGGTTGAATTTTCTTTGCCACAAGAAACATACGAATTACTAACTGAAAAAGTCAAAAAAATGAATTATGTAAATTTAAAAGAGTATATAGTAAAGAATTTGTTAATTGATTTACTAAATAAGGAAAACAATATTGACGAAATTGATAAATATAACGAGTTAACATTGGAAGAAAAAGTTATTGATTTAAATAAAGTTAATAAGGATAAAAGAATATATGTAAGAATTGATGATAAAACGTTTAATATATTAAAACAGCTTTCCAAAAAGAGAGGTATATGTGTAAGTACACTTATAAGAAATATCATAAAGGATTACTTGGAAATCAATTTAAAAGTAAAAAGTTAATTTAAACTGGGACTAATTCATTTACTATTGATGTTGATGTATAAGATATTCCGTGTATACTGGATACAAGATAATTTTCCCTAATAATATTGTTTGTGTTATTATTTAAACTTGTTGTTATGTAAAATAATTCATTCATAACGGTTCCACTAAATATTATTTGTGATAAAC
>JAOAHC010000015.1 GCA_026415435.1 Clostridia bacterium
GCTCCTTCTACTGTCACTTCGCTCCTACATGCAGCCGTTTTGGTAAAAATAGGAACTTTTGCTTATGCAAAATTGTTTGGAACTGTTTTTAATATGCCCGTAGAATTTAACTATATTATGCTTATAATTTCAGGAATCACAGTAATTGTTTCAGGAGGAGCAGCATTGGTTGAAACTGACATAAAAAGAATAATAGCATATTCTACAATAAGCCAACTATCCTTTATATTTTTAGGTCTTGCAGCAGGAACTAAATCAGCATTTTATGGAGCTCTTTTATATATACTAATGCATAGTATAGCTAAAGCATCTTTGTTTTTATGTGCTGGTATAATAGAACAAAAAACTCATACGAAAGATATAACCAAAATGGGAGGACTCATAAAAACCATGCCTTTAACAGCAGTTGCTTTTGCTTTCTCATCTTTTTCTGTAATGGGATTACCTCCTTTTGGAGGCTTTTTTGCTAAATTTTTAGTGATGAAAGGAGCTATAGAAACTAATGATATTATTATAATAGCTATGTTCTTTATAGGGACAATCATGACTTTCCTTTATCTATCAAGAGCATTTTATTATATATTCCTCGGAAATGAAAAAATAAATAATCCTCAAGAAGGTTCTTCAACAATGATTACTGCTGTATTATTTCTTGCATTTCTTGGACTTTTACTTGGAATAATGATAAACTATCCATCATCCTATACTGAAATGATAGCAAATACACTATATATTGGAGGAATGGTAAGATGAACCTAATAAATTCAACTCCCACAGGTATTATGATGATACCATTGATTATTCCATTGATATGCGCAATTCTTATTCTCTTTATATCAGAAAAAACAAGATATGTAAGAGAATTTTTTTCTGTTATCGTGACTGCTGTATCGCTATGGGCAGCAATAAAATTATTTAAAATTGGGGGAGATAACCTTGAATTAGTGTTTAGTTGGTTTTCATCACATAAATTACATTTTAAATTAGATTATTTATCGATGTTTTTATTGTTTTCTGTATCAATGTTTTCATTTCTTATTTCAATATATTCTATATCTATTCCAAACAAAGGAAATCCAAAGATATTCTATTTCCTTCTTCTTCTTACTCAAGTCGCATCCTCAGGAGTTGTTTTAAGTGATAATCTTTTATTGATGTTGTTTTTTTGGGAATCAATGGTAATATTTCTTTATATTTTTATATACATATCTTCGAATTCGCAACAAACTAAGTCTACGGCTTTAAAAACTTTTCTTATAAATGGAATTGCTGATATATCAATGATGATTGGTATAGCAATGATATATTATATTACATCAACATTATCAATATCTGAAATATCAAAAACAAAAATAATAATGACAGGATGGGGAACTTTATCATTTTTTCTCATATTAATAGGCACTCTCACTAAAGCTGGAGCTTTTCCTTTTCATACTTGGATTCCACAAGCAGCTTTATATTCTAATGCTTCATTTATGGCTTATATTCCTGCCGCTATAGATAAACTTCTTGGAATATATTTTCTTGCTAGAATTTCCCTACATATTTTCCAAATAAATCTTTCAGTTCAAATAATTCTTATGATAATTGCCTCAATAACTATAATTGCAGCTGTTATGATGGCTCTAATACAAACTGATTATAAAAGATTACTCTCATACCACGCTGTAAGTCAAACAGGATACATGATTCTTGGAATAAGTACATTAAATCCTATAGGAATAGCTGGTGGGCTTTTTCACATGATAAATCATGCTACTTATAAATCATGCTTGTTTATGACTGCTGGCTCAGTAGAAAGACAAACACAAATAAATGACATATCAAAACTAGGTGGTTTATTTTGGAAAATGCCAGCTACAGCAATATGTTTTATAATATCTGCTGCAGCAATATCAGGAATAGCTCCATTAAATGGCTATTTTTCAAAAGAACTTGTATATAAAGGAACTCTAAATACTGGTTATACTATATTTTTTTATGCTGCTGAGATAGGTTCTGTTTTAACTCTAGCATCATTTCTTAAGCTTGGACATAGCGTATTCTTTGGAAAATTAAACGATAATTTAAAAGGGACGAAAGAGGCACCATTAACAATTTTATTACCAATGATTGCTCTATCTTGTATATGCATAATATTTGGTTTTGGTGCACATTTACCTTTATCAAAGTTAATACAACCATCAATTGTATCAATTGGATATATTCCTCATACAGAATTATCTGGGTTTCATTTAGATAATCTCTTTTTAATATCTATAACTATTATAATATTTTCTCTTACATTACATATATCAGGATTTTCAATATATGGAAAACCATATAAAACATCTGATCATATTCACTATGCTCCAATTATCAAAAACATATACCAATTAGCTGAAAAAGGATATTTTGATCTATATGAGATTTTCAAAAGAATTTTTAAATCCTTAGCAAATATATTATTTAAAATTGATAGGTTTTTTGATATTGTTATCGATAAAATACCATCAAACATATCTATAATCTTTTCTTCTCAAATTTCTTATATACATCGCGGTATATATAATTACTATATGCTTGCGATATTTATATTTGTAGTTGTATATTTGATGTATCTTGGAGGAATAAAATGGTAATTGATTTATTATCTTACTCTTTAATTCCTATGTTTTCTTCCTTGGCCCTCCCCTTCTTTGCCAAAAAGAACATCAGAATTGCAATAATACTTGCGAATGTGGCACTTCTGAGTGGGTTTATTAACATATCATATTTAATCATCAACTCAATAACAAAACCAGATATTATACCAATAATAGATCCTTTAACAGTTTTTCTAATATTCACTATATACACAGTAGCATTAGCTATATCATTTTTCTCTACCTATTATGGTATTGAGAAAGAAGCAAATCCTATATCTTATTATTCACTTATACTTTTATCAGTATCTGCAATGACTTCTCTTGTGATGGTTAGAGATTTATTTTCATTATATCTATTTGTGGAAATTCTTGCCGTATGTTCATTTGCTTTAATTACCTCAGATATAAAATCAAATTCAATAGAAGCTGCAATTAAATATTTTTTTCTAACATTTCCGGCATCTATTCTCATAATACTTGGGATATCACTGGTACTTGCTTCTCAAAAAGCTCTTGACTTCGAAATCATATCAGTATCAACAAATATTATGACCATGATAGGGCTTTCATTTGTAATAATAGGATTCCTTATAAAATCAGGAGTAGTTCCTTTTCATTTTTGGACTCTAGATGTATATCAAGGTGCATCTTCTCCCATATCAGCATATTTAGCAGGAATCATAACAAAAATTGGAGGAATATATGCAATAATAAAAATTTCAATAATTATGAAATATTATCCAGTAGAAACTATTTCTTCTATTCTTTTATTTACATCAATACTAACAATATTAATAGGAGCATTCGGGGCAATAGCACAAAAAGATATGAAGAGAATGCTTGCCTATTCCAGTATAAGCCAAATGGGATATATTCTTGCTGGAGTGTCTACTTTTTCTTCCACTGGAATAATAGCGGCTGTCTTTCACTTGTTTAACCATGCAACATTTAAAACAGTTTTGTTTTTAAATTCTGCTTGTATTGAAAAACAAACAGGTACAACTAATATGACTGAATTAAAAGGGTTAGAAAAGAAAATGCCAATTACATCATGGACTAGTATTATAGCATCAATGTCAACTGCTGGGATTCCACCATTATCAGGATTTTGGAGTAAAATACTTGTTATAATAGCTCTTTGGCAAGTTGGTTATATAAAATCAGCTATTATAGCTATTATAGCAAGTATAATAACTCTTGGATATTTTGTTTTAATGCAAAGAAAAGTATTTTTTGGAAAATTAGCAGAAAAATTAACGGAAATAAAAGAAGTTGAATCACCATTACTTTTGCCAGTCATTATAATGAGTTTAATGATAATATTAGCAGGAATATATGTAACATATATTTATTCTTACCTTGAAAAAATAATGTAATGGAGGGACAATGATATTATATGTTTTAATATATTTAGTTATAATAGTTGGAGTAGTTGGAGCTGTTATATCTAAAAAACTTTTAAACTCTGCTATTATGTTAGCTATTGCAAGTATTGGAATTTCTCTTTTACTTTTTGGATATTCAGCACCTTGGGCAGCTGTATTCGAATTATCGGTTTGTGCTGGTTTAATTACCGTACTTTTTATAAGCGCAGTTAGCCTTGTAAAAAATGAAGAAGATACAACGAAAGAAAAACAAATAAAATATTCAATATTTCCTTTAATCATGAGTGCTGTAGTTATTTTATCTTCAATATTTATTCCAGAATATTTTGAAAAATTATCATCCTATGCTAATACAACCCAAAACGGAAATGAATTGAAAATAGGAGATATAATATGGTCAATAAGAGGAATTGATGTTATAGCACAAATAATGCTTCTCGCCGGAGGAGTTTTTGCTATAAAACATATATTCTCATATGTAAAAAAACAGGAGGAATAAAATATGCAAAATATTTACTTCCCACTTGATTGGTTCTTCATAACACTAATATTTTTTAGTGGTGCATATTGTATGATAGTATCTAAAAATATAATAAAGCTTTTGATAGGATTTGAAATAATTTCAAAAGCTTCTATAATTGCTATAATCACCTCAGGATATTTAATATCAAATATAAATCTTGCTCAAAGTATAATAATAGTTATGATTCTTGTTGAAGCAGTAGTTATAGCTACAGGACTTGCTCTTGTTGTTAAGAGCTATAGAATAAACAAAACAATAGATATTACAAAATTATCTAATATGAAGGGGTAAAATTATGGAAATATTTACCTATCCTCCAATTACATTCGCTTTTATACTTATTTTAATTTTGTTAATTGCAAAATTTTTAAAAACATTTGAACCAAAAACATTACATAACACTGAAAAAACAAAGACCTATGCTTGTGGAGAAGATTTTCCATCACAGAAAATAACCCCAAGTTATGAGGAATTTTATCCATATGCAATTTTTTTTACAATATTACACGTTGCTGCATTAATGATAATGACAATAGCATTTTCAACAGAGATATCATTTATAGTGCCAATGATATACTCTATAATTATAGGAATAACTCTTTCATTAATATTTATAATAAGGTGAGCATATGAAATTAAAAGACAAAATAATATTATGGTCAAGGTTAAAATCTCCATGGATAATCCACTTTAACACAGGCGCATGTAACGGATGCGATATTGAAATAGTTGATGCGCTTACACCAAAATATGATATTGAAAGATTTGGAATTATTCTAAAAGGAACTCCAAGACATGCTGATGTAATGATAGTAAGTGGACCACTTACAAGACAGCAAGCAAAAAGATTTAAAAGAATATATGAACAAATGGCAGAACCAAAATTTGTTTTAGCAGTAGGGACATGTGCATGTTCTGGTGGAGTTTTTGATGGTTGCTACAGTGTAGTTGGTGGTATTGATAAAGTAATACCAGTATCTGCTTACATACCAGGTTGTCCTGTTAGACCAGAAGCTATAATCGATGCCGTAGTAAAACTTATAACAGAAATTGAAAAAAAGTCAAAGTAAAAGGAGAATGTTATGGATGAAATGATAAAAGAAGAAAATATCTTAAAAGAAATAAAAGAACATTTTACAACAGATATAGAATCGTCAGAAATAAGAAGAAAAAACAGAATTTGGATAGACATACCAGTATCTAAGCTTACTGAATTACTTAAATTCTTAAAAGATAAAGGTTACTATCATCTTTCAACAATAACAGGACTTGATGAAGGGGAAAAACTTGGAGCAATATATCATATAACTGATAAAAGTATTTTGATTAATATACGAGTAAGAGTTTATAAAAACGATCCAAAAATTCCATCTATAATCTCTATATATCCCTCAGCTACATCTTACGAAAGAGAACTCTATGATTTATTTGGTATAATAATAGAAGGACTACCTGCTGGAAGAAATTATCCACTTCCTGAAGGATTCCCACAAGGGGTTCATCCGCTAAGAAAAGAAGTAAAACTTGACGAATTAAATAAAATGCTTGATGAAAAATGTAAGGAGGAAAAATGAAAATAGAAATACCTCTTGGACCCCAACACCCAGCATTAAAAGAACCTGAAAATTTTATGCTAGTACTTGATGGTGAAATGATTGTTGATGCTACAATAAATTTAGGATATAACCATAGAGGAGTAGAAAAAGCAGCAGAAAATAGAAACTATATACAAGATATCTACCTTATAGAAAGAAT
>JAOAHC010000045.1 GCA_026415435.1 Clostridia bacterium
TTCTTCAATACTTTTTATATCATTCATAAATCTAGCTTTAGCTGCTGGCTCTCCTAAATTATTTACTGCTGTTAATATTACTGCTGTAGATATTATAACTATAACTATTATTGTTATTACTAATGTTATTAGTGATATTCCCTTTGTTTTTCTCATAATTTATACCTCTTATATAAAAATTATTATCATCTAGTTATTATATATTATATGATTTTTATTGTCAACTCTTAAAATCTATTTTTTGTAGTTAGCTACTTACTCTTCCACGAAGTATGTATCTATCCCTTTTAAAATTGCATCTGATATTTTTGATATATTATTTATTATCCATTTTGCATCTTCTTTGTTATCATGAAATCCCACTTCTATTAATACAGAAGGAGCTATAACTTCTCTAGTTTCTCTTAATTGTGGATCTATTTTAACACCCCTACCAAGCTTTGGATTTGGATATATTCTTAATAGTTCATCATATATATTTTGAGCTAATCTTTTTGAGTTTAGATCTTGCCCGCTTACATATACTTCTGGTCCCCTTTTCCCTCCCGCATTACTATGTATTGCTACATGTATATCTGGCATAGTACTATTACTTTCAGCTATAATTTCAGATAAGCTCATTCTTGGATTATTTCTAAATACTAAATATCTTCCTGAATTTTCTAATTTTGCCTGCAAGTCATCTGCAATCTGATTCATCCTAAATTCTTCTGATCCATAATTTTCAACACCAATATTCTGTTCTTGTACAGATGGACTTATATATATTATTCTTTCCTCCATTGCTACCTCCTCCGTGCATTATAATATATGTATTTTAGGTAAAGATATTAATATTTTTTTATTGTATAAAAATAAAAAAAGCGTAGAATATTTTTTTCCACGCTTTTTTTATTATACACCTTTTTCCATTCTTTTTTTTATACGTTCAATTGCATTTTTTTCTATTCTCGATATTTGCGCTTGTGAAACTCCAAGCTCTTCTGCAAGTTCTGTTTGGGTTCTATCATAAAAATATCTCTTTTCAATTATATGCTTTTCTTTATCTGTTAATTTATCTAAGATCTGACTAGTTGCTATTTTATCTATTATATTTTCTGCTTCATCTTTACTATCCTTTAGTTGATCTAATACATAAATACAGTCTCCTCCATCATTGTATACAGCATCATATATAGACATTGGTTGAATCATACTATCTAATGCTAAAACAACTTCTTCCCTGGATTCCCCTGTTATTTTGCATAACTCCTCTATAGTTGGTTCTTCATTTTTTTGAATTATATATTTTTCTCTTTCTTGTGAAAGCTTATATGCTAAATCCCTTAGTGATCTTGTAACTCTAAATGCGCTATTATCTCTTAAGTATCTTTTTATTTCCCCTATAATCATTGGCACTGCATATGTTGAAAATTGTACATCAAGCGTTGTATCAAAATTATCAATAGCCTTAATAAGTCCTATAACACCTATTTGAAATATGTCGTCTATACTTTCTCCTCTATTATTAAATTTTTGAACTAAACTTAATACTAGTCTCAAATTTGAATAAATGAATTCATTTTTATATGTGTCATCTCCTGATTTAATTTTATTTAACATTTCCATTTGTTCTTTGTTATTTAATTTTGGTAATTTTGATGTATCTAGCCCATTAATATTTACCTTTACATTCATATGTACCTCCAATATACTCTCTTTTGAGATTAGTCTTATGTAAAAATTAGAGTTTCATACACATTATTTTAAAAAGTTCTTTTTTAGACTATTTATTACCTTTTTCTCTATTCTAGATATGTATGATTGTGAAATCCCTAATTTATCAGCAACTTCTTTTTGAGTTAATTCGTCTATACCATCAAATCCATACCTAAGTTGCATTATAAGTTTTTCACGCTTATTTAGCTTTTTAATAGCTGATACTAAGACTTTCTTGTTATCACTCTCCTCAATAGATTTAAATATGCTATCGTTGTCTGTACCTAGAATATCTGCAAGTAGTAGATCATTTCCTTCACTATCAACATTTATGGGTTCATCAATAGATATTTCTGTTTTTGTTTTACTATTTTTTCTAAGATACATTAAAATCTCATTTTCTATACAACGTGATGCATAAGTTGCTAATTTAATGTTTTTATCTAAGTTATAGCTATTTACTGCCTTCATAAGACCAATTGTACCAATTGAAATTAAGTCTTCAATATTAATACCTGAATTCTCGAATTTTTTAGCTATATATACAACTAATCTCAAATTCTTTTCAACTAGAGTATTTTTAGCATCTATATCTCTATTCATAAGTTTTTCAAGTAATTCTTGCTCCTCTTCTTGAGAAAGCGGGGAAGGTAATTTATCACTACCGGCAATATAATATAGATAGTTTTCTTCAACGCCTATTGTTCTTAATATATTTCTATATATTTCTTTTAACTTGTTTATACATTTCATAACTCTACCCCCTGTAATTTTTCAACATATGTATCATAGCTTATAAGTGAAGAATATTCATTGTTTTTTGATAAGCTAATATCTGTAAAAATAATTATTGCTTTTTTTAATTTAGTTACTTGTTTTCCATTTTTAAACATATATATATTGTTATATATATATCCCTTTAAGACACAACTCCCATTTACTGTATTCATAGGTATATGGACTTCTTTTTTTTCCTTTATTATATTTTGTTCAAAAATACTTCTTTGAACTAAAAAAATGTCAGTATTACTAACACTATCCTTTAAACTATTACCACTATCTACAAAAGCCTTAAATGTTATCTCACTATCATTTCTTTTATCATAAACTTTAATTTCATAGATTAAATCGTTATTTTTTATATTACTTTTCCACAGTTTCCACATGTTTTTGTTTGATAAGTATGTAATTATATATCCACTAATAAAAACTATAATTTTTACAAAAAATCCCGATATTTTTATATCCAAAAAAACTGTAATTACAATTACTGAACCTATATAACATGTAGCTATAACGTAAAAATACAAACAAATTTTAAAGTATTTTACTATCTCTTTTGGCAGAAACGCCAAATATATTATTATATTTATAGCAATTAGTTTAAAAATTATATTTGAAAAAATTGTGTCTGAAAATACAGTGACAAGTACTACATATATAGCACCTATAAATGAGGCAAAAAAAGTCTTTATTAACTTCACTTTAGTTTTGGTAAATATGCTCAACTGGTAAAGTATTAGAAAACTCATAATAAAATTTTCAACAAAGATATAGTCCACATATATTTTCACTTATTTCACCTTGGCGATATTATACTATGGTCTATGTGATAAAAATTGTAGAAAAAAATTTTTATTTAAACTTTTCATTTTCAATAAAACATAAAAAAAACCAAAATACATTAAGTATTTTGGTTTTTTAACTAATATCTACACTATGTTATAATTTTTTATTCACCTTTTGTTCTTCTTAAAAAAGGTGGTATATCCCAATCAATTTTGTAATCAGTAGCTGTTCCCATTGCAATTGTAGTCTTGTTATCTTTTAATGCATTTCTAAACGCACCTTCAACTACATTATCTAACTTTAAATCTTGGAAATTTGATCTATTAAAACCAGTTGCAATTACTGTAATAACTAATTCATCACCTAAGGTATCATCAATTACTGCACCAAAGATTATATTTGCATCTGGATCTACTGATTTTTGAACTAGCTCAGCAGCTTCATTTATCTCTAATAATCCAAGATTTCTTCCACCTGTAACATTAATTAATACGCTTCCTGCTCCTTCTATAGAAGTTTCAAGCAATGGACTATGTATTGCTTGTCTTGCTGCTTCTTGAGCTCTATGATCTCCTGATGCACGTCCTATTCCCATATGAGCAATACCTGCATTTAACATTATAGTTTTAACATCTGCGAAGTCAAGATTAATAAGACCTGGAACAGTTATCAAATCAGAAATGCCTTGCACACCTTGTCTTAAAACATCATCTGCCATTTTGAAAGCATCTTCAAAAGAAGTTTGTTTTTCAACAACTTGAAGTAGCTTTTCATTAGGTATTGTTATTAAAGTATCAACATTTTGTTTTAATTCTTCTATACCTGCTTCAGCTTTCATCATTTTTCTTTTACCTTCAAAAGGGAAAGGTTTTGTTACAACAGCTGCTGTTAAAATTGACATTTGTTTTGAAACTTCTGCTACAACTGGTGCTGCACCTGTACCTGTTCCACCACCCATACCAGCAGTAACAAATACCATGTCAGCTCCTTTTAAAGCTTCTGCTATTTCAGCACGTGATTCTTCAGCACTACATTTTCCTACTTCTGGATCTGCTCCTGCGCCATAACCTCTAGTAAGCTTTTCTCCTATTAAGATTTTCTTTTCTGCTTTTGATAAATCTAATGCTTGTTTATCAGTATTAATAGCTATGAATTCTATTCCCTTTAGCTTGGCTTCAACCATTCTATTAACACCATTATTTCCGCCGCCGCCTACACCTACTACTTTAATATTAGCCATTCCACTTTGTAGTAAATTTTCCATTATTTATTCCCCCTTAACTTATAGATATTTACTCATCTTTATCAATTTTTCTAATTCTTCTGTACATATCAGAAATCTTATCCTTTGCAAGAGCTATTTTTTCTGCTATTTTTTCTTTAACACTTGGATCTTTTAATATCTCAACATTACTATTGACGTGTTTTGATTCACTTAAACTAGATATATATTTTATCATACCATAAGCCGTCATATACTGTGGTTTAAGTCCTACTATTGTTTTAGGATTTGCTAATCTTACTTGATTTAGTTTTGTTGTAAGCATTGCAAACTCCTCAACACCTATTATATTACTGATGCCTTGTCCTGTCAGTACCATACATTCAACTTTGCCAATTAAATTCTTATCTGCTAGTATTTTTCTAATTATTTGATATATTTCTTTTATTCTCTCTTCAATAACCCTAACAATATCACTACATCTTATAACAGTTTTATCATCTGAAGACATTGTCGTCATAAGCTTTACTTCGTGATTATTAGTAATCATTGCTTGTATCGCTAGATTATATTGTTTTTTTAGTTTTTCTGCTTCTTCTCCACTTATATTAAAAGTTATTGCAATATCATTTGTAATATGATCTCCTCCAACAGGAATACTGTCATAATACTCTAACTCCGAATTTTTATATACTGAGATATCTGTGTGACCTGATCCTATATCAACTAACATTACACCTATTTGTTTTTCTTCGTTCATTAATGTAACGTTTGATGTTGCTAACGTTTCTAATATAATACCATCTAACTCAAGTTGTGCATATTTTAGAGTGGTCATTAAACTTTCAACAAAGTTTGCCTTTGCTATAACCACTTCTGCTTTGATAGAGAAAGTTTTACAAAAAGCTCCTATCGGTTCTTCTTTATATTTTCTATCTTTAACATAATACTCATATGGTAAAATGTCTATGATTTGTTCCCCATCGTCTAGTCTTGTTGTCATTTGTATTTTAGAAAAAGCATTATATATATCATTAATTGTCATACCATCATCTGGTTTTTCAATTTCAGATTCCATTATAATCTTTTCAATTCTTACATTTAATCCTTTAGCATTCACATATGCAGAGTTTATTGCAAGGCCTGAGTTGTTTTCCGCTTCTTCAATGGCATTTCTAATTGATCTAGCAACGCTTTGAGGCTCTATAATTATGCCTTTTTTTATACCATTATTGTTACAAATACCATTACCTATAATATCTATTTCATTATATTTGTTAACTTGTCCAACTATACAACTTATCTTGGATGCGCCTACATCTATGCCTACTATAATGTCACCTATTGCCACATCTTACACCCCCGATTCTCAAGTTACATATATAATACTATTAAATAATAAAAAAATCAAGTGTTTTTATAAAAAAATGTAATATTTTTGTAACTTTTTTGACACACTTTCTTAACTTGAAATTTTATTTATTATTCTTTCTATATTAATACTTGATTTTTGTGTTAAATTAAGTATTATTAAGTATACTATAAAAATTAAAATTGATGGGTTTTTTTGATATATTAGTTGTATAAAAGATAGTATTGTAATTATACACAAAAATATAATAGAGATCTTATTATAAATATTCTCTCTTTTATAATAATTGTCAAAAAAATTTTTTAATAACTCATTTAATATATTGTATCCGTCTAAAGGCTTTATTGGAACAAAATTTATCATAGCTAATAGTAAGTTTATCTCAAATATAAATCTGTTGTCTCTGAATATATATGCTAATAATAGATTTGAAAGAGGTCCTGCCAAATATACTAGCACTTCTAATTTATTTACAGATTTGTTTTCTCTTTTAAATACTGCGCAAGCACCTGAAAAAGAAAATTTTACTTTTTCTATTTCTTTATTAAAAAGTATACCAATGTTTATATGTGCTAGTTCATGAAATATAATAAACAAATAACATATATAATAAAAAGTTAGAAAATTTCTTACAGTATTTGAAAAAATTGAAATAAGAATGACTAGTATAAGTAGCCATTCTATCTCAATATCAAAAAATATTGTTTTAATTCTCATATTATCCACCTGATTTTTTTAAAACTTAAGTATATACTCCGGATTTACACTTCTGCCTTCTATTCTTATCTCGAAATGTAGATGAGGTCCTGTTGACATTCCCGTACTTCCCATAAGTCCAATTATATCTGATTGCTTTATGCTCTGGCCTTTTGACACTTTAATTTCATTCAAATGAGCATATCTAAATATAACTGAATTTGTTTCTATTTCAACCATTTTGCCATAATACTTATTATTAGTTTCAATGTTCACAACAGTTCCTGTTGTTGCAGACTTTATCTCTGTGTTTATGTTATTTGCTATATCTATACCAGTATGATATGGATCAACAGAATCAAAGATTTGTTCTCTTGTTCCATACTTAGAAGTAATTGTACCATTTACAGGCTTCATTATTGAAATATTTTTTTCTAAAATCTTAGCCGTATCATCATCCATTATACTTATTGAACTCTCTTCTTGTTTATAAACAGGTTCTTGTTTTTGAGGCTCCTCAATAACCGGACCTCCTCCACCTATTCCTGTTTTATTATCTACAACTAGTTTTTCAATATTTTGAGAAGTATTCTCAGTCTCGACTTTTTGATCCTTACTTATATTCTCTATTTCTTTAATTGAATCATTACTCTTGTTATCTTGTTCCTTGTTATTCTCAAACAAAGAATTAACGAAAACAATTAAACTAAAATTAACTAGATTGGGTTTTATACTTAAGTATTTATTGGTCACAACTTCAGCAACCTTATCAGGTATTGCATAATTAAAACTTGCATAAAATTGCTTAGATTTTTCTTCAATATTCTCCAAAGCTGTTTGTTTTTCATAATCTTTATTATATTCTGTTTTTAAACCAATAAACAAATTGTTAGTCTTTACACTTTCTAAGAATACTAATTTAATAAGTAAACTTGAAAATATAATAAATACGCAAATAAATACTTTTATTAAAATTCTAGTCTTAAGTTTTATCTTAAATTTACTATTAGTAGACCTTTCTTCTGCATAACTATTTTCAGACCATGCTAAATTATCTTGTTTTTTTTTGGATAGAATATCTAAATTTCTATTTATTTTATCATCAAATATGTCTAAATTAATATCTCCTAAATCTCTAAGCATACTTTTTCTAAGTCTTCTTGCGGCAACTACATTCTCCATATAACCCTCCTATGTACTTTATAATAGATTGTCTATTCTACTATAATATATTAGGTTATTTGTTTTTTATGCTATATACATATTTAATTTTTATAAATGTAAATGTTTTGTAAAAAGATTTTATAATAGAAATTCTTGTTTTATTTAATATTACTAGACTTTTTAAAATGAAGAAATATTCTTTTATAGGTAAAATCTTAATAAGATTAATAATACCTATTTCTTTAATCATTGTTTTAAATAATATATATGATTCTTTGGCAGATAAGTCTATAAATATAACTTTTATTAATAATTCATTAGGTATATTTTTAAATGAATTTAAAATATATACCTTTTTCAACATACTTATTTATTATATTTGATTTCAAACAACAAAAATACCAGAAAATATTTCCTGGTATTTAAATTACTCCTTTAATCCTTTTTTTACTAGTATAACTATCAAGTATTTCTAAGTAATTTTTGTAAATCTCTATATACTTTTCCTTATTACTATAATTACTAAAAATTTTTTCAAAAAAAACAATTAATTTATTAATTTCTAAACTCAATTCATCTTTTTTATACTTACTTACTCCACGTGAATCAATATATACCACTTTATTATTACATTTAGAATCATATTTACTCAATTCAATAAGACTCGATAGTTTTGCTAAGTTAAGGTCCATTTCTACATTTTTTTTAAAATTGTATTGTTTTAAACCATTAATTATAATAAATATTAGCTCTACTATTAATCTTACTAATACTATTAGTATCATTAATGAAATCAATATCAATTCCCCCTCATAATTATATTTAAAGAAATCTTTTTGTTAATATATATTATACCATAGTTGTCAACATAATATTTTTATATGATTTCACCTTTTAAAAACCAAAGATGTTCGCTAGTTATTTTAACACTAACTATTTTTCCTGTAAATTCATCGTTTGCAATAAAAACTACTATTTTATTTGTATCAGTTCTTCCTGTATATAATTCTTCATTTGTTTTACTTTTTCCTTCTACAAGAACCTTAAATGTTTTTCCTACTATCAGTTTATTATTTTCTCCAACTATATTTTCATTTAGTTTTTTCAATGTTTCTAGTCTTTCAACCTTTTTACTATATGGTGTATTATCCTCTAGCTTTTCAGCAGCTGTACCAACTCTTTTTGAATAAATGTACATATATATTTGATCATATTTTACTTTTTTTACTACATCAATTGTATCTTCAAAATCTTCATCCGTTTCACCTGGAAACCCTACTATTATATCTGTAGAAAAAGATACTCCTTTTACTCTTTGACTTATCCTAGCTGCCAAATTTAAGTACTCTTCTTTTGTATATTTCCTGTTCATTAGCTTTAATATTTTTGTACTTCCTGATTGTAAAGGCAAATGTATTTGTCTTGCTATTTTTCTAGAATTAGCAATCGTATCGATTAATTCATCAGTAAAATCTTTTGGATGTGGTGATATAAAACGTATAATTTCTATACCTTCTATTTTCTCTGTTTCTCTTAATAATTCTGCAAAATTAGTTTTTACTTCTAAATCTTTTCCATAAGAGTTAACATTTTGCCCAATATACATTATTTCTTTATATCCTTTTTTCGCAAGTGTTTTTACATCTTCTAAAATATCTTCTAATTTTCTACTTCTTTCTTTTCCTCTAACATAAGGAACTATACAATATGTACAATAATTATTGCAACCATATATTATGCTTACAGAGGCTTTATATTTATCATCATATACTATAGGAATCTCTTCAATAACATCCAAATCAATTTCATTAAAAGACTTATACTTTTCATTGTTTACTATTCTTTCATATAATTTCTGAGGAAATGAATACATACTATTTGTTCCAAGAATAATGTCGACAAATGGATATGATTTCTTTATTTTATCTAATATATGTTTTTGTTGTGACATACATCCCACTACAACTATGTATACATTTTTCTCCTTTTGTTTTCTTATTTTCAACTTTCCAAGTCTTCCAAATAGTGTGTTTTCAGCATTTTCTCTTACACAGCACGTATTAAAAAGAATAAGGTTGGCTGATTTTTCATCAGATGTTTTTGAAAAACCTGCATCTTCAAGTATTCCCATATATTTCAATGAGTCGTTTTCATTCATTTGACAACCCATTGTATCTATAATATATGTTAATTTTTTATCTCCTAATATATTTCTTAATTTTTCACTGTAATCATTTTTAAATTTAAGCCTCATAAAGTTCCTCCAAACAAAAAATAACAATAATTAGTTTTCTAATTATTGCCACTTTTATATATTTTAGTTTGCTCTTTCCATGTACTGGCCTGTTCTAGTATCTATTCTTATTCTATCCCCTATTTCAACAAATAAAGGTACATTAAAACTAGCTCCTGTTTCTACTGTTGCAGGTTTAGTTGTTCCTGTTGCAGTCGAACCTTTAATACCAGGCTCTGTATAGGTTACTTCTAACTCAACAAATGTTGGAGGTTCAACACCAAAAACATTTGATTTGTATGACAATACTTTAACATTCATATTATCTTTTAGATATGGAAGTGTATCTTCTATTTGCTCTTTTGTAAGTTCTACTTGTTCGTATGTTGCTGTATCCATAAATGTGTAGTTTGTTCCATCATTATATAAATATTGCATTTCTTGAATTAAGATTTGCGCTTCTTCTACTTTTTCAGATGGATTAAAAGTTTTTTCTAAAGAATTTCCTGTTATGACATTCTTTAATTTTGTTCTTACAAAAGCAGCTCCCTTACCAGGTTTTACATGTTGAAATTCAACTACTCTATATACAGAGCTATCCATTTCAAAAGTAACACCATTTCTAAAATCTCCTGCTAAAATCATAACTTACCTCCAAATTTATGCGTTTTTAACTTTTTCAACTAGACTTGCAAAAGCTACTGCATCGTTTACTGCTAATTCTGCTAATACTTTTCTATTTAAGTCTATGTTTGCTTTTTTAAGACCAGACATTAGCTTACTATATGATATTCCATTAATTCTTGCAGCAGCATTAATTCTTGCAATCCATAATTGTCTAAAGTTTCTTTTTTTATGTTTTCTTCCTGTAAATGCATAATTTAAAGACTTCATAACAGCTTGATTAGCCATTCTAAATCTTATGCTCTTTGCACCAAAGTATCCTTTTGCTCTTTTTAGTACTTTTTTATGTCTTGCTCTTGTAGTAACTGCTCCTTTTACCCTTGCCATGATAATTCCTCCTTATTTTTAGTTTTAACCGTATGGTAATAATTTTTTTACTGCGTTTGAATTTGCACTATCAACATAAGATGCTTGTTTTAAAGACATCTTTCTTTTTGAAGATTTTCCAGTTAATTTATGTGCACGATTTGCAACTGTTTTTTTAACTTTACCAGATTTAGTAACTGATAATCTTTTTTTTGCTGAACTATGTGTTTTTATTTTTGGCATAAAAATCTCTCCCCTCTAGAATATATAATTCTATTTTTGTTTTGGTGCTAAGACACAAGTTAAATTTTTACCTTCTAACTTAATTTCTTTTTCTATTTGGCACTCACCAATAATATCTTTAAAATTATTCATTATTTCTTTACCTTGGTTTATGAAATTTAGCTCTCTTCCACGGAAACGCATTGTAACTTTTACTTTATCTCCAGATGCTAAGAATTTAATTGCATTTTTAGCTTTTACTTCTAAATCATGTAAATCAATATTTGGTGAAATTCTAATTTCTTTAATTTCTACCACTTTTTGATTTTTCTTAACTTCCTTTGCTTTTTTGGCCATTTCAAATTTAAACTTACTGTAGTCTAATATTTTACATACCGGTGGATTTGCGTTTGGAGAAACTAGAACTAAGTCCAAATTTCTTTCATCAGCTAAATCTTGTGCCTGCTTTGATGACATATTTTCAAGTTTTTGACCATTTTCGTCAATTACTTGAATCGTAGCAAATCTTATTTGCTCATTTATTAAAAAATCTTGTTTTATATGAAACACCTCCACAAAAATATAAAAAAGATTGCTTAAAGTATAGGCAATCTCCTCAAAATCAATACACTAATATACTATGAAAGATCATAGCACTTTAATTATATTAAACTTAACCTTACCAAGACAAAACCTGCAAGGTGAGAAGATTTCCTCTGCTTACAGGTTATATTATACATAAATATTTTTAATTTGTCAATAGTTTTATGTTATTTTATATCTAAATCATTTTTTTACTACTAATTATTTGTATGAAAAATCCTATAGCCGATACAACTACTGTACCAACTATAATTTCCCAAGCCATCATAACTATTATTATATTATCTGGATTTAATAATTCATTAGTCCCTATTGTCCAGTTAAAATATGACATAAGCATATTTAAAAATATAGCAAATATCATTATAAAAATATTAGGTATAAAATCTCTTATACCATATCTACGGGCATATTCATCATTAACTAATATTAACGCAAAAGGCACTACAAATAGGCTTACAATTAGTTTTGCACCAATTATATAATTTAAATAATCAATGAAAAGATATTTACATATTAAAATAATTGCAAAAAACACTAGATGTATTATTATAACAGGAAGAAAATTTATTTTTATTATTTCTTTCATAAATTATATTTTCCTTTCAAAAATTTATTTATAAGTAATACTTTACTACTTTTTATACTTTTATTATAACTCAAATATTATTATTTATATACAACTTTTACTATTTATTCATTTTTAATATTATATTTTTATTATATATCAAGATTTTTTACATATTTTGCATTTGCTTCTATAAATTCACGTCTAGGTTCAACATCTTCACCCATAAGTATAGAGAATATTTCATCTGCTGCTATAGCATCTTCAAGTTCTACTTTAACTAATGTCCTAGTTACAGGATTCATTGTTGTTTGCCATAATTGTTCTGAATTCATTTCACCAAGACCTTTATATCTTTGCATATTCAAATTCTCTTTTTGAATTCCTTTTTCTTGTAATTCTTTTAATTTTTTTTCTAAATCTTCATCATTATAGCAGTATATATCTTCCATTCCTTTTTTAGATAACTTATACAAAGGGGGTTGAGCTATATATATGTTTCCATTATCCACAAGAGGTCTCATATATCTGAAGAAAAATGTAAGTAGCAGCGTTCTTATGTGCGAGCCATCTACATCCGCATCTGCCATAAGTATAATCTTATGGTATCTTAATTTTTCTAAATTAAAATCATTTCCTATTCCTGCTCCAAGAGCAATTATAACTGGCAATAACTTATCATTGTTGTATATTTTATCAGCTCTTGTTTTCTCAACATTTATCATTTTACCCCATAGAGGAAGTATTGCTTGGAACTTTCTATCTCTACCTTGCTTTGCACTCCCACCTGCAGAGTCACCCTCTACTAGATATACCTCACACTTACTAGCGTCTCTTTCTTGGCAATCTGCAAGTTTTCCAGGTAATGTTGTAGATTCAAGTGCACTTTTTCTTCTTACAAGTTCTCTTGCTTTTCTTGCTGCCTCTCTAGCTCTTGCAGCAGAAAGGGTTTTTTCTAATACTGATTTTGCAACTTGAGGATTTTCTTCTAAGAAATCTGCAACCTTATCTAACATTACGCTATTTACAATAGAAGTAACTTCACTATTACCTAGTTTCGTTTTAGTTTGTCCTTCAAATTGTGGTTCTTTTACTCTAACACTTACTATTGCAGTTATGCCTTCTCTTACATCTTCGCCTTGTAAGTTTGCATCTTTTTCTTTTAATATATTAAATTTTCTTCCATAATCATTAAATACTTTTGTAAGTCCTCTTTTAAAACCATCTAAATGAGTACCACCTTCAATTGTATTTATATTATTAACAAAAGAAAAAATACTTTCAGAGTACGCTGTAGTGTATTGAAAGGCAACTTCAACTTCAACATCATTTTGTTCTGTTTCAAAGTATATTACTTGAGGATGTATAGATTCTCTTGATTTATTTAAATATTCAACAAAAGAAATCAATCCACCTTCATAATGAAATACTCTTTGTTGTGAATTTTCTTCCCTCTTATCCCATAGGGTTATTTTCAAACCTTTATTTAAAAATGCCATCTCTTTAAATCTTTGAGCTAGAGTATCTGCATTATATACTGTAGTATCAAATATTTGTGCATCTGGTTTAAAGGTAACTTTTGTACCTCTTTTTGTTTGTTCAGCTACTTTATGAAGTCCTTCTACTACTTTTCCTCTACAAAAACTAATAGCAAATAATCCATCTCCATTACATACCTCTACTGTAACATTCTCAGATAAAGCATTAACAACAGATGCACCAACACCGTGTAGTCCACCAGAAACTTTGTATCCTTCTCCCCCAAACTTACCACCCGCATGTAGAACTGTATATACAACTTCTACAGCAGGTATTCCCATTTTAGGATGAATTCCAAGAGGAATACCCCTACCATTATCTTGAACTGATATTAAATCTCCTGGTAAAATTTCCACATTAATTTCGTTGCAATACCCTGCTAAGGCTTCGTCCACACTATTATCTACTATTTCATATACTAAATGGTGTAGTCCTCTTTCGGATACGCTTCCAATATACATTCCTGGTCTTTTTCTAACAGCCTCTAAACCTTCTAATACTTGTATCTGCGTTTCATCATAATTTGCCACAATTCCAACCTCTTTTCATATAATTAATTTGTGTCCTTTATATTTATATCATAATTTATATTTAATTTTCAATAGTACCATTTAAAACTTTTGAAATTTTTATTTTCTCTATGTTTTTTATAAACTCGGCATCTGTTGTAGTTATTATACTTTGATATTGTTCTATATAGTTTAATAAAAAACTAATTCTACTTTGATCTAATTCTGACATTATATCATCTAATAATAATATAGGCACTACTTGTTTCTTTTCTATAAGAACTTCAAATTCTGCAAGTTTTAAAGTAAGTAGAGCTGTTCTGTTTTGCCCCTGAGAACAATACTTGTCCACTTCAAGCTCATTTATATAAACTGCTATATCATCCCTTTGAATTCCTTTTAAACTACTTTTTCTAAATATTTCTATTTCAAAATATTTGTCTAAAATAATTTTGATTTTATCTTTGTTTAAATTAGTAAAATCGCTTAAATACTTAATTTTTAGATCTTCCTTTGAATCTGTAAGTTTATTATGTATTATTTTTGATTTTTTTTGTATTAATTCTATAATTTCATTTCGGAAAAATACTATATTATATATATATTCACTCATTTTATCATGTATAATTGAAATATAATCTCTGTCTATATCTTTAATATTTTTTTTTAATAAGCTATTCTTTATTTTTAAACATTTATTGTATTCTTGTAAATTTATATAATATGATTTTGACAACTGACAACATATCATATCTAAAAATTTTCTTCTTTTTTGAGGAGATCCCTTTAATATATCTAAACTATCCGGTGAAAATATTACTATAGGCAATCTACCTACATGATCTATCAGTTTAGTAACTTTAACACTATCTTCTTTTATATTTTTTATATTGTTATTGTCTATATATACTTCTATATGATGACTATCACTTATATAATCATCATATTTAGTATATTCTAATTCAACCCTACAAAAATTTTCATTAAATCTTATTACTTCTATATCTTTTATTGTTCTATATGATGTTCCTAATGCACTTAAATATATTGCTTCTATTATATTCGTTTTTCCTTGTGCATTATTACCTAAAAATAGATTTATTCCATTTATAAACACAATTTCTTGATTTATATAATTTCTAAAATTAGTAAGTTTCAACTTTTTTAAATACATTATTATATCCTATCTTAGACATTTAAATCTTAGATTAATTTTGTTTTAATTTTATAGGTAATACAACATACATATATTCATTACCTGCTATTGGACGTAAAACTACTGGTGAAATATTTGAAGTAAAATCTATATATATTTCTTGATCATCTATTACTTTTAAGGCATCTATAACAAACCTAGGATTAAATCCTATTTCAATTTCTTTACCTTCAACAACTGCTATAATAGATTCTTTTGCATCACCTGTTTGACTTATACATGAAAGAGTTATACCATCTAATTCTATATTCATTTTAACAGGAGATTTTTTATCGTTTTCTGTGCTTTCTCTAGCAAATAAAGCTACTCTTTCAAAAGAATCTAATATACTTTTTGTTTTAACTTTTATTCTTGTTTCTTTATCATTTGGTATTATACCGTTATAATTTAAAAACTCACCTTCGATAATTCTACTTATTATTGTACTATTCCCTATTTCAAATAGAGCTTGATTTTTATTTACACCTATTTTAACAACGTCTTCTTCGTTATCAGATAATATTTTTAATATTTCAGATAAAACTTTTCCAGGTATAATCGATTTAAAATTACTTATTGATTCATTACTTATATATTTTTTTAAGGCAAGTCTAAATCCATCTATTGCAACAACTGTAAGAATATTGTCTTCCACTTTTACTAAAGATCCTGTATATATTGGTCTATTTTCATCATTACTTACAGCAAATAAAGTTTTTTTAACCATTTCTTTAAAAACTTTTTGCTTTAGAGTTATTGAATTATCAATACTAAATATAGGTAATTTTGGATATTCGTCTGCATTCATTACTGTTAACTTAAATACTCCATTACTAGATTTTATTGTAAATATACTTTCATCTGATTCTAGTGTAACTTGATTTGCTTCCAATTTTCTTATTATTTCATTTAACATTTTTGTATCTACAACAACTTTTCCTTCTTCTGTTACAGAACAATTAAGTAAATGTTCACTACCTATTTCTAAATCATTAGTTGTAAATTTTAATTTATTTTCATATGCTTCTATTAAAACTCCTTCTAATATAGGCATAGTAGTTTTTGAAGATGATGTTTTTGATACTATATTTAATGCATTTATTAAATCTTGTGTATTACAGTTTATTTTCATTTTTAATCCTCCATTATTAAGAAAAAATATTTGGGTTTTCCACACTATCAACATTTGAAGAAATAGAAAAAATTAAATCAACATATATTAATTATATAATATATTAATTTAGTAGTAGTAGTAGTAGGTATTGTGGAAACTGTGGAAAACATAGTTTAGTATTACAAAACACTAAAACCATACATGTTAATAACTCTGTGGATAACATGTATAAATTATCCACAGAACATACATTTACTGTTGATAATTTTATATTTTGAAAATTATTCACATATTATCCACAGGCTTATTAACAATTAACTGTGAATAACTTTTGAAAGGAAATATTGTTGCAATATTAGTGTAATATTTTTGTAACATACGTTCCTAATCCGCAATAGATAAGGCTTTTTTAATATCCTCAATTAAATCTTTTGTTTCTGAATTATTATCATATTCTTCTTTTATTTTTGAATATGCATGTAGTACAGTAGAGTGATCTCTTCCACCGAAATCTTTACCTATGTTAGGAAAAGACATGTTTGCCTGTTCTCTACATATATACATAGCTATTTGTCTAGGAAAAGCTACACTATTAGATCTTTTATCACTTACTATATCAGAAACTTTTATATTAAAGAATTTACAAACAACTTGCATTATTAGTTTACTTGTCAAAACTTTTGTATTCTTAACAAGTATAGATTCAATAGTATTATCAACAACCGCTTCTGTTAATTCATTATTAGTAAATGATGTATAAGCTATTAATTTATTAAATACACCTTCTAATTCTCTAATATTTGATTTTACTTTAGTTGCAATTTTAACAAGTATTTCGTCGTTTATAACATATCTTTCATTCTCAGCTTTTTTTCTTAATATTGCAAGACGAGTTTCATAATCAGGAGTTTGAATATCAACTGAAAGTCCCATTTCAAATCTTGTTTTTAATCTGTCTTCCAACATTAATATTTCTTTAGGTGGTTTTTCACTAGTAAGTACAATTTGCTTACCACTTTCAAATAAAGTGTTAAAAGTGTGGAAAAACTCTTCTTGACATTTCTCTTTACCTGCCAAGAATTGAATATCATCAATTAAAAGCAAATCGATGTTTCTATATTTTTTTCTAAAAGCTTCATTTTTATCTGTCATTATTGCTGAAACTAGTTCATTTGCAAATAATTCACCAGTAGCATAAATAATTTTTGTATCTGGCTTTTGTTGTAATAGTGCATTACCTATAGCTTGCATAAGATGCGTTTTACCCAGCCCTACTCCACCATATATAAATAGTGGATTATATTTTTTTCCTGGATTTTCAAAAACAGCATAAGCAGCTGCATGCGCAAATCTGTTATTTGAGCCTACAATAAAGCTTTCAAATGTATATTTTTGATTTAATATTGATTTTTCTTTCGTATCTTTTTCAGTCGAAGGAGCGTAATTTTGATGTGCACCCCTATCTTCTATTTTTTCATTAGTGGTCTCAGTTTGTTTTGAATTTACTTGCATAATTTCCTCTGAATTACCACTTGTATTTGTATCAGGTATCATCTCTTTGGCTTCAAAAACAATATTGTATGATTTTTTTGTTAAAAAAGTAAGTGTGTTTTGAATCAAATCAAGATATCTCTTTTTACAAATATCTATGTGATAATTAGATGGAGAAAGAAAGCATAATGTGTTTTCGTCCACAAGTCTTGGAACCATTACCTCAACGTAGGTTTTATAACCTACAGGAGATATTTCTTCTTGCAGTATTTCCAATGCTTGTGCCCATATGTTCATAAAGTTTTCCCCCATAAAACCACCTTTCTAAAAACGCATGTTTTAATTAAGTTATCCACAGAGTTATCCACAAGTGTGGATAACTATTCGACAAAATAATAATAATGAGATTAATATTTTACATAATGAATGTGGATTTCTGTGAAACATGTGAAAATTATAATAAAAATTTGTATATACAATATATCATGAAACTAGTAATTTTACAATAGATTTTTTATTTTTTATATAAAAATGTAATTTTGAAAATTTTGTAAAAAAATAATTGCGCAAAAAAATATACACACTTGACAAATATTCAATAAAGTGGTAGAATATAAGTAATTATGTTAACAAATCAAAAAATAATTATTTTAGGAGGTAAGTATGGCTATACAAATGATTAGCGAATTTAAAAAAATAGGTACGGAAGAGGTAATACTGCAAATAACCAAAATTATTGTTAAGGATATTAAAAAAGGTATTGAATTCAATTATAAGTATCAAGATGATCAGAGAACTTGGGAAACTTCTGAAGAATATGCAAGGCGGACAGAAGAGTTTTTAAATATACAAATACCTATTATTTTGCATAACATGAAAATATTTCGCAAAAAAGAATTAATAATTGATAGAAATACAATTATTAAAAAATTAGGTGAGATAGGGAATATGTGCACATATAATAAAGTAATTATTATTAATAAAATCAAAAAGGAAGAATTATACAATTTAACTGAAATTATTAAACAGACTTATTAATCTATTTTTTAATAAATCAAGTATAAAAAGCTAATTAGTTTTTTATACTTGATTTATTTTATTAATATTATAATAATTGTTTAAAAATAAAAGAAAATTATAAAATGAATTAGCTAATATTAAAAAAGTTATGTAAAAGAATTGACAAAATACAAAATATAAGGTATAATACATGTACTTTGACATGCAAAATTGATAAATTATTAATAAGAAAAATAGTTTATTTAGCATAGTATAATACTAATCTAGGGGGTGTATTACATGAAAAGAACATATCAACCAAAAAAATTACAAAGACAAAAAGTACATGGATTTAGACAAAGAATGAAAACAGCTGCAGGTAGAGATGTTTTAAGACGTAGAAGATTAAAGGGAAGAAAAGTACTTAGTGCTTAATTTTCTGCTAAATTAAGTGGATATGTTTGTCGTATCCACTTATATTTATATTTGGAGAAATAATATGAAATTTACAATGAGTATAAAAAAAAGAGGTACTTTTAAATATATATTAAAAAAGGGCAAGTATTTTAAAGGATTATACATTGTCGTATACATATCAAAAAGTGGTTCTAACAATCATCTGGGAATATGTGTTACTAAAAAACATGGTATAAGTGTTAATAGAAATAAGATGAAAAGATGGGTAAGAGAAGTATATAAAAATGAAGAAGACAAGCTAAAAAGAGGATATAATATAATTGTAATGTATAAAAAAGGAGTTACGATTAACGATTTGGATTATTTTAAAATTTACGAAGATATAAAAAAATGTTTTAAAGGACTTGATTTATATGAATAATTTTAAGAAAATAATAAAAATGATTATTAGAATTCCAAGTATTATAGAAATAGGTATTATTATATTTTATCAAAAATATATATCAAAATATCTAGGGAGTAGATGTAGATTTTATCCAACTTGTTCTGAATATGCAAGACAAGCAATTGACAAATATGGTATAATAAAGGGAAATGTTTTATTAATACTACGAATATTAAAATGCCACCCTTTTTCAAAAGGTGGAATTGACTATTTAAAATAGAAATAAAAGAAAGAAGAGGTATATATATGATAGCTTGGATAGCTAATCTATTAGGAACAGTTGTAAGATTTATTTATGATATGGTTGGAGATAACTATGCATTGTCAATAATACTTTTTACAATTCTTACTAAGGCAATATTGTTTCCATTATATCTAAAACAGATGAAGTCTACTGAACAGATCCAAAAGATAGGTCCTGAAGACAAAAAAATTAGAGAAAAGTACAAAAATGATAAGCAAAAAATGTCAGAGGAGCTTACAAAATTATATGCAGAACATAAAATAAATCCACTTGGTGGATGTTTACCTTTACTTATACAAATACCACTGATATTTGCAATGTTTGCTATAGTAAAACAACCACTTACATATATACTTCAGACACCTCAAGAACAGATAAGAGTATATACTCAACAAATATTGAATAAAGAGGATGTTAGTCATAATGAAATGGTTGAAAAAGAAATAGAAATAGCTAATAAACATGGTTTAATTGATATGAATGTATTAGGACTTAATTTGGGAGATAAACCGATGGACATTATCAATTCTGATCCATCTAAAAGGGTAAATCCAGCAGCTATTATAATACCAATACTTTCAGTAATTATATCTATAATACAGACAAGACAAATGCAAAAAAACACTACTCTTTCAGAGGAGCAGCAACAAATGCAAAAAACTACAAATATGATGCTTCCTGCAATATCTGGTATGATTGCGATAACAACACCTTTGGCTCTTGGATTATATTGGCTAATAGGTGGATTGGTTCAAGTTGTTCAACAACATATTATGAATAATGTTATAAAAAAAGATTCTAAAAAACTTAATTTAAAAGAGGGGGAATCAAAATGAAAAAAGTTAGTGAACAAATGGGTAAAACTGTAGAAGAGGCAATTAGAAAAGGATTAGAAGAACTAAAAGTTCCAAGAGATGATGTGAAAATTGAAATTTTAGAAGAACCTACTTCTGGGGGTATGCTTGGAATGCTATCATCAAAACTTGCAAAAGTTAGACTTACTGTAGATAAAAAGATAGATAAAGATGAAGCAGATAAAACTATTAATAAAGTAAATGAGATATTAGGAAATATTTTTAATATTACTAATGAAAAAGATACGGAATATAAGTTTGAACAAAGCGAAAATCAAGTTGTACTTACTTTAAATTCACCAGAGATTTCTCACCTTATAGGATATAGAGGTAAAACAATAGAATCTTTTCAATTAATATTAAATTCAATGCTTCAAAAAGAAGATGAAGAGTATGCTAAAATATTCGTTGAGATAAATAATTATAAGAAAAACAAAGAAGAAAAATTGAAAGAATTTGCAAAAAAAATGGCGGACAATGTTATAAAATATAGAAAACCTATAAAATTAGAACCTATGTCACCATATGAAAGAATGATAATACATAAAGAACTTTCATTAAGAAAAGATGTTATTACTGAAAGTATTGGAGAAGAGCCAAGAAGAAGAGTAATGATAAAGAAAAAATTTTAATATAATTGTTAAAAGTCAGCTTATAGGCTGACTTTTAAAAGAAAGGATAAATATATTATGTTAACACATACGACGATTTCAGGAATCTCCACAGCTCTAGTAAATAGTGGAATAAGCATTATAAGATTGAGTGGTCCAGATAGCTTGAATATAATTTCAAAGATGTTTAGTAATTATAATAGGCTTAAACCAAACTCAATTATATATGGTAAGATACTAAGTAATAGTGGTGAAATTTTAGATAATGTGTTGGTTTCGTATTTTAAAGCACCAAACTCTTTCACCGGTGAAGATGTTTGTGAAATAAATTGTCATGGTGGAAAGCAGATAACAGTGGAGATATTGGAAGAAACCATAAAAAACGGTGCTAGTTTAGCTGGACCTGGAGAATTTTCAAAAAGAGCATTTTTAAATGGTAAAATGGATTTATCACAAGCAGAGGCAGTAATTGATTTAATTAATTCAAAAAGTAAAATACAATCTAAAATAGCGGTTAATCAATTACAAGGTGCTATGCATTCAAAAATAACAGAGTTAAGAGATAAGTTAATAGAATTAATGGCACATATTGAGGTTAGTATAGATTATCCAGAGTATGATTATGAGGAAGTAAATGTTTTAGAAGTACAAAGTTTATTAAAATATGAATTAAATGAAATTAAAAATATTTTAAAATCATATGAAGAAGGAAGATATCTTAAAGAAGGAGTAAATGTAGCGATATTAGGAGTACCTAATGTAGGAAAATCTTCACTACTTAATAATTTGGCAAAATATGATAAAGCTATAGTAACAGATATTGAGGGAACAACTCGTGATATAATAGAAGAAACTATTAATATAGGAAATATTATTTTAAATATATCGGACACTGCAGGAATAAGAAAGACAGAGGATGTTGTTGAAAAAATAGGAGTTGAAAAGACTCTAAAAAAGTTGGATGAAATTGATTTAGTAATATACATGATAAACGCTGATAAAAAAGTTAATGAAACCGATATTGATATTCTCTCTAAAATCCAAAATAAGGGCATTAAAATTGTTTGTGTGATAAATAAGATGGATAGAATAGAAAAATCGATTTTTGGTGCTAATATGAACGAATTAGAAAATTTAAAAATAAAAGATATAGTTAAAATATCTATAATAGATAACAAAGGAATAGATGAATTAAAAAATAAGATAGTTGAAACTTTTAATAAAAATGATTTTGAAATAAATAAGGATACCTTCATAGTAAATTCAAGACATAAAGAATCCCTTATAAAAGCAGAGCAGTTACTTATAAAGACAGTAAATGATTTTGACAAAAATAGCTCTATTGACATAATTTCAATAAGTATCAAACAATTAGCTGAATATCTTGGGGATATAATAGGAGCTAATGTTTCAGAAGATGTTGTTAATAAGATTTTTGAAAAGTTTTGTTTAGGAAAGTAGGAAAATATGGAATATAATTCAGATAGTTATGATGTAGTAGTTATAGGAGGGGGCCATGCTGGCTGTGAGGCAGGTCTTGCTGCTGCGCGTCTTGGTAAAAAAACAGCCGTATTTATAATGAACTTGGATTCACTAGCTAACATGCCATGCAATCCTAGTATAGGCGGAACATCTAAGGGTCATTTAGTTAAAGAACTAGATGCTTTAGGTGGGCAGATGGCTAAAACTGCTGATACAACATTTATACAATCTAAAATGTTAAATATGTCAAAAGGTCCTGCAGTACATTCTTTAAGAATACAAGCGGATAGAAAAAAATATCATATCGAAATGAAGAGAATTTTAGAAGAACAAGAAAACTTAGATCTATATCAAGCTGAAGTTGTTCAAATTCTCAAAAAAGATAGTAAAGTTGTATCCGTTAAAACAAAAACAGGAGCGATATTTAATACAAAAGTAGTTGTAGTTGCAACTGGTACGTATCTAAAAGGTAGAATAATAATCGGAGATGTATCTTACGATAGTGGTCCAGATGGAATATTTCCTGCAAAAGATTTATCTCAAAGCTTGATTGATATAGGGGTTGAACTTAGAAGATTTAAAACTGGTACACCTGCAAGAATAAACAAAAGAACAATGGATTTTTCAAAAATGGAACCACAAAAAGGTGATGAAAATATAACACCATTTTCTTTTGAAAATGAAAATAATAAAGAGATTTTAAATAAGGTTCAGACAGATTGTTATCTTACATATACAAATGAGAATACCCACAATATAATAATGAATAATATTCATAGATCACCATTATATAGTGGCGATATAAAAGGTGTTGGGCCTAGATATTGTCCATCAATAGAAGATAAAATAGTAAGATTTAAAGATAAAGAAAGACACCAAATATTTATTGAACCATTAGGTGAAAGTACATCTGAAATGTATATTCAAGGAATGTCATCATCTTTACCAGAAGATGTTCAAATAGCTATGTATAGATCTATTCAAGGAATGGAAAATGTAAAACTTATGAGACCAGCGTATGCTATAGAATATGATTGTATTGATTCAACTAACTTGGAGCTAAGTCTAGAGTATAAAGGAATTGATGGTTTGTTTTTTGCAGGACAAGTTAATGGTAGTTCAGGATATGAAGAGGCTGCAGCTCAGGGATTAATTGCAGGAATAAATGCATCAAGAAAAATAGATAATAAAGAACCTTTAATATTAGATAGATCACAAGCCTATATAGGTGTATTAATTGATGATTTAGTAACTAAAGGAACGAATGAACCTTATAGGATGATGACTTCTAGGTCAGAATATAGGCTTATGTTGAGACAAGACAATGCGGATTTAAGATTAACAGAAATAGGTTACAATATAGGACTTATTTCACGTGAAAGGTACAACTATTTTCTAGAAAAAAAGGAACTAATCTTAAAAGAAATAGATAGACTAAAGACTACAAATTTAAAACCTACAGAGAGCGTAAATAAAAAACTAAAAGAATTAGGAAGTTCTGAAATAACTACAACAATTAGACTTAACGACTTATTAAAGCGTACAGAAATAACATACGACAATATAAAAGACCTAGATGAAAATAGGGTTAGTATGCCTAAATCAGTTACTGAACAAGTAGAAATACAGATTAAGTATGAAGGATATATTAATTTACAGTTAGGACAAATAGAAGGATTTAAAAAACTAGAGAATAAAAAATTATCGTCTAATATAAACTATGATGAGTTAAAAGGATTAAGTTTAGAGGCAAGACAAAAATTAAACAAGCAAAAACCTCTATCTGTAGGTCAGGCTTCTAGAATTTCAGGCGTTTCACCTGCTGACATATCAGTACTGTTAATATATTTAAATCAAAATAAAAACAATATAAATTAAGTGAGGTTTTCATATGAAAAGTGATAGTAATGTTTTAGATTTTAAATTCAAACTAAAGCAAAAGGCTTTAGAAAATAATATAGTTTTAAAAGAGGAAATGTTAGAAAAGTTTAAAATATACAAAGATTTACTTATAGAGTGGAACGAAAAAATGAATCTTACCGCTATAACTGATGAAGATGAAGTAATAGTAAAACACTTTGTGGATTGTTTAGAATGTACAAAATATATCGATGAGAGAAGTAGTGTAGCAGATATTGGCACAGGAGCAGGGTTTCCAGGGATAGTTATATCAATATTTTTTGAAGATAAGGTAAGAGTAACGCTAATAGATGCTTTAAATAAAAGACTTATCTTTTTAGAGGAAGTAACAAATAAACTAGATTTGAAAAACATTAATATAGTACATGCTAGAGCGGAAGAGTTAGGTATTAATAATAAGCATAGAGAAAGTTATGATATTGTTGTGGCAAGAGCTGTAGCTAGTCTTAATATACTTTTAGAGTACACAACTCCTTATGCAAAAATAGGTGGAAAATGCTTACTTATGAAAGGAGATAATTGCAAAGCAGAAATTGAACAATCAATTAAAGCTTTAAAAGAGTTAAATTGTAAGATTACCAATGAATACACATATACTTTAGAGTTACTTAATGAAAATATCTCTAGATCTATAGTAGAAATACTAAAAATCAAAAGCACACCTGTAAAATACCCTAGAATTTATGCTAAAATAAAAAAACAACCTTTATAAAAAAAGAGGAAAATGAAAGATTTTTTTGTTTTCCTCTTTTTTTTTTATGAAAAGTGTAATATAATGTAGTCGAGGTGTACGTCATGGCAAAAATAATATCAATAGCAAATCAAAAAGGTGGTGTAGGTAAAACTACAACTGCAGTTAATCTTAGTGCATGTATTGCACAAAAATCAAAAAGAGTTTTGCTTGTAGATATAGATCCACAAGGCAATGCTACAAGTGGATTGGGAGTAACAGCACATACAGGAAAATCTATATATAATGTACTTGTAGATTCAATAGATATAAGAGAAACAATAAAAGAAACAATGATAAAAAAATTAGATGTTTGTCCTGCAAATATTAATTTAGCGGGTGCTGAGATAGAGCTTGTTTCAATGGTTTCAAGAGAGACTAGACTTAAAAAAGCATTAGATCAGGTTAAAGATGAATATGATTATATTATTATAGACTGTCCACCATCACTTGGATTAATAACACTAAATGCATTTACTGCTTCAAACAGTGTGTTAGTACCTATTCAATGTGAATACTACGCACTTGAAGGGTTAGGACAACTTATAAACACAATAAAACTTGTTCAGAAACATTTAAATCCAGAACTTGTTGTTGAAGGAGTAGTTCTTACAATGTTTGATTCTAGAACAAATCTATCAGTACAAGTTGCAACAGAAGTGGAAAAATATTTTGGAAATAAAGTATTTCAAACAATAATACCTAGAAATATAAGACTTAGTGAAGCACCGAGTCATGGACTACCAATAACATTATATGATAGTGATTCAAAGGGAGCAGAAACATATAAAAAACTTGCAAAAGAACTACTTAGTATAAACGAGAAGGGAGAATAATTATGCAAAAAGGTTTAGGAAGAGGTCTAGATGTCTTTTTTGGAGAAGATACTGAAGAAGTAAAGAAAGTGACTTCTGCAAAAAAAGAAAATGCACATACAAAGCTAGATACGGTTGTTGAACTTAACATAACAGAAGTTGAACCTATGTTAAACCAACCAAGAAAAGTTTTTGATAAAGAAAAACTTCAAGAATTAGCGGACTCTATAAAAGAAAATGGAGTATTACAGCCTATACTTGTTGTGAAAGATGAAAATGGATATACAATAGTTGCTGGTGAGAGAAGATGGAGAGCATCTAAACTGGCTGGACTTAAGATTATACCTGCCATAATAAAAGATTATACAGATTCTAAGAAGAAGCAAGTTGCTTTAATTGAAAATATACAAAGAGAAGATCTGAATATAGTTGAAGTTGCGAAAGCTATAAAGGAATTAATGGAAATAGAAGGGTATAGTCAATCAGATGTATCAAAGATTACAGGTAAAAATATATCTACAATTTCAAATATAATTAGATTACTAAAATTGCAGGATAAAATATTAGAGTATGTTATGCAAGGAAAGTTAGTAGAAGGTCATGCAAGAGCGCTTTTAGCAATAGAAGATAAAGAAAAACAATTATTCATTGCAGAAAAGATAATAGAAAAGAAGCTTACTGTACGTGAAGTTGAAAAGCTAATTTATGGTGCTGAAGATTACAATAGAAAACAAACAAGAAGAACTCCAAAGAATGTATTTTTTCAAAATGTTGAAGAAAGACTTAAAGATTATTTTGGATATAAAGTAAAGCTTGATCTTGGTAGGGAAAATCAAAGATTAATAATAGAATACAAAGATAACGATGGATTAGAAAGTGTGCTTAATAAATTAAGAATAAAATTATAGAGGTGATAATATGGAATCTGATATGTCAATAGGTGATTATTTATATTATATTTTCGCACCATTTGAGGTATTTAAAGAGTCCGGTAAATTACCAATAGTAATAATGATGATGATATTTATAGCTGCTATATTACTATATTTTATAATAAGAAATTTGAATATAATGTTTGTTGGAATAAGGCACAAAGACAATAATTTTGGCAAGGTCTTATTTGTATTAATTAAATTGTGTATTATTCTTATAGCTACTTGCGTTGAATATATTGTTGTAACTAGTTTGTTGGAAATTTTAGTGAGTTAGTTAAAAAAATGAACAAATCTCTTGACAAATTTTAAAAAACTGGTATAATAATATTCGTACCAAGTTTGGAAGAGTGTCCGAGTGGTTTATGGAGCTAGTCTTGAAAACTAGTGATGTCGAAAGGCACCGTGGGTTCGAATCCTACCTCTTCCGCCACAAAAGCGGAGATATGTAATATTTCCGCTTTAAATATATATGGAGACATACCCAAGTTGGCCGAAGGGGACAGTTTGCTAAACTGTTAGGTTCCATTAGGGGCGCGAGGGTTCGAATCCCTCTGTCTCCGCCATGTAAGTTCGCGACACCTCAAAATTAATATAATTTTGAGGTGTCGCGCTTTTAATTATAATTTTGTATATATAAAAATAACACCTTGAAAATTAAATAAATATATTTTCAAGGTGGGTTATGTTCTTTAATTACAATATAATACTTTTTCTAATTTTTAGTTTTTCTAATATAAATAGACTTTTTTCATAAGTTTCTAAAATATCCGGATATTTATCATTAAGCTTTAAATAGACTTCTGTACTTTTAAATTTTGATTTGTCGGTTTGAAGTGATTCAAGAGTAAATAATGTCACAGGCCAATTAAAAAATTTACTATTATCATTATATAGCTTTTTTTGAACATAACTAGATAATGACTCTAATATTTTAGAAAAATCTTTAATTGCACGGGAATATAATGTATGAGGTATAGTGAGAAAGACTTCTTCTGCCAAAGTTAATAGCATAATGGATAAATTAAAATTACAATTAATACTGCTTAAAAAAATAATATCAGTTATAGCAGAAAAACTTTTTTTGAATTCATTCATTAAGCAGGAATTATTAAGAATATCATTTTGTAGCTGCTTTAAAAAAGATTCAATAGTATTGCTATTTTTTAAATTATTAATAAAAAGAGTAACTAAATATAACCGTGCGTCAAATGAAATGTTTTCAGATATAATTTTAATATCATATTTCTCTGAAATGATTTTCACAAGATCTTCATAAATATTGTAAAAACAATAGTCACTGATACTATATTCAATATCAGGAAATTCATTTTGCAATAAATTATAGGTTAATATTAAAAATTGTTCTGTTGTTAAAATAGTATTCATTTCCACCCTCCTTAATAATTATAAGTAATCTTTACAAAATATATACTATTATATCATAAAATTATGATAATATCAACCTATAAGATAACATAATTATTAATTAAACATTATAACTTCTCCAGTTAAATATCCTGCACATACATTTGAAGCTAGGAAAACAAATGTAGGAGAAATTTCAAAAGGTTGTGCTGCTCTACCCATTGTTGCGTATTTTCCAAGAGATACAACATCCTCTTCATTAGAATATGTTGAAGGAATAAGTGGAGTCCATGTATATGTTGGAGCAACTGCATTTACTCGTATTCCTTTTGGTGCTAACTGTTTAGCTAAAGATTTGGTAAAAGATACAACTGCTCCCTTACTAGCTGAATATGCTATAAGTTTTTCAAAGGGTTCAAACGCAAGAATTGAGCATGTATTAATTATTGAACTCCCACTTTTCATGTGTTTTACAGCGTGAGAAGCCATATAAAAGTATGAAAATACGTTAGTACCAAAAATATCTAGTAGCTCATTATTAGATAGTTTTGTTATGTCAGGATCCAAGTATGCTGTAGCGCAATTATTTACTAAAATATCTATCTTTCCATATGTTTTCATGGTTTCATCAACAACTTTTTTACAAAAATCCTCTTTAGATAAATCTCCTCTGATAAGTAAAGCTTTTCTTCCGTATTTTTCTACAATGTTTTTTGTTTCTTGAGCATCACCATCTTCTCTTTCGGATAAATATACTATTGTTAAATCAGCTCCTTCTTTTGCATATGCTATTGAAACAGCTCTTCCTATACCACTATCTCCTCCTGTGATTATTGCTATCTTATTGTTAAGCTTACCACTACCAATATATGATGGATCATCGGAAATAGGTTTAGGAATCATGATGCTTTCTATACCTGGTTTTTTGTCCTGATGTTGTGGTGGGAAAGTATATGGAATATTCATTCTATATAAACCAAAAACACTATTGTTATAAAAATTATATGGATACATATGATCACCTTAATAGATAAATATGAAGGTTTTTTAAAAGTATGTTTAAAATCTAAATTAAAATAGTATAAAAAAATAGTGATAGAATAAATTGTTTTGAGGTGTTAGTCTTGAAAAGTGCCATAATATTATTAATATTAATTACATTTTTAGAAGGCTTTAGCAGTGCTCTAGGTGGATTTTTAGGTTCTTTAATACCTAAAGATTCAAAAAAACTGACAGCTAGTCTATATGAAGTTGCAGCAGGTATGATGACATCGGTGGTGTGTTTTGAAATGATACCAGATAGTATAGAAATTTCTAATATATGGATAACCCTTATAGGCATATTAATTGGTGTGTTTTTTATACTTTTTCTTGATATATTGATAAGAAAAAAAGAAAAGAAAACTAAATATAGTCTTTCAAGTTCTTCATTTTTAATTATAATAGCTATGGCTGCACATAATATAGCAGAAGGAATAGCAATAGGAGCAGGAACAAGTTTTTCAATTACACTTGGAGTAGTAATAATATTTTCAATATTTTTGCATAATATACCAGAAGGTATGATTGTAGGAATGTCAATAAATAGAGAAAATAAAGGTTTAATTAAGGCAATAAAATATAGTGCTATAGTTGGAATGCCGACAGGCCTAGGAGCATTTTTTGGCAAGATAGTGGGAGATATTTCTAATGTGTATATTTCTATTAGTCTAGCTGTAGCTTCAGGCGCAATGCTATATATAGTGGCCTGTGATTTAATACCAAGTTCAATTAAATTAACTAATAGTAAAAAAGTGTATTTATCATATATACTTGGTATATTAATTGGAATTATTGCAACAACAATATAATTATGCTAAGCCTTCAATTGACATTAAATCAATTATATGCTAATATATTAGTGGAAAATAGGAGGCATTCTATGCTAAAAGTAATGTTTGTTTGTACAGGTAATATTTGTAGGAGTCCAATGGCTAATCATTACATGCAAATGAAAATAAATAACTCAGATAGACAAGCTGATTTTATTATTTCTTCTTGTGGAACAAATGCATCTACAGGGCAAAAAGCGACTAACTATGCTATACAAGTAATGAAAGAGTATGGAGTAGATATGGAAAGTCATAGAGCAACAAGAATAGAAGATAGTGAAATAAAAGACTATGATTTGATTTTTACACTTACTAAATTCCATAAAGATTACATTGAAAGAATATATCCTACTTTAAAGTCAAAGATATTTGTTTTGAAGGAATTCGTAGATAAAGATGTTGTATATAAAGATATTGATGATCCATGGGGACTAGATTTAATTGTATACAAAGAATGTTCTAAAGAAATAGTTGAAAATATAGATAAACTAATAGAAAAAATATAGGGAAGTGATAATGTGGTAATAATAGGATCTGATCATACAGGTGTGAATCTAAAAAAACAGATTATAGAGTGTTTAAAAATAAATCATATAACATATAAAGATGTGACTGATTATAATACCCAAGATGGGGACGATTATCCAGATATTGCAAATATAATATGTAGAAATGTATTGAAAGATGTAAATAATTTGGGAATTGCAATTTGTGGAACAGGTATAGGGATTTCAATAGCTTGTAATAAAATACATGGAATAAGAGCAGCTGTTTGTACAGATGAATATATGGCTCAGATGTCAAGAGCTGATAATAATGCAAATGTTCTATGTTTAGGTTCAAGAACTGAGCTTGCTAAAGATAAAGAAAAAATAGAAAATATAGTTAATGCGTTTTTGGAGGGCTTTTTTGAGGGTGGAAGACACGAAAGAAGACTAGATAAAATAAGACAAATCGAAATACAAGGTGGAAAATCATATGATAGTTAATATGGTAATATATAGTTTAATAATAATAACTTTTATATGTTGTTTAATACTAACCCCAATTTCTATTGCTATTGCTAAAAAATATGATATAGTGGATATACCAAAAGATAAAAGAAAGATACATTCAGTTGCTATGCCAAGAATAGGTGGGGTTTCAATAGTTATTTCAATGATTATAGGTCTTGCTATATATTATTTTTTAACTAGAATGGTTTCATCAGTTGCATTAAATGAGAAATTTGTAGGCTATTTTGTGGGAGCAATAATTATATCAGTAATGGGACTTGTTGATGATATAATTAATTTAAGAGCTAGATATAAATTTATATTTCAGCTAATAGCAGCAAGTATAATATACTTTTTTGGGATAACAATAGAAGGAATAAAAATACCATTTTTATATCCATACATGATTGATTTTGGATTTTTATCTTTCCCAATAACACTAATATGGATAATAGGTATAACCAATGCAGTAAATTTAATAGATGGATTAGATGGTCTAGCTGCTGGAATATCTGCAATATCTGCAACAGCTTTACTTACAATTTTTATAGCTACATCAGCAAGTTTGGAAGCAATTATAATAACTGCAGTTATGGTGGGTGCGACACTTGGATTTTTACCATATAATTTTAACCCGGCCAAGACCTTTATGGGAGATGTAGGATCTAATTTTCTGGGATATACTCTTGCGGTTGTATCTGTTCTTGGTTTTGCAAAAGGATATACAATGCTTGCAATAATAGCTCCAATCTTAACTTTAGGTGTACCAATTTTTGATACACTATTTGCTATGGCAAGAAGATTAATTAATCGTAAACCTGTTTTGCAACCAGATGGTGGACATGTTCATCACAGATTATTAAAGAGAGGTTTTAGCCAAAAGCAAGCAGTTTTAATATTATATACGGCTACTAGTATTTTATGTATGATAGCTGTGGTTATAATATCAGCTGATATATGGAAATTACTTTTACTTATAATAGCTACGATTGTATTTGTAGGCATAGGACTTTTAAAGACCAAAGAAAAAGTAGATATTAATGATAATAATGAGAAAAGTGAGTGATTATATGGAAGAAAAAAAAGATGATATTGTTAAAATAGGTGCAGAATATATGCACTTTAAAGGAAAAAGATGTCTAGTGGAAAATATAGCCTATGATTGTGAAACATGTGAGAAAGTAGTTATATATATAGAAGGTGGAAAAACATGGGTAAGGAAGTTATCTAGTTTTCTAGAAGAAATACCTGAAAGACCTGATAATATAACAGGACAAAAGCACAGATTTGAAGATATTAAATAAGAATTAACGTATTAAAATTAAAAGCCTAAAATATAATATATATGAATGGAGAGATAAAAATGAAAGAAGAATTATTAAAAGATTTAAAACAAGCAATGATAGATAAAGATTCAATAAAAAAAGATACTATAACAATGCTTAGAGCGGCTGTTTTACAAATAGAAAAAGATGAACAAAAAACTTTGAATGATGAAGATATAATTGCTGTTGTTGCAAAAGAAATTAAAAAGAGAAAAGAAGCAGCTTTAGAATATGAAAAGACACAAAGGGAAGATATCATAGAAAATTTGAACAAAGAAATAGAAATATTATCAAAATATCTTCCAGAACAATTGTCAAATGAAGAAATAAAGGTATTAGTACAAGAAGCAATAGAGAGTACTTCAGCTACATCTATTAAAGATATGGGAAAGGTTATGAATATATTAAGACCTAAAATATCTGGTAGAGCTGATGGAAAAGTGGTTAGCGATATAATAAAAGAAAACTTACAAAATATATAATTAATAAAGGCCAAGATTAACACTTGGCATTTATTATAGAAAGGAATAGCTATGTCTAATATTTATAAGATTAATAATGAAAAATTTAAAGGTATAAGCATTTCATATAATTTAACACTACCAATAGTAAAAGAAAAAATTGCAGAAAATTCAGTGTTAGCTTCAGTACTTAGTAAAGGCTCAAAAAATTATCCTAATCAAAATGAAATAGATAGATTTTTATCATGGCATTATGGGTCAAACTTTGAGACTAGTGTTGAAAAAATAGGAGATTTATATAATATTGAATTTAAATTTTTGATATTAAATAAAAAATATTTACCTAATAATGAAGATGTTTTAGATAATTGCCTTAGATTTATGAATGACATTATATATAATCCTTTGGTGAATACATCTAAATTTGACAGTTTTATTGTAAAGAGAGAAAAAGAATATATTAGAGATAAAATAAATGAAAAAAAGGATGATAAATTAAGATATGCTGTGCAAAAAACTGAGGAACTTTTATGTGACAAAGAACCTTTTGGAGTATTCGTATATGGAAGAGAAGAAGATCTTGAAAATATAACAGAAGAATCATTATATAGAAGATATATAGAAGTGTTGGATGAATCTATGGTAACAGTTATTATATCTGGAAACTTAACGGGATATGATGATATTGATAATAAAATCGAAGAAGTTTTTGGATCAAAACTAAATAGCAGAATTAGTTGTAATGATTTGATAATAAATAATGTAAATGATAGTTATAATGAAAATATTCAATATTTTGAAGAAAAGGTCGAAAGTACGCAAAGCGTCCTAACAATGGGACTTAAAGTAAAAGATATTAATGAGGATGAAGTATTTCCTTTAATAGTTTACAATGCAATTTTAGGAGATACACCTAGTTCAAAATTGTTTCAAAATTTTAGAGAAAAAGAATCTTTAGCATATACTGTAAGATCAAGATATTACAGATATAAAAATATGTTTGTTATATATGCAGGTATTGATAAAATTAATTATAATAGAGCAATTGAGGTTATAAAAGGCGAATTAAATTCTATAAAAAACGGAAATATAAATGAAGAAGAGTTTATAGCTTCAAAACAAAGCATTGTTGCTGATTTATTAGAGTGGTACGATTCAAAAGTAGCTTTGCAAAAAATGCTACTTAGTAATCTTTTAAACTATAAAAATACAGATATGAATTTAGAAGATATTATATCTAAAATTGAAAAAGTAACTATTAGTGATATTATAGAAGTATCAAAAAAAGTCGAGATTAATTTAATATATTTTCTTGGAGGTGAAAAAAGTGTATAAGATAGAAGTTATAAAAAACAGTAAGCTAGATGAATTATTATATACAACAACTCTAAGAAATGGGCTTAAAATATATATTTGTAAAAAGGCAGGATATAAGAAAAAAATAGGAATGTTCGGAACAAAGTATGGCTCAGTAGTTAACGATTTTGTAGACAAAGTGAGTGGAAAAAGGGTAACTGTGCCATCTGGAGTAGCACATTTTTTAGAACATAAACTCTTTGAACAAGAAGGTGCAAATGCTTTAGATTTATTTACAAAGATAGGAGTAAGTTCTAATGCGTATACCTCTTTCGATCAGACAGTATATTTTTTTGAGACAGTTGATAAGTTTAACGAAGCTTTAGAGCTTCTTATAAAACTTGTAAAAACGCCATATTTTACAGATGAAAACGTAAAGAAAGAGCAAGGAATAATTGGTCAAGAAATAAACATGTATGAAGACAATTCAGATTATGTTGCATATTTTAACACTTTAATTGCAATGTATAATAAAAATCCTGTAAGAATTGATATTGCTGGGACAATTGACAGTATTTCGAAGATTACCAAAGAAACATTGTATACGTGCTATAATACATTTTACAAATCCTCAAATATGTTTTTAGTAGTTGTTGGTGATGTAGATATTGAAAACACAATTAAAATAATAGAGGATAATATAAAAATATATGAGAAAGACTATGGTATAAACAGCAATAGTAGTAATATAGAGATATTTGAGGCTTATGAAGAAGAGCATATAAATAAAAAGATAATAGAAAAACAAATGGATATATATATGCCACAGATATGCATAGGATATAAACTTAACATAGTAGAAAAAAACGAAATAATAAAAAGAGATTTAGTATCTAGTCTTGTATCAGATATATATTTTTCAAAGTCATCAAAATTTTTTACAGAGGAATATGAAAAAGGAATAATAAGTGATGTTGTAAGCTTTAACTGTGAAAGTACAAAAACTTTTTCTCATGCTATAATAAGTGGATATTCTACAAAAATAGATTTATTAAAAGAAGATTTATTAAAATATATAGAACAAATAAGAAATTCTCTTGTAGATAAAGATTTATTTGAACTTGCAAAAAGAAAAAAGATAGGTAATACTATTTTTAGATCTGATAATTTAGACAATAGTTACAGAAGAATAATAGATTCAATACTTAATGAAAATGATGTATATGAAGACATTGATATAATAGATAGAATAGAAGTATCAGATATAAGTGACTTTTTGAAACTTCTTGATAGTGATAAACAAGTTGTTTCGATAATAAGACAGAAATAATATAAAATTATTAATTATAAAGAAATATAGAGTTGCTGTACGGCATCTCTATATTTTTAAATTTAGTATCGAAAAGAATAATTAGATAAATATAAAAAAAGAATTGCTCATAATAAGAGCAATTTTTAAAAATATAAAATAATAAAACAGTAATTAAAAGGAGGAACTATTATAGCAAATAAGCCATAATTTTGAAAACAAAATGTAAATTTATTATAACTTATTTGTCGTAATTTGTCAATACGATTGCATGAGTTTTAATATAATTACTGTTTTTTATTTGATTCTTTTATTATATAAATAGGTCTTTTTTTAACTTCAAGGTAGGTTTTAGCAAGGTATTGACCTATAACACCTATCATTAGAAGTTGTATTCCGCTAACAAATATTATTATGCATGCCAGAGAAGGCCATCCAGAAGTAGGATCTCCAAAGGCTAATGTCTTAACGATAATAACTAAAATTAGTATAAGTGAGATTATACAAAATAGAAATCCTAATGCTGAAGATATTACAAGTGGAAATGTTGAAAAGGCAGTAAATCCTTCTATAGAGTATTTAAAAAGATTTAAAAATGACCATTTTGTATCACCCGCAACACGTTGCACATTATCATAAGATATCCATTTTGTTTTATAACCTACAAATCCAAATATTCCTTTGGAAAATCTATTATATTCACTTATTTCAATGATACTATTTAACATTTGCCTGGTCATAAGTCTAAAGTCTCTAGCTCCATCTACTATATCAATATTAGAAATTTTATTCATTATCTTATAAAATCTTTTAGAAAAAAAACTTCTAATTTTCTTTTCACCTTTTCTTGAATGTCTACGTGTTGCAACAGAATCATAGCCATCTTCTGTTATATGCTTGTACATTTGAGGTAAAAGCGAAGGAGGATCTTGAAGATCTGCATCCATAATTGCTATATAATCACCAGTACATTCTTTGAAACCTGCATACATAGCAGCCTCTTTACCAAAGTTTCTTGAAAAAGATGCATATCGTATAACATTATTTTTATTTGATAATTCCTTTATAATTTCTAATGTATTATCAGTACTACCGTCATCAATAAAGAGGATTTCAAAAGAACAATAATTCATAGATTCTATTACTTTATTTATTTCCTCTACAAAATGAGGTAGTGCGTGTGATTCGTTGTAGCAAGGTACAATAATTGATATTTTATCCATAAAAACTCCCATATAATATCTGTATAACATATATTATATCATACACGTCAATTGAAAATTAATTTAAAAATAGTAGTATAATTTTGTATAGTACAATCTATAATTACTCATAATAGATCATATAATTAATTATGAAATTATGTAATGTAAAATGTGACAAAAAACACGTTATTAGGCGTTTTTGTCGAAACTTGCGATCGATTTTTTGACATAAAGTATTGACTTCCATGTCAAAAAATGATATAAATAAAAACATAATAGATAAAAAAAGGAGATGTTCTTATGGTAATTGATGAAATTGACGTACTTAGAAGAAAATTGGAAAAACAAGTTGTAGAAAAATGTTCTTATAAGCAAATATATAAGACTAGTACACAAATTGATAAGCTATTAATTGATTATTATGAAGAGCAGAAGCTAATTAAAGATACCTAATTTTCTAATAAATCCTATATCTGCAAATGAACTTAATTTAAAATCAAATAATATTAAAGCTAGTATAATTATAAACATATAATCACAAGAATCTTCCATAATTAAAAATATTGCTAGGCCTATAATAATTAAGTCATCAATTGCAAAGGGTAAACCAAATATTGACATTGTATTGTTATCATTATAAAGAGGGTTAATATTTAAATTTTCTTCAGTAGAATTTGTATTTAGTGGTTCAGTTACATAGCCTAAACCATATATATCTATCTTATTATTAATATTATTCTCAACTGTGTTTTTTACGTTGTTGTTATAACTGTTTTTTTGATTCATAGTAGGAGGAGTAAAGGCAGTGTTAGGAGCAAATCTATAATTATTATATCTGTTATATTTCAAACTAGAAAAGGGATTATATATAGATCTTGAGAGCATCCTAATCACCACCTTTATTACCAAATATACCTAGAGCACTAGTTACACTTAAAATAGTTATGTATTCATTTATTTTATCTTGTCTTGATTTTCTTAGAAAAGGCTTTAAAGAAAGAAGTAAATTTTTTCTTGGATCTGATCTGTTCATTGAACTCATAATTTTTTGCATCTTCATTATAGTATTAATATCAATATTAGGTGAATCTGAAACAGGTTCTGAATTTTTTTGATTTGAATTATTATTTCCAAAAATTCCTGATAAATTAAGATTTCCTAATATTGAGGAAAGACCGGAAAAATCTAAATTTCCGCCTGAAGTGCTTGAGTTAGAGTTATTAACTACATTTTTTTCATAATTATTTTTTAAATCATTTGTTCCTTGAGTATTGTTTTCATTGGGTATGTTTTCATTACTAAGCTTATTTTGTATATTCTGTATTAGTTCAAATAAATTACTAGTTCCTGAGTTGTTAGAATCTGATGAATTTGACTCCATAATACTAACCTCTATGTATATTAATTAATAGGGGAATCGCCTTTTGGATTGTTTGTATTATTTGCAGGATTACTAGTAGCGCTTCTGTTACCATTTGAACCATTACTTAAAAGACCCATTAGATTGTTTAGATCCTCTTTTGACATGTTATTTACCATTTTACTCACTTGTTCTATTTTGCTCTTATCAACTCCTGATAAAAGTTCCATTAGTTTAGAATTAAATATATTACTCATAAAAAATCCTCTCCTTTTTTGATATAGTAAATTATATGCTGTAAGGTATTTTTATGTGACATATATAATAGATTTTTTGGAGGAAATAATGTTAAGAATAATAAAAAATACAAAATTTAAAAAATATGGCAATATAGATAGTATATATGATATTGTGAGATTAGAAAATGATCACATTATTATAGATACAAAAAACAAAAGAAAAGTAATCATTTATGAAATTATTCCTGTGAATATACTAGAGAAAAACATTGATATAAGAACAAAAGTAATCACAAAATACATCCAATTCTTAAGAAATATTGATATGAGATTTCAAATATTAATTAGAAATGAACAAATAGAGATACAAAATTATTATGATATAGATTTGCAAAATATAGTTGTTAATGAGAAAACAAAACTAATATATAAAGAGTATATTGAAGATATGATAAAAATATTAAGAGAAGAACAAATATATATATCTAAATATTATTTAATAGTTTCACTGAATATGAAGAATGAAACAAATATTTTACAAGTGGATGAATGTATATATCTTCTTGAGCAAACAGGATGCATAGTAAGAAAAATGGAGTGTATAAAACAAATAAAAAAATTTCTATATGGGTGTATAAATAAAGTTAGAGGAGGAGAATTTTTTAATGAAAGAAATACTACCTAGATACATTAATAATGAGATTAGGTACCTACAAATAGATGATAAATATATACTAACTCTTATAATAATTGATTATCCTAAATATTCAGAATTTTTAGAAATAATAGAAAGTTTTCCAAAAAATATAGAATATGATTTAAGTATATATATTGATAAACAGGATACTGCTCAAGTATTGAAAGAAATTACTCAAAATATATCACTAACTCTTTCAGAAATTAAAACAATAAGTAGAAATCAATTGGATATAGACATTCTAAATAAAACTCAAGATGACGCAAAAAAATTGAGACATGAAATACAAATTAATAATGAAGAAATATATAATATTCATGTTTTTCTTACAATATATTGTGAGGGTTCATGCAGTAAAGAGTATATAATAAATAAACTTAGAAAACTTGAAAGCCATTTATATTCTAAACAGATAATAGCCTATCCAACTAATTTTAGACAGTTAGATAGCTATTTAAAGACCTTACCACTAGCTGCTAATGTAAGATCTTTTAAAGAATTTGGCTATAGAAATTTTACAACAAGTTTACTAGCTAATATGTTTCCATTTTATACAACCAGTATATTTGATATAAATGGGGTAATCTTTGGGAAAAGTGTGGAAGAAAACAAGTTATTCCATGTAGATGTTTTTGATAGCAAGTATAATAATGCAAATATGTGTATATTTGGATCTAGTGGATCTGGAAAATCATATTTTACCAAGCTAAATATAATAAGACAACATATGAGAGGTACTTCCCAATACATTTTTGATCCAGAAAATGAATATGAAAATATAATAAATAGGCTCGGTGGAGAATACATTAAGTATGGAGAGAACTCTTCTAAATTCATTAATATATTTGATATCAATGAATTTGAAATATATAAATACAAGAATAATTTATACGATATGAAAATCATGAGTATTGTTGAATTTTTAAATGATTTGGGTGAATTTACAGATTATCAAAAGGTTATACTAAAAGAAGCAATTTGTAATGCATATTGTAAATTTGATATAAATAAAAACGTGGATAGTGTGTATGAGATTTGTGACAATAACAATATATATGTGGATAAAAAGTATAAAACTACACCTATTTTGGAAGATGTAAGAAAAGAGCTCATAAATTTACTTAAGAAGTCAAAGTTTCAAAAAGTAAATAGTAATATTGAGAATATAGAGCATACTCTGGATATATTTGAAAGAAAAATAATGAATAAATATGAATTTTTAAATCATAAAACAAATATTGATGTTAAAAATAAATTAGTTTGTTTTAGTATGTATAACTTAGATAATGATATTGGAGGGAAAATAATTAAATATACTATAGAAAATATAGAAAATAAACTAAAATATTTTAAAGATAATGGTAAAGAAAAGGAACAAAAAACTATTATATATATAGATGAGGTCTGGAAATATATAGGACAAGCATCAAATAATATGTTTTCTAATACATTATTTAGAGTATACAAGACAATAAGAAAATTAAATGGTAGTATTGTAACAGTAACACAGGATATTGTAGATTTATTTAAGCATGAAAATGGAATATATGGTAAAAGCATAATAAATAATTCTAATTTTAAGTTTTTCTTTAAATTAGAATATTTGGAATTTGAATTTCTTAAAAATATGGGTGAAATTAATGTATTAAATATAGATAATATTATGCGACTTAATAAAGGACAAGCTATTTTGAGTCTAAATAATTCCAACATTAAAATTAATATAAAAGCAAGTAAATTAGAAAATAGTTTAATACAAGGAGGCATAGATGAATATTGTAATTGCAATGGATAATTTAAAATTAAAAAATGAATTAGAAATAGTATATAGTGAAGAAATGTATAACCATGATATTAATTACATGGAGGGTGTAATAGAATATTTAAGTAAGACTAAAACGACATTAAAGAGGGTACTAATAACCAAGGATAGTTTACAAGGTAATTTAATAAAAGAGATGTATATAAAACAAATTAAACTTGCAGATAGTAACGTAAAAGTAATACTCTTTGTTAAGGAATTAACTGATAAGTACAAAGAATTCTTATTTGCAAATGAAATTTTTAGCATTATAGAAGGGGATGTAATAAATATAGAAAAACTTATAGAATGCATCGATGAAGATTCTAAAGTTATTTACAAATATATAGATGATGCTAAAAAAAATAGTAATGAATATCTTATGAAAGTAAAAAATCAAGTTATAACAAAACAATTCATTTCTATATTTGGAACTAGTGGTTCTGGAAAGTCATATGTCTCTAGTATATTATCAGAAAAAATTAGTGAGGATTTAAAAATAAATGTAGCTTTATTAGATATGGATCTTCAAAATCCAGCCATAGATATTTTAAATAATTTAGATTTTTCCAACAATTCATTATCTGAATTAGTAGATAATATAGATAAAAATATTAAAATAGAATCAGAGATAACTAGTATAATGAAGAGAAGAAATAAGAATATATCATATATGACTAATAACAGTGCAATATATGAGTATCAAAACAAACTAAATAAATCTTATTATGAGAGAATTTATGATTGCTGTAAAAATAATTATGATTATATTCTTGTTGATTTACCTTCATCACCTTTTATAGATGTTGTAAAGTATACTCTTAGTATATCCACAAAGATATTCTTTGTAGTAAATCCAAATTATATTAGTATAAGGCAGGCAGTAAAATATCTAGATTTAATAACAAAATTATGGTCTATTTCTAAAGAAAAAATATGTATTATTATAAATAAAATACAAAAGGGATCTCTAGATAATTTACAAATTAAATCTTTACTAGGAAATTATACTCTAATTACTAATATTTATTTTAATTATAGCTTGGAAGAATATATAAATGGAGCAAGAAGCAGTATGATATATAACCTAGATCTAGATAAACTATATAAGGAAATAGACGTTAAAGTAGACAATAGCAATAAAACTATTGCTAGAAATATTTTATTTTCTAAAATAATTAATAGATGTGGCAAAGTTGGTGTGAAATGATTTTAAACCCTTATGAAAAAGAATTAAAAGAAGTGGATAAATATTTGTATAAAAATGAAAACAATAAATATAATAAGAAAAATATTCTAGATATTCAGAAATACATTGTTGATAACTATATTGAGTATATTAAACTAGAAAATTATGAATTAATACGTAAAAAGATAGAGGAATATATATATAGAAATAATAAGAATGCAGATAAAGAGGATATAGATAAGATAAAAGAATTGATAATAAATAAAATGTTTGGATATCATATACTTCAAAAATATATTGATAATAAGAATATAAGTGATATAAGAGCGGTAAAATATGATTTAATATATATTAAGGAATATGGAAAATGGAAGAAAATAAATGAAAGATTTGAAGATGAAGATGAATTTTATGAATATGTAAGATATTGTGTTTTAAAAAATAATGCAAATATAAACTATGATAAACCAATAGTTATAGTAAGTGATAAAAAATATAATTTAAGGATAGAAGCTGGTATTTTTCCTGTAAATGCCAAATATCCAAGTCTTACAATAAGAATACATAGACACAATTTGGATATTACTTTAGAAACACTTTTTTTAAAACAAGATATGTTTAATGGGAATATATATAGTCTTTTAATAAATATAATTAAAAACGAGAAAAATATCATACTTTGTGGAAAAGGTGGCAGTGGTAAGACTAGCTTACTCAGGGCTTTAATTGATAAAATACCTGATGATAAATCAATAGTATCTAACGAAGAAACAATTGAACTTTATATTGAAAATAAAAATATTATTCAAAGAGAGGCTCTTACAAATAGAGAAAAATCGAAACAGATAAGTTTAGATACCTTAGCTAGACATAGTTTAGTTATGGCGAGTGATGTTATAATAATTGGAGAGTTAAAATCAGACGAAAGTTCAGTTTTTTTCGATAGTTTAGCTACAGGTCATATGGGTATTACCACTCTACATTGTAATAGTGTATATACTTCAATCGATAGATTAAATTTACTTATAAAAAAAGATGTGAAATATCAGCAATACAAAGAAGAATATATAAATAAAATATTAGCTAGCAATATAGATTATATTGTTTTTTTGAAAGATTACAAAATAAATCAAATAGCATATGTAGAGTTTAATAATGAATTGCAAAAAGTAGAAATAAATATAATTTATGAATATAAAAAATTAGATAATAATGATCAAAAATATTTAATAAATAATATAGGAATATTCGAAAAAAGTTATAATAAGGAAAGTGACATATGAATGCTGAGGAGTTGGTAAATTTTATTATTATTTTAATTAATATAATAATAGTAAATTTAATTTTAAACTGTATATTTTATTTATATAAGCTCAAATTTAATAAATTAAGTACTATAACAAAAAACAAATCTTTAAATGTAAATCTTCTTCAAAGAGTAAGAATGTTAATGATAGAACTAAAAAACATAAAAACTATTAAAGATAATAAAAATATAAAATTAATATTAATTCTGATTGTTTCTATAATTTTATCGATAACCGTTTTTTCTATATCTTACTATATTTTAAAAATTAAATCTACTTCAGTTATATTATCAATTTTCTTCTCTATAATTCCATACTTGTTAACTAAATACTTAATCTACTTAAAAAGAAACAATATTCTTAGAAAATTTCCAATATACATAATTAATTTAAAAAATTTTACTGAAGTAAATAATAATATAGTAACAGCTATAAAGAATGTAGATGCAGATGAGTCTTTTAAACTATATATTGATATTTTCAATATTTCAGTTGAAAAAGGTATTAGTGTTTATGACTCTTTTGAAAGATTAAAAAATAATATAAATATAAAGAAAATTGGAGAATTTATTTCAGTATTACAATTTTGTTATATATACGGAGGAGATTATAATAGAGTCTTGGACAAGTATAGTAAAATTTTAATTCATACAATAAATCACAAAGAAACAGAAAGACAACAAATTTTTAGTTCAAAAGCTGCAATACTCCTTTTAACAGCTATAAACATATATATTTTTTATATTTTTATATTTAATAATATCGACTATTATAATATTTTTACTAAAACTTCTGTTGGAGTTATACTTTTAAACATCAACTTAATATCTTATATACTAATATTTTTTATATTAATAAAAATAAATAAAATGGAGGAATAAAAATGGAAATGATATTAAATACAGAAAAAATCAAACAAGTTAATGATAAAAACTTGGAGGAATTACATTTAGATAAAGAAATAGAGATATCTTCAAGTAAGACAGAATTAGAAAAGAGCATTAATAATATTTTAGATAAAGGAACAGATTATATAATAAAAGCAATGCCAATACATAATGGTCTTAAAGAGATATTGATTGATGTTAAGAAATCTCTTAAAACCAAAGATTTTAAGGAGATTATTAAGACGGCCTTAAATAGTAGTATTAGAGAGGGACTTGAAATACTAGGTACACCAATAAATGTATTAAATGATATTAAAACATTAAAAGATGCTGCTATTAAAGGTGGATTAAAACAGGCACTAATCGCTGGAATAGATATAGTATCTAATAAATATATAAACGGAAATTTAATGGGAGATTTAATAAAAGAATTCTTTAATAAAACCAAATCTTTTATACAAAGTAATATGTTTTTAATTAAATTAGATTCGGGAATAAATAAAATAATTGATAAAACAAAAGATTTTAAAAAGCTATGTGAAAGTTGGTATAATGCATATGATAAATTAGATATTGAAAATATAAATGATATAGCTAAAAAACTAAATCATAATAGAAGAATTAACTATACGGATGATGAAGGGATAAAACAAAATAAGATTATTCAAAATATGACATCACTTATCAATGTAAAAAAAGATAAATTATCTCAAATGCAGTTGCAAATATGTAATGACTTGTAGTATAATATATTTAAATTTTAACAAATGATAAATATAAAGGAGTTCACTAAAATGAGAAGAAATATTAATAATAATGATGATTCACAAGATCAAATAAAATCAAAAAATAATAAAAAAAAGAGATCTATAATAATAATGCTTTTGTGGCTAGTTATTTGCATGGTTATATATTATCAAGTATTTATGATTGCACAATATACGTTAGGAAAAACAGATAAAGAGAATGTATGGCTATACAATAGTGTAAGTAGACTTTTCAAAAAATTCTCTACAGAAAAAATAGATGAAGCCATAAAAGAAGAATATAGTTTAAAACTAGCTGCATTGGGTGATATATATACTACTCAAACCTCTCTTGCTAATGTTAAAAGTGGAAGCACATATAATTTTACTTCAAAAGTAGAAAATATAAAAAAATTTTTAACAGGATATGATGTGGTTTTAGCAAGTTTAAATACGCCAATTGCATCTAATACTTTGGGATATAGTAGTAAAACAGTATATAATAGTCCAAAAAGCCTATTAGACATGTTAAAAACAATTGGTGTTACCACAGTTGCAACAGCAAATAACCATATTTATGATAAATCTGAAAAAGGAATTCAAGGAACAATAGATTCTTTAAAGGAATTACAGATTAATCAAATAGGAATTAATTCGAGTAGTACAAGAGAGAAACCACTAGTTATTGAAAAAAACAATATAAAAATTGGCGTGTTATCTTATGCTACTAGCTCAAAAGTATCTATTGCAAAAGCAAAAGAATACATGGTAAATATTCTGGACGAAAAGACTTTAAAAGAGGATATCTCTTATCTAAAAACTCAAAAAGTAGACTTTATAATTTCATATTTAAATATACCAAATGAGGAATCTTCACTTATAACTAGTGATCAAAAAACTAATGTTGAACTACTTTTTGAAAATGGAGTTAATGTTGTATTTGGGACAGGATCGTTAGTGATTCAAGATGATTATGAAGATCTTTACGAAACTAGTAATGGTGCCAAAAGTCACGTATATTCAATCTATTCTTTAGGTGATTTTATTGGAGCAAATGACACGGATGACAAAAACTTAAGTTTAGTAGGTAATATTAATTTTACTAAAAAAGTTGAAAAAGATAAAAATGGAACAGTAAATGAAGCTAAGACTCAAGTTGATATGTTAGTTGAAAAACCACTTGCGTTATGGACAAAAATTGAAAAAAATAAATCTACAACAATATATGAGGTGGATTCAGAAGTTAAAAATTATGATGAAAATAATTCAAATTTAACATCAAAAGAGTATAATAATTTAAAAACAATACAAACAAAAATAGATGAAATGTATAAATAAAATAATAAAAAATGCTAATTTAATATTGGCATTTTTTATTATATAATGTATAATAGGTCTATATTTAATATATGAAAGAGGGGTACGTTATGAATTTTTATGATAAAATACATGAGTTAGTTAGAAGTTTTAAAGAAACAGAAGAATATAACAAATATACTGAATTAAAAGATAAAATAAAACAAAATGAAAATACCTATTCAATGCTTAGAGATTTCAAAGAAAAGCAAAAGCAAACACAAATAGAGTATATTAATACAGGAAAATTAAATGAAGATTCTCAAAGAGAGTTGCAAAATATGTATATTAGCCTTATAGCTAATGAGGATATAAAGAAATTATTTGAGTACGAAATTAAATTAGACGTCTTACTTGCTGATATGCAAAAAATAGTTGCTGAAGGCATAAAGGAGATAATTGAGTTTTAATGAAAATATTAGAAAGAATAAACTTGTTTAGTGAAAATAATCCTAAAAATAGCAAAATTAAAAAAATAATTGATAAGCTTCCTGATAATATTACAATAACAAAGGAAATGCTTACCATGCTAGGAAACTCAACCACTAACGTTATAATAGATAATGATTTTAAAAATAGTTATTATGTATTTATGAATGATAAAATATATCTTTCTAATAAAGAAAACAACAAATATACTAGAGTTTGTCTGATTGCACATGAATGTGTGCATTCTATCCAAAACAAAATATTGCAATGGTTTAACTTTATACTGTCAAATTTAGAACTATTAGCCTTTTTTTTGTGTGCTGTACTCATATTTTTCGATAAATCAAAAAACATATCCTTCTTGGTATATACATGCATCTGGGCTATATCAGTTCTAGTAAGATCTATCCTGGAAATACATGCAGTATATAAATCTATTTATTTATCAAAAAAGTATTTAGATATTAAAATAAGTAAAAATGACGCAAAAGATATAACAAATGTTTATAGTTATCAAGCAAAAGTCTTGTTTCCTTTGTTTTTTATATCTTTGTTTTATGCAAAAATGATTAGATTAGTAATCTTGACGACTATATTTAAGATATTTTAATAAATAAAATTTAATATCATTATATGATTTACTAAACATATACATATATAAGGTGATATAAATGAAATTTTCTATATTTCATAAAAGAGTTATATATGTATGTGTTTTTGTTTTGATTTCAATTATGGTTTATGGTATAATGTACATTAACAATTTAAACAAACTAAGTATGCAAGTAAATGCTTTGCCAATAACTAATAAGGTAGTGGTAATAGATGCAGGACATGGTTTGCCTGATGAAGGAGCAGTAGGATTTAACGGGACAACAGAACAAGCCACAAATCTTAAAATTGCACTTAAATTACAGCAGCTCATTGAACAAAGTGGCGCAAAGGTATTACTTACAAGAAGCGATGAAAATGGAATATATTCAATAGATAGTAATAGTATAAGAAATAAAAAAGTGAGCGATATAAAAAATAGAGTAGAAATAGGTAATAACTATAATGCAGATATTTTTATATCAATACATCTAAATAAATTTCCTGAATCAATATATAGGGGATGGCAAACATTTTATCAGCAAAATAGTGAAAAAAGTAAAGTGCTCTCTAAATGTATACAGGAGAATTTAAGTAAAAACATAGAGTTTAAAAATGATAGGGTACCACTACCTATATCAGGTGTATACATAATGGATAAGGTTACAGTTCCAACGATAGTTGTAGAATGTGGGTTTCTATCTAATCCTCAAGAAGCAGAAATGTTAAAAGGAGAGAACTACCAAAATAAAATTGCTTGGGGAATATTTATAGGTATACAAGAGTATTTTGAAAAAGAAGGTGTAAGTATTGGACAATAATTTAAAAGAAAATTTTATGGAGATTGCCTACAAAGAAGCAATAAGAGCATACAAAAGGCTCGAGGTTCCAGTAGGAGCAGTTTTAGTAAAAGATGGAGTTATAATTTCAAAAGGGTACAATTTAAGAGAAACAAACAAAAGTAGCTTAGCACATGCAGAAATAATCTGTATTGAAAAAGCATGTAAAAAACTAAAAACTTGGAGGTTGGATGATTGTGAGTTATACGTCACATTGGAACCTTGTTCTATGTGCGCAGGTGCAATAATTCAGTCAAGAATAAAGAAAGTATATATTGGAGCAATGGATGAAAAAAATGGAGCAGTCGGCTCAATAGCAAATATGTTTGAAATTAAAACAACTCACAAAGTTGAATATGAAACAGGTGTATTAAAAGAAAAATGTTCGGCACTATTAACTAAATTTTTCAAAGAATTGAGGCAACTCAAAAAGAAAAATAATATAAAAAATGAAGTAAGTAAATATGTATGAATAAAATAATCACCGCTAAAATATAATCTTAGTGGTGATTATTTTGAATTATATAAAAGCAAATAGTATTAAATACGAGGATTTTCAAGTTAATGAAGATTTTCCAGAAATTGAAGCATCGATTTTATCTCAAGAAGTTATAAATAGAGTACTAGCAGGATACACCGCTAAAAAAAGTGAGTTTACCAGTCAAAACCAGTACAGATATCAGTATATTATATTAACCTACAATAATGAATTATATAATGTAGGTAATAATATGAGAACAATATATTTGCATGAAAGCAAGCATTTTGAAATTTTAGGTAAGAAACTTTTTTTAACTAATGTTGATCCAAAATTATGTAGGTATATTGATAATAACCCAAATATATGTGATTATTGGATAGCTAGCAATGTTGATTATTATAAAGAGATTGCAGAAATAATGAAGGCAAATATTGAACTTGAAAATGGGGCAATAAGAGATTATAATGAAATATATGAGATGACAACAGATGAAAATTTAAAAGAACTTATCGTAAGAATATTAAAAGATGAGCATTCACATAGAGACTATTTTAGAGCTGTTTTAGAGGCCTTAGGGGAATAAGTAAATATTAAAAACAAATATATATTCATATCATTTATGAATATATATTTACTTTTTTATATGATAACTATTTTCATAAGTAACAAAATTGATGAAAAAATGAGTTTGCAATTATATCGCAATCTCAAAGAATATAATTAATTAATTAATCTAATAGATTATTCAATATTGCTTTGTAACCCCCTTTAAAATCAGCGTGTACAATTTGATAAGTACTGCTTTATATTCATATTGAGGATGAAATTTCATTTAGTTTAATACTGATGGTGAAATTGCTAATAAATATATAATTTTACAGTAATAAAGTAAGGTAATGATATAAATATATGTGGTGCTCCCGATGCGAATCGAACGCATGACCAACAACTTAGGAGGTTGCTGCTCTATCCACTGAGCTACGGAAGCGTAGATGCGGTTTTTTAAACCTTATATAGGATAGTTAACTGATATAGATTGCTGTCCTTAAATAATTGAACTACTTATCAAATTTAAGTAAATTTTTAAATTTTAATAATATAAGATTAATGTTCCTTTTTATTGGAATAAACCTATTATATCATACCCATATTAATTTTTCAATTGAAATTATATATAAACTAAGCATATAAAAAAATAGCCTTGTCAGACTATTTAATTTTTTAAAAATATTAAGGTTTAAACCTCGCAGGATTTTAAGTCGCATTTGTGTTTATTTTACTTGAAGTAATTTATATACTACTTGAAAATACTATGTTTTAGTATTCTACTCGTAGGATTTTTCCATATTTTATACATAGGATTATATAAAATCCTTGTATGGAAGTATTATACTTCATATCTTTATATTCTTCAATAGTTTATTCTATTTTTTTATGTTATCTTCTAGACTAATGTTAACTAATGCAACATACAATTCTTTATAAGTGCTATTTTCTATAGCTTCATTATTTACGCTATACCATATACTCTTAATTATATACGTAGTTATAAATATTCCTATTCCTACACCTATCATTGTAGATAATAAAACCTGAATTTGTTCATAATAACTAACATCATTAGGTAAGTTGATTACTGATACTATAGCAGTCATTAGAGATATTATTATTGTAAATGTATTAAAATTCTCATTATCCTTATATTTAGATTTTACATATTCAGTAATTATATTTAACTTTTCCTTATTAATATTTGAATTCGTTAGAAAATAATTTATTTTATCTACATTAGTTTTATTTATATATATTGATATATTACCTTTAAAATATTCTTTCAAGAAAAAATATAAATTTACATTTTTATATCTATTATCTTTTGAATTATTTGTTATTATATTTCCATAAATAAAGAATATTCTAAATAAAAATGTAATTACTATATATAACAAAAATAAGTATATTATTAAATTTTCTGATTTACTATTAAAGTTAATATATATAATTAAACATATAAACACAATAGAATAGTTAATATATCTTATTTTTTGACTTATGAATTCTTTCTTTGTATATTTTATTATTTCATCTATCATACAATAAATCTCCTTTATTAATCAATTAGTTAATTAAATCATCCATTGAATCATGCATATTTTTTGATTCAGGATTATGTTCCATATGACTAGTTCTTGATAATATACACCAATCTCTTATATATTTTTGTGTTTTAATTTTTAAATCATTTTCATGCATATTATTTTTTATAAATATATTATGATAAATGTTTATAAAACCTAGCATTATATCAATTATATAATTCATTGGTACTGTGCAATAATCTTCTAAATATCTATTTCCCAAATATGTTCTGTTTTCTTTTCTATCCGTTCTATGAAGATCTTTCATAAGAAATCCATGAGCATATGCTGATAAGTGTCTATAACGTTTATATAAGGGTTTTTTGGTTATTCCTTCAATCATTTTATTAATTTTTATATTTTTAGTATAATGATTTTTTATTTCAGAAGGATATAAGCAAAAATACTTTAGCTGAACAAGTGTTTCGAACAAACTTCTTATTAGTATTTGACTTTCTATGTAATATCCATTTATTATCTGACTATATATTAGCCTAAGAGTATAGGGTAATTGAACAAAATGCATAAATGCTATTGACTGCAATTCTCCCATTTCTGTTGTTACTTCGTCTAATTCACCAAAAGACTGTTGAAAATAGAAAGCTAAATCAACAAATTTTGGAAAATCATTATAGAATCCTTTTAATCTAACCGCAGTAAGATTTTGAACTATATTTTCTGATTCTACCAAATCATTGTAATCAAACATAAGTCTCCTTTCAAATTATAATTTAAAAAATTATTTAGCTTCATCAAGAACAATTATAAACCTAATAAAATTTGCTGTTAAATACAATAAATATTCTAATTCAATATATTTACATTCTTCATTATGTTTAGTAGTTTCATTTTGATAACATGTATATTGAACAAGCAATTCCCTATACATATTTCTAATATTAACATGAACATTTTTGTTTTTTAACCATGAAAGAATAATATCCGCATTGTTTTCTAAAGTCTTTCTATTATTAAGAATTTGTTTAATAAACATTTCCAAACATAGTCTCAAATCATCTATTGTATTTCTTATATCACCATTATTCTGAATCTTTTCAAGTGCAGAAATAAACTTTTGTTGAGATTTTGGATATTTTATGAGCCAGACCGCAACATCATTAACAAGTTTATTATCAAGTTCTTTGGCACCACTTGGATAAAATATATATTGTAAATTACTATTATTATCTTTTACACATTTCAATCTAATATTTACATTTGATAATTCGATTGCTTCTTTAAAATTATCGTATAATAGTTTTTTATCTTTATTACTTATTATAGAATCATCTGACCAAAGAAGTAATTGTAGATAATATATTACTCTTGAAAAATTAGATTCATCCCTAATTTTACTATATATCAACGAATCATTAGGATTAATTGTCTCTCCAAATATTGACAAAGATGGTAATAACCTTGATTCCTTTACTACTATACTTTTAGTGTTAGTTATGAACATGTACTTTAATAAATAAGTTTCTAAATCATTACTTTGTATATTAGAATTAAGTATGTTGACAATTGCATTTAACACTAGATTTTTAAATTTCTGTTCATTATTATCTGTATCAATAACATTAAACCTTTTATTAAAACTACTTATCTTATTTTTTATATTTTCCATATATCCACCTTTAATATTACATATTATATCACGCTCTTACAAATTTGTATATATTTAGGTATTAATTTACAGAACATTCTTTCTTTTTATACTATTCGACTTATTTTTACAATATTACTTGTATATTTAATATATAATAATATAGGAAGGAGGTGATTAATTATGCCAAATACATATAAGCCAGGACAAACTGTCCCTACATCTGGCCAATACGGTGTTAATGGGCCAAAAGGTGGAAATACAGGTAAAGAAATTACTGGAGTAAAAGGTAAAACATTTCCGCCAACGTCTAAGCCAGGTCAATCATATGGTTTGAATGATAAAACAAAACACTAATACAATTAAATATCAAATAACTCTCTACATTATGCAGAGAGTTATTATTTTTTAATACTTACACTCTCAAAAATCAGTTACACACGAAAACAATAAATTACATTTAAAAATAACTGTAAATCTTTATATTTAGGTATTCTACGAAAACAGTATAAACGGGGGCATATTATTCAACTTTCAATGACAAAATAATATGCATATTTGATATAGCACTTTCAGTTTCATAATCAAAAATAGAAGAGGCGTTAACCTCTTCCAAATTGTTATATATATTCATATTATAATTATTTAGTCTTGAATTGAATTAACAATTCCATTAGTAAGATAGATATATTTATACCCATCATATACCCACTGTTCGCTAATACCGTATGCAGTGTTAGTTTTGTTAATTTTTTGTGGTCTTCCCCATGTAGAATTTTTAACTTCTGTATCACTCATTCCAACCTCCGGATAATAAGGTATTCTTGAAGCATTGAATAATTCATATTCTGCATATCCCATATTTATATAAGCGCTATTATTCTTTAAATATATTGTATACTTGTCATCTAGCTTTAATATATCTCCTTCCATTGTTACAGAATATGTTTCTTTAGTAACTTCTTTTAAAATATCTACTATATATAGTGTACATGAATTTTTAGAGATTTTGACAACACTTGAGCCAGATCCTATCATCTTTAATCCATATATTTTTTTTGCTTTTTCTATCTTTGATATGTAGTCATTACTGTCTTTATAGCTATCCAGAGTTTTAAATATTTCTCCAGCTTCAGAAAAATTTTCCGTATTGTATAAATCATTTGCCTTTTTGTATTTAGTTTCTAATAATAATTCTTTACTATCTTTATAGTCGTTTAGCTCATCGAGATTTTTAATTGCATTATCATAGTCATATTCATTTATAAATTGTTTTGCTTGCATATATTTAATTTTTTTATATAAATCAACGAAATCTTTATATCCTATAATATCAGTAATTAAAGTCATGGCTTCGTTATATTTATTTTCTTCAATAAAAATTAATACATTTTGATAAGTACATTCTTTTATTTTATCTTTGACATCTTTATAATTTTCTATAGTTTTAAATATACTTAATGCACTTTCATACCTTTCTTGTTTTACTAGAAGATTTGCATAAGTATATTTAATAAGATATCTTTGCCATATACAAGTTATTATTATAATTACAATTAAAAAAATAGTTAATAATAAAATTACTTTTTTGTTATTCTTTTTATTTTCCATTTTTAATCCTCCTATTTCAACTTTTCTTAATTATATCACAATATTTTCTTTTTGTACACATATTGTACACTAAAATGGTTGTTTTTTTATAATATAATTTTGAATAGGTGATAATAGTGGAAAAATTAAAGATACTAGGAAACAATAAAAATGATGATACAATAACTAGAACAATAAGAATGAGTGGTTCTACCTATGATAAAATAACTCAACTTTCAGAAAAAAATAGTATATCATTTAATGCTGTTGTTAATCAAATACTAGAATATGGATTAAAAAATATAGATGAGTAAACAGACCAAGTAAGACCAATAATAAAAAATTAATTAGTCTTAGTAAAACCAAGTAATATCAAGCTTAGTAAGACTTTTAGACCGATAGACCGATAATTTTATAATAATAATGGAGAGTATAATAGATTTATTTAACAATTAACTTTATTATAAAAAAATATTATTATATATACTTTTTTTATTCTTATTGGTATATCGGTCTTGATAATGCATTTTGCCAGTATTTAAGTACATTCCAATAAGACCAATTAGAAAATTCTAGTCGGTCTTATTGGTCTTTCTGCCTAGAGAATATTATATCTAACAGCCAAATCCTCAATCACTGTTTTATCAAAGATGTATCCACGATATTTTATTCCACTTAAAGTATATCTCTCATTAGTTATATTAAGTCTATCTTTTAATATTTTTGTTAAAGACTTTTTATCTCTAAAGAAATATTCACATGTTTTTACTAAATAATCATATAAATCATCATTATTATAATATGTTTTATTACTAATGATGATTGGATTAATTTTATCTTCTCTTACAATTTCTAATAAATCTTTTATTAGTTTATAAGATATGTTATCTTCTGTATCCGCAACAGAGCGTTCTAACGCCTTATCTATTGCATATGAACGTAATACTTCCTCAACCCTATAAGTATCTATGTCTTCTCTATTATTATCTATTATTTTTGATATACATAATAGAGGTTCCCAAAGTTCCCTATCTCTAAAAGATAATTCATCCGGACATTCTATTGATTCCGAGCTATACAATTCATTTATTTCTTTACAATAAGATAATCCAAATAAGTAAAGATTATGTATTATGATTTGTGTTAAATCTATTACTTTTTTGTTTTTCCTATACTGGGAAATATTAGTTCCCTTTGGTGCTTTTAATAGTCTAATAACTATACATCTATCTCTTAAAACATTACCAATATCATTAATACCCGCGAATGCTTTTGGACAGTATCCTGAAAATGATTTTGTTGTAAAATCGTTATTTTCTGAAACAGTTCTTCTAACTTTCGATTCAGATTTGTAGCCTGAATTTAGTAATGTGAGTAGTTCTCCATTTTTATCATTCATTATATTTTCAAATTCATCTATTAACAATGTCGGATTTGCAAATTCAACATATCTAAATATTGAAGAACTAGATGAATTTGCACTTATTTGTGCATTAAAACATAAATTCTGTAATAATTCTAGCAGTAACGTCTTTCCACTGCCTTTATCGGCATTTAACCACAAATATGGGCATGTTTGAAATGTCTTATATATATAAGTATTCATAGTCCATATAGAAAGAACATCATAAGTCCTGCCATCATCAAAATACATAAATGTTTTATAGTAATTTTTTATCATATTATATAATTCAACTATATGGTTTTCTTTATTCTTATTATTTATAAAATCATTAATACAGTTTTTACTTATTTTAGATGTTTCAACTTTTTCTGAATTTGCTTTTAGACCTAGTTTATTTCCTACATTTTCTAACAATTCAAAGTCATGATTTGATGTTATTATATAAGATATGTCTGCATAATTAACTCCATATATTAACATATTATTAATATAATCTTGACCAACACTAAAATTGTTTGATTCCTCTGACTCATTTAAGGTCTCTATTGCTGTTTTAATTTTAGATGTTAGTGAACTATTATTATTTTGATTTTGTTTATTTTTATTAGTTGTCTGAAAATTTTTTATTAATTTTTTCACTTGATTTGCTTTAAGTTTAAAATGATTACTTATATCTATTTCAATAAAATTAATCATTGTATCCTCATCAAATATACTCTTGATATCTGATATAAATTTTTCTATAGTCTTTATATCATTTATAGTTTTTGTTACAGGAAGATTTTTTAGTTCTTCCTGTAATTCTTCTATTTTTCTGTTTAATTCTTCATTTTCGTTAACTTCACGTTTCTCCATGTTTTGAGAAACATTCATATTATTTTCAATCATTAAATACCTCCATTATAAAACATTATGTACCAATCAATTTTATCTCTATATTCTAAATATTCTCCATAGTACTTGTCCAATGGGTCTATACCATGATCAATAAAATATTTAGAAAGTTCTATTATCCTGTATATTGGGTTATCTGATTCAATTTCTTTCAAATAATCTAGGAAATCATAATATCCAAGATAACCTCTTACTCTTTCTTCTCTGATCTTAAAATATTCTAAAATATGTTTAGAGTATTCATCATCGCTCATATTGCTAATTATTATTTTCATGTCACCATTATTAAATCTTTTTGTGTAATTCATTTTACATCATCCTTTCTAATTTAATCTCTATATTTAAAGTATTGAATAATTAAAGTATTAGTTTGTAATATAATTTTAGTATCATTATTTCTCCTCCTTTTTGAATCTAGAATTTTTATAATAATATTTATTCTTCTTCATTTTAAGAGAATTGCATGCGGTCTCTACAGGGCTACTCTACCAAGCTTTACCAGACTTTTCTATTTACAGTTTTTCGATTTTCATACGCCTTGCGCGCATTTTACAATTCTTTATTTTGTCATTAGACATAAAAATAAGACTTAAAGATATTTTTTATCTTTAAATCTTATTTTCCCACTTCACTTTAAGAGAATTGCATGCAGTCTCTACAGCCCTACTCTACCAAGGATTTCCAGACTTTTCTATTGGCGGTTTTTCAATTTTTGAGTTTGCTCTATATTTATATAGCATTAGCTAATAGTTTCTTTATTCTTGTTGTATAATTTATAAAATGTAGTAGGTTTTAACCCTAAATTTTTCATAGTTTGAATAGCAGTTTGTTGTTGGTTTTGCCACTTCTTATATTCAACTACGTATTCTTGTTTCCATTCTGCCTTAGGCCTGCCTAAATGCTTTTTTTTCTTTTTTGCTAATGCAATACCCTCAGCTTGTCTATTTTTAATAAATGACCTTTCTTGCTCTGCAACAAAAGAAAGAATTTGCAATACTAAATCTGATACAAATGTACCCATTAAGTCTTTGTTTTTTCTTGTATCAAGTAATGGCATATCTATTACAACTATATCAATATTATATTCTTTTGTTAGTTCTTGCCACTCATTAATTATTTCCTTGTAATTCCTACCTAATCTATCTATTGATTTAATAACTAATGTACTCCCTTGGTTAAGTTTTAAAAACCTCTTTAATATTTGATACTCATTTCTATCAAAATCCTTGCCACTTTGTTTATCTATAAATATTCTATCTTTTTCTATTCCAAAGTTAAGTAATGATTCTAGTTGCCTATCAATCTTTTGTTCTTTTGTACTAACTCTAGCATAACCATATATGTTATTTTCAATCATATATATTTCTCCCTTTGATTATGCACGTAAAGGTATGTATTATTTTATGAATATTTGTAAATAGTAATATATGCCTTTACAAACACAGTTTAATATAATTTTTTTATATATGTAAAGGTGTACCTTTACGAATTAAATTCTTATTATACTTCTAATTTTTTCTTGAATTAATTTCATATCATCAATTATATAGTCTTTTATATCAAATAGTGAATTGATATTTTGAATTTTAATTTGTTTACACCAAGAATTTAAAATAATTTGAGTGTGAAAATTATAAATATCAAATTCTTCAAATATTTCTTTATAGTGATGTGTATTCCTGAAATTGTATATCTGGTCAATAAAAGCACTCTCTTTTATTTCATATAGTTTTAAATCTTTTAAATTCTCTATTATAGATACATACTTTACACATAGCATTTTAGTTATAGAATATACTGACATATAATTATTATTTAGCTGCTCATTATTAATTAAATTCATTAACATTAATGTACTTGATATTTCAGTAATAGTAGTTAAAAGTCTATATAATTCATAATCTTTTATGTTGCTATTTCTACATATTTTACTAAATTTATAGTCTACAAATTCAGTTTCTTCAACGTATATATCACTTTTAATTATAGAATAAGTATTTATTGTACATTCATATTTTTGCTCGTACTGTTTTTTTAAATTGCATAAGGTTAAAGTAATATCTTTTGAAATTTCAAAAAAATATTTTCCGTATAGATTTGATAACTTATCTATTCTAGCAAAGATATGATGTGTATACATATCTGAGCCAACTATTTTTTTATTCTGTAAAAATATACTTACATCTTTAAAGAATCCATATTCTTGTTTTATATCATCCATAATTATATCACTTTGTTTATTTGTTTTGTTTTTTCCTTTTTCATAATCACAAAATTTTAGTTGGTTTCTTATTTTCTTTATATCCAAAAAATACTGTGAATTTAAAGTTATACCTGTAGAATGATATACCTCATATTTTTCAATTTCTCTTATTAAAACGGATAAATCTTTTATTAAAACTATCAAAATTAAAGTAAATGAATTAGTATTTAATCTATCCTTAATAGATATAAAATTTTGTATTATTGAATAGTATAATTTTATATCACAAATTATATTTATTATTGAAGAATTCATTATATCACCTATCCACAAATATTATAGCATGTAATATTACCTATCTCAATATAAATAACTAAGCATATTGGTATTTTTTCTACAATATATCTTAAAAATATTAATTATTTTCTCTTTCTTTGTTGACAAACGTATGTTCTTATTGTATAATTGTTTTATGTTTAATGATTGACTAGAAGAGAGGTGATATATATGTCATGCAAACTAATAACTTACGATTTAATTGCTCCTAACAAAGATTATTCTAAGTTGATTACTGCAATCAAATCTTATTCATTTTACGCTAAAATAACTGAATCTTGTTGGATTATAAAATCGGATATTTCATGTGTAGATATTGTAAATAATCTTAAAACTTTTATTGATTCTAATGATAAGTTAATTGCCTTAGAATTAAAAGGTCAAGCAGCTTGGATTAATATCGATACTAAAGTAAGTGAATGGTTAAAATCTAACCTTAACTAATATTATAGGGGAAAACACCCCCTATAATATTTTATATGTTATCCTCAAATTATTTAAGATTAATTATTAAACTATAAATTGTTTAGTAATATTTATGCCATTTATAAACCATCTATAATTAATATTGTATTGTTCTTGATTTAGTTTGTCTATGAACTCACCAAACAACTCATTTTGCCCACTATCTAAATTATCTTTCATTATTTCAATCATCTGATTCATTTCATAACTATATTTTATTGGTCTAGTTTTATTCATACTATTATATATAATTTTATATACATTCATAATTATTAACTCCTTTTATTTAAATAATTTTGTTACTCTAGTATTTCTTTTGACAAAAGAATTTACTGGACTTGCTATATTATGCTGTTCTTGTAAATCAATCTGTGATATAGCTAAATACCTTTTTGTCATATTTAAGTCCGTATGCCCGCATAATTCTTTGTAAAGCAAATATATTACCACCATTTCTTAAAAACATTATTGCAAAGGTATGCCTTAAGTCATAAGGCTTTATTTTAATGTTTATGTTATCACTATATTTTTTCATTATGTGGCTCCATCTATTTGAATCCATATAATTACCATCAGCAGTACAAAAAATATATTTTATTGTCCAATACTTACTTCTGACTTTTATGAGTTTATTAACTAAGTCAACTATATGATTAGTTAAAGGTAATATTCTTTGACATCTTGTTTTTGATACACTTTCTTTTATTATAATCTCATTGCTTATAGAGTTAAAATCATCAATAGTAATATTAAATAACTCTTTTGGTCTCACACCTGTATCAAGTGTTATTAAAATTATAGTATAATCTCGGAGACCTTTAAAAGTTTTTAAGTTCATACTATCTAATAATCTTTTAATTCCATTAGGATTTATATATCTTGCTTTTGATTGTTCTTGTTTTTTCTTTAATTTAGCCAGTTTCAATGGATTAGACTCTAAGATATTTTCATCTACACACCAGTTAAATAGAGCATTAATATTTTTGTAGATATTGTTATAGTAGGCATTTGAAATTCCTTTCAAAGTAGAGAAGTATTTTAAGGAACTATCTTTTAAAGACAATAAATCTAATTTGCCGTTGGAATATTTAAAAAATCTTGTTATGTAGTATCTGTAGTCATTTATTGTTCTATCTGTTAAACAAAAAGACCTTTTGTAAGATATGAAATCATCAACTAAATCATTAAAATCATTATATATAAAAATATTTTCAATATTGTTTACTCTTGTATTAGGCATAAAAAATCTCACCCCCTTGTTATTGGATTTTCCAATACAAAGGAAGTGATAATATCTATCGTTATAAAATTCAAAATTCATCAAAACTTAGAAGGTTGCTGCTCTATCAACTGAGTTACGGAAGCATAAACAGCATTAATTAAGATAATTTAATAATTTGTCTATCATATCTTTACTATCAGTATATTCAATAAATGTGTTTGATACTGTCATTAAAGATTTCCCTACTTTTTCCCCTTTTTTATATATACAAATTATAGGAACGTTTGAAATATTAGCCCAGCCAAGCCTATTCCAAGTCCCGTAGATGGTTCAGAAACTTCTGCTAAAATATAATCAAATTGCTCATAAAATTTATAGGTATTATAAGATTATTGTCCGTTCTTATGCGGAAATATAAACGTATAGTTTTTGAGTTTTTCACATTTTTCTAGTGGTTCATATAAATTATTTATATAGTCAAAATTTTTAGAATGTGCAACATAAATTTTCATAAAATAACCTCAATCTTTTTATTAAATATTTAATTTTTATTTTGATATTATATCATATATATTATATTTGTGGGTTTCAATCAATAAGGTATAGAATAAATCTTTATTATAATATCCAATACTTTTGTAGTAATCAAAACTGTGTATAAAATAGTTAAAATATAAATGTTAAATAAATACAATATAATTTAAATTTGCATAATTAGGTATTAATAAGTAAATATTAATATTAGGTGATTTGCTTGAGTTTAAATACTAATAAACAGATTTCAAAAAACAAAAAAGAAAAAAACAATAATTCTTCAAATATTAAATTAGAACTTAATACTAGTAATATTAAACAACTACTAGGAAATAGTGAAGATATAAAATATAGAGAAATAGTATTAAATAGTGATAAAAAGATATCTGTTACTTTAATATATATAGATGGATTAGTAAATTCTTCTGATATAAGTAACTATGTTATAAAACCACTAATTCAAGAAGAGTGTATAAAAAATGCTGAAGATTCCAATGAAGTAATAGAATTAATAAAAGACGGAGTATTATACTACTCAGCTCAAACTATTGAATATGATATTAATAATGTAATAAGTGGCATTATGTCAGGAAGCTCTGCGCTTGTATTTGATGATCAAAATATTTCTGTTGTATTTGACGCAAAGAGTTTTGATAAAAGGCAGATATCTGAGCCAACTGTACAAAATGCTACTAAAGGTGCAAAAGACTGCTTTGTAGAAAACTATAGAAGCAACACAGCAACTTTGAGAAGAAAAATAAAGACAGCGGACCTTACAATTGAAAATATTGTTATAGGCAAACAAACCAAGACTACAGTAGCTATTGTATATATAAAAAGTATAACTAATGATCAAATGATAAGAGAAGTTAAAGATAGATTAACTCATATTAATACAGATAACGTACTTAGCACACAAGTAATAGAAGAATCTTTATGTGAAAATTTAAACAATCCTTTTCCTCAAGTTATCTGTACAGAAAGACCTGATACTTTTGCTGGAGAAGTAATTGAGGGAAGAGTTGGTGTGCTTGCAGATGGTATACCTTTTGGATTTATTGTTCCAGGAACTATGGTTCAAGTAATGCAAGCATCAGAAGATTATTCCCATAATTATATGGTTTCTACAATCATAAGAATAACGAGATATTTATCTTTAATACTAGCGTTAACACTTCCATCGTTATATATTGCAATAACTACATTTCAGCCTGAGATGATACCGACAAATTTAGCTTTGTTTATAGCTAAATCTAGGGAAGGCGTAACCTTTCCAGTAGCTTTTGAAACAATATTAATGCTAATTGCTTTTGAAATACTATTTGAGGCGGGACAAAGAATACCTAAAACTGTCGGTCAAGCAGTTTCCATTGTAGGAACATTAGTAGTAGGTCAAGCAGCTGTTGAGGCAAAACTTATTTCCCCTGCTGCTGTAGTTGTTATAGCTGTTACTTCTATAGCATCCTTTGCTATGCCTAATCAAGACTTTAGTAATGCTGTAAGATTATGGAGAATGATATTTACAATATGTAGTAGCATTTTAGGACTATTAGGAATAGTAGCAGCAATAATTCTATTGGTTTTTCAACTTAGTAAACTAGAAACACTAGGTGTACCATATTTATCTCCATATGTTTCAGGCAGTGAAAAAGATATAATACATGACACAGTATTTAGGATGCCTATAAAATCAAATAAAATTAGGCCGCCAGACTTAAAAGTTAAGAATGTTAAAAGACGTGGTGATTAGTTATGAATAAGCAAAAAATTTTAAATATAATTTTAGGTGTATCTGCTGTAATATTTATACTGGGCTTAATAGATTTTAAAAGTCCAATAGCAACCCCTGGTGATATAGAAAAAAACTTTTTTATACTTGCTGTTGCAATTGATAAGTCTGAAAAAGATCCTCAAAATTATAAATTAACAATAATATCTGAAAAATTTGGAGAGAGTGGCTCTAGTGGTTCTTCGGGACAGTCTAAATCAGCAGATATAGCTAGCTCAGAAGGAAAAACAATTCTTGAAGCTGTTAGAAATTTTAATTCTTTCCATAGTAAAAAACTATTTTGGGGCCATATAAAATATATAATAGTTAATGAGGAAATTGCAAAGAAAAACATACTTAATGTTTTAGATTTTTTCGTTAGGGATCATGAATTAAGATTTGATACCTCTGTGCTGATATCAAAGGATACGTCTGCAAAATCTATTTTGGAAGCAGGAGAAAAGAATAAAGAGTTTATACCAGATACTTTAAAAAGTATAATGGGAAATATAAATAGAATATCTATATCTAAAAAAATGACCTTGTCAGATGTTATGGAAGGATTTGATGATAGGTATTCTGATCAATGTATACCATATGTTAAAATAGTTCAAAATGAAGGTAATTCAGGTGAGGGTAATTCAGGTGAAGGAAAAGATAGTAAAGGAGAGCAGAGTAACAGTTCCAAGGAACATATTGACATCGTTGTTGATGGGGTTGCTGTATTTAATAATGAAAAATTAATAGGATATCTATCACAAAATATGTCAAGAGGAGTGAATTGGGTAAACAATGAAGTTGATTCAAGTACGATTATAGTTAAAGATAAATTTGATTCATATGTTTCTTTAGAAGTAATTAATGCCAGTTCTTCAATAAAAATAGCATTAAACAATAATGTGCCAGAAGCAACTATAGCTATAAAATTTGTTACTAATTTTGATGAGCAAATGTCACAAAAAGATATATATCATGAGGAGATTTTAGGTGATATTACAGAAAGGCAGACAGAACTTGTAAAAAAAGAGATTGAAAATGTAGTAGAATATGCTCAAAAAAATGATATAGATATTTTTAATATAAGTAATAAAGTATTTCATAAATATCCATTAAAATGGGAAAAGATTAAAGATAATTGGGATGAAATATTTAAAACAATGAAGATAAATGTTAAAGTTGAATCAAACATTAACAGAAGCTATCACGTAAGGCAAGGAATCAGAAATGAAGGTGGAGGTAAATAATGATACATTTTTTAATATTTGTTTTAGTACTAAGTATAGTTCAAATATATTGGATTATTAAAAACGATAAAGAAACAAAAAAACTAAGCATTATTATTTATTGTAGTATGGCAATTGTAGCAATAATTTTAGGTCTATATTATTATCAATATAGACCAACTAGTAGTATTGCCTCCTATATATTTAAAATTTTAAAGATACAGTATTAGGTGAGGTATGGTATGAATATTGATCAAGGAAAGATTTCTTTAAGGCAAGCAATGCTACTTTTTGTAGTACTGTTTTGTGCTCCAGCTATAAGATACATACCAATTTTTACTGCGACACAAGCAAAAACTGCTGCCTGGCTTTGCCCAGTAACTGCACTAATATTAGAGATGGTATATGTAATAGTCCTATCTAAATTTCTTAAGAAGTATCAAGATAAATCCTATGTAGATATAATAAAAGATATATTAGGGAAATTTTTTGGAAAAGTTGTATGCATAATGTATTTTTTATGGATAACCTTGCTGGTATCCTATAATGTAAGAATGTATGGAGAGAGAATAGTTGCAACCGCCATGCCAAATGTGAGTATTATTATAATTATCTTAGCTATGTTATTGATAGTTACATATGTAGTAAGAGAAGGAATAGTACCATTATCCAGAATGAATGAAATTTTTTATATAGTACTAGCCATAATATTTATACTGTGTAATATACTTATAATACCAAATCTTGATTTTAATAATTTATTTCCAATTACATATAAGGATGCTTTTCCTATATTTAAAGGTGGTTTGGGAATTCTAGCAATATTTGCATATAGTGTAATAATATTTCTTTTCAATGACAGGATAAATAGTAGGGACGGATTTAAAAGTACAAGTATAAAAGTTCTAATTACATTAATAATAGTATCTTCTTTGGTTATAATAGTACCTCTATGCGTATTTGGATGGTCTATATTAACTAAGATGCCTATTCCATATTTAAGTACCATGATGGAGATATCATTATTTGACTTTATAGAAAGAATTGAAGCTGGTATAATTGTATTTTGGATTTTGACTGATTTTATTTTGATTTCAGTATTTACGTATACCGCACTTCATATGATAAAGGTAGGATTAAAAGTATCAAATACAACTCCATTTCTAATAATATATGTTTTAATAATTTTTTTCCTTTCCTTGTGTATGGCAAAATCTGTTTTGGAGTTGACTATTCTTTCGGAAAGAATACTTACGCAAATGAATATAGTAATGGGATATGCTTTACCAATATTAATATTTGTAATAGGGAAAATACGAAAAAAGCTATAGACTAAAATATTTAGATAATAATAGTGCTTTAATAAATTCATAAAATCCTTATGCCTTCATATATTGGTTTTATAAGGAAGGAATGATTTAAATATGCCTAATTATTATAAAAAATATCAAAATCCAAACAATTTAAATACGTATGTGCAAGGAGCAGAAAACATGTATACACCATACAATATTTGCCCTTATTGCAATGTTTCTCATGCATATTTACCAGAACAATTAATGTCATATATAAATAGGGCTAACATGTATATTAATGATATAAATTATGACCCTAGATTTATAAATGCACCTATGGTTAAAAATTCTGGAATTATTAATATAAAAGACCATGGGCCAGAACCTTACGTTGTTAATATAAATGAGGCAACTTTACAAAACTCAAACTATAGAACTGTTTTGTGGACTGGATCACATTTACAAGTTACATTAATGAGTATAAATCCAGGAGAAGATATAGGATTAGAGATTCATCCAGACACAGATCAATTTTTAAGAATTGAAGACGGTCATGGACTTGTAAAAATGGGAGATACTAAGGATAAATTAGATTTTCAAGAAAATGTATATGATGAATTTGCAATATTAATACCTGCTGGTAAGTGGCATAATGTTATAAATGTAGGACATAAACCATTAAAAATATATTCAATATATGCACCTCCACATCATCCACATGGCGCAGTACACCAGACTAAGTCAATAGCTCAAATACAAGAAGCAAATCTTCATTAATTAATAAGTAAATATAGTAACTGTATACGTTTGTAACACAAATGTAATTAAAATGATTTGTTATTGTGATTGTATTTTCTAAAAAATTATGTATAATATTAAGTATAAAACAACTAATGAAAAAAGGAGAGGTATATATGGATAATTTTTGGAAAAATGAGTGGGAACTTTTTAAATGTGATCTTAAAGCAGTTGCTGATTTTTTAACACAACCGGTTACTTTTGGTAATGAAAGTTTAATGTTAAAACCAACAGTAGAAGAAGTATCACAAAGAAGTGAAGAATCTGGTTTTTGGAAAAAACAATGGGAAATGTTCGCACAAGAATATGATACATTTTTAAATTATGTAACAAAACCAATTGAATTTAAATAGAAATTAAGATAGAATATAAAATATGGCGGGATAGGAATATCGCGCCTTTTTTTATTTTTTTAATAGATTTGGTTGAATTTTGTGAGAAACTAAGGTATAATAACTATTAATGTACCCATAGCTTAATTGGATAGAGCATTCGGCTACGAACCGAAAGGTTGGGGGTTCGATTCCCTCTGGGTGCACCAAAAACTAGTATTTTAAAATACTAGTTTTTTTGTAATATACTTAAGTATATATGAGTATAATATATATGAGTATAAGGAGGATATTTATGTATATTAAACCACCACTTCCATATAAGTATGACGCATTACTTCCATATTATAGTGAACAAACATTAGAAATACATGAGAAATTACATCAAGGATATGTAGATAACTATAACTCTACTATATCTAAGTTGCAATTAATGAGACAAAACAACGATTTTACAGGAATTAAAAGCATAGAGAAAGATCTAGCTTTCTTTGGTTCGGGTGCAGTATTACATACGCTGTTTTTTGAGAATCTAAGACCCTCTCAACCAGAAAATATTTCAAATGAACTTAATGAACTGTTTAATAATGAATTTGGAGGATTTGCTAAGTTTAAGAAGGAGTTTTCTACAGCTGCTACAACCATTGAAGGTAATGGTTGGGCAATTCTAGGATGGCATCCTATTTTAAAAAAGTTTCTAATACTTACAGCAGAGAACCATCAAAATCTCACTATATGGGACTACGATCCTATTTTAGTCATTGATGTATGGGAACATTCATATTTTTTACAATATCTTAATATGAAAGCAAAATACATAGATAGTATATGGAATATAATAAATTGGGAAATAGTAAATAATAGATTAAGTAAAATAAAGGATAGATACAGATTGTAAAATAAAAGCATATCAATATTTTTAAATTATCACCTTGTTTCTATAAGTATTTATAATGAATAACTAGTTTTTAATTGAAAGTATATTTGTTTTATGATATAAGTATGTTAAATATAGGAAAGGTGATGGAAATAATGGAAATTAAGTTAGATGTTTATATAACTGATTCTGAAATAAATATTAAGTTTGATGATAATAAAAGTATTGTAAGAATATTAGATATAAATGATTTTACTTTTGATGAACAATCCTTATATTTTTTATTAAATAACGATAACGTGGAATATATAGGGCAAATCAAGGATAATTATTCAAAAAAGATTAATAATTTTGATAAAGTTATTGCAATCTCAGTTCCTTCAGAGGTTGATTTAAAATATCTTGAGAATATTCTTGTAAAGGAAGCTCTTCAAAAAGGAATCACTTTAATTAATAAGGAAGATTTAATAGAAATTAATCTTTCAGAAAAACAAAGTGATCATATAAATGAATATAAAAATAAGATTTTATTTATTCTTAAAAATTTTGGATATGTTTTGTTTGAATTAAAAAATAATGATAAATCAGTAAATAAATCTCGCCCAGAAAAAGCAAGACATAAATGGAGTAAGGAAATAAGTCAAATTAAATTCACTGCAAAATTAAGAGGCGGTGAAGGAGAAGTTATTTGGCAAAGTAAAGATAAGTTAGTATTATTATCTGGAGCAAAATTAGTTGAAAATGCTCAGTTAAATAAAGATGGCACTGTAAACTACTCAGCTCAATTTGCACAGAAACTTAGATCTGATAATTCAGATAAAATATCTAATAATGTTACGACAGAAGATATAATATTTCCTAGTCCAAACCAATTAGGAATTTTCCTATTTTTTGGAGGCCAAAATACATGGTCAGAACTAAAAGATAGTAATGGTAAGACATTAGATGAGTGGAGTAGAGTTGATTAATTATCAAATATGCAAATTGATTTAGTAAGTATATATAAAAAATCAAGGTTATTAATGAAAAACCTTGATTTTTATTGTGTTCAATTATATTTATGAGTTACTTGCCTACGTATTAAACTTTAATTTCCAATTATATCAAGTATTTTATTTGCAATTTTTATGCTTGTATTTACAATACTTGTTTTTTCTGTATTTAATGTATAAATTAGATTGGAATGTTTTTTAAAAAATATATTATTTTGAGTTATAGCTTGGTTATAATTGTTTAATGTCTCATAATTTGTCCATTTGTTTGGTAAAAGAGACAATGTATTAAAATGTTTGCGCTTTAAACATGTTAGAACGTTACACTTTTGTATTATTAATAAATCTACTTTTCTGTCAGCCAATACACTAGTATAATCTTCTAAATATTTGTCAGTCATATTACTATCAGAAAATGCTTTAAGCCAGTTAAATTCATCATTAATACCTCTATCAAATATTATAATATCAACATTTAATTTAGATGCATAATCAAATATAGCCTTCTTTTCTTCAATTACTAGTTTTGTATAATCTAAACTATTAGTTTCTTTTTTCTTTGTGTAATCATTATTTATTATCTTAGTAATATCAACGTGCTCCTCATCAACTACCTCAACGCTATAGTTATATTTTCTAAAAAAATCAGCAACCATTGTGATACAACTTGTTTTACCACTTCTAGCTGGTCCCATAAATTCTATAATGAATGGTTTTGAAATACTAGTTGATTTTTTCTTTCTTTTGATTTTCTTATTTAATTTAAATAATTGATTATAAAGTTCAGAGTTTTCCTTAAATACGATATCTTTTATAAAATTAGATTCAGACATAAAATCCTCCTAAGGTAGAAAATGTTTAATAAAATTATTATACCATAAAAATATAAAAAGAAAATACTTTAATTAGTATAGTTAGTTACATTTAGACTAAATTAAGGAACTACAATCCTAAAAACAAAGAAGTTGACATAATTATAAAGATATGATATAATTTAATAAAATATAATTGAATAATTAGATGATAATCTAAGAATATATCTGAAAAAAATGTTAGAGGAGGAAGATAAATGTATTTAGAAAATCAAAGATTAGATCATGATGATGATTGTGCCAGCAGAAGGGGTCACGAATGTGACTGTGGTGTAGACTAGTTTTTAAATTAAAAGAACAGACATAGAATTCTTTAATATGAATTCTATGTCTTATTTTTGGTGACCCATACGAGAATCGAACTCGTCACTTGGCCTTGAGAGGGCCACGTCTTAACCGATTGACCAATGGGCCATTTACTACAATATTTTAACATAAGTTTTTGAAAAAAGCAATTAAAACACAAATAATTTTGTATCAACTAAATCATTTGTGTTTTACATTTTTACTATGTTCCAGTACTACCAATGCCGCCTTGTCTTATTGCATCTGTATTTCCTTCGTCAGCAACAAGGAATTTTTGGAAGTATGCTTGCCCAATTCTATCACCTTTTTTTATAACTAAATCTGTTGGAAAAAAGTTATAATATTGAAAAATTATATTTCCATCATTACTAGGATTACTATAATAATCACATTCAAATATTCCTATACTATTAGCCATAATAAGGCCCATCTTTGAAGGACCAGAACTTCTATTTGCAATTATCATAACTTCGTCTTCACCAAAATACGCTTTTAGACCAGTTTTTATAGCAGTTGGTTTAACTTCTAAATAATCAGTATTTCCACTTATAAATCTTTTTGCGTTTTCAAAAATAACTTTCCATATAGATGGTATTGTTATATCTTCAGGCGCTTCTATATCATAAGCGACGGAATGCTTTGATTGTCTTTTTGGTAGACTTAAATTTTTATCTTCATATCCTTTACATATTTCAAATCCTCTTGTTCTCATAAAATCACTCCTTAAAAAATAAAATTCGTACATACATACGAATTTTATCATATTATCTTATATTTTGCAAGCGTTCAATTCTTTTTTCTATAGGTGGATGTGTTGAAAACAACTCACTGATTTCACCTCTTGAATTCATTGCTTTAAGTGGATTAATTATGTACATATGAGCCGTGGCTTTATTTGCTGTACCTAAAATATCACGATCTCCACTTATTTTTATTAATGCATCTATTAATCCTTGAGGATTTCTAGTTATTTCAACAGCAGAAGCATCTGCTAAATATTCTCTTTTTCTAGATAATGCAAGTTGCATTAGACTGGCAAATATCGGAGATAGTATAAGAGCAATAAGCCCCACTATCATAAGTATTGCTCCGCCTTTTTCGTTATCATCTGAGCGTCGCACTCTAAAATGTAAAAATATATCTGAAAGCATAACTATAAGCCCTACAAATATTGTTACTACTGTTGAAAGCAATATGTCATAATTTTTTATATGTGATAATTCGTGCGCCATAACACCTTCTAACTCATATTTATCTAGTTTTTCGATAATTCCAGTTGTAAAACATATAACTGCATTTTGAGGATTTCTTCCAGTTGCAAATGCATTAGGAGAAGGATCATCTATTACGTATAGTTTTGGTCTTGGAAGACCAGAAGCAATACATAAATTATCTAAAATATTATTTAAAAGTCTATATTCTTCTTCAGTTGCCTCCCTTGCACCATGTAATGAAAGCACTATTTTATCTGAGTTATAGTAAGTAAAAATAGATGCACAAATTGAAAATGCAAGAGCAATTGCCACAGAAGCTATTCCAAGTTCAAAGTATTGGCAAACAAAATATACTATAAGTGTTACTACTATTAAAAAAACTGTAATTATGATTGTCGATTCAATCTTATTACTTCTTACATCTTTTAGTATCATATTACATCACCAACTAAAATTGTACTTTAACTGGTTCTTTTTGTGATGCATCTTCAATTTCAAAGAAGTTTTCTGATGTGAAATTAAACATACCAGCTATCATGTTAGAAGGAAATGATAATATAGCAGTATTATACATTTGCACAGTATCGTTATAAAATTGTCTTGCATAAGCTATTTTATCTTCTGTTGAAGAAAGCTCCATTTGAAGATTTTCAAAATTTTTGTTTGCTTTAAGATCTGGATATGCCTCAGCAAGTGCAAATATCGATTTTAAAGAAGCGTTTAGCATATTTGTAGCTGCTGCTTTATCTTCAACACCATCTGCAGAAACATATTTATTTCTTGCTTCAATTACTTTTTCTAATGTTTCTTGTTCATATTCTTTATATCCTTTAACAGTTTCAACTAAATTTGGTATAAGGTCAAACCTTCTTTTTAGTTGAGTGTCAATTTGAGCCCATGCATTTCTTACACGCATTTTAAGTTGTACTAAATTATTGTAAATACCTATTACAATTATTACAATAAGAGCTATTATTCCTAAAATAATCCATACCATAATGTTACCTCCTTATATATAAAACATTATACTATATATTGTATCATTTTATTTTATATTATTCAAGGTCTTGTAAAAATATTATAGTTTAAGGATAAGATGAGTGTAATATAAATATAATATTAAGTTAAAAAGTAGAGATTGTCTTAGCAAAATGTGTATAAATTGCACAACATTTAGAGATTAAAGAATATATGAATTTGACAAAACATAAAAAATGTAGTATAATAATAGTATCCCGATTTTTAAGGAGGGGAATTTGTGAAAGTAGATAAGGCACATATAATAAGAAAATCATTTATTGTTATAACTCTTATTTTAATAGTCGCTACAACAGGTTTATTTTTAGTTTCATTTCAAGTAAAAAAAGTTAGTGTTAACTACTTTGGTGAAACTAAGAGTGTAAAAACTTTGGCTACAACAGTTCAAAGTTTTATACTTGAAAATAAGATAACTTTATCTGAAAACATGATAGTAGAGCCTGCTTTGAATGAAAAAATAGAAAAAAATACTCAGATTAAAATTTATTCGAAAGATACAGTTGCAAAAATTGAGATTAGTAAACTTTATGAAGGATATTCTCCTACAATTGCTAAAGTTGAAGAAGTTGTTGATGTAATTGGATTTAAAGAAGAACAAATAAATAATGCCTCGATAAATAGAGGTACAACAAAAGTAGTTACTGAAGGTAAAAATGGTGAAAAGGTAACTAGATATGTTGTAAAATATAATGGGAGTACAGAGATATATAGAGCTCAAATAGATTCTAAAGTAACCTCTGAACCTCAAAACAAAGTAATAGAAATTGGTACAAGATTAAATAATACAGTTTCAAGAAGTGCAACAGTGATATCACCAAGTGCTTTAGAAACAGATGCAAACTTTAAACAATATAATATTAAACTTCCAGTAGAACAACAAAAATATGCATATAATATGTGTAAACAGTATGGAATACAATATGAATTATTCCTAGCTATGATGTACAAAGAAAGTGGATACAATCCGAGTGCAATAGGTGGTGGAAACTCATATGGTTTAACTCAAATACACATATCAAACCATGCTAAATTAAGAATTAAATTAGGAATAAGCAACTTTTTAGATCCATATGATAATATAAAAGCTGGAGCATATATGCTAGCTTTATATTTCGGATCTGCAAGAAAAATGGCTGGTGATGACGCCATAGTTGAGGTCTATGCACTTAATTGTTATAATATGGGTGAAAGTTCATATTTTAATAATTGTTACAGTAAAGGTATTGTAAATAGAGGCTATAGTACATCAATTAGAGGGTTTAGAGATAGACTTATATCGACAGGTGGAATATAATAGTTAATTTGTAAATGAATAATTGTCAGCTACACTGGCAATTATTTCTATATTATAGGAGAAAGTATGAATAGTTTAAATTTTACTAATAAAATAATGAATAAATATAATATAAAAGCTAATAAAAAGTATGGGCAAAATTTTTTAATTAATGATAGTATACTGGAAAATATATCTAATATTTCAGAATTATCAATGGATGATCTAGTTATAGAGATAGGTCCGGGTTTAGGCAATTTAACTGAGTATATTATAGATAAAGTTGGTCATATGATACTTGTAGAAATCGATAAAAATATGATAGATGTTTTAACAGAAAGATTTATGGGTAAAAACTATACTTTGTTAAATGAAGATATTCTTAATATAAATATTGATGAAGTTATAGAAAATATTTCTTTACAATTAGGTAAACAATTTAAAAATATTAAACTTATTGCAAATCTACCATATTATATAACCACTCCTATTATATTTAAGATATTAGAGCAATCTAAATTAATAGACACTGTAGTCATAATGGTACAAAAGGAAGTAGCTGAAAGAATAGTGGCAAAACCAAGAACTAAGGATTATGGAATACTTACAATTATGGTTGATTATTATGCTGATTCAAAAATTGAGATTATTGTACCAAATAGTTGTTTTATACCAGCACCTAATGTTACATCTGCAGTGGTTAGTTTAAAAGTTAGAAGTAAATACAATGTTAAAAATACTAAGATTTTTTATGAGTTAGTGCATAAAGCATTTGAACAAAGAAGAAAGAAACTATCCAATTCGCTTACATCTACAAGATTTATGAATATGGATAAACAATCAATAACTAAGTTACTTGAATCGTCAGGTCTTGGTGAAAATTGCAGGGCAGAAGAAATATCAGTAGAAAAGTATGTTGAAATTTCAAATATGCTATAACAATTAATTAAAATATTGATTTATTAGAGAAGTAAAACTCTCTAATAAATTTTTTTTTAATTTTAGTTCTTTTTGTAATATTCCAGAAATATTTATGCTAGTATCATAATTTCCTTTTAATTTGCGTTTTAGTCTCTTTATTTTAATATTTAATCTTATTATTAATATAACAACTATAATTTGAACCATGGAATTTAAAATAATTAAAGCAAAAAAATACATTAACAAATCACCCTTTAAATATATTATATCATAAAAAAATAATTTAGCAATATAAATGTTATGCATACATAATAAAATTATTGTAGTAAAATATATTTATAGGAATGCGAGGTCATTAAGATGAGAAAATTTAAAGTTCCAGTTGTTCCTAGAACAACAAATAAGTGTATAAGAATGCCAAATGATATAATTGCAAAAATAGAATCTGAAATAGAAGGAAAAGACTGCTCTTTTACAGCTTTTGTAATAGAAGCTTGTAAAGTTGCTTTAGATAATATAGAAGAAAGTAAAAAACAAAAATCGAAATAATTAATATTTCGATTTTTGTTTTACTATTTAAAATAAAAATTACATAAATAAAAAATCAAACCAATATATAAAAAGTTTGATTTTTATGTTGGAGCTGAAAGTCAGAATCGAACTGACGACCTACGGTTTACAAGACCGTTGCTCTACCTGCTGAGCTATTCCAGCGCATATTGGTGACCCGTACGAGAGTCGAACTCGTCACTTCGCCGTGAAAGGGCGATGTCTTAGCCGATTGACCAACGGGCCATTTTTATGGTGAGCTATCCGCGATTCGAACGCGGGACAACTTCATTAAAAGTGAAGTGCTCTGCCAGCTGAGCTAATAGCCCATAAAAACGATTGCTAATATATGATACAATATTTTTTAAAAAATGTCAAGTATTTTTTTAGAAAAAATAAAAAAATAATATAATTATACAGACAATTCTAGATAAAAATGCATATTTATGGAAAATACACTATAAAATATCAAAAATATATTGACAATAATGGAATAATATGTTAAAATTGTTTTAGGTGATTAGTTCTTGAATTTTATTTTTTTTCAATTGTTTTTTTACTTCATTTTTTTTATCTACAAGTTGTATTCTCTTTTAGAACGAATTTTTATATTTTCTAATCAAGGTAGCAAGCTTGAAAAGTTTATATCAAAAAATAATCTAACAAATATAACTTACAGTTTTGAAAATAACACAATCAGAAATTCGTTTTTTCAAAATTTTTATTCACCTAAGTGGTACAAGCATTTTCGTTTAGTTTTGCTTGTATCTATGAGTATAATAGCTAGTAATATAGCTTTAACATATAAATTTTTAATATCAAATTTTTTTTATATCAAAATATTTAATAAAGTGTTTATTATTTCTGGATTTTTTCATAATAACTATCATAAGTTTAAGCTTTCATACTATTTATTATTTGCTTTTTTTACTTTTAATATTACGTATAATTTATTTAAGAAATTTTTAATTCCAAAAGCTAATTTAAAAAATAAAGATCTTTATGTTGTTAATATATGCAAAGATTTAATTACTAATGAGGAAATAGGAATAAATATTAATAATCTTTATCAAAATCTACTTATAACAGGAAGTATTGGTAGCGGTAAGACTACTGGGGCGATTACTCAATTTTTAGATCTCTTGTTATCTAAAAATATTTATGGATTAATATTAGACGTAAAAGGTAATTATATTGATGTAGTAAGAAAAGTAGCAGAAAAATACAATAAACAAGATAAAATAATTGAAATTTCTCTTACAAGTGAATTTAATTATAATCCTATCGATAAAAAAAATATTAGTAGTTTAGAGATTTCGAATAGACTCAGAACAACTTTAACTATTTTATCTGACAATAATACAGCTGATACATTTTGGCTAGATAAAGCAGAAGGATATATTAGAAACTTTATTGATATTATAAGAATATACAATGAACAGATTACGTTTAGAGAATTGCATCTACTAGCTACTGATACAAAGTACTTAAAATCTAAGATTGAACTTGTAAAGCAAAAAATATTGGTACATTTATATGAAGATTTCAAGTTATTTGAAATTAATATGGCATTAAATAATATTGAAAAGGAATATTTAAATCTAGATGATAGGACTATTGGAATTATAAAAGCTGAAATAACAAGGATGACGGATATATTTATTTCTGATTATAATATTTCGAATAAATTTGATGGGAAAAGTAATGAATTTAATTTTCTATCTGACAAAATATACGTTTTATCTATAAATATAGCTGATAACAAGAAGTTAGCTAAAGCTATATCTACTTACCTAAAGCTAGATTTTCAAAAACAAATTTTATCTCAAAAGCAATCATTTAAGTCATCTTTTTTTATTTGTGATGAATATCAGGAATTTTGTAATGAAGAAGATGCAAATTTCTTTTCGTTATCAAGAGAATACAAATGTATAAATATAGTTAGTATGCAAAGCTATAATTCGCTTGTAAACTCATTAAAAAAGGAAAGTACTGCAAAGGTCATAATACAAAACTTAGTAAATAAAATTTGGTTTAGAAATGATGATGTATATACGGTTCAGGAAATAATAAAACAAATTGGCAAAGAAAAAAAGGATAAGGCTACATTAAGTATTGGTGAATCAGGATATGAAAGTAAGTATAGTTTAATTTCACAGAAATTTAAAAATAAAAAGTCTGGCTTGTCAAAAAATTATTCTATATCGAAAACAAGTGAGTATTCATTAAGCGAAGAATTATTCACTCAAGAGTTAAATACTTATGAGGCTGTGTGTTTATTCAGAGAAGATAGAGGTACTAAATTATATAAAAAGGTAAGATTTGAGAGATGGGAGAGTTGATATGATAATAGATAAAATTAATATGAATAAAATTATGGTGTGTACGATTATAGTCGTAATCTTAATGATTACGATGGTTAATGTTTATGGAGCAGATCCCACTTTAGTTAATAAATTAAATTCAGCATTTAAAAAAATACAAAGTTATTTAGTAAAGCTTGCTACTCCTATTGCAGGTGTTGCAATAGCTACAGGTGCAGTTATAAGAAAACTAAGTTTTGGCGATGAAGAAAAGATGGTAATAGGTAAAAAAGTAATAATAAATGCAATTATTTGTTATGTTATTATAATGTCCATAGATCTTATAATTAAATTTATCGATGAAATAATAAAGTAAGTTATGCAACCAAATGATATAATAAATAATCTAAACATAATATCTGAAAAGCTTTTTAAATCTGTTGAAGGACAAGTTTATGAAGTACTAGATAAAATAACTGTAATAACACCAGATATATTAAGGACAGAACCATTAAAAAATATTGTTAGTACTGATAGAATTAATGGAATGATAATTATCGCAAACAGTTTTATTTTGTTCTATATTTGTTATTATATATTTACACAACTTATTTCGATGTATAATGGCAGAAAAATTGAAAATGTATACCTTTTTATAATAAAAATTGTAGTGATATATATAATTGTTAATAATAGTTATTACATATGTGAAATAATACTAGATTTGTTTGAAAAATTCAGCTATTCTATTGATTTATTTACACAAGAATTATCAAATGAAAAAATAAACTTTAATAGTTTAAAGGAAGATATTGTATCAATAGAGGATTTTATGAAAACAGATCTATTCAGTTTAAATGGCATTATAAAAGGAGTTATTTCCTTTGGAATGCTTACAATTTTGATAAATTTTTCAATAAGATATGTTACGATAATATTTTTAATAGTAATTTCACCATTTGCGATTATGACTGCTTCTAGTAAAATAAGTAGTGGTTTTTTTAAAACTTGGATAAAGTTATTGCTCACAAATATGTTTACACAGATAATAGTAAAACTACTTTTAATAGTACCAATAGTATATAAATCTACAGATAGTGTAATGTATAAGATAATTTTAGTTGGAACTATATATTTACTGTATAGAATAACAACATTTACAAAAGAATTATTTACAAAAATTAGTGAAGAAAATGAAAGTGCTAATATATTTAACAAATAGGGTGGTAATATGGAAGATAAAAAGCCGATGTATTTAAACTATAAAAGGCAAAATAAATTTTTGGGTATAATTGATTACAAATCGATGTTATTTATAATTGCATATAGTTTAATATTAATATACGTACTAAGTCTAATAAAAATAGATATTGAATATAAAGCATACATATTTAGTTTTGCAGTAGTACCGCTATTAACAATAATATTTCTAAATACAAATAATAAATCTGAAAATGCAATAGATATTATATTTATAATACTAAAATATTTAATGTCTAAAAAAGAATACATATTTAGTTTATATAATAAAAAAGATAAGCGTTTTAAATATAAAGAATATAAAAATATCGATAATTAAGTTAGCTATATTGTAAAAACTAAATATAAATGATATAATCTAATAACAGCCAAATTAGTTGTTAGGAGAATTAGTTATGAAGTTTATACAGAAAAATAATATGGAATTAAGTGATACACTTATACCAGATATATTTATTTTAAATTATATGCCTATACTTAAGGATATGGATATAAAAGTATATATATATATATTATTTCTTTCAAAGAAAAATATTGAATTAGATGAATCTCAACTTATAAAAAAACTTCAAATTACAAAAGAAGAATTCTCCTTTTGCATAGAAAGATTACAAGTAGAAGATTTGATTGTAAAAAATTCTCAAGGATATAGTATAACTGATTTAAAAGAACTTGAGGTTAATAAGGCTTATGTGCCTAAACTAGAGCCTAAGAAAACAAAAACTGAGACAGAACAAGAACAAAAAAGGATAGCTGCTGCTACTGCCATTAATGAAAGCTTTTTTCAAGGTATTATGGCACTTAGTTGGTATACAGATATAAGTATAATGTTTGAAAAATATTTATTTTCTGAAGAGGTAATGATTGCACTTTTCCATCACTGTCAAGAAAGAAAAGCTCTAAACAAAAAATATGTATACGCTGTAGCAGAAAGCTGGTATAAAGGCGGAGTAAAAACATTTGAACAACTAGAGGACTATTTTGAAAAACAAGATAAAGTATACAAAATAAAGCAAAACATTGTTAAATCATTAAGATTAAATAGAAATCTTACAAAGTATGAGGAACAGTATATTGATAAGTGGATTAACGAATTTGGTTATGATTTCGATATAATTGAACTTGCTTTAAAAAAGACTATAACTAAATCGAATCCTAGTATTAGTTATATAAACGGTATTCTTAACAATTGGCATAACAAAGGTTATAAGAGTATTTCTCAAATAGAGCAAGAAACAAAAGTTGATGTAGATAAAATAATAAAAGAACCTAAAACTAAAAAAACATTGAAATATCAAAACTATGGGCAAAGGGACTATGATGATTTAGAATTATACTATGATAATATGTAGCAATTTATATGAATATGGTGGTGAGAAATTTGAACAATTCTTTATATAGACAAATAAAAAAAGAATATGATATTAAAAGACAAATAGCCATTGATAAGGCAAATACAAAGAAAAATAATATTTATTTGAGTATGCCAAAATTACAAGAACTAGAAGATGAAAAGAATAAGCTTGCAATAAAATGTGCCAGACATGTCTTGAACTCTAATGAAATTACAAGACAAATAGAACTTGAAAATTTGGAACTCAAAATAGCTGAATATGAGAAGAAAATAGAAAAAGTTTTAAAGGAAAATTCATATTCAAAACAAGATTTTTTGCCTGAATTTGAATGTAAAATATGTGGAGATACAGGAATAATAGATAAAAATAAGTCTGTAAAGTATTGTAGTTGCTTTATGCAAAAATTAATCAATCAATCATACAAACAATCGAATATAAACAAGCTGCAAGAAGAGAATTTTGATACTTTTGATATAGGATATTATTCGCCTAAAGTAGACAAAGAAAAATACGGAATAGATAAGTCTCCATTAGAAAACATTGAAACTATTAAGAAATTATCTAAGAAATTTTCTCAAAATATAGAGGATAGAGACCAGAAAAACCTTTTGTTTGTTGGAAAAACAGGGTTGGGTAAAACCTTTCTTGCAAACTGCATAGCAAATGAAGTAATAAAAAACTGTGGAACAGTTGTATATCAGACAGCACCAATACTTATGGACACTGTAATGGATTACAAATTTTCTTATGAAAAAGATGAATTTGCAAAACAACAATATAATAATATATTTGAAGTTGATTTACTTATAATTGATGATCTGGGTACAGAGACAATGAGTAATCATAAATTTACAGAATTGTTTAATATTATAAATACAAGATTACTTAATAATAAAAAAATTATTATTTCGACTAACCTTACTCTAAATGAACTATATAAAGAATATGATGAGAGAGTTATGTCAAGGCTTATAGGTAACTTTATAATATGCAGATTTATAGGTGACGATATAAGGCTTAAGAAAAAGAAAATAAGCGTTTAAAAAATAATTAGTTTTTAACTAATTATTTTTTCTTTTTGTTTTCTAGTTTTAAGATTTGCTCATAAAGTTTTTCTTCTCTATCAGATATATCTTCAGGCATATCTATATTTATTACAATTATAAGATCTCCTCTTTTATTATTTTCTACTATATAGCCTTTTTCCTCAATTGTTATTTTTTGACCATTTTTTAGATGTTTAGGTAAATTAATAAAAATATCCTCATTAAAGAAATTTAATTTATATTTACCGCCTACAGCAGCAAAAGCTGGTGAAATTGTTATTTCTTTTGATAATACACAACCTTTTAATTTCAGTTCAGCATGATCTTTTATCTTCGCTGTTATTATTAAATCACCATTTTTACCGCCGTTTTTTCCTGGTAGACCAAGAGAGGATAGTCTTATTTTTTCACCATCTTTTATACCAACAGGTACATTTACTGAAAATGTTTTAAGACCACCTTTATATCCTTTTATAGCTATTTTCTTTTCTGTTCCGAAAAAGGCTTCTTCTATAGTGATTTCAAGATTAGTTTCAATATCAGTGCCATGTTCGGGTTTTTGTTTCATTTTAGTGCTTTGACCCTCTATTTCGTCTTCAAATTGATTTAGTATATCATCCTTATCGTCTTTTTTAAGACCAAGTATAGTTGAAAGCAGTTCATTTATAACATTTATGCCAGATTTAAATTCATATTTTACATTTGGCAGACTACCATCTATATCCTCGAATCCATATCTATATTTTGAAACTTGTCTATCATATCTTTTTCTTTTTTCATCATCTGTAAGTATATCATAAGCCTCATTCACATCTTTAAATTTTTCTTCAGCTTCATTGTTATCTGCATTAGTATCTGGATGATATTTTTTTGCAAGCTTTCTATAAGCAAGTTTAATCTCATCTTTTGAATTTCTTCTATTTATACCTAATATTTCGTAGTAATTTTTTTGCTTCATACTGTATCCTCCAAAACTTATGAATATTATATCATATTTTGCGTAAATTTCAATGATTTTGACTTGCAATTTCTTAAAAATTCTTGTATAATGGGTAAGTACAATAAATGGAGGTAATATAATGGAACAAGATAGTTTTTTAGATGCGCAAAAAATAGTGCCAGTAAATATAGAAGATGAAATGAAAAAATCATATATAGATTACGCCATGAGTGTTATAGTTTCACGTGCACTACCAGATGTAAGAGATGGACTTAAACCAGTTCATAGAAGAATCTTGTATGTTATGAGTGAGCTTGCTCTTTGGCCGGAGAAAGCATATAGAAAATCTGCAAGTATAGTGGGAGATGTTATGGGTAATTACCATCCACATGGAGACGCTGCTATATACGATGCTTTAGTAAGACTTGCACAAGATTTTTCTTTAAGATATCCTTTGGTAAATGGACATGGAAATTTTGGCTCTGTTGATAATGATCCACCAGCTGCGATGAGGTATACAGAATCAAAGCTTCAAAAAATAGCATTAGAAATGTTAGAGGATCTTGATAAAGATACAGTTGATTATATTCCAAACTATGACGATAGATTAAAAGAACCATCTGTACTTCCTGCTAAACTTCCAAATCTACTTATAAATGGGTCGTATGGTATAGCAGTTGGTATGGCATGTAATATACCCCCACATAACTTAACAGAAGTTATAGATGGAATATGTGCTCAAATAGATAATCCTGATATTACAGATGATGAACTAATTAATCTTGTAAAGGGACCAGATTTTCCAACAGGTGGCATCATAATTGGAAAAGAAGGAATAAAAAATGCATATAAAACAGGTAGAGGTAAAGTTTGCCTAAGAGGTAAAGCTGAAATAGAAGAAGATAATAAGGGTAGATATAAGATTATAATTTCAGAAATACCTTATCAAGTAAATAAAGCTGCTTTAGTAGAATATATAGCAAAACTTGTACATGAAAAAACTATTGAAGGTATCTCAGATTTAAGAGATGAATCAGATAGAACAGGTCTTAGAATAGTTGTTGAACTAAAAAGAGATGCAAATCCTAATGTAGTTTTAAACTTATTATATAAACATACACAACTTCAAACAACTGTAAGTATGCTTATGTTAGCTCTAGTGGACAACCAACCAAAAGTTTTAACTTTAAAAGAAATATTAATGCACTATATAAATCATAGAAAACAAATAATTAAAAGAAGAACAATGTTTGATCTGAAAAAGGCAGAAGCAAGACTACATATATTAGAAGGATTAAGAATAGCCCTTGATAATATTGATGCTATAATTGCCATTATACGTGCTTCTTATGATGATGCAGATCAAAGATTAATGCAAAGTTTTGGACTTTCTGAACTTCAGGCAAACGCAATACTAGAAATGAGACTTAAAACTCTTTCTGGGCTACAACGTGAAAAAATAGAAGAAGAATATAACAGCTTAGTTGAGTTGATAAAACATTTAAATGAGATATTAGCAAATGAATACATGGTTATGAATATTATAAAAGAAGAACTTACTAATATTAAAAATAATTTCGGAGATGAAAGAAAAACTTCTATTGTTCTAGGAGAAGGCGATATTGATATTGAAAGCCTTATAAAAGTAGAAACAAACGTGGTAACTATAACACATTTTGGATATATTAAAAGAATAGCTGCGGATGTTTACAGAAGCCAAAAACGTGGAGGAAAAGGTCTTACAGCAATGAATACAAGAGAAGAAGACTTTGTTGAACATCTATTTGTCACATCTACGCATGATTATATAATGTTCTTTACTAATACAGGTAAAGCTTTTAGACTTAAAGCATATGAATTGCCAGAAGCAAGTAGAATAGCAAAAGGAACAGCAATTGTTAACCTTTTACAACTTGCACAAGGTGAAAAAATAGCGGCAGTTATACCAGTATCTAGTTATGAAGAAGAAGCATATGTGCTTATGGCAACTAAAAATGGTCTAATAAAAAAGACTACTCTAGGTGAATACAGTAATATAAGAAAAACAGGAATACAAGGAATTACATTAAAAGAAGATGACGAATTAATTGATGTAAGACTTACAAATGGCAATAGTGATATAGTTATAGTAACTAGAGAAGGATTGTCTATTAGATTTGATGAGGCAGACGTAAGAGCCGTAGGAAGAACTTCGATGGGAGTTAAAGGCATATCGCTTACAGGTGATGATAAAGTTGTTGGAATGGAACCGGTTACTTCAGATAAAGACTATATACTAGCTATAACTGAAAATGGTTTTGGAAAGAGAACAGAAGTTGAAGAATATAGACAACAAGGAAGAAGTGGGAAAGGTATTTTAACATATAAAACTACTGAGAAAACTGGTAATATAATCGGTATAAAAATAGTAAATGATAATGATGATATTATGATAATAACTGATACAGGAGTAGTTATAAGAATAAATGTTAAAGACATAAGTATTCTAGGTAGAAATACTCAAGGTGTTACATTAATGAGAACTTCTGATGGTGGAAAAGTAATAAATATTGCTAAAATACCACAAGAAGAAAAAGAAGAAGAAATAAAATAAAATTAAAAAGTTCCCTCTAAAAGTGAGGGGACTTTTTATAGATTTTTTCTAAATAAATTTCCTATTTTTTCTAGTAGTTTATACCAATTTGAACAAAAAATTTCTTTGTACTTTTCAAATAAGCTTGTATTTTTTTCTATTTCTAACGCTTGGGATTCTGTTCTAGATAAATCACAAGTTTTATCCTCTACTTCAATAAAATAGCTTGAAGTTTCGTTGAGATCCCAGTTGTTATTAGCATCCATAAAACAAAAATATAGTGAATTTTTATCAATTATAGGGATTTCAACAAAAAAACTATCTTTTTTATTTTGATTATAGTATTCCATTTCTATGTGGTTTTTCTTTTGCCATAATCCTCCAAACCCGTAATAAATAAATATATTATTGTTGATGACGTTTTCAATAGCTACATTATCTACAAGTTTGCCAAAATATTCAATAAGTATATTTTCTCCTAATATGGGTTTTCCGTATATTCTATAATTAGAATTTTCAAAGTATATATTTTTTTTATATTCATTAATTAGATTGTTAATATTATACTCTGAATTTTCAACATTTTTCATTTGTAATCCTCCCTTTTAATTCTATTTTTGACAGTATTTTATTTTATATTTATATTTTTTTCAATTCTTTCGACAAAAGCTTACAAAACAATACAAAAGAAGCCCGAAATATAAGCAAAAAAATGAATTTTATTGTTGACAATTATTTTCTTTTGTATTATACTTATCCTATAAGAAGAAAAGATAGTAGTATGTGGATTAAAAAAGCTTTTTTTTCATATTATATAATATAGTTATAGTTTAATTAAATTAGCAGTGGAGGTTATATTTTAATGAGATTAATAAACAGACGTAAAAAAGAGTTGATAATTAATAAAGAAAATATTAATAACGATATAAAAGAAGAAAAAAAAAATAAAGTAGTTAAGGTTATTTCAATAAGCGTTCTAGTTATACTAGTAAATATAATTATCTTGTTACTTTTAATTGCGTGTGTAAATAGATTTAATGTTAATGTTTTCAAAAATATATATTTTCTAAATAAAAATATGTCGAGTTTAAGCGAACTTCAAGTTATAGAAGTAATAAAGGGTGAAGCAAAAAGATATAATCAAAATTCTGAAATAATGGTATATCAAGCAGATAAAAATATTTATACAATTAAATCAGCAGACATTGGTTTTGATATTGATATAGAAAAAAGCGCACAAAAAGTAATGAATTTTGGAAGAACAGGAAATATACTAAAAGATAATTATGAAATATTAAAGACTTTTTTTAATTCAAAGAAAATAGAACCAGAATATAAGTATGATAGTGGAAAGTTAGATGAAATTGCAAAAAATATTGATTTAACGCTTGATGGTAGAGTTGTTGATGACACATACAGTGTCGACGAAATAACAAAAAAATTAATTATAGTTAAGGGAAAAACAGGTGCTTCTTTTGACCATACAAAAATAAAAGAAGATATCGTAAATTTATTAAAAAACGGTAATAAAAGTAGATATACTTTAAATGTTATAAATAAAAAGCCTGCAACTGTTGATGTTAATAAAGTGTACAGCGAAGTTAAAAGAGATGCAAAAGATGCTTATATCGATGAATCGAGTTCACCTATAAAGTATGTAAACGAGGTTGAAGGCATAGATTTTGATGTAAATGAATTAAAGAATGTTTTAAATAAGGACGAAAATAAAGAAGAAGGTAAGACAATTGAGTTTTCACTTAATACAACACAACCAAAAGTCAAGCTTTCTGATATAACTTACACTTTGTATAAAGATAAATTAGATGGATATACAACATATTTTGATGCATCCCAAAAAGCGAGAAGTAATAATCTTCAAATAGCACTTAAGTATTTAAATGGAGTAATTGTTATGCCAGGAGAAGTATTTTCATATAACAAAATAATTGGAGATACTACTTCGGCAAAAGGATATTTACCAGCAGCTACATTTAAAGGTGGTAAAATAGTTCAAGAATTAGGTGGAGGAATTTGCCAAACAGTTTCGACACTGTATAATGTAGCACTTAGATCAAATCTAGAAATTGTTCAAAGACATCAGCATGGATTACCTGTAGGATATGTACCAGTTAGTTTAGATGCAACAGTTTATGGAGATGTGCTAGATTTAAAATTTAAAAACACTAGAAAATATCCAATAAAAATAATAACTAATTTTAATCCGGGTGGTAGCTTAAATGTAAGTGTTTTTGGGACAAAAGAAGATACGGAATATGATATTATATTATCAAGTAAAAAGCTATATGATATACCATATACAACTAGATATATATATGATAGTACACTTGCAGATGGAACACAAATAGTTGAAAGTAAAGGTGTATATGGATATGCATCGGAAGCATATATGACAAAGAAATTAAATGGGGCAATAGTAAGTTCTGTTAAATTATCATCAGATGTATACAAATCACAAGAAAGGGTTGTACGTGTGGGTACTAAAAAGGCAGTCGAGACAATAGGAGAACCTGTGCAAATATACTAGAGTTAATAATATTAATTTTTAATAAATTTTAGAAAAATAGTTGAAATTGGAAGGGAAGTATAGTATAATATTATTAGATATTATGTTATCTTCTAGGAGGAGTTATGTGATGGAACCATTAATACAAATGAATAAATTTGAAATAATAGATATGCCTGGAATGAATACTCTTGCTTTTGTTGTAGAAGAAAATTTAGAAGAATATAAAAGAGGTAATGCATACTTATCACTTCAAAAAATAGAATGTGATGAAGTTGAAGAATCCGGAAAACTTAAAAAAGTTTTTAATGTAATAGCAACAGAGGAAGACAAACAATATATTGTTCTATTAACTCTTACCAAATCTAAAGCAATACTAAGTACAGGAGAACTTACAAAAAATGGTTTTACAGCTGTTGAAAGAAATATTCCTTTAAGTTACGGAACGATATACAATCAAGAAGGAGTAGAATATAAAGAGATAAGCTATACACCAGATTTTAAAAGACACTTTTCAATAATTGATACACAAAGTGGCGAAGAAATAAAACCTAGATTATATGTAGATGATAAAACTAATGCTATAAAAGGAAGATGTAAAATCTTACCTAATAGACCATATATAGTACTTGAACTAAAATTAGAAGAGGAAAAAAGCTCTTAAGTAGATGTAGTTTAGATGTAGAAAAATGAGGAGGAAATTATTATGATATTAAAAGTGACGGCAGCGACTTTTTGTCCTTTAACTGAAATTCCAGGAAAAGAAACAACAAAAAGCATAGGAGAAGGAATATTAAGCTATAAATATAAATCACCTGAGGAAAGAAATAAGAATAAAACTTCTAAAGTAGAAGAAAGATAATTGTACATATAAAATTAAGAGGTAAACATATGAATATTGAGGAAATAAAAAGACATTCAATACCATTTTTAATAGTCTACGTATTATTTGATATAGTAATAGTAGGCTCTTTTTTGGTTACAAATTACCACATACCAGCAGATGTTGATTTTATTGAAAGGACGAACCAATTTTATTCTAAATTTGTTTCGTATTTAATAAATCCATTTGCTGTTATAGGAGATATTTTTACTAAGTCAGGATTACTTTCAAAGTTTATGACGGCTTCATTTTACACGCTTATAGTATTTATAATTTTATACATATATTGGCGAGTAAAAAATGCTAAAAAATATGAATATCAAGGACAAGAACATGGATCTAGTGACTGGAGCAAAAATGGCGAAGAATTTAGAAAGTTACCAGATGGCAGTGAAATATTAAATAAAAAAGATGGTTTTATATTAAGCAAAAATCACTTTTTAGGGACGGATTTAAAAAAGGTTAAGGTAAATAAAAATATTCTTGTATTTGGTGGTTCCGGTACAGGTAAGTCAGCATGTTACGTTAAACCAAATATTTTACAACGACTAGGTTCTTATGTTATAACAGATCCAAAGGGAGAGCTATATAGAGAAACATCACAATTTTTAAAAGAAAGTGGCTGGAATGTTAAAGTATTAAATCTAGTTGATCCAGATTATAGCGATAGATATAATCCACTATCACATATAAGAGATCATGCAGATGTAGATATTATAGCTCATACTATAGTTATGAGTGGCGATGGTGAAGGTGGTGGCAAGTCTTCAGATCCATTTTGGGATAATACTGCAAAAATGTTACTTAAGGCATGTATTTACTATGTTATATCAGTACTACCTGATGAAGAACAAAATCTATCTAGCTGCTTAAATATAGTAAGAGCTGGTGGTTCAGACGAGACAGTTTTTGATAAACTTTTTGGTGAGTTAAAACCAGAACATCCAGGTAGAAAAGAATATGAAGGTATAAGGGTTGGTGCAGATAAAACAAAGCAAAGTATTGCAATTTCACTTGTATCAAAATTAACTCATTTTGATACGCCTAATATGCAAAAATTAACTACCAGTAACAATATTGAATTTGAAGAACTTGGAAATAAAAAAACAGCTATTTATGTTATATCTCCGGATAGCCATAGTACATATAATTATATCTTAACTATATTTTATGGCCAATTACTTCAAAGATTATATGCACAAGCGGATAGAAACGGCGGTAGACTTAATCAGTCTGTATATTTGCTATTAGATGAGTTTGCAAATATAGGTAAAATACCAGATTTTAATCAAAAATTAAGTACAAGTAGAAGTAGAGGTCTTAGTATATCAATAATAGTTCAAAGTATAGATCAATTAGTTGACTTATATAAAGATTTACATGAAAATATAATAGCAAACTGTGATACTCAGTTGTTCTTGGGGAGTAAATCTATTAAAACATGTGAGTATGTTTCAAAGAGTTTAGGGCAAAAAACTATAAAGTTCCAAAATAAGTCTGTTAGTAAAGACAAAAAGGAAATTCAAAAACAAGGTGTTTCATTTAGTGAGCAAAGACAAGGTAGAGACTTAATGACCGTTGATGAACTTATGCGTATGGGATATGATGATGAAATAATTTTGGTTAGAGGTCTTAAACCTATAAAAACTAAAAAAGCTTGGTACTTTAAGTATCATCCACAAAGAATTATTGCAAAAAGTTATGAGATACGCGATTTGTCTGAAATGCCAAAACCTGAAGAAATTGAAATCCATGTAATGGATGTGCTTGCGCATATAGAAGAACGTGAGAAACATGCAAAACAAAAATTAAAAGAAGAAAAAGAGCAAAATAGTAGTATACTATCTTCTAGTAGCGAAGAAGAAATTATTGATTTAGTAAAAGAAGAGAATGGAGACTTTGATCTTCAAAAAGAATTAGAAAGAAAATTTGATGAATTATTTGGTTCGAATAATAATCATGATTAAAGAAATAGCTAAACTATATTTAATTACATATAGTTTAGCTATTTTAATTTTGAAAAAATGTTCCTAAAGTTACAGCAAAATTATTTCTGTATACATGAATAGCTTCAATTTGTAATTTATCAGTAAGTAGTAGTAAAATTACAAGTAATTTGTTTATGTCGATGTCATCTAAACAAGAGTTGTCTAAAAAACCGTTAAAATAATTTTCCATAAACACACCTCTATATAAAATATATATTATAAAGTTATAAAATTATACATAGGGTAGATATAATAGTTAGATATTAATAAAAATGACACATTAAAATATTTGTTATTAAAAACAATAATATGTTGCTTATGTTGAAAATAAAAAAATCTTATGATATAATTTGAATAATAATGGTTAATATAGAGGAGAATTATGAAAAAAAATATTAATAAAATTTTAGCTTTAGTAATTATAGTCATATCGTTAAGTTTAATATATGTTGTTTATACTTTAGTTTTAAAATCAGATGGTAAATTAAATCAGGGATATTTTAGAATAAATGATTTTGTTACAAAAAGTACTGTTCTTGTAGAAGAAGCAGGAAATAATTCTACTGATAATAATACTACTAATTTATCTGATCTAGTGTTAAATATTTCTCAAAACAATGAGCTTAATATATTAGTTGCACAAACAGGTGAAATCGGAATACAAGATATATATATAGATAAACTTAAATTAAAAGAACCTTCTAAAAAAGGTGAATTTACTATATTTTCTAATGATGCTACAAAAGTATATAATATAGTAAATAGTAAAGAAATATATGAGTTGAGTAGTGCAAAACAAGAAGATGGACAATATTTAATTAAAATCAATATAAATAATTCTAATATTCTTAAAAATGTGAGTATTCCAGAAGGGGTTAATTCAGTTACCTATGATGGTACAATTTTAAAGAATTTTGGTATAAATACATCAGATATTAAATTTAGTATTGAGTTTTATCTTAATATTAAAGATCAAGCGGGAAGATTAAATAAATGCAAGATTAACTTAAATATACCAACAGATATATTAACTACTAGTGGTATAAGCGTAAATAGAGAAGATCTTAGTAATTTTGCATTTGCAGTTAAATAAGTTTAAAATACTTGAAATTTTACAATACATAGTGTATAATATATTCTATCACTAAACGATAGAGTACTGTGAACCTTGTCAGGTCCGGAAGGAAGCAGCAATAAGCAAAATACTCTATGTGTTTAGTGTATTTTTTGTGAGGTTATGATTATGGGATATATGTCATTATATAGAAAATATAGACCAGATACTTTTGAGTCAATAGTTGGTCAAGAAAATATTACAAATATATTAAAAAATCAGGTGATTAGTAAAAAAATATCTCATGCATATATATTTAGCGGTAGTAGAGGGACAGGAAAAACCAGTGCTGCTAAAGTATTTGCAAGGGCTATAAATTGCCTAAATTCTAAAGAAGGTGAACCGTGTAACGAATGCAGTGTTTGTAAAGACATATTGGATGGTAATACACCTGATGTGATTGAGATGGATGCTGCTTCAAATAATAGCGTTGAAAATATCAGGCAAATAAGGCAAGAAGTTGTTTATGCTACAGTAGATGTTAAATATAGAGTATATATAATTGATGAAGCACATATGCTCACTAATAGTGCTTTTAATGCATTACTTAAAACATTAGAAGAGCCACCTGAAAATGTAGTATTTATATTAGCTACAACAGAACAACATAAAATACCTGTTACAATATTATCTAGATGTTTAAGATTTGAATTCAACAGACTATCAGAAGAAACAATATATAAAAGGGTTGAATACGTTCTAAAACAAGAAAATATAGATTATGATGAGGATGCTGTAGAATATATAGCTAAGCTTGGAGACGGAGCACTAAGAGATGCATTAAGTATTTTAGAAAGATGCTTAAGTGAAAACATTCAAAAATTGACATTAGATAAAATAGAAAATATTGTAGGTACTATTGATATTAAACTTGTAGAAGAGATATCAAAAAATATAATTAATTCAGATAGTATTTCTGCAATAAAAAACTTAGATCTAGTTATAAATAAAGGTAAAGATTTAAGAGACTTAGTATATAGACTTATAGAAGTTTTTCTAAAGCTATTAATGGAAAATAATTTTGATAATAATGCTAATATATCAGTATCAAAAGAAAAATTAATATTTTTAATTGATAATCTATCTAAACTTGATAATATTCTTAGAGCTACATCTAGACCAGGTATAGTATTAAAGGCGAATTTAATAAGTCTTTGTAAAAATAATGATTCTCACTTATCTGTTCAAAGTGTGGATAAAGTAGACAATACTAGTACAAAATCTGATACAAATGGTAATAATAGAGATATTGAATTAAAAATAAGTGATTTATATAGACTAATTGATGAATTAAAATTAAAAGTATCATCTGGTAATTTAAATACTAGCAGTAATAGTGATAGTTTTGATAATTTTAAAGTTAAAGAGAAAAGTGATAAAAAAGATAGAATAGATAAAACTAAATTGAATAGTATTAATGATAAAGACGTTGAAAAAATTAAGGAAGTTCTAGTAAAAAAAGGTAAGATAAAGATATATTCTGCTCTTGCAGGAACAAGTATGTATAAATCTGATGATAATGTGTATATATTGACAAGTAATGCGTTTGCATATAATATACTAAGAGATGAAAATAATACATTAGATATAGCAACTGTACTAAAGGAAGATTTTGGTATTGATAAGGAATTAAGAATAGAATTAAATGAAAATAAAGTTGATAATACAAATAAATTAGAGAAGCATTTTAAAGAAAACAATATAGAATACACAAAAATAGATTGAAAAATATGATGATATAATATATAATTTAGTAAAAAGGAAGGATGATATAATATGGCAAAATTCGGAGGATTTTCAGGTGGAGGCATGGGTAATATGCAAAACCTATTAAAACAAGCACAAAAAATGCAAGCTGATATGCAAAGAAAACAAGAGGAAGTTTCGTTGAAAGAAATAGAAACATCTGCTGGTGGCGGAGCTGTGATAGTGAGAGCTACTGGAGATAAAGTTATAAAAGAAATAATAATAAAACCTGAGGTTGTTGATAAAGATGATGTTGAAATGTTACAAGATTTAATTATTACTGCAGTAAACGAAGCACTTAAAAAAGCAGATTCTATGATGCAATCTGAACTTGGAAGTTTTAATATTCCAGGTATGTTTTAATTAGAAAGTAAGGAAAGCTATGTATTCAAATTCAGTAAATAAACTTATAAATCAATTTGAAAAACTTCCAGGAATAGGTCATAAGTCTGCAGTTAGACTCGCTTTTTATATTTTAGAATCACCAGAAAGTGTATCTAAGGAGATGGCAAGTTCTATTATTGAAGCAAAACAAAAAATTAGGTTTTGTTCTAAATGCTTTAATCTCACTGAAAATGATCCTTGTGAGATATGTTCAAATACAAAGCGTGATGAGAGCACAATATGTGTAGTAGAAAATGTAAAAGATGTTATTGCAATGGAGAAGACTCATGAATATAAAGGCTTTTATCATGTACTGCATGGATCCATTTCACCTATGAATAATATAACAGCAGGAGATATTAAAATTAAAGAATTATTAGAGCGTCTTAAAGATGATGCTATAAAAGAGATTATTCTTGCAACTAATCCAACTATAGAAGGAGAAGCAACGGCAATGTATATTTCAAGATTAATAAAACCTCTAGGAATACGTGTTACTAGAATAGCACATGGTATACCAGTAGGAGGAGATTTAGAATATACAGACGAAATTACCCTTATAAAAGCTATGGAAGGAAGAAGAGAAATATAATTTTAGTAAAAAAATAACGGTGACAATAGGTCACCGTTTGAGGTATCGTCTTATTCACATATAATAAAAAAATCGTGAAACCAAGACAGACATACAACACTATATATGAACTATATATATAGCTACAAGTAGTATTAGTTAATTTAGTTAAAGTTATACATGATTTTTTAAAAATGAAAGGAATATTATGAAAATAGGTGTATTTGATTCTGGACTAGGTGGAATAACAGTATTAAAAGAATTAATTAAAAATTTTCCTCAAAATGAGTATATATATTATGCGGATTTAGAAAATATGCCTTATGGTTCTAAGACTGTAGAAGAATTGAATAAAATAGGCATTAATATAATAAACAAGCTTAGAGAGTATAATGTAGACAAATATATTTGTGCTTGTGGAACCTTAAGTTCTGTTGCAATGAAAAATATGCATGAAATGGCACTAACTGAAAATAAAAAAGTATATGGTATTATAGAATCAATAAGAGGAAATATAGAAAAATACAATGGTAAAAGAATACTAATAATTGCAACTCCTGCTACTATTTCACGTGGATTATTAAAAGAGGAAATATCAAAAACATGCGACAAATCAAAAATTTATGATAAAGCTTGTGATGAATTTGTATACGCTATTGAAAATTTTCAAAATGATGAAGAATATATACAAAGTATAGCAGAAAAATACTTGGATGAATTTCAAGGAAAAGTCGATGTAGTTGTATGTGGTTGTACACATTATGTCCTTTATGAAAAATATATAAAAAATATATTAGGTGATGTTATTTTAGTTGAAGCAGGAAATAGTATATGTGAAAAAATGTCTAACGAATGTTCTAATAGGTCTAAAGATAGTTGTACATGTAATAAAAAGATATCGATTATTTATCCAAAAGATTCAATTAAATTTAAGGATAATGCAAGTAAAATACTAGTAGATTATATTGAAAATATTAATTTTATAGACAAATAAATGTGAGAGATAATATAGTAATTCTGTATTGTCTTTTTTGTTTTAAAAATAGATTTTAAATCAGTTACAAAAAAATTACAAAAAAACAAAAAAAATTCATAAAAGATATAGCAAAAAAAAAGTTTTGTGATATAATCTAGATATATTATAGTGGGGTGCTAGATATGAATGATAAAAAAATATTAATAGTTGATGATGAAAAACCAATTGTAGATATTCTTAAATTCAATTTAGAAAAGGAAGGATATACAACAATAGAAGCTTATGATGGTGAAGAAGCGGTGCAAAAAGCATTATCTGAGAATCCAGATTTGATACTTCTAGATGTTATGCTTCCAAAACTAGATGGGTTTACTGTTTGTAAAAAAATAAGACAAAGTCTAAATTGTCCTATACTTATGCTTACAGCAAAAGAAGATGTGGTTGACAAAATTATTGGTCTTGAGTTAGGTGCAGACGATTACATGACAAAACCATTTAGTATAAGAGAATTAATTGCAAGAATTAAAGCAAATTTAAGAAAATATGTTGTCCAAAAACAAGACGCTGAAGGTACTGATAGTAATAGTTCAAAAATAACTATAAAAGATATGGTTATTGATACTGAACGTTATATAGCAATAATAAATAATAAAACTATAGATCTTACAATGAAAGAATTTGAACTTTTAAAGCTTCTTGCGACTAATCCTAACCAAGTATATACAAGAGAACAAATCTTAAGAGGCGTATGGGGTTATGATTACTATGGAGATGCTAGAACAGTTGATGTTACAGTAAGAAGATTAAGAGAAAAAATAGAACCTTCTTCATCTGAACCAAAATATTTACAAACAAAAAGAGGAATTGGTTACTATATATCAAATAATTAATTATATATATAGGAGAAACATATGAGAAGTTCCTTAAAGTTTAATATAGGATTTTTAAGTTTTTTAATGGTAGTTATTACATATATAACTACTATTGTTCTATCTGAAAAAAAGATAATAGATGGTTCAAATCTTTTAGATATTTCAAATTTTATATTCTTATTAGTGCTATTTTTAATAGCACTAATATATACAAGTATAATTGCTAAATCAATAATATTTCCTATTAAAAAAATAGAGAAGAGTATGAGAAATGTTGCAGCAGGAAAAATTCTTGAAACTAAGCATTTAAAAAATTACAGTAATATTACAGAAATTACTGACTTTATTGATGCATATAGTGATATGATGCAGATTATAAGAAAAAATAATTTTGATTTAAATAGTCAGCAAAGTAAAACAGAGATAATATTGGAACATATGGCTGATGGAGTTGTGGCTTTTTCTGTTTCTAAGCAAGTTGTACATATGAATAAATCTTCTATGAGACTTCTTAATATTTCTAATCTTGATGATACATTTGATAAAATTGTTACAAGACTTAGAATGAATATTGATTTTGATAAGGTAATGTACCTTCCAAATTATAAGAGTATAGAAGAGAGAATAACTGTAGGCGATAATGTTTTAAATTTAGTTTTTGTTCCATTTTATAGTGAAAGATTAATACCTATGGGTGTCATAGTAGTGGTAAGAAATGTAACAGAAAATGTTAAGCTTGACAATATTAGAAAAGAATTTGTTGCAAATGTATCACATGAATTAAAAACACCACTTACGTCTATTAAAGGTTACTCTGAAACAATTATAAGTGGAGATCTAACAAGTGATGAAATTGTTAAGTTCTCAAAAGTTATAAATCAAGAAGCAAATAGAATGGATAGGCTAGTAACAGATTTGTTACAATTATCAAGATTTGACTATAAAAAAGTTAGTTGGAAAAAGATGATGTTTTCTCTTGATGAGTTAGCTTTAAATATATGTGAAAAAATGAAGTATTCAGCAAGTCAAAAAAACCATACTTTAGAATGTGTCATAACAGTATCACCACCTAAAGTATATGCTGATAGAGATGCAATTGAACAAGTAATAGTAAATATACTAAGTAATAGTATAAAATATACTCCAAATGATGGTATTATAAAGCTATTTGTAGGCTCTGTAAATAATAATGCATACGTTAAGGTAGTGGATAATGGTATAGGTATACCTTCAAAAGATTTACAAAGAATATTTGAAAGATTTTATAGGGTTGACAAAGCCAGATCAAGAGAGATGGGTGGTACCGGCCTTGGACTTGCAATAGTAAAAGAAATTATAGATGGAAATAACGGTACAGTCGAAATAAAGAGTGAAGTAAACCAGGGTACAGAAGTTGTTATAACTTTACCTACTAAGATGGAAGTAAAGATGTAAAGGAAAGATAAAATGAGATATTTTGATACACATGCACATTATAACGATAATATATATGAAAATGACATAGATGCAGTTTTAGATGAGTGCAAAGCTAGTAATGTTAAATATATAATAAATGCAAGTTATGATATAATTTCATCAAAAAAATCAATAGAATTATCACAAAAATATGATTATATATATGCACTAATAGGAATACATCCAAGTGAAGTGGGTAACTGTAAAGTTGATGAATTATATGATATATATAATTCATCTGATAAAAGTAAGATTGTAGGGATAGGAGAAGCTGGCTATGATTTTGCTTATGTTAAAGACAATAAAGAAGAACAAAGAAAATTATTTATTGAACAAATAGAGATGGCTAATAACTTAAAACTACCACTTATAGTGCATTCAAGAGATGCTTCTGAAAGTACGTATCAAACTATAAAATGTGAAAAATCACCTGAAAACAAACTGCTTTTTCATTGTTTTCAACCAAGTGATGATTTAGTTAGATTGGTTCTAGAAAAAAACTATACGGTTGCTTTTGGTGGAAATATAACTTATCCTAGAAATGAAAGTTTTAAAAAATATATTAAAGAAATACCAATAGAAAATATAGTTTTAGAAACGGATTGCCCATATTTATCTCCTATTCCTCATAGAGGTAAAAGAAATACTTCAGCTAATCTAAATATAATATGTGAGAAGTTGGCAGAATATAAAGAATTGGATGTAGAAATTGTATCAGATATTGTATTTAAAAATGCAGTAGAATTTTTTAATATAAAAGATTAAAAGTTTTCATTTATTGTTTGTATTAGGTTTCTCATAATTACTAGTTGTCTATCAGTATAATATATCTGAATAGGTTCAGTTATTATATTATCTAATGAATCTGTAAATATAGAATCTAGAGTTATTTTAAGCTCATTAGAAATTTTAATTAAAGTATCTATACTTGGAAGCTTTTGACCTCTTTCTATATTACCTAAAAAGTTACTTGATATACCCACAAGTTCGGCAAGTTCTTGTTGGGTATATCCTTTTTTGTGTCTGGCTTGCTTTATTCTCTTGCCAACTAGAACTTTATTAATAATTTTAGAATTGTTCATTAATACCTCCTTATGAGTGTATATTATAATACCTAAAAGTCAAAAAATCAAGATTATATAAAAATCTTATTTTTAACTTATAAGTACAGTAACATTAGAGTAGTTTTTTGTAAAAATAATTGAAATATTTTGTCAAATATGGTATTATATTTTCCAAGGTGGAACAAATGAATAGAAATATAAAAATTTTTCCTATATATAGAGTATTTTCATATGATATTTTCTTTTACTACGTTATAGCCTTTTTTTATTTTACAGATATAAAAGGTTTATCGGTAAGTCAATATTTGATATTAGAAGCACTATACCCTATATATGGTATTATTTTTCAAATACCAGCAGGAATAATTGTTAAAAAATTAGGAATTAAAAATAGTAATATACTTGCAAATTGTTTGTGGGTGTTAGGATTTATTGGATATATAATATCTCCAAATATGGCGTTTATAATATTATCTGATATCTCATTTGCAATAGGTAATGTTATAAAACATATAACTGAACCAGCTTTATTAATGCAGTCCCTTAAAAATGAGAAAAGAGAAGATGAATTTGGAAAATTAGAAGGATCAGGTGTAGGAGTATATTATTATATAGAAACAATAACTTCTATAGTAGCAGGTTTTCTATATGTTTTAAATCCATATCTTCCGTTTGTTTTAGGTACATGTACATCAATAATAGCATTAATCCTTGCTACTAAATTTAAAGATGTTAAGATCAGTGAAGATAATTATTCAACATCTATTAAAGAGTATATTGGAGAATTAAAAAAGGGTGTAAAGAATGTATTAAAGAAAAAAAGATTACAAGCTTTAATGCTATATTCTTCTATATTTGCAGGAATAATCTCAATAGGTTCAACCTATTATAAAAATTTCTTTGATAATTTAGGTATTGATACAGAAAAGTTTGGACTTGTTTTTGCATTATTAACAATTATACAAGGATTTGCATGTCAATCTCAGTATGCTGTTGAAAGAAAGACAAAAAACAAAACACTTACATTTGTCGCTATTATTTTTACATTAAACTTTATACTTATAGGATTACTTGGAATGTCAAACTTTCCTACTTCTACTATAATATTGTTAGTTGTTGCACTACTTATAATTCAAAGAGTATTTAGTGGAATATATGAGATTTCCATTGAAAAGTATATGTTAAACTTTACTAATGAAAAAACAATGACAACAGTACTATATGTAAACAACTTTTTTAAAAATATAGGAACATCTTTGATAATTTTTATGGGTGCATTTGTTCTTGATAATGTGGACATGAATATAGGATATGTTTTAGTAGGTGTTATAGGACTATTAATTATGAGCCTTATATTAAAATTTATGAAAACACGAGTGGGACTTAAACCTGAAGAATATGTGGATATTGATAAAGAGTTGATTATAGAAAATGAGGGCACTTAATAGTAATGATAAAAAATAAGATTTAAATAAAAACCTGATGAATTTCATCAGGTTTTATCTTTTAAGTAGGATATAATACATATTTTATAAGTTTTTTAATTATATTATTTATTAGTGAAAAACAATCAAATAATTATGCAACTGATACTTTAAATTAAAAATTAAGCATTGCATAGTAGTAACATAGTAACTATTTTTAGAATAAACTTTCATAGAAGGTGCTTTTTATGAATAAAGATTTTTACAATGGATTAACTGGTGAAATTATAACACCAAGCGATGTACTATATAATGAAGCAAGACAAGTATGGAATGGAGCAATACAAAAATTTCCAAAGGTAATAGTATACTGTTATAATAAAAATGATGTAAAAAATGCAATTTTATGGGCTAAAGATAAGAATATAGGCGTTAGAATTAGAACAGGCGGACATAATTATGAGGGATATTGCATTGGAAATAATGTTTTGGTAATAGACATAAGTAGAATGAATAAATTAGAATTAGATAGTCAAAATAATAAACTTAAGATTGAAGGTGGAGTATTAAATGAGCAGGTGTATGAACTTCTTGGTAGCCAAGGCTATCCATTTCCAGGAGGTTCTTGTCCAACAGTAGGTGTAGTAGGATATACATTAGGTGGGGGATATGGATATTCTAGTAGATATTTAGGACTAGGATGCGATAGCCTTCTGGAATTAGAAATAATAGATTATAAAGGTGACACAGTAATTGCAAATGCAGAAGAAAACAGTGAATTATATTGGGCTGTTAGAGGTTCAGGTGGAGGTAATTTTGGAGTAGTGGTATCTATGATATTTAAACTGCCTGAGAAAGTAGAAAAGGTTTCTTTGGTTGAATTTTACTGTGTAAATGCTACTGAAGAGCAAATGAGGCAATTCATTGGAATATGGCAAACATGTCTAGTTAATTTAGATTGTAGAATTACTTTGACTTCTAGTATATATAAATCTATTGAAGAAGGTCAAGTAATTTCAGGAAGAGGTATCTTTTATGGTACTCCAGATGAAGCTCAGCAGATAGTACAAGTATTTGAACAAATAACAGGGCTAACTGTATCTATTAAATATTTAACTTTTCTTGATGCAATCGAAAGAATAGAAGAAACAGTTCCAAAGTCACAAAAATTTAAATCAACAGGTAGGTTTGTATATAAAGAATATGATACGCAAGAGATAGAAAATATTGTAGATTTAATAAAAGATACTGCTGAAGGATCTATATTTGCAGGAATAACATTTTATGCTATGGGTGGAAAAATAGAAGAGATAGGAGAACAAGATACAGCATTTTTCTATAGAAAAGCTAAATATATATTTGGTATACAATCAGTATGGGAAGATCCTAAATATGCAAAAGAAAATATTAATTGGGTAGATACTAGATTTGTGTATATAGAAAAGATAACAGATGGCTCGTATGTAAATTTTCCATATAGTGGTCTAGAATGTTATGATTTTGATTATTATGGAGAAAATGCAGAGATACTAAGAGTAATAAATAATATTTATGATCCAAATAACTTTTTTTCTTTTCCTCAAAGTGTAAATTAAATTAGTAAAGAGTATTGTGACTAAATTCATAATGCTCTTTATTTTAAGTTGCTATACAAGTATTGATTCAATAATAATATTAAATAAAGTTTAATGAAAAACAAATAAAAGAAGCAAAACTTTATGGAATATGATGATGATCTTAGGGAACAAGTAGTATTGGATTATATTAATAGCAATTTAGGATATCAAAAAATTGCTGATAAATATTTCATAGAAAGTTGGAAAACAGTTGAAACTTGGGTAAGAAAATATAAAAGTATTGGAACAACAAATAATCAAAAAATTAAGGATCATGAAATTAATTATCAAAAAAGGTATGAAATATAAAAAAATACCTAGCCTTCCTCAAGGAAAAACAAGAGAAAAAATAATATTTATTAATATGTATAAAGATAAATATAAATTAATTGATCTATTAGATGTACTTAATATTAGTAAATCAAATTATTACAAATATAGAAACTCATCAGATAATGATTATTCAGATTATCTTCTGATAAAAGAAATATTTGACGAATCTAAAGGTACATATGGATATAGAAGAATTGAGGAAGGCTTGCTTGAAAAGTGGGGATTAATTATTAATCATAAGAAAATACAACACATTATGAAAAAATATAATATAAGACCACATATACTAGAAAGATTAAGAATAAATCATACAAGAGAATTGAAGAAAATGTCAAAACAAATTTTGTTAACACAAAGTTTAATGCAGATTGTCCAAATAAAATTTGTGCAACAGACATTACATATTTAATATTAGATGGTAAAAAGGCTTATTTATCAACAATATTAGATTTATATGATAGAAAAATTATTGCTTACAAAATTAGCAGTAAGAACGATTTAAATATAGTAGTAGATACTTTAAATGAAGCATTAAAAAACAGAAAAAATGTACAAGGAGTAATCTTACATTCAGATCAAGGTTACCAATATACATCTTTTCAATATAAAGAAATTTGTGAATCTAATGGAATAACTATTTCTATGAATAGAAAAAGTACACCTATAGATGATTCACCAATGGAAAGTTTCCATAGCATTCTCAAGAAGGAAACTCTCTACAATAAGAATATCACATCTTTAGAACAATATATAGCTATTGTAAAAAATTGGATTATATTTTATAATACTATTAGATTAAAGTCAAATAATAAAAAATATGAGATTACAAATTAATGTAGTCTCATATAAGTTCTTTTTTTAATGTCCACTAAAGCGGGTCACTTCAACTATAGTTTCGCTTCTTTTATTATGGGAGATCCGGTAGTAGGATATACCCTTTTGTGATTGAACACCATAAACATCATGAGAATATACGCTCCAAATAAAATTATACCAAAAGCTATCATTTTAGATTCCTCCATTTGTTGAAATTTTAGAATACTATTCTTAGTGAATTGATTATATCATAATTTACATGTGAAGTAAAGTTACATGTTTAATATTTAAGTATTATTAAATACTGCATAAATAATTGTAATTAGTAAGAAAACTAAAATAATACATATTGTTAATGATGTAATAAGCTGTGAATTCATTTAAAAAGATAAAATTATATATTAATCATGGAGAGAAAAAATATATAGATTTTAATTAAAAATCTATATTAATAAAAATCAAAATGATGTATAATGTAATTATAAAGTTATAATATAAATAGTAATTTGTATAGACAATTTACTAAAGGAGGATATAAGAATGAAAGAAAATAAAATTTTTAAAACTAGTTTTGCTAGTGTTTATCCATATTATATTCAAAAAGCAGAGAGGAAAAATCGTACTAAAGAGGAAGTAGATCAAATTATTTGTTGGCTCACAGGATATAGTATTATTGAATTAGAGAAGAAAATAGATAATAATGTTGACTTTGAAACATTTTTTAATCAAGCCCCTAAAATAAATCCCAATAGTTCTTTAATTAAAGGTGTTATTTGCGGTATTCGTGTGGAAGAAATTGAAGACCCTTTAATGCAAAAAATTCGTTATTTAGATAGATTAGTTGATGAATTAGCAAAAGGAAAAGTAATGGATAAAATATTAAGAAATTAGTAAATTGAATTTGAGTGCCTAGTATACCAACAAGAATTAGAAAATATTACTTATGAAGTTAACAAGGAAATAATAGAATTAACTGGCCTTGACTGCATAAATTATAGAATAAAAATGGAAAAATTATTTTTAGAAATTTCTTCAAAGATAATGAAACATTTTTAATATTGCGGTTTAGGACAAACTGGTTTCAGGTTCAATAATATAATAATAATTTTAAAGTATTGATATTATTGATTCTGCAATTTTTTATCTACAGTTGATTTGACAATTGCTTTACAGTTATCCCTATGGCCGTGGTGGGAAAATAGGAAAAATATGACATAATATATTTGGTGATATTATGAATTTAAGTTGTAACTAAATTAAAGATAGAGCAATGACTTTCTCAAAAGAATGAAAATATGAATCTTACGAAGATGGAGAAGTAAAGAGCTTTGTGGATGCATTTTTTATGTCTTTGGTTTATCAAGAAATAGGGTTTCTTCATTTGAAAAGAAGGTAAAAAATAGATGGTAAAGATGGTTTTGTTGACCTGATTTGGAAAGGTGTAATTCTAATCAAAATGGAGAGTGAGGTAAAGATTTACAAAGAGTATACAATCAAGCTAAAGCTTATTTTGATGGTTTAAAAGATAGTTATCTTCTGAGATAAATTATGGTTTTTGATTTAGAAAAAATAAATTTATACGATTTAGAATTAAGTAATAAATGAGAATTTTTTTATATATAATTCTTTTTGGAAAAAACATATTTTTTACTAACAAACTAATTTAGTTTATTATCCTCTCTATATTTTTCGTGTTTGATATATTTAATTAGTCGAACCTATCTATTTTAAAAAGAGACATATATATATTTGTCTTTCCTAGATATAATTCACTCAGCATCATTCCGCCTAACAAGGCAAATAAAATTCCATTTGCTCCATACCCCAAACAATACCATAATTTAGAATTATCTGGATCTTTTCCTATAAAGCCTAGGTTATCTTTTGTAGATGCAAAAGCCCCACAATACTTATATTCTATATCTATATTTAAATTTGGAAATAATTTTGTGAGACGTTTCTCTAATTTATTGTAATTTTTGGTATATAAATTTTTATTAAATTTATGTGGTGAAAAGGTCACATCCTCTCCACCAATTATTATTCTATTGTCACTAGTTGTTCGTAAGTAATTATATGGGTCTTCATTATCTCTAATTATTACATTTTTATATATATCTTCTAAATTATTTATGGGTTTTGTTGCAACATTAAATGTAGTAGTTTTAGTGCCAAGAGTTCTTTTTGTAAAAAGTTCTGTGTTATACCCTGAAGCAACAATAACTATTTTACCCCTAACTTTATGACCATATATACTTTCTATTGTGACATTATTATCTTCATATTTAATATCTATAGCTTCTGTATTTTCATATACCCTTAATCCATAATCACAACCTACATTAAGTAAATCTTGTGTAAATTTGTATGGGTCAAATTGAGCTCCTCCACCTTTACTTAATAAACCAGCTTCTATATCAAACTTAAAGGGATTGTTACTTTTGTCAATTAATTCTACTTTTAATCCAGCTTCTTTTCTGAATTTATATTCCTCTATTATTTCTATTTTTTCTTTATCTTTGTCTGTATATAAAAAACTATCTACTACTTTATAATTACAATTATTACCGTACTTATCTATAAATTTTTTAATTTCATCTAATGCCTTTATTCCTAATTCATAAGATTTTATTATATTATGTGGAGTTGTATATGATTTTAAATCTATGTAATTACTATCAAGTTCATATTGCAGTAAAGAAGTAGTTATACTTGTACTACCATGACCTATTCTTGCTTTTTCTAGAATAACAGTATCAATATTATTCTTACTAAAATAGTAACCTAGAATTGCTCCAGTTATTCCACCACCTACTATTATTACATCAGTGTTTATATTCTGTGTTAAGTAAGGATATTGTTTAGTTAGTTTGTTGGTTCTTGTAAATATACAATCTCCTTGTACATACTGAACATCCATAAAATTACCTGCTTTCTGAATATTTAGTAAATAAATATCATCTGTATTATTATTTGCTAAATAATATGTAATATACATGGAATACATATATATTTATATGTAACTGCGGTACTTTTCTTTGCTCTGTATAAAGCTTTTAAACTTCTACATTATATTGACAGTTACAATACAGTTATCCAGACGGAAATGACAGTTTCTAAAAAACATAAAACAGTTACAAATGTTGATATATCAACGAAAAACAAGAGTTGAAACATTTGCCTTAAAGGGCTGTGTTTCAACTCTTTCATGTAAATTAAACATCAAAAAAGAGGCTAAAAGCCTCTAAATGGTCGGAGTGACGGAAACACTAAAAGTTAGAAGAACTGATATCACTCCATTTGAGTATTCTAAAAAAATATTTTGGAACTCTGTTGGGACGCTGCAAAGTGAGAAGTAGTAAATTATGATGAAGGACTATAAAGGTAAATTTATAGAAAAAATTATTTTTAAATTTTAAAAATTAAATATAATAATTAAAGTATCTAAAAGTATAAAATTTAAAAAAAAAATACTTTTTTTAAATAACCCTTGACAATTGAGTAACAATTCAACTATAATATACATATAATTGAATATATGTTCAATTATAATGGAGGTAAATATATGGCAAAAAATGAATTTATATGTGATTGTAATGTGATACATCAAGAAATTGTTGATTTTGTATTAAATGATTTTCCGAATGGTGAGCAATTCAATAAAGTTGCAGATTTTTTTAAAATACTAGGAGATAGTACTCGTTCAAAAATAATATGGTCTTTATCAAAAAGTGAAATGTGTGTTTGTGATATTGCTAATGTTTTAGGAATGTCAAAATCTTCAATTTCACACCAACTTGGTACATTAAGAAGATCAAATTTTGTTAAATGCAGAAAAGATGGAAAAACAGTATATTATTCTCTATCAGATGATCATGTTAAAAATTTATTTAAATTAGGATTTGAACATATTAATCATAATTAAAAAGAGAAAGGAGGATAATATATATGAAGACAGTATATATTATTGAAGGTTTGGACTGTGCAAACTGTGCATCAAAACTTGAGAGAGCAATACAAAAAATTGACGGAATAAAAAGTGCTACTATAAGTTTTTTTACTGGTAAACTTGTAGTAGAATATGAAGAAAATAGAGAAGAAATATTTGCTCAGATAGAAAAGACAATAAAAAAAGAAGAACCAGATGTTAAAGTAAGAAAAATTTAGGAGGTTTTATTTTGAAAAAAGAAACAATACAAGTTATTTTAGGACTTGTAATATTCGCTATATCAATGATATTTAAATTTGATAATATATGGATTAATAATTTACTATATTTAGTAGCATATGTCATAGTTGGTAGAGAAATAGTTTTTAAAGCTATAAGAAATATTTTTAGAGGAAAAGTTTTTGACGAAAATTTTTTAATGAGTATTGCTACGATAGGAGCTTTTTGCATAGGTGACTTTGCTGAAGCAGTTGCGGTAATGCTATTTTATCAAGTTGGTGAATTATTTCAAGATTATGCTGTTGATAAATCTAAGAAATCTATTACAAGTTTGATGGATATTAGACCTGACTATGCAAATGTAAAAAGGGAAAATGAAATTATAAAAGTTGATCCTTATGAAGTGAAAATTGGTGAAATTATAATTGTAAAACCAGGTGAAAAAATACCACTGGATGGTAATGTAATAGAAGGGAATTCAATGGTTGATACTTCAGCACTTACAGGAGAATCTGTACCGCGTGAAGTAAATGTTGGAGTTGAAGTCTTAAGTGGTTGCATAAATATTAATGGACTTATAACTATAAAAGTCACTAAAGAGTTTGGTGAATCAACAGTAAGTAAGATACTAGATTTGGTTGAGAATGCAAGTAGCAAAAAATCAAATTCTGAAAACTTTATTACTAAGTTTGCAGCATATTATACTCCAATTGTTGTAATTTTAGCAATTTTTATAGCAATTGTTCCACCGTTATTTATACAAGATGCAACATTTAGTGATTGGATTTATAGAGCACTTGCTTTTTTAGTTGTTTCTTGTCCATGTGCATTAGTAATATCTATACCACTTGGATTCTTTGGAGGAATAGGTGGAGCGTCTAGAATAGGTGTACTTGTTAAAGGAAGTAACTATTTGGAAGCATTAGCAGAAACAGAAATAGTAGTCTTTGATAAAACGGGTACTCTAACAAAGGGTGTGTTTGAGGTACAAGAAGTAAATGCTGTTGATGTTTCAAAAGAAGAACTTATACGATTAGCAGCACATGCTGAAAACAATTCTACACATCCTATATCGATATCATTGAAAAAAGCATATGGAGGTTATATAGATAATAATATAATTTCTAATGTTGAAGAAATTTCCGGGCATGGAATAATCGCAAATGTTGAAGGTACACAAGTTATGGCTGGGAATAATAAACTTATGGAAAAAATGAACATTAAATATCAATCATTTGATAAAATTGGTACAGTAGTCCACATAGCTTTGAATGGAAAATATGCAGGTAATATTTTAATTTCTGATAAAATTAAAGAAGACTCAAAAATTGCAATAAAAAATTTAAAAGATAATAATATAAAGCAGACTGTGATGCTTACTGGCGATTCAAAACTTGTTGGAGAAAATGTTTCAAATGAACTTGGTTTAGATAAAGTGTATACTGAATTACTTCCAACAGATAAGGTTGATAAAATTGAAGAATTATTTGAGACAAAATCAAAAAAAGGAAAACTTGCTTTTGTTGGAGATGGAATAAATGACGCTCCAGTTCTTGCACGTGCTGACATTGGCATAGCAATGGGTGGTTTAGGATCTGACGCAGCTATAGAGGCAGCAGATATTGTAATTATGACAGATGAACCATCAAAAATTGCAGGGGCAATGAAAATTTCTAAGAAAACGCTTAAAATTGTTAGACAAAACATAGGTATTGCGCTAGCAGTAAAAGGTGTTGTTCTTGTACTAAGTGCACTTGGTCTTTCAACAATGTGGGAAGCAGTATTTGCAGATGTTGGAGTTTCAATAATTGCAATACTTAATGCACTAAGAGTTTTAAGAGTGAATAAAAAATAGGCGGTGTTTTATGAAGTGTCCAATATGTAGAAATGTAGATTTAATAATGTCTGAAAGGCAAAATGTAGAGATAGATTATTGCCCTGAATGCAGAGGTATTTGGCTTGATAAGAGCGAATTAGATAAAATTATTGAAAGAAGTAATGGAGTATCTAATAATTATAATGATGATATAAATAATTCAATTAAGTATAATATTAAAGAAAATAAACATGGAATGAAAAATAATAATAAAACTGGTAAGAAAAAGGAATCTTTTATATCTGAAATTTTTGAAATGTTTGGAGGAGACTAATAGTAATTATATTATGAAAATTGTATAGGGGGTATATATGGATAAAATAATTGAATTATTTAATGTCACTAAGTTATATAACATAGGTGAAAAAGAATATAAAGCTTTAGATAATGTAAGTTTAGAGATAAATAAGGGAGATTTTGTTGTGATTCTTGGACCATCAGGTGCTGGGAAATCAACATTATTAAATTTAATAGGTGGAATGGATAGTGTTAGTGAAGGTACCATTTTTATAGACGGAACAAATATTACTAATTACAATGAAGAAGCTTTAACAAAATTTAGGGCTGAAAATATAGGATTTATATTTCAGTTCTATAATATATTTTCTAATTTGACTGTACTGGAAAATGTAGAATTAGTAAATGATGTAGTTAGAAATCCTATTAACGCTAAAGAAGCAATAAAAAGTGTGGGATTAGAGAATCATATAAATAAATTTCCAACTCAGTTGTCTGGAGGTGAGCAACAAAGAGTATCTATTGCAAGAGCGATTTCAAAGAATTCTAAAATACTTCTTTGCGATGAACCAACTGGTGCACTTGATTCAAAGACTGGTATTGAAATATTAAAATTACTAAAATATCAATGTAGTAATGAGAATAATACTGTGATAATAGTAACTCATAACACTTTATATACAGATATTGCAGATAGTGTCATAAAGGTTAAAAATGGTAAGATAGAAAATATTATTAAAAATGACAAACCTAAAAATATTGATGAGGTGAATTGGTAATGTTAAGAAGAAAATTCTTTCGTGATATTATTAAAAATAAATCACAGTTTATAACAATATTTGCAATGGTATTTTTAGGTGTATTTATATATAGTGGAATTAATTCATATATGGCAGGTATGCAATATGTTGCAGATAGATATTATGATGAAAATAATTTTCAGGATATATGGATCATAGGGACAAATTTTACAAAAAATGATCTAAATAATATAAAAAACATTAATAACGTAAGAGATGCAGAAAGAAAATTATCCGTAATTGGAAGCATAAATAATATTAAAGATTCTACTATACAGATAAATTTTATTGAGTCTAACAATATTTCAAAATTTTATGTAAAAAATGGAATTGGATTTAATAGAGATATTGATGGCGTTTGGATAGATAGTTATTTGGCTAATAATAATAATTTAAATGTTGGTGATGTTATAACAGTAAAATATGGCAATGAAACTTTTGATAAAAAAATAGTAGGTCTTATAATTGTACCTGATCATGTATATGATCCAAAATCTGAGGCTGAAATTTTTCCTACACATACTGATTATGGATTTATATATTTATCTGACAAACAATTTCCTTATAAAGCAGAATATATGCAATATAATAGTGTAATGGTGGATGTGGAAAATATTTCAGCTACTGATGAGACTAAGGTTAATATAGAGAATAAAACAAGCAATTGGATAGCAGTTACTGATAGAGGTGATGATGTATCCAGTCAAACCTATAAAGCAGAGATGGAAGAAGGAACTACATATGTAGTAGTTTTCTCGGGTATATTTTTATTTATTGCAATTCTATCAGTTATAACAACTATGAATAGATTTGTGAAAAAACAAAGAACAGAGCTAGGTATACTAAAATCACTAGGATTTAAAAATAAAAAAATCATGAAGTTATATTTAAGTTATGGTTTTTGGATATCATTATTTGCCAGCATATTAGGTTTGATTACAGGACCTATGGTAATAGGGAAAGTCTTTTCAAATATGGTAATAAAATATTTTGCTATACCTGAATTATATACTATTATTACAGCAGAAACATATTTTGTCAGTGGTATAGTTGTAGTAGTAATTGCTTTAGTTACTTATTTATCATGTAGAAAAGAACTTAAAGAGAAAGTAGTGGATGTTTTAAGAGAAAAATCACCAAAAGAAAATAAGTCGAACATAAATTTTAATAATAAAATATTTAAAAAAATTAAGTTTTCTACTAAATGGAATATAAGAGACGCTATAAGAGGTAAAGCAAGAATATTAATGGGAATAATAGGTACTACTGGGTGTTGTGCACTTATAATTTGTGCTTTCGGTATGCTAAATACAATAAACGATTATGTAAATTGGCAATTTAATGAATTATATAACTTTAAATATAAAATGACATTGAATAGACAATATTCAGAAGATAATTATAACAATATAGTTAGTAAATATGGTAACAATACATCTCAAACTTTAAATGTAGAAATAAAAAATTCTGAAAGTAAAGAAATAAATAATATTACAGTAGATAATTCAAATGGATTATTAAAATATACAAATATTAATAGAAAATACATAGAATTGAATGATGATGGAGTTTACATTACTAGTAAGTTAGCTGAAAGATTAAATTTAAATGTTGGAGATAATATAAATTGGCACATTTTAGGAGATGAAACATGGTATAATAGTAAAATTATAGGAATCAATAGAAACCCTCAAAATCAAAATTTTTCTATGACAAAAAAATACTTGGAGAGTTTAGAAATAAATTATAGAGCAGATAGTATATATACAAACTATGATATGAGCAATATAAAAGAACTTGAAGGTGTAGATATAATACAAAATAAGGATTTTATAAAAAATGGCACAGAAAATATGATAAGTACAGTTAAAAGTATGATTATAATGATAATAGTTGCTGCAATAATATTAGGTGCAGTAATTATATATAACTTAGGGATTTTATCTTTTACTGAAAAGTCATATCAATTTGCTACACTGAAAGTTCTAGGGTTTAGCACAAATAAAATAAGAAGTATTTTTATAGAGCAAAATTTTTGGGTAACACTTATAGCTATAATTTTAGGTGGACCATTAGGGTATTATATTACATATGTTGTTTTTAAAATGGCACTTTCAGAGGATTACGACATGATAGCAAAGGTAGATAATATTTCATATTTATATGGAATATTAGGAACATTAATCGTTTCATATATAGTAAATAATATTCTATCAAGGAAAATAAAAACTGTCAATATGGTTGAAAGTTTAAAGGCTAATGAATAATAAAAAGTGTTATATAGTAAATATTTTAATAAAAGTTATACTTGAATTGCTATAATTCAAAGTATAACTTTTTTGAGGTGATGAATTGAAAGAAAATAAGAAATTTTACTGGTTAAAATTAAAAGATGATTTTTTTAATACTACTGAAATAAAAATAATGAAAGGGTTACCTAATGGGAAAGATTATATAATCTTGTTACTACAACTTAGATTACTTAGCATAAATCATGATGGATTGTTGCAATATAATGAATATATACCATATGATATAAATACACTCGCTAGTTTAACTGATACTAATATAGATATAGTTAGAACTGGTATAAAACTATTTGAAGAAATGAAGCTGTTATCAATACTTGATAATGGCACTTTTTTTATGCAAAAAGTAAATGAATTAGTAGGTAGTGAAACAAAATGGGCTGAGTATAAAAGGGAAAAAAGAAAATTAGAAAATGAAGGACAATTGTCTTTAAAAAGTCCCAAAAATAACTTGGAAAATGTCCAAGAAAAGTCCACTCAAAATATTGGACAATGTCCTACAAGAGATAAGAGTATAGAGAATAAGATAATAGATTTTAATAATAGTTATAGTAATAACAGAAAAGAAGATGAAAAATTGCTACAAATAAAAAATATATTTTTAAAATATTTAAAATATACTACTGCTACTATAATAACTGAATGTTATAAAGAATTTAGTACCATGGATATTACAGTTATTGAAAGTGCCTTTATAAAAAGTGCTGAAAAAGATGGTAGTTGGCTATATGCTAAAACAATACTTAAATCTTGGAAGATTAAAAACATATTAACTGTTGAAGATGTGGAAAACGAGAGGCAAGAATTTGAAAAAAGTAAGAATAAAATTACTTCAAATCATGGAAATAAATTTTATAGTAATGCTTTTGATAATATAGATTTAGAAAAGTTTTATGATAATTTATAAGGAGGGGAAGATGAAAGAATTAAAAAAAGAAGATATAACAGTTGTTGGTATAGTTGTATGCTGGAGTGAAAATTCAGAAATAAATAAATTAAAGCATAAACAATCATTTACTGCAACAGAATTTGAAGAAATATGTAAAAAGCAAGATGAAATATTTAATAATCAAGAAGAGAGACTTGGCTATGATAAGACAAAGTATCAAGTCGTATACTTTGTAAATTCAGAAAAAGATCTAATTGCAAAATCGTATACTAATAGAGTTGATATAGGCGATGGTGAAAAACATATGCCAACTGAAGATAGTATAAAAAATACTATAATAAATATAGAACAAAGAGAAAATAGATCTAAATATAAATCTAGAGAAGTTGAGATGTAATAAATATGAGTGTGTTATTTGAAATACAAAAAATACAAAGATTAGAAAATGCTGAAAAAATTAAAATAGCAACTCCGAAAGATATATACAATATACCACAGATTCAAGAAATAAAAGACGCTACTCAAGAGCATTTAATTGTTATAACATTGAATACAAAAAATATAATTACATCTATTGAACTTATTGGAGTTGGTAGGATTGATAGTATAAATATTGATGCAAAAGATGTAATTAGACCAGCACTTATTCAGGCATCTAGTGGTATTATCATAGTTCATAATCATCCATCAGGAGACACGACACCAAGTAAACAAGATATTGGTTTTACTGCAAGAATAGAAGATATGGCTAGATTGTTTAATATTTCATTATTAGATCATATAGTTGTTGGTGATGGATACCTTAGTATGAAAGAAATGGGGAGTTTGGAATACAAAGGATCTTTTGAAAAAGAAAAATTTAATAATGAAACTATAGATGAATTAAAAAAGCTAAATTCAAGTTTAGTTAGTGAAATAGAAAGTAAAGATAAAAAAATATCTATGTTGGAAAAACAGATTAATAAATATAAGAAACAAATAAGTAAAGATGAAGAATTAGAAATATAGAAGGAGGTATAATGCTAAAGATAAATGAAATATATAATATGGATTGCTTAAAGGGTATGAAACTAATAGATAATAAATCAATAGATATGATACTATGTGATTTACCTTATGGTACCACACATTGTAGTTGGGATATAATAATACCATTTGATAAATTATGGAAAGAATATGAAAGAATAATAAAAGATAATGGAGCAATTGTTTTAACTGCTAGTCAAAGTTTTACTACTAAGTTAATAATGAGTAATTTTAAATTATTTAGATATGAGTGGATATGGAAGAAAAATACTTGTACAGGTTTTCAAAATGCAAAGAAGATGCCACTTAAAGCACATGAAAATATATGTGTGTTCTATAAAAAGTTACCAACATATAATCCACAGAGAATAGTAAGGATTGATAAGAAAATAAAGCCTAGAGCTACAAAAGGAGGTAGAATTTTACTAGGTGATGATTATTCTTTGGTACAAGCATTAAATAAGGAATATGTTCAAGAATATAAAAATTATCCTAAAAGTATATTAGAGATAAATAAAGAGTTTAAGAATATACACCCTACTCAAAAGCCAGTAGAACTATTTGAATATTTAATTAGAACATATACAAATGAAAATGATATTGTACTAGATAATTGTATGGGAAGTGGAACAACAGCTATTGCTTGCATAAATTCAAATAGGAAATATATAGGATTTGAAAAAGATGATAGATATTATAAATCTGCAAAAGAAAGAATTGAAGTACATATAAAACAAAAGGAGTTGAAAAAAGATGAGTGAATCAATATCTAGAGATATGATATTTGGTAAGAAGAAAGCTAGTATAAAAGAAGACGCTAAAACGGATATAACAAGACAAGAAATAGAATTAAATAAATTGGTTGACTTTAGAAAAGGTCAACCTTTTAGTTTATATTCAAAAGAAAAAATGGAAGAAATGAAACAAAGTATTTCAAAAAATGGAGTTATAGTTCCTATAACAGTGAGATCTGTTGAAAATGAAAAGTATGAAATACTAGCAGGTCATAATAGAGTAAAGTGTTGTAGAGATTTGAACTTTGAAACTATTCCAGCTAATATAGTAGAATGTGATGATGATAAAGCTACTTTAATAATGTTAGAAACTAACTTATATCAAAGAGACAATATACCTTTAACTGAAAAAGGTGAAGCATATAAATTAAGATTAGAAATATTACTAAGACAAGAAAAAGATAGTGACCTAATAGGTCACAAAAGAAAAGTAGAGTATTTAGCTGATATAAGTGTAGATAGTAAAACACAAATTCAAAGATTTATAAGATTAACTTATTTAATAGAAGGTCTAAAGGAAAAAGTGAATAATAATCAGATAGCCTTTTATGTTGCAGTTGAATTGTCATATATAGATGAAAACGAGCAAAAGATTATAAATGGTATGATAAATGATATTAATGTAAAAGTTTCAATCAGTCAAGCAGAAAAATTAAGAGAGTTAAAAGGTACACTATATGAAGATAATATAAAGGACATATTAAATGGTGATAAAGCTAAAGAAATTAAATTCAAAGGAAAGTTAGATAAAAGTAATCTTAAGAAATATAAAAGTAGATTTAACGATGATGTTGAATTCAATGAGATTATAAGAAAATTATTAGAAGAATACTTTAAAATGTAGAGTGAAAAATGCTTTTAATTGAATAATTATAATAAATAATATATAATTATTTTAGTTACTAATGGAGGTACTAAACATGAGAGATGATTTTTCTTCTAATACCAAAAATACACTTGCTCATAGAGTTGGATTTAGATGTTCAAATCCTGATTGTAGAAAATTAACATCAGGACCAACTGATGATGCTAAAAAATATGTAAATATTGGAGTAGCAGCACATATTTGTGCTGCATCACAAGGAGGAAAAAGATATAATGAAAATATGACATCAGAGCAGAGAAAAGATATAAATAACGGAATTTGGCTTTGCCAAAGTTGTGCAAAATTAATAGATAGTGATGAAATAAAATATAATATAGATTTAATTGAAACATGGAAGTCAACAGCGGAACAATTAGCACAAGCAGAGAATTCTCAATCATCATCAATAAAACTAAATAATAATGATATAGACATAATAAAATTTTATTCGGAATGTATAGATAGACCAGCATTTCAAGATGAAATAAGGCAAGAAGGAAATATGGAAAATTTTGAAAGAGCTATAGAAGATACTATAATTGCTTTTAATACGGGTGTTTTAAAAGATCGTAATGGATCACTATTAAAACAGTCACAGGGAAAATCTGCAATAAAAAATGATGTATGGAGAGAAAAACTATATATGATTGTAGATTTATTAAATTTAATTAATAAGAGATTAAAAATAGCAAAAAAAGAAGGTACATATCAATTAAACAATAGTAAAAATAGTTATGATTCATTTTATTGTTTTCATGATAGAGAATTGGAGGTATGGTTTGATACTTCAAGAATAGAAGTTATTAATATATTTTCATCTATATGTAAAGAAGCAGGAATACCAATACACAAATTTCCAAGAATGTATTATAGATATTAAAAATATTGTTATACCTATATGGGAGTGTACAAATTTGCCTGGGAGTATATGTTAGTGGCTTTGCCACTAAGCTGTTGTACGATGTGTACTACATCTATTCCTGCTCTACGAGGTTTTATATAATGTTGTATTTACAAAAATACAACATTATAGTATAATTGAACTAGTAAAGGGTAGGTATGTAGTTATGTTTAGCTCTAATAAAGATTTCATAGATTATACTGAAAAAGAAATACAAAATACAGCAAAAAAACTCAATATAGATTTGAAGATAGGTTTAAGAAATTTAAATGAGGAATTATCAACAAAAGGCTTAAGTAATTCAGGGTCATCTATTCAAATAAAAATCAGTTTTTTAGAAAAAACAGTAGATGAAAATTTTGGTGATTATAAAAATATTTTTAAAGAAACACAAGAAACATTAAAAAAATTGTATAATGAAAAATATTTAAACAATAAAAAAATAGAGTATCTAAGTGTTATAGACCATATATGTAATGAAACTATAAATGATATAAAAAAAACATCTTCATTTCTAAATGTCAGTTTTGAAGGTAATATTGATAATATAAAACAAAACAAAAAAATAGAGTTACAAGAATTTATTAATAAATTATTAATTGAAAATAATAGAAAAAAAGAAATAAATAGAAATAACATTATAAAGAAAACTATAGGCTTAATATTTACATCTGTAATACTTACATTATTTATTGGTTTGGTAATAAATTATTTGACTCATAAGTTTGGTTGGAATAGCTAGAGTATATTAAAAAATAAAATTTATATAAGAATATAATAATTTTATGGAGGTGAAAATGCGAAAAAATTCTAATAAAATAACCATATGGTTAGATGATAAAACATATAATGAAGTAAAGACGTATACAGAAACAAATAAACTGTATATGTCTGTTTTTATAAGAAGAGCAATACAAAATTTGCTAGAAGAAATAGATTCAAATAAAATACGAGATCCATTAAAAAAATTAATCCATACTCAAATAAAAGAGAGTATGGATATTTATATGGATAGAATAATTAAACTAGTAATAAAATCAATACTTTCATCGGAAAGTGCTAATTATAATACAGGCGAATTACTTTCTAATATAAAGAGAATTGATAAAAAAGAAGTAAGAGAGATTGCATACAGAAATGCGATAGAATATTTAAAGAAAAAAGGTGATAAATTTGAGTAAAGTTATATCAAAACTTAGATGTTATAATCCAAGCAAGCTAGATTCAACAAGGGGTAATATAGGACATTTATATTATATTTCAAGAAGGAGTAATGCATTACTTTATGATAACAAAACTGTATTTGGTAGAATAGGTAATAGTGATTTAACAGATTTAGATTTAAAAGATATAGGTAGACATATAGCGGATAAATCAAATAATAAAACTAACATTTATAGAGGTATTATTTCATTAAAAGAAGAGGATGCATTAGAACTTGGATATGATAAAGTAAGTGAGTGGGAGTCATTAATGAAAGAAAAAGTATATGATATTGCAGGCGTAGTAAATATAGATATGCCTAATGCTGAGTGGATTGCTGTCGTACACTTAAAAAAAGGTAATCCACATTTGCATTATATGATGTGGGATAAAGAACAACAAATAAATAGATATTATATATCTTTGTATCAACAAAATACGATAAGGGAGATACTTACGAAGCATATATTTGAAAATGAGTTATCAAAGTATTATGAAATTAAAAATGAAACAAAGAATAAACTAAGAGATAGAACTATTGCACTTGAATTAAAAGCATTTAATGAAAGTGTATGTAAAGGTAAACTTGGATATTTAAATATTGATAATAAAGAATTAAAAGAAATAAGGAATAAATTATATAAAATATTAGAGGAGCTACCTAAAACAGGTAGCTTAAAATATGCCTATATGAGTGAAAATATAAAAAAAGATATAGATGAGTTTATGGAATTTGTTATTGATAAAAATACGGATTTAAAAGAAGAATATAGTTCATATATTGAAAATTCTGCAAATATAGGGAAATTATTTGGTAATAGTAATAAAATAGAAATAAAATTAAAGGTAGAACAAGAATTGAAAAAGATAATAGGTAATCAATTTTTAAGTTCAGTAAAAGATATGAAATACGATAAGTTAAATGAAAAAATATTTATAAATAATCTTTTACAAGAAATATATAGAATGATAAGCGTATTAAATGAAAGTAATAATTCAAAAAAAGAATTATATAGAAGATACAATATAGACATGTCAAAGCAGGCTCAAATAGACTATACAATAAATAAACAAAATTCTAGTAATATTGAGTGGTAATCTTAAATCATCAAAAATATTTCTTTTAAACTTATTTAATATATGATATAATTAAATAAATTGGTGATTATATGAAAGAAAACAATACAAAAATTGATGGGTATATAAGGATAAAAGGCTCAGAATCAAATAGTTATGATATTAATGATATAGACTATAATAAAATAAAAAACTCTCTTACGGGTATAACAAATTTTATAAATAAAATGATGCAAACTATAAAACCTCTAATTGATACTATGGCTAACTATGTACAAAGCTATACTCCATATTTTAAGGGATTAGCAGAAGCTATAGAAAAAGCAAAACAAGATCCAGATAGTATTATAAATTGGTATGAATATTGTGAAAAATTATCAGAATATTTTTGGACAATCCCATATGGAATGAAATCATCTGATTTAAAGAATATAATAGAAAATGTCAGCTCTGATATAGAATTTGATAAGTATATGAAAACATACTTTAGTAAAAAATTAGTAGGCAATTTAATAAAAGAAATTGATGAAAATTTACCACAAAAGCATAAAAGATTGTTTAATCAAATTCAAAAAGCCTATAATGAAAAAAGTTATGCGTTAGTAAATACAGGTATAATGTCAATAATTGATGGGTTATGTACTTATTTATCTACTAGATAAAGGACGCCCAAGTAGAGTTAACATGTTTAAACCTATAATAAATAATTTAAAATTAGAACATGAATTAGTATTTATATTAATTATGCTTAATAATAATATAAATTTATTATATGAGAAAATAGAATTTAATGAAAAAATTAAAATTAATACTAGTAAAAAAGTTAGAAGAAATCCAAATCAACATGGACAACTATATACAAACAGAAAAATGGACTGTATTATGCTTCTGAATACATTATATTATTTGACAACAATTCAAAACAAATTAAGAAAATATAAATCAAGTATATATAAAAAAGATGGAAAAACAGAATTTTATATTCCAACTATAAATGAAAGGATTGAAATAAAGGAAAAAATTAAAAAAAAATTAGTAAAATAAATGATATATAAATTTTTGCGCTGCATTTAAAACTGTAGTGCTATTTTTATATTTGGAGGTGTTAAATGGAAGAACATTATTTAAAAATATTAGTAAAAGATCCTGGTAAGAATCCTGAAGTGAAAAAAATACGAAAGCAATTAAAATCAATGCAAGACATAGTAGGAGGTTATATAGAAATAGTACCATATAAAGAGGCTATAATTGTATGTAATGAAGAGGGGAAATTAAACAATTTAGAGCCAAATGTAAATCTGGACAAAGATTACATTGCAGGTTCTTTTTTTATTGTTGGAGATGATGAAAAAAACGGAGACTTTAAAAGTTTAACAGATGAGCAAATAGAGAGATTCAAAAAAGAGTTTTCGATTAATTTAGAAGATGAAATGGAGATGTGATATGAGAAATAAAGTATTGATTATTTTACCACTTATTATAGTATCAATACCAATAAGTATATTTTTTAGTTTTGTGATAGATAATTATTTAACTAAAAAAGCTTTTAGTATAGAGTCAATATCATTAAATAAAATACTTATAAATATAGGAAATAACATTAATTTAATTAAGCTGTTTTTTATGATACAACTTCTTATAATAGTGTTTATATTATTATTTACTATTTTAAAAAAAGATAATGAATTTAAAAGTGAGAATGTAAGAATAACAAATAATATATCAACTCCAAAAAAAGTAGGACAAGGTCAGCATGGTACTTCTAGATGGCTAACAAGTAAAGAATTTGAGAACACCTTTAGTAAAAATATATTAGATTTATATAAAGATATAAGTAGTAATATATTTAATAGTGGGGGATTAGTTGTCGGTTATGAAAAAAAGAAAGATAAAGAGTATATATACTATATAAATGAAAATACTCATTCAATAACAATAGGAGCTACCAGAAGTGGTAAAACAAGGACAATAGTATTGCAGACAATAGGAAATTTGGGATTTGCAGGTGAATCTATGATTATATCAGATCCAAAAGGTGAGATATTTGAATTTACATCTGAGTTTTTAGAAAGTATAGGATATGAAATAGTAGTAATAGATTTTAAAGATCCACTTAAAAGTAATAAATATAATTTTTTACAACCAGTTATTGATGCAGTAAATAACAATGATTACCGAAAGGCAGAAGAATATGCATGGGATATAACAACAAGTTTAGTTGGAAGTGAAGACTCTAAAATGGAAAAGATTTGGAGAGATGGTGAAATGTCAATTATAGCTGGTAGTATAATGACAGTTGTATATGAAAATAAAGATAGACCTGAAGTTCAAAACTTAACTAATGTATATAGTTTTATATCTGAAATGTGCTTAAGCGATTATGGAGATATGCCAATAAACAGATATATAGAAGATTTAGATGATAATCATCCAGCCAAGAAAATATTTAATATAGCAAGAATTGCTCCTGAAAAAACAAGGGGCAGTTTTTTTACATCTGCTTTGACTACATTAAAGCTTTTTACAAGCGAATCAATTAACAATATGACTTGTAGAAGTGATTTTAATATAAAAGATACAGGAAAAATAAAAAGAGCGATATATATAATTTTACCTGATGAAAGAATCACGTATTATAGTTTAGCGAGTTTATTTGTAAATCAACAATATGTAAGTCTAGTTGAAGTTGCTGATATGAGAGGGGGTGAGCTAGAAAATAGAGTCAATTTCATGCTTGACGAATTTGGTAACTTTACAACTATACCAGGTTTTTCAAATATGCTCACAGTAGGAGGTGGTAGGAAAATACGATTTAATATATTTTTACAGTCATTTTCACAGCTTGAGAGTAAGTATTCAAAAGAGATAGCAAGTAATATATTAGATAACTGTCAAACTTGGATTTACTTAAAGACAGCAAATATAGATACTGCTAATAAAATAATGAGAAAGTTAGGTAATTACACAACATCAAGTTATTCAAAATCTAATTCTTATGGGAAAAATGATAATGGGTCTAGTAGTAAATCAATGAATCTAATTAGTAGAGCATTACTTACAGAAGATGAAATTTTAAGAATAGAAAGACCTTATGTCCTAATAATAAATGCTGGAAATTATCCTGCAATAAAGATGATACCTGATTTATCAAAGTGGCATTTTAATAAATTATTTGGCTTAGGTGATGTTGATTTTAATAGGAAAGTGAGGGAAGAAAGAAAAAATAAAAGAAGAATAAATGAAAGTGAAAAGATACAATTATGGGGAATATGGAAGGAATATAAATAGAGGAGGTTTTATGCATGTTAAAAAGAAAAGAAATAAAAGTAGTGGCTCTAGTTACAGTAATATCAAGTTATATAAATTATTGTTTTGGAGCTGGAATAGAAAGTACAAAACTTGTAACTGGAACACAAAATTTAATAAATGATTTAACTAATTGGTTACTTATAATAGCACCTGCACTAACAATACTTTTAGTAGGATATTATTTACTTAGAAAGTCGGCTAGTGATGAGATGGATGCAAAAAGGTGGGATAGTAGAATAAAAATAGCAATTATATGTTGCATAGGAGTAGTAGTTATTTCAGGACTTATAAATGTATTAATGAATTACTATAAATAGGTGGTGATAGTGTGGATAAGTTACTAACTAATTTTATAGTTTCAATAATAAGTAGTGCAGATAACGGTATAAATTATGTATTTAATAATTTACTAGACGTATGTTTTAATGCAGAAGAGAATTTAACTAATATAGCTGGAACACAAATATTGAACTTTGATGGGCTTAAAGCAATTATATTATCATTTTCAATATCATTAATAATACTCAAGTTTTTAAAGAAAGGTTTTGATGTATATATATTATGGGTTGAAGGAGATACCGATACACCACCACTTACTTTTATAACATATTTTGTTAGATCTTTAGTAATTGCAATATCATTTCCAGTATTATACGAGTGGATGATAACAGTAGCTAAAGATTTTACAAATAAGATACTCACAACATTAAATGTGAGTGATCAAGTAGGACTTACTACTAACTTAGCACAAGTTTCAGTAGTAAGTATTTTTTCAGCTATATTTGGAATTATAGTACTTATAATGTTGTTTTTATTATATATTCAATTTATAATGAGGGGAATAGAAATGTTTATATTAAAGCTAGGATTTCCACTTGCATGTGTCGGATTAGTTGATTCTGACAAAGGAGTATTTGCTCCATATGTAAAGAAATTCTTTCAGAGTATAGTTACAGTAATAGTTCAAATAGCACTTGCTAAAATAGTAATACTTCTAATAGTATCAGATCAACTTATAAACGCAACAGCAGTACTTTTAGTAACACTTAGAACACCTAAATTCTTATCTGAATTTATGCTAATTTCAGGTAATGGAAGTAGTGGAATAAGCAATATGATACATACAACAAGTAAATCTATAGAATTAAAAAAACAGCTAGCTAAAGTAGTAGAAAAAAAGGTGGCTTGATTTGGATGTAATTGATGTATTAATAAAAGTGTTAAGAGTAGGCATAATACCAACAGGAGTGATCTTAAGAGTAATATATTGTTTTATAAAAATGATGTATTCAGAAGATGAAGTTGGAGTTTATAAAAAAAGAATAGTTAGTATTATTATTTTTGGAATAGTAGCAGAATTAATATTTGTGATAAAAGATATAATTATATTGTATTTTAGTTGAAAAATTGATATAATTAATGTAGGCTATTACATTATATAGGTTCAAATCCTATTCATCTCAAAAATATACAAATTATAAATTGCAAATTTATGAATAACTTAATACTTCCTTCAATTTACGGAGCATTAATATCTAATATATTAGGAGGGATATCTATGAAGAGTACAATTATTATATTTTTAACAATCACATTTATTATACTTGAGATGATCTAAGAAGAATAATGATATATATAGTAGTTAGTAAATGTGATTGTTTTCAATTTTTATATAATAAGGAGGTTTTATGGATATAATTAATATAATTCAAAGTATGTTAGATTTATTAAAAATAGATATGCAATTTATAATAAAGTTATTAGAATTAAATATACAGACAATAGGAATATTTATTGCTATAATTGGTGGGCTTGTTGCAACAAAAATTATTTCATTAAATACTGAGAAGGATGAAATTAAATTGAAAAAAGATCAAATTGATTTAGAAATAGAACATATTAGTAAATATTTAGAAGAAAAAAATAAAGTAAATATGGAAATATATAAAAATGAAGTTTATGAAGAAATGGTTGATATGATTTATGATGAGTCTTGTGAATATACAATATTTGATAATTATAATCCTTTTATCGAGGCCGAAGAAAGAGAGAAATTTAAAGAAAGTATTATAAATTTATTAAGTAATAAAAGAGATATAATAGAAAAAACTGTTAAAAGACAAATAGTTACTAAAGAAATTTTTTTGAAAGAATGCAAAGAAGAAATAGGGAGCATAGAATATAAGATTTTAGATTATTTTTATGATAAATTGGAGGTTTAAAATGAATTTTAATGAATTACCTAATTCTATATATTCAAAATTCGAAAATTTAATTAAGCCAATAGATTATTCTTTGCCAGAATTACCCAAAATTAAATTCACTAATAATATAAATTCGGCAATGGATACATTAAAGAAAAATAATTTAATTTCAGAAATAGATAAGTTGAAATATGAATTGGAATGGAAAAAAAGTGAAATAAAAAGACTAGAAAACAGATTAAATGCATTAGAAAAGAATAATGATATAAGTGAAAGTATAAGAACTTTTATTTTTATAACAATAATAAGTATAATTATACCGTTTATATTTATTGTTATAAGTAATGTTTTAGATAATAGTTTAAGTAATCTTTTTTTAATAATATATATAGTAAGCACTTTTATAACATCTATGATAAAATTATATCAATATTTAAAAAAAGTATAAGTTATAAAGCTAGGAGATAGAAATATGGAAGAGAAACAAAATAATTTATATATACCTGCTAATATAAAAACAAGATTAGAATTTTTTAAAGGATATGGAATAAAGGAATTAGTCGCTACAATTACAGTAGTGGCTTTTTTCATGCCTATAATCTATCTAATATATTTACTTAAAGGTATATTAGTAGCGATAATAGTGTTTCTTGTTTTTATAGCAGGTACAGTAATAGCAAATACAAAGGATGATAATAATCTTTGTATTGTAGAACAATTAAGATTTATGATTAGAAAGAGTAAAATGCAAAAATTATATAAATACAAACATTATGATAAATGGAGGGGATGATGTATGAAATTTAGTGAATTTTTTAAACAAGAAAAAGAAAAATCTTGTAATGATGAAATAAATATAAAAGATATTAGAAATAATTTTTTATATACTAAAGACAATAAAATTATGATGTATATTAAGATCCAACCACTTAATATACATCTTTTATCTGAAAAAGAACAGGAGCAAATAATAAAAACACTTGCAGGAGAGTTATCAAGTGAAAATAGAGAAATGAAGTTTTTTAGTATATCACGACCTGTTGATGTAGGTGATTTAATAGAAGATTTAAGAAAAATACAAAATGATAGCGTGGATCAAGTACAAAAAACATTATTAAATAAACATATTAATGAAACAGTTAAACTTACATTTACAGGAGATGCGGTAGAGAGACAAAACTTTTTAATAATATGGCAAGATATAAGTGAATATGCAGAAAAAGATTTATTAAAAAGAGCTATGGATTTATTAAATAAATTTTCTAGTTGTAATATAAAAAGTGAAATATTAGAAGAACAATATATTATTCAGTTATGTAGTGGATTTACTAATATGAATTTTGCATTTAAAGAAGATAGTGAATATAACGATTTTATGCCAAGTATAAGAAGGGAGGCAGATAATTATTGAAAATAAAAGAATTTGAAGGAGTACAGATAAATAATAGTCTACTTAATATTATTACTCCTATTTCAGGAATTGAATATAAACAAAATAAAATGAGAATAGGTGATAACTTTGCTAAAATATATACAATTATTAAATATCCTAAGAATGTTAAAATTGGATGGTTAAGTAAAATATCAAATATACCTAACACTATATCTACACAAATATTCGAGCCTACAGATAATACTTTACTTATTGAAAATATATCAAAAGGTATAAGACAAAGTGAAATCATATATGAAACTTCAAAAGATGCCTTAGTTAGAAAAAGAGCTTTAAGAGAAATAGAAGATGCTCAAGAAATATTAGATAAAGTAGAAGTAAAAGGTGAAACAGTGGGCTATATGACAATAGCTATAATGGTACTTGCAGAAGATGAAGAAACTTTAAATAGAAGATGTAAGAGAGTTGAAAGTATAATATGTAGTATGCAACTTAAAATGAGAAGTTTAGCTAACTTGTTAAAAGAGTCATATCAAACAATAGCACCATTCCATACAATTGATAAAACAATAAAACAAATAGCAAGAAGAAATATAATGATGTCTGACTTTATTGGTGGATTTCCATTTGGTGGTGGTGGACTTAATGATGGTAATGGATTCGTATTTGGTAAAGACACAACTGGAGGAATAGTAGTATTAGATACATGGAGGAGAGGATTAGATAGAACAAATAGTAATTTTGTAGTAATGGGTACAAGTGGTGTTGGAAAATCCACTGCAACTAAACATTTAATACTAAATGAATATATGAGAAATACAAAAATAATAATAATAGATCCTGAAAGAGAATATAGAACTCTATGTAATAAACTAGGTGGCGATTGGATAAATGTAGTAGGTAAAAATGGTGCTATGATAAATCCACTACAAATAAAACCAGTACCTTTAGATGACGATGATGAAGATATTATAGGATATAAAGATGAGGGCAAAGGGCTTGGAGCAATGGCTTTACATATGCAAAATATAAGACCATTTTTTAAGTTGCTCTTTCCTGAACTTACATATAATCAATCTACAATAATAAATGAGGCTCTAGAAAGCTTATATAACAAATTTAAAATATATTGGGATACTGATATAACAAAACTTAAAAACAAGGAATTTCCTATAATTAAAGACTTATACGAGCTACTTAAAGATAGAGTATCAAAGTTGGAAAAAGAAAATAGTAATATATCTGATTATAAAATAGTATTATCTTTGTTAAGGGAAATAAGTATTGGTGCCGATAGTGAAATATTTAATGGACATACAAGTGTAAAAATTAATAGTAAGTGTATAGTACTTGATACATTCAGTTTGCAAAATAGTGATGAAAGAATAAAAAAAGCACAGTACTATAATATACTTACTTATTGTTGGGATATTATGAGCAAGAATAAAGATGAAAAAGTTTTACTTGTTTGTGATGAAGCATATTTAATGATTGATACACAAGTACCACAAAGTTTGGTATTTCTAAGGAATATAGCAAAAAGATGTAGAAAATATAATGGTGGGATTGTTATAATATCACATTCAGTTGTAGACTTTTTAGATCCTAGTGTAAAAATGTATGGACAGGCAATATTAGATATGGCCTGCTATAAAATACTAATGGGATCAGATGGTAAAAACTTAGAAGAAATGAAGGTATTATATAAACTAACTGAAGCAGAAACAGATTTAATATATTCAAGGCAGATGGGTGTAGCATTATTCATGGCTGGTACAAGCAGATTAAGTATTAAGTTTGATATATATAACTATGAATTTAATTACTTTTCAAAGAGTGTATAAATTATGGCAATAGATCCAGTTACAGCTAAAATAATAACACAACAATTAACTAAAATAGCTTTAGATGAAGAAAAAAGGACTAAATTTATACTTGCAATAAGTATAGTTATAGTTTTTTTCTTACTTATTATATTCGTACCATTATATTTAATTATGAATCCAATTGAGACAATAAAATTATTACTTTCAGATGAAGATATAGGCATTGTAGAAAGTTTGAAAAAAGATAATCCCAATATTCCACAAAAAGGTGAATTAGTATTTAAAGGCAAATTTCCATTACCAATTCAAGGGACAATAACAAGTGATTATGGATATAGAATAAATCCTATAACAGGAAAAGAAGAAAAACATACAGGTATTGATATTTCAGGTAAACATAGAGATAATATAATTTCAGTAGAAGACGGAATAGTAACATTTGCAGGACTACAAAAAGGATATGGAAATTGCATAGAAATAAAACATGAATTAGAAAGTGAGATTTTTTATAGTTTTTATGCACATATGTCTAGAATAGATGTAATTGTAGGACAAGAATTAGAACAAGGAGATATTATTGGACAGGAAGGAGGTGATCCAAGTACAGATCCTTATCCAGGTTATAGCACAGGGCATCACTTACATTTTGAAATAAGATTAAAAAACGGATATGGTAATGATATAGATCCAATTAAATATATTTTCTAAAAAATAGTTATGTTAAAATTGATGCAACACTTCATACGACAATATTCGACAAAAAATACCCGTAGCAATATTCTACAAGTTATGATATAATAATTCAAAATACGTGGGAGGTAATTTTTATGGCAAAGAAAAAAGTTTTTGTATCATTTGATTTTGAAAATGATAGAAATTATAAATACTTACTAGAAGCTTGGAATAATAATTCGGAATTTGAATTTACAATGGAGGATAAATCATCAAGAGAAATTAATAGTTGGAATATTTCTACTATAAAAGGATCTTTAACAACAAAAATAAATCAATCAAATTATACTATTGTTATTATAGGAAGATATGCAAATGTTAAAGATAAAAACTCTGATATTATAGGATATAGGAATTGGCAGAATTTTGAAATTGCTAAAAGTAAAGAAAATGGCAATAAATTGATTGGTGTTAAACTAAATAGTACTTATGAATCACCAGAAGAGTTATTAGGAGCCGGAGCAAACTGGGCGACTTACAGTGTTGAAAGTATTATAAAAGCTCTTAATAGTTAATATGAAAGACTTAGAATTAATTTATGATCATTATAAAGATACTTTTAGTATGATAAAAGAAAATGAGAAAAAAAGGGATAAATTGTTTATACTTCTATTTGTATTGTTACTACTTTTGTTTTTATGTTCAATAATGCCAAGCGATATATATTCTATGTTTCAAGACATTATAAAAAATAAATTAGAAACAAATATAATGTTTGGATTTGATATAATACAGACATTTTTATGGATAATAATATTTTATACTACTGTTAAATATTTTCAAATTGTAGTTCATATTAATAGAAGTTATGAATATTTAAACAATATTGAAAAACAAATTAATAAAAAGATTAAATTTAAATTTCAAAGAGAAGGAAATCAATATTTTGACAATTATCCTTTGTTATTAGACTATATTTATCAGATGTATATAACAGTTTTTCCTATATTATACGGATTACTTATTACATTTCAAATTTTATTTGAATGGATAAAAAATAGTAATTTGTATCTAAATATAATTGATGCAATTATATATATATTTATTTTAATTCTTATAATTTTATATTATATTATATTACACACTAAAAAAAATTAATTTTGAAAGGAAGGTTCAAATGAAAAAAATTGAAATAATAAATGAATACATAAATAAATGTAATGAAGTTATTGAATTAGAAGATAAAAATAAAGCAAGTCAATTGCAAGATGAAATTATAGCAGTGTATAGCCCAGAAATTGAAGATATTGTAAATGGGTTAGATAATTATAGTGGAAGAGGACTTTATGATGAATCTTTCAGAACAGATTTTATAAAAGATTTAAATCTATTAAGAGCTAAATTAATAAACTATAAATCTAATATTGAAATGAATGAAGAAAGAGATATACGAAGTTTAAAAAATAAAGAATATGATGTGGAAGTGTTAAGATACAAACAATTAATTATAAATAATACGAATAATAACAATACAACTGTTAGCAATAATAACAATAATATTACTAATGCAGTGCTAACAATAGATAATGTTTTAAAAAGAATTAATCAAATTAAAGAAAATGAAAAAATGTCTGAAATAGATAAAGAAAATATGATATCAAATATTAATGAAGTAAAGGCTTTAATATTGCAAGGAAATAATGAAAAAGCTAATTCAAAATTAAAAGATTTTGTTAAATTTATAATTGATAAGGCTATTCCAATAGGTGCAGATATAATATTACAATTAGGTACAGTGACTGATTTTCTGAGTAAATTATAATAAAGAGCTATTTTAGCTCAAACAAATATTTATTTGGAGGTGAATAATGATTGATTATATGTATTTCAAAAGAAAATAAATATAATTTCAACTCTGAAGTACAGCATATAACAGGTATAATAAATTTAAAAAAGTTTGTATTTCAAGAGATGAAAAATTTAAATAACTTCACACATATAATCATAGATATAGCAGAATTTAAAGATTCTGAAACTGATATCGTAGATTCAATAGTTGCAATAAAAAGTATGTATAATATAAGAATAATAGTAGTTGCTGTAGGATATTCCTATGGCAACTCTTTGCTTGGTAGGCTATTTAACGAAGGTATATACAACTTTGTTACTGCAACTGAGTGTAAAGAACAGCAAGAAGAATTAGAGGAATGTATATCAGGACAAGGAAAGCAATATAAGGATTCTGTTAGATTTAGGATTAATGAAGTTATTAGTAATAATAAAGAAAAAGTAATAGTAAAAAAAGAATATAAAAAGTTAAAACAAATAGTTACAATAGCTATTGCAGGTAGTCAAAGTCATATTGGTGTTACTACTCAAGCAATAGCTATTACTAAGTTTTTAAATTATTTAAATTTAAATGCTTGTTATATACAATCTAATGGAAAGGAAGATATTCAAACATTAGAAAATTCCTATGATGTAGAAATAAAAAATGATTGTATAAGATATGCTGGTATAGATATGTATTCAAAAGATAAAACAGTAAATGCAATAGATTATGGATATGATTTTTATATCTATGATTTTGGCACATTTGAGAGTATATTAGATATAGATAATTATATAACAAAAGATGTTAAAATAGTAGTAAGTGGATCTAAAACTTGGGAGCAAGAAAATCTAGTTAAGATTTTTGAAGCTATAAGTTTGTTAAAAGATATTCACTTTATTTTTATATCTACACCTGAAAAAGAACAAAAAGATATTGTAAATAATATGGGTAAATTTGGAGCGAAAACATATTTTTCAAACTATATTGCAGATCCATTTGAACCAACTCTAAATGAAAGTATTTATCACAAAATATTTAAAGAATACATTTTAGAAAAATCTAGTAGAGTTGAGGTTGTAAATAAAAAGAAGTTTAATAATTTGTTTAAGAGGAGGGATTAAAATTAAGAAAAGATTATATTTAAAGTTTCTCGAAGGTAAGAAAAAAACTAATACAGATTTTGTGCTAGTAAAAGATAGCAATAATAAAACCGTATTAATATTAAACTATATTGAAAATGTAATAACTAGTACTTTAAAAGCAATTGTATATATTGTGTTGTTTGTTTTTGCTAGTGTTGGAATAACTGCAATTATAAATCCTTCTATAAGAGGATTTATTTTAAGCATATTTTAAGGAGGAAAAAAGAATGTATAAAAAGATCATGGCTATGCTATTTGGTATAGCTATTTTTTTGTCTAATATAAATGCTAGTACATTAACTGACGTAAGAGAAGAAATTAATAATAATAACAATTATTTGATTGAAACATACAGAGTATCTAAAGAAGTTGAAGATGAGTTTTTAAAAGGTATAGATAGGATAAAATACAATTTTCTAAAAAAATACGAGTATGTGGATTATAATAAACAAGTTTTAGAAGATGAAGTTACAGAAGAAATATTTAAAGAAATAGAATATAAGAATGTCACATATAATGGAAATTTATATATGACTAATATACCGAATTCAATACATTATAATGAAAATGGATATATTGGAGATTTGTTGCTAGATAGAAGTAATGTAAAACTTAATAAAAACAATGAGTTTGAGATAGATAATTATAACTTTATTGCAGTATATAAAGCTAAATTAACTAAAAAAGTAGAACTTCCATATATATATAAAATTAGATATGTTAAAGTAGTAGATTATATCTTTGTTCCAGTTGTAATCACTGGAGTAGTACTTATTTGTATAATATATATTTTTAGAAAAAATGTAAAGATATATAATTTACAATATGGTAAATGGATATTAATTAAGAAGATAAGACTTAGAAAATTATTTATTGATATTAGTAAAATAAAGCATAAATCAATTAGTAACAAATATAAAATTGAAATAAGTAAATCATTAAATAGAAAGTTGTATAATAAAAAAATAACTATTCAAAAAGATAAGATTCTAATTGATAAAATAATCGACAAAATCGAGAAAAAATACGAATTTGAAGTGTATTTTAAGGAGGAGTAAAAGTGAAAAAACATAAGAACGTATTTTCCATACTTTTAGCTATGGTAATAGCATTAAATCAATGGGTTAATGCTATTACTTTTGGTGATACAGTATATATAAATGATTATTATCATAATGGTAATGAATTAAAAACTTTCTATGATGGTAGTAATGGGACTAGACTAGGATTATTAAAATATAACAGACCTAGTGGTAGTCTTAGTGGGTGGCAATTTGCATATCCATACTATTATGTTGAAAATGGTAAAAAAGTTCCTGTATATTGTTTGAATGTATATAAAGATCGGACCTGAGACTTTAGGCACGGCAGGATATAATGTTACAGTAAATAGTAGTATTCAAAGTTCTAGACTACTTAATATAATATTAAATGGTTATCCATATAAAAGTGCAAGTCAACTTGGAGTAAGAGATGATAGTGAAGCATATTATATAACTCAATTTGCAATATGGATAAATCAGGAGGGATTTGAACTTTGGAGATGGATAAATAATGGAGAAGAAGAATATATAAGGAATGCTTTAGTAAATCTATATAATAAAAGAGATCTACCTACACAAGTTTTTAATGTAAATATAGTAGCAAATAATACAAAATCAATGCAGATAGATAATATAAATCCTAATTATATATCTGCTGAATATGAAGTAGTATCTAATATAGATTTAACAAGTCTAACTGTAAATATTCCTAATAACAATTATGGTGCAATAATTAGAGATGTAAATAATAATGTTGTTAATGATTTTAAATCCTTAAAGAAGTTTAAAGTATTAATACCAATTGCAAATTTAGGTGGTTCTAGCAATATATTAGTTAATATGAATATATCAGCAAAAACTACAGAATATAACGCATATTATGGTACTGCTGAAGCATCAAACTATCAAGATATAGGTGTAGCTATTATTGATCCAGTAGTAAGAAATTTATCTGCTACTGCAACGTATAATAACACAACAAGTTTAGATATATATGTAAAAAATAAAAGTGGACAGGCATTACCAAATTCTAGTATTAAAATAACTAATCCATCAGGTCAAAATATAGGTACTTATACAACTGACAGTAGTGGTAGAATTAATCTTAAATATATAGTTGCTGGAAATTATACAGCTCAAATATTATCTGTGCCAAGTGGTTATGCACTTGATAGTACAATAAATAGAACAACCAATGTATCAATAAATAGTACAGGAACTATAAATTTTGTGGCAAGAAAATATAGCGGTATAGTTGTTAATTCTATAGATAAACAAGGAAATATACTATCAAATGTGAATTTTAAGATTGTTGATAAAAATACAGGTAATTTAATTAAGCAAGCAAGTACCAATATTGGAGGTAAGTTAACTTTGGATAATATTCCACAAGGAGTATATACAATTACTTCAATTGATACTGTAGTAGGATATAAAATAGATAAAAGTGGTAGAGATATTACTGTTAGTTATGATTCTGAATATACTCAAACAACATTTAAAAGTTATCTTTTAGGTAGTATAGAGATAATAAAAAATGATATATATGGAAATGCTTTAGATAACGTTAAATTTAAGATTATGAAACAAAGTGATAATAGTACTATAGGAACATATACAACTGATATAAATGGTAAAATAACTGTATCTGACTTATACAGTGGGGATTATATAATACAAGAGATTGAAGCTAAACCTGGTTACTATAATGATGGAATTATTAAAATAGTAGCTGTAAAAAATGAAGATGAGATATAGGAGGATTTATATGAAAGAAAGAAGAATTAAAAAGTCAATTATAGCAATAATTTTAGTATCTATATTACTTATTAATAATGTTTTTGCTGAAACCTTATTAAATACAAAAATTGAAATAATAAATCATAAATTAAGTGGAATAAACATTTTAAATATTGATACATTAAATCAGAATATGCAAGGTACAACATTCAGGATTACAAACAAAGATACTGCTGGAATAGTGGGAGAATACATGACTGATTCGAAAGGAAGTATAACTGTTGAAAATTTAGTACAAGGTAATTACCAAGTTGTACAACTTAAAACTCTAGATGGATACGAATTAAATTCAAATATATATGATCTGAAAGTTGAATTTGATAAACCTAACACAGAACTTAAAGTTATTAATGAACTTCTAGGAAATATAAAGATTGTAGTGAAGGATAGTAAAACCAATGAATTATTAAAAGAAGCTAAATTTTTAATAACCAATATAGATAATAATGCATCAAATCAATATACAAGTGATGATAAAGGTGAAATATTTATAGAAAAGACTACTACTGCAACCTATACAATTGAACAACTATATGCTCCTGAATATTATGAGAAAGATAGTAATAAATATACGATACAAGTAGTTCCTGAAAATACTATTATTCAGGAGATACAGAATCAACCATATTCAGATTTGAATATTTATAGTTTAGATAATTATAATGATAATCCACTAGTAGATACTAAGTTTAAGGTAACTAACCTAGATACAAACGAAATTATAGGAGAATATTTAACAAATGATAGTGGCAAAATTGAAGTTAAACATTTGTATCCAGCAAATTATAAAATAGAGCAGATAAGTGTTGATAGTAGATATGATTCATATTCAGAAATACAAACTACTAAAATTGAACTTTCTAAAGATCCAACAGATATTTATTTTTACAGTAATAAACTAGGTGGAATACATATTATTAAGAAAAATATTGATAACGATACAATGCAGGGAGTTAAATTCAGAATTTTAAAAAATAATGATGATATTTTAGGAGAATATGAAACTAATGAAAATGGAGAGATACTAGTAGAATATTTACAAGGAGGTGATTATAAAATACAAGAAATATATACGTTGCCAGGGTACTACTTAGATCCAACAATATATAATATAACAGTTAAAAATCAAGAGAAAGATAGTATTCAAAAAAATAACAATTATAATACCTTTAGAAATATTATTGATCTTAGATAAAAATAGTACAACGCTAGATATATATCAACGTTGTACTATTTTATTATACTTTTTCAATTACAAGGATAATATTACTATCAAATTGTAATTGTAGTGTATATCCAAGTTCATCCTTGTAAATTACAGCTAGTTCATCAAAATTTATAGTAAGTTCATCAATTGTATTGGTCCATAGAATAATTTGATACTTAGTAATAACAAAATCAAATTCTTGTCCATAGACTCTAGAACATACACTTCCAAATTGAACAATATTTACTTCGCTATTTTTAAAGTTATTTAATACTTCAGGTATTTCCTTTTTTGTTATTTGAATATTTGTTGAATTATAAGAATCTAAATAAAACATCATATCACTCCCTCTAACAATAACATTATAATATTAAAATATTTAATTTGTCAAACCTATTTACATTATAATTATAATGTAAATAATTAGTTTAATACATTGGATAAATGATATATACTTATGTATATAAGTTTTATAAGTAATGGAGGTAGTAAATGAATTTTTTTGAAAAGTTATATAGTAAAGATAATCCACTAATTCAAAGATCTATAAATATTGAGGATAACTTGTATTCACATTTAAAACAATTAATAGATACAAAATATGATTCAACAATTAGTGATTTAGTAAATGTATATTTAGAATTGTATGTAGAAAAGAATAATCCCCAATATTATAAAAAACCTCAAAATGAAACAGTTACATATAGATCTATAATGATAAGAAAAAACAATATACTAAAAATAGAAGAAATGAGAGAGAAAACTGGAATTTCATTTAGCAGACTTGTAAATACTGCAATAAAAGAAGCTTTAGTTAAAGCTGAAAATATAATATTAGAATAGTAAATTTTAAGAAAGTATATATTAAGTATTATAAAGTAAATGTTGAAATGTGTGTAATGAAATCAAACAATTTTCGACAACGTTTTTAAGCATAATATGATAATATTTTTAAAGGGCTGTCGAATACTTTAATAAAACAACCAATTGCAATATAAGCTCCAGTAAATATGGGTTAAAACTCGTATTTACTGGTCTTTTTTTCATGCTTTTTTAGTAACCACCCCTAAACTGTAAAAAGTGAGGGGGTGAACTTATGAATGATGATATATTAAAAGCTAGCTTTACAAAATATATAAATTTAGTTATAAGAAATACAGCAATAAACTATTTTAAGAAAAAACGATATAGACAAAGCAAAGAAACAAATTTAAATGAAATCATAAACGTACCATTATCAGAAAACGATGATGGTACAATTTTTTTATCAAAAAACGAAATTTCATATTCTGATTTAGAAAAAATATTTTCTAATCATGACTATTTTAATGCAATGAAATCTCTAACTACTAAGCAAAAGCTAGTTCTATATTTAACAGCAGTAGAAAGCTATTCAAGTGTAGAAATTGCAAAAATACTTAATATAAGTGAAACTACAGTAAGAACTACTTTGTATAAAGCTAAAGAAAGATTTAAAAAGAATTTAAAGAAGGGTAAATAGTAATATGGAAGATTTTGAATTTAGAGAAACTCTATCTAAAGCAGTAGATGGTGATAAAGAGTCAATAGTGAAAATTATAGATATGTATATGCCATCAATATTAAAAAATAGTGTAGACTATACAACTAGGCAAGTTGATGAAGATTGTGTATCAGAAATAATAGAAAAATTATATAAAAAAATAAAAAACTTTAAAAATATTTAATTTGGAGGGAACGTTTTGAATATTTATTTTGCCTTTATATTTGAAAGCGAAAATTTGCTTTCAAGTACATTGAAAAATATACCTAATTACAGGTATTATAATTAATTACAATACTTTAACTAGTTGTAACTGTGAGGAACAGGAAGCCACAAGAAGCAGATAATTATAAACACTATATTTATTAATAAGTAGATATAGTGTTTATAATAAACTGATATAACAAGGGAAAATATAAGTTGATAGTAAGACTTATTGGCGATGATCTACAATTAGATAATGATACTTTTGCCTGGCTAACGTGATGTAAAGGGGTAACTTCTCGAAAAAAGAGGAAGATATACAAAATATCTTATGTGTATTGCTAATACAGTTGTAATTGATAAATATTTAGAAAGGGGATTAAAATTATGATAGAGAATATTTTAATTCTAATGATTGGATATATACTTGGTATATGTTCATTTAATATATTTATTAAGTTTAAGCAAAATTTAAATAAAACTAAGGATAATGAATTTGATAGAAAATATAACTTAGGTAAAGAGTTTTGTGATAACAAAAAAGATAAATAGCATGGAGGTTTGAGATATGTTTGATAATCTAAATGAAGAAATAAAAAAAGAAATAATTAAAAGTGCAATAGAAAGATTAGATGATCCTTGGAAAAACTTAACTGTAAAAGATGTAGCTAAGGATTTAATGATGGGAGAAAATAAGACTAATGAATTATTTAATAGATCTGATTTTCCATCAGTAAATATAGGTAAAACAAAAACAATATCATCAGTGGCTTATGCTCTTTGGAAGCTAAATAAAAGGACTGAGGTGACATAGTGACTGAAAGAGAAAGAGGAGAAGGTTCTATATATGAAGATAAGGCTAGAAATAGATGGAGAGCACAATATTATGATGGTACAGATGAAAAAGGTAATTTAATAAGAAAATCAATATATGGAAAGACAAGAAAAGAAGTAATTGATAAATTAACTGAAGTAATGTATAAAAAGAATAATAATCTATACTTGCAAAAAAATACAATTACTTTAGGTGAAATAATAGATAATATAAGAAATGAGAAATTTGAATCTAATATAATAGGAGAAGGTCAATATGCAAGATTAAAATGGACTTCAAGAAAAATCAAAGACCATAGAATAGGAAATATAAATATTCAAGAGTTAACTTCAAATGATATACAAGGATTTCTAAATCAGCATAAAAATTTTAGCAGTTCATATATAAAAAAACTTTATGAATTGATTAATGGAGCATGTAGATCTGCCGTGAAGAAAAAAATTATAATTTCAAATCCAGCAGAAGATGTTATAAAGCCTAAAAGTACAAAACCTGATAAAGAAATTAGGGCATTAACTATAGAAGAACAAACTACATTTTCTAACTATTTAAATAGCGTTACAATTAAAGAAGAAAACTATAAAGTTTGTCTTATGTTAGAAATGTACATGGGACTAAGAGTAGGTGAAGCACTTGCCTTAAGAAGGGATGATATAGATTTAAAGAAAAATATAATAATAATATCAAGGACTTTAACTAGAGATAAGGACTTTAATGTTATTATGAACAATAGAGCCAAGACTAAAGCTGGTAGAAGAGTGCTACCAATCCCCAATATAATAAGAAAAGATTTAAAAGAACAATTGGAAATAGCTAAAAATAATAGAGATAATCAACTGTTTTTGACTAATAATGAATATGTTAGGCCTGCTGCTGTAAATACAGTTTTAAAAAGAATATTTAAAACACAACTAGGTTTAGATACTAATGGAATAAGTACACATTCATTAAGGCATACATATGCAACGAGATCCATTGAAGCTGGTATGACACCTGTAGTGTTACAAAGATTAATGGGACATACTGATGTTAAAATTACACTTAATACTTATACATCTGTATTTAACGAGTTTAAACAAGAAGAATTAGATAAGGTGGCTAAATACTTAAATAAGAATATATTTAGTAAAAATAAAAGTGTAGAATTAGAATAATTATAATTTTAGTAAACATTTCCAATATATAGATAACTATCAATGTGTTGTTAAAAAATATATTGACATTGTGGGTGAATTAATGTATAATGTATTTAATTATATAAATATAGGAGGAGCATATGAAGGATATATATAATGAAAATACAATGATATTTAAGGTGCTTTCAGATTCAAATAGAATAAAGATAATTGAAATGCTTTCTTGTGGCGAAATATGTGCTTGTACAATACTTGAAAAGTTGAATATAACTCAACCTACGTTATCACATCATATGAAAAAATTAGAAGAATCACATTTAGTGTATGTTAGAAAAGAAGGTTTATGGTCTTATTATAGTTTAAATAAAAAACAAATAGCAAATATTCTTACATATCTGATTAAAATCACATATGATTCCTGAGACTGTATATGTGATTAGTATTTTTATTTGTATCATTCATAACTCATGTGTAATATAATATGAGTATATGATCATATAATAGTAAACATAGGGAGGTAATTATGCTAGAAATATTTAGAACACTATCTGATCAAAATCGACTTAGAATACTATCAATGTTAATAAATGGTGATATGTGTGTTTGTGAGATTGAAGCAGGACTTAAATTTACACAATCAAATGCTTCACGACATTTAATAGAATTAAAAAGAACTAGTATTTTGGATAGTTATAAGAAAGCTCAATGGACCTATTACACAATTAATAAAATATTTATTAATGATAATCAAAAATTATGGGAGTATATAAAAGAAGAATTAAAGAACTTATCAACATATGAAGAAGATTATAGAGAGTGTTTAAATTTCAAAACCAGAGGAATATGTGGTACTGAAAATATTCACTAAAAATGATAAAATTTAAATATAGAAGGGAAGATTTTAGCATGAGTAAAATTCAAATTTTTGACCCAGCAATGTGCTGTTCAACTGGAGTATGTGGACCCAGTGTAAATCCACAATTATTAAGAGTGGCAACTATTATAAATAACTTAAAACAAAAGGGAATAATTATAGAAAGATATAATCTAAATAGTAATCCTAAAGCTTTCGTTGATAACACAAATGTTAATGAATTGTTAAAGACTAATGGCGTAGAAATATTACCTATAACTGTTGTAGATGGTGTGGTAATAAAAACAAAAGAATATTTTAGTAATGAAGAATTCTCAAAGTACTTAAATATAAGCATATCAGAGTTCATAGGACAAAATAAAAATAGATTTAATCTAAAAAAAATTAATAGAAGGTAGGTGTATAAAATGTTTGAACAATTTAATTTGAAAAATGTTATACTTACAAAATATCTATTTTTTACTGGTAAAGGTGGCACAGGTAAAACATCAACAGCATGTAGTATAGCAGTTAATTTAGCTGAAAGTGGTAAAAAAGTTTATTTAGTAAGTACAGATCCGGCATCTAATTTACAAGATGTTTTTGATACTGAACTTACAAACAAAGCTAAAAATATAGAAGGAATATCTAATTTAGTTGTCTCTAATCTTGATCCAGTTAATTCTGCTAAAGAATATAGAGATTCAGTTATAGAACCATATATTGGCGTGTTACCAGAATCAGCAATAAAAAATATGGAGGAACAATTATCGGGATCATGTACTGTAGAAATAGCAGCGTTCAATGAGTTTTCACACATTATAACTGATAAAGAAATAAGTAAAAACTATGATTATGTTATATTTGATACTGCACCAACAGGGCATACTTTAAGAATGTTAGCTCTTCCATCTGCTTGGTCTAATTTTATTGATACAAATAAGTTTGGTGCATCTTGCTTAGGGCAATTATCAGGACTAGGAGATCAAAAAGAAATCTATCACGAAGCGGTAAACACACTTAAAGATAAAGAAAAAACAACACTTATACTTATAACTAGACCTGAAGAGACCCCTTTAAAAGAAGCTTCAAGATCATCAATGGAATTGAAAAATATTGGGATGAATAATCAAATACTAATAATAAATGGTATTATTACCGAACATGAAGATAGTGTATCTAGTTCAATATTTGATAAGCAATATAAATCAATACAAAATATGCCTGATGAATTATCAGACATAACTAAATATATGATACCATTAAGAGGATATAATATAATTGGAATCAATAATATAAGAGATTTAATAAATAAAGATAAATTTGATGAAATAAATGAAGAACTACATAGAGCAGATATAAATTCCTTAAAAGATGTTATTGATGATATAGATCTAAATGAGAAGAAAGTTGTTTTTACTATGGGAAAAGGTGGAGTAGGAAAAACTACTATTGCATCTGCAGTAGCATTAGAACTAAGCGGTAGGGGTAAAAAAGTAGTACTTGCAACTACTGATCCAGCAGATCATCTGAAGTATGTTATATCTGAAAATGAAAATATAGAGATTATAAAAATAGATGAAAAAAAAGAACTTGAGGAATATAAACAAGAGGTTATTAGTAAAGCAATTGAAAATAATATAACTAACGATGATCTTGAATATATAAAAGAGGATTTAAGATCACCTTGCACGCAAGAAATAGCAGTTTTTAAAGCTTTTGCAAAGATAGTAGATAAAGCAGAAGATAAAGTAGTAATAATTGATACAGCACCGACAGGGCATACATTATTATTACTCGATACTACTCAAAGTTATAATAAAGAAATAGCGAGAAGCCAGGGTGATGTACCGGAAGAAGTAATTAAATTGTTACCTAGATTAAGAAATGAAAAAGAGACTGAGGTAATAATTGTTACATTACCAGAGGCAACACCAGTTTTAGAATCTAAAAGACTAATGGAAGATCTAAAGAGAGCAAACATATACACAAAGTGGTGGGTAATAAATTCAAGCATATATTTTAGTAATACAACAAATAAAACACTAAAGAGTAGGGCTATGAATGAAATAAAATGGATTAATAAAGTAGATGAAATTACAAATAATAAATTTGCAGTAATAAAATGGATTGGAAATGATTTAAGGGGAAATGAGTTAAAAGCAATACTATAATTAAGTTATTTTGAAATAAAGATATTATATATTAAATGGGCATGTACACAAGTATATGTCTATTTTATTTTTTATAAAAAGGATTTTAAAAATGGGACGCTGTAAGTGGGTGCTGTTGGGACGCCATAGATATAAAAAATGATAGGGTTTGACAAAGTTTGAAAAACGTGAACTGCTTGAAAACACTAAAAACAAAAAATAAGAGAGGTTATAAAAACCTCTCAAATTGGTCGGAGTGACAGGACTTGAACATGATAAATGAATTATTTTAAAATGTTTTATATTATTATAAAATTGGTCATATTAAACCATTTGTTGAATTTAGTTGTCATAATTTATTTCGGGTTATTTTAAAGTGTCGTAGATTCCGACACTTTTTCGACACTTTAGGGGGAGTACTTTACATATCTTAAACATTATAAGAAATGTAATAGCCATATAGCACTAAGAGTAAATTGCCAAAGTTGAATTATAATAAATATTTAATAAATATAACTTTTGTCGAATAATGTCACAAAAGTGTTTTATAAGATGATAATATTGCAAAAAACAGGAAAAAAATGTATAATATATTTAATAATTAAAGATATATAGCAAAGGATGTAGTTTTATGGAAGTAAAAAAAGATATTGAAGAAGTTAAGAAAAATGTTAATATGTATTTCAAGGATGAAGCAGTAAAAAATTATAAAGAGGATAAATTATATAATGGACATATTTCAAAAAATATAATTAATACTATTGAAGCAAATAGTCCACCTTATAATATAGCACTAATAGGTAAATGGGGTACAGGCAAAACAAGTATACTAAATTTTGTACAAGCAGACTTAGAGGAAAAGGGATATATTTTTACTACGATAAATGCTTGGAAATATGAAAAAGATTCTATTAGAAAAGCTTTTATATTGGAAATATTAAAAAAATTAGATTATAAAGAAGAAAAAATAAAAGATATTATAAAAGAATTTTTGGAAAATTTAAGTAAGAAATATTACATAGATGAAAAAAATATTGAATTAGAGAGTTCAAGTAAATTTAAGAAGTTCCAAAAGATTATAAATTTCTTTAAACATATTGGCATTTATATATTAAATTTATTTAGGGGAATATTCACCTTTTTTCCAATGGTAGTCATTTATATTTCAACGTTAGCTGTAATTGATATTATATTAAATATATATGGCGTAAATATAGAAGATTATAATGGCATTCGATTAGAAGCAATTTTAAGCATGGTGTTATTTGTAATTGGTATTATATATGATGGCACTAAAATAGTAGCAAAATCCAAAAGAATAATAAATGTGAATGAGAGTATAAAAGATGCAACGTATTATGAATCTGAACTAGAAAATTATTTAAAAAAGTATAAAGCTGATATGAAAAATGCTGGGAAAAAATTTAGTGGTGTAGTATGTATTATCGATGATATGGATAGATTAAATGCTTCCAAGATTGTTGAATCATTAAGCGCTGTTAAGGGATTTGTTGGGCTAGAAGATATAATATTTATAGTACCATATGATGTAAATATTGTCAAAGAAGCTATAAAGAAGAATCAAAATAATATTAATAATTACAATGCTTATGAATTGGTTGAAAGTGAATTAGTATTAAATAAACTTTTCCAATTTAAATTTTATTTGCCAGAGTTGATAAAGCAGGATATGTATGAATATATTATTAAGTTATTAGATTCAAATGAGTGTGAAGTAGGTTTTATTAATAATTTGTTTGATAAATATTATTTTACAAATAGTATTCTACCTATTCTAATACACGAGCTCATAGATACTCCTAGAGAGGCAAAAAATATTATAAATGCTTTTGTAAGTAAATATATTATTGCTAAAAATAGGCAAGAAGAGGGAATATTAGATTTAGAGCAAAATGATATAAGAATGTTAGCAAAGCTTACTGTTTTAGAAAATGATTATAAAGAATTATATGATTATATTTTAGATTATCCTGATATTCTAGATATAGTACTTGAAATGTCAAAAGAAAAAGATGATATTGATGGTGATATTTTAAACGTCAAAAATTATAAATTAGAAGATTATAGTAAAGAAGAAATAATAATCTTCACAAAACTTTTAAAATGCTATCAAAGAGTAAAATTTAAGTCATTAATTAATTTTCTATCATCATACAGTACTTTAAATGCAGATAATGTTGAAAGATTGATATACCTAAAAAATAGTGAAAAGGAAAATAAACATGGTGGTAAGATTGTAAAAGAATTTATTAACTATTTGAAAAGTTTAAATATTGAAAGTGCTAAAACTACAATTTCTAAAATTGATAATGCATCAGAATTAATATATTTAGAACTTAATAAGTTAGATAGCAATCCAGATAAAAGAGATAACTTAGCAATATCAACAATAAAGTTATTTGATAATATAAATAATTATAAAGAAGAAATATATAATATGATAGATAGTTATTTAAGTTATATAGATATTGAAGATAAAAAATTAAATGAAATTAAAATAGATGATTTATTAAAGATAATGAATATTAATCCAAAATTAAGTAATATAAAAGAGATTTTTATTAATAAGCTAAAAAATTACGATTATTCAGTAGAATATACAGGAACACGTGACAATTCTGATTATTACAATACTGGTAGAGTTAGTGATGATATTAATAGTATTATAAAAAATATTGATTTATTAGATGAAAGTTTATCAGGAATTGTAAAAGAATTTATAAAAAAAATATTTACTAATAAATTAGATAAGGAAAATGGAATAACTCAATATAATTTAAATTTTCTTGTAAAAAATATTAAAATTAAACTAAATGACAACTTAATAAATAAAGTACTAGGAAAAGAGTATATAGAAAATGTAATTAAAAATATTAGTAAAAACAACTTTGATAATATTAATCATATAAAAGAATACTATATTTCAACTGATAAAATAGATGATTTTATAGAGTTGATTGTAGCTTATTGTATTGATAAAAAAATAATAGAAAAAATATTAGATATTCTTACAGAAATAATAGATAAAGCAAGTTTTGAAAAAAAGAAAGATATATATAATTCATTTAATGATATAGATTTTATTGATTTAAAAGAAAAAGAATTTAAGTACGAAAAACTTGATACTTTACTTGCAAAAATAGAATTAAATAGAATAAATGATAATAGTAGTATAGATGATTTTATGAATACTTTATTTAAAATTTATACTTTACCCAAGACATTATCAAAGTTAGTAGACATCAATCTATTAAATGAAATGCCAAGTACATTAAATATTATTGAAAATGATTTAATAAATAATCAAGACTACAATTTTATCTTAAATGGATTGTTTAGTAAATTAAATTTGGAGAATAGGAAAGATTTAATTGAAAAAATTAAAAGTAAGTATGATGAGATTTCTGAATACAAAGATTTATTATCATTAAATAAATTTATTGATGTATTTAAAGATAAGAAGTATGGAAATACATATTTAAACTCTATTTCTTCTAAAATTATTAATAAACTAAGGGATATGGAAAGTAGTGTTGAAACAGAAGAAGTTATATATTCTTTATTAGATAAATTGCATGAGAATATATATGTCTGCGATATGAGTGTAAGGATAGAGTATTTAGAATTTATACTAGAAGATATATTTGATTATAATAAAGAAAAAGCATTAGAATATATAAATGAAATTAATTTTGAAATAGATAGTGAGAAGTTAAAAGATACATTAAAAAAAGTTTTAAATAAAAATTCAAATATTTCAAATATTAAAAAATTTATTTTTAGAAATAGTAATGCAATTAAATCAAATAATGAATATAAAGAAGATTTTATAGAATCATTTATATTGGAGCAGAAAGGCAATGAAAATTTAGATGATGAATTATTTAAATTTATAACTGAATTTGATAATTTAAATAATAAAGATATATTAAATTTATATACTAATTTCTGGAATATAAAGTATCTTAAATATTTGGATTATCTAATATTAAGGAGTTCCAATAAAATTGAATTAATAAAAAGCATTATAGACAGTAATTTAAATTTAGATTTACTAATAGATATAATTAAACTTAAAAGTTATGAATGGAATAAAGATTGCTTAAATGAACTGTTGAAAATAGGAGAATATAAGTATTTAAAATCAATACTTTATATTATTTCAAAACTTGATAATATAAAAGGTATAGGAAATTTATTATTAAATGAAAAATTGAGAGAATATGCATTAAAATTAGAAGAATCTGAATTAGTAGGATTTTCTGAGATATTATCTTTATTAAGATACAAAAAAATTATAAATAAAACTACTTCTAAAGATATATTTTCTAAGATTACAGTTCACTTAGAAAAAACAAAAAATATTGAAATATCAAACGAAGTACTAAATAAAGTATCATTTTTAAATCCTAAAATAAATATATAGTATTATATAACTACAAAATCGCTGTATAACTACACAGCGATTTTTATATGTTTATAAAAAAATCAATTATTCTCTATTTGAAATGGCGAATTTTATCATTTCAATAACAACTTTATTAAATGATATTTTCTCTTTTTTTGCTATTTCTTCTATTATTTTTACATCCGTTTCAGGGATTCTCAATGTTTTACTTATTTGAGTTACCTCTTTAGGTATCTTAAACTTCATATAAATCCTCCAATCTATATTACATTTATAATATAGTTATATTTTATACTGAAAACAGCATATAAATCAGCACCTATAAATACAATTACAAAACAATTGCAAATATGGTTGCAAAAATACAAAATAAATGGTATAATAATGCAAAAAGGAGATGTATTTATGAATAAGATAAAAGAATTAATAAAAAAATATAAGATTTTATGCATTGTAATTACAATAGTGATAGTTTTAGTTATATCTACAATACTAGTGTTATATTTCAAGAATCCTAAAAATAGCTTTATATATAATCTAAACAATAATAACTTTACTAAGGCAAATGAAATATATGAAAAAAGTATTAAGTACGACAAGAAAGTACAAGTAGAAACTGAAATTGAAGTTGAAAAGATTATTGCTAGTATAACTGAAAACTTTAATAATGCTAAAAAAGGATATAATGAATCTATTGAATTACTTAATAGTGTTGAAAAAACTGGAATGCTAAAAGATAAGGTAATAGAAGCAAAAAAAATAGTTGAGGATTTAAATAAATCTAAAACGGCATATTTGAAAGCTATTGAATATAGTAAATCTGGAGATTATTATAATACTTTAGTTGAGTTTAATTCAGTAATTGAGAAAGATATAAATTATAATATTGCTAAAGAGAAAAGTAGTGAAATTTTGAGCAAATATAGGGAAGAATTATTTAAAACAGTTGATGAAAATGTTGCAAAAGGAGATTATGATAAATCAATAGAATTATTAACCCAATTAAGTAAGATTAGTCCAGAAGATAAAGAGATACAAACAAAAATTGAAGTATATAAAGATAAGAAAATTGTTAGTCTAAAAGATAAACAAGAAGTAAATGTAGTATCTGCAGATTTTCATACTCAATGGTATTCTGATACTGTTTCTGGGATAAAAGTTATAATAAAAAATAACACTAATAAAGTAATAAAAAACTACACACTTGGAATATTAGCATATGATAAGGATAATTATCCTTTACAAATATCATATAGTAATACTCTTTTTAGGGGTAAAGGAGAATCAGTAAATATACAACCAGGACAGACTGGAGGAGAGGATACATATTTTGATATATACTATAACGAAGAAAAGATGAAGACTGCTATTGCATGTGTTGAAAGTGTTGAATACTATGACGGAACAGAATGGACTAATCCATATTATCAACTATGGTTAGAAAAATATAATGATAAGAGATACTCTAATTAAGCTAAATTAAGGCACCTATGAAGCCCATATGAGCTTTTTAAATATATAATTGATAAATAATGCTTATAAAAATCAAATCAATTAAAACTTGTTATATTGAAGATAAATAAAAACATAGAAAAAACAGGAAAATTATATTAAAAATATATTTATTAATAAGTTTAATAATAGAGTTAGTAAGTTAAAAAAATATAAATATCTAATTAAATATACTTGTATAGAAAAAACAGTGTTATAAAAGAAAAATTTAACTATTAAAATTTAAGTAAATATTTTATATATAAAAAATTAATAAATTATGCTAAAAATAATATTAACATATAAGTATTTATTTGCCTAATTTAATGTGTTTTGAGGAATATTATATTAAAATAATCAAAATTTCTTACAGGTAAATTAACCCTATGTTAGTCTAGAAAAATATGACAAGAAAAAGTATATAAATATTATTAAAAGGAACTGTAAATGGCTAGATATTAACATTTATTCTACTTTCAACAAATATGTTTCTACTAAAATAAAAATAAAGAGGTAAAACCTCCTTAAAGAAATGAACATTACTTAGTTTTATATGTATGATATTTACCGTATTACTGTGTTTACCGATACTAATCTACTTAGTATCGGTAAAACACTAGAAACGGTATATTTTTATATAGAGATTACTCTATAGGTCTAAATGTGTGGTCTCTACGACCATTTTTTCCGTTTTCAGGTGGTGGAGTATATTCTATGTCATCTTGATTTTTTAGTAATTCTTTTATATTCCTTAGATGCTTAGATAACGTAACGGGAGTATAAGAGAGATTATTGTTATTATGTCTTTGGCAAACATCTAATAATTGCTGAGCACTACCAAACCACGCATATTCTGATTCTACTAGATGTTTTATTACTTTTACAACAGGGTCTTTTAGATAGTCTATTACTTTTTGCTGTTCTTGAAGTTCTTCTTTGTTTCCTATAAGTTCCCACTTACAAGTAGTATTATTAAATGAAATTATATAATCATTTTCTACAATATCTCTACCAGTTATTGACCATTTTGTTTCTATATCCTCTCTTTTATTTTTCGTAAATACATATGCTGTATCAACCGCACCAAGTATAGCAGTGGAACCAGAAATCATATTGAAAGAATCGCTATCATCCTTTGATTTCCTTAGATGGTGTATTAATAATATACATATATTATATTTATCAGCTAAATTCTTTATTGCACTCATATCCCTATAGTCTCCAGCATACACATTTTGACTACCATATGCATTTTCTCTTACTTTTTGAAGAGTGTCTATAACTATTAGTTTTGTGTCTGGATGTTCTATAATATATAAATCTAAATAATCAATTAGCCCACTAGATAATCCAGGTATTTCTGTAGTAAAATTGAAATTACTTGGTGCTGTATCATTGTTTAGTAGTTTTTCTACACGCTCTTTCAATCTTTTTTCACCATCCTCTAATGCTAAGTACAAGCATCCTGATTTTCTTGTTTCAAAACCAAGAAAGGGTAATCCTTTACTAACACTTAAGCATAAATCAAGAGCAAACCAACTCTTTTTTGATTTGGGTGGAGCAGCAAGTATTGATAAGCCTTGAGGTAGTACCTTATCAACAATATATGTTGTAGGGTCAAATTCTTTGTTTTGCAGTTCTTGTGCAGATATTGTTCTTATTTTTTTCTTTTTTTTACTGTCTTCTTCTAAATTGATAACAGTAGTTTCTTTTAAAATGTCTTTATCCATTTTAGTTCCTCCTAATATAATTATCTTATCTTATCAATGTTAATTTAGGTTAACATTTGATATATCTAGAAATAAATTCTAGACCATTTAATACCAATTAAATTTAATATTTATTCATTGTTTTGAGCAATATTTTTTTGTTCTAATATATACTCATTTACATCATCAATATTAAAAGTAATTTTTGAGCCAATTCTAAAGAATTTTATTTTCTTTTCTCTCACTAATTTCCTTATAGCAGATTCTGAACACCCTAAATATTCAGCTAATTTTTTGACATTAAAAAACATAAGTGAACCTCCTTTCATATAAAATTTGTAAATAAACGTTTATCTTACACTATTTATTATAACATTAGAAATACTCAAAAATCAATACGATTTTACACGTTCGCATTGTTGAACATTTAGTAAATAAAAAGGAAATAGTGTCTTGTTTTTAATCATTATTAAATATGTGTAAAATAATATTGACAACAAACCTTTGGTATGCTATAATAATATATATTAGGGGGAGAACTTTATGAAGAAATATATATTTCCAACTGAGGTTACGGGCTCAGAAAAAAAACAACAAAGTTATTTTACTAAAACGTTAAGAGAGACCAGAGAAAAGAGGGCTAGTGAATATAAAGATTCTAAATATAATCCTTACTCACAAAAAAGCATTGCTGAGAAAATAGGAGTTTCAAGAACAACTTATAGTAACTATGAAACAGGAGACAAATTACCTAAAATAGAGACATTTTATAAATTATGTGAAGTATTAGGTGTATCTTGCGATTATCTTTTAGGATACTCAAAAAGTCCAATAAGAGAAAATAGAGATGTAGCCAACTCTACAGGATTAAGTGATGAAAATATTGAAAAATTTAAGACTTATAAAGATAAAAAAATAACTTTATTTTTAATTAATAACATTCTTAATAATAGTAAGCTTATTAATCTTTTAAGAGAATATTTAGTTGAAAAACCTATGAAAGATATATTTAATGAAAATGAAGAACTAAATATATTCTTAAATAATTATAATTCTAACTTTGATAGTCATCCTATAAAAACATATATGGAAGAAAATAAGTATGAATATTATAAATTGATTGAGTATATGCCATTATTACAAGAAGAGTTTAAAAATAAACTTATTGATATTACAAATAAAAAAGATTATAGTCTATTCTTTGAGTTCTTTAGTTATTATGAGAAAATAAAAAATAGAGATAATGAGATTTATAATAAACTAGAAGATAATGAAATCAAAGTACATTCTGAGGAAGAAATAAAAGAAATGAATGAAAAGATGGATAAAATGGTAAGAGAGCATGAAGCTATTGAATTAGAAAAATATCTTGAAACTGATGAATATAACATGTTTAAAAAAATCAATGAAAGTTATCAGGAATATTTAAAATCTAATTCAAAAGAATAATAATATTTTAGTTGTGGAGGTGATGTTAATGTGATTATTTAAGTAAAAATAGATTGGAACTAGAAAAAAAGGAGGAATTTGAATTGTCAGTTAGAGAAATAGCAAAAAATAAGTATAGAATAGAAATACCAATAGCATATATAGGTTCGAAAAGAAAAAGGCATGTTGAGACACTTGATAATACAACATTAAAGCAAGCAAAGCTTAGAGAAGCTGAGATAAAATTAGAATTAACTAATAACAATTATATAAAGAAGATTAATATTACTTTTGAACAACTATTAGATGAATGGCTTAAAATGCAAGAAAGTAAACTTGCAATAAAAACATATAAGAACTATGTTAATTATTCTAAAAGAATTAAAGATAGTATAGGATATGTTAAATTAAAAGATATAAACCCTAGAATATTAGAAGGTTTTTATAATGATTTAAGAACAAATACGACTTATGCTGATAAGACAATAAAACATTACTATACATTAATTAATACAGTATTAAGTACAGCAGTTAAATGGGATTATATAAAAACTAATCCAAATACTAAAGTAGATAAAATTATTGTAAAAAAGAAGCAAGGAAGATTTTATACACCTGAACAAGTAGCTAAATTAGTAAATGCTCTAGAAAGTGAAAGCTTAAAGTATAAAGTATTAATTATACTAGCAATAGATACAGGATGTAGAAGAGGAGAACTTACAGGATTAGAATGGAATGATATAGACTTTGAAAAAGGGATTATATATATAAATAAAACTACTCAATATGTAGCAGGAATAGGAACCTTTGAAAAGGGAACAAAAGGAAATAGAGGATACACTAGTGATAGAAAAATTCATATATCTAAAACAACTAAAGAATTATTATTAGAATTTAAGGAAGAACAAAGCAAACTTAAAGATAAACTAGGAGAATTGTGGCAAGGTAGCAAAAGAATCTTTACAACTGATTGGGGAGCAGATATGCATCCTAATACACCATCGGCTATACTTACTAAAATACTAGAGAGAAATAAACTAGATTATATAAATTTTCATGGATTAAGACATACTAGTATTTCATTACAAATTGAGTTAGGGATACAACCACAGGTTATATCTAAGAGAGCAGGACATAGCAATTTAAATACAACTCATAGTATATACTCTCATTTCTTTGAAAGCAGTTTTGAAGAAGTACCAGAAAAGATAGATGCTTTTTTACATGCATCAACATAAAAGAATAAGGAAAGATAGAATAGCACTCTATCTTTCTATTTTTATATTACGTATAATTGTAATTAATAAAAAAATATGATATATTTTTATATAAAAAGATAGTGTATAAAAAATATCGTAAATTATTGATTTTCTAAGATTAGGAGGAATAATAATGAAACAACCATATTTAGTATTAATTGAAAGTGAAGAAGTTAAAAGGAATAAAACTAAATTAAATATACCAGGAATTTATAATTTTTTGCCACATGTATATGATGCATTAATGAAATTACCTTTTTATTGCGGAAAATTAGCTGAAGATGATGATATTAATATGATAAAAATCCAGGACGTATTTCAGTTTTATATATATGACTTTCCATTCAAAATTAGAAATATATATTCATTAATGGAAATAGGAAGTTATGCAGATGCTGTTATTTTATACCGCTCACTAATTGAAAGTTTTATTTTTTATAAGTACTATATTTTAAGGAAAGATGGTCATGGATTAAGCAAATATATTCTAAGGGAATCTAAAAAAACTTTAAAAGATATTTTTGAATGTGTTATCCCAGGCTATTATAATGATATATATAGTGAACTGTGTAAATTTACACATGGAAATCCATTAATACAAGCTATATTTAGGGGTAACGTATCAAAAGATAAACCTTTAAAGTCAAATATTAATAATATTAATATTGATTGGTTTTCATACATTCATAATCAATTAATTCCTTTAATTATTGGAGTAACTGAAATGTATAAAATTGTATTTCCTAATAATATTATAAAAAACGATGAAATATTAATTAAAGATTTAGAGTATGTTTATAAGTTTATTAATGATGATATAGATTATAGAAAAGAATTTTTTATAACCCAGTTGCCGATGATAAATTATTATAATAAAATAATTAGAATGAACTTAGATACAAATTAATATTAATAAAATACATAAACTTTAGAACTATTGTTCTTTTGGATTTTACATGTTATAATACTAAAAGGGGGTATAATATGGAACAGAAAGAATTATATAAAATAGTCAGTAAATATTTTTCTAATGAAATTAATTATATGAATGTATATGGGGATATAAAACAAGAAGAAATTGTTAAAATGTTTAAATCACTATATTCTTATGAAAGACCTGATTTCTTTTCTATATATGATAATAAATTAATAGGAATAGAACATTTTGAATTTGATAGTTATAAGAAAAATACTAAAGGTAGTGATTATAGAAAAAAAGAAGCATTAATAAATAAAGAAGTAGATAAAGCTAATAAACAATTAAAAGTTAATAATGATATGATTATGCTACACAATGAAATAGTTAATACTTCATCAGCTGAAAGTTATATTAATAATTTATATACTGTATTTAACAGTCACTATGAAAAAATAGCTGAGTATGAAAATAATTTTAAAACAGATGTTAATTTTAAAAATATGGAAATAGAAATTTGGTTTTTTATTGAAGATGTAACTCCTTTAGGAAATTTCTATATTAATGATAATGATAAAATTTGTTTTTTTGATATTATTCATATTAAACAATTTATAGAATTATTAGCTAAATCTCCAAATGTTAAAGGTATAATAGGTACAAGTTTTAATGGGAAGGAAGATAAAATTAGCATTATAAAAAATAATAGTGAAACATTAAAAGTGTTAAAGTCAGAATGTGTTGACATTGAAACAAAAAAATTGCAGGCTTTTAATCCACAATTATTAGATTATACACTAATTATACCTAAAAAATAATAGTACGCATTATATGCAATTTGGTTTTTTTAAAATTACAAATGACCATTAGAGTATAAATTGATATGTGAAAATATAAATAAGCAAAAAAAAGATGCACTTTTACATGCATCAACATAAAAGAATATTTATTTAAAAAAGAAGAATAGCACTCTATCTTTTCTAAAACATAATTAGATAAAATAAAAGTCCGACACTTTTTGGACACTTTTTATAGTATTAACAAAATACATAAACTGTATAACCATTGATATGACTGACTTTTAAACTATATAAGATGGTCGGAGTGACAGGACTTGAACCTGCAACCCCATGGTCCCAAACCACGTGCGCTACCAATTGCGCTACACCCCGAAATGGTACGAAACATATTATAACATTTTATGCGAAAAAAATCAACACTTTTTTCTAAATTCTAAAAAAATATTGACTTTAGAGTAAAAAAAGTATAATATATACTATATGAAAAATGCTATATAATAGTACGTTTTTTAATATATGAATTGATTTTTAGGAGAATAAAATGCAAATATATTGCGGTACAGATATAATTGAAGTTGAAAGAATAAAAGAAGCAATTGAATCTAATGTGGATTTTAAGTATAAAGTGTATACTCAAAAAGAAATACAAGATATTGATCATATAAAAAGTGATATGAAATATCAAAGATATGCAGGTAGATTTGCTGCTAAAGAGGCAGTGTACAAAGCTTTATCACAGATATTGTGCAATAATAATTTGGAAATAGAATATAATCAAATTGAAGTTGAAAATATTGATAATCTTAAAAGAAGACCTAAAGTAGATATACTAGAAAATAAAGTGAAAAATGTATTAGAAAAATTAGATTGTAATATAGATTTAAGTATCTCACACGTTAAAGATACTGCTATTGCTATGGTAGTAGTAAAAGTTGAGGAATAAAGGAGAAATTAGCTATGAAAGAAAAGTTTTATATAACTACACCTATATATTATCCAAGTGGAAACCTACACGTAGGACACTGTTATTGTACAGTTGTTGCAGATGTTATTGCAAGATATAACAGATTGTCAGGAAAAGACGTGTTTTTTTTAACTGGAACAGATGAACATGGTCAAAAAATAGAGGGTAAGGCTCAAGAATCTGGACTTACACCAAAGGAATATGTGGATAACATAGTTGCAAATTCAAAGCTATTGTGGAAAGATTTAGGTATTTCATACGATAAATTTATCCGTACTACTGACGAAGAACATAAAGAATGTGTAAGAAAAATATTTCAAAAACTATACGATAAAGGTGATATATATAAAAGTGAATATGAAGGATGGTATTGTACACCATGCGAATCATTTTTTACTGAATCTCAATTAGTAGATTCTAAATGCCCTGATTGTGGTAGAGAAGTAGAAAAATTAAAAGAAGAAAGCTACTTTTTTAAATTATCTAAATATCAAGATAGACTAAAGAAATTTTTTGAAGATAATCCTGAATTTTTAGAGCCAGAAAGTAGAAGAAATGAAATGTTTTCAAGCTTTATAAATCAAGGACTAGATGATTTATCTGTTTCACGTACAACATTTAAATGGGGTATAGAAGTTCCATTTGATACTAAACATATTGTATACGTATGGATAGACGCTCTTTCAAACTATATTTCTGCTTTAGGATATTTAACAGAAGACGAGTCACTATTTAATAAGTTTTGGCCAGCTAATATTCATTTGGTTGGTAAAGAAATAACTCGTTTTCACTCTATAATTTGGCCTGCGCTATTAATGGCGTTAGAACTTCCTATGCCTAAAAAAGTTTTTGGACATGGTTGGTTATTAGTAGATAATACTAAAATATCAAAATCTAGAGGAAATTATAAAGATCCAAGAGAGTATATACAATATTCTTCAGTGGATGCTTTAAGATATTATTTACTAAAAGAAGTAAGATTAGGTCAAGATGGCAATTTTTCAGAAGAGCTATATATTAAAAAAATAAACTCAGACTTAGCTAATGATTTAGGTAATCTAATAAGCAGAACTATTGCAATGGCTGAAAAATATAATAATGGAGTACTTGATAAAGAATCATATAAAAATTTAGTTCATGAACAATCTGATAAAGATTTAATTGATATGGTAAGCAATGTCGTTATAAACTATGAAAAACATATGGAACAAAGTAGACCTGATTTAGCTCTTGAAGTGATAATGAAATGTGTTAGTTTTTCAAATAAATACATAGATTTAAATGAACCATGGATTTTAGCAAAAAGCGAAGATAAAAAACAAAGATTAAATAAGGTACTATATATACTTGCTGAAAATATAAGAATAATTAGTGTATTGTTAAAACCGTACATGATTAATATTCCTGGAAAAATCTTTGAACAACTAGGAATAAAAGATAATAGTGAAATACTAGAATATAGCAGTGTTAAAACATTTGGTCAAATACCTAATAACACTGTTTGCAAAAAAACAGAAAATATCTTTCCAAGAATAGATATTGAAGTTATGTTAAATGAAAGAAATAAAAGTGAGGATGTGAAAAAAGTGGAAGAAGTAGTTAAAAAACCTAATGTTTCAATAGATGAATTCGATAAAATTGAACTGAGAGTTGGTCAAATATTACAAGTAGAAAGAATCGAAAAATCAGATAAACTTTACAAACTTTTAGTTGATATTGGTATAGAAAAAAGAGTAATAGTATCAGGTATAGTACCATATTATACAGAATCTGAACTATTAGGTAGAAAAATAGTAGTAATATCTAACTTAAATCCTGTTAAATTGAGGGGCGTTGAGTCACAAGGAATGCTACTTGCTGGTGGAGAAAAGGATGTTGTTAAACTTCTTAGTATAGATGATTGTATAGAAAACGGTACACTTATTCACTAAAAAAGCAAAAATAAGGGGAGAAAAGAATGATAAAAGAAAACAAGGTTTTAAAAGAGATTATTGAGTGGGTACTATGTTTTGCAATAGCATTTGCTCTATATCTGGTTATTAACTATTTTTTTGGAACTGTAACAGGTGTAAGACAGGTCTCAATGAAACCAACGACAATTGAGGGAGATAAATTACTTATACAAAGACCAACAATATTTAAAAAGAAAATAAACTATGGAGATATAATAACATTTGAATCTCCAATAGATCCTGTAAGTAATATGTCTGCAGATCCAAATGATGTTAAATCCAAATATCAAGACTTAAGTGGAATAAATAGTTTTTTATATCATTTTGTGGGTGTTGGAAAATTAAGCTATATTAAAAGAGTAATTGGTCTTCCAGGAGATCATATAGTTGTAGCGCAAGATGGATATGCATATAGAAATAATGAAAAGTTAGTTGAAAATTATTTAAAAGATGGTACAACTAATCAAAATGGTGTTTATACCGATGTTACGGTACCAGATGGATATGTTTTTGTAATGGGAGATAACAGATTAGAGAGTAAAGATTCTAGAATATTTGGATGTATTCCTGAAAGTAAAGTTGATGGATACGTTATTACTAGAGTTTGGCCACTTTCTAAATTCGGTAAATTAAAATAGAAAAGGGGTGGATATATGTTTGAAAATATAATTGGTCATGATAAGACATTAGGATTTTTGCAAGAAGCTATAAAGTCAAACAATATATCTCACGCCTATTTATTTAATGGACAAAAAGGAATAGGGAAATCAGCAATTGCAAAAGAATTTGCAAAATTAATACTTAAAACTGATAATTTAGAATCAAATGTTGACTATAAATATATAGCTAAGTTAGAAGATAAAAAAGACATTCTGGTTGAACAAATTAGGAAGGAACTAATTGATGACATATACATAGTTCCTGCCACTTCTGATAAAAAGGTATATGTTATAGATGATGCACAAGATTTAAATATAGCTGCGCAAAATGCTTTACTTAAAACTTTGGAAGAACCACCAAAATATGTTGTCGTTATTTTAGTATCTAATTTAACTAGTAAATTCTTACCCACAATAATATCAAGGTTAAATATTATAAATTTTAGTCCACTGAGTAAAGAGGAATTGAAAAAATATTTTGATGAAAAATATAAGGTGGAAATTAACGATAGAATATATGATTTTACAAATGGTTCGATGGGTTTACTTGATGAAATAATGCAAAAGAATATGTTAGCAGATTTTAACAATATTGATTTAATATATGAAAGTATAGAATCAAAAGATAGCGTAAAAAGTTTGTTTTATTCTCAAAAAGTAGATTTTTCCAATGCGAACCTTCTAGACTATCTTGAGTTTATACTATATAGTAATTTTAAATATTCTTGCGTTAATATTGTAGAAAAAGCAAAAGAAAGATTGAAATATAACGGAAACTATGATATAGTTATTGATAGCATGATATTAAAAATAATAGAAAATAGTTAGGTGAATATAGATGGATAAGATTTTAGGTGTTAGATTTAAAAAAACAGGAAAATTATGCTATTTTAATCCGTTGAAATTTGGTTTTAGAATAGGCGATATGATAATTGCAAATACCGAAAGAGGAGAAGAAATAGGTAGAGTTGTTAAAATAATAGATAAAGAGCAGATTTCAAAAGATATTGTAGTGCAAGATATAATAAAGCCTGCAACTAAAAATGATTTGCTAATTCAAAAAGAAAACGAGAGAATGGCTGTAAAAGCAGCAGATTTTTGTAAAGAGCAAGCAAAAAAACTTAATCTTAACATGAAGGTGTTAATGGCTGAATATACTTTTGATGGATCTAAACTTACTATATACTTTTCTTCAGAAGAAAGAGTTGACTTTAGAGAACTTGTAAAACTACTTGCTACTGAATTTAGAGTTAGAATAGACCTAAGGCAAGTTGGACCAAGAGATGAAATAAAATCATATCCTAATTTAGGAATGTGTGGCAAAGAAGTATGCTGTAGAACACATCTGCAGGATTTTGAGCCTGTGACTATTAAAATGGCTAAAGAACAAGGGTTGCAGATAAATATGGCTAAACTGTCAGGTGCTTGTGGTAGACTTATGTGCTGTCTTAAATATGAAGAAGAAATATATAAAGAGAATTTAAAGAAATTGCCTAGAGTTGGAGAATTTGTAACTGTTGATAAAGAACAAGGTAAAGTAGTTGCAATAGATATTTTGGGTCTTAAGGTAAAAGTTAGATTTGGTACTACTAGAGAAGATGAAAGATATGAACAATATCCTGTAGAAAAAGTGAAGTGGAATAATAATAAAAATGTGGTAGAAGAATCAGGAGAAAACGAAGAATAGAAGTATTAAGGAGGTGAGTAATTTGGCATATAGAATAACAGATAAATGTATTTCTTGCGGAGTGTGTGAAGCAGAATGCCCAGTAAACGCTATAAGTCAAGGTGAAGATAAATATGTAGTGGATGAAAATCTATGTATTGATTGTGGAGCATGCGCTTCAGTTTGTCCAGTGGCTGCACCAGAACCTAAGTAAATAAAAAGTTATAAAACAGATAAATATATAGCAAGAGTGAACTGAATTAACTATTCAGTTCACTCTTACTTGTTATGTGAGGCTAAATTTTTCAAGTTCCCAATTAAAGTCTACTTGAAATGTTGCTATTATCTGTTTTTCCAGAGTAATAGATAGATCTACGGTTCTTTTTTCATCAAAGTCCGTTGAGAATATCCAGAGATATTCATTGTGCTGAGAACTATCTTCATTTAGTGATACAGAAGAGACTTTACTCAAATGATTTTGAATAGGACGATCGCACGTCACATCTAAAGTCCTTTCCTTTCCATTTTCCCAGTACTGAATGATCAATACGATATTTTTTTCGGTACAGGATGTTATTTTATTTCCCTTTAGTTCTGAGCCTAGTGAACGATATACTCTGAAATTACCAGTGTTTATCTCTCTTTGTGTGTTGTTGAATTTCAACATATCTTTGCTGCTACTGAAGAATATAACAGAAGAACCTATTTTTAAATCAATTTTTTTGGTATTATCGGAAGAGAGAATGTTTTGAAATTCATAAAATGGATTGAGTAAGAAATCTCTTGGCCAACCGTGTTTTATAACAAATATGGTTGCAAGCTCGCCATTTTTCTTAGATAAGCACATGTTGTACCTGCGCATACCCACTCTTGCATATGTACTCATAGAATCCTCCTATTTAGTATAATAGTTAGTAAAGTAAATTCTTAATATTATACAATGAAAATCATATTATGTCAATGGTTATGGCGGAATACAAGCGATTATGCATAAATGAAAATAAAATGAACTGAATAATAATTCAGTTCATTTTTTGAAATTGGTTTTTAATCTTGCGTAGGGCTTATCTCGAAATTCAGAAGAGCTTTCAAGCCTATTGTGATTGATAAATCAATCATAGCTTCATCATTTTCTCCTTCTAGATCTCTGGATATTACCCATAAATGTTCAGTTTGAAAGGTTTTCCCAGAATCAGTTGATACAGATGAAGTTTTATAAATAAAATCATTTATAAATTGACAGTCAATGCTTATACCTTGGGGGATCCCTTCTTCCTTATATTGAACTATTATAGCAATCTTGCCTTCTTCAGGTGAAATAGCATTCTTTGTTAGATTAGCATGAGGGGCGTAGTATACTGCTAGATTATCCAGCTTTTCAATGAAATTTTCATCGACTACACATACCGCATTTGCTTTATTGCTTTCGAAAAGAACAACATCTTTAACAATTTTGAGAGAATTTATTTCTCCTTCCCGATCAGCTGAAGTATTTTCAAGCTGCAAAAATATAGGAAATAAAAAGTTTTCGAAACTACTATCTCTTGCAATAATGTCACAGTATTTTTTTTCTACTTCTACTCGTTGAGCAATCATAAAAAATCCCCCTATATAGTTAATAGTTTTTTATTGATAATTGGATATAATTATATAATACTTTAATTGTTATGTCAATCTTTTTATAAAAATTATTTAACTAAATGTTATTTTTATAATAATATGCATTTGAGATAAATATATTTTAATTATCAAGATATTGATTTTTTTGGGCTTTTATGATATATTCTATAGTATATATTCTAAATGAGAAGAGGAAATATAATGGTTAGTAATGTAATAATATTGGTAGCATTAATAGTGTTTTTAATTTCAGTAATATTTATATATAACGCGCGTGCAGTAGTTAAATCTAATACTAGAGCACAAAATGAAAACTCAGTCGTCTTGGGTTTAAAAGTGGTAGGAAGCGTACTTTGCATACTATCACTATTTATAATATATATAGCCAGCAAATAATAGGAGATGATTATATTGAAAATTGAAGAAATGAGCAGTAAATTTGATGCAAAACAAATAGAAGATAAAATATATAAAGCTTGGGAAGAAAATGGATATTTTAAATGTAAAATAGACAAGTCAAAAGAGCCTTTTGTTATAGTTATGCCACCACCTAATGTTACTGGTAAACTACACATGGGTCATGCTCTGGATAACACAGTGCAAGATATTTTTATAAGGTACAATAGAATGAAAGGTGTTCCAAGTCTATGGATACCTGGTACAGATCATGCTAGTATTGCTACGGAAATAAAGGTAGTTGAAAAGTTAAAAAAAGAAGGTAAAACTAAAGAACAGATTGGTAGAGAAGGGTTTTTAAAAGAAACGTGGGATTGGAAAAATAAATATGGCTCTGAAATAACTAATCAATTAAGAAAATTAGGATGTTCATGTGATTGGGAAAAAGAGCGTTTCACTATGGACGATATGTGTTCTGAAGCAGTAAAAGAAGTTTTTATAAGACTATATGAAAAAGGATTAATATATAGAGGAGAACGTTTAATTAACTGGTGTCCTACATGTAAGACTTCTATATCTGAAAATGAAGTAGAATATGAAGAAAAATCAGATTTTCTATGGCATATAAAATATATGGTTCAAGATAGTCATGAATATCTAGTTGTAGCAACTACTAGACCTGAAACACTATTTGGAGATAGTGCAGTTGCAGTTAACCCAAATGATGAAAGATATTCTCACTTGATGGGTAAAAAATTATGCTTACCACTTACAGATAGAATTATACCAATAATTGCAGATGAATATGTTGAAACTGAGTTTGGAACAGGAGCAGTTAAAATAACTCCTGCACATGATCCAAATGACTTTGTTGTCGGAGCAAGACATAATTTAGAGATAATAAATATATTTGATAAAGAAGCAAGATTAAATGAGTTAGCAGGAGAATATGCTGGACAAGATAGATTTGAGGCAAGAAAAAATGTAGTAGAAGACTTAGAAAAACAAGGGCTTCTAATTAAAACAGAAAGTCATGTTCATAATGTAGGAAATTGCTATAGATGTCATAAAATAATTGAGCCATATATATCAATGCAATGGTTTGTAAAAATGGAGACATTAGCAAAACCAGCAATAGATGCTGTAAAAAATGACGAGATTAGATTTATACCTAAAAGATTTGAAAAGACGTATTTTAACTGGATGGAAAATACACAAGATTGGTGTATCTCTAGACAGTTATGGTGGGGACATAGAATCCCTGCATACTATTGTACTAAGTGTGGTAACGTTGTAGTTTCTAAAACAGAACCTACTGTTTGTGAATGTGGTGGAGAGTTCATACAAGATGATGATACTTTGGATACTTGGTTTAGCTCAGCTCTTTGGCCTTTTTCAACACTAAGTTGGCCAAATGAAACGGAAGAGTATAACTATTTTTATCCTACAACTACTCTTGTAACTGCATATGACATTATAACTTTCTGGGTAAGTAAGATGATATTTAGTGGATTAGAATACACTGGAAAAGCACCTTTTAAAAATGTATTTATACATGGAATAGTAAGAGATGCTCAAGGAAGAAAAATGTCTAAGTCACTTGGTAATGGAATAGATCCTCTTGAAGTAATTGATAATTATGGTACAGATGCTCTAAGGTATTCATTAATTCAAAATATTTCACCGGGAAATGATATAAGATACATACCTGAGAAAGTTGAAGCAGCAAGAAACTTTACAAACAAACTTTGGAATAGTGCACGTTTTGTAAAGATGTATTTAGACAATTCTTTAGTGGATAATGTTGATAAACAAAGACTTTGTGCAGAAGATAAGTGGATAATAAACAAACTAAATCTTCTTATAAAAGAAGTTAGTGATAATATTGATAACTTTGAAATAGGAGTTGCTATACAAAAAATATATGATTTTGTTTGGTTTGATTTCTGTGACCTATATATTGAAATGGTAAAACCAAGATTATATGAAAATGAAAAAGGTAGTTTTGAAACAGCAGTATGGACGCTTAACTATGTATTATGCAATTCACTTAAGTTGTTGCATCCATATATGCCATTTATAACTGAGGAAGTGTATGCTAATTTGAGTCATAATGATGATTCGATTATGATAAGTTCATGGCCGAAAGTAGAATATAGTTTTGAACAAGAAAGTGTTGTAATAGAAAAAATAGTAGAAGTTATAAGACAAATAAGAAATGCAAGAGCAAACGCTGAGGTAGCTATTTCTAAAAAGATAGATATTCAAGCGAATGTTCAAGATTCATTATATAAAACAATATTTACAAAGAGTGAAAAATTTATTAAAAAAATGGCTGGTGTTGAAAATATACAATATATTGAAAATCAAGAAAGTGCAAATAAAGATTCATTAGCAATACATTTTGAGGATATTGACATATATTTAGATTTTTCATCTGTGGTAAATAAAGAAGAAAAAATTGCTAAATTAAATGAAGAAAAAGAGAAAGTTTTAAGCGAACTTAAAAGAGCAGAGGGAATGTTAAATAACGAATCTTTTGTATCAAAAGCTCCTGAAAAATTAATTGAACAAGAAAAGCAAAAGATAGCAAAATATACCGAATTACTTAAAAAGATTGAAACTAGTTTGGAAGAAATTAAATAATAATAAAATAGTCAATGTAATTTAAATTACATTGACTATTTGTAATAATGAGCATTTTTTTGTTTTTCTTAGACCGTTATAATTAAGGATAAGCTGTAGTCTTACAATATGATACCTCTGTAAAAATACATTGCAGATATCCATTACTAATAGTGGAATGTAAGAAATATTAAAAATTTTTACAACGTTGTAATCTAAGTTAGTAAAATTTAGAATTAATATAAAAGATATTAGAAGAATATCAATAATTAAGTGATTCCTAAAATATCTATATCTTAATCTTAAATGTTTAGCGCAAAATTCTAGTGAATAGTCATCCAGTGTATAATATATGTCTGATCTAGACATTTTTCTGTTATTCTTTGAAAATATATTTTCTACGATTAAGCAATAATAAATTACTATATTCTGCATGAAATATCTAACATATTTTATGCCCAATCTTTCATATAGTCTTTTTTCAAACTTCCATTTTTTAATATTATCCATTTTCTCACCTCGTATTTACTTGGAAATAATTAATATTTATACATATATTATACTGCATTTATGTAAACTTGTCGATTTAGGTGTTTTCTGAGCTAAAATATAAAATCTGGATTTATTTATAACTTGTATAATCTGAAACGCCATATTTTTTACAGTATTCTTGACTTTTACTAAAAAAGATAGTAAAATATATCTATTAAAAACTAAGTGAGGTAGTTTAATATTTATGAAACAAAGCTCAACCAAAAACAAGTTTAGCTTAAATGTGTTTTCTATGCAAATAGTGTATTTGTGCATAGTAATTATTTTTGCTGTTATAATGAGTATTGTTCAGCCATCTAGCATATATATAGATTTGTTTGTAATATTTTTTACAGCAACTTGTTCTATTTATGTATGTTTTAAAGAAATTCAAAATAAAAAGTATAGAATAGCTGAACTTACTACAAGTGTAGATATAGTGTTAAAAGAAAATTTAAATTTACTTGAAATACCAATGGCTATGGTATCAAACAATACAGATATTGTTTGGCAAAATAACATATGCAAACATTTAATACCCCAAGACTATATTGTAGATATGGCTATTGAATTAGAAAAAAAGAAAATTAATGCAGATATTGTTAAAACTAAACTTAAATTTGGCGACGGTAATACATACATAGTTGTTGGAACACATATTAATTTTAGTAATTTCAAATGCTTACTGATAACCTTTATAGATAACACTAAGGAAGAAGAATTAGAACAATTAATAGATAAAAAGCAAGTAGCAGTTGGTATTATATTTGTTGACAATTTTGAAGAAACTATGCAAGGATTAGATGATATAGTTAAATCTGATATTACTTCTAAAATAGATAAAGAACTTAGAAAATGGGTTCAAGAAAACTCAGGTATAATATCTAAGATAGATAAAGATAAATATGCTATTTTCATTGAAAAACAATACGTTGATAAAATGGAAAAATCTACGTTTGTAATACTTGAAAAAATACGTAGTATCACGGATGTTACAAAGCTTCCACTTACAATATCCATAGGGATGTCTTATTCTGATGAAAGCTTATCTACAAGGTATTTAGCTTCGAACTCGGCATTAGATATTGCATTAGGTAGAGGTGGAGATCAAGTAGTAATAAAGAATGATAAAAACTACATTTTCTATGGCGGTACAAATTTAGGCGTTGAAAAAACAAGTAGAGTAAGAGCTAGAACTATAGCGCAAGCTTTAAAAGACGTAATGGAAAAATCAGATAGTGTATATATAGTTGGACATAAAAATACTGACATCGATTGTATTGGATCAGCAGTTGGAATATATAAAATAGCGAAATCATTAAATAAACCTGCTAGCATAATAATAGATGCAAAATATAATAATAGTACTAGATATTTAGTTGACAAGCTAAAAACGCAGAAGGAATATGAAGATATTTTTATTGGTAAAGATGAGGCTAAAAAAATAGATACAGAAAATTCTCTTTTAGTAGTTGTTGATACTCATAAAAAATCATACTTAGCATGTGATATACTGGAAGAGTTTAATAAAGTAGTAGTAATTGATCACCACAGAAGAGGGCCTGAATTTATTGAAAATACATTACTTACTTACCATGAACTATATTCTTCTTCTACATCAGAATTAGTAAGTGAATTATTAATGTATTTAAACAATATATCCTTAACACCAATTGAAGCGGAGGCTTTATATGCAGGTATATTAGTAGATACAAAGAATTTTACATTTAAGACAGGTGTAAAAACATTTGAGGTGGCAGCATATCTTAAAAAGAGTGGTTTAGATATAAGTGAAGTTAAGCAAATATTTAAAAATGATTTTGAAACATATATTTCAAAAGTAGAGATAGTTAAAAATGCTGAAATAATAGATAATAAAATAGCTATTTCTGTTACAGAAGATGAACATGAAAATATGCCTATAATTGCAGCTCAAGCTGCAGATGAATTATTATCAATCACTGGTATTTCGGCTTCATTTGTACTATGTAAGGTAGACAATGTGATTATGATATCTGGTAGATCAATGGGTGATATTAACGTTCAGGCAATATTAGAAAACATGGGTGGCGGTGGACACTTAACATTTGCAGGTGCTCAACTTGCAGGAGTTAGTTTAGACGAGGCAAAGCAAATTTTAATTAGTAGTATAAATAATTATTTTGGAAAAGTAAAAGAATAATAAAATTACTCGTTAGGGGGGATAATTTTGAAGGTTGTATTAAATCAAGATGTAAAAGGTTTAGGTAAAAAATTAGATACTGTAGAAGTTTCAGAGGGTTATGCTAGAAATTTTTTACTTCCTAAAAAGTTGGCTAATTTAGCAGATACTAAATCTTTAAATGAAGCTCAAACAAAAAAGGAAGCTATAAAGTATAAAAAAGATACCGAAAAACAAGATGCAGAAACAAATAGAAAACTAATTGAGAGTAAGTACATAGAGTTTAGACATAAAATAGGTGAAAATGGAAGACTATTTGGTAGCGTAACTGAAAAAGAAATATCAGAAGAAGTAGAGAAAAAGTTTAATATTAAAGTAGACAAGAGAAAAATAATAATAGATGAAAATATAAAAGTAGCAGGATCATATGTAGCACAAGTAAAATTATACGAAGGAGTAGTTGCAAAACTAAAAATAGTAGTGTTAGGAGTATAGGTGATTGAGATGGAAAATGATCTATTAAGTAAGGTTCCACCAAGTGATATTATAGCTGAACAAGCTGTTCTAGGTTCTATGCTTGTAGATAAAGAAGCTGTAATTGCAGCTATCGAGATATTAAAACCTGAAGATTTTTATAGAGAAGATAATAGAGAAATATTTGCAGCAATGTTAGAAATATATGGCACAGGCGGACATATAGATACAATTACTTTAAAAGATCAACTATTACTGCGTGGATCATTAGATAAAGTAGGTAATCTATCATATATTGTAAGTTTAATTGACAATGTTCCTACTACATCAAATGTAGAGAACTATGTCAGAATAGTTGAAGAAAAGGCTACTATAAGACAACTTATAAAGGCTGCTAATGATATACTTAAAATGGGGTATTCTCAAACTGAAGAAGTTGACACTATAATAGAGCATACTGAAAAGAAACTTTTTGATGTTTTACAAAATAGAAATTCTAAAGGATATTCCAGTATTAAAGAAATTCTTATAACTACTTTTGATTTAATAGAAAAAATGTATCAAAATAAAAGTAAGGTTTCTGGTATTGAGTCAGGTTTTGTAGATTTAGATGCCAAAATTTCTGGCTTGAATCCTGCAGATTTAATAATTGTTGCGGCAAGACCAGCTATGGGAAAGAGTGCTTTTGTACTTAATATAGCAAATTTTGTTGCAAGTCATATGAAAACACCTGTATTAGTATTTAGTTTGGAAATGTCAAAAGAACAAATGGTAAACAGAATACTATGTAGCGAGAGTGAAGTTGACAGTATGAAATTAAGAAATGCAGATTTAAATAGTGAGGATTGGCTAAAGTTGGGTAGTGCAAGTGGTAAACTTGCAGAAGTACCTTTGTATATAGATGATACCCCTGGACTAAATTCTGCCGAGCTTAGAGCAAAATGTAGAAAAGCAAAACTGGAAAAAAATATTGGACTAGTTATAATAGACTATTTACAACTTATGGAGTCAAAGATAAAAAGTCCATCGAGACAACAAGAAATATCTGAAATAAGTCGTTCTCTTAAAATATTAGCAAAAGAGTTATCTGTACCAGTAATTGCCTTATCACAGCTAAGTCGTGCTACTGAATCAAGGGCAGATCATAGACCTATGCTTAGTGATCTAAGAGAATCTGGTGCAATAGAGCAAGATGCAGATATAGTTATATTTTTACATAGAGAAGATTACTATAATCAAGAAACTGAAAAGAAGAATGTGGCAGAAGTTATAATATCAAAAAATAGAAATGGTTCGACAGGTACTGTAGAATTAGCATGGCTTGGCCAATATACTAAATTTGCTAATTTGTATAGGGGAGGATAATGAATAAGAAAATTGTGAATAATATGGTATATAGTATTAGAGAAATAGTACTTGAAAATATATTAAAAAATAATCTTATATTAAATAATGACAAGATAATAGTAGCTGTTTCTGGAGGTCCAGACTCTATTTGTTTGTTAGATGTATTAACTAATTTAAAATCTGAGTTAAAAGAAAAGCATAATATTAATTATGACTTATTTGTTGCACATGTAAATCATAAAATAAGGAAAGAGTCTGATGAAGAAAAGATATATGTAGAAAGCGTATGTAAAAATCATAATATACCTTTTTATTATAAAGAAGCAGATATACTTAAAATTTCTAAGGAGATGAAAATTTCTGAGGAAACTTGTGGAAGATACGTCAGATATGAGTTCTTTAATGAAATATTAAGTAATATAAATGCAAGTAAGATAGCAGTTGCACATAATATGGATGATAATGTTGAAACAATATTTCTAAATATAATAAGAGGATCAGGTATAAAAGGTTTAATTGGTATGAATTTCTTATCAGGCAATATTATACGACCTATATTAAATATACAGAAAAGCGATATACTTGAATATTGTGAATTGGAGAAATTAGATCCATGTTTTGATGCTACAAATGAATTAGACATATATAAAAGAAATAAAATAAGATTAAAATTAATACCTAGCATAAAAAATGAATATAATGAGAACATAGTGCAAAATATAATTAGGATGAGTAAGATAGCTAAGATAGACAATGACTTTATGGACAGTTATTCCGAAAATATAGTTAAAAAATGCATATTAAATGCAGATAAAGAGACTATTACTTTTGATTTTTCAATTATATTAAATGAACATGAGGCAGTACAAAATAGAGTTATAAGAAATATAATATTTAAAAATCAAGGGAATTTAGAGGGTATAGAGCAAATACATGTAAGTGATATACAAAAGTTATTTACAAATAATATAAAAGGAAAAAAATATATTATTGGAAATAAATTTACGATTGAAATTGTAAAGAAAAATATTGCAATCATATATTAAAATATATAAAAGGGAGGAAATAAATTGAAGAAAGGTAGTATATTTAGAACACTAGTGACTTATTTAGTATTGACTTTAGCAATTGTCTATATAATATCGGCTTTAAACAATACAATTACTAAAACAATAAGTTATACTGAGTTAATGCAAAGAATTTCTGAGGGGAATGTATCAAAAATAACACTTCAAAGTGATAGAACAAAAGCAATAGTGGTTTTAAAAAATGAAACGGATACTCAAAAAACAGTTAAAATACCAGATACAAGTGCTTTTATAACTGAAATACAGCCAAAAGTTATAGCGGGAGAATTTGAACTTACAGTGGCAGAAGAAACTGCTCTTGAAGTGCTTGCTCCTCATATACCTAATATATTACTATTAGTTGGTATATTTGTACTTTTTGTATATATGATTAAAAAGACTGGGGACGGAAATAGTAAAGCTTTAAGTTTTGGTAAAAATAGAGCTAAGATGACAGAAGCTAATTCTAAGAATAAAATAACTTTTGAAAATGTTGCAGGGCTTAAAGAAGAAAAAGAAGAATTAGAAGAAATAGTTGAATTTTTAAAGCATCCAAAAAAATATCAAGAGATAGGTGCAAGAATTCCTAAAGGTGTTTTACTTATAGGAGGACCTGGTACAGGAAAAACATTACTTGCCAAAGCAGTATCTGGAGAAGCAGGAGTTCCATTCTTCTCTATAAGTGGATCTGACTTTGTTGAGATGTTTGTAGGTGTTGGTGCTTCAAGAGTAAGAGACTTATTTGCTGAAGCCAAAAGTAACTCTCCATGTATAATATTTATAGATGAAATAGATGCTGTGGGTAGACAAAGAGGTGCTGGACTTGGTGGAGGACATGATGAAAGAGAACAAACTCTAAATCAGTTACTTGTTGAAATGGATGGTTTTGCATCAAATGAAGGTATAATAGTTATGGCTGCTACAAATAGACCAGACATATTAGACCCAGCTCTACTTAGACCAGGAAGATTTGACAGACAAATAGTTGTTCATGAACCCGACATAGGTGCAAGAGAAGAAATTTTAAAAGTACATGCAAAAGGAAAACCTTTTTTACCAACAGTTGATTTTAAGATAATAGCTAAAAATACAGCTGGTTTTTCAGGTGCTGATCTTGAAAATATGATAAATGAATCTGCTCTTCTTGCAGCTAGAAAAAACAAAAAAGCGATTGATATGCCAGACGTAGAAGAAGCTATGATTAAGGTTATGATGGGACCTGAAAAACGTAGTAAGATTATAAGTGATAAAGAGAAAAAACTTACTGCGTATCATGAAGCTGGGCATGCAGTTGTATCTAGATTTTTGCCTACACATGATATAGTACATCAAATATCAATTATACCTAGAGGTATGGCAGGTGGATATACTATGTATAAGCCAAATGAAGATAAAAGCTACAGATCAAAATCTGAAATGCAAGAACACATAGTATCACTTTTAGGCGGAAGAGTTGCAGAAAAATTAGTTTTAGATGATATAAGTACAGGTGCTTCTAGTGATATAGAAAGAGCAAGTAAAATTGCAAGAAATATGGTTATGAAGTATGGTATGTCTGATAAAATAGGACCTATTACTTTTGGAGCTAACCAAGAAGAAGTGTTCTTAGGAAGAGACATAAATAATCAAAGGAATTTCAGTGAAAAAATTGCATCTGAAATTGACGATGAAGTAAGGGATATAATCAATAGAGCATATACATATGCGGAAAGATTACTAAAAGATAATATTGATAAATTACACAAAGTTGCAGAAATTCTTCTTGAAAAAGAAAAAATGGATGGCGATGAGTTCGAAAAAATATTTGGATAAAATATGTAAGGAAATGATACTAATCATTTCCTTTTTTTATTTTATAAAAAATAACTAAATTCGACAAAAAATATTGACAAGCACAACTAGAAAATATATAATGTTAAAAAATAAATTTTAGAGTTTTTATAACTATTCAAAAACAAAGGCTTATATGGTGAATTACCATCTAGCATAAATTTTATTTTGGAGGTATGTAGAATGGCACAAAATTTACTTATAATTAGTGAAAAAAGTGATTGTCAGCACTACACAGCAGCAGTTCTACTAAGCAAACTTAATGGTCATAGAGTTACTGTTCAGTACGCTGAAAAAGGAAAAAATGGTAATCTTAAGTCAGATACTGTGAAAAAACTTATAAAAAGTAGTATAACTGATCCAAATGAAATAAGATTTCTTAAAAGCGCTTCTAAATTCAGGGTACTTCATCATATAGTTGAATCTGCCCAACCTCTTGAAAATAAACTGGAAGAGATAAGTAGGTCTTTGAGAAGTCTCCAAGATCACCAGCAACAAAAAAATGTAAGTAACGAATTAGCTTTTGTATAAAAATTAACCGTCGACTATTGATTAGTCGGCGGTTTTATGCTATAATATATGCATTGTATATTCTAATATACAAAATTCACACACGAACGAGTTTTACTCTTCTACCATTATGGGCGCAGTAAAGCATTGATATTCGTGGCGGAAATTAAGAAGGAGGAAATTTAAAATGGCGATAATACCTATGAAATCGTTACTAGAAGCTGGTGTACATTTTGGACACCAAACAAAAAGATGGGATCCTAGAATGGCTCCATACATCTACACTGCAAGAAATGGTATATACATACTAGATTTGCAAAAAACTTTAAAGAAAGTACAAGAAGCATACAACTTAACAAAAAAAGTTGTTGCTGAAGGTGGTTATGTACTATTTGTTGGTACTAAAAGACAAATTCAAGAAACTATTAAACAAGAAGCTGAAAGATGTGGAATGTTCTACATAAACAGCAGATGGTTAGGTGGTACATTAACTAATTTTGAAACTATAAGAAGAAGAATAGCAAGATTAATTGAATTAGAAAAAATGGAACAAGACGGAACTTTCGAAGTACTTCCAAAAAAAGAAGTTATAGGACTTAAAAAAGAAATGGAAAAATTAACTACTAACTTAGCTGGTATAAAAACAATGGAAAAATTACCTTCACTTATAGTTTTAGTTGATTCAAATAAAGAATTAATTTGCTCAAAAGAAGCAAGAAAACTTGGAATACCTACAATTGGTCTAATAGATTCAAATTGTAATCCAAATTCAGTTGATTATGTAATACCTGGTAATGATGATGCTGTTAGAGCAGTTTCATTAATCACTAGCAAAATGGCTGATGCTGTTATTGATGCCAAAGAAGGTAATACACAAGAATTAGTTGTATCTGATGAAGAAGTAGAAACAATGGATCAATTAGTTGCTCAAGAAGGCGTTGACAAGATAGAAAGAAAACCAAAACCTAATAGAAATAATAAAAATAACTATGCAAGAAGAGAAAGAACTGAAGAAAAATAATTAAAGGAGGTTATGTTATGGCAATAACAGCTGAACAAGTAAAAGAGTTAAGAGATAGAACAAATGCAGGTATAATGGACTGCAAAAAAGTACTAGTTGAAACTGACGGAAATATTGATAAAGCGATTGAACTTTTAAGAGAAAGAGGAATTGCTAAAGCAGCGAAAAAAGCTGGCAGAATAGCAGCTGAAGGCGTAGTAGAAGCATATATACATAACGGCAAATATGGTTCTTTAGTAGAAGTAAATTCTGAAACAGACTTTGTAGCTGGAAATGAAGATTTTAAAACTTTTGTAAAAGACGTTGCTATGCATATAGCAGCTACTGGACCAAGATATGTTAGACGTGAAGAAGTACCAGCAGAAGTAGTAGAAGCTGAAAAAGAAACTTTAAAAGCTCAAGCATTAAATGAAGGCAAACCTGCTGCAGTAGTTGATAAAATGGTTGAAGGAAGAGTAAATAAATTCTTTGCTGAAATATGTTTATTAGAACAACCTTTTGTTAAAAATCCTGATGTAACAGTTGGTCAATTATTAACAGAATTAATAGCTAAAATTGGTGAAAATATAGTAATAAGAAGATTCGCTAGATTTGAAAGAGGCGAAGGAATAGAAAAAGAAGAATCTAACTTTGCTGAAGAAGTTATGAAACAAGCTAATATATAAATATAAAAACCACATTATCATAAGATAATGTGGTTTTTTATTGACAAATCATAATAATTTATAATATAATTTTGGTTATATTAATTGAATTATATATCTAGATAGTGGTGATGAATAGTGAATAGATTTATATATAGAACAACACGTCATTTTGAAAAAGGAAAAGACATTGAATGTAAAGACAAAGATTCTAAACATGATATTGAATATCACGTTGCTCAAGGAAGTAAAGGCGGTGTCAAAACGAAGTATTTATCATGTACTGAGAATATCGGTGTTGCGATTTCTTATTCTTTTGGATACTCAAAAAATACTTCAAATGTCAAGAGGAAATCAATTATTCTAATAGATTCTTCCAAAATGAATGATGAAGAAAAGAGCAGAGTATACGATCTAAATGACAAAGAGGTATTAGATAAATATATAACAATTAAACAAACTAAAGATTATGCAAGAGCTTCAAGGGAAGTTATTGTTGATACTTCAATACCATCGAAAGCATGCGTGGAAATACCTCCTCTTTTTGTAGATATCTTATTTGCACTAGAAACGGAAGAAAATAATTTTAATTATGGAGTGGCTAGAAAAGATAATATGTCTAATGAGTCGTATGGTATAATAAAAAACTTATTGTTAGAAATGATAGCTGATAAAGATCCTAGTCTTACTAATATACTAAATGAATTAAATCTGGAAGAACCTGAAAAACTCTTTATTAACGAATACTATAATAAAGGGACTTCTTTATATGAAATATGTAAAGAGAATTTTGAAGGCAATGTAATGTCGGGCAAATGTTTAAGGACATCAGTAATAAAGAAGATAATAAATAGTAGTAGTTTTGCTAAAATATTAACGCCAAAAGCTATGAGTGAATTTAGTGGTAAAAATGGTCAAAAATATGATATGAAATCATTTCAAGAAATTGGTGGTTTTTTAAATGTTCAAAATACAAATAGGAATAAAATTAAATATGCAGATAATTATTTAGATTCTTTTGAAGAATTGGTTCCTAGAATGTCAATGGAGTCTGAAAGATATAAATCTTTAAAAAATGGAGATGGTGGGATTATTGTTGGAGGTTGTATTCCAGTAGTAATAGGACCTGATGAATCAAAGCATTTTCCATATGGAATAGTGAATGTTAAGAAAACTGTTGATGGAAAATATAAGTTTGATAATATTACAACAGTTATGAGCAGAAAAAGGGCCGATAAGGCAGAATGGGCAAGTAATTATGATGGTTCAAAGCGCACTTATGGTAATACAAATAAAACTATCGACAGGTAAGTTGACATAAAATTAAAAGTATGGTATAATATATATACATTTATATCGTAAATTTCTTTAAAATATTAGAGAAAGGAAAAAAGAAGATGGAAAAATGGGAAGATATAGAAAAGAAATTGAATTCATTAGTATATGATGAAGTAGAAGGGATAATTACAAAATTGAGAGATGGTACATATATAGAAGATGAGGAAAAGACAGGAATTTTGATAAATACTCTTGAAAAAGCCTCGAAATTTTTTGAGGAACAGGGATATATTACTATTGGGCAACATAGATATGTTTTTACAATTTTTAGATTTTTATCAATGCATAGTGGGGAAAATAAAGATGTTTCTGTACTTTCAGATCAAGTGTATAAAGTGTTTATGGGCTTACCTATAAAAAACAATTAGGAGGAATACTAATATGGCAGAAAGGCCAACATGGAAAATACAGAATGATGAGGTAGTAGTAGAAAACTTCAATTTCAAGTGGAATCCAGGTTTTTCTAAACAACAAAAAGAAAGAAATGTTCAAGCATTACATGAAGCTATATGCAAAATTGATTCTGATGCAAAGGTATTAGAAGTTTCTACTAAGAGTAATTTGGAAATAGGAAAGTTTTTCAGTGCTTTTAATCTTACCCTTGATGGAAAAAGATTAGAAAATATATTTCAATCCAGTAAAGTCTTTGAAAATGGGGGACAATATATTGATCTTTTAGATGTAGAACCTAGAGATGCAAAACGTGATGAAAGGCTAAAAAATTCAGGTAGGTTAATAGGTTTTCGTTATAAAGATCAAGATTGGAAACTTCTACCTAAGACTGCATTTTATGATTACATATATTGTAAAGCTGTATTTGAAAGTGGAAGGTCAAACGAAATTATAAAATTCTCACATTTTACAGATATAGAATTCAATCCAGACAAATCTATAAATTGTCAGGCAAGAAGCTTAGCAATATGTTCTCTTATTATATCTTTAGGGTTTGATAAGCAAGAAGTATTTAGAGACATAGAGAACTGGACTAGATTTCATAGCTTGTTTGTGAAAGGATAGTTTAGAGAACACACGATAGAATTTATCGTGTGTTTTTGTTTTTTAAACTATAAATATCTTGATTATAATTAAAAAATGGTATATAATCCAGGTTAGTTATAGATAAAGGGGTTATATAAATGGAGTTTAAATATAAAAGAGTTTTAATAAAACTAAGTGGTGAAGCAATTGGAAAAGAAGATGGAAGAGGAATAGATAATGTAAAATTATCTAAAGTAGTAGAACAAATAATTGAAATATCAAAATCTGGCGTTCAAATTGCAATAGTTATAGGTGCAGGTAATTTTTGGCGTGGTAAATATGGTCAAGAGTATATGGAACGTACAACATCTGATTATATGGGAATGTTAGCTACAACGTTAAATGCACTAGCTTTGCAAGATATGATAGAGAGTAAAGGTATATATACAAGAGTTATGACAGCACTTGAAATAAAGCAAGTTGCTGAACCATATATAAGAAGAAAAGCGGTGAAGCATTTAGAAAAAGGTAGAATAGTTATATTTGCTTGTGGCACAGGTAATCCGTATTTTACTACAGATACAACTGCAGCATTAAGAGCAGTTGAAGTTGATGCAGACATTATTTTACTTGCTAAAAATATAGATGGAGTATATGATAAAGATCCTAATAAATATTCTGATGCTAAAAAATATGATGAAGTTACATATATGCAAGCTATATCAGAAAGACTTGCTGTAATGGATGCAACAGCAATTACACTATGTATGGAAAATAAAATACCAATAAGGGTATTTGCATTAAATGAAAAAGATTCTATAAAAAGAGCTATAAATGGTGAAAAAATAGGTACTATAATTGAAAAATAGGTGAAATTTATGGGAGAGAGAAATGGAATTTTTAAAATAAAGCCAAAATATAATCTTATATATGAATTAGGAATGCCTACAGGGAAAAAAGTAGCAAATACTTTTAAAATAATAATAATATTGTTAATTATATATATAATATATTTAGTAGCAAATAAAAATTTTAATATAAATATGGATACTATAATATCAGGAATCAATATATTACAAATTTTAAATTATTTATTTCTAACCGTTATAGCAATACTTATTCTTAAGGCTATATTTAATATGGTTATCCAAATAATACAATATAATTCAATATCATACACATTTTATGATAAATATTTAGTGTATGAAGATAGTTTTTTAAATCAACATATAAAAACGATACAGTATGCAAATATACGTGAAATTGAAATAAGAAGAAATATATGGGATAGAATAAATGGTTTTGGTGTAATTATAATTTACACTAATGCTGAAAATGAGTATAAAAATGGACTAGTAATATTGGGACTTAAAAATCCTAATGAAGTTTACGAAAAAATAAATAGTATAATACATAATAGCCAGGAAGGTACCCCAGTATCTTCTGATAATAATAATTTTGTAAGTGACGGCGAAGATAACTTCAAAAATAGCTTAAAATAATTGAATTATGAAATAGAGGGGGTGAAAATATGTTTTCAAAAAATATAAGAATAGTTTATTTATATGCTGTTGCATTTGTTACATTAATGATGATAATAGGTGGATTTATTGTAACAATGAGCGCAATTGCTGCGTATATTTGGCCTTCAAACTATAACTACGCTTATCCAGCTTATGATTATTCAAGTGATGCGTATACAAAAGAGCTAGAATCTATAGAACAAAATAATACTCTTACAGAACAACAAAAACAAGAGCAAATTAGTGTAATAGATAAAAAGTACTCTAAAGAAGAAATTGAAAAACAGCAACAAATAAATGATGAGAATGCTAGAAATTCTAGACTAAGAGATATTTTTAATGCTTTAGCTATTATATTAGTATCATTACCACTATATATTTATCATTGGAAAAGAATTGAAAAAGAAAAGAAAGTTGAGGTATAAATATGTACTCAATAGTAGGTTATATGGTTATGTTCTTGGTAGTTGTAATACCTATAGTTCTTATTGTATCTCTGATAGCCATATTTGTTAAAAAATCAAAAGATGGTGAAAAATCAGAGGATAATTTTGAAAAGAATATAAGGACGATTTATTTATACTTAGTATCAATAGTTTTACTTTTTGTAGCAGTATTTAGTATTATAGGTATATTTAATAGTACAACAAATTACTTCTTGCCTGAAAAACAGGTAGTAGATAAAAGAGTATATAATATGGAGATAACACAAGAAGATTATAATAGAAATATATATCTTAGAGATCTTATGACAGCAATAGGAGCTTTTGCAATATCTGCACCTTTATTTGTTTATCACACTAAACTTGCAAGAGGTAATAAATAGAATAAGCATAGTCATAAAAAGGTAATTAGATTAAGTCTAATTATCTTTTTTCTTTTAGTAAAGTTTGGCATTAAAGTATAATAACTGTTTTTATTAATAAGAAAAGCCATTGACAATGTGAGTAGAATAATATAAAATAATATAAATAATGCAGGGTTAATATCTTGTACAATAATAAATATATAAGAGGTATAAATTATGAGAAAAACAAAAGGAATATCACTAATAACATTAGTAATAACAATAATAGTTATAGTTATAATATCTACAGCAGTAATATTAACAGCAGTAAATAATTTAGGAGAGCCAGCAGCTAAAGCTAGATTTATGAATGATATAAAAAGTATTGAAGAA
>JAOAHC010000027.1 GCA_026415435.1 Clostridia bacterium
TGTATTACCTTCAAATGTAATAGAATCAATTAAAAAAAATAAAGTAGCACTTAAAGGACCTGTAACAACTCCGATAGGAAGTGGTTTTAGATCAGTAAATGTAGCTTTAAGACAGATACTTAACTTATATGCTTGTGTACGTCCTTGTAAAACATATCCTGGAATTAACACAAAATATGAAAATGTTGATATAGTGATAATAAGAGAAAATACAGAAGACTTATATGCAGGTGTAGAATTTCAACCTTTTAGTGAAGAAGCAAATTATATTATTAGTAAAAGTAATGGAAAAATTTCAAAAGATTGTGCTATTTCTATAAAAGCGATTTCACCTTCTGCAACTAGAAAAATAGCAAAGTTTGCTTTTGAGTATGCAGTAAAAAATAATAGAAAAAAAGTAACTTCTGTTACAAAAGCGAATATATTAAAATATACAGATGGATTATTCTTTGAAGTATGTAGAGAAGTAGCTAAAGAGTATCCACAAATAGAGTATGAAGAGAAACTTATTGATAATATGTGTATGCAACTTGTTCAGAAACCACAGATGTATGATGTTTTACTTTTACCAAATTTGTATGGCGATATAGTTTCTGATTTATGTGCTGGATTAGTAGGAGGTTTAGGAGTTGCACCTGGTGCTAACTTTGGTGATGAATATGCATTATTTGAAGCGGTACATGGTTCAGCACCTAAGTATAAAGGTCTAAATAAAGTAAATCCTACAGCACTTTTGCTTTCTGCTAAGATGATGTTAGAATATTTAGGTGAAAATGAAGCAGCAAATAGGTTAGAAAATGCTATAATAGAGGTAATAAAAGAAGCAAAAGTAATAACATATGATTTAGGTGGTAATTCCAAAAATACTGAGATGGCTGAAGAGATAATTAGGAAATTAGGAAGTTAAAATATATAAACTTAGGAATTATAAATAGTGAAAATTTCTATAGATAGATTAAAGATTGAAAGAAAAATTGAGTTAGAATATCAAGACTCCCAATTCCAAGATAAAGGTTTGAGGGAACATACTTTGGGACCTTTGAATATAAAAGTAAATATTACTTTGGTAGGTAATGAAAATGTAAGACTAGTTGGAGAGATAGAGGGTGAGTTTGAGTTAGTATGTGATAGGTGTTGTGAGAATTTTTTGCAACACAAGATAATAAAATTAGATACTATATTTGAAATAGAAAAAAATGAACTGGAAAATAGAGTTATATATATAGATTCTAAAATAAAAGATATGGTATTAACAGACTTCCCTATGAAAACACTTTGTAGTGATAATTGTAAAGGTATTTGTTTAAAATGCGGAGTGAATTTAAATAAAGAAAAATGCAAATGTATAGATAAATAGATATTTCGTAAGGGGAGGTTTTATAAAATATGCCAAATCCGAAAAAACATCATACACATTCAAGAACACGAATGAGACGAGGTCAATGGATTATATCATCTCCTAATTTGGTTCGTTGTAGTCAGTGTGGAGAGTATAAAATGCCTCATAGGATTTGTCCTAATTGTGGTTATTACAAAGGTAAGTTATGGATAAAGAAAAAAGAAAAGGTTTCTAAAGAAGTAACAACAAAATAATTCTTATGAAAATAGTAGTAGATGCTTTAGGAGGTGATAAGAACT
>JAOAHC010000052.1 GCA_026415435.1 Clostridia bacterium
GGTATAATAATAATACGCCGAATTAGAATTATCTTTATTGTAAGAAGCCACATCCATGTTAAACCAAGGGATAACATTCTCATCTTCAAGATTTATTGTATAATACATATCATGGGTCGTTCCAATATTAATTTTTTTAGGCAAATTAAAGGGATAATCAGTTATAACACCATTATTTATTTTATTAATTTTATTTGATAAAACCCACAAAGTTCCAGTTCCACTTTGATATTTTCTTCTTCTGTTATAGGTATATCTAGCAAAAATTGGTGCTTGGTAACCTGCTGCTGGCTTATTATTTATATTATCATCTGGATGATATGGTGGATTTTTATATTCAAATATATCTGTTCCGATTAAATTCTTAAAATGACTTTTATCGAAAGATCCTTGGCCTACATCGTCAATAAAGTTTCTAGTAATATTAAATGGTCTCGATTCTTCTACATCAGATTTGTCTCCTTTTAAAAGCCAAATAGTATCGTGAGTTAGCATTAACCCTTGCCCTGTTCTATAATAATCTATCAATTTATTTAAAGGTTCTCCCTTTATATCCTTAGCACCATAGGAATCACCAAACCCGATAATAATCATATCATACTTAGTGTTTAAATCATTATAATTCTCGGGCTTATTAAAGTCATCAACAGTAATCGTTTTGATATTAAGGTTATACAAACCATTTAAAGCATTTAAGTAATGATTATCAGCTGTTTTTGTAGTTAGAACCTTTGATAAGTCTAAATTATCTTTATTTTTTGTATCAGGAGCTATTTGTAAAACATTAGCTTTAATTTCTATGCCTTTATAGTGCACTTTCCCTTTTACTATATTTTTTATCTTTAATTTGTCTGAAACAAATTCTATTTTCCAATAAATAGGAGCAGAAAATAATAATGGCAAAGTAAACTCTATAGATTGGTCTTTATCAAATTCAAGCGCATTTTGGGCAATTTTTACTTCGTCTTCTTTAAATAATCCATCCCTATTCATATCTATAAATAATCTTGCTGAGTAGGTATTTGAATCCAAAGTATTGGGATTTGTTAAATTGAAAGAAAATACTAATTTATCTCCTTCTTTGTAATAAATTAACTGCTGCATTCCATTATATTCAGGTGGATATTGTAGTTTATTAATTTTAAGTCTTTTATTTTTTATTCTATAGTTATTTATAAAAATATTGTTAAAATTACTTATATTAATCACTGTTGATTTAGGAAACAAAATTATTTTGCTTTTTAAGTCGTTAAAACTATTATACATATTTGATCCATTCATTTTGGAATAATCAAATATTTCTGAACTAAATATTGCTAAATGTCCACAATTAATAAATTCTATAATCTTGCTTGCCCTTAATTTTGTAATATCATTGTATCTTCTTGGTTTATCTGAACTATTGCCTGAACTATTTTCCCCATAAGGGTTCTGGGGATTACTTTCCATAACCAAGCCATAACTTAATTCATCACCATTTGCTCTTGTTTTACCTGGTGCAAAGAATATTATATCATATTCTCCATTTACATCATTCCTCATCGAATTAAAGTGATTTAACGTTATTGTCTCTAATTTAATGTTTGGATAATAATTTTTATTTACCTGCAAAAAATTATACAAATCCGTTTTAAAAACTCCGTTAGAGGAATCAAATTCATATCCTTCGTAGTCAGGAATTATTTCAAGTATTTTTATGTCATCGCTAAAAATTTGTTGAGCATTAATAATTTTTATATTTCTCATTTCCAAGGCAGTTAGAAGCATAATAAATACTAAAATCATTGAAATTGCTTTTTTCATATTTTCACCACCAATCATGGTATTATTTGTCTTTTAGAAAGAATAGATATGTTAGACTTTATAGTCTCATTAAAACCGCTATAAATATGTTGGGTTGATGTTTTTTTGGCTAAAGTTCCCTTTGAAAAGAATTTATACAATTTTAAGCATTTTTGATAGTCCTCATCATTCTTGATACTAAAATAATTCATTAGGTTATTTGAAACATCAGGGTTAGATACTAATTTCATATCAAATC
>JAOAHC010000026.1 GCA_026415435.1 Clostridia bacterium
AAAAGGAAAGGGTAATGCGTATGGGAAGACAAAATTTAAAGAAGATGGAGATGGCTGGCGATATGACCCAGAAACAGGCGATGTCTGGGTAAATAATGCACAGACAGATACAATAGGGGTTTATTATACTTTGTACGGACATCAGTGAAAATATTTTAAATTTATGATTTAAGAATTATGATTTGGAATATTATATTTGTTGTTTTTGTCTTTTAGATAGATCTTTTTATAAAAAAATAAAGTGAATTCAATTATAATAATACACTGTATTATATAGTTAAAATATTTTTTAAAAGTAACAATAACATACTTTTGCTTGATATGAACCTACTCTTGGTTGATATGTTGCATAAAATGATGAATAAGAATAATTAATGAAATGAACACCATTAAAACTCCATGAACCTAAGTCGTAAATAACCATAACTTCTCCATTTGTGTTTATCCTATAAAGACGATTTTTATTAATAATCCATAGTGAATTTGTCCAACTGGAATATGAAATATCCCAGCAACTTTGAGGAAAATCCAAAATAAATGAATTTTTGTTTTCTAAATATGGTGCATCATAACTTGCGAGTAATTCACCAGTAGAAGAAAATTTTTGTAATTTTGTTTCATAATATTTGCTTCCCCAACCTTTTGCATAAACAGTCCACCAGTTTGTACCATCATAAGCAAGACCACGATAATGATCATTGGGCCCTGGACTGGTTAATGTCTTTGAAAATGTTGGAAAATATTGAATATATGAAGTATCCAAAATATATGTACTGACAACAGTGTTATTATAATATTCAAGACCATATACTAGATATGCCATTTTTGAACTGACTTCTACCCCTGTTGAAGGGTCATATTGTTTAATATAGGCACAGGTTGTTCCTTCGCTTACCCATACATATCCCATGTCATCAACAGTTATAGGACCAGGAGATGAAAGTGAAGAGCCACTACCACAGGTATTAATTTTAAAACAAGTGCATTGAATAGTGGCAGTTAAATATATAACAGGGATAGTATTTGTAAATGTGGGTGTGGGAGTAGACGTTAAAGTTATAGTAGGAGAGTCAGTAGATGTAGGGGTATCTGTATTAGAAAAGGTTATTGTGACAGTAGGAGTTATAGTATCAGTATAAGTTGCACTGATAATTTGAGAAATGGTAGATGATGGAGTTGGAGAATTAATAATAGTTGTACTTGTTGAAGTGATAGTTATTGTGATGGTCGGAGTTGAAACATACTCAGGTATACCAGGAGAGCGATGCCTGTTACAGCTAAGAATAAATATAAAGATAATAAAAATTAATAGAAACAATGAAAATTTTTTCATATTGTGGTTTTATCTCCGTTTATATTTTTAATTATACACAATTAGACAAAATTTTTCAATAAAAGTTTCAATAAATTTTTAATAAATTATTAAAATCACAAATTCTATATCATACATTTTACATCTTACATCTTTCTTTATTTCTTGTTTTATTGTTAATTATTCTGTATAATTGTATAAATAATATTAGTTTAAGCAGTTTTTGGGAAAAACAAGAAAGAGGCATAATGTCAGTAAGGGATAAAAAATCAATCCACAGGGAAATACAGAATTGGTTTCTTTTATTGGTGTTTTTATTATTTTCTAATATTTACGCTGGTGTTTTAACCATTGTTAAAAGCGCTGATAAGTATGTTGTTGATGTGGGCGATACCATAAATTACTGCATTACTTTAAATCCTG
>JAOAHC010000034.1 GCA_026415435.1 Clostridia bacterium
ACAGAGTTAACAGCAAAAGTAACAGTAAATACAACATCACTAACAGATGGAATGTATAAGATAAAAGTAAATAAGAATGCAGTAAAAGATGAAAATAACGTATACCAAGAAAAAGAAGTAATAGCTGGTGAATTTGAAATAAATAATGTGGCGCCAATATCACCTGATATGGTACCAAGCACAACTAACTGGACAAATCAAAATGTTACAGTTACAATAACATACTCATCAGATAGTGCACAGAAAAAATACAGTGTAGATAATATGGCAACATGGCTAGATTATACAGGACCAATTACAGTAAGTGAGAATAAAGTAGTTTATGCAAAAGGAATAAATGCACTTGGAACAGAAAGTACGCAAAGTACACTAGATATAACAATTATAGATAAAGTGTCTCCTGTTGTAGCATTGAGTACAAACGGGGCTACAGTTGCTAAAACAGCAAGCACAACAGTAAATGTGAATGATTTAGAAAGTGGATTAAATACGCTTAAATATGTATGGGATACTCAAAATGCAGTTGAACCAACAAGTGGCTGGGTAAATTTTTCAAGTGGGGCTAATATAACAAAATCAAATGTAACTGGGGTATACTATTTATGGATAAAATCAATTGATAATGCAGGAAATGCTAAACTATATACAAGCAACTCATTTATATTAGATAACGATAAACCAACTATAACATTAAACGGAAGTAGTAATATTTCTATAAATTTAAATGATACTTATACAGAACAGGGTGCAGTAGTAACTGACAATATGGATACTCAAATTCAATCTAAATTAATCATAACGGGAACAGTAAATACGGCATCAGCTGGAAATTATCAAGTAAAATATAATGTTACAGATCAAGTGGGGAATATTGCAGATGAAGTAATAAGAGTAGTTACAGTGTTAGCACCAGTAGATGTAACGTTCAATTATACAGGATCTGTTCAAACATGGACTGTACCATTAAATTCCACATATATAATCGAATGTTGGGGAGCTCAAGGAGCTAGTAATGGAGGAAAAGGTGGTTATACAAAAGGTAGTATTTATTTAACAAAAGATACTATACTATATCTATATGTTGGTCAACAGGGTACATCTTCTGCTGGATTTAATAGCGGTACAAAAGGTGGTGGCGGCGCATCAGATGTAAGATTATCTGGTGGAGCATGGAATGATACTGTCGGATTAAGAAGTAGAATAATGGTAGCCGGTGGTGGCGGTGAAATGGGAGGACATGACGTTGGACCTTCATATGGAGAAGGAAACTTTGGGGGAGATGCTGGAGGACTATCTGGATCAAGAGGCGCTAATAGTTGGTATTCCTCAACTACTAGTTATTATTCAAATGGCGGTTCTGGAGCAGGACAAACTAGTGGAGGTACTGGTGGAGGTACAGCAAACAATAGAGGAAACCCTGGTCAAAATGGTACATTTGGTATAGGGGGAGCTGCTGGAGCTTCAACAGGACAACAATATAGTACAATTGGTAGCGGCGGTGGTGGCGGCTGGTATGGCGGTGGTGGCGGTGCCAGTGGTGGATATATGTCAGGCGGAATAGGCGGCGGAGGTGGAGGTTCATCTTTCATTTCTGGATATTCTGGATGTAATTCTGTAAATTCATCTGGCACTCATACTGGTCAACCAAATCATTACTCAGGATATGTATTTACAAATATGATAATGCAATCTGCAATAAAAACAGGAGCAGGTTCTATAAAAATTAGTCAATAATTCTATGATTATTGAAATATAGAGAATTTTATATAAGTAACTCGTTTATAAACGGGTTACTTTTTTCGACAAAATAAAATATTATAAAAATAATACAACAATAATATTGACAAACTATTTTTTTAGTGATATAAATATGGTGCAAACACAATATATTGTGTTAATAACAAAAAATGTACACAAGGGGTGGTATTTTATGGTAACTAAGGTTATAAAGAGAGATGGAAGAAAAGTACCTTTCAACGTAGAAAAGATAGCTACTGCAATATTAAAAGCGGCTAACTCTGTTGGAGGACATAATGAAGAAATGGCTATGGATTTAGCTCAAAAGGTTTGTGATTATTTAGAAAAAGAAAAGAAAATAGAAGTACCAACAGTTGAACAAGTTCAAGATGCCGTTGAATATATACTTATAGAAGAGGGACATGCATCAACTGCAAAAGCATATATACTATATAGAGCTGATAGAACAAGAATGAGAGAAATGAATAGCAGTATAATGAAGATATATGAAGATATAACTTTTAAAGCTGCAAAAGATAACGATATTAAACGTGAAAACGCTAATGTAGATGGCGATACTGCAATGGGTACAATGTTAAAATATGGCTCAGAAGGTGCAAAAAAGTTTTATGAAATGTATGTATTAGATAAGAAACATTCTAAAGCTCACAATGATGGAGATATACATATACATGATCTTGATTTTCTAACACTTACTATGACTTGTTGTCAAATTGATCTGATAAAATTATTTAAAGATGGTTTTTCAACTGGAGAAGGGTTCTTAAGAGAACCTAATGATATAGCTAGTTACTCAGCTCTAGCATGTATTGCTATACAATCTAACCAAAATGATCAACATGGTGGACAAAGTATACCAAACTTTGAATATGCAATGGCAATAGGAGTAAAGAAAACCTATAGAAAACTATATAAGAAAAATCTAATTAAGGCGTTAGAACTTTTAGAAGGTGTTGATGATGCTGAAGAATATGTAAATAAATTAATGTCAGACATTGAAAAAATGAATGGAAAATATCCTGTACTTCAAAATACTAATGGATATTTACAAGCTGAAAGAGAAGAACTTAGTAAAATTTATTCAAGTGAAGAAGTAGCTAAAATACAAAAATTTGTATTAAAATATACAGATAAAGAAATAGAAAAAGCAACTTATCAAGCTATGGAAGCATTTATTCATAATTTAAATACAATGCATTCAAGGGCAGGTGCACAAGTTCCTTTTAGTTCTATAAATTATGGATTAGATACTACGCCAGAAGGAAGATTAGTTATAAAAAATATACTTCTTGCTACAGAAGCAGGTCTTGGTAATGGAGAAACCCCTATATTTCCTATTCAAATATTTAAAATTAAAGAGGGTATAAACTATAATAGTGGAGAGCCTAATTATGATTTATTTAAACTTGCTTGCAGAGTTTCAGCTAAAAGACTTTTCCCTAATTTCTCATTTATAGATGCGCCATTTAATTTAAAATATTATAAAGAGGGTGACTATAATACAGAAGTTGCATATATGGGATGTCGTACTAGAGTTATAGGTAATTATTATGATAAAGATAGAGAAGTAGTTTCTGGAAGAGGAAATCTAAGCTTTACATCTATAAATTTACCTAGACTTGCTATTCTTTCAAATAAAGATATTAATAAGTTTTATGAATTAGTAGATGAGAGACTAGATCTAGTTTCAGAACAACTTATGGAAAGATATAAGATACAAGCTAAAAAAAGAGTTAGAAACTTTCCATTCTTAATGGGCCAAGGAGTATGGCTTGATTCTGATAAACTTGGTATCGATGATGAAGTAGGAGAAGTTATAAAGCATGGTACTTTATCAGTTGGATTTATTGGTCTTGCTGAAACATTAAAATCGCTAATAGGTGTTCATCATGGAGAAAGCGAAGAAGCAAGAAAATTGGGTTATGAAATAATAGCTCATATGAGAAAAAAACTAGATGAAGAAACTGAAAAAACGGGATTTAATTATACACTTATAGCAACTCCTGCCGAAGGATTATCTGGAAGATTTGTAAGAATAGATAAGAAAAAATTCGGTGTAATCGAAGGAGTAACAGATAAAGACTATTATACAAATTCTTTCCATATTCCAGTATATTACCCTATTAGTGCTTATGAAAAGATAAAAATAGAAGCACCATATCATGAACTTACAAATGCAGGACATATAAGCTATGTTGAATTAGATGGTAATCCAAGTAATAATCTAGAGGCTTTCGAACAAATAGTTAGATGTATGAAAGAATCTGGAATTGGATATGGCTCAATAAATCATCCTGTAGATAGAGATCCTGTTTGTGGCTATACTGGTGTTATAGAAAATGAGTGTCCACAATGTGGAAGACGTGATGGTGAAGATGGCATAAGATTTGAAAGAATAAGAAGAATAACAGGATATTTGGTAGGAACGGTTGATAGATTCAACAATGCTAAAAGATCAGAAGAAAGTCAAAGAGTAAAACATACACTTAAAAATATGTAATAGTATATACGAATATTAAAAATGTAACTTAGATGAGGTGATAAAATTGGGAAAACTTAGAATAGCAGGTGTTGTGAAAGAATCAATAGTAGATGGTCCTGGAATACGTTATGTTGTATTTACACAAGGATGTCCACATAAATGTATTGGTTGTCATAACCCTCAGACACATGATTTCAATTCAGGATATGTTATAGATACAGATAAAATATATGATGAAGTTTTAGAAAATCCCTTAATAAAAGGAATCACATTAAGTGGTGGAGAACCATTTGCACAGGCTAAGGAATTAGCAATTTTAGCCTCTAATCTAAGACAAAAAAATTATGATGTTATAGTATATACGGGTTATACCTTTGAAAGTTTAGTAGAAAACTCAAATGAATCAAATGGATATTTAGATTTAATAGAGAATTCCGATGCTCTAATAGATGGTAAGTTTGAAATAGATAAAATGAATAAATTTTTAAAGTTTAGAGGTAGCGAAAATCAAAGAGTAATAGATTGCGTGAGTTCTTTAAATAGTGGTGAAATAGTTATTAAAGAGTTGTAGGAGGTAAAAATGCGCTGCTTAAAATGTGGATATGAAGAAAGTAAAGTAATAGATTCAAGACCTACAGAAGATTCAAATGCCATTAGAAGAAGAAGAGAATGTATGAAATGTGAATTTAGATTTACCACTTATGAAAAAATAGAGAATATCCCCATAATGGTAATTAAGAGAAATGGTATGAGAGAAGCATTTGATAGAGACAAGGTTATAAATGGAATACTTAGAGCTTGTGAAAAAAGACCAATTTCAATTGATACTATTGAAAAAATAGCTGATGATCTTGAAACTCATATAAATAATTCTCTACTTAGAGAAATAGAAACAGAGGAAATTGGCAGGATCATAAGTGAAAAGTTAAAACAAATTGATGATATAGCATATGTAAGATTTGCTTCCGTATATAAACAGTTTAAAGATATAAATGAATTTAAAGAGGAATTAAATAAACTACTCAAATAAAAAAAGAGATACGTTTTAAACGTATCTTTTTTTGGTGCGGGTGATAGGACTTGAACCTACACACCGGTTGGTATCAGCTTCTAAGACTGACGCGTCTGCCAATTTCGCCACACCCGCGGGTACTCATATATATTAACATATTTATTATGGTTTTGTCAATAGTTGTGATGTAAATTGATGAAAAAAGTTTTTCAGATTATAGTTTCATTAATATATTTTATTATATAAAAATAGATCCGCATTTAATACGGATCTATAAATCTAAATTTTTCTAACTTTTATTTGTCCTTGGTTTCCCATTGCTATTTTCATTCCTGTTAAAATCCAGGATTCATTTGGAAAAAAAGTATTATTCTCATTATATATGTCTGTTACATAACCAGGTGGATAAAGACTATCAACTACCAATGTTCCATCTATGTGAGCACCAGTTATTATACCTATATTTTCTGACTTTTTTTCATCTACATTTGTGACTTCATCCATCATCTGTAAACCAAGTTTATCAACAATTTCAAGAGAATTTTTACAATTTTCTATGTATTTTTTTATTTTTTCAATTAAATTTATATCATTTTGTATTACTATAGGAATATTTTTTTTAACTTCGCCGTTATTGAGATAGTCCATTGCCAATATAGAATCCAGGTCATTAATGTGAATTCTATAATAATTACTTTTAGATGAAATATTTATCATTTTATGCCGAAAGCTAGATATATTTTGTTCAGTTGCTTGACATAGCATCATTATTTCAAGCAGATCTTTTAGATGTTCTACTTTCTTTATAGTACTTTCTAACCTAACGTTAAGATATTCTATAGTATTTTCAAAGTATTCTTGTAGTGTAGTACCGTATTGGTAACTTTCCTTTTGTTTATCACTATAAAAATCTTGTACATTAGCGCGATATATTTTAGAGCACATAGCTCTAGAATATATATTATGAAGAAATTCAGAACTGATTTCTAATTCAATTTGAAAGAACATTTTATAATCCATTAGTTCACCCCTCAAAATTATTTTTGGTTTAAATCTAGAAAAACATATGTAAAGAGTATATCATAAAATTGTTGGATTTTCAAGGATTTAGTAATAAAATATAGTAAGTGATATAGTTATCTTATAAACAATATTCTCTGTATAAACATGAGAATAGTTAATATAAACTAGTAACACTGTAGTCGGTGTACTTTTATTAAAACTATATAAATTTGACTATGGTTTTTAATTCTTTTCTTACTTTTTCTTGTGGTTCATGAACCCTATATCCAAATGAAACAAGGCAAGAAACACCAAATATATTGCTATCTATTATATTTTCATCAGAAAGTATTTTTTCAAGTTTTTTTCTATCAAACCCTTCCATAGGACATGAATCTATTTCTAGTTGAGCAGCTGCAGACATCATATTTGCAAGAGGTATATAAGTTTGCTTGCATGACCAATCAAATATTGCTCTATCACTCTCAACTAGATTAAAGCTTCCTTTTTGAAATCCTTCATATGCATGCATAAATTGTTCTATCCATTCATCTTTATAATTTTTAAATTCTCTTAGTAAGTTTTTTATATAATTTGAACCATATATCATATCAACTTTTTTTCTAGCTAATATTATTACTAAATGGCTTACATTTTCAAATTGATTATGAGATCCAGGGCAGTATGGTTCTATTTTTTTTCTTACATCTTCATTTTGTATAATTAAAAATTGCCAAGGCTCTAAACCAAACGAACTAGGAGAAAATCTACCCACTTCAAGTATAAAATTAAAGTCATTATCTGAAATCTTTCTCTTAGGATCAAATTCCTTGCATGCATGTCTAAAATAGCAAGCGTCTAAAATTTGTTTTTTTATACTATCTTTATTCATATTATTACCTCTTTCTTACTCTAAATAGATTATACTACACATATTATTTACGTTCAATAGGAAAGTTATTAATATAATGTTACAAAATTATAACATTTTTTAATAAATGCAATGCAAAATTATATATATTCTTGAATTAACCTTTTTTGTTTGATATAATGATACAAAAATGTATATTTTTTGATAAGAGGCGGTAAAAATGGATAAAAAAATGTATAATCTAACAAATCCACAAAGAAATATCTGGTATTTGGAACAATATAGTGATAACACTCCAATAAATGTTATATCAGCAACAATGTACTTCAAAACACCGATAAATGTGGATGTTTTAATAAAAACTTTGGAATATATAATTGAAAAAAGCGATTCTATGAGAACCAGAATAGTTTTAGAAAATGGTGTGCCAAAACAATTTTTTGATAATTCAGATATAAAAAATATAGATATAATTAATTTTAATAATGCATCAACGGATAAATTAAATGAATTAATAAATAAACTTACAAGTGAACCTATTGATATATATAATTCAAGCTTATATAAGTTTAGTATAATTAAAAATGATGATAGCTATGCTTTACATGTTAAGATACATCATATTATATCAGATGCTTGGTCTTTGAGTATATTGTGTAAAAAAATATGTAATATATATACGAGCATTTTAAATAATCAGGATATAACTGAAACAGAAAATTTATACTCTGACTATATTGAATCTGAAAATGAATATATAAATAGTGAAAAATATAGTGAGGATGAATCATTTTGGTTAGAAGAATTAAATGATATAGTAAGCCTTAATTTAAAGAAAAATAAAATTATAAATTCATTTAAATCAAATAGGTATTCAATTGTTTTAAATGAAAGTATTGATGTAAAAATAAAAGAATTTTGTGCTAAACACAAAATATCAATATATTCATTATTTATGTCTGTTATAGGAATATATTTTCATAGAATATGTTCTCAGGATAAGTTTTGTATTGCTACACCTATATTAAATAGAAAAAATTATAAAGAGAAGAATACATTAGGAGTATGCATATCAACTATGCTTCTAAAAATAGATATTAATGAGGATATAAGTTTCATTGATTTTGCAAATCAGATAAGTAGTAGAAGTATGAAATGTTTTAGACATCAAAGGTATCCTAATACTCAAATATTAGAAAAACTTTATGGATCAAAAAGTGAAAAAGAAACTCCCTATGAAGTGCTTTTTTCTTTTCAAAATTCGGAAATAAAAAAAGATGAGAAATTGGCTTTTGATTTTGATATAGAATGGAATTATACAAATTATCAAAGTGATCCATTAATGATACACATGAGTAGTTTGGAAAGTGATAATGTTTTGAAAATTTATTATGATTATATTCTAGATATATTTAATATTGATGAAATAAAGGATTTAAATAATAGATTGTTTGAATTACTTAATCAAGTATTAGACAATGATAATATAAAAATATCGCAACTTGAGGTGTTAACTAAAAAAGAAAAATATAAAATACTAAATGATTTTAATAATACAAAAAGTAATCATGACAGTAATACAAATATAAAAACATTATTTGAATCTCAAGTATTAAAAAATAATAGTAATATAGCGATAGAATTCAAGGAAGAGTCAATAACTTATGAAGAATTCAATAATTGCGCCAATAATATTTCAAAAACACTTATGGATATGGGTATTACTAAAAATGATGTTGTAGGTATTTGTTTAAGCAGAACACCAAAATTAATTGAAACTATATTTGCTGTTATAAAATTAGGTGCTATTTATTTACCAATTGATCCAGAATATCCTATTAATAGAATATCATATATGATAGAAAATAGTAGTGCTAAAATTACTATAGTTGATGATATTTCTAATGAAAAACTATCAAATATTAATGCAAAAACATTAAATATAAATAATGTAAAAAAAGATAATTTGATTCAGAATATAAATATTGACATATCACCTAATGATGTAATGTATATAATGTATACATCTGGTTCAACTGGTAATCCTAAGGCTGTTATGATTGAACATAAGTCTGTGGTAAATTATGTAGAATCTGTTAATAAATACATGAATTATACGAGTATAAAAAATGTTTTATGTGTAACCACTATGTCATTTGATATATTTGTATATGAGATATTTCCAACTTTATGTTTAGGATGTACGGTTATATTATCAGATGAAGAAGAACAAAAAATGCCAGACAAACTATTAGAATTAATAGTTAACAAAGGTGTTCAAAAAATTCAAACTACTCCTTCAAGATTTAAAATGCTTCTAGATATATGCAGTGATAAAGAAAAATATAATACTATAAAGGAAATCAATCTTGGTGGAGAGCCATTTCCTATAAAACTATTAAATAGAATCAAGAAAACTATAAAATGTGAAATTAATAATTGTTATGGACCCACTGAAACAACAGTATATTCTACATTTAAGAATTTAACACATAGTAATAAACTAACAGTAGGTAAGCCTATAAATAATACATATATATATATATTAGATAAATACAATAAGCTGCTACCAATAGGACACATAGGTGAAATATGTATAGGTGGATTAGGGGTTGGCAGAGGATATTTAAATCAAAAGGAGCTTACTAGTGAAAAATTCATAGATAATCCATATAATGAAGGTAAAATATATAAAACAGGTGATATTGGTAAGTGGTTAAAAAATGGTGAAATAGAATGTTTAGGCAGAATTGATAGTCAAGTAAAACTAAATGGTCACAGAATTGAGTTAAAAGAAATTGAAACTCAAATTTTAAAGTGTAAAGGTGTAAAAGAAGCCGTTGTTATTGAATTTGATGAGGAAGCAGGAAGTAAATCATTAAGTGCGTTTATACTTGGAAATGATGTTAAAATAGGCGAGATAAGAGAATACTTGACTGAAGTATTACCAAGATATATGATACCAAAATATATTACAATTTTAGACAAATTTCCTCTATCACATAATGGTAAAATAGATAAAAAGGAACTAAAAAAATATGAAAAATCTCATTTAGTATCAAATACTGAAAAAAATGTTTATGTTCCACCTGAATCAAATTCAGAAAAAAAGTTAGTAAAAGTATTCAGTGAAATTTTAAGAATAGATGAAGAGCAAATAAGCATAGATGATAATATCTTTGATTTGGGAGCAGATTCATTATTGATAATTCAAATTCAAGTAAAAGCATTCTCATATGGACTTAGTTATACAACGCAACAGTTTTATAAAAATCCTACCATAAGAAGATTAGCTGCTATTGATACAAGAAATCCAAAAGAAAATAGTGTAAAAGTGGTAAACAAGAAGAGAAAATATACAATAGAAAATATGAATTTAAATACTATTGATATAAATAATACTATTGATATAAAGAACATATTACTTACAGGCGTTACCGGATATTTGGGAGCACATGTACTAAAGAGTTTAATAGATAATACAAAAAGCAATATATATTGCATTATAAGGAAAAATAAAAATAATTCACATCAAAGATTAAAAGATACGATTTTATATTATTTTGGTGGAGAATACTTAAAATATATTAACTCTAGAATATTTGTAATACAGGGAGATATTGAAAAAGAAAAATTTGGATTATCAGACCAAGAGTATAGACTATTAGGCGTTGATGTTGATGAAATAATTCATACAGCGGCAAATGTAAGATACTATGGAGAATATGAAAGATTTAAATCTGCAAATGTTGATGCAACAATAAGAATTGCAGAGTTTGCAACTGAATTTAATGCAAAATTAAATTATATATCATCTTTAGGCGTTTCTGGACATTTTCTAGTAAGTCATGACAAAAATAATGAGTTGTTTACTGAAAAATTATTATATATAGGACAGCACTATAATGAAAATCCATATGTTATGAGTAAATATGAGGCAGAGCATGCTTTATATGAAATGCGTGACAAAAAGAATTTGAAATTATCTGTTATTAGAGTTGGAAATTTAACTGGAAGATACTCTGATGGTTACTTCCAAAAAAATATATCTGAGAATGCATTTTATAATATACTAAAATCTATGATATTAATTCAAAAAATACCTGTTAGTATGCTAGATAAAGAAATAGATTTTACAGCAGTTGATCTATGTGCAGATGCATTAGTTAAATTTGTAATGTTAAAACAATCAGAAGGACAAGTAATACATATAACTAACATATATTCTACTAAGGTTAGTCAAATAATAGAGTTAATGAATGAACTAGGAATACATATTGATGTAGTATCTGATGAAGAATTTGGGATGATTTCATATACTATTTCAAATGATATTAAGACTATGAATTATTTGGATGGACTTATAAATGATATTAACTCGGACAGAAGAGTTACTTTTAATTCAAGAGTTATAATTAGATCAAATGACTCAAATAAACTTATTAATAAATTAGGAATAAGATTTTCTAAACTAGATGAAGAATATTTATCAAAGATAATTAAATTTATGAAAAATAAAGAATATATAGGAGTTGAAGCACATGTATGAAAATTATTTGAAGTATGTAAATAATGGGATTTTGAAAAAAATAGTACTAGTATATACTATATTCTTTATTCCAATAAGTATAATCTTTTATAATGTGCTTCCTTGGGTATTAAATTATCCTCAAGAAACAGTAGGTGGAAAGTTCCAAATTGAATTAGAGGGTGTTACATATATATATCAATACATTTCGATAATAATGTTATCATATTTGCTATCTACACTAGTATTTTATGTTTTCTTTAAGAGAATATATATTAGTAAAATAAAGAATGATAATGATGTATATAAATATAAGGAAAGACTTGTAAAGTTTCCTGGACAAATATATACTTATCAGATGGTTGTTCCAATAGTAAGTCTTTGTATTATACATCCTCTAACTATAAGAGGACTTAGTCTAACAACTTTAAAACTTGTATTCATAATAGGACCAATGATAGTGTTTTTATCAACCTTTATATATATATACATAAAAAAAATAATCTCTGACATACTTAAAAATATTTCTGATGGAAATGAAATATATCAGAATAAGGAAGATATATTGAAAAAAGGAGTAAAGGAGTTACTTCCAATATTTTTTGCATTAATAATTCTTATAGTTATGGTATCTTATTCCATATATATAAAAGAAAGAGGAAAATTATTAAATAATGTATATTCAGAAAGATTTGATAAAGCTTTTGAAAGTACAGAGTATACTGCATCAGATATAAAACAAAAATTAAATAGTATTCAAAAATTAGATAAAAATGATCATATGTATATATACAATATAAGTAAGGATAGTTATGAAATTATTGATAATAATGATAATACAAAAATATCGAAATATTTTACTAAATATATGAATGAATTGTCTGAAAATAGGGGCGGAATAGTTTATGAATATTATGGAAATAACTATCAAGGATATGCTAAGATGGTAAATATAGATGGAATGCCTTATTATATAGGTGTAAGATATAATGTAGGAGATTCAAGTATAATATTTATTTTGGTAGTTACAGGAATTATTTCTTGTCTAATATATGTTGTAATATTCTATAACTATTCAAAATTTAATAAAGGTATGTTTGCATTTTTGCTAGATAAGTTTAGAAATATTGAAGGTAAATCAAAAGAAGAAAAAAAGGATGAAATAATTCCTATAATATCTAATGATGAGTTCGGTGAATTAACATTACTATATAATAATTTGAGCAAAATGACTAATGAGTATATAGAGAATTTAAAATCAAAACAAGACATTATAGTAAAACAGGGACAGCTTGCATCTATTGGTGAACTTGCGGGTGGTGTGGCTCATGATATAAATACACCAATATCCGCTATAAAAAGTGGTATACTTATGTTTAGAGAAATGCTTGGTGAAAGAAGTCAAGATGAAATGGAACTACTTCAAAGAATGGATAACTGCGCCGATAAAATTATAAACATAGTAAATAGTATGAGAAATCAAATGAGAAATTTAGGTGGAGATACTAAGATAGATTTTAAAATAAGTGATGTTTTAAATGATATAAAAATTATAGCATATAATGAAATATCTAAACATGGGTGCAAGCTTGAAATTAACATTGAAGATGATCTAAGTGTAAATGGAGATCCAACTAAACTCGGTCAAGTTCTTACTAATCTTGTAGTTAACGGTGTTCAAGCATACAAGGATAAAACTGGTATAGTTAATGTCCATGTAACTAAAGCACCTAATAATATGGCTATGATAAAGGTGACAGATTATGCTGGTGGAATAGACGAATCTATAAAACCATTTATATTCAAAAATATGCTTACAACAAAAGGTACTGTTGGTACGGGATTTGGACTATACCTTGCATATTCAGTTATAAAAGGAATATTTGGTGGAGATATAACATTTGAATCAGAAAAGGGAATGGGTACTACATTCTATGTAACGATACCAAGAGTTTAAAAAATAGAAAAATATATAGATGTTGAAAATGGAATATACATTTAATTGTATATTCCATTTTTTGGACATATGTCATTTAAAATACAGATATTACATTTAGGTCTTCTTGCTTCGCATATTGCTCTACCATGGTAAACGAAGATGTGATTTGTATCAGACCAATATTTTTTAGATATTTTCTTCATTAAATCTAGTTCAATTTTATCTTGAAGAGTTTCCTTTGTAAATCCTAATCTATAGGATAATCTTGTAACATGTGTATCTACAGCTATACCTTCAGTTAGACCAAAACATTCTTGTAGTATAATATTGCTACTTTTTCTACCTATACCGCTTAATGTGCATAATTGTTCCATAGTGCTTGGCACATTAGAATTGAAATTATTAATGATCTTACTTGCTGTTAAAACTATATTTTTAGCTTTACTTTTATAGTAGCCACAAGGTTTTATTATATTTTCTATATCTTCAGTATTAGCGCTTGCCAAATCTTCAACTGTAGGATATTTTTTAAATAATATAGGTGTAATTTTATTAACCATATTATCCGTGCATTGAGCAGCAAGTATTAGTGCTACAGTAAGCATAAGTGGGGAGTTATAGTTAAGACTGCAAGTAGCTTGGGGATATTCATATATTAAACGATTTATAACTAAATCAATTTGTTTCTTTCTAAGTAATTTTTTATTCATATAATCACCATACACTAAAATATTTCATAATATATACAAGAGTATTGTACAATATATTTTATAATTTGTCAAAGGGGGAAGGATATATGTTTTTTGGTGCATTTAGGAAAACAATAGGATTATTTTTAATTGCATTTGGAATAGGTATAGTTATGACAATAATACTTCCCATTTGGGCATGGATTACAGTTATAGCTGCCTGTGTAGTAATACTTCGGAATATATTGGCTTTTATGTTAAGGAGGAATATAATATGAAAATAGTAGTATATAAACCAGGGAAATTTATGAGACTCATTCTAAAAACAATATTTAAAGTATAATTATACATAGAACAATAGATAAAAAAATAAAAGCGTTAGATTAATATTATCTACCGCTTTTATAATAGTTTAACTATATAGCTCTTTTTACTTTACCACTTTTTAAACATCTAGTACATACATTTACTTTTTTAGTAGTACCATTTATATCTGCTCTAACTGATTGAACATTAGGTTTAAAAGTTCTAGCAGTCCTTCTATGAGAGTGACTCACTTGAAGTGAGAATTTTACTTCTTTTTCACATAGTTCACATTTTGCCATTTCTAAGCCCTCCTTTTTACGAGTTTAAATATCATGTATAATATTTTAACATATAAATCTTAAATAATCAATAGTTAGATAAGATATTTTGAATTAAAAAGTGAAAACAGTACAAGTTATATTTTTATTATAGCACCTGTTGCTTCGCCTTTTAAGTAATTTTCTGGATTTTCTTGGGGAAACCCTCCACTTAATATAACTGTATCTCCAGATTTAAGTAATCCTTTAGATTTCAAATTATCGATACCAGCTTTTAAGATTTTATCAAAATCATATATTCCAGGAATATGTATAGCTGTAACATTAAATTCTAGAGACATTTGTCTGCACGTTTTTTCATTTGCTGTTATAACATATATTGGGCATGCAGGTTTGAAGCTAGATAAAATAGATGGAGTGCATCCATTTTCAGATACTGCTATTATTGCATCTGCATTTGAAAACATAGCTGAACAAGAAACTGCAAAATTAACTTGCTTTTTGAAATCTCTTTTGTCTGATAAATCTATTTTTTCAAAAGATGTAAGTTTTTCTATATTTTTCTTTTTAAATCTCTTCCAGTAATCTATGTTCTTTTCTGAGTGACTAGCAATTCTAGCCATCATTGTTACAGATTCTAGTGGGTAGTTACCTTGTGCAGATTCACCTGATAACATAACTGCACTTGTACCATCGTATACAGCGTTTGCAACGTCTGATACTTCTGCTCTTGTTGGTCTAGGGTTTCTTTCCATTGAGTCCAACATTTGAGTAGCAGTTATAACTGGTTTACCAGCAGCAACTGTCTTTTTGATCATCATTTTTTGAACAGCTGGAAGTTCAGCTATATCTATTTCAGAACCTAGGTCACCACGAGCAATCATGATACCGTCACTAACTTTTAGGATTTCATCAAAATTATCAAGACCTTCTTGATTTTCAATTTTAGATATTATTTTAATTTTTTCTCCGCCTATTTCGTTAAGTAATTTTCTCATTTCTAATACATCTTCAGGCTTTCTTATAAAAGAAGCTGATATGTAATCAAAATCATTTTCAACAGCAAATTTTACATCTGCTATATCTTTTTCTGTTAATGCACTTAAATTAAGTTTTGCACCTGGAACATTAACATTCTTTTTATTTCCAAGTAATCCTGTATTTTGAACAGTACATTCAAGTTTATTACCGTCAATTTTATCGATAATAAAGTCAAGTAAAGCGTCACACATTAATATGTGTCCACCAACTACAACATCTTTTGTAAGATCTGGGTAACTTACACAGATTGTATCATCTGTACATGGCACAGAATAATCACTTGTTATTGTAACTTTATTTCCTTTTTTAAATTCATGTTTTTTACCATCTTCAAAAACACCTGTACGAATTTCAGGCCCTTTTGTATCTAATAAAAATGCAACATTTGTACCTAGTTTTTTATTTAATTCTCTTAATGTCTTAACTTTTGCAAGATGCTCTTCATGGTCGCCATGTGAAAAGTTAAGTCTCATTACATTTATTCCAGCTTTTATAAGTTGTTCTAACATTTCTGGTTTTTCACTAGATGGTCCTATTGTTGCAACTATTTTTGTTTTTCTCATAAAATCCTCTCCCTACATTATTATATTAATATTCTTTGCATAACGCAATTAAAAGTATACATTTATTTGATAAAAATGTCAATAAAAATAGTGAAAAAAATGACGAAAAAAGCAAATTAGGCATAATTTCAGTGTAAGTGTAGTATCATTTAATAATTTTACTTAAACAACATTAACTATAAAATACATAGTAATAATGTAAAAACAAATATTTTAAAGTATTTTTTGCATAAAAAAATATGTTTACAATATATTTGTAGTAAAGATATAACGTGGAGGTAAGTTATGAACAAATCTGATATTTATAAAGATATTTCTCTTAGAACAAACGGAGACATTTATTTAGGTGTAGTGGGGCCTGTTAGAACTGGGAAATCAACATTTATTAAAAACTTTATGCAAAATTTTGTTATACCAAATATAGAAAACGAGTATAAGCAGGATAGGGCGAAAGATGAATTGCCTCAAAGTGCTGCAGGAAAAACTATAATGACAACGGAACCAAAATTCGTTCCAAATGAATCTATAGAGATAACTCTGGATAATAATATTAAAATGAAGACGAGATTAGTTGATTGTGTGGGTTACTTAATAGATGGTGCAATTGGACATATGGAAGATAATTTGCCAAGAATGGTAAAAACACCTTGGCAAGTAGATGAAATGCCATTTTCGGAGGCTGCTGAAGTAGGTACAAAAAAGGTAATAGAAGATCATTCAACAATTGGTCTAGTTGTTACAACAGATGGAAGTATAACCGATATTGACAGAAGTAGCTATATTAAGGCAGAAGAAAGAGTAATTAAAGAATTAAAGGATATTAATAAGCCTTTTGTAATATTACTTAATTCAATACATCCTAATGACTCAGATACACAAAAATTAGCTAGAAGCTTAGAAGAAAAATATAATGCACCTGTTTTAGCAACTGATGTTGAAAATCTAAATGAAAACACATTAATTAACATATTCAGTAGGATTTTAGAAGAGTTTCCTATAACAGAAATAGGATTTAAACTTCCTGGATGGTTTAGTATATTAGGTGTAGATCATTGGTTGAAACAGGATATAATAAACATAGTTAAAAATAGTTTTAATAGAGACTATTCTTTAAGAGAAGTAAATGAATTGATTGAAAAAATAAAGATTGAAAATACTATGTTTGAAAAAATATCTATTGATAGCGCTAAAATGGAAGATGGAACAATAAAAATCCAAATGGATATAAACCCAGAAATGTTCTATAGAGTGTTAAGTGAAATATCTAATTTTGAAATATTATCTGATGCAGACATATTTAAGTTAATGAAAGAATTTGCTACAACTAAATTAGAATATGATAAAATAGCAATGGCATTAGAAGAAGTTAAAGTTAAGGGTTATGGAATAGTAACCCCACAAATGGATGAACTTAAACTTGAAGAGCCTGAAATTGTAAAACAAGGAAGTAAATATGGTGTAAAACTTAAAGCCTCTGCTCCAAGTATACACATGATTAGGGCAGATATTGAAACAGAAGTTTCTCCAATTGTTGGAAGTGAAAAACAGTCTGAAGATTTAGTAAAATATTTACTTAGTGAATTTGAAAATGATCCTAAAAAAATATGGGAATCTAATATATTTGGTAAATCGCTACATGAACTTGTAAATGAAGGATTGCATAATAAACTATATAGAATGCCAGATGAAGCTCAAATGAAATTACAAGAAACACTTCAAAAAATAATAAATGAAGGAAGCGGAGGATTAATTTGTATAATATTGTAAATTGATATTTAAGTTATTATGAATATAGAAGATATAAATAAAAGTGACTGAATTACAATTGTAAAAATCAGTCATTTTATTTGCATATTTACACAACAAATCCACTAATTGCATAGTATATTGTAAAACATAAAATGTTTTTTAAATATAGAAAGGAGCATAAAATGCAAGAAGATTTTTATAATGAAATAGACAACGTAGGATTTAAGCCTAACAAATGTAGTTATCCTAATCAAAATTGCAATATTGGAAAATGTCCTTGTCCAAGACCACCATATCCAACTGGACCAATATGTCCACAAGGATGTCATTGTAGACCATGCCCAATTTGTCCTTGTAGGCCAGGTCCGACCGGCCCAACCGGCCCACAAGGATTTACTGGTAGACCAGGAGCGACTGGTGCAACTGGTGCAACTGGTGCAACAGGTCCACAAGGTCCAATAGGTCCGCAAGGCCCTATTGGAATACAAGGTATAACAGGTCCAACCGGAGCAACTGGAGCAACCGGTCCAACCGGTCCAACAGGATTAACCGGAGCAACCGGCCCAACTGGAGCAACCGGTCCAACTGGAGCAACCGGTCCAACAGGATTAACCGGAGCAACAGGACCAACTGGAGCAACCGGCCCAACTGGAGCAACCGGCCCAACAGGTCCAACAGGATTAACCGGAGCAACAGGACCAACTGGAGCAACCGGTCCAACAGGTCCAACAGGCCCAACAGGATTAACCGGAGCAACAGGACCAACTGGAGCAACCGGTCCAACAGGCCCAACAGGATTAACCGGAGCAACAGGACCAACTGGAGCAACCGGTCCAACAGGTCCAACAGGATTAACCGGAGCAACAGGACCAACTGGAGCAACCGGCCCAACCGGTCCAACAGGATTAACCGGAGCAACAGGACCAACTGGTCCAGGCTCAATAATACCATTTGCATCAGGACTTCCTGTATCGTTAACAACAATTGCAGGAGGACTTGTAGGATTACCTTCCGTTGTAGGATTTGGAAATAGTAATCAACTTTTGACAACTTTAGGATCAACAATAGATTTAACTGGTGCATCAGGAACATTGCTTAACTTTGCTTTTTCAGTACCAAGAGATGGAACTATTACTTCTATGACAGCATATTTTAGTTCAACAGTTGAATTAGCTTTAGTTTCATCAACTATAACTATTACTGCACAGCTATATTCTTCTACTACACCTGATAATATATTTTCACCAATAGCTGGAGCAATAGTAACACTATCTCCTGCACTTACAGGACCAATAGCAATTGGAGATATAAGTAATGGCATAACTACAGGATTAAATATACCGGTTACAGCACAAACTCGTCTTTTATTAGTATTTTCTGCTACAGCCTCTGGAGTATCATTGATAAATCTTATTGAAGGGTATTCAAGTGCCGGAATAACAATAGAATAAACAATAGAAATAATTACTACAATGTTATATACTCATTAAAGTGAATAACAAAAAATTATTATACTTTAGTGAGTATAATTCATTTAATTATTAGTACTTTTCTTTATAAATTGAATAGAATATTTATATAAAATATAGCTGTATTTTATATAAGCATGTTTTATACAGTATAGAAAGGTGTTTAATTATGAAAAACATATTTTATAGATATAATTATTACTATCAAGATAAATATGAAAAATGTAATTGTGGTGGTTGTAATAGTTGTATACCAATAGGCCCAACCGGGCCTCAAGGAGTACCAGGATGTCCGGGTAGACCAGGCTCGACAGGTCCAACCGGCCCAACAGGCCCAACTGGTTCAATAGGACAAATAGGTCCGACGGGTCCAACTGGATTAACCGGTCCAATGGGTCCAACTGGATCAACAGGATCAACAGGTCCAACTGGCTCAATAGGCCCAACTGGTCCCACAGGATCAACCGGTGCGACAGGCCCAACCGGTCCGACAGGCCCAATTGGATTAATAGGAGCCACAGGCCCAACTGGCCCACAAGGCCCAGTGGGACCACAGGGCCCAATTGGTGCAGTAGGTCCAACCGGTCCAACCGGTCCAATCGGAATAGAAGGTCCGACCGGCCCACAAGGTCCAGTAGGAGCGCAAGGACCAATAGGGGCAACGGGTCCAACCGGAGCAGCTGGTCCAACAGGATCAACCGGTCCGACAGGCCCAACCGGCCCGACAGGTTCAATCGGATTAACAGGTCCAACCGGAGCAACGGGACAAATAGGTCCAACAGGATTAACAGGAGCAACAGGACCAACTGGTCCGACAGGTGCGACTGGCCCAACAGGATTAACAGGAGCAACCGGTCCAACCGGTCCAACAGGCTCGACAGGCCCAACTGGCCCAACTGGTGCGACTGGCCCAACCGGTGCGACAGGCCCAACAGGACCAACTGGTCCAACCGGTCCAACTGGCCCAACCGGCCCTGAGTCTGTACTAGATGGATTACAAATCCAATTACAAACAGGTGAAGCAGAAACAATAGGTGATAATTCTCCAATAGTCTTTGATACAGTAATAAATGATTTATCGTCAGCTGTTTCATATAATGCTATTACTGGAGTTATAACAGTAACAGAAAGTGATATTTATTATATTAACTGGTGGGTTGCAGTAGACGGATCAACTGTAGCTACAACAATATCGCTTGCTATACAAAGTTCGGCTGGAGATAATGTACTTGCAAGTATTCCGGTTTTATCAGGACAAATTTCTGGAAATGCTTTATTGCAAATTACTGCTAGTGTGGGTTCACCTGTTACTCTAAGACTAATAAATGTAACTGGAAATGACATTTTTTTAGGAAATACTGCTGTACAGGCGGATCTGACTATAATTAGATTGTAATAATCTTTTATCAAATAATTTAAAAAGAATGAGTTTTACTTTATGTACAATTCATTCTTTTATTTATTGAAAGGTATTAAGAAGAAAAAAGTAATCACTCATGATTACTTTTAAATAATATAAATTTTTAATGTAATTCTATATTTATAGAATATATATCTAGCCATTTTTCAATTTGTAATAAAAATGCTAATGTTTGAGGATATGTCATTAACTGTCCAAACCAATTCTCGGTTAAATTTTTTCCTTCAGAGCTAATTAGTTCACGTACATATTCTATATCTACTAGCTCTGAAATCTTTGACTTAGGATTGTTTATAACTTGTAGTACCTCACTTTCAACCAGTTTTAAATAGTTTGGATCATATGTCTTAGGAAAAGGAGATTTCTTCCTGTTTATTATTTTACTTGGAAGATAGGTTTCAAAAGCCTTTCTAAGCAGATATTTTTCAATTGGAACTCCAAGGTCATCTTTAATACCAAGTTTCATTTTAGCTGGCAAATTATACACATATTCAAATATTCTGTAATCAGCATATGGAACTCTTACTTCCAACGAATTAGCCATTGACATACGATCTGTTCTTTCAACTAACGTATTCATAAACCACTTCACAGTAAGATAATTTATGTCCCTAAACTTACTATTAAAAAGTTCTTCGCCATCCAGTTTTTTGACATTTTTTAATGTGTCTGTATACCTAAAATCTACGTAATCACTTAGTTCATTATCTTTTAACACTCCTTTTTTAATAATATTTTTTCGTATATTGCCTGACAAAGCCCATGGAAAACCGTCATGATTTACCAGATGATCTCTATAAAACCAAGGATATCCACCAAAAATCTCATCAGAACACTCTCCAGATAAACATACTTTAAATCCATGATCACTAATACTTCTGCAAAATGCATACATTGATGAATCAATGTCAGCCATTCCAGGCATATCTCTAGCAATTAATGAATTTTCAAGTAACATATAAAGTATTGTATTATCAAAAAATATATTAGTATGCTTTGTATCTAAGAAATTCTTCATGATTTCTACATATTCACTATCTCTTGTTAATTGATATTGATTAGAAACAAAATTATTTTCATTTCCTGTAAAATCAATTGAGAAAGTTTCAAGATTTTTTAATTGTGATTTAGCAATTGCTGTAAGTATGCTAGAATCAATTCCACCCGAAAGCATCGAACATATACCAACATCAGATACAAGTTGTCTTTTAGTAGCATTTTCTACTAAATAGTGTATTTTACTAATTGCTTCTTCTTCGGTATCATTAACTAATTTGGTCTCCAAATCCCAGTATTTTTTAATTGATAACCCTTTTTCAGTAAACAACGCATAGTGACCTGCTTTAATCTCAAGAATATTTTTGAAATAAGTAAATCCTGGACTATGTGCAGGACCTAAACCAAACAGCTCCATTAAACCTTGTTTATCTAAGATAGGAGATATATTTGGATTAGCTAAAATAGCCTTTATTTCAGACGCAAATATAAATAGCTGTGAATTTTTTTTATGTATTAATGAGTAAAATAGAGGCTTTATTCCTAGATGATCTCTACATAAAAATGTGGAATTATTTTGCTTATCATATATTGCAAAAGCAAAGATACCATTAAATTTTTTTACGCAATCTTCTTTGTATTCAGCGTATGCTGTAAGTACTACTTCTGTGTCGCAATGCGAAAAAAAATCATAACCTTTTGAAGACAGAGTTTTTCTTAATTCATCAGTATTATATAATTCTCCATTATATATTATAGTATATTCACTACCATTTATATATTTAGTCATGGGTTGATGTCCTAACTCTACATCTATTATGCTAAGGCGTGAATGACCAAAAGCTATATTTCTGTCAATATACAAATTTTGAGAATCGGGACCTCTCATTTTAAGTTTACTATTCATATGAGAGATTATTGCATCAGATTTTATTTCTTCGGAGTAATCAGCATATCCACATATTCCACACATAAAATCACAATCCTTCCTATAACTCTAATATTATTATACACAAAACAAAATATAATATATCATATTTAATAATAACTAAAATATGATCTCATAATTAAAATATTTTAAATTATACTTGATAAAATCTACAAAATATAGTATTATGTATGTAAACATAATATTTGAAATGTAGATAGTTGAAGGTGAATGGAATGAACATTAATTGGTATCCTGGGCATATGGTAAAGGCAAAAAATGATATAATTGCAACTGTGAAATTAATAGATATAGTGGTAGAAATTCTTGATGCAAGAATACCAAAATCTAGTCAAAACCCTAATATAGATGATTTTGCATCCACAAAAGAAAGAATTGTTGTTTTAAATAAAGAAGATTTGGCAGATAAAGAAAAAACAATTGAATGGAAGAAATCTTTTAATTCAAAAAATATATCTGTAGTATTATTAAATGCATCATCAGGTAGGGGAATAAAAGAGTTAGTAGATACTATACAAAAAATTGGTAAGAAGATATATGAAGAAAAATATAAAGATAAAAAAATAAATATAGAGCCAATATATAGAGTATTGATAGTTGGTATTCCAAACGTTGGAAAATCAACTATTATAAATAAAATATCTGGGAAAAATAGTGCACTTGTGGGAAATAAGCCTGGTGTTACTAAGAAAAATCAATGGGTAAGAGTTTATAATAACATAGATCTTTTGGATAGTCCAGGGCTGTTATGGCCAAAATTTGAAAGTGAAGAGGTTGGAATAAATCTAGCACTAACAGGAAACATTAATCAAGATATACTAGATATAGAGGAATTAGCATACTTTGGTATAAAGAAACTTCTTAGAGATGAAAAATATAAAAAATTATTATATGATAGATATGAAATTAATGAAGAAGAAGTAAATAATGAGTTATCTAAATTAGATGATAGTGAAAGTATTGAAATAGCTATAATTAATCTTATCGGTAAAAAAAGAGGTTGTCTTGTAGCTGGAGGGAATATTGATATAAATAAAGTTTCTAAAGTGTTTCTTGATGATTTTAAAAATGGTAAAATAGGAAGAATTACATTAGAATAAAGGGGAATGAATTGTATATGGATAATAAAGAATTTGTAAAAGATATAACAAATATGGACGAAGATTTTGCACAATGGTACACAGACATAATCTTAAAAGCTGAATTAGTGGATTATGCTCCTGTAAAAGGGTTTATGGTAATTAGACCATATGGCTATGCATTATGGGAAAATATTCAAAAGATTTTGGACGCAAAATTTAAGCAAACAGGGCATAAAAATGCTTATTTTCCACTTCTAATACCTGAGTCTATGTTAAATAAAGAAAAAGAGCATGTAGAAGGATTTGCACCAGAAGTAGCATGGGTAACTCATGGTGGAGAAAATGAGTTAGCAGAGAGACTATGTGTTAGACCTACTTCTGAGACAATAATTTGTACTATGTACTCAAAATGGATAAAATCTCATAGAGATTTACCTTTACTTATAAATCAATGGGCTAATGTTGTAAGATGGGAAAAAACAACAAGACCGTTTTTAAGAACATCAGAATTTTTATGGCAAGAAGGTCATACCCTTCATTCAACAGCAGCAGAAGCAAAAGATGAAACTCTAAAAATGCATAAAATTTATGCAGACTTTTGTAAAAATTATCTTGCAATCCCAGTTATAATGGGAAGAAAATCTGAAAAAGAGAAATTTGCAGGTGCTGAAGAAACATATACTATTGAGGCATTGATGCATGATGGTAAGGCACTACAATCTGGAACTTCTCATTATTTTGGAAATAACTTTGCTAAGGCATTTAATATTAAGTTTCAAAATAAAGAAGGAAAAGAAGAATTTGCTTATCAAACTTCTTGGGGTATGTCAACACGTATAATTGGTGGAATTATAATGACACATGGAGATAATAGGGGATTAAAATTACCGCCAAATATTGCTCCAACACAAGTAGTTATAGTTCCTATTGCTCAACATAAAGATGGTGTACTTGATAAGGTTGAAGAGCTAAAAAATATATTAAGTGTTAAGTACAGAGTAGATACTGATATTAGAGATGAATATTCACCAGGATATAAGTTTAACTATTGGGAGTTAAGAGGGGTTCCTATTAGAATTGAAATGGGTCCTAAAGATATTGAAAATGGAGAATGTATACTATTTAGAAGAGATATTCTACAAAAAGAAGTAATAAAAATTGCAGATATAGATTCAAAAATAGAAGAAACTTTAGCTAACATTCAAGAAAATATGTATAAAATGGCTGTGAAAAATGTTGAGGATCATACATATGTGGCTCAAAATTTAGAGGAGTATTTGGAAATATTTAATGAAAAACAAGGATATGTTAAAATAATGTGGTGTGGTAAACAAGAATGTGAAGATAAGATAAAAGAATTAACTTCATCGACAATTCGTTGTATACCATTTGAACAAGAAAATCTATCTGAAAAATGTGCTATATGTGGAAAAATGCCTAATCATATGGTATATACTGCTAGGCAATATTAAGCACTCAACTTGAGAACGTTACAAAAATATTACAAAATTATAAAAAAATAAAAAAAATTGAATATGGTATTGCATTTGTTAAACATATGTAGTATCATATTTGTGTGTAGTTTAAATATATAAATTAATTTCGAATTACTCGCAGTAGGAATATATTCGTTTTTGAGAATATTAATGTATTCAAAAAATGTTGTCAAAATTATGGATTTTGACTCAGATTCATGTGTTATGTTAATTTAGATGTTTAATTTGATAGTTAATAGGAGGATTTTATTATGAAAAATGATGCAAGTAAAAGAAAATTATTAGGTGTAATCTTAGGACTAGTTGTGGTTGCACTTATAATTACATTAGTTGTTGTTAATGCAAATAAAAATAATAATCAAGGCAACACAACAGGAAATACTAAAAATAATACAGCTAACCAAAACAATTATACAGTAGAACAAGACGGAACAAAAGTTAATACAAGTAAAGATGTTTCTTCTGACAAAAAAGTAGGTAATGTAGTAATTGAACAAAGTAAAATAATATTTGAGGGTGGTCTTACTAAACTTACTTCAAAAGTTACTAATAATGGAGATCAAGTAACTGAATTAACATTTACTGTTAAATTTGTTGGAAATGATGGTAAAGAACTTGCATCTACAATAGGTTACGTTGGAACAATAAAAAAAGGTGAAACAAGATATATAAACTCTAGTGTAACAGGTGATTACTCAAATGCAAAAAGTATAGTTTACGAAATAAAGAAATAAGAATAATAAGTTTTTAATAAGAAATCGAATAGTTAAATTGATGCTATTCGATTTTTTTGTTATCTTTTTATTTAATTATATTGAAATATATGTTAAAAAGTTATATAATAGTCATAAATCGGAGGGTATATATGAAGAAAATTTTAACAATTATTTTTATTTTACTTGGGGGATTAATAGGTAGTGTAGTAGGTGAGGCATGTGTAGGAGTAGACGGACTTAACTGGTTAGCAATAGGCGGTACAGTTGGTTTTAAAGATCCTATTGTACTTACATGTATGTCTTTTTTTGAGATTACCTTTGGTTTGTGGTGTAAATTAAATATAGGTGGTGCAATTGGTATAATACTATTTGCATTTCTATCTGATAAGGTTCTAAAATGGGTAAAAATATAACCAAACTACCAAGTGATGATAGACCATATGAAAAATTGGAACTGCTTGGTTCTGAAAATCTTAGTAATTCAGAATTACTTGCAATAATAATAAAGACTGGTAAAAAGAATTTAAATTGCCTAGAAATTGCACAAAATATTTTGAGTGGTAATAGTAATAGTGATAAAATATCTGATTTAGAATATTTAACAACACTTTCAAAAGAACAATTAATTAGATATGAAGGAATAGGAAGAGTCAAAGCTATTCAAATACAAGCTTTAGTAGAACTCTCAAAAAGAATATCAAGAAATAAGTGTGATAGATCAAGTATTAAAATGACATGTCCAAAAGATGTCTATAATCTTGTAATAGAATCATATATTGGCAAAAAGCAGGAAATACTAAAGACAATATTAGTTAATAATTCTAATAAATTAATTTCAATTATAACAAATGCACAAGGTAGTACTAATATGGCTATTGTTGGTATTAAAGAAATATTTAGTGAGCCAATAAAACAAATGGCAAGCGGAATATTTATAGTACATAATCATCCTAGTGGTGTTACGATTCCGAGTAAAAATGATATAGAATTTACCAAAAAGATAAAAGAAAATGGAGAAATATTTGGAATAAAATTACTTGATCACATTATAATATCTGATAATGGGTATACAAGTTTGTATGAAAATGGAGATATTTAAGTAGAAATAGAAGGAGTGTTTTATATGGGGATAATGACTAAAGAATTAGGTATTGATTTAGGTACATCAAACATTAGAATATATGCTAAGGGAAGAGGTATCGTATTAGACGAACCTTCTGTAGTGGCAATAAATAAAATAACATCTGAAGTTTTAGCTGTAGGAAAAGAAGCAAAAGAAATGCTTGGTAGAACACCGGATAATATAATTGCTGTAAAACCTTTAAAAGATGGTGTTATTGCCGATTTTATGGGTACAAAAATGTTGGTACAAACATTAATTTCAAAAGTAGTACCAAAAACACTTTTTCAAAAGTTAAGACTTGTTGTTTCTGTTCCTTGCGGAATAACAGACGTTGAAGAAAGAGCAGTAGAAGGGGTATTATACAAAGTAGGGGCAAAAGATGTATATTTAATGGAAGAATCTATGGCCGCAGCAATAGGTGCAGGACTTAAGGTTAAAAGACCTGAAGGTTGTATGATTGTTGATATTGGTGCGGGTACTAGTGAAATAGCGGTTTTATCTTTAGAGGGAATAGTAGTTTCAAATTCTATTAGACTAGGTGGAGATAAATTAGATAAAGATATAATTGATTATATTAGAGTTAACTTTAACGTTATAATAAGTGAAACAGAAGCTGAAGAAATTAAAAAGCAAATTGGATCTGTGACAGAGACTATGACAGAAGAAAAAATGAATGTAAAAGGAAGAAATCTTACAACAGGTCTTCCTAATACAATAACTGTTACAAGTAAGGATATCAAAAATGCAATGCAAGATTCAATTGATGTAATTATAAAAGCAATTAAATCTGTATTAGAACAAACACCTCCTGAGCTTTCATCAGATATTATGGAACAAGGAATTACTTTGTCAGGTGGATGTGCACAAATAAATAATATAGACATGTATATTAGCGATAAAATTGGAATACCAGTTCATATCGCTCAAAGTCCTCTTGAATGCGTAGCAAAAGGGGTAGGAACTGCTTTAGAAGTTATAGAAGTATTAAAAAAAGCAGTTAAAACTAGAAAAAATAGATAGCAAGGAGAATAGGTAATGAAATATAGCTATAATTTTGATAATAAAAAGAAAATAGGTAAAAAGAGAATTATATTTGTTATAGTATTTATAGCACTTGTACTTACTACTTCTTCTTTTATATTTAAAGATAGTAGCAATATTGTTATAAGAAATATTTCAAATGTGGTTATATCACCATTTAAGTCGTTCTATAACGCATTTTATGGGCTATCTTACGGTACTAAACAATATTTTGCAAATACTAAAAAACTAAGTAGCCAAAATGAAGAACTTGAAAATGAAGTTAAAGATATGCAATATAGTTTGCTGGATGTTGAAAGATTAAAAAAAGAAAATGATTCACTTAAGCAAATGCTGAAAATCAACACAGTATTTCAACATTTTAACGTAAAATATGCAAAAATTATTGCAAGGGAACATGATAATTGGACTCAAACTTTTGTATTAGATATAGGAAGTAAAGACGGAATAAAAGAAAATCAATCTGTTATACATGAAAATGGATTAGTAGGATATATTTCAAAGGTAAATGAGGATACAAGTACAGTAGTTACAATTTTAGATCCTATAGTTTCTGTTAGTGTTAACATAAGCACTATAAACGAATTTGCTGTTTTACAAGGGGATCTAACGTTAAAAGCAAACAACAGACTAAGACTTGTATATATTCCAATAGGTGCAGAAGTCTCTGTAGGAGATGTGTTATATAGTTCTGGGTTAGGTTCGATTTATCCAAGTGGACTTCCGGTTGCTAAAATAGTAGACGTTGTAAATAAGAAAAATGATATTGATAGATATGCGATTGCTGAGACTACAGTTAATATTCGTACTATATCAGAAGTTGGTATAATAGTAAATTAAGTGGGGATAGATATGGTTAGAAAGTTATTAGCCTTTTTAAAAGTAATATTAGTAATTATATGTATATACTTAATACAAATATATGTTATTGATTCTAGGACTTTGTTTGGAATAAAGCCTAACTTAGTATTAGTTTCTGTTATAACTATAAGTTTATGGTATGGATTATATATTGGTTCGTTTTATTCACTTATAATAGGATTTTTGACAGATCTAATTTTTTTAAATAGTAATGGAATTTTTACAATATCATACACAATAACAGGAACTCTAATAGGTTTTTTTAACTATAATTATAGGAGAGAAAATAGAGTGGCTCTTCTATATGTTACAGCATTTGGAATACTACTTTTTGAATTCGTCGAGTATACATGTTATATATTTATTGCTAGCGATTTTGTTAATATATTTTACTTTATAAAACAAGTAATAATATCTTCATTACTAAATATCTGTATGGCATATATTTTATATGGGATATTGTATAAAATTACAAAAAATATAAGTGAAGGGCTATCAGATGAAGAAACTCTTCAGGAACTAAGGTGATATATTTATGAAAGAAACATTAAAAAAAATATTTGAAATACTTTCTAATAGAGCATTTATATTATCTTTATTAGTTATAATTATATCCGTAGTATATGTTATACAACTTTTTAATATACAAATAGTAAATGGACAGGAATATAGAGAAAAATCAGAAAAAAAGATGTTAAGAAATAAAACTATTGTAGCTCCAAGGGGAGAGATTTACGATAGAAATGGAGTTGTACTGGCTACAAATAAGCTTGCTTTTGATGTACATATATATAAAGTTAAAGTTGATAATAGTACCTTAAATAATGCTTTTTCAAAATTAATAAAAATACTTGAAGAAAATTCAGATAAAATATATTCAACTTTTCCAATTTCAGAAGATCACACTGGTTTTAGTTTTACTTCTGAGGATGAAGAGAAGAGTTGGAAAAAAGAACTTAAAATACCTGAAGGGTATAAATTTAACCAAGTAGTTGATATGTATATTGATAAATATGATTTGAAAAACTATGATAGAAATTTAGCTATTAAAATTATAATGATAAGATATGAAGCAAATTATAATAACTACTCTTTATTTAAATCTACCACAATAGCAAAAGATATTAGCGAAAAATCTGTGGCAAGAATTGAGGAAGAAAAAGCTTCTTTACAAGGAATAGAAACAGTTGCAATTCCTAAAAGATATTATCCTAATATTTCTCTTGCAAACCATGTTTTAGGTTATGTAAGTAAAATAAGTTCAGATGAATATAATAGACTTAGTAGTCAAGGGTATTCTTATGATAGTATAATAGGTAAATACGGAGTTGAACAAACATTTGAAAAGTATTTAAAAGGTACTGATGGAGTAAATAAAACAGAAGTAGATTCTCTAGGTATTGTTACATCAGAACAGGTATCAAAAGAACCCATTTCTGGTGATAATGTTACTCTTACCATAGACTATAGATTGCAAAAGGTAGCAGAACAATCTCTTATCAAAACGATAAATGATATAAAAACAGGAACGAGTACAATTAAAAAGACTCCAGATGCAAATGCAGGTGCTGTTGTTGTTTTAGATACTCAAAATGGTGAGGTTCTTGCAATGGCAAGTTATCCAACTTTTGATACTAATCAATTTGTGGATGGTATTTCAAGAAAAGAGTGGAATGCAATTTTAAATGATCCACTAAGTCCCATGATAAATAGGGTTGTAGCTGGTAGATATTCACCAGGTTCTACTTTCAAAATGTTAGTAGGTCTTGCTGGTCTTGAAAATAAAGCTATAACTGTAGATGAAAAAATTAATGATCCAGGAATATATCCATATGGTCATAATCCTAAGTGTTGGCTATATGAGTTAAGAAAAGTCACACATGGAAATATAGATTTATCTCAAGCTATTAAGGTTTCATGTAACTGCTATTTTTATGAGGTTGGTAGAAGACTTGGAGTTGAAAAAATAATAGAATTTGCTAAATTATTTGGACTTGGAGAAAAAACTGGAATTGAACTTAAAGATGAAATAAGTGGTCAAATAGCAGGAGATGGAGCTAAAACATGGTATTTAGGGGAAACTTTATCGGCTGCAATTGGTCAATCGGGTAATTCGTATACCCCTATAGAACTTGTAAATTATATTTCAACAATTGCAAATGGAGGCAATCTAAATCAAGTTACTCTTATAAAAAATATACAAGATAAGAATAAAAGCTACGTAAATCAGTCTGAAATAGATTCATATGTAAAAGAGTATACTGGTATTGATTTTAAAACAAGAAAAATAAATTTAGATTCTTCGTATATTGATTCAGTAAAGCAAGGTATGTTATCCGTTACGTCTGAAGTAGGAGGAACTTCATATATAGTATTCAAAAATTCTAGTATAGAGGTTGCTGGAAAAACCGGTACAGCTCAAGTAAGCAGTGGTTCAAATAACGGGATATTTGTTGGCTTTGCTCCTTATGACAAGCCTAGAATTGCGGTTGTAGCTATAATAGAACATGGTGGTGAGGGTACATATACAGCAAATGTTGTAAAACCTATAATGGAAGAATATTTTAATATATCAAAACAAAACGAAAGTACAAAGACAACAGAAAACGTGAATGGTGAGGGAATTAAGTTCTAAACTTTAAAATTTTACATAAAAAATGTTGACTTTATTTTACAAATATTGTACAATTATATATAACAGTATGCATTAAAAAGTATATAAAGAGGTTAAACTAATGATAAGTTGAAAGGAGGAAATTATGGATACAAATGTAATTTTCGATATAAAAGATGGTGAATTAGAACAATTGGATGTTCAAAATGTAGCTGATTTAAAGGTTGAATTAGAAGATGCTATGCAAACAGTTAAGGGTTTAATAGATCAATGTGATGAAGCACTAAACGATTAATAATTTTTTGTAAAAAGGAGTAAAATATATGGAAATTGAAAAATTAAATAGCGAGTATACAAAATCTAAACAGATATTTGATAGATTAAATCTACAAAAAGATAAGTTTAAAGATATGGAATTAGAAGTAAGAAGACTTATTAGAGATGTATCTGTACTTAAGATTCAAATAGAGCAACATGAAGAAGATGGTAACAAATCTCAAGTTGCAATAGAACAAAAAGAATTACAAACAAAATTGGATCAAATTAGAGAAATGAAAGATAAATTGGCCAAATATGATGAAGCTTTAAGTAAGGCAAATGAACAAGTTGATGCTTATATTCAACAAATTTCTAATAATCCAGAAATAAAAAAACAACTTAATGAGGCTCTAATGAAAAAGTTACAAAGGGAAATTTTTTCAAAAGGTAAAGAAAGAAATGAGCTGGAAGCCAAAAATAATAAATACAAGAACTTTATAGCTAAATGTGATGAAGATCCTAATATAAGAAAAAATTTAGATAAAATAGCTGAATGTAAAAAAAGACTTGATGAACTTGCAAAAGAACCGCAACCTTTGTCAGGAGAAAAATTAAAAGAAGCTAATTCTTTAAAAGCCTCAATGAGAAGAGCTAAAGAAAAAATATCTAATATAACAAATGGAGAAATATCACCTGAGTTTTTTGATAAAATAACTTCTTACGATGAATTTAAGTGTGAAATAAAAAGTAATGATAAATATATTATAGGACTTAATAAAATAATTAGTAATAATGAGATTGCGCACAATAAATGTGCTGCAATTATAGATAATAGTATTAATTCATCTGATCCAATTAACTCTAAAAAAGGTTATGGACAATATGAAAATAATGGTACTATAAGTAATTTGCCTACAATTACTGAGAAAACTTTCGGAGAAAAGATAGGACAATTCTTTAAGAACGTAAAGACAAAAATTATGAACTATATTAATGGTAACGATAAAGGAGCATCGGCTTCGTCAACAGCTGAACCACAATCAAATTCTCAACAAGAAGTATCTGATAAAAATAATTTTAGAGATGTTTTAAAATATGGCATTGCAAAAGATGTTATGGAAACAATGAAAACAGATGCTTTAAGAGAAGCAAAAAAAGAAAGAAAAGCTAAATCTTCAGAAGATAAAAGCGAAAGATAGTTTTAACAAAGAATGTAAAGTAAAATAAAATGTATCCTTTATCAAGGACAATTAAAAAAGAGTGTAAAATCTATTAAGATTTTATTCTTATAGAAGATGATTTCTGTATTCTACAGTAGTCATCTTTTTTTAAGCCAATTGATAGCTATAATTATTATAATATTTTATAAATAGCTATTGACAAATAAACAAATGTTCTATATAATGTATAAGAATATAATTATTGAAAATAATATAGTTGTTGCCAAATTTATCTATTGATATGTATGGTATAATTATATAAATATACTTTGATTTTATGTTTTGGGGGATTAAGATGTTAGATAAAATAATAGTAAAGGGTGCAAAAGAACACAATTTAAAAAATATAGATTTAGAAATACCTAGAGACAAGCTTGTTGTATTTACTGGGCTTTCAGGTTCTGGTAAATCTTCCCTTGCATTTGACACCATATATGCGGAGGGACAAAGAAGATATGTAGAATCATTATCTTCATATGCAAGACAATTTCTAGGTTTAATGGAAAAGCCAGATGTAGAATATATAGAGGGACTTTCTCCTGCAATATCAATTGATCAAAAGACAACATCAAAAAATCCTCGTTCTACAGTAGGTACAGTAACAGAAATATATGATTATTTTCGTCTACTTTATGCAAGAGTGGGTGTACCACACTGTCCTGAATGTGGTAAAGTCATAAGAAAACAGACTATAGATGAAATAGTTGATAAAATAATGGAGCTTGAAAAGGGTACAAAAATAATTGTAATGGCTCCAGTAATACGTGGCAAAAAAGGTGAACACGTAAAAATATTAGAACAAGCTCTAAAAGAAGGTTTTGTAAGGGCAAGAATAGATTCGGAAATTTTTGATTTGTCTGAGCAAATACCTAGTATTGATAAAAATAAAAAGCATAACATTGAAATAGTAGTAGATAGATTAGTTATAAGTGAAGATATAAGACAAAGACTTTCAGATTCTGTAGAACTTGCATTAAAACAGGCAAACAATTTAGTTCTAATAAATGTTGTTGATGGTGATGAGCATTTATTTAGTCAAAATTATGCATGTCCAGATTGTGATATAAGTATAGAAGAATTAACACCAAGAATGTTTTCTTTTAATAGTCCATTTGGAGCATGTCCGGATTGTACGGGACTAGGAGAACTTTTAAAAATAGATCCTGATAAAATAATTCCTGATAAGAGTAAAAAGCTAAACGATTATAGCGCTATTCAGGGATGGGCAGGTAGTACAATGGATAGTATAAGTGCCATGTACATAACTGGTCTTTGCAAATATTATAAAATTAATGCAAATACTAAAATCCAAGATTTGCCAAAGGACTTCTTAAATGTATTATTATATGGAAGTAAAGGAGAAAAAATCAAATTTCAGCATTTGTCAAAAACATTTGTAAGGGATTTTGAATCGGAATTTGAAGGTGTAGTAAATGCATTAGAAAGAAGATTTAGGGAAACTACATCTCAAGGTATGAAGCAATATTATGAGCAATTTATGGATACAAGTCCTTGTAATACTTGTGGTGGTGCTAGATTAAAAAAGACAAGTTTGGCAGTTAAAGTGGGAAGGTTAAATATACATGAACTATGTAATATGAGCATAACTAATATAAAAGAATATATAAGGGAATTAGACGAAAATGTATTATCGGCTAAAGATAAAAAAATAGCGGAACAAATTGTTAAAGAATTAAACAGTAGACTTGGCTTTTTGATTGATGTAGGACTTAACTACCTAACTCTCTCTAGAAGTTCGGGTACTTTATCGGGTGGAGAGGCACAAAGAATAAGGCTTGCAACACAAATTGGTTCTGGGTTAACAGGAGTACTATATATACTAGATGAACCAAGTATAGGATTACATCAGAAAGATAATGAAAAATTACTTAATTCTTTAAAAAAAATGAGAGATATTGGTAATACCCTGATAGTTGTAGAACATGATGAAGATACTATGAATGAGGCAGATTATATTGTGGATATAGGACCCGGTGCAGGTGTTCATGGTGGTAACGTGGTTTTTGCTGGTACTCCAGAAGAAATTAAAAAATGCGATTCATCTATAACAGGAAAGTATTTGAGTGGTAAGATAAAAGTTGAGACTCCTGATGAAAGAAGAAAAATAAAGAACGGATATATTGAAATTAAGGGAGTAAAAGAAAATAATTTAAAAAACATAGATGTAAAAATACCACTTGGTGTATTTACTTGCGTTACAGGAGTATCTGGCTCAGGAAAAAGCACACTTGTAAATGAAATATTATATAAATCAGTAGCAAATAAGTTAAATAATGAGAGAATAAAACCAGGACAACACGATAAAATAGTTGGTATAGATAAATTAGATAAAATAATTAATATTGACCAGTCACCTATAGGTAGAACTCCTCGTTCAAATCCAGCTACATATACCGGAATGTTTGATCCTATAAGAGATATTTTTGCTCAAACTAATGAAGCAAAAATAAGAGGATATCAAAAAGGCAGATTTAGCTTTAATGTACCAGGTGGTAGATGTGAAGCATGCAGTGGGGATGGAATAATCAAAATTGAAATGCACTTTTTACCGGATGTATATGTACCTTGTGAGGTATGTAAAGGTAAAAGATATAGTAAGGAAACTCTAGAAGTAAAATATAAAGGAAAAAATATAAGTGAAATTTTAGATATGACAGTTGAGGAAGGTTTGGAGTTTTTCAAAAATATAGCAAGTATAAAAAATAAGATACAGACACTTTTTGATGTTGGACTTGGATATATAACTTTAGGTCAACCTTCTACGACACTATCAGGTGGTGAAGCTCAAAGAATTAAGCTTGCAACTGAGTTATCAAAACGCTCAACAGGAAATACGCTATACATATTAGATGAACCTACTACAGGACTACATATGGCAGATGTACATAATTTGATTCACATTATTAATCGTCTAACAGATGCAGGTAATACTGTAGTTATAATAGAACATAATTTAGATATGATAAAATGTGCAGACTATATTGTTGACTTAGGACCAGATGGTGGAGATAAAGGCGGTACAATAGTTATTGCTGATACACCTGAAAAGGTTGCAAAATGTGAAAATAGTTATACAGGACAATTTTTAAAAAAATTACTTAAATAATATAAAGCCCAGCATAAATTTAGTATTTATGCTGGGTAAGTATATATTTAATGTTTTCATATGTTGCATATTCTACACATAAGTATTTTTGTAAGGATTTACTTTAATAATTTTAGCAGCATCCTCCGCAGCAGAATAATAGAACTACGATTATTATTATGATCCATATACAGCAGCAATTTCCGCCACCGAAGAATCCTCCGCCTCCGCAGTTGTTTCCACATCCGCATCCGCCGCCACATCTTTCATCTATCATGATATTTCCCTCCTTTGCTCTTACAGTAATGCTCCAGTTCCAGAAAAGAATGGAGTTGAGCTATTCAACATAAAAAAGTTATCAAAGCTCAATGGTGTAGATGAATTTATCCTATTACAGTTAAAAAATATTACTATAAGTAGCAGAAACCAAATAAATGAGTTATCCTTACACATCCTAATATCCTCCTTAGATCGAAAACCTTATTATGTATTTTTGTTTTTGATTTATTTTCGATCTAATATAATATATTCATAAAAAAAAAAATGGTTACACTTGACTGTAATATTTTTTTTTGGTAAAATTTTAATATATTCAAATGGAGGTTATTTTGAAGAAAAACGAAGAATACGATATAGAGATAGTTGATAATGGTGTAAATTTTGAGGGGATAGCAAAAAAAGAGGGTATTATTATATTTGTTGATGAGGCAATTATTGGTGAAGAGTGTAAAATACAAATTCTTAAGGTTAACTCTTCACATGCATACGGAAAAATAAAGCAGATATTAGCAGATTCTAATTACAGGCAAGAGCCAGTATGTGAGGTGTTTAAAAGATGTGGAGGTTGTTCATGTCAGCACATTAATTACAACTTTATACTCAACCTAAAGACTAAAATAGTTGAAAACTCACTTAGAAAACAAGGGGTAGTATATGATAAATTAAGTAGTTGTATAGGAATGGGTTTACCTTATTATTATAGGAATAAAGTGCAATATCCTGTGAGAATGGATAGTAATAATAATACTAAACTAGGATTTTATGCTAAAAGAAGCCACGAAGTGATTGAAAACGTATGTTGCTATATACAAGATAGAATTATAGATATGGTTGCAAAAGATATCTTTAGTAGAATTATAGCTCTTGGGTTTAATGGTTATGATGAAATAAGTTTTTCAGGGGACATTCGTCATATTATGATAAGAAGAGGATATCATACATCAGAAATAATGGTTGTATTAGTTGTAAATAATAAATCTTTGTTGAATGATAATAGATTTATTAGTTTAACTAATGATCTAGTTAAGAAAAATGAAAAAGTAAAGAGTGTAGTATTGAATTTAAATGAAAACAATACTAATGAAATTTTAGGTGAAAAACAAAAAATTATATACGGAGAAAATTATATAACAGATTATATAGGTGACTATAAATACTATATATCTTCAAAGTCTTTTTTTCAGGTAAATACATCTCAAGCTGAGGTACTATATAACGTACTTAAAGAAGGACTAGAATTGAATAAGAAAGAAATATTGTTTGATTTATATAGTGGTGTAGGTTCAATAGGTATATTTTTAAGTGACAGTGTAAAAGAAGTCTATGGTATTGAAATAGAAGAAGAAGCGGTAAAGATGGCAAATATGAATATAAAATTAAATAATGTAGAAAATGCTGAGTATATTACCGGTAGTGTTGAAGATAGATTAGAAGAATTTAAAAATAGAAAAATTAAGCCAGATGTTATAGTTGTGGATCCTCCTAGAAAAGGATTAGATGACAAAAGTATAGAATATATAATAGAATTTAAGCCTAGAAAAATAGGGTATGTAAGCTGTAATCCAGCAACACTTGCAAGAGATTTAAAATCTTTAAGTAAGATGTATGATATAAAGGAAATAATTCCAGTGGATATGTTTCCACAGACAAGTCATTGTGAAGTAGTTTGTATTTTAGAGTTAAAAGAAAAATTAAAAAATGAGTTTGTTTAAAAAGAATGAATAATACAGGAGGCTAAAATGAGCGAATTTGAGAAAATTAAAAATGAAATATTAAATTGTAGTTTTTGCGAAGAAAAATTTGGATTCACACCTCACCCTATATTTTGGGGTCAGCATAATTCAAAAATTGTTCAAATTAGTCAGGCACCATCAAATAATGTTCATTTGTCAAATAAACCTTTTACAGATATGAGTGGAAGGACATTAAAATATGAATGGTATAAAATTAGTGATGAAGAGTTTTATGATACATCCAATTTTTATATCAGTGCCTTAGCACATTGCTATCCAGGTAAAGATAAAAATGGAAATGATAAAGCTCCGCCAAAATGTTGCTATGAAAAGTGGATAAAGAAAGAGTTAAAATTAGTTAATAATGAAATTTATATAATAATTGGTGCAAAAGCAGCAAAGATGTTTTTTCCAAATAAAGACTTTGAGGAACTAGTATTTAGGAACAATGTGTTAAATGAAAAATTAACCATAGTTTTACCACATCCTTCACCATTAAATAAAAAATGGATAAAAGATCATCCTAAATTCATAAGTGAGCGAATTATTGAAATTAGAAATATTTTAAAAGAAATTTTAAAGGATTAGAAAAATAAAACAAATAGTACTTTGCCACAGTGCACAGACAAGTAGTATGTTTGTTATATAGTAGATTGGTTTTTTATACACAAACAACTATGGTACCACATTACAATAATTAACATTCAACACATGTAGAGTGCGTGTGTATTCTACAAATTAAGGAAATATAGTTATATTAATGGTTTGACACTTTGATTCAGAGTACATCGTAGTATAGATTAATTTAAAATAGCTATTATAAATATAAAACTTGTGTTTAATATATTATTTGTTTAGAGTTGAAAAAACATATAAATTCCAAAATTTAGCAGTACATTTATCTAATTGTATTTATAATTAAAACAATTAGATATGGTTTATAATAGATAATTTTAATAAGTATATTAAACAAGGTAGTAAGAATATTAAAAGTATAATGTCATATATATATACTGTATTTAAGTTTACAAAACGATTTATAAGAAGAACATTTAGTAAAGATAAATGTATATTGATTTTAAAAATCTTAACGTATAGCCAATCTTAAATGAGTAGTTTATTGTAATGGAGGAATTTGTTATGTACAAAACACTTCTACCGCCCCAAAAATGGATTATAAAAGGTATTTTTTATATATTTTTAATTGGTAGTGGCATGCACTTTTTGTATGAAATTAGTGGGAAAAATGTAATTGTTGGTCTTATTGCTGCAGTTAATGAGAGTATTTGGGAACATTCAAAAATGGTACTATTACCTATAATTTGTTGGTGGGGCTTGTATTATATTATAAAAGTTAAGAAATATAATATTAATAAAAACAAATGGTTTACTAGCGCTGTAGTATCTGTTGTTACATCATTAATAATAATGCCATTACTATATTATTTTTATACTGAGGCGTTTGGAGTAGAAATACTATGGGTAGATATAAGTATATTGTTTTTAGCAGTATTGTTTGGGCAATTATTGGCCTTTCATTTTTATAAGTATTCCCAAGGGATAAACTCAAATATTTCTATATCTATTTTTATACTATTAGTGTTAATATTTATGATATTTACTTTTTATCCACCACATATACCACTTTTTATGGACAGTATAACAAGTAATTATGGAATAGGTAGTTAAAAAGTGTGGAATATGAAATGATTAACGTTTAAGAGTTTAATATAAAAAGGCTATATGAACTAAAGAAAAATGGGTGTAAAAGATGTTGTATATATATGGAATTATTTTGTCAGTGTTAATTGGATTATCAAACTCAATTGTTAAGGAACTTACTACTAAGATTAAAACAAGTAAATATTTACTTATTTCTAGTTGGTTTAATCTTATAGGAACTTTAATGATATATTTTATATTTTTATATAGAAAAGATAGTAATGTTATCTTTGATATAAAAAACTTAACCCAAAATGCAATATTTATATTGATTATATATTTTTTGTTTAGAATATTTTCTAATGTATCTCAAACAAAGTTAAATAGCTACAAAGACGTTAATGTTAATGTACTAAATATAGTTTTATCATGTATGTTTTTTTTAACAATTGCAATTGATTCAATTATGGGAATATCCTATGGAGCAACAATCATAATTGGATTTGTAGTATCACTTATTGGTATGCTTATTATTACAGTTGATTTTAAAAAATTAAAGTTTTGCTTTAACAGAAAAGAGATCTTTTTACTTATTGTAGCATATATTTGTTCTGGCACTAAACCTGTAATGGCAAAATACTTATTAAATTTTATACCTTTACCATTACTTGCTGTTTTAGAATGTCTAAATTATGCACTTATATACACACTATATAATAATAAAAGGATTTTTGATAATGAGGGAATAAATAAGACGATATTAAAACAATTAATATTGCATAGTATAATATGTGTTATATGTGTTTTTACTCAATTTAAAGTAATTATAGATATAAAAATATATATTTTAACTTCTTTTACTACTCCGATTTTTACAGCTATTTTTGCGTATTTAATTAATAAACAATATATAAATAAAAAGACAATAATAGGAATTTTTATTATAGTAATAGGAATTTGTATAGCTAAATTAAGTATGTAAATATAAGTTTAAAAAACTGTGATATAAAATATAAATAAATAAAAGTTCAACTTTTTTAAGTTGAACTTTTACATTAAATATGTCACTTTTTTTGTACTATTAGACACTTAAATCAGTGAATTTTTCATTAGAAATTTTATTTTGGATTCTTAATCCTACATTTCATAAGGAGAGTAACTTTTGTTTGCATATGTTATTATTTGATATCTCCTTCAAAGTTTTGTGATAAAAGAATGAAAAATTATGACAACAATTATATCAGTTTTACTACCTAATATAAATAAAATATATTGAGATTGTAAATTTTTATTTTCATTAAAAATAAAAATTATATAGTCTATATAGACTTGAGAATTATTGTATAATATGATATAAATATTTATAAACAAAAAAGTTACTATTATAAATGATATAATAGTAAAAAATGGAAAAAATTTAATTAATATATACCAAAGTAATAGGTGAAATAATGGAAGATATATATAAAAGAATAGGTAAAAAGATAGATCTTGAAAAATTAAATATTGATATATGCAAAACATATAATTTAGGTAATTATATAAAATATAAGATAATATATGTGGGTATAGATGATTTTTCAATATATTTATGGACTGATAAAGGAGAATACATAGTTAAAAACTTTAATGAGTCAAAAACTATTAAGGATATAAATAGGTTCATAAATCAATATGAAATAATGATGAAAAATGGCATAAAGGTACCTAAGCTTATGCTAAATGGGCAAAGGCATATATTTATTTCGGAAATAGATGGACTGTATATTAATTCGTGTGTTATTGAATGTATAGATGGAAAAGATCTGTACTCAATCGGTAAAATTATTTCTAGGGAAGAAATAGACATGATTGTTGATATATTAGTAAAAATACACAGTATAAAAGATGAACTAGAAATAGAATATGATGAATATTGTTTTATGAAGATTAAAGAGGTATATAATTTAACAAGTAGAATAATTAGTGGTAAACTAAAAAATGAAGTGAAAATATGCATGAGTGAGTTTGATAAAATAGACTTTTCAAAGCTTCCAAAAACCTATGTTCATGGTGATTTTATAAGTACAAATATAATAAAAGATAAAGAGGGTAGGCTTTGGGTCATTGATTTTACATCAAGTGGAACGGGTATAAGGATATTAGATATTATAAAAGTATTAAATAGCGTAATATTTAATTATAAATATATTAGCGAAAGTAAACAGTTAGGAGAATATTTTATAAAAAAATATCAAGAACATTTAAAACTTACTAAATATGAATTAGAAGTACTTAGAATTCTAAGACTAGCGGATTCTTATGTTGGAGTTATGTTAGGACAATTTGAAAAAAATAATGATGAATATGAAGAGACTGATTTTTGGCTAAATAATGATGCTTCTATCATTGGAAATATTTGACTTTTGCAGAAAATGTGATATAATCTACTGTGTAGTATTAAATTTAAATTTCTATAATAAATAGAAAAGGAGTCGGTTATTATGACGGATCCTGATGAAAAAAGAGTAAGGATCAAAGGACACCCAAATTGTTATATGGGTGACTGTGATGGTGAATGTCATGTTGTATCATGTGCAATTCACCAGGGAAGAGAAGAACCTGAACCAGAGTACGAGGAAGAAGCAGTTGATGAAACAGCAGGCTAGAAAAGAGGTATAAGTAGCAAAATTTTAGTATTATAAACTTAAATTAGTTTATAGTACTTTTCTTTTACTATTTTTAATATATATTTGTAAATTAAGTCAAAGTATAATATAATTTAATAGAGGTAGATACATGGAATTTTTAATTGGTGAAAAAATAGCTCATAGAGGACTGCATAATGAGAAAATTGGTATTTATGAGAATACTATTGAAGCATTTAAAAAAGCGATATATAATAAGTTATCCATTGAATTAGATGTTAGAATTACAAAAGATAGGAAATTGGTAGTTTTTCATGATAATACTTTGGAAAGACTTGTTGGAATTAATAAAAAAGTAAGAGGTTTAAATTTAGAGGAAATAAAGAAATTTCATTTGAAAAATTCAGATAGTAGAATCCCTACTTTAGAAGAAGTATTTGAAGTTGTAGATAACAGAGTTTCTATATTAATAGAGGTAAAAACAAATAATAATATATTTAAAACATATTGTAGCCTGAAAAAAACTATATCTAATTATAATGGAAGAATAGCACTACAATCTTTTGATCCGTTGTTACTTATTCTTATACGATTTGGTTTAAGAGGAATATATAGAGGACAAATATCCTCTTATTATAGAGATAGTAGTATGAGTAAAATAAAAAAGTATATTTTAAAAAATATGCTATTTAACTTGATAACCAAACCACATTTTATTGGCTATAACATTGAAGATATGCCCAATAAAAGAGTAAGTAATGTTCGTAAAAAGGGTGTGTATGTTTTTGGTTGGACTATAAGAAAAAAAGAGGAATATCAAAAAGTAAAAAATTACTGTGATAGCTTTATATTCGAAAATGAAGTCCTATTAAATATTATAAAATAGGTTTATATACACTAAATTTTGTCTATTTTACATAAATTATTGCATTGAAGTGTAGAAGATGTTTAATTTATTTGCAAAAACGATATAATAATGGTATAATATACTTATTAATTTTATACATAAATGGAGGATAAAGTATGGCTAAAAAAGTAGTAGCAATAGTAGGAAGACCAAACGTAGGTAAATCAACATTTTTTAATGTTCTAGCTGGAGAAAAAATAGCAATAATAAAAGATACACCTGGTGTTACCAGAGATAGAATTTATGCTGATTGTCAGTGGAGAGGCACTACATTTCAAATAATAGATACAGGTGGAATAGAACCTGAAAGTGAAGATATTATATTAAAACAAATGAGAAGACAGGCAGAGCTTGCTATGAATATGGCAGATGTAATTGTTTTTATGGCAGATGTTAAAGCTGGTGTAACTAATTCTGATGAAGAAGTGGCACAAATATTAAGACGTACAAAAAAACCTGTTATACTTATTTGTAATAAATGTGATACAGTAGGTAAAGTACCAGATGACTTATATGATTTTTATGCTTTAGGATTAGGTGAACCATTACCTATTTCAGCTGGTAAAAGACTTGGTATAGGTGAGGTTCTAGATGAAATATATAATAAATTTGAAAATGTTGAACCTGAGATAGAAGATGAAGAAACAATAAAAGTGGCTATTATAGGAAAACCAAATGTAGGTAAATCTTCTCTAGTTAATAAAATATTAGATGAAGAAAGAGTAATAGTTAGTGATATTGCAGGAACAACAAGAGACGCAATTGATTCATATTTTAAAAATGAGTTTGGAAAATATATTTTTATTGATACAGCTGGTATAAGAAGAAAAAATAAAGTGTATGACACTTTAGAGAAATATTCTGTTTTAAAGGCAAAGCTTGCAATTGATAGGGCAGATGTATGTCTACTTATGATAGATGCTACTGAAGGAGTTACAGAGCAAGATGAAAAAATTGCTGGTTATGCTCATGAAGCAGGAAAAGGTGTTATAATTGTTATTAATAAATGGGATTTAGTAGAAAAAGAGACTGGTACACTAGAAACATATAGAAAAAGAGTATATGAAAAACTTTCATATTTAACATATGCACCTACTTTATTTATATCTGCTAATAGTGGACAAAGAGTAAATAAAATTTTTGAACTTATAAATAAAGTAAATGAACATAATAATTTAAGAGTACCTACAAGCATGCTAAATGATGTTATATCACAAGCAATAGCTATAACTCAACCGCCATCAGATAAAGGTAAAAGACTTAAAGTATACTATGCTACGCAAGTTAAAACTAAGCCACCAACTTTTGTAATTTTTGTAAATAATAAAGACCTTATGCATTTTTCGTATGTTAGATATTTAGAAAATCATCTAAGAAAGCAATTTGAATTTATTGGTACACCTATAAAAATGGTAGTAAGACAAAAAGGTGAAGAAAGAGTTTAATTTAGTATATAGGGGGAATTTATATGGAATTATATACTATTTCAATATTTTTAATTACATATTTAATATGTTCAATAAGTCCTGCAATAGAAATATGTAAAAGAGTAACTGGTGAAGATATAAGAAATTTAGGAAGCGGTAATGCTGGTACTACAAATGCAATTAGAGTCATGGGTAGATTCTGGGGTTCAGTTGTATTTGTTGTAGATATTTTAAAAGTATTTATAGCATATGGTACAGTTTATTTAATATCTATTATATTCAGTAAGGATGCAGGTTTTGCATTTAAAAGTATGTTTATGGTGGCTGCTGTTTTCGGACATTGTTATCCTATATATTATTCATTTAAAGGTGGTAAAGGTATTGTGGTAGCTCTTATTTGTGCATATTTAGTTGATTCAAAAATTGCTACAGTGTGTTTAATTGCAGGAATGTTTATAATACTTCTTACTAGAATGGTATCACTTGGAAGTATCGGTGCAATAATATTATTTATAATAATGACTTTCGTTATGATACCAGACTATATTTTACCGGTATTAATAATATCTGCAATAATAATATTTAAGCATAGATCTAATATACATAGAATAGTAGAAGGTCAGGAAAACAAACTATTTTAAGGTGAAAGATAATATATGGAAATTTTAATTGATGTTTTTGGTTCAGATGAAAATATTTTGACACCTGTGATTGCAGCTTGTAATATGTGTAATAAAGTTGAAAGTAATATAACTTTAGTTGGTAAAAAGCAAGAAATCTTGGATATAATGTATAAAAAATATGTAAATGAATCTGAAAATATAATTAATAGAATAGGGATATTAGATTCCAAGGATTATATAACAAATAATGATGAGCCTGTTTGGGCTATAAAAAATAAAAAAGAATCTAGTATAGTTGTTGCTTATGACTATATGAAAACTCACAGTAATGTTGTGTTTATATCTGCAGGTAGTACAGGATCAATAATGGCAGGTGCCTTACTTAAACTTGGTAGAATAAGAGGAATACACAGGCCAGCACTAATAACTATTCTTCCTACACTAACAGATAAAAAAGTTATACTTTTAGATTCGGGAGCAAATCCACAGGCTAGGGACGTATCAATACTTCAATATGCTAAACTTGGAGAAATATATTGTAAAACTGTTTTAAATGTATCTGATCCAAAAATTGCACTACTTAATATAGGTGAAGAAGAAGAAAAAGGAACTCCTGAGCTTAAAGATATATATAAAAAGTTGAAACAAAGTATGGATAATTTTGTTGGGAATATAGAAGCAAGATATATATTAAATGGAGATATCGATGTTGTAGTTTGTGATGGATTAGTAGGAAATATAGCTTTAAAATCTATAGAAGGGGCAGCTAAAACTTTAAAAACTGCAGTATCTAATTCATTTAAAACAGGAATCATTAATAAATTAAAGGGTTTAATAATTAAATCAGTATTAACTGAAAAACTTAAAAAATACGACTATAAAGAAAATGGCGGAGCGGTACTTTTAGGGGTAAATGAACCAGTTATAAAAGTGCATGGGAGCTCTAATATAGCTACATTTGAAAAAGCTATAATCCAAGCTCAGAATATGCTTGAAAATAAGATAATTGAGAAAATAAAGGAAAATCTATAATAAAAAATACTAATGATTAGATTAATCTAATCATTAGTATTTTTGTACTAAGATAGTACAAGATCCAATTTTGTTCTAGCGTCATTTTCCTTTTTTATTAATTTGTTATCTATAAACAGCATTTCTTTCCTTATTTTTAGATCATTCTTTATTAAAGAAATAATTTCATTTCGTGTTACTCTTTTTACAGAACCATCTTCATGAAATATATAAAAAAATTGACTATTACTAGTTTTGTCAATGATGTGAGAAAATGAACCTGAGAAATTACTAACACTTATTATTGAAACATATCTTTCAACATTATTTAGAGTATATTTGCAGCAAGAAAAATAAATCTTTTGACTTTTTTCTAATATATAATCATAAACTCTAAAAATATACTTAATAAATTTGTATCTTTCAAGAAATCCCATTGAATTTACATCTACTAATTGATAAGTTTTTTTAATCAACACCTCAATTTTTTGTTCAAGAGTCAGTGTACTCATATCACTTGTATAATTAGCTAGTTTTTCTTCTGTATATCCTTCAGTATCTATGTATCCAGTAATAATATCAATTTCTCTTAAATATTCTGGATCAATAATATTTTCATTGCTTTCATCAATAAAATATTTAGTTTTTCTCTTGGCATGAATTCTGTATAGATCACAATGTAGGTCCAATGTATATATGTTACTATCAATATTTACAATTGTATAACCATGTCCATCTAAAATAGTTGTATATGCGTCAAAATTCAAAGAATTTAAAACATATGATAATATATCTGATATTACAAGACAAATACAATATTTATATTCAAAATAATAGTGGATAGAATTCTGTGTATTTTCAATCTTTCTAATAATATTCTTCTGAATTTTACTGTTTCCTAAAAAGTACATGTGATCCCATTTTAAAATGCTACCAAGTTTAGTATATGCATACCGCAGTATACCTATTTTATTATTTTTTAAGGATAATGGTATATTTTCTTTTAATTCTGATACAAAATTATCGAGTTTAGTCATTTGTATAATCCTCCTATTAAATAAATTTATTTTAATATTAAAAATATAGTTTGAGTATATTATATCACTTGAATTGATAAAAATAAACACTATTACTTATATTTATCATGAAATATTACAAAAATGTTACATAAAATTAACAAAATATATTTAGAATATGATTATTAAAGTAATATATTGAAAAAATTTCTTTAACATAGTAAAATTATATGGATAAAGGTGAGGTTGAGTTTATGAAACAAAAGAAAGGCGTATCATTAATAGTATTAGTTATAACTATAATAGTAGTTATAATAATTGCAACAGCAGTAATACTTGGATTATCACAAAATAATCCAATAGATAGTGCAAAAGAGGCAACATTTAAGAGTGACTTAAAAAATATGGAAGAGGAGATTACGTTATATACTACTAATAAGTATGCACAAAACGTAGGATTATATA
>JAOAHC010000014.1 GCA_026415435.1 Clostridia bacterium
ATTTTTTTTGCAAAAGGGGGTATATATATGTAAAAATAAGTGTCCAAGTGTCCAAATTGAATTTTTTCCACTCGTAGAGCGGATTTGAAGTGGACACTTGTAAGTGTCCAAATATTTAAAGTGTCCAAAAAAAGTGTCCAAATAACAAACATCTTTAACTAAATGCTCTTTAGTGATATACTTTTAGTAGACTATAAGAAAGGAGAGTGCAATTTTATGTTTAATAAAGTAACAACATTTACGTTGGACAAGAAAAATGTTGAAGTGCTTGACGGAGAACTACTTAAAACAGCAGCACTTAAATTGCCTGACGGAATAAAGTATGACCCAGATTATTTTTATATGAAAGTCAGAGCAGTAAGTGCTGGAGAATATTGGGGATGTAATAAAAACTTCGACTATTTCCCAGAAGAAGAATTAAAAAAGAGTTATAAAACATTTTTAACTGCTCATGCTTTTAAGAATCACGAAAACAAAGCTGTCGAAAATGCAATAGGAGATGTCTTAACTGCTGAATGGAACGATACAATGAAGGGTGTTGATTTATTAATTAGAATTGATAGAAGAATCGCACCAACAATAGTTAGAGGATTTGAAAAAGGTTTCATGACAGATGTTAGTATGGGTTGCAGAATTGATTATTCAATATGTTCAATATGTGGAAATAAAGCAAGAACAAAATTTGAATACTGTGATCATATAAGGGCAATGAGAGGTAAAGTATATGATGATGGTAGAAAGGTTTATGAAATCAATATAAACCCAAAATTCCACGATATATCAGCAGTTCTTAATGGTGCAGAAAGAGTAGCAAAAGTAACAGGATTGTTAATAGTTGGAGACAAAGTTGCTTTTGAAGTTCCAGAAAAATTAGAAAAAGCAGCTAGTTTTCAAGAGGAATTAACTAACCTATATGAATTAAATAAAATTGAAAAAGCCGCACACTACAATATTAAAGATGATATTGAAATATTTGAAAGGAAACAACCAAAAATGAATAAAGTTGCTTATGTGGATAAGGTTGCTGAAATAAAGAAAGAAATTCAAGGTAGAGTTCTTGATTTAGCAAAGGGAGAGTGGCTAAATGAAAGAAGCGAAAACATTGATAGCCTAATAAGAACAGTGAAATTGCTTTATACAAAATATTGGGACAGAAGCAAGTGCAAGCAAATAGCAAGCAATATAAGATTAATAGCAGATAGAAAAAACGTACCACTAGAAGTTGCCTTTCATCAATTTCTTCAAGTTCTAAACTTTGCTGGAATAGAACTATCCCCTTTAGAATTCCACGACATATACCATGAATTAATAGATGTCGATACTCCAGATATAAGAAGCATTCCACTTTCGGAAATCGAAGACGCCAACAAATTCATGACAAATATTGAAGAAATTATTGATAATCATACAGTCAACAATTTAAGTATACCAACATTATTTAAAAGCATAGACTATATTGAGCCAAATATTAGATCAGTATTACCTAAAATAGAAGGAGATAACCATATCGATAAACTAAAGGCTATAATTATAAAAACAAGTAGACCAATACCTATTATAAAAGATGATATAATGCATAGTGAAATTATGGACAAAATAGTATCACCACTTATGCCAGAAAGAAGCGCTCACAGAAGATTTTTAATAAACAGACTAATCAATATAGCAAATGGAGAAATTGAGCCAAATCCAGCTAATCAAATACATTTTGCCCCAACCAAAATGATTATTAGCACGAGATTGATTAAAGATCAAAACCTATTACCTTTTATATTATCTGGATTAATGCACTCAGTTTATGAAAACGAAAGAGTTTCAATGTTTAATGATGGAACCTTGTTATATGGAATGCATAAATTCGCAAGCCACATAGAAGGAGACACAATGGACAACATATTAAATGAATATATTACAGAAAAAACAGCAGGTGTAAGAACTAAATCTATATTTATAGGTATTCCTTTAACATATTCATACTCTGCGTTACAAAGATCTAGAATGAATAATGGAGAAAATATATCATCTTTTAATAGATATGTTGCTGAAAATCCAGGAAATGCTGCAATGCTTCAAACAATCCTCATACCTTTGGTTACAAAAAATGTATCAAAAGTTTCTAAACCAGTTTTAGAAAAAACCACAAAAACAATAAATAAATTATTTAAAAAAGCCAAAGAACAAGAAAATAATTTTGAAAAACTAGCTGAATATGATAAAATTTTATATAATAAAGATATGTTCGAAGATGTATCGATAGAGAATGAATTATTAAAGAATGGGTATTCTAAAAATCAAATTACTGCACTTAAATACGCATCTGTGCTAAATTGCATGGGAAGACAAGATTTATCAGATGATATTTTAATAAAACACTCTCTAGATGAAAATGATTTGTTAGAATACTTGAAAACAGCTAAAGATTGCATTAGAATAGAAATTGAAAAAAATGCAAGTGTTATTGATGTTGGTAAAATAGCATTTGGAAATATGCTTACTTATAAACCAGAAGGTTTAGTGTCAGCATCAATACCAGGGGCTGTCATTGATGGAATCATATTAACAAAACTATCAAAGTTTTTGAAAACCAAAAATGACAATCAAACAAAAAACAATTTAAGGTGAAAGGAGTGCTATAAAAATGGCAAGTAATTTTTATAAGGATCTTCTAGAACATGATTTCTATGAAGAAAAGACAGCTTCAGAACATTCAAACACAATAGATCTATTAAATAGTTTTTCTGCTGATCAAATCGAAGCTATAGCAGAAGAACTAGGGCTTTTGTTTGAAAAAGAAGCTGAAGAAGAAACTGTTGAGTCAAAAATTGTTGAACAATCAGTAAAAAAGAAAGAAGAACCAAAGAAAGAAGAAAAAAAGTCAGAAGAAGAAAATCTAAATGCTGACTCAAAAGAAAAAATTCCTGAACTTTTACAAAAACAAAAGCAACAACCTCAACAACAAGAAGAATCAAAGAATGAAGAGGGAAAAGAAGCATTAGAAATTGAAGAAGAAATAATAAAGCTTGCTTATGCTATTGCTGAAGAAAAGCTTGCTTCACTAGGAATATCAGTGTTTGATTATACACTTAATAAAGTCGCAAACGAAGATGTTGCTATTTTTGTTACTGACAAAGCTGAAAAACTTGCTTATGTAACTGAAAAGAGTCCATTTCAAGTAGTAGATGATATTTTAGGTGAAGTTGGCAGTATCATAAACTCAGTAGAGGAATAATTCAGGAGGTGTTTTAAATGCCTCATGAATTAAATAAAACAGCAGGTGTTAATGTAGCTGGGAGTTATGATGACATTGTCAAGATTTTAAAAAATGTTTCTAACACCGGAGGAAAATTAGGCGATACCCCAGAAAACATTGCAAAAAAGATCATGATTGGTGGCGGTGATCAAACACATTCTTTTATACTTGATGTTTTAAAATTCCCTATAAATAAAACAAGACTTGGGAAAAATATAAATTCTGACATAAACAAAATTCAGAAAAATATAGTTGAATTTGATATGAAGGCTGGAAAAAAAATTTATGATGCTTTAAATAAAACAAATACAAAATTGGGAAAAAAGATAGGAAATGGTTTTGTTCACAACAAACAAGTCAGATTAGAAAATGATATTGATGGTGTTCCAAAGGAAATCATTGAAATTCCAGTGGCCGCTTTGTCAAGACCTTTGGAAAAAGCAAGAGATGCCGTATTACCTGTAGCCGGAGCTTTTGCTGTAACAAATGCATTAAGTGGCAATAAAGAAAGTGGTGATACAGTGAGAACAGCTCATACAAGAGAAGAATTGATTGAAAAAATTGCCGCTATAATCGATAACGAAAAGAAGAACACAACCAAAAAAGTTAACAGTTCGAGTTGTTCTTTGAACAATGAAATTGTAAAAAAAGCAACAGAAGCTTTAAAGGTTGCTGCTCAAAAAATAAGAGAATTAGAAACATGTAATGAAAAACTTGCCTTAGAAAATCAAAGATTATATCTTGAGAATATAGAAAGAAAAAAACTTGATGAGGCTACAAAGCTGGCTCACGAAATGAATGAAAAAGGTTTGATTAAAAAAGCTGATATTGAAAGCAAGATATCAGAGCTTTTTTCTATGGATGAACAAGCATTTACAATGCTAAAAACAGCCATAGAAAATATTTCTTATAATAATCTTCGAAAAGATGGTGTAGACAGTTTGACTTTTGTAGTCGATAATAATAATATTAGTTATAGAAAAACATTAGCAGATAGTATAAATGAAGCTGCTAATGAAATTAGATAAATTTTATAAAAGGAGGCAAACAGCAATGATAAAATTTGAAAATAGGTTTGACGAATATGCCTACAGACTTGCTATGTTTGAGGTAGATCCAAGTGTTGATTCAATTGAAGAAGGACAATTCGTAACACTTAAAAATGGAAAGATAGTTCTTTCAGACGGAACAAAGAAATCATTTATTGCAATGGGATCAATGAGAAATGGTAGAGATCAAGTTGGTGGTGTTCCAGTCAAGAAGATCGCTATTCTTCACGGAAACTATGTTCTTTCAACAGATCAATTCGATCCAATAGGAACTTACGGAGACCTAACACCATTAACAGTTGGACCAGATGCTAAGCTTAAACCTGCTGGAGCTTCAGATAAGGTTGTTGCTTATTCAGTTACAGCACCTGTTGATGGATTTTTAAGAATAATTTCTGCATAATAAAATAAGAGAAAAGGAGATGAATAAAATGGCTGGTATTATGGCAATAAAGACAGCAAGCGAAACTGCTAATGCTGATTATAATTTAGCTAGACTACTTGAAATGCCAGGTGGTCTTGAAAAAATAGCTCTTGAAAAGTTACCTGCGTTTATAAGAGAAACTAGAGATTATGAAGCTTTTGGAAGACAAGTTCTTCTTGCTCATAATGTAACAAGCGAAGAATTACATCTTATAGATGGTCAACCATATTTTTATTATCCAAAAGATTTTAACTCACATGCAGCTTTTTATGGTGATGATGGTCAAGCACCAAGATTGCAAATCGAAGGCGATGGAGTTAATGTTGGTATCATGACTATCATGAGTGATGATACAACAATTCATCTAAAGAGATTAATGGTTCAAAAGTATAACTATCTTGAAAGAGTAAGAGAATTATCAGGTCAAGCTGTTGCAAAGGCAGAAGATACAAAGATAATTGATCTTGTTGAAACTCTATTAAAAGGAAATGGAACAGTTACTGCTCCACAACACGCAACACAAATAGTTACAACTGCTGACACAACTCTTTCAAAAGCTCACCTTGTTCAATTAAAGAAGACACTTTCTCAATGGAATGTTCCTCTTGCTGCTTTTGTAATGAATCAAGCAAGAATAGACGATATATTAACTTGGGCTACAGCTGAAATAGACCAATTAACTCAAAGAGAAATGCTAGAATCAGGTGTTAAATATAGTATTTGGGGAGATGTTAAGCTTATTACTTCTCCAATAATCCCTATGGATACAGTATATGCATTCTCAGAACCAGAATATGTTGGAAGAATGCCAATATTAAAGGACCTAACAGTTAGATTAACTGAAACTCAAAATAAGCTTGAAAAGGGATTATTTATGTTTGAATTCCTAGGAATTTATCTTGCTTCACAAAAAGCTATTGGTAAGCTAATTCTTGGATTCAAGGATGGAGATAATAAGATTAAATTAATCAACCCACAAGCTGATGTTCTAGCAAGAGATACAAAAGTTCCTGTTACTGGATATGGTTCACTTGAAGGTAGATAATTAATTCTATATAATAAGGGTAGGGGGTCTCTCCCTACCTTTAAAAATTTATTAGGAGGTAATGAACTATGTTAGAAAAAATAACAATAACAGGTATATACACAGGCTCTGAAGAAAGAGGTATTATGGTTGGAGGCAAAATTTTCTTACCACATCATGTTTTAGCTGCCGATGTAGATGAAAACACATTCTTTGTATTAAGAGAAGGTGAAAAGAATGGTTGGTTTAAGATTAATCAAGATAATTACAATGAATTCTTAAAATCAAGAGGAAGAGAAGTGAATGTTGATAAGTATGAAGAAAATAATATCAAAACAGAGGTGAAAGAACTAGATAATAACACAGATGAAATGAGCAATAACGATGACGAAAAAGATGAGCAAAAAGAAGTGAAATCATCAAAAAAATCAAGAAGTAAAAAGACAGAAAAAGAAAATGATATTGACTAATATTGAGAGGTGGCAATATCAATGTTTGTAAAAGTAAACACAGAATACCTCATCTCACTACTTGTAGTTGACAGCAATGGCAACAGGATTATTAATGATCTTCCTGTTGTCATTATAAAAAATTTACAAAATAATAGTTATTGGAATGGAATGTTTTGGCAACCAACAATATCTGAAATAATTTTAAACCATATATCTGATGGTGTATATAAAACTGAATTTACGCCAGACGCAGTAGGTTTATATGAAATAACAACAAAATCTGATTTATATGGAATAAACAAAGTTGAAATACTAGAAGTTTATGATACAAATATAGTTCAATATAATTGGAAAATTGGAATTCCTTTTACTGCGAAATATACCAATATTGGCGGTTCTGATACACCGTTAATTACTATATGTGATACAAAAAATAATTTGTATTGGAATGAATCAAAGTGGGTTTCAAATCCTACAAACATTGAAATGGTTTCAAATGGCGGAGATGTATATTCTTATGATTTTACACCAACACACGAAGCCGAGTATTCTATATTTATGAGGTCGACAGATAATGCAGAAATATTCTATATATTATCTGTATCTGAAGAAGCAGAAGCAATTCAGCCAATAATTATTAATAATTCAGTGTTTAAAAACCAAGACGGTACAGACTCAACTATTTTAGATGAAAGAAATAACCCAATCAACGGTGCCAAAATAACATGTTATAATGTGCTTACAAAAGAAGTTGAAGCAAGATGTGTATCCAATATAAAAGGTGAATGGAGTATGGCTATTAAGCCTGGTAAATATATGTTTGTTTTTGAAAAAGAAGGATATATGTCTGTTACATTTGAAAGGTCGGTGATGTAATGTGCCAATAATAATGAAAAAAATTTATAAAATATCAGGCAACTACACACCTGAAGAAAAAGAAGTTTTAACAAAATATATAGATATGTTTAGAATGAGAGTTGCTGATGATGATCCTGAAAAAAATATTTTAAATAAAAAAGCATATCAGTATAGTGATGACACAATAGTTAAATTAATAATGCAATCACTTAGCGATATAAATAGTGGCTTTCCGAGAACAACATACAGTCTCATATATTTTGATAGAAATATAGACGACAACTTAATTGTCGATGGTGCAATAGTTTTTGCATTAATTAGAGAAGGTATATTACAAATGAGAAATCAAATTGATTATAGCGACTCCGGATTATCAATAGCTATGTTTAATAAGACATCATTGTATCAAGGCTGGGCATCCTTTTTGATGCAAAAGTATTTACAAGACAAAAAAGATGTAAAGAGAGCTGCTATGGCAAAAATGCCAAATGCTGGTTTTTTAGGAATAGGTTCAGAGTTTGGTTACGATGGTTGGTGATGAAATATGTTGTGTGTTGATAAAATTAAAATAGATGACCAATATGGAGTAGATTTTCTAGAAATATCTTTTACACTAAAAGATAGCACAGAAGACATCACAGAATATCAATTCAACATATTAAGATCAAACAACTCTGATGACGAATATTTTGTTATAGCAACAGACATAAAAGATTTTGTATATAAGGACAATAGTGTTAACTTATATAACACAATGATAAAATATTATTATAAAATAGAGATTATCAACAAGGTAACTGGAGAAAAAATATTGTCAGATCCGAAAATATATACTGGGAGAGAGCCAGATCAATATGCCGAAGCTTTAATAGAAATCAATAACATATATTTAGATAATGTAATCGATAATGAAGAAGTATATCTTTTAAAAAGAAAAAGAACCGGAAAACTTTGTGATTGCTATGACGATGTAAGAGGAAGATCAAGAATTATTAATTGTCCAAATTGTTACGGTACTAAATATGTTGGTGGATATTATAAACCACAAAAACTAAAGGTTGCTTATTATAATTCGGTTGGTAAATTACCACGTTTTGAAATAAACGACACCGGAGAAAGTGATTCATCTATACAATTATGGACTTCAAATTATCCTGTCATACAGAATGATGATATTATCATTGATAGAAATAATAACAGATATATTATTAACAATTGGCAACCAACTTATAAAAATTTTTACCTCGTAAAGCAAGTTTTCCAGATGCAGAAGCTACCAAAATCAAACATTATTTATAAATTTCCTGTAGAAATAAAATAAGGTGGTGATTGCCTTGGTACCTATAGTTGATATAGAATATGAATTAGAAAAGAAATTTGTAAAAGGGCTTAGAGCTATATTTGAAAATGATACTGATTTTAGTTATAATGATAATGATATAGATACAAGAATAATTATAACAACCGAGTATCCAGAAAAAGATATTCCATCTAAAACGCCGCATATTATTGTTACAAATATAGCTTATCAAATTAATACACAATCTTTTATTGGAAATAATTTTTATAGAGATATTAATTATATGGGTATGAAAAATGGTGCACAAGAATATGCAAATGTAATACCATATTCGCTATCACTAATTTGTTTGGCTGAATGGGCATTAAGTAAAGATTTAGCAAATAGACTTGTTCAATATATAGGTTTTGTAGCTCATGATTATCTTAGTGAAGATTTGGGGTTACATGTTGATTCAGTATCAAAAAATCCAACTTCGCCATATAATCAATATCCTGAAAAATTATTTCAAACTACATTGTCAGTTCAGGGACATTATTACTGGACTGGTGCAAAAACCCTAAATGGTATTTTAACTGGAATTGATAAACCAGTTAAAAATATATATATAAAATATTAAAAAGAGAGGTGTTAAGAAATGCCATATATTGAACCGGGCGTATATCTAAAAGCGGTCTCAAATCTTGTTACTGCTGGTGGTTTCACACCTGCATTAACCCCACTTGTTATTGGTTCTGGTGCTACAATATTAAAAAGAACAGAAGTTATAACAAGGAGTACCGAAAGTTACGATGTATTACCAACCAATGCTGTTGATATAAAATTGGTTGGTTATACTGAAAAAAAGAATAACTTTGTTAAAGGTACTGATTACACTTTTGATCCTGCTAATCCTAACAAGATAACATGGCTTAGCGGAGGAAACAATCCAGCCAATGGCGAAAAATACACAGTTATATACACTTATGAAGTTAATGATGAACAATTTGTACCAAGATTAATAACAAGCTTAGAAGATATTGAAAAATATTATGGTACAGATATTAAGACCGAAGAAGGCGGAGACATCAATAGAATAGCTCTTGCTTTAAGAATAGTTCTTGGAATGGGAGCAAAATCAGTATATGCTTTACAAGTAAAACCTAATAAAATAACAAAAAAAGTTACGGCTGTAGAGTATCAAGAAGCTCTTGATAAATATGCTAAGTTTATAAATGATGTATGGAGAATAGTTCCTGTTGATCTTGATGACAATATAAATGGTGTCATTGATGCTCATGCAAGAACAATGTCAGGATGGGAAGAAAGAATGGAAAGATGTGTTGTGTATGGTAAGAAGCATGACGAACTAACTTCTTTTGATGATGTTCTTGCAACAATAGGTGGGTATGCTACATCCAAATCAAATAAAAGAGCGACAGTTATATATCCCGATAAAGCTACAATGCTTCTTGATGATGGAGCTTATCACGAAGTAGATGCACCATTTATAGCGGCAGCATATGCTGGACTTGAAGCATCTTTACCAGTTCAACAATCAAAAACTAGATCAAAGATAACAATATTTAACGAATTAAAAGGTATTAAGATGACAAGAACCCAAAAGAATGCATTAGCTGAAAAAGGTGTAATGATACTTGAACAGCCTTATGGTCCAGGAACAGATATTATTATAAGACATCAATTAACTACAGACATGACTAACGCACAAACAAGAGAAAATTCACTTCTTGGTATAACTGATTATTGTTCAAAATATTTAAGAACTTCTGTTGAACAATATATCGGAAAATACAATATTACACCTGACACAATATCTAGAGTAAAAGGAAGTTTAAGCTCTGCATTATCACAATTAACAAATGATGGGGTTATTATATCTGGCGTTATAAAGTCTTTAGCTCAAGATGTTAATAATCCAGACACATTGTTAGTTGAAGTAGAAATACTTCCACCATATCCATGCAACTACATCAAGATAACATTGTATGTTGACTAATATATATGACTAGTTGCAAAAATACTTGATGTTATAAAAGGAAATTGTTCATTATAATATAATTTTTAATTTAAAAGGAAGGTGAACATAAATGGCTAATAGAGGTGTAGCAGATCAATGGACCTTTAAAGATGCCCATCTGGATCCTAATATAGCCGCTGGTGATGCTAATAAATTCGTGTCTGCTGCAAGATGTATTTTATATGCAGCTCCAGCAGATAAAATATCTGCTGGCCAAAGTGCATTTCAAAGAATAGGTGTTGTTCAAGGTTACAGCTGGGGAGAACAAAAACAATTAGAAATGATATTTGAATTAGGTTCAGATATACCATATTTCATACCAGGAAGAACTACAGGTCAAATATCAATTTCAAGAATATTATTATCGGGACAAGATTTATTAAATCTTGTATATAAAAGTGAAATGGATGGTAAGGACCCTGATCCCAAAAACTGGATTAGATCATTAAGAGATGTTAATATACCTCTTGATTTAATGTTCTGTTTTTATGGTGAAGGAGCAACAAAAGGTGTATATGATAATGTATACACAAGACTATTTAAGAATTGTTGGATGCAATCAAGAAATGAAAGTATATCAGCAGGACAAATACTTGTTGCAGAAAATGTAAGTATTATGTATGAATATGTATCAGATTACGTTTTCCAAAATAAGGGTTGATTTCGAAATAATAAAAGAGGGTGAAATAAACAACCCTCTTTTATTATTTCGAAAATAAATATATACTTATATTTAGAAACATATAAATAATGGAGGGTGATTTAACAATGGAACAAAACAAAAAAATAGAAGATTTTAGCGTAATGGATGACTTAAATATCTTTTTTGACAACTTTATAAAAACAGGAGAGGTTGTTAAAGAAAAGGAAATTGCACCAAATTTTAAGGTAAAATTAAGAGTTTTAAACACGGGGGAGCTATTAGCTGCAGAAACTATATTGAAAGCAACCAACGATATACCTACTGATATAGTTGCAAAAGTAAGAGCTGCAAGCATATTGTCGCAAGCAATAATATCAATCAATGATTTAGATATTGAAAAAAATAATGCAACGCAAGAAGAAAACAATCTAAGAAGAATCAATCTTTACAAACAATTACTAAGAATGCCTGCTATAATTGTGCAAAAAACGTACGCATTATATATTGATGCCGTTCAAGAGCAAAACAGTCTATATGAAAATTTAGATGAAACGGTTGAAAAAGTAAAAAATTTTTAGATACACCATTCGGAAGTATAGTTTCTACCGTGCTATATGAAAAGAATGGTGTTATAACAGAAGAAAGATTTAAAAAAATGACGGTAGCTCAATGGATTTTTCATTATATAGAAATTATGAAACACAAAAAAGAGGATATCAGTGTTTTAAATGACTTATTAAAATATAATATAAGAACCATCTCAGAAGACATAGATTTACTTGGTGTTGTTATAAATAGCGAAGGTGGAAAATCCATGATAGAAATAAAAAGGAAATTTAGAGAAGATCAAGATCAAAATCAAGATAAAGCAAAAGATAATAAAAACAGTAAAAATACAAATGATGTTGTGTCAAATACAAACGAAATATTAAATGATACAGATAAAGAGCTTCTCGACTTTTTTAATTCAGTTCCTGAAACAATGGCACCAACAAAGGAGCAAATAAATATTGATAAATATTGTCTCCCAACAGTTGATGTAAAAGAAAAGATGAAGCTTGGTTTTGAAATAGAAGATACATTGATTGAAAAGATAACTGTTTTAAATAACGATATTGCAGAATTAGAGAGTTTACAACAAAAACACAATAGTGAAATTATCGCAAGCAACGACTTTGAAGTCGTGGATAGCTTGTCTGATGATGAAAAACCACATCTTGGTTTTTAGAAGGAAGGTGAATGAATAATGGAACAAGACAATTCATTAAAAACATATCTTGAACAGATGACCATAATGCAACAGCAACAACTTCAAATACTTGCTGATATGAATGCTAAACAATCACATGAATCAAGCTTACAACAACAACAACTTAATGCTATGCAAAAATTAAGCTTTCAAACACAAATGCAACAAAATTTTAATCCGAGTGCGTATTCAAACTATGCACAATCCTATATGCCCCCAATGGTACCATTGTCTCCAGCTGCACAACAACAATCTCAACAATTTAAAGAGTATGCTCGACAAGTTATAAACCCTAAAAACACATATGGTTTTTTAGATAGTATAATACCGTCGCCATCAAGAGTATCAAACAGTACAGCAACATTATTGGCTATAGATTATGGGTCAAGAGTTGCTCAAGCGGGTATAGCAGGGATTGGTGCAGCGGCAGGTATGGCATCAAGTTGGCTTATCGGCTCATTACTTCCTGGAGTTCTTGGTTTTGGAACAAGCATGTTGGGCGGAGCAGTTGTTGGTAGTATTGTTGATATTGCTATAAAAGAAATGAAGAAACAGTCAGCTTACGAACAATTTCTTATGAGAGAATCTTATAAATTTATTAATCCCAATGAGTCAAAAAACGATAGAGATACAGCCGGGTTCTCAATAGCAGAAGCAAGAAAAGCAGCTACAGATTTGAGAACTATGAACAAAGATTTTTATATAAAAGATGAAGAGATGATGAGTCTTGTAAGAAAATACACGGAAGGCGGACTACTTAAGGATGTTCATGATTACAAAACATTTAAGGAAAAGGTTGCTTCACTAACCAAGAATGTAAAGGCTGGTGCATTATTACTTAATGAAACATATGACAGCATAGCAGAACTTTTAAGTGCTTTTAAAAAGGCTGGAATTGATCAGAAAGATTTTAATAAAATAATATCTGACTTTAAAGTGCTTGGATCATATATGGGTGTAAATGCAGGAGATTTACAGAGAGATTTTCTAAATATTGTATCTTCTAATAATACAGGCACAGGTAATTCCAACAAAATAGGATTGTCAAGAATTACAGATACTGCTTTGTATACTGATGCATGGTACGAATACCTTAAAGAAAAAACAAACAGAACACCTCAAGAGGATATCCAGAGTAATCTAATTGTCAATTTGGGTGGATCAGAAAAAACATCAGAATATTTATATAACATACAAGAAAATCTAATAGATAGCAACGACAAATTTACAAGGGTGGCATTAACTTTTTTTGATTACGATACTGCAAATAAACAATTTTTATTTAATAGAGTTAAATTCAATGAATTCTTAAAATCAGGATCAGATTATAATACATTGATTGAAGAATATGCTGCAAAGATGAATGATTTGGCACAAAGCGGAAACCAAAACGCTATTCTTGATTGGCAAAACAATGCTCCGAATTATATTAAAAACACCTTAAAAGAGGGCGAATTAACAAAAATGATTACTGAAGTCATTCATTCTTTCGCAAGATCATCAGGGTTAAATGAAGCAAATCTTGATTTCACACAAGTGCTTGGATTAATGGGTGTTAGCGACAACAATATAAAAAATTTACTCGGTGGATTTTTACAGTTCAGAGAACAAAAAGGTGATGATTATGGTCGTATAATGAAGCTTCAGTCTATATGGGAGCAACAAAATGTCGAAGTGAGATCTCAAATTCCAAGTATAAAAGATTTAGTATCTCAAAAGTGGGATGCTGTTAAAGAATCAATATATAAACCATTTAGATTTATCAAAGAAGATATAGAGGATGCATTATTGGGGATTTCTGACAGATGGTATAATACGAGCGAAAGAATAATGACTAAGCCGGATAAATACTATACAATTAAATCGAACATAAAGTCGCTCAACGTTGAAGATGTTCATAAGAATTTTGAAGATGCAAATAAGACTATATCGCTTATAGGAATTAAATTCAAAGATTTAGCAAACAAGGGATATAGTGTTGATCAAAATCTTAGTACATTTTTAAATAAAACTTTAGAAAGTTCAATTAAGAGTATTTCATATACAAGAGATGTTATAGATAGAGACAGTTGGCAATTTGTTGATAAAACAATTTCTAAGTTCAAAGATATCATAATAAAATCGGCAGCAGACGCAGACATATCAGAATCAATACTGGCGGCACTAGTTAAATGGGATCAAAAAGATAACAAGAAAAAAGAAACCAACGAGAACATTAAGAGTATGGCTGACAAACTAGGTAAATTAATGTTTAAATATGGCGGAAATCAAAATATGGCTTTGGCGGCACTGATTGGTGGAGACGAAACTAAATCACAAATAGACAACGCACTAAAAGAATTAGGATATAACATAACAGAGTTAGTTAAAAACGGACAACAAGGAGTTCTTAATGCTATTGATTTAAAAGATCTCGGCATTACGCTTTCAAAAGAATTAAAAAACGCTATTGAAACAATCATGAAAAAAGATATCGGTAATGAAGAAACAAAAAAACAAACTTCGGTTAGTAATAAGTCAGAAATAGAAGATTTTCTTAATAAAAAAATAACTCAATTTAGTGATGTAACAGCTGATGACCTAAATAAGATCATTGACTTATATACGGCTGATAAACCTGATTCTGTAATGCGAGGTCAAGGGCAAGCATTTTATAATGCTGCTAAGTCAGCAGGTCTAGATCCACTATTCCTAGTATCTTTAGCTGGTCATGAAACTGGATGGGGAACAAGCAAATTTGCTAAAGACAGGTATAATTTTTTTGGCATAGGAGCTGTTGATAGTAATCCAGATAAAGCTTACTCATACAATGACAAGACTTTAGAGCAAGCTCTTATAGAACAATCAAAATGGATAAAAAAGAATTATGTAGATAAAGGACAAGACACTGTTTATACATTATTCTGGAACAATGGAAAACATGAATATTCTTCAGACAAACATGAACCAAATGATCCTTTATCAGAAGATGAAAAAATAGCTAGAATAATGAAAGACTCCCAAAAGCTTATCGGTAAAAAAATAGGTGTTTTGGACGACAACAATACTGTTGTAATTAATCCATTTATAAAGTTTGATACAATTCAAGTTAATAAAGATAAAAATGGAAAAAATATGAGTTTTATTAATTCAAATTATGTTAGTGCTCCAACATCCAAATATAATAACAATTCTTTAAATGAAATATTTGATATAATGAATTTTCAAAATGGATTATCTATAACAGAAGAACAATATAAGCAAGCACACGATCAAATGGAAAAAGAAATATTAGAATCTGGTGGTTTTTGGGATAAATTTAGGGGCTATCAACTTTGGAAACAATATAAATATGCAGAAAAAGGAAAAGTTTCTGGATATGTGATTTTAAAAAAAGGCACTGACTTATATGAAGCTAATCTTGAGAGGGCAAAAAAGAGATTCGAAGACTTTCAAAATGAAAGAAGTGGCGGAAAATATAATCAAATAAAGGAGCTTGAAAATGAATATAATAAAATTGTTAAAGACGGTGGAGGAAATGGAAAGTTAAGCTCATATCAAGAAAGTCTTGTTCTTAAAATGGTTGGTCAAAAAATGGGTATAACAGAAAATCAATTTAAAAATATTGGGGATTATCAGTTAGCCATAATAGAAGCTGCACAGAATTTTTATAAAACAAATTATGATGCTATGTCTAATTTTATGCTTAACCAAACAGATCCGAATCGTTACAAACTTAGTGAGTCTGGTCAAAGATTTAAAAATTTAGATATGACAGATAAGGCAGCTACATTGGAATTGATGAAGGTGCTTGAAAAATTAGATGTTGTAATGCAAGGTGTTGAAAATAAAAAAATATCTGAATTAAATAAAAAAGTAGTTGTTGCAGATGTAGTTGAAGGAAGAACAATTTACAGTAAAACAGTAACAACAGATGTATCAAGAGATATATTCACTAAAGATGAAAAAACAAAATTACAACATTTGTTTAGGGATGAAAATGGAAATATTTATTATGATCCTTATAATGAAAATAAAAACCAAAAAATGACACATTCTGATTTACTTGAGTGGCAAAAAAATGGAGCAGTTATAGATTATTTTTCTTCTGTCAGAGAAGCTGTTAATAATTATGTAAAAACAGATTCTGGCAAAAAAAGTGGTATCAAAGAATTAGGGGAAGGTGCAACTTATGAAGAGTTAATAAATTCAACTAAAGAAAGTTATAAGAATATGATAAAAGAAAGTTTTGACTTTGCTTCTCAACTTAATAAGGTTAAAAACACACTTACACATTCAGATATTTTAACAGATACCCAAATAAACAATATTATGTCTGCCATAAAAAACAAAGATATTGATACACTCAAAAAAATAAGAGATGATTTAAATAAACAAGGAAGAACAGATCCAGACATTAAAACTTCAAATGTAACTGATCAAATTAATGATTTGATAAAATTGATAGATAAATTAAGTGGATTAAAAACAGATGATTTTGAAAAGATTTTAAACCAAATAGAAGAGTTACAAAAAACATCTGCAGATGTTGGAAAAGGCGGCAAAATGTTATTTGGTTTACTCGAAGAATCAGGAAAAATAAAATTAGATGAAAAAATACAAGAAATAATAGGACCGGAGTTAAAGAATTTAAAAGTAACAACAAATCAAATATTTGAAGCACTTCAATATGGTGGAAAAGTAACAGACAAAAATGGTTATGTAATCGCCACGATAGATGCTAAAAATATGCAAACACTAACTGAAAAAATTGCAATAGCTATGTCAGACACTATAAAAGATAAATTAAAAACTAGTGATGATATAAATAAATTAAAAGAAAGTGCAAATTTAATGAAAAATGGCGACTATATAATTAAAAAGCTGGATGAATTAATTCAAGTTAAGGAAATAGAATCCGGAGGAAAATTAAATAAGGAAGATTTAAAGAAAGTAAAACAAGAAGAAGAAAGATTACAAAACGAAATAATACAGCAATATGTGATTGGACTTACAGAAATGGGTAAAAAAACCGAAGAAATGTCAGATAAGGCAGGTCAATTAGGTGATACGGCACAAAAATTTGTATCAACTTTTGCGGAGTATGACAAAGCAATAGGCGAAGCAATAGATATAATGAACAAAAGAATAAACAATCTAAAACCAGCATATAATCCAAACACATCAACATCTTTTAAACCTACAGACACAACACTAGGTAATTTTTCACACAATCCATATGGAGGTTTTGTAGGATTTTAACAATCATCATATTGTTGTTTACAATTGTGTTTTGTTTTAAAATAAGACTAGGAACATTACCTAGTCTTATTTTATAAGGTTACAGGAGGTGTATAAATTGTGAATATATCATCAAAAACACAAAACGATTTAATTGAGACAACGCTGGATTATTGTCAAAGAATAATTAACAAAATGAAAGAGATATCTGTTTTTATCGAAAGCGAAGATAGAAAAAATAATGCTGGATTATATGTTAATATGATTAAAGTAAATAAGATGAGAGAGGAAATAAGAATACTTAGAAAAAAAATACATGAAAATATCGCTACAATCAATTTTATGTATAACAACATATCGTTAGACGATAAAGATTATGATGAATATTTAAACAAAATAAACAGGAATGCAACATTTGTTCAGAGCGACTTGTTTGACATGATTAATAAAAATATTGTTTTTACCAAAAATTCAAAGATAGCAAATATTGTTTTTAAATTCAGAAATAATGGATTTGAAGAATGGGATGATAATATTGTTTTAAAGATAATAATATATAATAAAAACACAGGTGTGCGCACAGAACAATATGCATATTTAAAACAGCAACATGTAAATACTGGAGATGTAGGCGAATTTGTAATAAATGAACTTGTTATGCCACCATTGAAAAACATATATAATGTTACTTTAGAACTTGTTAATCAGTCAGACAATTATATATATTGCTCTGAAAAAATTTCTGATTTAAATGTCTCGGATTAAAATATACTAAGGTGGTGATTGCATGATAAATCCAATAACAATTCAGGATAGAAACTGGACATTTGACTATAGCAAATATGAACTATCTAGAAGAAACAACATCATAATAGTATCATCTATTTATGAAAATATATCAGCAGAAAATACCGAATTATTTATCCGTATAATAAATTCAAGATATTGTTATAAAACAGGAGATGTTGCTCCATATCATTATTATGTAGATGTTGATGGAACAATATATAAAACAAAAGAAGATACTTTGAAATTGAATCCAGTTTATGAACTAAAGAGTTTTGAAAACGATTTAATAATAATGATTATGAATACAGATATAACAAAAATAACAGATAAACAAAGACAATCTTTAATAGAGTTATTAGGAGAGCTTAGCAATAAATACAGAATTGCTGCAAATAGAATAAGTTTTTATCCAGAATTATACGCAGACAGCTGCGGATCTTCTGATATAATAAACAGCATAATAAAGGATGTAATAAAATACAAAAACACCCTAAACAAACTTAATAGTATTTGTGAAAATTCAGATGGTGAAAATCCTAATATATCTGATTATATTGGGTTAATTAGAACAAATGAGAATTGTTATACAATAAATGATTTAAGTGTTAAATTTAATGTAAGCGAGGATATTTTGATAAAATTAAATCCGCATATAACAGGAGATTTTACACCTGGTCAATTAATATTTTACCCAAAAACTATTTCATCAAAAGTAATAGAATTATCAGATTACTTTAAAAAACACTCTGATAAATATTATATGTTATCTAAAACAAAATTGGAAGGATGATGTTAAATGGCTGTTTTATGGAGCGGCGAAGAACTTACTTTACCTGGATATAAAAATGCTTTTATTACTTTTAAAAATTTTAAGACAGGGCAAACTGTAACGCAATCATTTTTAGTCTCACCATCAGGATTTAGCGAACAAAGATCGAATATATCTCAAATAAACAGAACTATAGCTGGTTGGTTTATTCAAAGGGGCGGAAGAAATTTAATAAATATAAATATTTCCGGATATGTTTTAGATGCAAAGGGCGTTGGTGAGAGATTAGATTTTATATCGAATTATATACGATATGCTGAAGATGTAAGAAATGATAATTTTGAATTAATAAACGAATGGGAGCAAATTTTGTACATTGAAGGTATAGAATACAAAGGATATATTCAATCCATAAATTTTTCCAAAAATTCAATGCAACCATTGCTATATCAGTACAACATTAATTTTATAGCTTATAGCGATAAACAAGTTTTTTATGAAGAAACAGACGAATTTAAACTGACACATTTTTTATCTGATGATTCGGAATCAAAAGATACTATGTCATTAACACAATCAATGTATGATTTGTTGTCTGGTGGAAAGGTGGTGGTTTAAAATGAGCGATAAAAACACTACAAAAGACACTATTATAGAAGGCAACTATAACTACTTGATATATTTCGATCACGTTAGAGTTGATCAATATGTAAAAGATTTTTCTGTTAATTTAAATACTGATGGATCAATGGGAACAGCAACAATAAATATGATTTATGTTCCTGACTTAGATAAAATTATTCATAGAGAAAATTTATCATTAATAAACACAGTTTCAGAATCATCAACCGTTACAACAACAACCAAAACTCAGGGCAAAGATTATGGTATTAATTCATGGCCATCTGTTTTAAAAAGAGGAAGCACAGGTAATAGCGTAAAACAATTACAGCAATGGTTGCTTGATTTAGGATATTCTGAAGTTACTTGGGTTGACGGATTATTTAGCTCAAGAACAGAGAGTGCTGTTAGAAGATTCCAAAAAGATAATGGATGCAAAGTTGATGGCGTAGTTGGACCACAAACAAAAGCTGTATTTAAAAAGAAAATAAAAACCACAGAAACAAAAACAACAAAAACAACGCAAGGCGTATCTACAGTAATAGAAGATGGCGTTGAAAATATGACAAACGTAAGAATATTTATTAAAAATATGTTTAGTGGGAAATATATCCAAGTATTTGAGGGAAATTTAAGATCTAAGGCAATAATGATATCTGGCGGAGAATATTCATTAACTTTTCAAGCGATAGATTATATGAATTGGTTAAATAGAACAATATGCCCATTAGCTGTTCCATTAGATAACACATTAACTCCTGGAGACAGATTAAGATGGAAAGCTCAAGGAATAGATATTAATAAAGTAAAAACAGTAACAACAATAAAAGATATAAATTTCAAAGGTAAAAATATATCTCAAATGTGGAAACAGATAACCGATCAAACAATAGCATCAAACTCTCTATATACGGAAAAAGATAGTGTAGCTTCTTGGGATGATGTTCTTAATAGGGTTGCTATAATGGGAGATATTGATGAAAAGTTAAGAAATGCTCAAGTAATAGATTTTATAGTTTCAAGCTCAGTAACATCTGTTAATAGTATCTACGTATTAATGAACGATGTTTTAAAATCATTGATGTTTGAGTTTTACCAAGACAGAGATGGTGTTATTAGAATAAAACCTCCGTTTTGGAACGAACATGTTTTAACTAACCATGTAATAGATGCAAGCATGATAATTAATTTTACAGAGTCTGTTAACTGGAATAATTTATATACAAGAATTTTAGCAACAGGCGGATTGGATGACTGGGAAGAACCAAAAAATGATCAGACAGGTATTGAAGTATCAATAATAACACCTGTTGTTGCTTATACATCTAGTGGTGTTGATGGAAATTCAGGACCTGTTGTTATTACTTCAGCTGTTGGTGGTTCGACATATTCGCCATCTGGGAATGCTACAGGTAATGATATAGTGAATTATGCGAGGTCATTTATAGGAATACCTTATAAGTGGGGTGGAAAATACCCATCAACAGGTTTTGATTGCTCTGGATTAACATGGTATGTTTATCAAAAGTTTGGAATAGCTTTGCCTCACGGTTCATACAATCAAGTCAATGTTGGAAAAAGTGTTACTATAAATGAGTTACAACCAGGGGATTTATTGTTTTATGGTCCAAGATCTAATATTCATCATGTAGCTATATACTCAGGTAACGGAAAAATGATTGAGGCTTATGCAACTGGATATCCTGTAAGAGAAACAACTATGAGAACACCGAGTTATTGTAGAAGAATTATTGGCGATTCTAAATATAGCGAAAACTCAAATTATTTATCTCATTCAGCTGGAGCTACAGGAAGACCATCTAGCGTTGGACCAGATCAGTTATTAAAATTAACATCAATTGAGAAAAAATATGGTCCAATGTTATATGATGTTACTCAACCACTTATTAAGTTTTCAACTTCAAAAGCTGTTAATAATTCAGATAGTGCTTATGATGCATTAACAAAATATGCTAAATTCATGTTAAATTATTTGAACTCAGCTGTTTCAATAGCTAGTGTAACAACAATATGTATGCCATGGATAAGACCAGGTTTTAATGTTTGGATTGATCCAGTAAGAATAGATAAAATATATTATGTAACATCTATAACACATCAAGGTAGCCCAAATGGATGTTTTACAACACTTTCTTTGATTATGGGGAGAGACAGCGAAAATTTTTTATATAATCCTAATACACCAGGAGCATTAAAACCAGGTACTTCTGATGATATATTTGTAAATAAGCTATTAGTGAAGCCAGAAAATTTTGGCACAATATGTGATTATGCTTCTATAAAAAAATCATGTAATGAGTTTCATAGATCAACAGATTCAACAAATATAGATTATAGTAAAACTATGAGTAACGAGTTTTTAAAAAGGTTGTATGCTAGGGATTCAGGAGTAGCGAAGCCATTTTCTCCACCCACATCAGAAGTAAAAATTCCACCAACAAAAGTGCCACAAAAAGCAAAAATAAATTTTTCTTCATGGCCTAGTCTTATACAAAGTGGTAGTAATGGAAATTATGTAAAAGAGTTGCAAAAAGTACTTATGGATTTAGGATACACTGAAGTTACTTGGGTTGACGGTTATTTTGGTCCAAAAACAAAAGCGGCGGTTATTAGATTTCAAAATAAAAATGGTTTAAGTGCGGATGGTGTAGTTGGTCCAAAAACAAAAGTAGCATTAGACAAAGCATATAATGGAGGTTCTTCTAAAAATAATTCGGAAAGCTCCAGTAATTTACAATCATCGGTTACTTCTTCATGGAGACAAACAATGAAACAAGGTCATTCAGGATCTGATGTTTCCAGTTTGCAATCAGTGCTTAAGAAACTTGAATATACAGAAGTTGGTGCAATAGATGGTATTTTTGGATCAAAAACAAATGCAGCTGTTAGAAAGTTTCAAAAGGACAATAACTGCAATGTTGATGGTGTAGTTGGTCCACAAACAAGGGCTGCTATAGAAAGAGCTCTTTCTAAAAAAACAAATACTGTAGGTTTAAACACAAATACAAGTACATCATCTGAAACTCAATACAACGCAGGAAATTCAACAACTGTTAGTGGCGAATTAAGCAAAAAAGAAATTAATAAATACTTGTACAAAAAATATTTATCTGCACCACCAGTAATTAAAACCAGAAGTGAAAGACTTCAAAAAATTATTGAGAATGCGAATAATATAATGATACAATTATATGCCATAGAAGAATTATTATAATGTTAAAAAATATAAATAATCAAGATTTAATAAAACGTAGAAAACAAGTATAATCCAAAATATAAAACAAATAAAACTCAAATAGAGGGAGGATCCATAATTATGTCTATACAAAATGCATACAGAACAATTCAAAAAGGTATTGAATTTTACTCCGGGTTTGATAATGTACAGGTTCTAATTAATTTATGTATATTAAAAAAAGTATATCCGCACAATCTCACAGCAGATGTGTTTATACCAAAAACATCTATGAGATTATTTAATGTCCCTATATTGTTTCCTTATTTAGGTTTGGATTCTGGCATTATTATAATGCCAAAAGAAAATTCTCCAGCTATAATAATAAAAACTTCTGATTCAAAACATTTTATAATTTCATCTGTAAACAATTTTTTTTCTGAAGATAATCCATTTAAAATTTTAGATGGTGAAAATATAATATTTTCACCATCTAAAATATTATTTAAACAAGATAGTGTTGGAAATCAAATTTTTATGTCTGGTGGAGGAAGCACAAATATATTAACAAAAAATAATGAAATTATAGATTACTCATTTTCAAAGATCTCAAAAACAACAGCTTCAAAAACTATTGTTGGGACAACAAATATATCTAATAATACCAGCAAAGAAGTAGTGGCTTTGGAATATAGTCAAGTTTACAACAAAATAAAAAAAATAAAAACATACTCCAAAGATGATATTCTTGTTGTAGATGATAAAGAAAATATATCTGTTAATGATAACATAAAACAAGAGATTATATCATCATCAAATAAAATTATAGAAAACATAAGGGAATTTTTTGACGATATAAATAGTTTTAAAAATAAAATAATGAAAAATCCTTATATGTCAAAAGAAGATATTGAAAAAAATGTTTTAGATATAAAAACAAAGTTGTATAATAAATATAGTACAGAAAAAAAAGCATGTATTACAATAGAAAAGGGTGCAGCTATAAAAAAGAATATAGACAACTTATATGAGCTTAGTAAATTAACATTGAATGATATCGAAACTTCACAAGAAGGGAATATGATAGTATTCAGACTAAAAGTTTCAGATAATGATGGAAATGTTGTTGCTGCACTTACTTTTGATGAGTGTGGTAATGTAAAATTAAAATGCAAAGATTTTAAAATAGAGCAAATTTAATGGAGGGGTAGTTTATGTATTATAGTATTTTTGCTCAAGAATATCTTGAAAAACTTGCATCTGCTAAAAAAGACGATTTTGTACATCTTGATCCAAAAGCACAACAAGAAAGAGAATTAATAAGGCGAATCCAAGAAAACAATGATTTTATGGCTATGAACCAGCTGATTATGGAATACAGGGGCGTAATAAATAATTGTGTAAGAGGATCAGGGCTAACATCTGTAATGGACTATGATACGGCATTTGCAGAAGGTGTCAAAGCATTTAAAGAAATTGTAAAAAATAATTTTGATTTAAATAACAAAGAGGCAAGACCGGCAACATATATAACAAGTGCATTAACAAGACAGCTACAAAAAGTTAGTAACAATGTTAGTGATTTTGGTGCTAGAAAATCAGAAGACCTTCAAATGAAATCAAAATCAAAAGCTATTGCAGAATCATTTTTACAAAGACAACTTGGAAGAAAGCCAACAATTGATGAAACTTTTAATTTTATTCAAAAAAAAATGAAGACAGGCAAGGGAATAACAAGAGAAAATCTAGAAAGACTAAATTTATATGATATTAAAGAATTGAGCGGAAGTCAAATTGTTGGTGCTGGCAACGCACCAGATGGTGCAGAAACACTAACATTTGATGATATCACAAACGTTAAGAAAAAGACACCAGCCGAAATTATGGAAGAACAAATGCAACAACAAATGATAGAAAATCATTTGAAAAAGTTTACATTAGATAAAAGAGAAAAAAGACTTATTATGAATATGTATGGAATTGGTCAGTTTAAAAATAACAAAGCAAAGTCAATTAATGAAGCAGCTATCAATGCTGGCATGACAAACTATGAAGCAAGAAAAGTTTTGGATAGATTTGTAAAAAGTTTAGAACAACATGGGATAATATAGGAGGTGATGAACGCTTTTATGGAAAAGTTAAAAATATCAGTATCTGATTTTTACGCAAAAGATGCCAGAATAAAAACAGCAATATCTCTGTTAAGTTGCCTGTCTTACAACAATATAAAGTCGTTGCTAAACAGTAGTTATGAGTTTCAATCTGTTTTATTATCAAAAATATCCGAAATAAATTCAGAAATATATCAATTAACAAACATGTTTTTAGAAAGTATATGTGATAATTATATATGTATACTTGCAAACGAAATAGAAAAAAACAGTAGAGTTACATTACCTGTTGAAAAAATAAACAATATAAAAGATATAATAAACAATGTAAATTCAGCAGCGGAACAATATATGAAAAATTTAGAGTTGACATATGAGTTAAAAGAAGGTGAATTAACTTTATCTGAAACACAGAGCAAGCTAGAACTTGAATTATTACAATCAGAAAATTATTCAAAAGAAATATTTAATTTTATTCAAAGCAAAAATTTACTAAATTCTATTCTGTCAACTCTTAAGTATGATTCTGATGAGATGCAACAACTTGTTAAAATAGAATCAACAACATCAGCTACGTTTGTTTCAAAATCAAGAGATATTATTTATAAATATGAAAATATATTAAACTCTACACTATCAATATTTAATCAAGCTGAATACTTAACAGATTCTTGTAAAATAGCGTTATATATATGGATAAATATTTGCAATTCTAGTAAAGAAAATCTTAAGAAATTTTTAGATAAAAAATATAGTGAAATAAGGGATAGTGTGATGAGTTTTATTGAATAAGCGAGGTGTATATTAGTATGTCTTTAGCTCCACAAATAATTTTTGGGTGCGATCATTATATACAGAATAATGAACAAATTTATGGTGATATAAAAATAATCAGAAACAATACTAGTTTAATAGATAAAGTTCCAGATAATATAAATTTAGTAAGGATAGATAAAATTTACAAAATAAATACTGATAATGAAGAAAAGGTTTATTATAATAATTATCATTATAGACACATTACGCCAAACAATGCAATAGAATGGGTTTTAACATCTGATATGCCATCTCCTGGCGAAGAATACTATATGCAATGCCTCTATGTAAAAATATCAGTTGAAAAATATGAGGATTATAAATGTCCAAAATGCGGTGGTAATGGTTGGTATGTTAATTTTTTAGATACCTCAAATAAATCAATAAAAAAACTTGACGGAGCAATAAAACTTCTTCAAGAATTTATAAAAGTTTTGTATACAGACAAAAACCCAAAAACTGGTTATGGTAGCAATATAAACAATGTTATTACTCAGTCTGTTTACGATCCATCTAAGGTATATAGTGATATAATATCATCTATACTTGATTGTGAAGAGCAAATTAAAAATATCCAAAAAAAAGCTATTATGGACGGAATTGAAATAGACGATCAAGAAAAAATGTTAAAAGTTGTTGTAAATAAAATACAATATGTGCGAGACGAAAATTGTTTTTATGTTTCTGTATCTATTTATAATGTTTTGGGTAAAGCAGTAAAGTTCAATTTCAAAATATAAGGAGTGATTTGAGTGTTAATAGATATTACAAATATAGATACGTTAATAAGAGGATATATAACATCAACTCTTCAAAAAAAATATCCAATGATAGACACATCAGAAAACTCACCGTATGATGATCTATTTATTAAACCAATGATAGAATTATTAAAACCATTAATAGAAAAACTCAACAGAATGGAAATCAAGTCAAATCTTAATAATGCTGAATATATGACAGTTGAAGAATTGGATGAGATAGGTACAGGAAATTATTTGTTGCCAAGACATGAAGGTACACCAGCAACAACAACACTGACATTAACATTTACCAATATAAATTTAAATGATGAATTATTTTCCTTAAAAGTTCCTGCTGGAACACTGTTCACAACATCATCAGGATTACAATATCAGAATAAAATGGATATAAATATAACTGTTGATGATTTAAAGAAAAACTATAACAAATCAAAAATGATATATGAAATAGATATACCTGTTGAGTCTGTTGGGATTGGCTCAAAATACAATGTTGGTGCTAATGAAATAAATACATGTTTAACACCATTTACAACAGCATTAGTAGGCGTAACAAACAAAGCACCGTTGACAGATGGAAAAGACCAAGAAGACAACATAAGTTATGCTAACAGAATACGAGAATATTATATATCAAGACAACTTGGAACAAAGCCAGGATATATAAATTTTATAAAAGAATCATTCCCAGAAGTAAAAGATGTTTTTGTTGTTGGTTATGGAGATAAATATATGGAAAGGGATCTGTTAAAGATATGGGATGATGAAACTCAGACAGTTCAGTTGAAACATGTTGGCGGAAAAGTAGATATATATATAAGAGGAAGTAATTTTTCTCAAATGACAGCAACCTTAAAATCAAATTCAAATCTAATTATATTGCCAATAAATTATGATGATTTATATGAACACAATAATATAAAATCAAATTTTACTGTATATAACTTAACAGATGAGTCAAAAACACCTGAGATACTTATTGTTGAAAAAGTTGGTGATGATGAATATGATGGCAAATATAGTGGAAAAGTAAAGATTATACTAGATAACGACAACAATAAATCTTTTAATAAAAATATTGTTAATGATATTAAGATAGTATATACCTACGTAAAAGATGGTGCAAAAATCACAGATGAACAAAGAATAAACATTGGTTTAACAAAAGTTCAGCTTGCTACACCGATAAAAGGAATAAATAGAATTGATATTGCTGATAACACCATTAAGAATATAGATGATAAATATGATTTAATACAAACAGGTATAATAGGAACTACAGACGAACATTCTGAAATAGTCATGAAAAATATAGATGATGTTCCTAACGGATCAGAAATTGAAATTCAATATACTGTAAATGAAACACTAAGATTACTTGGTAAAACTTTTAATCAAGACGAATTTAGAATAATAACAACTGATATATTATGCAGGGAAGCTATGCCAGTACCTGTAAATATCCAATTTAGAGTTAAACTCACAAACAACAGATATTTTGATGATGAGATAAAGAGCAAGCTTCAAGCATCAATCAACAGTTTCTTTAATACTTACTCTTTAGGATCTGAAATTCGAGAATCAGATATTGTTAGCTGGATTTATAATGATGTAGTAATAAAAGATTATATACAATATATAGCACTCCCATTTGATGTTTTTTATATACCTTCAGACATTAATGAAGAAATTCCAGACGACCCTAACATAATACATTCAAAAGATGGTGTTCTTCCTATTAAAAACATAGAATATCCTACGCTAAACATAAAAAAATTTAAAGTCACAGCAATATAAAGCACAAGGTGGTGATTTAATTGAAGTACAATCTACCTAGTTTTTATAAAGATTACGCAAATGATTTGGAAGCCTTTAAAATACTTCTTCAGGCTTATGAAGAAGTATTTTCAATTATAAGTGACTATATAGATCAAACTAGTGATGATTTAATAATAAATAAAATGGGGACATACAAAAGTATACCTTTTCAAAGAATTGACGTTACTGATGCAACATACGACATTAGTGAATTGCTTTATAAGGATTCTACAAATTTATATTTACAAACAATTGAATATGAAACAAGCAATCTTTCAATATCTGACAAAATAAATATTTGGAATAATAAATTAACCATAAAACAAAAAATGGATATACTTGATTTGCATGAAAAATATGTTTCTTTTATATCTCTAAAAGATATTGCTGACACAAATAAAAACAAAACGCCTGAAATCATAGACTTTGAATTATATGATGATAAAGGCAATAGAATGATAAAAAATTTAGATTATAGTTTTAAAAATAATGTTCTTTATTTATTTAGAAAACTTTCAACAAAGGACGAATACGGAAAAAGAATAATAATATTAAAAAATATATTTCTTGATTACAATACACCAGAAAACACATTAGGCTTGAGTTTGAAAATTCCATATGACAAAAACTTTACTAAAAATGAGTATAGAGATTTAATGGAAGCTTTTTTGTATGGGGCACTTGGCGGTCCAACAGTAAGAAATTTTAATAATTCATTTAAAACACTGTTATACAAATCTGGATTTACCGTTCATGACCAAAAAACAAATGATGCTATAAAAAAGACATTTTGGTATCCGGAGCATGGCAGATCTAGACTTGGGCCTTTTGATTTTATAGTATCTATGCCTGTTGAGTCATATTACGATACAGATAGATATAAAATTATAAAAAAATATATCAGCATGATTGCCCCAGCATATACTAATTATGTTGTTTCTCCAGAAATAGAATACAAAGATATTCTTGATATAAGATCTTCAAAAAGAGAAAAAATATCTCATTATACATCATCAACATTTAAAGATAAGCTGTTAAAATTATACAAAAATCCGGATTATCAAAAAAAAATAATCAAGCTATTAATTAATTCGGAACCTATATATGATTTAAAGCATTATATTACTGACAAATCGCCTGCATTTTATGAAATTATAAGTGGTTTAGATAAGAATAGTAAATTTTTTGGATCAAGAATGCTTTTTGATATCTATAAAATATCAAAGGAATATATTAGAAACAAACCAACAAAATATATTGTAGATAACAATATAAAGAAAATAAGTGTATTAAAAAGATTTGCTATTCTTAGCCTGTTTGAAATAAAAGGCCACTTTATAAGATTTGATTCCGGAAATATAAACGATGATGGAGCATTTTGTGATATCATAAGAACAATGAACTCAGACTCCAATAAAGAAATGGTGTTTGCAGCAATAAAAGAAATTGCTTATAAATATGAAAGCATTAGAAGAATACTGCAAAATAAAAAAATTGACAAATTAACAACTGGCGATGCACAAAAAAGAATATTGAATTTGTTAATAACTGCAGAATCAATATACGATTTAGAACATTATACTTACGACATGAATGCAATGCAGTTACATGGCGATAGTATGTTCAAAACTGACAAACCGCCTGCATTTTATGAAGTTTTAAAAACGCTTGATGTGCAGGCAAAATTTAAAATTTCTAAATCAATAATTGATAGTTACAAAGAAGTTATTAATAAGCAAGAAAAAACAAAACAGGAACTGAAGCTTGTGTTGAACAACCAAGGAAGATTTGATAAAATGAATTTGAAAGACAATCAAAAACTTATTCAAAATACAACAACAAAAGAAATTACACAAAATGGAGGAAGCATATTAAGGTATGACACGCAAGACTTAATATACGACGATGTATTATATGTTCAATCCGATTTAAGTATTCCTAAACAAGATAATGTATCAATGTATTATATTGATAGCATGACTATTAAATTGATTCCAAAATTATGATTTTAAAAAGGAGGTTTTTATTATGGAAAACATAAAAGACAGCTTTAATGCTAAGGGAAATGTAGTAATTAATGTAATTGACAAATCAACAGGTGAAGTAGTGGAAAAAATAGAAAACCATAATTTAATAGTTAAGGTTGGAAGACAAGAATTAATAAAACTTCTTATTGGACAAAGTAATTTAGTTCCTGGACAAACTACAAAGATAACTAAAATGGGTATTGGAAAAGGCGGAGTTGCAAATCTTTCAACATCTCCTTTTACTCCTGTTGCTCCAGTCGATGGCGATACAGGTTTATATACACCTATAACTAATGGAGTTAACGACCTAACATCAACTGTAACAGATTTAAATGCAACTAATCCAAAAGTAACCTTTACCGCTTTATTTGATTGTTCTGTTGTTAAATCATTAGTAAACGAATGTGTATTATTATTTAATGATGCAACAACAATATTTGCAAGATATACATTTAAAACAGTGTCATTGGAACAAGATTCAAACTTCTCTCTACAAATTTCTTGGACCATTGAGTTCTAATAAAGAAGTGTACGTCTCATGTCTTAATTAATTAATGTTCAGTATAATGAAAATAACAAAAATAAGAGAGTCAGCTCTCTTATTTTTGTTGCGAATATTCCAATTTTCTTTTATTTTGTGCTATAATAAAAGAAAATTGGAATGATAATTTTTAAAAACATAACTATTGTTATAAAAGGAGGTTAAACAATAATGGCTCAAACAATTAATACTGGTTACAAATCACAAATTACCAGCTCCGCACTCAACGACAAAGTCAATGTGTTACTGGGCCAAGCTAATGGTGTATTAAAAGGTTTCAATATTGTTGCTGGAAGCAACAAGAACTTGTCATTAGTTAAGAGCCAAGATACAGTAAATTCATTGATAATAAAAGGTGCAATAATAACAGAAGATCAAGACTTAAACAATATAATAACAATTCCTGATAACACAAGCGGATCGACAAAAACATATACAGTGTATGCTAAATATGAACATGGTGTGGATAGTGCTTGCACGTATGGAGTTATAGAGGGTGATGTGCCTTCTAATATATATTGCAAGCTAGGAGAAGTTATTGTGCCTTATGGATTTAGCTCAAGTTCACAATGCCAAATCAAAAATGTAGAAAAAGCATTGTCAATGATAAAAAACCAAGTTGAAACACCTGCAAAAATAATAAGAAATATGGTACCTTCAGGGTTTACTTCGTTGTCGAGCATAGATTACACTTATATGTCTTCAAAGCCAAACGTAATCAAGTTAAGCGGTGAGTCCGTTGCTTACGTTAATGGATATAGAATAACAATACCGGCAGATGAAATACAACTGAGTGCTCCTCCATCAAGCGGATCAAGAATTGATCTAGTATTCTTAGAAGTATGGCTTGACAAATTTACAGGTTTACCAAACTACAAAGTAAGGGTAGTAGAAAATGCTAGTGTTTTAACTTCTGTAAACGCAAGAGGACAATTAACAAATGAAAGTACAACAAAATTCGCAAAAAGTAGCACAGATAATGGATTATATACAGCCACTGTAACTGAAGCAAGCGTTGACAACATTGTTTATGCTATACCAATGTTTACTGTAACAAGGAGAAATAGTGGGGGATATAAAGTAAACAATATAAATGGAGCATTATTATATAATGATAGAGCAGTAGGATATACATTCCAAAGAGAAAGTATAGCTTATTTAAGTGATGGTACAAAAGTAGGAAATTATGTACCAAGAATAGAAAATGGAGCATTATTGATAGAGGAAGGGACAACGAATCTGATTGGGAAATATTCAAACACATTTGATGCTAATCAAACAGTATTCTATCCTCAGGGATTAGCACTCGGTAAAACATGGGCTGACTGTTGGGATAGTTTAGAAAATGCTTATCGTGGTGGTTATATTGTATGGACATACCAAATAATGTCTAAAAGTCTTGACTTAGGGAATACATTGTCTCAAGATACAGAGTTTACTCTTACTTGGGAGCAAAAGGGTTATTTATGGTCTGTTATTTTTGAGTATTCTTCAGATGGAAACACATGGACTGCTTGGAATAAAGACACTGATTATACAATTACAAAATTTCATAACTGTTCATTGGATTATTGGGAAAAGACAGCTTTACCTCACTTTAAAGTAGATGGGTTTAATTTAAGTAGTTCTAATCCAATTACTTATTGGAAAAGAATTGGATTCACACTTAAAGTTCCATCAGGAACTCGATATATAAGATTCTACTTTGATTGGTGGGCGGCGAGTAGTAATTATTCTGCAGGAGGTCGCGTAAGAAACATTCAATTAGAACAAAAACCTTATCCTACTTCATTTGTGGACGGGACAAGAGCATCAGATGGATTTATAGCACTTAGTGATTTGCAGACACGAAACTATTTAGGGGAAACATCTGATTGGACTATCGAGGTATCAGTTAAGAAGAATACGGCAGACGCAAATTCTCGTTCTTATAAAATTTTTTCATGCGCAGAAAGTAGTGGATTTTGTATTGAAAGTTCTTGTTCACCATTAAGAGTGGCTTTTAATGATAATGGAGCATGTAAGTATATACCCTTCGCAACTAATTACCCTCTTGATGATTTGCAATGGCATAAAATTGCGGTTGTTCACTCATACAAAACAAAAACAGTTTCGTTATATTTAGATGGGGTATTTCAAAATTCGTTAAATATAACAAAATTATATTACAACCCTCAATACAAATATCCATTATTTATAGGTAGTGAAAATAATAATGGTAGTATAAACTATATTTCAAATGTATTAAATGGTCTTATTTCTGACTTTCACATTTCCAGCATAGCACGTTCAAACTCTGAAATTCAGCAACGTGCAATAAACGGATTTACAGTAGACCAATATACGACTTACTCATTGAAACCTCAAGGCAGTTTACTTTTACCTACTTCTGGCAATCTTTCTTACCCTAAATCAGTAGATACTAACAATAAGAAAATAACTTTCTATGTGCCTAATAATCATTTATCAAAGATAGATAATAAATTTACTGTATTTAAGAATAGTAAGGGAAGTGTGGCAAAGATAGAAAGTATAACTAATAATGATGTACTAACATCAGTACCTGAATTAACTACTAATAATATGGATTATGATTTTTATCAATTTAATAATAAGAGAGCCGACATAATAGAGGAAACCGATATTAAGGACTTGAGAAATACAGTATCTTTAACTGGATTTGATTATAAGTCAATGGCAGAAAATCAGTTTAAAGAAGTAATAATCGGCGGACAAAGAATAACAATAAAAGAGTATATAGGAAGATGGAAACAATTCGGAGTTACTGGAACTCCTAAATCTGATAATACTGGATTGAATAATCCTTTTGGAGTAGCAATAGATTCTAACGGATATATTTATGTGGCAGAATTTTATAACCATAGATTAGTAAAATTAAATCCTGACTTAACTTATAACTCTCAATTCGGAGTTACTGGAACTCCTAAATCTGATAATACTGGATTTAATTATCCAGCAGGAATAACAATAGATTCTAACGGATATATTTATGTGGCAGACCGTGCTAACCATCGTTTAGTAAAATTAAATCCTAATTTAACTTATAATTCTCAATTTGGAATAACAGGAGTAGCTAAATCTGATAATACTGGATTAAATAACCCTAATGCAGCAGCAGTAGATTCTAATGGATATATCTATGTAGTAGACATTGGTAACCATCGTTTAGTAAAATTAAATCCTAATTTAACTTATAATTCTCAATTTGGAATAACAGGAGTAGTTAAATCTGATAATACTGGATTCAAAATTCCTACATCAGTAGCAGTAGATTCTAATGGATATATTTATGTAGCAGACCATGGTAACCATCGCTTAGTAAAACTAAATCCTAATTTAACTTATAACTCTCAATTTGGAATAACAGGAACTCCTAAATCTGATAATACTGGGTTGAGTTATCCAGTTGGTGTAGCGGTAGATTCAAATGGATATATCTATGTTCTCCAAAGGCATAAATTAATGAAACTAAATCCGGACTTAACTTATAATTCAGAATTGTTTAATACAAAAGTTAAGTTTGGATTGACTTTAGGTTCAACTGACTTGTATGTAGCAATTCAAATTGCTGTAAAAGGAAACGACTTTTATATACCTGATAGATATAACCACAGACTTATAAAAATTACTAACATGCCTGATGATGTATGGTATGACTATAATACTACTTTTCCAACTGCTTTCTTAGGCGACCAAGATTGTGATGGATTGAAAACTTCTTTCTCTGACGCTCCTTACTTTAATTACAATACAGTTTCTGTCCCTACTTCCGACACAATTCCTTCATATGTAACAAGAACAATAGCAGGAAATAACTGGGCAAGTGGGAATACAATAAAAATAAAAGCTTCAAGAAGTAAGGATAAAATAATGGGAATATTAGACCCTAATAGTGCTAAAGCTAAAATATTAAGTATAAATGGAACAGCAGTATATCTAAATAATGTCAATGGAATAGCTGTTAATGATACAGTTTCATATTTTGCACCTGATTTAACTTTAGGGGGAACAGCTACTATTTCAGCAGTGGACACAACAAATAAAACAGTAACACTAAATGTTTCATTGTCAAGCACTTACTTGAATGGATATATATTTGAAACAACTGTCGGAAGTTCCTTACCTTTAGTTCAGTTCTTTAATAGTTCTACTAAAACTTGGACTACTGTAAATGGTACTTGGACAAATTTAGGAACCAATGAAGCAACATTCACTTTAGGAACAAATGCTTCACTAACTAATCAAGATATAAAGATAAGCTATAATATAGTAAGTGCTGGAGGAGAAGGATTAGTATTTACTCCGAGAGAATTTATAGGATGTGAGTCTGATGGGGAGAGTTTGTGGAAACAATTTGGAATAACAGGAACTCCTAAATCTGATAATACTGGATTTAATTATCCTTTTAGAACAGCAGTAGACTCTAATGGATATATTTATGTAGCAGACAATGGTAACCATCGCTTAGTAAAACTAAATCCTGACTTAACTTATAACTCTCAATTCGGAGTTACTGGAACTCCTAAATCTGATAATACTGGATTAAATTGTCCAACAGGAATAACAATAGATTCTAACGGATATATTTATGTGGCAGACCGTGCTAACCATCGTTTAGTAAAATTAAACCCTGATTTAACTTATAATTCTCAATTTGGAATAACAGGAGTAGCTAAAACTGATAATACTGGATTAAATAACCCTACTGCAGCAGCAGTAGATTCTAATGGATATATCTATGTAACAGACCACCTCAATCATCGTTTAGTAAAGCTAAATCCTGATTTAACTTATAACTCTCAATTCGGAGTTACTGGAACTCCTAAATCTGATAATACTGGGTTGAGTTATCCAGTTGGTGTAGCGGTAGATTCAAATGGATATATCTATGTTACTGAATACTACAATCATCGCTTAGTAAAAATACACTCTAACTATGTAGCTATTACTGATTTATCAAGGAAGACAGTTTCTTCTTTAGCCCCAGTCAATCCTTATTTACTATGGGAAGAAGCTAAATTTTCTAATATTCCTTGTAGAATATGTGTAGACAAGAATGGATATATTTATGTACCTGAGGGTGATGGTCACAGATTAGTAAAACTAAATCCTAATATGTCTTACAATTCTCAATTTGGAACAACAGGAGTAGCTAAAACTGATAATACTGGATTGAATAATCCTTTTGGAGCAGCAATAGATTCTAACGGATATATTTATGTGGCAGACCGTGCTAACCATCGTTTAGTAAAATTAAATCCTAATTTAACTTATAATTCTCAATTTGGAATAACAGGAGTAGCTAAAACTGATAGTACTGGATTAAATAACCCTACTGCAGCAGCAGTAGATTCTAATGGATATATCTATGTAACAGACCACCTCAATCATCGTTTAGTAAAGCTAAATCCTGACTTAACTTATAACTCTCAATTCGGAGTTACTGGAACTCCTAAATCTGATAATACTGGATTTAATGCTCCAAGAGGGGTAGCAATAGATTCTAATGGATATATTTATGTAGTAGACCAAGATAATTCTCGTTTAGTAAAACTAAATCCTGAATTAACTTATAATTCTCAATTTGGAATAACAGGAGTAGCTAAATCTGATAATACTGGATTCAAAAATCCTACATCAGTAGCAGTAGATTCTAATGGATATATCTATGTAACAGACCACCTCAATCATCGTTTAGTAAAGCTAAATCCTGATTTAACTTATAACTCTCAATTCGGAGTTACTGGAACTCCTAAATCTGATAATACTGGATTAAATTGTCCAGAAGGAGTAACAGTAGATTCTAATGGATATATTTATATATCTGACCAAAATAATCGTGTGGTTAAGATACATCCTAACTACTTGCGTAATCCTGATTTTTCAAAAATCGCTGGACTAAATAAACTAAAACCTAATGTAGCTATTATTTATAAAGCTGACATTCTTTATCCAGCTGACTTCTCTACTGGAACTTATGATATAGTATGGAAGTCGGATAGAGTTTACTACACAGCAAATGGAAGTTATGATAGTTATACTTCAACATTTAGAAATATAGCTAATAAAGTATTGGAAGTTGCAGGATTAGAAAATGTGAATGAAGTTTACCCATTTGAATTATCACAGGCTCAATTAAATCTAAAACTACCAACTAACCTATATAGGGCATTTATAGAGGATTACAACCTTGAAAATATGTCTACTATAACAGTAGAAAATGCTTTATCTGTTTTAGTAAATAAATCACTTGGAGAAACTATACCTTTTATGGGACTACTTCCAATGATAATTAAGAAGGATGGACAATTATATCTATTAGTCAAAGGAATGCTAACAAAGAGTAGTTCAATGAACTTTACTTCAAACTTCCAATTAATAGTACCTATAAAAAGAAACCCATTAGTTAAATAAAGAGAGGTGTATGTTGTATGTTAATTCATATAGATAGGGAAACAGGGAAGTGTATTCTTCCCTCCCCTCTTTCTTCTTATTTTATAGAAGTACCTGAAGATTTTAATATCTTCAAGAAGATAGAGAAGAAAGTTGGAGAAAAACAAAAGACTAATGATATAGGAGAAAAGCTATTTAGATTTGCTTATCCTGAAAACATTGAGGATTTAGTAGAGGAAATAGCTAAACAATATATAGTTGTTCCTGAAGATGATGGAACTTATGAAGAAAAATTGACTTTAGAAAAATCAAAACTAATAGTAAGGTCTGAAGAAGATTTTGCAGGAGTAGAAGTAGTTGTGGAAGAAAATACTCCTATAATCTTTAAAGAAATATCAATCACAAGAAATGCTATGGAAGTTAAACAAATAGAAGATGGCTTTGAAACAATAGTAAATGAAGAAGGAGAAGAAGAACAAATACCTAAATACAAAACAGTATATAAAGATAACTTCATACAAGATGTAATGACTATTCCAGTAGGATTTGTTAACAATGAACCTATAATGGAAGATGAAATCGAGTACGAAATGGTTTCATTAACAGAAAATCCTGAATACTTTACTTTAGAGGAAGTTTTAGCTGATAAATACAAGATGTTATTACTTCAGGATTTAACTATTGATTATTTAGTTATTGATACTTTCTTCGGTGAAAACTCTATCTTCCTATTAGAAAATGCCCATAAAGGACAAGGATATATAGAAATAGAACCACAAGGAGTAGTAAAACTTAATTCAGTACAACTTCAAAGACCTGCAAAGTTATTTAAGTTATTAGAAGTTAATTCAACAGGAAATTTAGACTTCTATATATCAAACAAAAAAGTTGTTGAAGAAAAATTAGAATTACAGGACACTATAAATTCATTCTCGTTGAGGATAGAAAACAATACAGATAAGCCTATTGTATTAAGGGCGATATGTATTGGATATTAAGGAGGGGATAGAATTGATAAAAGTTGAAAGAGATATGACTCCAAAAGTAACAAGAGAGGAATTGTTAAATAAAACTTTGGAGAAAGTCAATTTACCTGATATGCTTTCATCAACAGAATTTATGTTGGATTTAATATTGGATTTACTAATTAAACTAGTAGATAAGCATACCGAAATATTAACAGAACAAGAATTGACTACATTCAATAAATTAAAAACACTTCAAGGGCAAATTAAAACATTTGATTTAGTAAATAAAAAATTCCCTAATGGAGTAGAAGTTTTAGACTATATTTATGGAAATAAAGCCGAAGTAATGAAAGGGAGAATGGAATATTATATAGCTAAGTCAAAGATAGAGTAAGGAAGTGATTTGATATGAATTTAGAGGTTGGGGATATAGTTCTTGTTAAACCTAAAAGTTTACTTTCAAGGATTATATGTAAGTTCACCAATTCTAAGTATAGCCATGCTTGTATTGTTTATTCCTCTTCCCCAACTCCTCTCATTTTGGATATTGATTATAATATGTCAAAAATAAGACGACTGGATTATTATAATGAAAGAGGATACGACATATTTAGATTGAGGGAAGGGTTGAGTGAGGACGAGAAGATAGCTTTACAAGTATTAATTTTAAATTATTTAGATAAGGAATATGATTATAAGCAGTTACTAAGCTATTTAAGGAAATTATTCTTTCACAAAGATATAATTAATAATCCAAAGAAGTTTATTTGTAGCGAATTAGTTTTCCAACTATATTATGAGCTTGGATATAATTTAAATCCTTCAGCAAAAATTTTAGGAGATATTACTCCACATGATATTAGTAATTCAACTATGCTTACAAAAATCAAAATGGAGGTTGATTTTTAATGAAACGCAAAATTATAAATAATACGTTAAATATAATAATATTTATCATATGTCTTATTGCTATAAACGCAATATTTTATTTTAACATATACATCTACAATACAAAGACTCAATATATAAGTACTATAAAAAAAGAATGGAGAATTCAAGCCAAAAGAACTTTAATTGATTTAAAGGATCAATTTCTTTTAGAGGCAAAATTAGGTAAATTAAATCCGCATGATGAGCGTGAGGTTCAAGAGTGGGCAATGATAAATATAAACGGTGTTAGAAATGGTGGAGAAACAGGCGACCCTTTCTTAATTCGTATGCCTGATGAAAAGTTTATATGGGATGGAAGCCCAGATTGTGCAAAACCTGAATTTCTTATTAACGGAAGGTATATGAAAGACGAACCTTATCTTCACAAAAATCCCAGTCAAGCTGAAAAAATGTTAAACAATATGAGAAAACTTTATTCTACAACAAATGGAGATTATGATAATTATTGGGAATTTGATGATAGTCCAGAACTTTTAGAGTGGATTATAATACCAAATGATAATCTTGGCTTTGATAATGAGCCTATCACAAAAGGTGGTATAAAAAATAAAAATTATATTTCATATATATTAGTTCTTGGAACTCAAACTGATGAAATAATGGAATTACATCAACCTATACTAAAAAGGTTAGATTTGATTCAATTTATATTAAAAATAATACTAGTACTATTCATTATTATGGTTTTTATAAGTTTAATGTTTGTAATCAATTACGTAAACAATAAGTATTAGACGGTGTTTGGTGGTGATTCTATGCATAATTTTGACAAAGAAGGTTTTTTTAAAGTTATATACATTTGTCTTATATCTTTGTTTGGTGCAACAGCAAGACAAATAAACTCATCTATTGATGAAGAAAAAAAGGATATAAAAATATTAATACAGAAGGTGTTTTTTCATGGATTTAGTGGTTGGTTATTTGGTTTAGCCGCTACTAAATATTTAGGATTAAGCGACTTAACTTCTATTACGGTATGTGCTGGAATTGGGGGACTATTCGGATATGACGCTATAAAAGTTATGGTCAATATAGCCTTAAATACTATATCTAAATCGACAGACGTTAATAAAAACATTAGCGATAAAAAAGGAGAGTGATTTTTATGCCAAGAGTATGTGTTGATGCTGGACATGGAGGACACGATTCTGGAGCAATATATGGAAGTCTAGTAGAAAAGAACATCAATCTTACAGTAGCTAAAGAAGTAGCAAGACTACTAAAATTGAATGGGATTGATGTTATACTAACAAGAGAACAGGATCTGTATCTTGACTTAAACCAAAGAAGTGTTATATCTAATGTATCTGCTTGTGATTTATTTGTTTCTATTCACCACAATGCAGGTGGGGGAGATAGAGGAGAAGTAATCCACTCTGTAAAATCAGGGAAGTCAAAAGAATTAGCATATGCAATAGCAGAGGAATTTAAAGCAATAGGACAAAGCCCTGTAAATATTTATTCAAAAGCTAATTCAGTTGGCGGAGATTATTTTGCAGTAATAAGAAATACTAAAGCACCTTCAGTTATTACTGAATTTTGCTTCCTAGACTCAAAAGACAATCAAATTATAGATTCATTAGAGGAACAATTAAAAGAAGCAAAAGCAATAGCAAAAGGAATTTGCAGAGTTTTAAGCATAAAATATAATGATAGTATTAGCAAAACAGATTCTCAAACACAAGTAGCAAACACTGATACGAATTTAGGTATATTAAAAAAAGGAAGTACTGGGCAACAAGTTAAAGATCTTCAAACGCAATTAAATAAACTTGGATACAATATTGTTGTTGATGGAATTTTTGGACTAATAACAGAAAATGCTGTAAAAGATTTTCAAAGAAAAAAAGGACTTGTTGTTGACGGAATAGTTGGGGAAATAACAACAAAATATTTATTTTCGTAGTTATTTTTATCATAGACCAAGGAAAATCTCAAAAATTTTTAATGTTGTTACAATATTGATATGAGAGGTTGTGATATAAATGTCATTAAACCAATGGTTAATTTTAATAGTTCTTTCTATTATATTTACTGCTGCCATAAAAATAATTCCTATTGTTGTGAGTGCAATTTTTAAAGATAAAAAAATATCATACAAACAAAGAAAAATTTTAGAAGATATTATAACAAAAACAATAAAAGATCTTCTTGAGTTATCGACAATAAAAGACAAAGATGAGCTTAAAAGTCATTGTATAAATTTGGTTATTTGCGAACTTAAAAATCAAAATATAACTGCATTTTCTGAAAAAGAAGTTGAAATTATGGTTGCTTTAATAATTAATACAATAGATAATAGCAAAATTGTAAATTTGCAAAATAAAAAATAATTAAGTCGGCACAAAGCCGACTTAATTATTTTTTATTCATTGTGCCCCCAGATGTTATATCAAACATCTCGATACAATTACCTTTTATATTGAATTCTATACAGCACTCGCAACAAAAATATCTTTTTGTTGTATTACCACCTAAAAAACCTACTGCTTCATATCTATTGCATTGAGGACATTTAATTTTTTCTAGAGACTGTTTCTTTTTAGAACTCACACAACAGCACCACCTTTTTATTTAGTGAATTGTTTTAACATTTCAAATTGTGCAGCATACTGATCAATGTTTACATTATTCGCTGTTGTGCGTTTCTTTCTACTGCTTAAAACTGAACTATCACCGCCAACAATGTGGACTCTGTCTTTTCCAAACTCTTGTATTGAGTTATAATATCTGTTTTTAGCTTGTTTATGAAAGAATTTAACATTAATATCCATAACATCAATGACTTTAGTTATTTTTTTACCATCACTCTGTTTCATAAATTCTGGCATGTATCCAAGAACATCTTCGTAATTGCAATTTCTTGCACCCCTACCTATTCTTTGAACAAGAGTAATGTCTGAATTGCCAGCACCTGTTAATATAACTCCACTTATGATTGGTATGTTCACTCCTGCATCAAATATAGTTGATCCTATCATAACCTTAAAATTACCTTTCCTAAACTCATTTATCGCAGATTGCCTAATCTTATCAGGGGTTTCTCCCCATATAAATCTTATATCATCTGGATCTAAACCATTTTGCAAAAACATTTCTTTTAATATAAGTCCATGCTCTATTAATTGGATTAGGACAAGAATATGTCTACCTTCATTTATCATTTCGATAGCTGGTCTCACAATACATTCAAGGTTTCTTTCTTCATTTTCAACTATCCTGTATTTATATTCGTCAGAGTATTGTATATCAGCATCATTTTCGTTGTAAGCTTTGTGATCAAAAACCCTATACTCAATGTCTAGTTCGCACAACCTTCCTTTTTTGATTTGTTCTTCTGCTGTTGTTGTAAATAGTAGTGGTCCACTACCAGCAAACAATTTAAGTGTTGCTCCGTCAGTTCTTCTAGGTGTAGCTGATAAAAATATTCTGTATGGCGCATATACTTCATTTAATACTTCATCCCAAATTTTTGTTCCAACAGCTTGTGTCTCATCAACCATAACAAACTTGCATTTATCATGTAACCACTCAATTAAGTATGGTTGTGTTCTTTCGTCTTTGAGTCTTGCACTTAGAGACTGAATTGTAGCGACAATTATTGGTGCGTCAAGCGGCTTTATATCTTCTATTCTGGTTGAACCTGTTATTTTTGTTTTGCCAAACCAACCGTCTTTTATTTGTATAACATCGTCAGCATTGAGACCTTCAATTCCATTTTTAAAGTCTTCTGCTGCATCATCAAGCAAAGTTTTTTTATTTGCAATAAATAAAGTTGGGACACCATGATAAGCTGTTAGATATCTTGCTAGTGCTGCTGTTTTTCCAAAGCCTGTCGGAGCTTTCACAACACCCCTTAAACCTTTCATTGCAGCTTCTATTGCTTCTATTTGATCTGGTTCTAATTGAAATAAATCTTTTGGTTTCCAATCGAATTGTCTTTTTGGTTTTTGTTCATAAGTGTATTCAACCACATATGGTATATTGTGTTTTTCTAAAACACCACATACATCATTTAAAAGACCAGTTGGAAATTCATGTAGCCATTTTTTATAAAGATGTATGTAACCATCCCATTTCTTATCTATATATCTTTGTTGTTTTACAGCTGGCTTAAAAAAATACTTGCAGACATCTTCTATGTCTTTATGTGGTATGTCATAACTACCTTTATATATTTTGCTTGTTATAACGCCACACCTTATAAGGACAGGTGTTTTTACATTTATGTTTTTATTTTTCCACTCAACGAAACTCTGATCTATCTCTAATTCGTTTTTGAATGGAGTAAGGTCAGAGTTTAAATTATAAACACACTCTATTGGTAATATCAGTGTTGGCGTGGTGGAATCACCATAAGAGTATTTATAATTTTTATTATCAAGCATCTCTTTTAAACTATCTATATTATGATAATCGACTTCAAGAATAATATTGTTATCTTTATATTTTACTACTATCAAACTTACCCATCCCCCTTGATTTTTTTATTTCTTCAATCGCAATTTCACATATTTTGTTTCCAATGTCTCTTAAAAAATTGCCTATTGCTATACTCGCAGAAAGCATAATTTCTTTCTTTATATTTTCAATAACAACGTTTTCCTTATTAATTATATGAGTATTTTTTTCCATTTTAAAACCCCCAACTTTATATATTTTATAATTTAATTATAAAATATATAGAAAATAAAGTCAATATCTATATATGAGGGCTATACCCTCATATATAGATATTGACCAAACTATATAGAGATTTTAAAATGAAAAGTCTCAAAACAGATTAGTTAAATCTTAAGTATTCTTCTGCATTCCAGCCATTTCTCTCACATATTTCTATAATCTGTTTTGAGACTTTCTTTGCTTTTTCTTCAACTGTTCTTATGATATATAAAAATATAGCATCTTTTACTAAATCAACCACCAATTGCTTTGCTGCCTTTTTTACTTCATTAGCCCAAAATTTCATTGCTTTAGACATCATTTATAACTCACTCCTTATCATCTTTTTTTCTTTATATGTGTTTTCAATCACAAGTTTACACAAATACAATATACTTCTTAATGCAGTTACTTTTGCTTTGTCTTTCTTTTTTTCAATCTCACTCCTTTCTTTCATCATTTTTTCTTCAACTCTTCTTTGTTTTGATTTTTGATGTAATTCAAATATGTCCCAATCTTTACTTCCATATTTTTCTTCTTTAATTTCTTTTTGTGCTTTTTCGCTTAACTTCTTGAGTATGTTGTCGCTATATTCTTTAGCTTCCTTCTTTAGTTTTTCCTCTTTATCTTTTTCACTTTGTGTTGTTTGTGTTTTCCCATAATATCCAGAGTATCCAGAGTATCCAGAGTATCCAGACTGGTATGATGAGCCATTCGACTGTGAACTAGATGCTCTATTTGTTATTACTTCTGGATTTGTATACTCTATCTTTATCTCATTTTCCTTTTTCAAATAAGGATTATTTATTGTCTTTGTTTCAGATGTTACATATGCTCTCTCCCTCTCTATTTTGTTAATAGTATCAGTATTACTAGACAATATATCTTTATTTTTTAATTCCTCAACAACACCAGAAGAGTTGAGAGATATGTCTTTTTCGATCTCGTTGTTTATTTGTTCTAAAATACTAAAGTCTCCCATATTTTCCCCTCCTACTCTTCTGGTAATCTTTTAAACCATTTTGAAGATTTTATTATATTAAAATCTTCATTAATTATTACAAAAATTTCCGAATTTCCTCCTCTATCAGGATGATATTTTTTTGCAAGATTTTTATAATATGCATTAACTTCTGACTTAGTTTTTAAACTGCTTAATTTTGAATATCTTTTAAAATATTTTTCCATTGCTTTCTGCTCATGTTTCTTTGCCATCTCATCAAATTTTTTCTTTGTTTCCTCTGTTTTCTTGCTTGATATTTGTTTTAGTTTATAATATTCATCTGGCTTTGTAACAACTCTAACTTTATATTTATTTAAAATATTTAACACTCTTTTTGACTCTTTAAAGCCTAATTCTTCTAACTGAGCTTCTTTAAATTCACCATCTTTCTCCATATATATAACTACTGAACAATTTAAGTTAGATGCTTTAAATATCTTTTCAATCATTTTTTGTTCTTCTAAATCAAAGAATAAGTAATCAACTTTATATGTGTCAAAATATCTTTCAAGTCTAGCTAAAAATATTTCTGCAAATTCTTGACATCTTGCATCAAAATTTTTACAATTAAAAATTTTTTCGTTTTCCATTATATGCGATATAGAAAAAACATTTTCGTTTTCATCAATGATATTTGTAAGTCTAAGAGCAATATCTTTTTCAGCAATAAATAATAAATCATCTTTATTAAACGGAATTACTTTTTCAAAAGGTATCATTCTTAATCCTTTTGAAAACATCATTAATACTGCCATTTAAATTCCTACCTCCTTCCTAAAATAAATAAAACAGGGTTTTTAAATACCCTGTTTAATTTTGTTACTCTTCTAGCTCTTCTTTTTTGTTTAATTCATTTTTTATAAGATTTGTTATTTGTTTTGTTTCTTGTTGTATCTCTCTTATGGTCTCTTTGCTTTTATACGTAAGCACTCCGACTGCAACTCCTGTTAATCCAACTATTCCTATTTTCTTTACAATTCCTCCCGCCAGTTTCATAATCTTTACACTTGTTTTTGTTGTTTCTTTTGCACCTATTATCATTTTATCCTTTCCTCCTTCTTACTTTATATCTTTTGATAATTTTATTTTATTACTTATACCAAAATAATCTACTTATTATTAAATCAAAATTTTAAAAAAACAAAAGAGGCAATTCATGCGAATTGCCATTATTGTTCTTCGAAATTATCATCGATAATTATATCATCTTCTTCGATAAATTCTTCATTATTGATGTCATTGTTTTTGTTGCTTGTAATTTCTGTTGTTTGTTGTTCTTTCTTCTTTTCGTCCATAAAACCAACTACTGCTCCTGCTACTGCTGATAATACTGTTCCTATTCCAGCTACCTTTAAAGCTTTCTTGTTTAAAACCACCTTTGTAACTTTTGACATAATGTTTTTCATTTTAAATTTCCCCTTTCGTTTTGTATTATTTTTATTTTATTACTTATACCATAAAAATACACTTTTTAAAAAACAAAAGGATAAGTTTAGAATAACTTATCCTTAACATCACTAGAATTACTCTGTGTTTCTTGATTTTCAAGAGTTAAAAATTCGTTAGATATGTCTATAAAATCTCTGAAGTAAAATTTATAATGGTATACTTTTGGTTTTGTATTTCCTTTAAATTCCTTTATTAGATCTTCATTCTCGATTGTAACAACTTTTCTTTTGTAATCACCTTCTTTGAATTTAAATACAGTTTTTATCCATCTAGGAATAAGTCTTGCAAATGCTGTATCTCCAGTCATTATTTCTTCAATAAAACATTTAAAGTGAATTACATTTACTTCAAACCAACCCTCATCAATATTGTGTTTTATTGGCTCTTGATATTTATGGTTGGAAGTTATTGTATATTCCTTATCTTTGTCAGGGACTAGCCCATACAATTCTTTTGCTATTGCTGGCACAGCCCTCTTTATTATTCCTTCAGGCGTATCATTATCTATATCGTCCTTAGTAACAACCAGTGTTTCATTATAAAAATTAATAAGGGCTCTCTCGTATTCGCCGATTAACTCATCTTCATTGATTTCTGGGTTTCTTTGCTTCAGCATAATTCTTTCGTCGGTATCAACTAATCTAGCTGTTGCTTGTATAGGTGTAAGTATTTGCGATAATCTTGCGTTACCTGTTTCGAATAAGCTATTATTGTATATTTTATGAAGTTCTTGGAAGTTTTCTAATGCCGATATAGCACATCTACTTGTTAATGCTCTTATTTCGTCAAGTTTTTCGGCAAGATAATATTTTGGATCCTCCATCTTTGTATGTTTTGTAACATTCAATCTATATGTGTTTATTTGAATACACCTATCAGCTATAACATCTTCAAGACCAAATATATTGCTAATTATTTTTGGACCATATACATTAAATCCTTCAACTGCATTTTTTTCTTTATTAAACCTGTATATGGAACCGCTTCTACTATACCCACCTTTTAATGCAGCAGCCATTGTTGAGTCTTGTGTTTTACTTCTTGAAGTAAGGTTTTCCATTTCATCAAGTATTATTGTTCCGCCCTCTATTGACACCATCCTAAATAATGATGACTCTGAAATATCTACAGCCATTTTAGCATCAAATGCATACATATATATGACTGTATCTAATATTGATTTGCCGGAACCTTTTTGCCCATTTAAAAATAGATAAGGTATCTGTCCAAACAACTCATAATAGTATGTTGCGTAAATATATAATGCCAAAACTTTATAAGTGTTATCATCGCTCGTGTAATAAAATTTTCTTATTCCTTCTTCTATTTGTCTTATAAGCACACTTGGTTTAAGCTCTTCATTAGGTATTTCACCATTAATATACTTTTCAACTGTTTCTTGAGTTAAAGAACATTCTCTTAAATCTAATATTGCTTCATTTACTTCAAAAGGTAGCTCATATTTGTTATCTACAAGTAACAAACACTGACTATCTTTTCTTTTAAGTAAATCAAGCCTTATTAAAGATTTGTCGTTTCTTAAAAGATAAGGTAATTTTCTTTTTACGTCTCCGTCAATTTTTACATAGGTGAAATACATATATGCATCATTGTTTTTTACATTGAAATACTGACATATTTTCATTTTAGGTATATCTGTAAATGAAATTGATGCTGATTTGTTTTGAATATCATTTACTTCCTTCAATATCGCATCAATAACATTTTCAGAGCCATCTGAAGACTTTAGTTTAATTTTCAATTTATTAATCAAACTCTCTTCATTACCTGATTTATATAGTGCTTCAGCAAGCATTTTTATAATAGTGTCCTTTTTAGATGAATACCAATATATATCTATTAGTTCGTCTATTGTTTTGTTTTCTAGCCCTGAATTAAAATATTCCTCTATTTTGTCGTGCAAATAAAAATTAAATGGTTTCATTTTTGCTTTGCACTTCATAAGAGAAATATCTTCTTCTCTGTCGTTCAATTTTCCATCAACATAGTAACTAACAGTACCAATTAATTGTCCTTTTTCGTTCTTGCCTTTTATTGTAAATTCTAATTTCTTAAATCTATTTGCTATTACCCAATTATTACCTTCGTGTTTTATTCTGTAATTTTCAGTAACAACAGGTACTGCTTCGCTAGCAAGAACATCCCATGATTTTTTGTTTGACACTGAAGATGTATAATATTCGTCAATATCTTTAAAATGATCAGGGAAGACCACCTTTCTTATATCTTTGTCCGGGAACTTTTCATTTAGTATTTGATGATATCTTTCTCCTGCGCTATCATTATCAAAGCATTGATAAATGATAGCTTCAGCCTTGTCTAATATCTTTAACTGGTCATTATCATCACTTACTGATATATTTCCTCCTGTTGCACAGACATTGGCACACCCATTTTCCCAAAGAGCAGCAACATCGTGTTCTCCTTCAACGATAACAAAAGGCTTCTTAAAACTGAAGCCAGGACAAAAATACATTGCTTTGTTACCTATTGAATAACCCTCTATTATATCTCCTTGAATTTCGTTTTGAAATTCATCCTTTTTTATATATCTTATTTTAAAAGGATTTTTGGTATTAATTCTTACGATGTCTTTTGTTATTGGATGTTTATAAAAGAAAACAAATAGACCTTCTGGAACCCATATTCTTGCCGATTTTATTTCTTCTTTTGTATATCCTTCAGCCAAAAGTTCATGATATAGGTCAAGATAACCGAACGAAAAACCAAACTTAAAGTGTTTTAAAGTATCCTCTCTTCTTTTTCTAACATTTAGCATATAGTTTAATGGAGTTATAAGACTACCTTTGTATTCATACTCTTTTTGACAAGTCATGAGTTGTTTATGGTAATGTTGTTCTGCTTTAAACATTATACTTTGTTGTCTTTGATGTTTTTCATAATTGTTCATGTCGTCTTTTGAGCCAGCAGGAAACTTAAGACCTGTATAGTCATCAAGTTGTTTAATAGCTTCCGATATACTAACACCTTTTATGTTTGTCGCATAATAATACCATGCGTTTATATGTGTTCCTGACCAATCACAAGATCCGCTAAAACAATGTACTGTATTTCCTTTTACAGTGCAACAATCATTATGTCCGCATACAGGACATCTATTCACTCTGTAACTATCAGAGCCTATTTTCTTTATTTGTTCTGGATTATAAAACTTTTGATAAAAATCTTCAATGTTATCACAAATGATATTTGCTGTTTTTTCATACCATTCTAACTTATTGTATGTCATTGTCTCCTTCCCCCTTAAAAAGTTTCAATTATAATTATAACACTATTTTTTGATGTTGTTTAGAATTATTTGTTCCCAATTTTATTACTTATACTATACCCTAATTTTGGCAAGACGTTTGTGCTATCGCCCAAAATATCTCTGGCTTATTATTGTTTTTGTCTTGACCAAATAATATAACCGGACAATTTGCATCTGTGCGAAACTTAATGCCGACTATATCATAACAATTAAGGCTATTTGTTAATATTTCGTAAACATAAAAAGCATTAATTGAACACATTGAATTTTTCTCTGTTCTAATTTTTGTTTGATATATCGGAGAACAAAACATTTTTAGGGAAATCAGAGACTCCTTAACACTGATAGATTTTTTTATTGGTTTGCAGTGAATTAATATATTGTCATAGTCCGTACTTATATTCATAACTATCTTTGCTCGCTTTGCTTGGCTATCATATTGATTAACAATAAAGTCAATCAGCTCTATCCTATTGAAGAAAAAACAGTTTTCTGTATATCTGTTAAAAAAATAGTTTATCTTCATAGGAAAATTATTTTTCATTAATTCAGCTAGAACTGATTGACTTTTTGTATATTTCCCTATATTTAACAAAAATTTTTCTGCATTAAATTCGTTTATATTCTGATTTTCTTCTTCAGTGTATAACCAAAACACCGGAGTTGTTAATGGCAAGTTATCGTTTATAGTTATTCTTCCGATGATGTGGTTGTTTGTTGTGTATGCATATTTTTCATGGAACATGACTCCACATAAATCAATATCTTCAAACCCAGACCCCTTCACCTTGCTATATATTTTTTTCATAAAACTGAAATGTTCAACTGCTTGAAATTTTGTATTCATAATATTATTCCTTTAGCAATATCTGAAAATCATACCAGTTATCAAATAGCAAGATTTGGGCTTCATAACAAACAGTTCCAAAATAACCATGGGCGCATTTATGTGCTGATAGTACCTGATGAACCGTTTGAGGTTCTATTTTTGAAATAATATCTGGGCCATATATAAAATCATAAGCTTCTTTTTCAGCAATTAATTTAGCTGTCTTTACAATATTGTTTACAGAAGGAACAATATTATCTTTTCTTAACATTTCTATATAAACTCTCATAATTAGCTTCTCTATTATGCTTTCATTTTCATTCATACAATCATCTCCTCAAACATAATTATTTGAGAGTTATTTTTATGCTCTCCAAATGAGTTTGTAAATTCTATGCGAAATTCATTGAGTATTATATCCTCTAACATCTCATTTATCTCGTATTTATTAATCATAAATCCTTTAAAAGTAAAAAATATTATTTTACTATCAATTATGACATCAATTAAATTATCTTCGAACTCGTAAAAATCTATTGGCTCTCCAACAAACGCACCTTCACATCTTCTGTATGCTTCTCTTATAAATATATATATGTCGTTAGTTCCATCATATCCACTCATTATTAAGTTGCTCATATTAAATCACCTTTTAAACAAGACTCTTGTTTTTATAGCTTCCCCTTGATGGTCTTTATCAGAAAAGAAATCTGTGCAGCTTGTTATTTGATGTATGTGAATTTCTGGAAACATAAATATTTGACAATCATTTTTCACTACTGAATATTCTATACTGCTAAAATCATAATATATCTCATGTTCTGAAAATAATTCATAATATAATTTATTTACATCAAGAATTGAAGATATATAATCTGGAACATCTAAAAAATAATCATAGTACAGATCGCTATAGTATGAGTTAGCTAATTCCATTATATTTTCGTCTATATAAAAATCAATATTTTCTGGATCATCTTCTGCATACAGTTCTAATAATTGTTCATGGAAATATACATAAAAATCTTCAGTAGCTATTTCAGTAATTATCTCCAAATTATAATAAAATACTTCATCTAGAATGTGGTTCATCAAGGCATCCTTATATTTAAATGTTGCTATTTCTTTTTTATAATGCTCTAATACAAAGTTTTTATGGTGTTCAAAATTATGTTTGTTTGCTGGGCTTATTAACTGCAAAATTAATTCTTCAATTCTTTGTTGATAGTCATTTTTGTAATCATAATGTGTTAAATGAGCGTTGTTGCTAGCTACTGTTAAATCCATTTTACTAAAACACCTCCTTAATTATTAACAATAGATATATTCAAAACTTCACTTTCTCTAATTTCATTTAATGCAAAGCTCATTTGTTCTAAATGAACATCTGAAAACATTAATATTTGACAATCATTTTTATAAATTTCAACATTGTTATCTGGTCTAGAAAAATATTGATACAAAATATGATCAGAAGAACATTCATAACATAATTTTTTTTCATCTAACACATCTGTTATAAACTCATCATTTTCTGCAAAGAAATCATAATAATAACTAGACAATAAGTTGTCTGCTATTTGAGCTATGCAGTATTCTATATCACTACTGCTTAAATTATATTCTGTATTTTTATAATGATTTGTATAAAAGTCTATCTCTGCAATTTTGTGCATTATGTTCCAATTATAATTCATAACTTGTATTGATATTTCATCAATAGAAGGAATTTTATTGTTTTTTATAAGTGTATTGTGATAAAACATAATTATTAGTTTTTCAGCCTCATACATAAATGGATGATTATATGGAGATATTATATCTTTTAATAGCATGTCTTTCTTTTCTTCAAAAGGAATATCAAATAAATCCACTGATCTTTCTTCGTTTATTATTCCTCTTATTACTAATTCTTTCGAGTTAACCATCTTTTCACCGCCATTTCCTATGTTGTTACTAGTGAATTTCTATTGTTGTTGAAAAAATAGAGTTCTCCAGAATTTGTTGTAAAACCATATTCTAACATTTCATTAAACATTATTGTTTGACAATCATTAATAATAATATCTGTGTTTTTCTCCAATGCTGACATCTTATCAATCATTAACTCTGCTTCAATATAATCAAATAATGTATCATCTCCATCTGAATAATATGTTAATTTATTTTCGTTTAAAATTGCTGCAACCGCACATTCCATGTTGGCACAATCATATTGATAAAACATCTCTGCAATACTATCTGCTTCTTCTCCAATCATTTCTTCATATTTTTCTGGTGTTAAATACATTACATCATTATTTTCGGAAATGTTTATAAATGCTATTTGAGTAAATATTTCATAATTATATGTTTCAACTTCACTCAAAACTTCACAAAAATACGGAAATCTATTGTGAAGTTTTATCAATTTAAAATAAAATTTCACAATATTTTCTTCGAGTCTTATTTGATCTTCTACACTATATGGTTTAGATAAAAGAATTTCATTATACAAATCACTCACGCTATTTGTTGGTTTTTTCCAATATTCTAAAATCATTAAATCATATTGATATTGATTCATTATAAACACCTCCTAGTAACACATTTCATAAAACATTATTATTTGTGGTTTATACATACTATCTAAATCTTTTTTTGATGGCTTTAAAGATAATTCGGATAATCCTTTTATAAATGGCAATCCTTGCTCTAACAAAATTTGTGTTACAATATCTGATAATCCATACGATATACCATGAATATAATTGCCAAGAATTATATCTATTTCGTCAGACGTATACTGATAACTACTATAAAAATCTCTTATTATCTCCATATTTTCTTCATCTATAAAATCAGCTATTTCATAGACATCTGGAATATATCCATACTCATTCTTATATGCAAGCATTCTATCTTGATAAATTTCAAGAACTCTTTCTTTTAATCTTGCCATATTATATGGAGTGCACATATATCTATCTAATAGCATTAAAAAACTATCCTGTACCATTGTAGGAACAGGATAGTTGACAGGACTAATAGCTTTTCCTATTATTTGTATTAATGCAAGTCTATCCTCAAATTCGTTCATTGTATCATCTCCTTTGTATTCCATAAGATATATCAAGTGGTGCAACAAATATTGTTATTTGTAAATCTTCATCCATTTCTTTTATATTTCTGAACATTACAAAATCTTTAAATTCTTTTCCAAAGTGCATTTCAACGAATTTGCTTTTTGATGCCAACAACACTTTTGATAGGTCATAAAGCATTGTTGCATCTATGTGTATTGGTGGCATGTAGAAATTTTCAACAGGTGCAATTGCGTTTGAACATAAAATCATGTCTTGTGGTATCCCTATCATTTTATGAACGCTTTCAAGATTTTTTGGATCAAAACCAGCTTCAGAATAAACAATACCCATTCTAACCTTGCCATATGGTTCAATAACATTTGCATAGATTGCTTCGTCTGCCTCTCTTAACTTACATCTGTATGGTGTGTCTAGTTTTACAAATTGTTCAGGAATAAATGACATATTGTCAATCCATACTGGCTTTGTCATTCCTGGTGCTTTAAATTCAAGTCTTTGTCCATTGTGTCTAAATCTTAAGAAGAAATCACCATCTTCTTTGAATGTTTGTGCAAATACAACTCTTGATTTCTTTCTTTTGTCTTGTGGTAATTCACCAAGTCTGTTTATAAAATTTGTTATAGGAAATGCTACACTTCCAGTAAATTCAAAGCTAGATATTCTTGCTATTACATCATCAAGAGATATTCTCCATGGTATTTTTGTATATTTGTTTTCAAAAAAGCTAAAGAACTCTCCTTCTGGCTTTATATCTTTTAGTCCTTCAACAACTATACAGAATGTTCCTGATACTACATATGCTTTGTTATCCCTGAAAGCAACTCCCCAATAGCTGTTTGCTGGTGGATTATATTCTACAGCTGGTCTTAATAAAAAGTCTAAAATTTGTGGTTCTTGAATAACAATTTTGTTTTCCATAATAAATCTCCTCCTTATTATTAAAAAAAATAATAAAGAGAAAGTTTAGCTATAAACTTTCTCTTTTCCCTTTTCTTTTATATCTTATACTAAAAAAAATGTATTTTTTAAACCAAGAAATCACTGATATCAGTGATTTCTTGGTTTGTGCACCTTAATACAAAACATTGTAATCAAGGTTTGCAGTGCGACTGATTTATCCGTCAGCCTAGCGGACATACATTAACCAACCCAGGCACATGCGGTTCTGGGTGGGGTTGCCCCACTTCTATTTTATTACTTATACCAAACAAATGTGAGTTTGTAAAAAAGTATAACCTGCTACTCTTGTAACAGGTATAATGCATTCAAGCATTATTTTACATCCTGCGATAAATAATTTTTCCTTATCAAATACTTTCTTAGTTATGCTTTTTACCTTTGATAAAATATTCATTGTTAACATCCCCCTTAATCACTAAAATCTTCTATAGAAGGTTTTTGCATTATCTCTATATTATTTACTGACAAAGCCTGTTTTATTAACTTTAAAAACCATATATCTTCAGGAGTAACCTCTCTTATCTCTGGATTGCCTGTCTTAAACGGTACAAGAAATATCTCTGTTTTAGGTATAACATCTCCTGCTGAATTAAGCTTTTCTGCAACTATAGCTTTAGCTATAAAATCACCAAGATACATTTCTAGTTTTGAAACTATGATAATGTCTATGTCAATTAATTGTCTATCTATGCTTTCTTGTTCTGCCATTAACTCTGTTACTATCTTGGCTCCTTTTGACATTTTGTCTTTGTCTGGGGGATTCATCGCTTCTTCTCTTAAAAAGAATTGCTCACCTTTTTTCATCCTTTCAAGTATTTCTTGCTTTCTTGCGATAAGCTTGTTTTTCTTTTCAATTTCTTCTTTGATGTCGTCTACAAATCTAGAAACCCACATTGGGGAACCCACCTCCTTAATTTGTTTTATAAGAATAATTGTATCTACTATTTTTGATGTATCACATCCTTTCCATAAAACAATAATGGAGAAGTTTTTACTTCTCCATTATCATATATGCATACCTGGTTTGCCTGCCAAACTTTATTGCTTCTTCTGTTGTTTCTACAAATATATCAATTCGATAGACATCACCAACTTTTTTAATATATCCACCTCTATCTTCTACTGTAAAAACAACATTGTTAAAACCAGGTATAATAAAATCAGTGCCAAATGGTATCTCTTTTGGTGCAGCAACCATGCCAAACCTAGGTCTTTTACCGCTAGCAGTATTATTATTAAATTCTTGTCTTGAATACATAGAAATTTCAACTTTTACTTTTTTAACTTTTAAATTTGTTATTTCTATGCTTCCCATACCTCTGCTAGCTGTAGATCCTTTAATTTTACGATATTGTCTTAATATTGTATTTTCTTCTTTTAGTTTGTCATTCTTAGCCTTGAGTTGTTCTGCCTCTTTATACAACTTCTCTCTTGATTTGATATACGAACTCAAATCACTTATTTGTTTACTCATTTCATCAACTTTGTTCTCTAAATTATTTACTTCTGTCTGATATTTGTTAATGTTTGTTTTTAATTGATTATTTTGCAGGGAAAGTTGATGATTAGCGGATCTTTCACTATAAATAGGATACGACATCAATAACGAAGCTATCGTTGCACCAATGACACCTCCTTTTACAGTGTTTTTAATGTTTTCGTTAATCATTAGCAACATTCCTTTCTGATATTTTGTATTATTATTTTATAACTTCTACTGTGCTGATTTTATTATCATCCATTGTAACATATATTTTCGAATCTGTCATTGAAGCCAGATATTCATTGTGGGTAACTATAATTATTTGTCTTCCAAAATCTTGCGATATATTCTTAATAAATTCAGAAATCATAGGTATATATTCTTTACTAACCATTTTAAAAGGTTCATCCATTATTATTGGACCATCTATAAATGGTTCATATGCTTGCATTACCACAATTCTTAAAGCTATACTAACTATGTCAATAACACCTCCGCCATTTGCCTCCATAGGATCTGTTTCTACTCCACTTACAGTATTTCTTATTTTTACTTCAGCATATGGCTTTCTTATTCCTTTACCTTCATACAAGTATATTTTCATTTCATAGTCAGCCCCTAAAGAGTATTGAAGTGCAGCAGTTCCTAATTCTTCAAGTCTTGTTCTTGCTATTTCTCTTTGTTTTGATGACATTTTTTGAAGAACAGCACTACACTTTTCAAGTTCTGTTATTTTTAAATCCTCTAGTTGTCTTTCTAGATCTTCTCTTTTTTTAGTAAGCTCTGATTCTTTGGATCTTTTTATGATATATTCATCATTTACTTTCTTAAGTTGTAGTCCTATCTCGTTCACTTTTTGATCTATCATTAACATAAACAGCGTCCCTCCACCATAACATATAATTTATTTTTTCTCTTTTTTCTTCTTCTGTCCTGTAATAAAATGTAAATCTTGTTCCAACATATTTTTTTATTGCAAATTTCCATATGCTTAACTTTTTCATTTTAGCAACAATAGATGCCTTGCTTCGCTTTAATATTTTTTTTATTTTGGTCCAATGCAATGTATTGTAATTTTCTAGTAAAAATGACACTTCCCAATCCTGCCATTTTTTAGATGTATTTTTTTGTTTTAAATGCTTGAATGATATCTTGTATGATTTTATATTGTGCATTGATGCATATGTTGATACAGAACCAATTGTTCTGCCAAGTTCAGCAGCTATTACTGCATTTGTTTTTCTACCAAAGTTATCTTTTAAATATTTTACTTGATTTGATGTCCAAGGCATTAATTTTCCACGTCTATATAATCTCATTGTATGTATTTTTCCGCTTACAGATCTTTTTGTCCTTCCAAGTATTTTAGATATCTCGTCGATAGTTTTATCTGTTTCAAGATAAAGATATTTTAAAGTATTTTCTTCTTCTTCTGACCATATCTTATTTCTTTTTACACCAAGATAATTTGCCTTCTTTATTATAGCCATTTCTGATCTACCAAGTTTTTCAGATATTAACGAAATATTTTCTGACGGATAGTATTTTTTAATATATTCTTCCTCTTCTTTTGTCCATCGCTTTAAAAAGATGTTTTTTTCTTTTTCTTTTTTCTTTTTTCTTTTTTCTTTTTTCAAGTTAAGTTTAGAAGCTTTTGTTCTTATGGATTGCATACTTCTGTTTAAATAATCAGACAATTCAATATTTGATTTTATAGTATAATTTTTTATAAGATAATTTTCTTCATCTATTGTCCAAGGTCTATTATTACTTTCTGATAATTCAATTTTATGTGCTTTTTCAAATATTGATTTTTTGCTTCTTTTAAGGTGTTTTGCTATATCTTCCACAGGGATTTTGTTATAGTTGTTTTTTAAATAATCTAATTCATATTCTGTCCAAGGTTTGCCTTTCTTCCACAATTGTTGATTTCTTTTCAGTCCTAATTCGCTAGCCTTATTTTTTATTGATTTCCATGTTCTATTTAATCTTTTTATAATCTTTTCTCTGTCTTCATTTTCAAAATTGCAAATCAAATAGTCTAAATCTTCGTTTGTCCATAAAACAACCTTTCCCATTTAAAACACCCCCTATATCAAAATAAATTTTGGGGTAATTTTTTAATTACCCCTGATTATTTGTCCATTCATCAAGTTTAGATTTCGCATTTTGATAAAGTTCTTCTATCTTATTTTCCATCTCTTGAATAGCATCATCTGTTTTTTCAGGATCTATGCCAAGTTCTCGCAACTCATTTTCATAGTTCTCAATATTTTTAATAACTTCATTATAAGTCGCTTTTGCTTGTATTATTTTGTCTCTAAGGTCAGTAACTTCTTTCTTAAGTGCTAAAATTTCTCTTTCTGTTCTCATATTATCTCCTCCTTAATAATTACCAAGATAGTATTTTTGAATTAAATAAATTCATATCGAATTTATTTAGATTTACCCAATAGTTTTTATTTAACAGAACTCTTATATTATCATGCTCTATATATATAGGTGTGTTTCCTTGCACTAAATCATTGTTTTCTATATATTTCATAACATCTACACTTTGTTCAGGGTTAGCAAGCTTAATTATAAGTCTATCAACTATTTCATCTTCGACAGGTAAAACATTTTCACATATTATTGTTGGTGGTTCTTCTGATTCTATTTTTAAATATCCTTCAATTTTATAAATATTATCTGGCTTTAATTTATCTTTTATATCTTCGTATGTTTGAGGCCATATAATCATTCTTGCTATTCCATTCAAATCTTCTACAACTACGTTTGCCATTAGAGTCTTTTTCTTGGTTACTCTCGGCACTATTTCGTTAATAATTCCAATAAACTTAACTCTTTGCCTATCTCTTACATTTGATGCAATCATTATTGCACCAGTACCTTCGTCAACTTCGTAATCGATGTCAGATGTTTTAAAGTTAGAATATGTTTTAATTGAATAAGCATATTTATAAAGCGGATTTCCTGTTAAATAAAGCCCTAGATATTTTTTCTCTAACCTCAACATAACTTCTTCTGGCAATTCTTTGAGCTTTGGTATTAAATCATCTATTTTAAGTCTTTCTTCAAAATCAAAACTATCGATTTTTCCGCTTTTAATTGCTCTTGTTCTTGCTTGTTTTACCTTTGCCAACCTATCTGTTATATCATCTAATGCAGCTAAGATTTGAGATTTGACAACGCCAAGGCTGTTAAAAGCACCAATTGATACGAGGGCTTCTAGAGTTTGTTTGTTTATTACATCAGCAGTTCTGATTAAAAAATCTGAAAATGACTCAAATTTTCTCTCATCTCTTATTGGCTTAATAGCTTTCAATACGTTTTCGGAAGCATGCTTAACATTTAATGAATACGCTATTTTGCCATTTGGTAATGGAATAAACTTATCTACACTTAAGTTTATGTCTGGTTCTATAATTTCTATTCCAAGTTCCCTTCTGCAATAATTTATATAGTTTGCTATTCTGCTTTGATTACCCTGAACAGAATTCATTAATGCAGCCATGAACTCAACAGGATAGTAATAAGCAAGCCAAGCTGTAACGTAAGCTACATATGCGTAGGCAGCAGCATGGGATTTGTTAAAACAATATGAAGCAAAATCCTCCATCAAATCAAAAAATTGCTCCAGTTCCTCTTTTGAGTGTCCAAGTGCCAATCCGCCAGGTATCGCATGAGGATACTTTACTATTCTCCCTTCTTCATCAACATCCTCTTCTTTTCTTCCATATATGAACCATTGCTTATGAAGTGGAATAAGTTTCTTTTTCTTTTTACTTATAACTTTTCTAAATCCATCAGAGTCTGATTTATCGTATCCAGCAATTTCAACGACAGTACGCATACATTGTTCTTGATAACACAAAACACCATATGTTTCTTTTAAAATAGGCTCTAGTTTAGGAAAAGGATATATTATTTTGTTTGGGTTGCGTTTATTGTATAAAAATCGAGGTATTTCTTTCATTGGTCCAGGTCTATATAAAGAAATTCCAGCTATTATGTCTTCTATGCTGTCTGGTTTAAGTTCCTCCATAAACTTTGTCATTCCTGCACCTTCAAGTTGGAATATACCAACTGTTTTCCCATCTTTAATCAATTTAAGTGGTGCAAGATCCTCAACCTTATACAATTGATCAAGGTCAATATGTTTGTTGTGATTTTTTTCAATAAACTCAATACATTCTCCAATAACGCCCAATGTCTTTAAACCAAGAAAGTCCATTTTTAAAAGACCTAATTCCTCAAGTATATTTTTATCGTATTGAGCAACTATAGCACCGTCATTATTCCATAAAGGAACATACTTTGTTAAACCCTGCTTATCTGTTATCAGTACACCCGCTGCGTGCGTTGATGTGTTTAATGGCAATCCTTCAAGAGCCATTGATACGTCAAGCAAATACCTTATTTTTTCATCTGTATCATATTTTCTTTTTAATTCAGGGTTTAATTCAAGTGCCTTAAATATTGTTATGTCTGGTTCAGCTGGTATCATCTTCGCTATTTGGTCGTATAATGAATATTCATAATTTATTGCTTTTCCAACCTGTCTTATTACCGATCTTGCAGCCATTGTTCCGAATGTTATTATTTGACAAACTGAATTTCTGCCATACTTTTCTATAACATAATCTATTACTTCTTGTCTCCTGGTATCTTGGAAGTCGCTATCTACATCAGGCATTGATACTCTGCTTGGATCAAGGAACCTTTCAAATATAAGATTGTATTTTATTGGATCAATTTTTGTTACACCTAAAGCATAGAGTAATATCGAACCTGCTCCACTTCCTCTTCCTGGACCAACAAGTATTGGTTTCCACCCTGCAGGAGAAGGATCACCATAGTTTTTCGAACCTTCTTTGCAAAATCTAAAAAAGTCCCAAACTATAAGGAAATAGTTTACGTATCCCATTTTGTTAACAACAGAAAGTTCGTATTCGGCTCTTTCTATTATTTCTTGCGGCAATGGTGTTCCATATAATTTTTCTAATCCTTGATACGATAACATCCTAAGAAAATCAAAGTTATCCCCATTAAAATCTTTTGGGATTTCAAATGGCGGTAATTTGTTAACACCAAACTCAAAACTAACATGGCATCTCTCGGCAATTTTAACTGTATTTTCAAGAGCTTCTGGCACATATTCAAATAAATTCCACATTTCTTCAGCTGATTTAACATAAAATTCATCTGTCGGATATCTCTTTCTTTTTTCATCATCAACAGTTGTTTTTGCTTGAATTACCATAAGTATATCGTGTTCTTTATAATTATCTCTAGTTATATAATGACAATCATTTGTAACCACAAGTGGTATTCCAGTCTCTTCACTTAGTCTTATAAGTTGTGTGTTAACCATAACTTGTTCAGGCATTCTATGATCTTGAAGCTCTAAAAAGAAATTTCCTCTACCAAATATCTCATCGTATTCTAATGCTTCTCTTTTTGCACCCTCATAATCATTATTTAATAGCATTTGTTGAACAGATCCACCAAGGCAAGCTGATAGTGCTATCAATCCTTTTGAATGCTCTCTTAATTTTCTTTTATCTGTTCTTGGTCTGTAATAAAAACCATTTATTGCAGCATCACTAGCTATTTCTAATAAATTTTGGTATCCTTCGTTATTTTCACAAAGAAGTACTAAGTGATAATTTGCATTGTCTATATGTGCTTCTTTAACAGTATTAAATCTTGGTGCTACATATGTTTCCATTCCTGGTATCACTTCAATTCCATCAGCTTTTAATTCTTTGTAAAAATTTACAACACCAAACATTACTCCATGATCTGTAATAGCTACTTTTTTCATGCCAAGTTCCTTTAATCTCTTGCTTAATTCCTTAGGTTTTATCATAGCATCAGATAAAGAGTATTGTGTGTGTAAATGCAGATGCACAAAGTCTCTATTCATGCAGACTCCCCCTTAGCATTACAAAATGTCTTTTATATTTCTTAATTTTTCCTCCGTCATCTCTGACATGCAAACAGGGCATTTTTGATTGTCTAATAAAGCTTGTTTGTATTCATTCAGCTTATTATTGTATTGATTATCTAGGTCTTTTATAATTTTATCCCCATTTGCTTTTCTGTTGTTTTGTTCGTCATACTTTTTCTTAATCTGTTTTATTGTCTCAATATCAATAAGTGTTTTTTGGCAATAAAACAAGTTTTCTATGACTTCTTCTATTTCTTTTGTATCAATCATATATTTTTGCAAATTATTGGCTTTAACTTTTTCAGCTATTAACTTTTTGTTTGTGGCTGAAACTTTAGATGTTTTTGACACAAGCTGCAACATTTCATCCACCTCACTCGCAACTTTATCAAGGTCTTCAATTTTAACAGTTTTAATCAAATCTTCTATGCTGTTCTTTTTAGTTATCTCATCACTCAATTGTTTATTTAGTCTATTTATCGTATTTAGCTTTGATTGCAGTACGGATATGAGTTCAACCACTGTAACAAGCTCATTGATTTCAGTTTCCTTTGATATTATTGACTCTAGCAAGCTCTTTTGCTTTATCAGTGTTAAGATTTTTGTTTTTGCAGAATCTATTTTTCTAAGTTTGGATTGTAATTCTGTCATTTTATCTAGATTTTTCTGAATTGAATTTATATCTTTCTCCATTTTACCTAGATTTCTAAGTTCTTTAAGTTGTTGTTTTGTGTCTGATAGTTCTGCTTTTATTGTTTTAGCTATTGCTTTGTTTTCTCTAATTTCAAGAGAAGTATTTTTAATTGCTAAATCAACAATATCTGTGTTTGCTAATTTTCCTATTATAACAGCTTTTGTTTGAGAGCTTTCTGCTAAAAAGAACGGTTGACTCATTTGCGTACATAGATTAAGAGATTGCTTTTCTCCAAAAAAATCAACTTCTTTCATTTGGTGAAAATCTAACACTTCTTGCACTGGACCAACACCAAAAGCTTCAAGATGAATTACTGTCCCATCACTATTTATTAAATCATAATAATTGTCTTTATTGCTTCTATATCTTTTTATAGATGTTCCATCATTAAAATATAATTCTACATAACATGTTGTTTGTCCATGTCGTATAAAGTCTGTCCCTGATGGAGTGTTATATAAGCACCACTTAATACCCCTTATTATAGCTGATTTACCTTTATCTGTTGGTCCAACAATCGCTGTAAAATCAGCAAAAGGTATTTCGGAGTGTTCGTGGCTTTGAAAATTATGCAAAATAATTTTTTCTATCTTTTTCAACACACTCACCATCCCTACTATTAATTACTCCAGTCCATATAGTACCTAATACAAAGCCTATCAATAATATAACCCAATATATTGTTAGTCTTCTTATAAATCAAGATAATCCAATTTGTACACCTCTCTTTATTGGATTAGCACATAATATCTTTTTCCATTTGGACTTGTTACAAAATTAAATACTTTTAAGTCATCTTCGTTATTTTTACTATGACACAAGCATTGGCCATACATAAAACTATCAACAACATATTTTTCTTGTAATTCTTCTTTTGTATATACTTCACCATATCTTGATCTTAATTCATTTAAAAATTCTTCTTCTTTTGGTAATTCCCCTTCAATGAGATTATCCCAATCAAAATCCATAAATTGAACAGGACTCATAACCTCAACATGGTTCCCAAATATACATTGAAAGGTTTTTTGATTAGATAATTTCTCTAACACCTCTTCTTTTTTCATGTCTCCTATATCAAAATATCCTGATTTTCCACATTTTCTACAAGTAGCCTTTAAAAGCATTCTACATACCCCCTTTGATAAAATTTTATACATACTCGTACATTTTATTGTACGAGTATGTATATTATATCATGTTAAACTGCTTTTGCTAAAAGAATTTTACCTGCAAATTCTTCCATTTTTTCTCTTGTTTCAAGATTATATTCTTGAGCTAGTTCTGTAATTGATTGAGTCATACCCCATAATGTTCTATTATACTTTTCATCCATCATTTGTTCTATTCTTCCGCAGGCATTTCTTGATATATTTTCAGCTTTAAATTTATTTATTAAATTTTGTATGCTTTGACTGTCAAGTTTTGTTTGTTGTGATGTTTCAATCGATCTCTTAATGTATTCTACTGTATCTGGAGCATGATCTAACATTTCTACAAACTCTGTAATAAATTGCTCTCTATTTATTGCAATATGTTTCTTTGTATACATAAATCCTTTTCCGCCACCAAATATCATTCCATTACTACATATCCATCTAAATATTATAATAGCTATTTCGCAACTTGCTCTTCCAACTCTACTGTTTTTGATGTCAAACCCAAAGCTTAATTCCTCTCCATTTATGTTTATTTTATCTCTTGAAACGATTCTCATTTTAAGTATCTCTGGAGAAATATAGTAGTTCTTAACCAAATAATTATGATGTGGTGATAGTATGTCTTCTACAGCATCTAATACTTCATGGTCGTCAAATATTGTATACTTATTTGATAACAACCCATAAAGCCTATCGTCTGTTGTTCTTAAAAACATTTCTTTTTCTCTTGGCAATGTTTTTATCCATGTATTGATATTGTCGCAAGCTAAATCAGCTTTGCTTGCTTCCATGCATCTTTTTACATATGTAGTTGGTACACCTACTGCGTTACAAAGAGCTGTTAATCCATTGTTGCTAAATGCATAGCTTACGCCTCTATTTTCAACCTCTAAGAATATGTTCTGGTTGTTTGTGTCGTGTGTTACGAACATATTTCCCCATTTTGCGTTAAAGTCTGAGCTTCTTCTGTTAATATCATATGCTACTTCTTTTAATTTTGAAAAATTCCCAATAGCTTCGTTTTCGTTGTCAGTAACAATCCTTATAAGCTTTTCCTGACTTGTTTGACCTAAAAGTTTTGCAATTGTGTTTTCAGCATTAATTTTGTTTGACATTTTTCCATCCTCCCTTTTTAAAATAAAAATTTAAGAGAGTAGTTGGTGTTCTACTCTCTTTTATTACTTATACCAAATAATTTATTTTACATTTTTTTCAATAGCACCTACTATTTGAGAATCTACCATATCAGCAAGGTGAAGCAATGTATCTTCTAATGATTTTGGCTGATATGGTCCCCATTGACCATGATGTGAAAGAATACTATAAGCTATATCTTCAACGTCCTCTTCACTAAGTATCTCTCCACACTCCATGTTTATTTGTCTTAAATAAACAACACCGTTAACAAGGTGGTTTGTTTTCTTCCCTGGCTTATATCTTATTACACCATCATATTCATACTCATCAATTTTTTTAATATCATGAAGTATTGCTTTCAACATTAATCTATCATAATTAATCACGTCTTTAGCATTATAAAAATAAGGGTTATTTATATATCTTTCACAGATGGCCTCAACTTCTTTCATAAGTCCAACTGTGTGTAAAAATAATCCACCTCTTTTGTTTCCATGATGTTTTTCAGCAGACACGCAAGTCGTGAATTCTTTCCATCTTTTTTTATTATATCCATCACATCCAGTTGCAGCTTTAGCTATTACATTGTATGGATAATTTAGGTTTTTTACTGTATTTAAAAAATAATCGTATAGTTCTTGAGGTATATCGTATGTTGGAACATATAAAGACATGTCTATATTGTTGCTAGTATCTATCAGCATTATCTTTGGATTTTTAATCTGTACTGTATCATTCCAATGAATTAATATTCCTTTAATGTTATAAACAGACTTTTCTTCTAGTAATTCACTCATTGTGCTAAAATCTGTCCATATTGGAAACTCAATTTTCCCTGTATTATCTTGCATAATTACTTGCAAGTACGGATCTCCGTTATTTTTAGTTAAAGTTTTCTTTTCTACCAGAAGAGCATCAAATTCTATGCACTCCCCATCTTTTTCCACACTCATTTTTAACAAATCTTTTATTTTCATATCAACACATATTCCTCCTGCTTAATACTTATTTATTAACCATTTGATATAGTCTTGAGCTATTTTGTCATCATATTTACTATTTGCAAATTTATCAATAATTTTTATTAAACTAACATCATGAGTAATATTATCTGTTTTTTTACAAATCATATCAATGATATCTTCAAGTTTCATTGCATTTAACACCACCTATCTTTTGTTAAATAGCCATAAAAGATATTCTATCGCTTCGCTAGCTTCGTGAACTGTAAAATCGCTAATAGGTATATCCATACCTGTATCACTCAATAGATCTTCTTCGTTCATACATAATTTTTCTAACAAACCCCTTATATAAGCTCTTTGCTTGCTTGATGACTTTGCTAATTTTCCATCTCCCATATAAGGAAGTTCTTCTATTGTCTTTCTGTAACAATCAAAAACCTCGAAACCTTCTGGTTTTAACAATTGAACCACCACCCCTCTGTTTTTTATTCTTTACTAGATGTTTTTTCGATAAAATCTATTGCTTCTTGAGCGTTTTTAGGAATAAAGTATTCCATTCCAGTTCTTTTACAAATATCTTTTATAATTCTTAATTGTTCGTCTGATGGTGGCAAATCCTCAAAACTTACACCGTACTTTTCCATCATAAAAATAATCACTCCTTTATTCTGATTTTTTTAGTTCTTCTTCTGCCTGTTCTAATTTTTGTCTTGTAATGCTAATTATATTATCGTCTAAAGAGTCTTCTTTTGCAACTATATTTAATATGTTATAAATATTAAATACTGACTCTGTTGTGTATATATCTCCTTTATTTAAGCTATTTATAAATTTTTCTAATTGTTTCTTGTGTTCTTTCTCAGATACGAGTTTTGCTCTATCTAATACCTCATTAGCTGGTTTTGCCACAGTTGTTGGTAATGAGATAAGTTCAACGTCGAAATTCATGCCGTCGACAGTTATAAGTGCAATTCTTACCTCATTATTAACATCTCCTACACTTGCTGTTGTTCTTGCCAAGGCGTTCGGGTTGCAGAATATTTTATTGTTAATTCTTTTTATACCAAAACCTTGATGAACATGACCTGTTAACAATATGTCGGCATTGCAATTTATTACTTCGTCGATTGTGGTGCAGTCGATACTGTCTTGCCATTTACAATCATCCAAAAATCCATGAACAATGTGGATATTTACTGCTCCTGGAGTTATTGCAGAATTTATATAATCTTCTTTAGTTATCTTTTTATCAAGATCAAAATAACTATCTTTGCCTGTTATAGAAACAGTTGTGTTGCCATTTTTAAATATGGTTGGAGTGTCAGAAAGCCTTGTAAATGCACCAGCAGCTTCAGCAATGCCAAGCGGTGTTTTCTTAAATGTTTCTGGGTTTTGACCATAAATATCGTGATTACCTAGTATTCCATACCATGGCACTTTACTGTGCGATAAAATATATGTTAATTCACGAACAAAACTATTGGCGACGTCTGGTGATTCTAACCAGTCGCCACCGTGAAGAATAGCTGCTGCTCCTAATTCTTCTGCTTTTTCATTAATCCATTTAAATTTGTTTAGTATTGTGGTTGGGAAATCGTCAAGTCTAGAAACAGGGTTACTACCTCTACCATGACTGTCTGTTGTGTAAATAAATCTTAACATAATATCCCTCCTTTATTTTGTTTTGTCAGGCAATTGTCTTGTTCTTATTCCATAAAGTATTGTTTGTTTTATTTCGTCTTGATATAAAAATAAATCATAAAAATCTCCGTTTTCGTTAACATATACAAATTGTCCCATTTCTCCAAACGTTGCTGCTCTCTGAAGATCATAACTATCTATTGTTACAGGAGCCAAATCATTTTTGTTTGAAATACCAAGCAGCGTTAATCTCTTGTCTTCGTAATTAATTTTTTCTGGCGGAAATATTTGCCCTGATTCAACAATTTCTTTTAAGTTCGTCTTTACAAATCTGTCTTTTTTTGCAACACTCATTAAATTTCACCTCCATCATCAAATAATATCATAGAAATTATTTTTTCATCAGATAATTTTTTAATGTCAGACATTGAATAATTAAAACCAGCTGCATTCAAATAATGATATGCATGCTCAACTAATAGCTCTCTTGTTCTTCCTCTTTTTTCTTTTATTATACTTTCTTTTACAAAATCATTTGTGGTCATTTTAATCACTCCTTTTTTAATTTTGTACTTTTATATTTTCTATTATAAGGACATTTTTGTCATTACAAAAATCATTTAAAAATTCTGCTACACTAGAGTTTATAGTTGTTGAGTTACGATAACTTTTTATTTGTTTTATTATATATTTATATGGGCTCGTGTTATCGTAAATTTTATCTATTTCCATTGTTATATAGCTTGCATAGATGTTTGATTTTTCTCGTAAGAAAAATATATATTTTTTATTGGATATAATATCGTTAATGTACGAACCTACACAATGTTTTAAATTTATTCCTTCATCAATAACTTCTTTTGCGTTTCTTGGTGCAAGTATAACATATTTTTCGTTTTGATATGAACTGATATCTTTATATGTTTCATCATATATTTTTTCAAAATTTGCTTCTAACTTTCTCTTAATTTTTCTCATTTTATATGACAGTATGTCATGCATTGTTTTTAGGTTTTTAGGGTATTTTTGGTCAATAACACCATATATCCCTTTAGCCATTCTTAAGTAGTCAATATATGTTGTTATAATTTCCACATCTATTGAGTCAATACCTTGTTTAATAAAATCGTCTGTCAGATACTCTATTAGTCTCTTTATATTTAGAGAATATTCTTTTATGGCTTTTAAAACGTCTTCTATTAAATACGAAACATCATAGCTAATAGTGATTTCATTTGAAATTGCCTTTTTGATAAAATACACTGCATTATTAAAACCACCCACAGAATATATGCCGTAAACAGTTGGACAGAAATTATTTAAACATGTATGAATACTAAATATATTTGTATAATGCGTATCTAAAAGAGCATTGTATAGTATCTTAAATAGCTTCTTGTTTTTGCAGAAAAATTCATCATATAGTGTTTCAATTTTTCTTTTTTGTATCGAGTAATCATCCTCCTCATATGTGCTTAAACAAAAATATATTTTGTGTCTTGCTAAGTTCATCATACAAGTATTGTCAAATGTATTTATTATAAATTTAACTAGAAAATCATTTGTTTTGTCATGAGTTGCTGTAAGGTTTTTGTTAAACCAAGTAACGCCACTCAAATCAAGCTTGCTGGCTTATTTTTTGGCAACTCTTTCATAAATTCCTTTATTTTTTTTATACACACTTTATCAAGAAGTATGTTTTTTTCTAAAGAAGCAAATACCTCTATTTTGTCATTTATTACATCTTTCATAAGCAGTAAACCTTTGGATGGCACTATATACAATTCTTTTTCTGTTTTTAGTGTCTTTTTATTTATTATAACATCTGCGTCATTTTTATATCTTACAGAAAATACTGGGTTAACCTTGTTTTTAACTTTTTTCGATGAAGAACCGGTTTCGTTTGTTGTTAATAAAGCTTCATTTATATAATCATCAAGTGCAGCAAGGCACATCTCGCTTACCTCCTTTTGTATTATTTCGTCTAAATCTTCGTATTCTAGGACATAGCTATAAAAAACTTCTGCCCCAGTATAATTATTGCTTTTTATAAATTCATCAAGCCTGCATTGAGCTTTTAATTAATCTTCTGCTTGAATTTTATACACATGCACTTCTGAATCTGCATCCAATATTATAGCAATCCAATTTTTCATATATTTTAATCCTCCTCTTAAATAAACATCAAATCATATCTGAAATTAGTTTGTATTGGCGTATTAAACTTTATCTCTGAATTAATAATAATATCTCTAACAATTAGCTTTTCATCAAAAGCCAACATTTTGTCTGTGCAAAAAATCATATCCTCAAAAGATGTTATATATTTTATTCCAGACTCTGCTTTTCTAGCTATATCAAAATTAAAATGTGTTAGCTCAGAACATTGATTGACAAACATAAATGCAACTAATGTGATTTCTTTTCCTGATGGAGATACTCTATTCTGTGGAGTTACCTTAACAATATCACCATCTTCGCTCATAAAAACATCGACTGGTGTTCCGCTATATATGGTTTTGTAATTACTCATATCTATATGAGAATAATGAAAAAACAACTCTCTATCGTCTTCTAATCTTATAAATCCATAGCCTTTATTACTATCAAACCAAAGAACTCTGCCTAGCATTGTTTGCATCCCCCTAAAAAATAAAATAAAAAGTGTTTGAGCTAACCCAAACACTTTCGATACAGCTTTATCTATCTAGAGCTTTAAAAGCTTTATTTAAAATTTCTTCATTTATAGGTATTCGATTACCATCTATTTCTAGTTCGTATTCTCCGTCTTTATTTACAACAACATTGTAAATTTCGCCAGAATTAATACAAAGTACATTTTTAATAATGCCATTTTTTCAAAGCTACTGATTAGCCATTTGTCATAGCAATAAATCTTCGATTTTGCTCCTTTTGTTTTTCGTTATCGTCTTCAGATGCTTTTAAAACCTTAGATAAAAATAAATCAATTATTTCATCTATTGAATCAGCAATATCTTGATTAGTTTCTTCGTCATCACAACAGCATCCGTCTTTTATATTGCATGAATTGCAATCACTGCAACATTCGTCTCCGTCTGCATCTAATTGTCTTATTAATGCATATATTCTTGAATTTTCTTCAAAAATATCAGTCTCAAACCCATCATCTACAAATACAGTGCTTATAAATTTATTTATAGATGGTTTAGATGGATCGATTACACTGCTTAATATTGCATATTCCTTTCCTTCAATGATTTTTGTTTCGTATATCCCTTTCCTGAATGTTATTTTACCAATCTTTATCATAATTAATTCCTCCTTTTTGTATATTTCGTTTTATTAATTACACTATATTTTTTGTTATCAGTAGTTATTAATTTATTATAGATTATTAATAAGCCTTTCTTCAAGATAATCTTCATCATAAGTTATATAATTTATTGTAGATAGATCATCCTGTACATGAATATTTATTTCTCCTTCAAATATTATAAAGCAATTTCTATCGCTGTCAAATTCTATATCTTTTTCGTCAATATTTATTTTTGTTCTTTCCTTAAAATCCCTTATAAATTCTTGTACTGAACTCCCTTTTTTATCTCCTCTTTCGTAGTCATACTCCATATCCTGCACAATATCACAAATATCTATTAATGGTATTAATTCTAATAAACTTCCCATTGGTGTGTCGTGGCTATATATATTTATGAATATATCTTTTGCATCTTCAATATTTTGATAAACCACCATTTTAGCATCATAATTAGGAATAAGACTGGAAAATATTTTTGATTTGTCTCTTATTATTTTGTATCCACTTCTTCCCATCCAGTCTAAATTAGAGCCTTTAACATATATAATTCCGTCATCTTTATAAACTTCCTCTTCAAGCAAACTATCTATATAATTAATTTCATCATTTATTTTAATATCATCTTCTAATATATCTAGATAATCTGTGTCAAATATGATCTTGTATTTCTTTCCTCTAATACTATATTCCGTGTATTTATTAATAAACATATCTTCGTGAATTTCAAATCCAAAATTATCTCTTAAAAAATATATAAGATCTTCATTGTCTGATACTCTAAATTCGTAAGCTGTATTATCTTTCATAAAAACATAATAGTTATATCTATCGCTCAATGTTAATTTTATTTTATCAACGTTGTTTTCAATTTCTTCGCTATTAAATTCTTTGATAATTGGTTCTTCTCCATAAACTTTAGTATATACCTCTTTTAAATTTTTGTACATAATAGCTTCCCATCCTTCCTTTTTCATTACAAAAAATATTTTCAAACATACTAATTACCATTGATATCTTTTTAAAGACATTTTCTATTGTTTTTGCTGTTGGACAGAAAAATGATGTAGTATTATCTGCAACGCTAATACATAATGACCAGTCGCCTAAACTTGGTAAATTTTTACCTATACCTTTTCCTGGGTTAATACCTCCTGGTTTTAAAACAATAAAAGGAGGTTTTATTTCTATATTTTTTTCTTTTGGCATTTTTAAAAAGTTTTTTGATATAAAGGCATCTATCACTAGCACATTTTTTTCTTCAAGTATATGTTTATTTGCTTCCATATAACTCTCAATGTTTTGAGCATGTATAGGTAAGTGCAATGTTCCATCTACATTAAACTTTAATGATATTGCACTTCCTATGTATGGTCCTACCATGTCTAGGGTGTGTTTTGGAGTTCCTATGCATATGATGTGTGTGTTGTTGTCGCTGAACATTCTTTTTAGTTTTGCCTCTATGGCTTTTGTACTGTTAATACAAATGTAATATTTGGTTTTGTATTTTTTGCATTCACATTGACGCCTTAACATATACTGCCCCCTTATTTTGATAATTTATAAATTATTTATTGTTAACCTTTTTTATTTCACCATATGCATATCTGCAATTTGGCAGTTTCCATGTACTTTCAGGAGTAAAATTGTCATCAAACAAGTCGTGGAGTTTGTAGCTTTTCCAATCACAAGTACAATTCTTGCATTTAACTTCCATTATTTCTTCACACCAAGTATAAAAATCTTCTCTTGGCATTGTTGCATACTTAAGACTATCTTTCATATCCCTGTATACTTTTTGTAATGTAAAATCATCTATTAGTCTAAAGTCGTACTTTAGCAATTTTTTAGTAAGCATTTCTTGTTCTTTTTTACCCATTCTATCATAAACAGAATTCCAAAATTTCTTTAATAATGTTGCGGCTGTTTTCAAATTTTTCCTCTCCTCTCTTGTTATTACACCCCTTTTACTCCAACTCTCTGCCATATCTTCAAATTTAGGTGTTGAACTTGTTCCTTCATTAACAAATTCCATCATTTTGATAACGCTTCCAATCACCATCATTTGATTTCTCATTTCAGAATTTAAATAATCTTGCATTTTATCCCTCCTTAATTTTACAGTTCCTCAATTTCCACACACTCAATAATTAAATGTTTTTGTTCTTCTTTTGATATATAAACGTTGTAAAATGCGTCAAGTGAGTTGTTGTTTTTGACAAGATATATATGATTATCTCCACAAATAACATCAGGTTCATTAATTGTTATTTCAAACATATATCCGTTTCTATCGTAACTTATTAATTTATCTATATCTGTGTCTAAATCTAATATTTCTAATACTTTCATTATGTCTATTTTTAATCTAATCATAATTCCCCTCCATAAAAAATAATGGTCTGCTCGTAAGCTCAATACGAGCAGACCATATAATTAGTCTAATGATACTTTACTATTTTGAAGTGATTTCGCTTGCTCTACAATTTGAGTAAATGTAGCTGGATCCATTAGTGTTTTACCTGCCTTTAATATTCTTTGTTTTAAATCTTCATCATCCACATTATCTTCAAAATATTGTCTAGTCATAACAAGCCATCTGCCTGTCGGTACAGAACCAAGCTTGTCTATTGGTGGATTGCCAAGCTTCACAGCTTCTGTTCCAAGAACAGCTTCTATAACTAATATACCTTGAGCCATTTTCTTTTGACATTCTCTACAAGGAGTATAATCATACACTGCTTTCATTGGGGCTTCTTTGTCTTTTGGTAACTCACCAAATAAAGCTATTTCGTTCTTTTCCTTTCCGCACCAAAAGCAAACTGGTATTGATGGATTAAATCCATGTTTTTTACTTAATTTGATTTCTGACATGTGTTTCACTCACCTTTCTATATTAATCAATTATACTTGTTTCATAAAACTCGTCCATGATTAGCCCTCTTGTTAGTTTGTATTTCTCGCTAACCATAAATCTTCCGTATTTTTAATCATTACCTTTACGACACACCATTTTCCAATTATATTTGTTATCATCATATTATTTATCATTACAATCCACATGTTTGTATGTTTTATACTTTTTAAAGGTTTCGTTATCAATCAGTTTATATCGTATGTCTTTAAAATCGTATATACTCATAACATCTCATACCTTTCTTTTCTTTTTGTATTCTATATTAATTGATATGTCAAAATAATCACCTTCTTCAAAGCTATGTTCTGCCATCTGTTTAATTACTTCTTTTATTATATAATTATTTATGTCGCTAAAACCTTTCAATTTAGTAACTCTAAATATAACACTAGACTTTAAATCTTTTTTGTTATCAAGCATATTATTGTTATTGATTTCTTTTTTTATTGTTGTCATAAACACACCCCTTTTAATTATTTTTGTTAATCTATAAATATAATTTCAATGCGTTCTACTAATCCATCTTTATTTTTGTAAACTATTCCTTTGTATATTCCATCTCCATATCCTGAATCTGAGACAGCACCGTATTCTATAACCCCTGCTCTTTCTTTGTTTTCGCTAACTGATTTATATATTGTTTCTCTGCAATACTTTAAAAAACTATTTCTTTTTTCGTTGTTTTCTTGGTCTGCAATGGATGCATTAAAGAAATAATCGAAGTCAAAAACACCCATTTTGCCACTATCAACAGCTAAATTCTCTATTTCCTTCTTTTCATACTCCTTATCACAATTTGAGCTTTTTAATATAACAACCAATTCAGAACAATCGTCTCCAACATAAGCTTCATATGTTCCATTCACTGCATCAATAATTTGATTGCACCACATATAAGGCCTATAACAAGGATCCGTAACTATTATTTGACCAGACTCGATTTTAAAATCTCCAACATAGTTTAAATTTTTCATTGTTTTAACTCCTTCTCATTAATCAATTTCAAGATACTCACTATTATTTAATATATAATATCTTACGCTGCTTGATATTTCTTTATTAACAGTATCAAATTTTATTTCATCTTCTTCGTCAAAAGGTAAAAACACAGCAATGCCTCCATCTTCATCAATAAGTCCAGCAAACATATAATGGCACCGGATATATCTTCTACAACTCCTGGTGCCTACATATCAAGATAATTTATATTTTTATTAAAATACTCAGTAGCTTCATCTAATGTTTTTATATTGTTCATTTCGTCTGCATCGACAAAGTTGCTAATTTCAATTCTAAAATATTGCATATTAGCACACCACCTTTACATACTTATTTTGTTATGTGATTTTTGTTCTTTTAGGTTAACTAAGTCATCTTCTAACTTAGTTAATCTATTATTTATACTATCTAATGATTTTATTGTCTTTTCGTTTGTCATAAGATTAATTATCTGTTTGATTATTGTGTCCTTATATTTTGCAATAACCATTCCTGTTGCCACCCCTAATGTAAAAATTAATACTGATTTTTTATCCATATTCAACCTCCTTTTGAGAATTATTTTGCCTTTCCTTTTGGCGTTCCTGTTTCTATATAACATTTTGTACAATAAAAATGTCCATTGCAAGAATTATATGTTCCTTCATATAATCTTACATACTCTTCTGGAGTCATATTTTCTTCATCAGCAAATCTTATATATTCCCTTATTTCATTTGGTGATTTTCCACACCCAATACAAACTGGCTTAATTCCATTTTCTAACATAACAAAACCCCCTTAAAAACTTTAAATTTATATTTCTTCCCAATCATAGCCAAGCTTTATAAATTCACATGCTGTTAAAAATCTGTGGTATTCTTGTATTTGCTTTTCATAACAAATAAAACATATGCTTTTACCTTGGTCTAAATAATTATCTTTTATAAATTTTATTGTGTTTTGAGCTTCGTTTGAATTCCATATTTCTTTCAAATAAAGCTCTGCAAACTTTGGATAATCTATTTGATTATTTTTATACTTAAATAATAAATTTTTAGATGGTGCTAATTCAATCATATGAATTATTTCGTTGCCTAAATTTCTCTTTGGTAAATATCTTGATACAATTATCTTTTGCACTTCATTTGGAGCATTTTTCATATTAGCCAAGTATGTTGTGTACACTTTTCCCTTCAATATTATCACCATCCTCGTTTTCTGTAATTATCATGATAATTTTTTCATATTCATTAATAGTATCTGATATTTCGACTAATCTTATTTTGTCTTCATCTGTTACTTGAGATTTTTGTATTCTTGATCTGATTTCATTTATTTCTTTTTCAAGCTCCTTAATTTTTCTGTCTAAATACTTAATTATTTCTATTTTTGTTTCTGTCATTTTGTTAACCTCCAATCTATATTTTGAATTAAGGTATTGTATGCTATTTTTTTATTGCATAATAACAATCATTGCAAACAGCTTCGTATTCAACATCATCTCTGTTATCAATACAAACTTGCTCGCCATCAAAAACAACTTTGTCGTTAACTTTTCTTATGTTAAATATAGCTTTTCTTCCGCAATGACAAATAGTTTTTAATTCTTCAATTTCGTGAGCTATCTCTAAAAGTCTTGAACTTCCTTCAAAGCCATTTCTCGTAAAATCTGTTCTAAGTCCATAACATATAACTGGTATCTTATATATTGTTACAATATCCATTAATTCATCGATTTGTTTTTTAGTTAGAAACTGAACTTCGTCAACTAAAACACAGTCTGTCTCATATCTAAAATCAGGGCTTTGAAAATCAAATAAATTAAAGATGTTTTCATCTTTTTTGATTATATGATCTACCTTTCTACTAACACCTAGTCTGCTAACAACGGTATCGTTTCCCTTTGTGTCTATCTCTGGTTTTAAGATAACAACTTTCATTCCTCTCTCTTCGTAATTATGAGCAACTTGCAAAAGTTGTGTAGTTTTTCCACAATTCATAGCCCCATACCTAAAAAATAATTTTGCCACTAAATATCTCTCCTTTCATAAAAAAATATGAGGGATATTTTAATATCCCTATTCTTCTTTGTTTTTGTTGTCCACTAATATTAAATTAGTAAATTTTAAAATTCTTTCCTCTCCGTGTCTCTTACCTGTAAAATAAGAGATTACCATTAAAAGCCCTACTACTGCTCCCTTGATGATTTGTTTTGGATTTTCTTTTACATAATCTTTTATGTCTTCCCATTTTGAGTTTTTTGAGTTTTGTTTTAATTGGTTAAATTCAACATTAAATTCTGAATTTTGACTGTTTTGGTTTTCCATATTTATCCTCTCCTTTTTATATATTTTATTTTATTACTTATACGATATATTTGTTTTTGTTTTAAAATTACTTCAAATACTGTGTTTTAAATGATTTTATTAGAGCACAATGACAACAATGATAGTTGTGTGGTTGGGGTGAGAAACAAAACAAGAGTTGATTTTGTTGAGATTGTTGTGTGCGTTGCATTGGTTGAGTAAGTTGGACGACGAGGTGCAACAAGATGAAATTGGTGTGAGAAATGATATATAAGTCGAAATACAATGAAATAAATTGAGATGATGTGATGTGAGTTGTTGGCGTTGTGTGGAATTTATGGTATAAAAAACCATGGACAAGCAGTAAGGTGATTTTTTACAATTATTGCTAAAATTTTGGTATATAAATGAAGAATTGTAAAAAATATCAAAATGAAAGTGTCCTTCATGGACACTTTTTTGTCAAAAAGGACACTTTTTTGGACACTTCAAATATCTGGAAAAAATGAAAAAAGTCTTTTGTGGTCTGGGTTTGAGAGTTTTAAGAATATTCAGAATATTCACAAGTGTCCTTTTTGGTACTTGAAGT
>JAOAHC010000043.1 GCA_026415435.1 Clostridia bacterium
AATAAGTTATGAGGTGTTAAAGAATGAATATGTATATTCTGCAGCGATATATGGATTAGTATATGCAACAGGATATAATGTGATAATAGAAGATAACACATCAAAAGGGCGGATAGATTTAACAATAGTAGTAGATAAAAAAATAGTGTATATAATAGAGTTTAAGTTGTTAGAAAAAGAAGAAGAAAAAGGGAAAGCTTTAAAACAAATTAAAGAAAAAAAATACTTTAAGAAATATTTAAATTACCAAAAGATATATTTAGTAGGGATAGAGTTTGATAAAGCAAAAAAGGATGTAGTTAATTTTGAGTATGAAAAGATAAAATAGTTTTATGATAAAAAAAGAGGAATTTTTTTTTTTTTTGAATAATATTACTAATAACTTAAGGAGGTGATGATTAATGAAAATTAAAAAATAATTTATAGAAAAATGAAAACTTATAAATAAATAAAGGAGGTGTAAAAAATGAAAAATATGGGATATATAATAAAAAAACAAAAATGTTAATAGCTGGGATCCTATTAGCTATAGTTACATGAGGGGTAATTATTAGCTGTGGAGGTGGGAGTAGTGTTGGAGGGTTAAATAACATACTTGTTGGTAATACAGGGGGTACAGGAGGTACAGGGGGTTCAGGTAGCGCTAATATAACACCTTTAGCTTTTGATGACCTGTCTAATAATTCTACTGCTACTTTTATTGATGCTAATAGTGATTTTGATGATACTGATGACGGATTATACTTAGATAGCGGTATACTACCGTTTGATTTTTCTCTTTTTGGTAATAATTTTTCTGCTGGGAGCGATGTAGTTTTTTGTACAAACGGGTGGCTATCATTTGATAGTGATATAGAAAGTGACGATTTTTATTCTTATGATCCATTATATGATATAAATGAAGTATTAGTTGGGGATTCTTATGGGCCTTATGATTCTTTTATTGCTCCATTTTGGTCTGATTTAGTTATGGATGCTTATAGTGATCAAGGTGTTTGGTATGAAACAATAGGTAGCTCACCTAATAGGAAATTTGTTGTTCAATTCTATGCAAGCGATTATGAGAATGATGATAATATATTAGTTTTTCAAGTGGTTTTATTTGAAGGAACTAATGATATACAATTTACTTATGCAAAGATGGAAGATGTTAATGGAGATGATAGTTTTCAAGATGATGGAGCAGTTGATGGATCTGGATCTTTTATAGGATTACTTAGTGGAGATTCTAGCATAGATAATGCAAGATACAGTATTTATTCGTTTCTTTTCCCATCTATACCAGCTATTAGTACTCAAGCATACTATATATATTTTAAATATAACTCATCTACTAATAACTATGATATTTATACGGGTAATGTAGATATTACTGATTTAAACAACTCGTATTATGGTGCTAATGTCTTAGCAAATAGAAGGCAAAACATAAATAAAAATAAAGTTCATACTAACCACAACTTTTCCTATTTTTATAAAAACAATACACCCCAAGAACTAATGAACTTTATAAATACAATCAAAACAAATAAAAATAAATAGCAAATCTTTATACACAGATTAAAATATATGCTAAATAAAGGAGTTGGTAAATTATGAAGAAAAAAAGTATAAATAAATTTTTGATAGTATCTATTATATTCTTATTAGTAATTGGTTTAAATACAATTAGTTTTGCAGCAGAAAATGAAGATGAAAATAAGGGAGTTTTTACTCCATCTATTGATTTTAATATAGTTAATCTAAAATTTACAACTTCTACTTTTAATTTCCTTGCCCCATGTTTAAACTTAGAATACAAAGTAGATAGATATAAAATATATATAGGATACTTATTTGGAGAAGATAATGAAAG
>JAOAHC010000024.1 GCA_026415435.1 Clostridia bacterium
GCGATCTACGACTCCTCCTACCGTGCTTTGTAGTTTACCTTCCCCTCAAGACTAAGATAGCATTTTGGTGAAAGTCGCGCACCATTTTTTCATTACTATTTGTGCCGCCAGCGACAGCGGCGGAATGGAGATTTAAATGAAATCAGCAGAAGATTTTTGGGCTGTAATTAGTATATATAACGATTCAACGCTCATTTTCCAAATATTCCTCATGGTAATAGGACTTTCAATAATAATTTATAATTATATTAAACAGAATGATATTTCGCAGATTTTGATGAAACTGTTCTTTGCAACAACCTTTGCTTGGATAGGAATTGTTTTCTTCATCGTTTTTGATAATACTATGTTTGGAAACTTCCTTTCAGCTCCTCTATTTTTGCTAATTTCAGTATTATTTCTCATAGATATTTTTCTAAAGAGAATCACCTTTAGGTTTCCTTTATGCAAATGGCAAAAACTGTTCACTCTAATTTTTTGTTGCTTATATTTTCTATATCCTGTTATAAGTCATTTGCTCGGACACAATTTCCCGAAATCCACTACTTTAATAATGCCTTGCCCATTTACAGCTTTTACAATAATAATATTGGCATCGGCGATACCCAAAATTGATGTTAAGGTATACATATTACTTCTTGCTTGGGCTTTTACAGGGTTACCAAAAGCATTCATATTTAACGTTCATGAAGACTTAATTCTTTTCCCGACAGGTGTATATGGATTGATTATGCTAATTGTAAATAGAAGGTATTTGCTTAATGCTTCTTCTAAACATATTAGTCAAACTCTTAATAAATAATTAAAAAGGGTGGTGTCTTATGGAAATCATAGAAATTATATTTGTGGTCACATTATTCTTACTCTATTTAATGTTATGGAAAGTAAAACAGGTTACTCAAATAAAGGCCACTGGTATAAACCCAAAGGTAATGGCAGCTTCAACTTTGAGTATTCAGAAATATATGAATCAATTGATGAATATTTTAACAGCGTATGCAGTAATCGTAATAATTTTGCATTCAATTCAATTTCAAATTGGTTCTTTGTTTAGTAGAATTGAGACTATTAATTCGATAATTTATGACGCACTTGGATTTTTAACAGGTTTAGCGGGATTATCATTTTGTTTATACGCTCAAGTTAAAATGGGCAGCTCATGGAGAGTAGGAATTGATGAAAAAGTAAAAACAGACTTAATCACGACTGGTTTATACAAATATATAAGGAACCCAACATATTTGGGATTATTCATGTTAAATATAGGTGTATGGCTAATATGGCCAACATGGACTATATTCCTATTAAATTTAATTTTTATACTATTTCTGGATATTCAAGTTCGTTGTGAAGAGGATTACTTATATAAAATACATGGTAACAAATATAGCAAATATAAGAAGAGTACAAAGAGATATCTACCCTTTGTGTATTAAATAATTAGTGAATAATTTTGATAAAAAGAGTTCCGGCAATATGTTAAAATACCTAAACTTAATCGAGTAGGAGGTGAGTAATTATTTTACCCACCGACCTCTCACACCACCGTACGTACGGTTCCGTATACGGCGGTTCTTTAGTTTTCACAGACTTTTAGATAGCACTCCTTGAGTGATGGGAATCCCATATCAAGGAG
>JAOAHC010000025.1 GCA_026415435.1 Clostridia bacterium
CTATTCCTATTGCTGTTCCTGCATTTAATGCCCAACTGCGATATTTATATCTTTCAAAATGCATACTTTCATAAAGATAGGCTGTTTCTCCCAATTCACTTAAAGAACTAATATATTTATCATTATATGGAGAACCATATACACTTTTCAATTTATCGTCGATCCTTTTTGCTATTTCATATTCTGATTCTTTGGTAGTGTATTGCATTTTATCTAAAGAAACAGTATTTGTAAATGATTTATCATCAAATGATAAGCTATTTACAATATTATTGAATTCTTCAAGTAGATTTATCTTAGGATATCTGTATTTTAATTCTATTTCTCCTGTTTTTAATTTATTTATTTCCTTATTTTTGCATGATATATAAATTTTCCCATTCAAATCCTTTGTAATAGTAATCGTCTTATCTATAGTATCTTTATAATAGTATATTACTCCATTAATTTCACAGATTTCTACTTTCTCTTCGCTTGTTTCAAATTGTTTTAAAATTTTCATATCTATTTTTTGAATTTTACCATCAGATTTTTCTGATGCATGTATAGGTATACTAATAAAAATCATGCTTATAGCCAACATAGTTGACAATATTTTTTTCATTAAAACCCCTCCTTATAAAATAGGGTTCTGTCAAAGGTTTTTAATAAACTTTTAACTAAAACACTTGATTTTGTTAAATATTTCCTACATTATTCATGTAGATAACTACATATTTATCTCACTTAAAAAATAGTGTTATCCACGGTTTTTAGTATTATGAACTTTCTAACTCATTTTGTGGTGATGAAATATATTTCAAAGTCAATGGTAAATGGCATTATCTCTGCTTTTTATTTGATGATGAATAGAAGATAATACTATCTAACAAAATTTTTAAAAACAGAGATACACTATCTGCTGTTAAAGCTCTTAATGATGTATTGTGCAAACTTAAATCTATCCCTGAAAACCTTAATTTCATTGTTGATGGAAATCCTACCTATCTGTTAGCCCAGCATTTCTTTGCTAGCAAAGGAACAAAGTTTGATGTTACACAGGTAATTGAACTTACAAAAGAAAGCCCCGTATCAAGAGAATGCAGACCTCTAAAGCAGATAATTGAACGCCTTAACGAAATTTTTAAAGGTAAATACAAATACACCCGAGGGTTTATTTCGTTTGTTAATCTATTTACTGTATATTTCAATTTTCTAAGACCACATTCAACTCTTAATAACCGTGTGCCTGTTGCTATACCATATATAGAAAATCTACCTCACATGCCTGCACGTTGGTGTAAGCTAATTCAACTTGCACAGGAATATATAATGGCAAATCAACCAGCATAAAATTTTATATATGATTAGTAGAAAGCCCTTCTCATAGCTATCGGCATAGCGTAACTTTGAAAAACAAATTAGACAAATGGTATGCTTAAAATTCGAGGGCTTATTTGTGCTTCATTTATGTCTGTTCCTTTGATCCTCGTTAATTCTGCTAACATTTGGCTTATGTTTATCAAGGGCGACAGCTGCACTACGTGCTAATAAGAAGCCATTGATTTCTCATTTTTTCACTTTTAAATCAGCTTTTCATAAAACTTTTGACACTACCAAAGATAATCTTTTGTCAAATGTCTTATATTCTTTTCTTTTCTAACCTTTAAATTATCCCTTTTTTCACTCCTCCCTTCGTCAACATTATAAATCAAACCAAAACTTAAATTATTACCTATAATTTACATTTTAACCTTCTACTACTATTTCTGTCAATAACAAATCCTAATTAATTACAACATAATTCTACATATATTCAAACAAATGTAAGCATCAAAAATTAAGTACCTAGATGTCCCATGTTGCTATTGATAGAATATTATAAATAGCGATGATTGCGTTGAAATTTATGCTGAAACTAAAAAGAAACCTCATGTTTGCCCTAAATGTGGATCTACTACTTCTAAAGTTCATGACTACAGAACTCAAAAAATTAAAGATATTCCTATTCCTGTCTCTTATACACATCTGACGCTGCCGACGAGCGATCTAGTGTAGATCTCGG
>JAOAHC010000012.1 GCA_026415435.1 Clostridia bacterium
TATTATAACTATGAAAGAATTCAAAAAGGACTAGGATATCTAACACCTATGGAATTCAAAGAAAAAGAAATGGATAAACTTAAATAAAGTTTATCCATTTCGCGCTTTTTTACTAACTCCACTTTTTGGGGTATAGTTCAAGTAGGTCATCTTTTTGTTTTGTAAGGTGATTAGTAAAAAATAAAAAGATATTATCATAACAGCAGTCATAGTTTATATCAAATAAAAACATAAAATAAATATTTATAAGTTTTGAATTTACATAAGATTGACTAATTTTAAATATATGGTATAATTGTTATAATATTTAAGGTGTGTATTTTCTGAAATTTCGGAGGTAAGACTACTAAATAATAAAATTTAATAGGAGGAAGAATTAATGATTATTTTTTCAAAGCTGTTTGAAATATGTAAAAAGAAATTAAAGTCAGTAAAGGAAACCACTGAGGTAAGAACTGAAGCGGTTAAGGTTTACTTTTGTGATGTAAGAACTAATAGAAAGTTGAGTGAGTCAGAACAGCAGGTATACATAACTTCTATTATTTCTAGTATAAATCCTGATGTTCATGTTACTGATGCCGAAATTGTTCAGTTAATTATTGATTGGACAAAAAATGGTGAACCTATTAAATCATTAATGGAACTTTTAAGGCAAATTGATGTTAAATTTCCAATTAAGCTAAGTGAGCTATCTGGAAAACATAATGAAACTTTTACATGTAAAACGGCAGATGGTAAGGAATTAAAGATATCATTGTATTTCGGAGATTTTTTTGAAGATTTTGATGAATTGCATGTTGAATTATGCGGTAAAACTTCTAGATATAATTATTTTATAGATAAATTAAAATTAAAATTGCAGAGTACTCATATTGAAAGAGAGGGTGTAAAACTATCAAGCTATTATTGCGAGTATTTCTGTCATAGAACTCTTACTATGTCAGATGGAAGTGAGATTATTCTTAACGTTGATGAACCTGAACTAGAAAATGAAAAGAACATACAGGTATTAAATAATGCAGAGGCTATAGAAGAATTTTTACTAAGCATGGTTATTACCCCTAAGATATCATTCTACGAATGCTATCAAAAGATTAAGGAGTTGTACCAATTTAGTAATGAAACTATGAAGCTTATAAATGTATTTAAATTCTGTATTTCAAAAAAGATTAACGAGAAATATTCATACATTCAGGATTCAATAGTTTTAAATAAGGGTGTGTTACAGCAGTATGCAAATACTATATTTGGTGAAACAACCTTATGGAATATGGATGGAACTTGGTCATATAGGCTCAATGGGGAATATAGCATTTTAGGTAATAGCGATGAAGCGGTAGTAACATTTGTAATTAAGAAAGGACAAAAAACTAATGGCACAAATGTTTCGGATTTGGTAAATGAAGCTAAAAGAGAAGTAGTTGAATCCGTTGAGTATCTGATAGTACCTTAAATAAATTCTGACAATTACAAAAACATCTACAACTTGTGTAGATGTTTTTGTCTTTTGAAATAATTTCTATATATAAGTTAAAATAAGGATTGATAAAGACATGCAAAAATAGTCAAATCATAGCATATACATTAAATATATTAATGGAGGTATGCTATGATTTTTTCTTTTCTTTCTAATATATTATCATATATATTTTGCTTATTTGGATATATATCAACCTCAAATCTTTTTCCTGAACCACTTAGTAAAACAGAAGAGGAATACTATATAAAGAAATATTTTGAAGGTGATAAACAAGCCAAAAATAAGCTTATTGAGCATAATTTAAGACTTGTTGCGCATATTGCTAAAAAGTATGCAGTAAAAGAACAGGACCTAGAAGAACTAATTTCAATAGGTTCAATAGGTCTTATAAAAGCCATAAATAGCTTTAGTTCAGATAAGGGGTTTAAGATATCGACTTATGCTTCAAAATGTGTTGAAAATGAAATATTAATGCACATAAGGTCTACCAAAAAACAGCAAGCCGAAGTATCTATGAGTACAATTATAGGAACAGATAAAGATGGAAATGATATGGAGCTAGCTGATACATTAGATATGCAAGAAAAAGATATAATAGATACTATTTATAGTAAAGTTATAACTGACCAGATGATAAAGTATATAAATACAAAACTCCCAGAAAGAGAAAAATATATTATGAATTTAAGATATGGACTAGATGGTAAGGTACCTAAAACACAACAAGAAGTTGCTGATCTTTTAGGAATATCAAGATCATATATTTCTAGAATAGAAACTAAAATACAAAAAAAACTAGGTAATATATTGTTAAAAGAGTAGAAAAATGATATAATTTGGGTACTAAAGATAAAATTTTAATATATGCTTTCATAGCTCAGTTGGCAGAGCACTTCATTGGTAATGAAGAGGTCGGCGGTTCGAATCCGCTTGGAAGCTCCAACAAAAAGACGACTTTTTAAAATATTAAATGACATATAATGTAAAATTATTGTATGTCATTTATCTAACTTGTAAGCGAATTTTTATAATATACATTCAGCTATAAGTTTATCGAATTTTCTAACATCAATACCTTTTAGTAATTTTATTTTTATATGACCTGCTCTAGTCCATAATTCAATTTCTGCATTAAGATCAAATGTTCCAGCATTTTCACTAGACCACATGTTTATATTCGAATAAGGTAATGAATATATTTCTGTTTTTTTACCAGTTATGCCTTGAGAATCTCTAACAATTAATCTTTTATTTGTAAATATAGCACTATCCCTAATTGTTTTATATGCTGATATAGCAGTTTCACCACTTATTAGCAACGATTCTATATCACTTGGTATGTCGCATTCTTTTGTAAATGTCCAATCTAATATTTTTGAAGCCTCCATAAAAAACTCTCCTTTTAATAGTTAATATATTATCATATAATTAGGAAAAATATTGTCTATATATGTCAAAATATTTATATTTATTTATTATTATAATATAAATTATCAATATTAATTTGGGTTTTTATTATATTTACTCTTTTAAGTTAAAATAAAAATCAAAAATTATAAATAACATTTCCTTAATAAACAGTCTATTTCTCTATAACTAATTGAAAAATTAGTTGTGTGTATACTTATCAATTCTATAGATAAAAGTTTAAAATTTATTAGAAAGTGCTTATTGTATTGTCAAAATAAATATAATATAATTAGCTTATAAAATTCTTTTTGATACATTATGAACTAAATACAAACTATTATTAATATACAAAAGAACTAAAAAACAAAAAATCAATGTTTAATTATGTGACATAAATATTGTTGTGTACACAAAATATTTTACTTCAATTGATTATGACAATATATTTTTTGAGATAGTAAAAAATGTGGATTGGATTGTAGATATTAATAAGATATCTGATTTTAGAAATAGATTTAAAGTAGAACAAGGAGCATATTATGATTGATTTACACATACACAGCAAATATTCAGACGGAACTGATAGTGTTATAGATATATTAAAAAAAGCGCAAAAAATTGGATTAAAGTGCATTTCTATAACTGACCATAATACTTGTATAGCATATGATGATTTTAAAAAAATTAATATAAAAGAATATTATACAGGGAAAATTATAAATGGTGTAGAATTATCAACAACCTTAGAGAGGGCGATTATAGAGCTACTAGGATATGGTGTGGATATAGACTATATAAATGATGTTACAAGCAAAATATACGTATCTAGTAAAGAAATTGAGGAAGCCCAAATAAAAAGGGCATGCGAAAAATATAAAATGATTGGCATAATATTAGATGTTGATATATTAGATAGAGAAATGGATGAAAAATTTGTATCTACGTTTATGCATAAGCATATAGTTAAACATCCTGATAATATGAATTATCTTAAAGATACAGAATCATGGAATAATACTTATATTTTTTATAGAAAGCATTTTACTAATCCAAAAAGCCCATTTTTTGTTGATATATCTGATCTTATTCCATCATGTGAGACAATAATTAATTTGATTAAAGAATCAGGAGGATTGGTATTTATACCACACATATATATTTATGAAGAAAATTCAAAATATATATTAGAATATTTAATGAACAACTATAAAATTGATGGTATTGAATGTTACTACTCATTGTATAAAGATGAACAGACAGAATTTCTTATAGACTACTGCCGTAAAAATAATTTGTATATTTCTGGTGGTACTGATTATCATGGTAAATTTAAATCTTATATAAATATGGGTATAGGAAAAAATAATCTTAATATTCCATTTGAGATATTAAATAATTGGATTGGAAAAGTTATTAAAAATTAATAATAAAAATAATGGTCAAACAAATAAGTTTACATAAATTGACAAAGTTAAAAAATCCTGATATAATATTAATATACAATTATAAATAGTTTTTTATAAATAAAAAACGGAGGGATTTTTAATGATAAGTAGAGTAATACTTAATCTTTGTTTGGATCAGTACAATGTTTTAAATGCTCAGCGGTTGTTGTATGTTAAAACTTTAATTAAAGAAATATGCTTTTTACGTGAAGCTTTGATGTCCACAGAAGTCCATGTAAACGAAGAAACATACTGTTCAGATACTAAATATATTGAAGATGCTAAAAGAACTCTTGATATTTTAAAAGAAATGAATATAGAATATGAAGATGAAATATGCTCGAGTTGGCCTAAGGAAAATATTCCTTTGCAATTAATACCATTAGATTCTGCAATACAAAACCTGCGTATAGCTATGGATATGGATTTATTCATTGCAGATTTACAAAGAAGATTAAAAAAATAATTTTTGTTTTTTTAACGTCTACACTAATAGTAGGCGTTTTTTATTTATTATTTTAATTAAAAGTATTTTATTTCAAAACTTACAAAAAATATAAATATGATATATTTTATTGGATTTATAGTTGGTATTTTAAATGGGCTTTTTGCTGCAGGTGCAGGACAAATATTGGTAGTGTACTTTATTTTTTCAAAAAAGATAAAATCACACTTGGCAAGAGCTGTGAGTATATCACTTTTAGCAAGTGCATCAATATTTACTGCAATAGGATATAGTAGATTTATTGAATTTGATATTATTAAGATAGTTATAATACTTTTTGTATCACTTATTGCTGGATATATTGGTGCAAAATTGATGAAAAAAATTAAATCTAATATACTTAATTTAATTTCAGGTATTATTGTAACAGTACTGTCTATAATAAGGCTTTTTAGCTAGAGGTGGATTATGTGGATAAGTCTTATATTAATTGTGTTAGTGGCTGGAATTATATCTGCAATGGGAATAGGTGGAGGAGCTATATTCATAATTATATCAACTATTTTTGGTCTGTTTTCTCATAAAGAAGCGCAAGGATACAACTTAATTATATTTGTACTTGTTGGTTTATCTGCAAGTATAAAAAATATAAAATCAAAAGATTTTGATCAAAAGATATTTTTAAAATTAATAGTACCAATTCTACTAGGAAGTTTGGTTGGAATATATTTTGCAAGTATAGTTGATGAAGATAAAATAAGAAAATATTTTTATGTTTTTATGCTATGTATAGGAATATATGAAATTATTTCAAGTTTAAAAGTAATTAAAAAGGATAAACTAAAAATAGATGAAAGGAGTTGATTGTATGGGTTTTGTAAAAGGTGCAATGATAGGAATGGTTGCAGGTACAATTGTTGGCATGATTAATAGTGATAGTCTTTACTATGCTTTAAATATGGGAAAAAAGCAAGTAAAAAGAATGAAAAGAAGATATGGCTTATAGTAAGCTAAAAAGAAAGTTTAAGTAATTAGACTTTCTTTTTTTGTTCAAAAAAACAAAAAGCAACATATATTTTAATAGAGGTGGTTTTGTGAAAAAAATCGTTATTGATTCACATTGTGATACTGTATTAAAAATATATGAAGGATCGAATATAAACAGTTTAAATAATCAATTTAGATTAGATAATGCACTAGAATATTATAAATATATACAGTTTTTTGCTATGTATATAGAACCTGAATATATAGATAAAAGTCCATTTGATCTTTGTGTTAATCTCATAAATACTTTAAATTCTGAGATAGAAAAAAATACCAATAAAATTATGATTGTTGAAGATAAAAAAAGTTTGAAAAAATATATTGATGAGGATAATAAAATGCTAGGAGCTGTTATATCTGTAGAAGACGGGATTGCACTTGAAGGTAAAATAGAAAATTTGTATAGGCTATATGAAAAAAAAGTAAGGCTTTTGGGGCTTACATGGAATAATAGAAATGAGATAGCAAGCGGTGCTAATTGTACAGATAGAGAGGATATTGGACTTACTGATTTTGGTAGAGAAGTTATAGACCAAATGAATAACTTAGGCATGATAGCAGACGTATCACATTTATCTGAAAAATCATTTTGGGATACTATTAAAATTACAAAAAAGCCTCTTATTGCAAGTCATTCATGCTCAAAAAGCGTATGCAATCATAAAAGAAATTTAAATGATGAACAAATAAAGGCGATATCTGAAAATGGAGGAGTTGTAGGTATAAACTTGTATAAAGAATTTATAGGTAATAATGATGAGGCGAATATTGACCTAGTAATAAAACATATGCAACATATTATTAATATAGGTGGAACTGATTGCGTGGGCATTGGTTCTGATTTTGATGGTATAAAAACACCGGTAATTGGCCTAGAAAACAATAGTAAATTTGAAAACTTATTCTATTATTTAAAAAAATATGATTTTAGTGAAGAAACTATTGATAAAATAATGTGGAAAAATTATATGGAATTTTTAGATAATAACTTGAAATAACTGTGTTAGTATGATATTATGTACGCCATAGGATAAATAGTATATGTATAAATATTCATATAAGGAGGGTGTTTTTGATAGGATTTAGTATCCTTTTTAGTAGACAAAAGATGCAGTATTCTGCCGAAGGTCGACATATCTGAAAACTTAAGCCAATACTTAAGTACCTTCGTTAAAAGTCTTAAAACAGGTTGGTTTTGTCTGCTAATTCGTTAGAAAGTAGTGGCGAGCGAAATCTAGCAAAAAGTCCGGGATAAAAATTCGACGAGTTAAGAATTTTTATGATACTCGGCATCTGGGAAAAAAAGCAGCATATTGCTGCTTTTTTTCTGTAAATAACAGGTTTTAAAAAATACAAAATAAGTTTGTATTTTTAATAAAATTAAATTTTTATTATTGATAAGTAAAATATCCAATTTATATAGACAAAATAGTAAAAAAAATGTATAATAGATGTACAATAAAAACTACTGGAGGGCATATGAAAAAGCAAGTAAAAGACGTATTTTTTAATTGTACAAATGAAAATGATAATAATAATTTTAAATATGCATATATAGATGAATTAAAGTTTTCTAAGAAACTAAATTCAGTTATATTAAAAGCAAGTAGTGATAAAAATATAACTTTAGACGAAATAGATGAGTTTGAAAAGAACGCTTGCAAGGCATATGAATTAAATAGTTTTAAAATTAATTATGAACATGTAGGTAGTAACAGTCAAATAAGTGTACAAGATGTAGAAAAAGTCCTAGCGAGTATAAAGAAAAGATTTGAATACACTCTTGGTATATTGGATGGTTGTACAATAGAGGTAGAAAATTATATTAAAGAAATTAAAATAGAATTAAATAAACCTTATTCTAATTTTTTAAATATAAAAAAGATAGATGAATATATAAAAAAATACTTACTGGTGCAATTTGGTATAACATATAGAGTTGTAATTTGTGACAGTTCAGAGTGTGTAGTTATAACTGATGAAAAGAGTAAAATTAATGTAGTAAAACTTGAAAATATAGCGCCTGCTAGCACAGCTTTAAATAATTTGGAAGTCAGTAAGTCAGTACAAAAATCATATGATAACACAAAAAAAGATTATAAGAGTCAATACACTCCAAAATCTGAAAGTAAAGAAAATCTTCCTGAGCATGTAGTGTACGGAAAAGATATTGCTAAGGAAAGAGTGGATAAAGTAACAGATGTAAATACTGACTATGATAAGATATGTATAGTAGGACAAATAGTAAATAAAGATATACGTGAGACTAAATCTGGTAAAATGTTGGTATCAATTGATGTTACTGATTTTACGAGTACAATATCTTGTAAAATGTTCCTAGATAAGAAAAAATTTGAAGATGTAAAAGATAAAATAAACTCAGGTGACTATATTAAACTTCAAGGAAGACCTCAGTTTGATCCATTTGCAAAAGAAATAACTATTATGATAAATAGTATAAACAAGGATAAAAAACCTGAACCAAGAAAAGATAATGCTGAAAATAAAAGGGTAGAACTACATATACATACACAAATGAGTGCTATGGATGGTGTTACTTCTGCGTCAGATATAGTAAAACAAGCTATAAAATGGGGACACAGGGCAGTAGCCATAACAGATCATGGTGTAGCTCAAGCTTTCCCCGAAGCACATGGTGTAATTGCTAAGAATTTTTTTAGCAAGGAAAATAAAAACTGGTTACAAGATGCGCCAACTAAAGTCATATATGGTGTTGAAGGTTACCTTGTTAGTGATGTTGAGCCTAATGTTTCAAAATCGGATACATTCTGTATATTTGATATAGAAACTACAGGATTCAATGCAGGAATTGATAAAATAACTGAAATTGCTGTGGCTAAAGTAAAAAATGGAGAAATAATTGATGAATTTAGTACATTTGTAAATCCAGAAAGACCAATACCTAAAAATGTACAAGAGCTTACAAAAATTACAGATGAAATGGTAGAAAAATCTCCTAATATTGAGGTTGTTTTACCTCAATTCTTAAAATTTGTTGAAGATAGCATCTTGGTTGCACATAATAGCAAATTTGATATGAGCTTTATAACATATTTTGCAAAAAAGCAAAATATAGAAGTTAAAAATACAGTTATAGATTCACTTACTGTGGCAAGAGAATTATTTGAATCATATGAAAATCATAAGTTAGGTACAATTGCACAGAATTTAGATATAAGCTTGGAGAATGCGCATAGAGCAATTAATGATGTAAGAGCAACGGTGAAAGTATTCTTAAAAATGATAGAAGTTGCTAAAAGTAAAAATATAGACATATATAACTATGTATATTCAAATTTAGAAAACGAACCGAAAAATATACCATATAATCATATAATAATATTAGCAAAAAATTATGTAGGTTTAAAAAATTTATATAAGATAATATCTTTTTCGCATATTGCATATTTTCATAAAAAGCCTAGAATACCTAGATCCCTATTAAATAGATATAGAGAAGGACTAATTTTGGGTTCGGCTTGTGAAATAGGTGAACTTTACCAGGCAATTATAAATAATAAAGGTGAAGAAGAAATTGAAAATATTGCAAAGTATTATGATTATTTGGAAGTCCAACCACTAGGGAATAATCAGTTTCACATAGATAATGGTACGCTTGAGTCTGTTCAAGATTTGATTGAGATCAACAAAAAAATTATTGATTTGGGTGAAAAACTGCACTTACCTGTGGTTGCTACTACTGATTCACATTTTCTAAATTCTGAAGATGAAATATATCGTAGAATTATAATGGCGGGACAAGGCTACGAAGATGCAGATAAACAGGCACCTCTATATTATAGAACTACAGAAGAAATGTTTAAAGAATTTACATATCTTCCTGAAAACAAAAAGTATGAGGTAGTTGTAGAAAATCCTAATAAAATTGCTGATATGTGTGAAGCTATTCAGCCTGTCCCAGATGGTACATTTCCACCTAGTATTGAAGGATCCGATCAAAAAATAGAGGAAATTTCATTTGAAAATGCAAGAAAAATATACGGTGACAATTTACCTGAAATAGTTGAGGCAAGACTAAAAAAAGAATTAGAACCAATTATAAAATATGGATTTGCAGTAATGTACATGATAGCTAGAGAACTTGTAAAAAAATCTAACGAAGATGGTTATCTAGTTGGATCAAGAGGTTCAGTAGGTTCATCATTTGTTGCTACAATGACAGGAATAACTGAAGTAAATCCACTTCCTCCACATTATATATGTGTAAATCCTGAATGTAAATTTAGTGAATTTCCAGATACTACTGTTACTACAGGTATAGATATGAATGATAAAGATTGCCCTAAATGTGGTCAAAAATTTAAGAAGGATGGTATGGATATTCCTTTTGAAACATTCCTTGGTTTTAAGGGGGATAAAGCTCCTGATATAGATTTAAATTTTTCAGGAGATTATCAACCAGTAGCACATAAATATACAGAAACTTTATTTGGAAAATCTAAAACTTTTAGAGCAGGTACTATTGGTACCATAGCTGATAAAACAGCTTATGGTTTTGTTAGGAAATATTTTGACGAGAAACAAAAAAGTCTACTTATGCCTGAAATAAATAGACTTTCACAAGGATGTACTGGAATAAAAAGAACCACTGGACAACATCCAGGTGGTATTATAGTTGTTCCTCAAGATAAGGAAATATATGACTTCTGTCCAATACAAAAACCTGCGGATGATCCGTTTTCAAAATCAGTAACTACACATTTTGATTTCCATTCTATTCATGATAATTTGCTAAAACTTGATATACTTGGTCATGACGATCCAACTGTTCTTAGAATGTTACAAGATATAACAGGTGTAGATCCTAAAACTATCCCTTTAGATGAACAACGAGTAATGTCATTGTTTACAACAACTGAGGCTCTAGGAGTTATGCCTGAACAAATAAAATCTGATACAGGTACATATGCTGTTCCTGAGTTTGGAACTAAATTTGTAAGACAAATGCTAATGGACACAAAACCTACTACATTTGGTGAATTAGTAAGAATATCAGGTCTTTCACATGGTACAGATGTGTGGTTAGGAAACGCTCAAACCCTTATAACAGAAGGTACAGCAAGTCTTAAAGAAGCAATATGTACGCGTGATGATATAATGATTTATCTAATACATATGAAATTAGATCCGCAAATGGCTTTTAAAATAATGGAAAATGTAAGAAAAGGTAAAGGTCTTACAGAAGATATGGAAGCAGCAATGCGCGAAAAAGAAGTGCCAGAGTGGTACATATCTTCATGTAAAAAAATAAAGTATATGTTTCCAAAAGCCCATGCAGCAGCGTACGTTATGATGGCATATAGAATAGCTTACTATAAAGTGTATCATCCAAAGGAGTTTTATGCTACATATTTATCTATACGAGCTGGTAACTTTGATTCAAATTTAATGATGCAAGGCAAACAAAAAATTAAAGAGGCAATAAAAGAATATGAGCAAAAGCAAAATGCAACTCAGACAGAAAAAGATGCATTAACAATAATGGAAGTAGTAAATGAGATGTATGAGAGAAACATAAACTTTTTACCAGTTGATATATATATATCTGATGATAAAAAATTTATTGTTGAATCTGATGGAATAAGACCACCTTTATCAGCAATAACTGGTTTTGGAAATGTTGATGCTGAAAAGTTGGTAGCAGCAAGAAAAAATGGAATTTTTGCATCTATAGAAGAACTTGCAAATAGAGCAAAATTAGGTAAAGTAGCAATAGAAACATTAAAAAATCAAGGATGTTTAAAGGAATTGCCAGATTCTGCACAAATGAACTTTTTTGAAATATAAAAAAATGTTAAATAAATTCGAGTTTTGTTGAAAAAAGTTCAAAAATTGTGTATAATATATATGAGGAGATGGTTGAAATGAAATTAGATATTACAGGACTTCATATTGAAGTAACAGACGCAATAAAGGAATTTACAGAAAAGAAAGTAGAAAAACTAGCGAAATTTTTTGATGACGCTACTATATGCCATGTAACTTTTTCAGCAGAAAGAGAAAAACAACATGTTGATATAAGAATAGAATATAAATCACGTACTTATATTGGTAAAACAGAAACAGATGATGTATACTATGGTATAGAAGAAGTTATCAATAAACTAGAAGGACAAATAAGAAAAAATAAAGCAATTATAGAAAAGAAAAGAAGACAAGGTGCAACAGAAGAAGAATTAGATGCGTTGAAAATAGAAGATCTATTAAACGAAGAAGTATAAAATAAAAAAATCAGAGTAGACAAACTATTCTGGTTTTTTATTGCTTTTAAAATACAAAATTATGTAAAATATTTAACTCTGGACTCTTGTAACATATAATGAAATATGATATAATGTAAAAGAATAGGTGTATTAAAAAGGAGAATTTTACTAAATTCTAAGTTACATCCATATGATTAATGGATGATAATATATATAAAAATAATTATTAAAATAATAAAAAACATAAGGAGAGATTTGACTATGAAGAGAATTATTACATTTGTTATGATTGTTGTTTTATTTGTTATGGCAGCTGCCCTGCCAGCAAGTGCTGATACTGTAACTCAATCCTGGGTAGAAAATATGTTAAATGATTTTGGAAATCCAGAAACATATATGATAGAATCTCCCATATCTAAAGGAGAGTTTGGAAAGGTAATCTATCATTTGTTTGGTAAAACTGCTAAAGAATCTGAATATGAGTACAGAAATTGTGCAGATTATAAAGATGCGAAAAACCTTACAGAAGATGAGAAAGAAATTTTTGGGTATTTAACATATTCAAAAATATTGACAGTGAAAAATGGTTATTTCTATAAAAACTATGGAATAACCAGAGCAGAGATTGCTTCTGCATTATCGCGGCTTAAAGATTTAGGTAAACTCAATTTAAAAGCTGTTAAAACAGTAAATTTTAGCGATATAAAAAAACATTGGGCAGAAAAGTATATCAAATTAGTTGCTTCTAGCGGTGTTATGAATGGTGTAAGTGGAGGTAAATTTTCACCAAATGTTTTATTCACAAGAGCTCAAACTTTAAAGTTAGCTGAAAATTGCATAGGGAAGAGTTCTAAAATAGGATCAAGAAATGAGATAAAAGATGCTTTTGAAAAGGCACTAGGATGGCAGTTTAAGCCAATAAATCTTTCATATATATATATATCACTTTCTGATTCTAAACTAAAAGTTGGAGAGACTCAAAGGTACACAGTTACATTAAATAGTAATGCCACTATACGTGATATAAATTTCCGTGTAATAAACAATAAGGTCGAAATAGTAAAGTATACTTCAGACAAAAATACTATTTATCTTGATGTGAAAGGTATATCTGATGGTCAATCCGGTATTGTTGTTGAAGCAAAAAATGGCAATAGATCTTTTACAGCAACAATAAGTGTATTTTCTCCAATAATACCAGAACTAAAGCTTTCTGATACATATACATTTTTAAAGCCTGGAGAAACGAAAAAATTAACATATACAACAATACCTGCAAGTAATGATACTGTTACATGGAGGAGTGAAAATGGAAATATAGCTTTTATAAAGGAAGATGGTACTATATATGCAGTTAGTCAAGGCTTGGCATATGTTAAAGCTACTTCATCTTCTGGGAGTGAAGCGTATTGCTATGTGTATGTTCATAATGGACAATATACAAGGTTAAGCAGTATGTATTTGTCTACAAGTACAGTTAACCTTAAACAAAACGAAAGTGCTACTATTGACGTAAATATGTATCCGCAAGATGCAAGTATCAAAAAGATATTTGTTAAGAGCAGTAACTCAAACATAGCAGTATATAGTGATGGAAAAATAATTGCAAAAAATGAAACTGGTAATGCTCTGTTGACGTTTGAAACATACGATGGAAATATTCAAAGAACTGTTATGGTACAGGTATCACCTAATGTTCCGACACAATCAATAACAATAACAGGTGTTTCTGAAATATATGTTGGTAATAACTCAAAACTTACGGCAACAAAAATACCAGATTCTTCAGACACAATATACTGGAGCAGTAATAACAATAATATGGCTACTGTAGCTCAGGATGGAACTGTTTACGGAATTAATCCTGGTGTAGTTACTATTAGTGCATATACTCAAAAAGGCATAACAGGAAGTAAGCAAATAGAAGTAAAAACTTCTGGATCAAATTCAGGCTATATTGCAGTTAATGGTGTCATTTTAAATGTAGCAAGTTTTATTCTCACGGATCAAACTACAACATATCAGCTTGCAGCATACGTTACTCCAATCAATGCTACATATAAAAATGTCTCGTGGAGTACATCAAATGCAAATGTAGCAGTTGTGGATTCTAATGGTTTAGTTACTAGGGTTGGTATAGGCACGGCAGAAATAAGTGCAAAAACCCTTGACGGAGGGTATACAGCAAAAGCTGTTGTAGAGGTTAAAAATTCTGGTACTGGAACTAATCCTGTTGTTCAAGGGGATTCATCAATATATTTTGACGGAAGCTATACAGTTGATGGAAAGATGTTACGAAAACTTATAATAACTATCAGTAACATAAAAAACTCTTCGTACTCTGGTGAAGTTCAAAAAAACATTGATTTTGGCAGTCTAAAACAGTATGGAAGTGTTAACTACAATTCAGCAACAGGAAATTTTGAAACTTACGTATATGAACCCGAAGTTTCTGGTCAGTATATTGTAATGTTATCATACTGTCAATATTGGAAGCAGTCCTCTGCGGTACTTACAAAATAATTATTTTAACTGAGTTCACAATGTGGACTCAGTTTTTATTTTAAAAAATAGAGAGATGTAATTGGTACACCTCTCTATTTTTAGCTATTTTTTATAAATAAAACTAACTAATTTAATTACATTTTACTAGATAATTGACTTTCAGCTTGAGCTATCATTTTTTTAACCATTTGACCACCGATAGAACCAGCTTGTTTAGAAGTTAAATCACCATTGTAACCTTGTTTAAGGTTAACACCTACTTCGTTAGCTACTTCATATTTAAATTTATCTAAAGCAGCTTTTGCTTGTGGGTTTGCATATGCCATAAAATTCACCTCCAATATATTTTAGTGTAAAACGTTTTTGATTTATGTTTTACACTAATAATTTGTGTAAAAAATATAATCAAATACTGGAAATTAAAGGAATTTTGAAAATAAAATCTCAGAGTTATGTATTTAAAAATGTTTAAAAGTTAGTTAAATTAATAATTGGAAAAGAAAAAATATTTTAAAGATTGACTTTTTATGTAAATTATGTTACAATATTTATATAATACCGTGAATTGGAGGTAATAATGATGGAAAAAAAATATAATATTAAAACAAAATTATTTATTGTAATGATATTTACTATGATATTCAGTATTATGGCGCTAGGACAATTTGTAAGTGCATCAGAAGTATATACTAGCTTAAGTGCACCTAGTACTAGTGTTGTAAATTCTGGTGGATCAGTTACGTTTACTATAACCTATACAGGGGCATATAGTATAATGATAGGGCCTGGATCAATAGTTACAAATGGCTTTACAGCTACAAAAACAGTAACAGGAACTGGCAATACAAGAACAATTACATTAAGTAATGTACAAGGAATTTCTGGTTCAAAAACAATATCAATAACTGGAGGTACAGCAATTTCTGATACAGGAGCATTATCTTATGCAGTAACTTCAACTGCATTCACGCTTCAAGAAGCTGCCCCTCAAGATACAACAAGACCTGTATTATCAATAAGTGGACCAAGTTCTTCTACAGTAAAAGTAGGTGGAACAATAACTTATACATTAAACTATTCAGATAATGTTGGAATAGCAAGTATAATGACAGGACCTGGAGCGATAGTTACA
>JAOAHC010000018.1 GCA_026415435.1 Clostridia bacterium
CTTATATACTCGCCTAGCCGCCGCAAGCTTTCTTGGAAGCACCTTTGTGGAAATACCTAAAACCATTCCTCTCTCCTGCTTTTTAGTATGCTGTATATAATACACCCCGAAGCATACTACTTTGCACCCTGTAGCTTTTCAATACCAATTATAACTTTTTGAACTCTATCAATAAGACTCTTAAGTTGACAATACATATATCCATTTAACTCTTTAGGCAACCATTGAATAAGAAACGATCTATACCCACATAAATAGTTTAATAAATCAGAGACATTTAAAAATTGGCGATTAAAATTATTATATTGTTGATTGTTAATCCTATTTAGATACTCGGCAACATCTGAGGGCTTGCCTCCCTCATAGAATAAATGCAAAATCCTGGTAATGTCTTCTTTTTTCTTTCGCGATATCCTTATATTATTACCTACTACAAACCCATTTAGAGAAATTTGACCTCTTTCTCTCTTAATTTTAGAATAGTTAAGTGTAAAACCTTTACTTCTAATGATTCTACTAATCATGCCAATAAAGAAATCGTTTAATAATTTCCGATTAAACGAAGAGAATAATAAATCATCAGCATATCTTGAATATACAATATCTAACTTATAGCAGTACTCCTGTATACGAACATCTAATTGTCTAAATATAATATTAGAAACTACTGGTGACGTGATAGCTCCCTGAGGTAAAGTGCCATTTAGTGTTATTAGTTCGACAATATAACTTATGATTTGGTCATCGACTTCCTCTTTATCAGTTTTAATATAGTAACTTAAAACACTTCGTAATAAATCAGATTTTACTGAACCAAAAAAGTCGTTTATGTCTAACCTCAAGTAGTATCGTTGTGATTTAGTATTGTTAATATGGGGCTCTAAGAAATCACGATAAGAATAACCTTTTACAAATCCAAACGTGTTATTTGATAGTGGAATGTTATTTAAAAAATTAGCTGATAAATTCTTTTGAACATTATATAAACTACTATTCTCTTCAATACAGCACAATTGCCTAATACCTGAGTGCTTTGGAATACTTATTGTCGAATAATAGGACTCTTTTCTAGAGATTATGTAACTTAAATCTTCTTTACTGTACTTTAGTATCTTTGTATAAAAAAAGTTTTCATTATAAATCTTCTTAGTTTGCATATTCACCATCGCATTTCAGTATAATAAAAAAGAGTGAGTACTTTTCTCAAAGCCTCGCGTTAGCGTTTTTAGGCGAGGAAAGTAAATATATGCATATATAACATTACACAACAAAGGTTTTATACCATTTGCTATTTATTACACCTTGGTTTTTTGGTAACTCCATGGCAGTTTGTCAGACGGACATGGGCCAACGTACATCAAGGATCAGATATTAACCCAGAATACGTCCGGTTATTAATACTGAGATTGCTACTCACTCTTTTTAATACCTTACATTAATACTGTATTTTGATAAAAGTTTTTCCAATAGTGTCCACTAAACTGCTAAGTTCAGAAAAATAACTTCTAAAAATATTATTCTTTTCCCTAAACGTATATCCATTTAAGTTAATATACTTATCAAAAAAGTAATCTAGAAATCGATTTATCCATCCACTAGTCTTACTACTTTGAATATTTTTAATCCTTCTATAGATATCAAGAGTATTCCTGTTATATATAGAGCCCTCATCAATAATGCTGGTTAAATTATCATATTTACCGCTATGTATAAGCCTTAGTACTGTAGTACGATAATCGTCAGATTCTATAAAATTATATATAGCATTTATATCATCAGGGTTTTTTTCTGTTAATAGCCATTCTTTAACGATAGAGTGGTTGTCTTTATTAATTAATAGCCCTTCAACAGTAGTGCTAAGTGGAAAAACATTATACTCCTGACAGTATTCCTTTATAAGTCCCCTAAAAGTGCTATAATAATCACTTTTTATGTACCCCCAGTATTTATCAGAGTAAAATTTACAATTCTTTTTCAGGCCTATTATTCGGCGCCGTAAATATAAAGTCTTTTTTCTTCTATCGGTATAATAGTATTTCTCCTTTAGCTCAATTTTTTTATTTACTAGAGGGTTTACAAAACTATCATCCGTAAATGAAAAGGATTTACTAGCTTTGTCATATTTAATAATCTTATCTAAGTCAAGTATTAACATATAAGGTATTTTCACTTTTTTTTCATCAGGATGAACAATTCTTAATTTAACATTATCAGAATCATACGAATAAAAATCAATATTCTTAAGGAAAGAAAAAATTGATAAAAGATGTCCGTTTGTAAATAACTCCATTTCTGTTACACCTTCTACAAAAACAATACCCGAAGAAAAGTAAAAACTTGCTTCCTTTTCTGAAACTTTTATATTTTGTTTGTAATCTGTTACTCCTTGCATTTTTTCAACGTTTGTATAATTATTATCAATTGAAGTATGATGCATTGTACAATTTGAATTATTACTTAATAAGTTTTTAACCATCCTTGAAGAATGCGTTGATACCAATATTTTTGAAGGTAGCACAATAGAATTTATAGCATTAGCTAAATTGTCAATTAATCTAGGGTGTAATCCAGTTTCAGGTTCATCAATTACTAAGAGTGGCTCTTTAACTTTTTTGGGTGATATATTATTTACTAAACTAATCAGTAATTTCAAATAATTATATGAATTGCTGCCATCAGAGTAATAATCTAGACTCTCATCTTGAAATTTGAACTTATTGCCACCTAGTTGCAATTGATAAATGCTAGCACCCCTTTGTTTTGGAGTAAATTGATTGATATATATATCATTATTTTTAAAAAGGTTCTTTATATACTGTAAAATTTCATGATGTTTGTATCCATATGCATTTGTAAATGCTTCTATTATATTATTAGGTAATTGACTCTCCTGTATTTTGCTTAAGTCGCCAATTATATGCCATATATCTTCCCAATTAGTTAAGTCAATATGTCTTGAATTAATAAAATAAATAGGGAAAATATTTTTTAAAATAAGCCTAAACTCAAAAGGGACATTCCAGTAGTGCATTCTTCCTTTTTTATACTGTCTAAAAGTGACTACAGACAAACCATCAGTACTAATATAATTAGTATTGAAACTAAAGATATTTTTAAAAAATACATTTAGGTTTTCATCTGTTTTTTCTCTCTTCGTTGCAATCATTAAAATTCTATTAAAATCATATGTTAAAGATATTTCGGCATAATCACTAAATGGATTATCCCTATCAATAATAGAGTTATCAAAATTAGTTGTTGTAAGGTTCTGGTAGAAGTAGGCAACCGACTTCAATATATTGGACTTACCTGTGCCGTTTTCCCCAATTAAGCAGTTAATGCAACTCATATCCAAATCAATATTTTTTAAAGATTTAAAGTTCTTGATTTTAATACTTGCAATAGGCATATAGATTTCTCCTCAATACGACAAATAAGGTAAGTAAATTGGTTGGTAATATTTCAAAATTTGACCATATTTATCTCTATTACTATATATTATACTTATTTTTTCTCTAATTCAAGAAAATAATGAATATTTTTCAATAAAGCCAAACTACTTCTTAAACAACCGCATAATTTAACTGTTATTATTTTCATAACATAATTTTCTACAGTATATTATATCTTGACATTTACTAATGATATTTTTGAATAAATCTTTGCAAATCCTTTGTGAAGCGTTTAGCTGCCCGGGAACGGTATTAGCTTTATTACCTATAAAAGGCCTAGTTTTAAGCGAGGATTTGTTATGGTGATAAGGCTTATTACTGTAGGTACACACTGCCTTGACGATGAGGCTCTATCATTGCAGTTATCGGGTATGTGCCTTTATGGCTCTAGAGGTTCTTATCTAGAGAAAAGATTGTAGCACAAGAGAAAGAGAGTGGCATATTGCTTTAGAATGTTGGCAATAACGTATTATATTTTCCGCATAATCAGTTATTGAAATTGGACACCTCTAATTTTCCGGTACTTACGAAAATGACTATACAAATAAACTCCTTCTACTAAAATACTTATAAGAATGACCCTAAAAAAGCAGGGGAGAGGAATGGTTTTAGGTATTTCCACAAAGGTGCTTCCAAGAAAGCTTGCGGCGGCTAGGCGAGTATATAAGGGGCGACATTTAAGCTATGTCGCCCCTTATATACTCGCCTCTGTAGGCATTTTGGGGGCGGTAATCTTTTTTACCTTAAAGTTAATTTTATAAATACTGAAAGGAAGATGGCGAGGCAATAACTCGATGTTAAGTCGTTATGTCACCTTTATTGCATAAGTATAGCCGGGATTACTCCCGGCATGAAATCTTAAAACAATTCTGCGTAATTGCTCAATAATCCGGGGAAGCAGCTTTAAACCCTTCCCATTACTAAGTTTGGGATTGTTTTATCATCCCATTTTTTTGAATGAAAGGACTTCATAAATTCAAAAAAGCTGACTGATTGTTTTTTGCATGTCTCAAG
>JAOAHC010000048.1 GCA_026415435.1 Clostridia bacterium
TGGAACAACATGGAGTGTATACAATGCCCCTGTAGTAGTTACAACAAATAATACAACAGTATATGCAAGAGCAAAAGATGCAGTAGGTAATATAAGTGAAGCATCTACAATAACAATAACTAATATTGATAAAATACCACCAGTTATAACTTTAAATGGTAATAGTTTATATAAAATAGCAAAAGGTGATTCGTGGATTGATCCGTACGTAACAGCTACAGATGATTCTGGAAATGTATCTGTTGAAACGAATGGTCAAGTGTATACAAATACAGCAGGAATATATACAATAACATATACTGCTAGAGATAATGCGGGTAATACTGCTCAGGTAATAAGACAAGTTGAGGTATCAGATTCGAATTCTGCAAGATATGTAATAGTCGAAGTTTATGGTAGATTAGGAAGTAATGTTTCAACAATTACTGAGATAGCAGTGTATGATAATAATGATAGTGTAATACCGTATACATTGCCTGAAATATATAATAATGAAGGTAAAATAGGATATTGGACTAATCCTATCTGGGGTAAAACAAATTTAAATGATAATGATATAGATTATACAAATAGTTCTAGAGGAGCTAATAGTACAACTGTATTTGGATATACAGCTAGTACAAGTAACTGGACTAGATTTGTAATAGATTTTGGTACACTTAAGACTGTGAAGAAAATTTCTTTGTGGGCAGGTTCTCCTGAATCAAGAATACCTATATCTATATCTGCATATATAACCATATCATACAACTCTAATTTAAATCTAGTAAATAGAAGTGACTCTGGGATTAAACACATATTTACTCAGACATTTAGTCTGGCAAATACTTATGTGCAGCAATATGATTATATAGTGGAATGATATGTGTTAAGTAATATACTTAAATACATAAGTAAAAATATAGAAGAACAACATATGTTAATAAAGATACAGATATTTAAACTATTTCAAATATCTGTATCTTTTCACATTTCTATTGACAAAAACAAAATTCAGTAGTAAAATATTTCGTATTGCGAAATATTTTAAGGAGGAAGTAATGGAGAAAGATGAACTAATAGATAAGTTTCTCAATACAATTATAAATTTGAAGAGGATACATGGTAAACATCATAGTCATCATCATCACGGGAATTCTCGCTTTGATATAGGACATAGTAAAAAAATTACTTTGTTGTTACTTCATAAGATGTGCAAAAATGAAGGGATATCTCTTAGTATGTTAAGAGAAGAAATTAGACTTGCTCCTTCAACAACAACTGCTATAATTTCTGAACTTGAAAAAGATGAGTTAATTGAAAGAATTATAGACAAGGAAGATAGAAGGAATATTTTTATTAAAATAACAGATAAAGGTATTAAACAAGCTAAAAATGAGTATAATGAGTTTAAACGCAAAATATCAAAATTTGCAGATTATATGGGTGAAGAAGACTTTAAAGAATTTTTACGACTTGCTGAAAAAATAATTAAGTATGATTTTAGAAATGAATGTATGAAAGAAGAGGAAAAATAATAATGAAAAAGGTAATAGGCTATTTAAAACCATTTGCACTTGCTATTGCAATTTCAATGTTGCTTGTGTTTATTCAATCAATATTAAATTTATATTTACCTACCCTTATGTCAGATATAGTTAATAAGGGTATAGTTGGTACTAGTATGGATGAAGTTGCAAAATATGGGAAAGATATGTTGATTGTAACTTTAATCGCAGGTTTATGTACTACAATATCAACTTTTATTGCTGCAAAAATTGCTGCAGGGCTTGGTAAGAGTTTAAGAAAGGGAGTTTTTTCTAAAGTTGAGAAATTTTCGCTTAATGAATTTGATATAATACAAACTTCATCACTTATAACTCGTACAACAAACGATGTTACTCAAATACAAAACTTAACGTTAATGTCTATAAGAATGATGATACTAGCACCTATGATGTGCATAGGTGGTATTGTTATGGCAGTATCAAAGAATCTTGAACTATCAATACTATTCACTGTTGTAATACCAATATTTTTAATTGCAATTATATTGTTTGCAAGAAAAATAGTTCCGCTATTTAGTTCTGTACAAAAATTAACTGATAGATTAAATCAAGTAGTAAGAGAAAAACTTACAGGTGTAAGAGTAATTAGAGCATTTGGAACAGAAGAGTACGAAAGAAATAGATATGATAAATCCAATAAAGATATATATGAAATTTCACTAAAAATAGGATATCTGATATCTATACTTATGCCATTAATATTCTTTGTAATAAATGTATCAACTGTTGCAGTTGTTTGGTTTGGAGGACATTTAATAGATTCAGGGTCTATGCAAATAGGAGATATGATGGCATTTATGCAATATGCAATGCAAGTATTATTCTCTATTCTTATGGTTGTAATGCTATTTATGATGATTCCAAGAGCTATTGTATCAGCTAAAAGAATAAATGAAGTTTTAGAGTTAGATTCTACTATTGATGATAATAAAAATGAAGTTAAAAAAGAAGATATTATAAATCCAGGTGAGATTGAATTTAAAAACGTTACATTCTCTTACAATAAAAGTGATGAACCTGTTTTAAACGACATTTCTTTCAAAATAAAAAAAGGTGAAACTGTAGCCATAATAGGTGGAACGGGTAGTGGAAAAACCACACTTCTTAACTTAATGTTAAGATTTTATGATGCAACAAGTGGTATAGTGAGTGTTGGTGGTCATAATATTAGAGAGATTAGTTTAAATTCTTTAAGGAATATGATAGGCTATGTTCCTCAGAAAATTAACCTGTTTTCAGGTACAATAGCTGAAAATATAAGATATGGAAATGAAAATGCTAGTGATGAAGAAGTAGAAGAGGCTGCAAAAGTGGCTCAAGCTTATGATTTTATAGCTAGCCTAGAAAATGGTTTTGATTCAACTGTAGCACAGGGTGGAACTAATTATTCTGGTGGTCAAAAACAAAGAATTTCAATTGCTAGAGCGATAGTTAAAAAACCAGACATATATATATTTGACGATAGCTTTTCAGCACTTGATTATTCTACAGATTCAAAGCTAAGAGCAGCGCTTCATGAGTATACAGAAGGTGCAACGGTAGTGATAGTAGCGCAAAGAGTTAGTACAATAATAAATGCTGATAATATCATATTTATTGATGAAGGAAAAATTATAGCACAAGGAAAGCATCATGAGTTATTTGAAACATGTGAAGCATATAAAGAAATAGTTGTTTCTCAGATTACAGAAGAGGAGGCGAAAAATAGTGGAAAATAATAATGAAAATAAAGTTAAAAAAGCTCCTGCACAACGTGGACCTATGATGGGACCAATGGCGCCAGCAGAAAAAGCAAAAAACTTTTCTCAAACGCTAAAACGCCTTATAAAATATATGGGTGGATATGCTACAGCAGTTGGAGTAGTAATATTAGTATTAGTTTTAAGCACTGCATTATCAGTAATGTCACCAAAAATATTAGGTAAAGCAACAACAAAACTTGGCGATAATATAATGCAAAAATATGCTTATAGTGAAATAAAAAAGAATATTGATAAGTTGCCAGAGCAAGTAAAAAGTATTATCCCACAAGATGCAACGATTGGTACACTTATAGAAAAAAATATGATACCTCAAGATGTTGCTTCTAAGTTACCAGAAAATGTAAAATCAGTTAAGTTAAATGAAGAACCAAAAATAGATTTTAAATATATTGGTGAAATAATTCTTATAGTTACAGCTTTATATCTAATAAGCGCTATATTTAGTTTTGTATCTAGTAAAATAATGACATATATATCGCAAAAAATAACATATAACTTAAGAAAACAAGTAGACGAAAAATTAGATAGACTACCACTTAAGTTTTTTGATAAACATACTCATGGAGAAATACTTAGTAGAGTTACAAATGATATTGACAATATAAATACAATGTTACAACAAAGCTTACTTCAAATATTTAGTTCATTATTTACAGTAATAGGAATACTAATTATGATGATAACAATAAGTATAAAATTAACTGGTGTTGCAATTTTAATAATACCTATAAGCTTTATATTTGTTGGATTAGTAGTTAAAGCTTCACAAAAGTACTTCGTTGCTCAACAAAAGGTTATGGGAGATATAAATGGACATGTAGAAGAGACTTATTCTGGTGATGTTGTAGTTAAAGCATTTAATATGCAAGATAGAGAAAAACAAAAATTTGATAAAATAAATGATGAATTATATAAATGTTCATGGAAATCACAATTTTTCTCAGGTCTTATGATGCCAATAGTAATTACTGTGAATAATTTAGGATACATAGGAATATGTGTACTTGGAGCAAAACTTGCTATTGATGGTAGAATGAATATAGGAGATATTCAAGCGTTCATTCAATACACAAATCAATTTACTCAGCCAATAGCTCAAACAGCAAATATGCTTAATTTAATACAAGGTACAATTGCTTCAGCTGAAAGAGTATTTGAAATACTAGATGAGCCCGAAGAAATAAAAGATGTTGAAAATCCTATTGAATTATCAGAAATTAAAGGAAATGTTGTTTGTGAAAATGTAAAATTTAGCTATAAAGAGAAAGAATCACTAATAGAGGATTGGAGCCTAGATGTAAAACAAGGTCAAACTGTTGCTATAGTCGGTCCTACAGGTGCAGGTAAAACAACAATAGTTAATTTATTAATGAGATTTTATGAAATTAATGATGGAAGTATAAAAATAGATGGAGTATCAACAAAAGACATGAAAAAGAATGATGTTAGATCACTATTTGCTATGGTACTTCAAGATACTTGGTTATTTGGTGGAACCATAAGGGAAAATCTAAGATATGCGAAACAAGATGCAACAGATGAAGAAATTGAAAAGGCTGCTTATTATGCATATGCAGATCACTTTATACATGCTCTTCCAGGAGGATATGACTTTGTACTTAATGAAGATGCAAGTAATATTTCGCAAGGGCAAAAACAGTTACTTACAATAGCAAGAGCAATTTTAGCTAATGCTCCTATGCTTATACTTGATGAAGCAACAAGTAACGTAGATACAAGAACAGAGCATTTAATTCAAAAAGCAATGACTAAGCTTATGCAAGGAAGAACTAGTTTTGTAATAGCACATAGACTTTCTACTATAAAAAATGCAGATATTATTTCGGTAATGCAACAAGGTAGAATAGTTGAACGTGGTACACATAATGAATTACTTGAAAAATCAGGTGTCTATGCAAAATTATATAATAGTCAATTTGATGAAGATATAGCTTAATGTTTAGAGAAAATTACTATGAATTTTTTAGTGATTTTCTCTACTTTTTTATATATTTTATTACAAAATATCCCTATAATCTTGACTATGAGCGGTTTAAGCGATATAATACGTTGTGTAAATTGGAGGGATTAACTTGAAAAAAAATAACATTATTAAATTAGCTATCGCTATAATTTTAATCGGGTTGTTTGCATATTTATCAGTGTTTGGCCTTAATATATCAGGTAAACAAATAGTAAAGAGTGCAAAAAACATCAATACAGGTCTTGATATAAGTGGAGGAGTTTCAATTGTATATAAGGCAAAAGTTGATTCTGGTGTTAAAGTATCAGAAGAAGATTTAAAAAAAGCAGAAGCTGTAATACGTAAAAGATTAGAGGCAAAAAATATATTTGATTATATAATTAGAACGGAAGCTTCAACAAATCAAATTTCTGTTGAAATACCATCTAATATTAATGATAAATCAAAAGATCCTCTGCAAGCGGTTCAAGGGTTGGATAAGACAGCAAAAATTGAATTTAGAGATCCAGAAGGAAATGTCTTACTATCAGGAAATGATATAAAATCAGCTGCATATAGTGATCAATCAACAGATAATACAGGACTTAGAGATCCACATGTGGTTTTAACTTTTAGTGATGAAGGAACGAAGAAATTTGCTGCTGCTACAGAAAAATTAGTAGGAAAGACATTATCAATATATTTAGATAACGATTTAATAACAGCTCCTACAGTAAATAACAAAATTGATTCTAGCACAGCTATAATAACTATGGGTAAGGGAACAAATGTAGAGAAAAAAGCTACTGCTACTCAATATGCAATGCTTATAGACTCTGGTGCATTACCTTTTAGTTTAGAAGTAGTAAATAAAGAATATATAGGACCTTATATAGGTCAAAAAGCTCTTGATGTTAGTATTCAAGCAGGATTAGTAACAATTATTATATTAGCAATATTTTTAATATCAATATATAGATTACCTGGACTTACAGCAATGCTTGCACTAATTGCATATGTATCACTTGTTCTAATTATCATGTCTAATACAGGAATAAGTCTTACACTTCCGGGTATAGCAGGACTAATATTATCAATAGGTATGGCAGTTGATGCTAACGTTATAATATTTGAAAGATTAAAAGAAGAATTAAAACAAAACATTGGAGTTTCAAAAGCATTTGATAGAAGCTTTAAAAGAGCTCTAGGTGCAATAGTAGATGGCAATACCACAACTTTTATAATAGCAATATTGCTATACTTATTTGGTATTGGCCCAGTAAAAGGTTTTGGTATAGTTCTTGCTATAGGTGTAGTTATAAGCTTATTTACTGCTGTAACAGTTACAAAGTTTATATTAAAACAATTTTTACCTGTTGCAAATAAGAACACCTTCTCGTTTGGAATAAAAAAGGAGGCAAAATAAAATGGACTTTTTAAAGCATAGATACATATTCCTTATTATCTCATTTTTAATTATAGTTGGTGGACTAACTTACGGTATATTACACGGATTTAGATTTGATATTGATTTTAAAGGCGGAACTAATATCCAAGTTGATCTAAATAAAGAATTCAAAAATGAGGATATAGAAAAAATAATATATGATAAAACGGGTGTTAAACCTCTTATACAGAAATTGACAGGTGGAGTATCATCAGTATCAATAACTACTGATACTTTACCTAATGAAAAAATAGATGAAGTTGTGGCTGCTCTTAAGGAAGTATATCCTGATATGAAAGAACCATCTACAAGAAATGTTCAACCTTCATTTGGTAAAGAACTTGTAAATTCTGCAATAAAAGCAATAGTAGTTTCTATTATAATATTACTTATATATATTGCTATAAGATTTAGAACATTAGGTTTTACAGCTGCTATTACAGCTATAATTGCTCAAATACATGATGCACTTTTCATAGTTGCAATTTATGCATTTACAGGACTACCTATAAACGCTACATTTATAGCAGTAATATTAACAATAGTAGGTTATTCTATAAATGATACAATAATAGTTTATGATAGAATTAGAGAAAATAAAAGAAAAATAACTAAAGCAGCAGATTTAAAGGATACTATAAATACAAGCTTAAATCAAACAATGAGAAGAACAATATATACATCATTTACTACTGTTATGGCAATATCTGTTGTATATGTATTTGCACTTTTAAATAATCAAAAAGTATTAGAAGAGTTTTCTCTTCCATTAATACTAGGAGTACTTGCAGGTGCATACTCTTCAATATTTATAGCATCATCACTTTGGTATATTTTTGAATCAAAGATGGGCAAGAAGGCAAAGGCATCAAAGTAATATTAATAAAACTAGAGATAGGTTAGAAATAGCCTATCTCTGTTTTTATTATATTAAAGCTAAGTATTAGCAGTTTACTTGAAATGAAAAAATATATTGTACAAACTATATCAATAATCTTGTATGAGCATATAGTATATGGAGATAATAAAAAATTATCTTAATATGTTTAATGAAGCGAGGTGAAATATATGTTTTTTAATAATTGTTGCTGTAGAAGATGCTGGAGCTCATGTTGTTTTGGTTCATGGTTCAGAAGATGTGGCTGTGGCTGTGGATGCGGCTGTGGCTGCTCTGGAAGATGGGGTTGGTAAAAACTCCAATGATGTAGTTTTTGAAACTACATCATACATAAAGATAAATAATATGGCGACAATCTAAAAAATAAATATATTGAATTACTATCTTCATAATATCTAATAATATGAATTAGATAAAATGTACTCTATGATAAAAATACTTTTAAAAAAATATTGACTTTTAAAAAAATAATGTTATAATATATATTGTCAACGCGAGAGTGGCGGAACAGGCAGACGCACAGGACTTTAAATCCTGCGAGGGGTAAACCTCGTACCGGTTCGACCCCGGTCTTTCGCACCAAGTAAAATCAAGGGTTTGAGGGAATATATAAAAAATATTCCCTCAAATTTTTTGTGTATTTGAGGGAAAAATTGACTAATAGGTGACCAAAAGTGACCAAAATTATAAAAATTTTTTAATACGTATTAGAATTAAATATTAATAGAAAAAATAAGGTGCAATTATATGAAAAAATATTATTTTTCGCAAAGAATGTCGAATTTTAAAATGTTTTACGAAAAAGTAGAAAAAAATTGCGATATTGTGTATAATAAGCATAAGGGTGATTATTATGAAAAAAATAGAAAAATTATCTATCAAATACTCAGAAATTATTTTGACAATACTTTCTTTAATTATTTCATATATAATCTTAAATTATATAAGTATAGATATTCAAAAGAAAGATTCACTTTTAAATTCTATAATCACTGTTAGTGGTGTTCTGCCTGGATTGTTGTTATCTTTCTTAGGAATACTTACTAATCTACCTGATGATAATAAATTTATTGCAAACTTAAATAAAACTAAAAGACCATATTTATTAAAAAGGAAAATACAATATAACATATTAATATTAATTATAGTTTTTATTTTAGCTATACCTTCCTATTTTATAAACGAGGTATTTCTTTTAAAAATTATTATATCTTTATTATTTACGAGTATGGTAATCTTTCTTTCAATTATAGGATGTATATACTTAATATTCAAACATGTAGAGAATAATAAAGATTAAATTATTTTACATTAATTTTAGTTAAAGATTGTTTAAGATAGTATTTTATAGAATCCTTGTTGTAGACTTCAGAGTCATTTAAATCAACAAGGATTTTTTTCGATAATAAATTTCTATTTAAATTAAATGCAGAGCTAATATTATCTTCTCCGATGTAGTCGATTATGATTTTTTTATCATTGCTATTCATTTCTTCAAGTTGATCTATTATAGTTTTGGGATTATATTCTGGTGTAGCATCTCTGTATTTATTCTTAACTGTTATTTGTAAAGATGAATTCAGGATTGGTAAGCTTGATGCAAAGCTACCATACTCATTTTCAATTATAGAATTTGATAAATTTATTTTGATTTTTTTTATTTTTTTTATGGCTTTTTTGACATTATCTATATTTTCCTCACTGTCAGCTAAATAATTAATATTAACATTTAGATTCTGATCAAATACTTGTATAGTATCTCTTATAATATGATCAACAGATATATTATAAGTATTTGATAAATAGCAACCAATTTTTAATTTAAAATCAATGTAAAAATATGATATAAAAGCATAATTTTTATATTCTGAAATATCTGGATAACTAATATTTATTCCATCAAATTCTACTCTTTGTGCTCTTAGAAATACATCTTCATTTTTACCTACAATTCCAAATACAGAGTTTTTATCCATTTCTAAAACAGATAAAATTTTTGAAGGTTTATCATCAATTTTTTCAACTCCATATATTATTCCAGTATTATCTATTTTATTAAATAGTTCGTACATATAGTTATCTGATAATGAAATTAATGATGTAAAATTTATTTTAAAAAACATTACAGTTCGTTTTACTTTGCTATTCATTATTTCTCCTTTATATTTATTAATATATTAAACATTTTTATCTAATAATTAAAGAGTTAAATTAATGTCATATACTAATTAATTTTTGTAGATATTATATCAATAATATTTACAAAAACATGTCGAATTTTATCATATTAATTGATATTTATATAAAATATGTAATTTTATACAGAAAGTTATTCTGTTGACCAAAAAGTGACCATAATTTTCTTGTTACGTATAAACGTATAAGAAATTATAAAAGAATATGTATAAAAATATTAGCTTAAGTATTGATATATAAGACTTTATAAGAATATATAAAAAAAATATATAATAAAAGTTGTAGACTTAAAATCCTGCGAGGGTTAAACCTCGTACCGGTTCGACCCCGGTCTTTCGCAACAATAAAATAAAGCAGTTTAACCATTAAAGGTTGAACTGCTTTTTACTAGTATAAAAATAGTTTTATACTAGTACGTTAAACGAAAACATCTTAAATTAACTTATAATAATTTAAGATTAATAACTGTTATTTTCATCAATGCTCCTTGTGCATAAAAAAACTAATACTATTATCCAACCGACAAATGGAATAAGACCTCCAAAGATCCACCAGCCACTTCTATTAATATCGTGCATTCTTCTAATAAATAATGATAAAGTGGGTAAAATTATTAATAGACCATATATTGTTATTAGATCAATACCAGTTTGTGATATAAAAGAAAGTATAAAAATTATTATAATGTTAATTAAATATGCCATCCAATATTCTTTTCTTGTTGACCTTCCTGAAAAATCAAAACATCTTTTCCACATTGATATGTATTCTGACATCAAAAACACCTCCATATAGATATAGAGTAACACGTTTTGATTTTTTTTGCAAGTGTACAAACGCAATATAATGGAAAATTATACAAACAAATTTAAATTTCTACATAATGGTCAAGTAAATTCTATACCATTTATTATGACTTAAATTAAAAATAGATATACTATAACTAAAAAATAGATTTTTATTAAAATATGAATATAAAATAAATATATCATAACCCCAATATATATTTATACGTTTCTAAAAATTCTATTTGAATTTTAAATTTAATTCAAAATAATATATATGTAATAAGAAGGTAATATATTTCATATATTTACTTATATAAAATGGGTGTGATTTTTTTGTTTTTTCATGTATTTAATGCAAAAAGAATATTGATATTTTTAATATGTGTATTATTAATACTTATATTTTCTTTTACATTTATAAAAATTAGTTGTAATCAAAGTGTTCAAGTTGCAACAAATGCTGAAGGTAAAAAATATATAAAATGGGTAAGTTTTAATGTTACATATCCTGCTTTAAAAAAAGCTCTCGATCTTGATATATCATCACATAATACAACTGGATATATATATAACTGGATACATATATTATCATATTTAGGTGCAAAATATGGAGGAGATTTTACAAGATATAAAGATAGTGATATGGATGCACTTGTGGATAGGCTTGCCACAGGAGAGAAAATCGAAGATATAACAAAAGATATGAAATATTATAACTATTATTTAGAAGCATATACCGCTGTACTAGGAGAATTTGTTGGTAATTATAAAGTGCAAGTCTCTGATGGAAAAGGTGGTATAGTATGGGAAGAAAAATACGGACTAAAGGTATTTTCTCCCATAGCACAGGGATATTACTATAATGATTATGATGATTTTGGATCGCGGTCGAGATTATGGATATAAAAGAAAACATTTAGGCCATGACATATTTGGAAATATTGGTACGCCAATTGTAGCGGTAGAATCGGGTGTGGTTGAAGAGTTAGGATGGAATAGATATGGTGGATGGAGAATAGGAATACGAAGTTTTGATACAAAAAGATATTACTATTATGCACATTTAAGAAAGGATACACCTTATGTTAAAGGGTTGGAAAAGGGCCAGATAATAAAAGCTGGTGATGTTATAGGGTATATGGGTAAAACTGGATACAGCATAGAAGAGAATGTTAACAATATAGAGGCGATTCATTTACATTTTGGTACACAATTGATATTTGATGAGTCACAAAAGGATGGAATAAATCAAATTTGGATAAATGAATACGCTATAACTAAGTTGTTATCAAAAAATAAATCAAAAGTTCAAAAAGATTCAGGTACTAAGGATTTTAAAAGAGTTTATGATTTTTCTGAGCAGAATGTTGATATTTACGGTCAAAATAATTAATTAAAATAAAAGAGAAAACAATTAAAATTTTCTCTTTATTCATATGTATATAGATTTTTATAAATATACAGTACTTTTATCTATAATGTACCATATCTGCTATCTATGTAATATCTTGGCATTGGAATATAAGTATTATTAGGATTTATATTGTGTTGATATGGACAGTTTTGGCCATATGGGCAATAATTACCTTGTGTTCCATACATTCCTGCAAAAAATGGTATTGTCCAAAGACCTGGAGACATTCCTCCTATAGGAAATACATTTCCATGAATCATTCCGGGGCCCATATGCATGCCTCCAAATCCAATAGGTGGTCTACTACATGTATCGTTTTCGTTTTTTAGGTTGCCACTTAAATCGTTAAGATTATCGTTATTCATTTTATTCACCTCCTTATAATAGTACATACATAATATGGTATGTCCTATAGTATTTTTGTGTTACTGATAATGCATAATTTAACAAATATTAATTAATAACAGGTTAAAATTAGAATTAATATATATTTTTTCTTAATACATAAAATGAAGTTACCGATGTATGAATGTAATTTATAGGTTTACAATAGCTATGTCACACTAAGTTGGATAAAAAATATTGAAAGGAAGTACCCAAATATTATATAGTTTAGTTGTCGAAACAAAACAATATCGGAGGTACTTCCTATGAGTAATAGTATAACACAAGATTTAATGTATAAGCAAGCAGTAGTTAAATATTCATATAAATTTGGAGTAACAAAAGTAGCAATAAAGTATAAAATGCATAGAAAAATCATATATAGTGGAGAGAAAAATATGATGGAACACTTGATTCATTAAAAAATAAAACAAGAAGACCAAATAATCATCCAAATCAACATACAGAATTGGAACTAAAAATGATAAAAGACATGAAGGATAAAAATAAAGAAACAGGATTAGTAGTGTTGTGGGTGAAGCTGATGAAAAAAGGCTATACAAGAAGGGTATAAAGTTTGTATAGGGTACTGCAAAGAATGGGGATATAAAGAAAAACACCAAGTAAAAAGAAGTATGGGCCAAAAGAATATCATCAAATGACATATCCAGGTCAAAGAGTCCAGGTAGATGTGAAATATGTACCACAGAATTGTCTAACAAAAGAATTAAGAGATAAAAAAGAAAAGTATTATCAATATACAGCAATAGATGAATATAC
>JAOAHC010000050.1 GCA_026415435.1 Clostridia bacterium
AAAGTTTTAAGAATTCTATGTAATCAACATTAAGGCCAGACTGACAGTACCAAAGTTTTAGTCTGACTTTTAGGAAATGGTATCAATTAATTTCTAGCTGATACCATTTTTTTTGATCCAAGCCCGTCCATAAGCCTCTCTCTAGAAGTAACATCCGCTAGACTTCCCCCATTTGTCTTTCGTGCGTATATATCAACAAGCTATAATTTTAAAATTAACTAAGCTTAAACTAACTATGTGATGAATTAGCATAGCAATACTGGCAACCAGTGAAGCATTTTTTGGGCGGCCACCCTCCAATATCTATTGAATGAGTACACCCACATAAGTTTCTTTTTCTAGGTTCATCTTTTCGTGACTGTTTTTTTTGAGGATGCAACTCTTCTAACAAATATCCATCAATGCACCTAGATTCAGGTAATCCAGGAACACAGCAGGAAGATATATTTACATTGTATTTACTGGATATACTTGACATCCATTGTAAAGTTTTTGTTCTTTCCTCAACAGAAGGTGGAATAATTGACCATCCAAGTTCATTAAATCTCTTATCAACTTTTTTATGCACCTCTTTCTCTAAAAAACTGAAACTATAGTTTTTAATTCCTATATTAGAAGAAAAAGAGATTATAGGTTCAACATGGCTTAAGTTGGAATATTTCTCCTTATTAACATTGCTTTTTATTCTTATTAATGGATCTATTCTTAGTCTAATCCTAAGAGGGTTACCTAATAATACAACAACACTTTCTAAAGATTTTAATGCTTCACTTGGTTTTGGTGCATTTGGTTCAATAGCAAAAGGAGAACCATTTCTGTCTCTTCCTATAATTGTTCCACCCATTCCGGTTATTGTACATTGCAAATATACCTGTATATCTAAACCTTTTAATTCTTGAATAAAATAAGATAAATTCCTTTCCAATAATGCATTTGGGTGTTTTGTCCATAATACCAATGTATGGATTTCAACGCCTTTATTTAACCTATTCTTAACTTGATTAATAATTTCATCTGGGTAGTATTTTGGCATATCTGTCATTCTTGATGCACTTAATACAAAAAATTTATTATTAGAAACAGGTATATCATTAAATATAGATATTTGCTGCATATGCGCCACCTCCCAAATGTATGTTCTTATTCGATATTATACAACATTATAATCTTCATGAAAATAATCTGGAAGCATATCATTGTCTTTTATTTGTTCTTCTTCAACATCAAGTGGGTTAAAAGGATTTTCATTTAGTAAAACATCATAAAGAATTGAGAACCTAAAGTTATTTTTAAATTTATCGAAGCAAAGATTTTTATCAAATTTTGGGCAGGCATACTTAAGTAATATATATGCACCTCTTAAACGCACATATGATGTATGTAAGGCTTGTTCCTGAGAAATAATAAAATCTTTGATTTCTTTTTTAATACCTAAAATATAACTTGCTTCTTTTTTTAGTAATGCTTCTACTAAAAGTACATTCTCTATATCTGTACCATAGTTTAATGTTGAAACATATCGTGTTACTAACTCTAAAGTAATTTTCTCAGATGTCTTCCATTCTCCTAATAGCCATATGGAACGCAAATAATAATATTCCGTTTCAATAGTATTAAAAGACTTGTATAACATAAAATCTTCATAAATGTATTCCTTTAGTTCTGGGTATGCTCTTATTACCCCATGTGGTAATAGCCATGGTCTATATAGTAATTGGTACAGTTGGTTTTCAATTCCATACACTTTGAGTGTACCTAATTTATTTATTGCGAATTTCAATCGCCTAGTATTAATTATATTTTCCTCCTCCGGATTTTCAACATATTTTACTAATTCGTGAATAAAGAAAGATTTCAATTTATCTCGACAGCTATTTAGTAAATTAATAAATCTAGGGTTTTCTGATTCAAATAAACTACCCCAGAATGATATAGCGTCTACACAATTACTGGGTTGATCTTCATTGCAAGGTAGATCAACCCATTTTAATACTGTAAATCCCTTCTTGGTTAACCAATCAAGAGCATAGCGGCCACATCTTCTAAAAGTATTTAATATTGTATTTTTATGTAATTTACGATGAATATAATTAGGAGCAAGATTAATTCCTATTTTCTTTAAACATATTGAATATATTTCAGAATATTTAAGCTTATTGTTTACAAATCTTTCGTATTCACTTTTATTTGTAATATAATACAAAGATTCAAATACAGTTCTCAATGTCCTGCTAAGTTCATCGATTTCTTTGTCAACTTCAATATAAACTAAATCTTTCGATTGTCCTCTTTGGTTCTTATTTACATCATTACTTGAGTCATGAATATCAAGTCCACATTTTTCTTTTAATATTTTCTTAGCTTCACTCCAATATTTATCACGAACTTCTTCAGAATTTGCAAAAATAAAGATATCATCAACATATCTAATATATTTTACACTATCAGTATTATTGGAAAAGTATACATCAAGGTTGTGTAAAAAAGCATTAGCTAAAAACCCAGATATTAAAGTTCCCTGTGCTATGCCTTTTGTATTGTCGCATCCATTCCAACTACGATTAATTAGAGAACTAACAGTCCTTAAAAACTTTTTATCAAATGTGTTGATATGTTTACATACACTATTTAATAAAATGGTTTTATCAATATTACTATAAAAAGACTTCATATCTATTTTAGCGTAATATTTATATCTTTTTTTATACTTTTGAGCTTTTTTTAAAAACTTATTGAAATACTGTTCATAATAATCATGATATATCTTACTACTATATTTATTTTTATCAACTATATTTCCATAACAGCCAAGCTGTTCATATGTTTTATTAATTTCCGATGCCCAATATTTTAGCAAAATAGAACTTATAATTTCATTAAGAAGATTTTCTATAACAAAAGGCCTAGTACCGTTTTTTTTGGGGATATAGAATTCAAGGTATTCTGAATTATATATGTATCCATCTTTAAGCAAATGATTTATCTCAGATAACATAGAATCGTAAGATTTATAATACAATTTTAATTCTACCACATCATAGAAAGCCCGTTTTTCATATTCATTAATTGTACTATGAAATATTGACTTAATATCTTTCTCAGTACATTTATTATCCAGATATGTACCTAACCTTGTTAAACACGAATAAAATTTCGAAAAATATCGGTTACGGTTATATTTTTTCCTATAGGGACTATTTCTAGGATTAATATAATCTATACTAATCTGTGAATCAGGTAGGATATCTATTATGAATATATTTTTGTCAATTTGCTTTATAAAATTATTCAGCTTATCCTTAAGCTCTTCTGGCTCTATGTTGATTATCGAAAATTCAACTTGAGGAGAGTTTTTGATTATTTCGTAAATACTATCAATGCAGTCTATTTCGTTTGGTATATGTTTTAATATATTACTCATACATATTAAAACATGATAATCATTAAAAGTTGACAAATGATTTAATATCTCTTTTATACAATATGGAATATCTTTTTCTATAAATATTATATTAAACATTTCATCTTTTGTTAGTTTTGTTCTACTCTCAATGCAGATATTTCTATATTTTATACTACTATCACAACCATCGACATATATGTAATATGCATCATCAAATTTTATATTATTTTCATTACATACATCTAACAGTGAGTAATAGGTAGTTCCAATGCCTGCTCCAATATCCAGAATAATTATATTTTTTATTGAAGATAGATAATCAGTTAAATTACTAAATAAATGAACTAGTTTATAGTAATGTGCCGGAAAAAAATGAGCAATAGTACCAGCAACATTAATTGGATCTCGTAAATGTGCTCTAAAATTATCATAATAACCTGGTGTTTCGTTTTTAAAATATTCAATTAATTCATTATACATACTATGTGTAACTTTCCCCATACTATAAGGTTGTTGAGTCAACATTTTATTCTGGCCCATATAGTATTTCCCCCTCAATAAGGTTATTATTAAAAATGTTATTTCAAACTAAATAGTAAAAATAGTCGATTTCAGAATATTTTTATGTAATATTCTAAAATTCTCCATTTATATACTTATTCCTTCATTTTATGTCAAAAATATTTAATTGAAAATTTTTAATATAAAAGTTATAAAATATAGGCTTTGTTTAAAGCTTTTGCACATGTTAAGGAAATTATGGTGGTTTTACTTTTTTAGAATTCGCTCGGTGCAAGGTTTTGAAGTTATTACTAATATTATCAGTAGGTTTTTTAGTTGCTCGTTAGGGCAAATTTGTTCACGATTTACAAAGCCATTTTTTGTGATAAGTTTTTCAAAGACAAATGGGGGAAGTCTAGCGGATGTTACTTCTACAGAGAGGCTTATGGACGGGCTTGGATCAAAAAAAATGGTATCAGCTAGAAATTAATTGATACCATTTCCTAAAAGTCAGACTAAAACTTTGGTACTGTCAGTCTGGCCTTAATGTTGATTACATAGAATTCTTAAAACTTT
>JAOAHC010000013.1 GCA_026415435.1 Clostridia bacterium
TGAATTTAAAAGTAGTAGTCCAACTCAATCGTATTTTGATAACAAAAAAGAAGTTCATATAGTATCTGCTAATAATGATATAGAAGAGGTGTTGTTTATTAAACAGAAATTATCTGAATTGCAGAATGAATTACAGACAAACGCGTTAGACGATACAGCTATTATATTAAATAAGCCCGAAAATTTGAGTTTAGTTCTTTCAGCCATACCTGACAATATAGAATACAATGTATCTATGGAATATCCGCTTTATCTCACACCAGAGTTCCAGTTTTTAATGCAGATGTTACGAATTTTTGTTCAGTTAGATAATAGTAAAGAAAAGCAAAGACGTATTTATCATAAACTTTTTGTTAATCTGATATTAAATCCGTTTTTTAAGAGATATGCCTTTCAACAGTTAAATATGAATGAATATATTATTCATTCTATTGTAAAAGACATCAACAGGTTTAACAAAATATACATTTCTATTGATGACAGTAATATCATTGCTAAAGAAATTTTTAAATCTGAAGAGGAGGAGGCAATGATAAAATACAATTTTCTTAAATTTCTTGCATTATTTAAAGAGAATAATCTTGAAGATATTATTGCGATAATGAATAATTTATTTAATACATATTTAGTATATATAATGAATGAAAAGAAGGATATTGTTACAATGAATATTATTCAAACAATATGTGAACAACTAAGTCGGATAGAAGATATTTTGAAGGCAGATAAAGACAAAGGAGATAATAGGGTATTTAAGAGTATAAGAGATGTGTTTGTATTGGTACAGCAAATTTTATCTAAAGAAGCAGTAGCATTCAAAGGAGAACCATTAAAGGGATTGCAAATAATTGGTTTATTGGAATCAAGATTGTTAGATTTTGAACAAGTTTTTATTCCTTTTACGAATGAAGGAATTTTCCCGCCTAATCATCAAAAAATATCATTTTTACCATTTGATTTGAGAGTACACTACGGATTGCCTACTCACTACTACGATGATGCTATATTTGCTTATTTATTTTACAGAAATCTGCATACTCCTTCAAAGATTTTTATATCCTATAACCACCTTGAAGGGAATGATGAAAAAGGAGTCCGAAGTAATGCAGGCGAACCAAGTCGTTACATTCAGCAAATCAAATATGAACTTTCACAAAAACAAAACATACAGGTAAAAAATTTTACAATTAATATTGCAGATAAAAAAACAGAGATTGCACTACCAATTGTTGTGAATAAAAATGAGCAAATTATTTCTAAATTAAATCAAATTAATTTTTCTCCGACCAGTATTACTACTTATCTGGACTGTTCTTTAAAGTTTTACTTTAATTATGTATTATCATTAAGAAAAACAGATGATACCAAAGAAGACCTGGCTGCAGATATTGAAGGCAACATCTTTCATGCCGTGATGAACAAAATATATTCTGAATATAAAGATACGATTGTTGATTATAATAAAATTGGCAGTTTAGTTAAGGATTCTGTGAGGATTTCAAAAATGATAGCAGAAGAAATTAAGGAATATAATTTTGAACATAAAGGAAAAGTTCTTATACAAGAAGAAATATTAAAAAGAGATATTATTACGTTTCTTAAAAAAGAGATAGAGGTTAATAAAAATAAAAAGATTAAAGTTATTTACACTGAAAAAGAAGAAAAACCAGATTTGGTGGTGTTTAACAATAGAGTGAATTTATATGGTATTCCTGATAGAATAGATTATATTGAATCTGAAAATGTATTTCGTATTGTTGATTACAAAAGTTCTTTTAGTGATAATTATGATATAATGCATTTTAATAAGATACAAGATTTTCTCCATAATACTAAAAAAGATGGAAGCATAAATAAACAAATACAATTACTCGTATATGTTTATTTTGCTGTTGAAAAACAACTGATTGACTTGAATCGGGGAAGTGTATATGCTTTAATATTGCCGT
>JAOAHC010000007.1 GCA_026415435.1 Clostridia bacterium
CCCAAAATCCTTAAGCCATGAGGCAGAAACCGTAACAGACGGTGAATCATCTAACCAGTGTGAAGTAACAGAAGATAAACGTAGCATAAAAATACACCTCCCAAAATATATCCGCCAAGCAGAAACTGCCCTGCTCTAAAGATGTGGCGTACAATACCGCTGAGAGGTGTCTTTGTCAACACTACTTTTTAATTTTTTTGTTTTTATTTGCTGCTACATTTAATAATAGAAGCTAGTTTAATCATTAAAAAACTTTTAAAAAGCTCTTGATATAAAAATCATAAGATTTTTACCTTTAGTGTTAGCGAAAATTTATTTGAATACTAAGACAAATTTTCTTTATTCTATTCAAATTGCATTACATAAACGTTTAACTATTCAACTGTATATTTAATAATACTAAGTTTATGAATAACGGGAAATAGATAATATGCTTTTCTTATACTATTCCCATGGAATTTCTATTCCTTCTTTAAAACATCTGATGTCCGGGATTTGATATTTTGCTTTAGAAGTATGAAACCTAATGAAAACACCATATGTGTAATTTAAATTATTATTAGGCTCTGTATAGCATTTAAGCTTTTCTATATCATAATCTTCGCTAATAGGACTTGTTGATTTTTTAACCTCTATGATTAATAAATTGTTCTCAGGCTTTCCTCTTTTATGAACAATAATATCTGGAAAAACAGTTTTTTCAACCAATATTCCAGTAAGCATTTCATTTTCGTTTATCACTGCCACAAGATTGTTTAACTCATGCCACTTATATTCAAGCATTTTAATCTTCTTCAAATCGCCGATATTACGATTATATTCACAATCGATATCATAGGCTTTTCCAAATGTTTGTTCCAGATATATGGCAAGTTTGTGAACTATACTTCTTTCATTAACATCATTTTGCAGTAGATAATTGTCATTTACTCGCAAAGTATCAATGGCTAAATTTAATCTCCGTTTGATCTGATATAGTTTCATAAAATGCTTCCTCAACTAAATATTATTTTAACATTTTATTATAACTCATATTCAAACAAATATATACTTATTAAATCAATAAGTATATGGGTAACAGGAAGTTAATTATCAAATAGTGCATATGTGCTGCTCTATTTTTTAAAAAATATTAACTATATGTTTGTTTAATACTTCTATGATTTTATTAGCTCCTCCCTGTTCAAAATTTATATTCTGCTCTTTTAAATCATCGAAAACTTTCTTGTCAAACTCATAAGATATTATATTGTTTACAAAATCATCAAAAAGAATATCTTTTATCTTTTCTTTATCAAAAATTTGATATAATAAATATGAGCATATGCTCTTAAACACTATTGGTTTTAATTGCTCTATTTTAGTGAAGTTGCTACTTATAATCATTAGATAACTAAATGCAACGTCAAATCTAATATACGGTATAAAATTAAACTGTGCACATTTAAGCATGATAATAAATGCTTGGCAAATGTATTGAAAAATCATTAAGAAAAACTTTTGTGATTCCGTGTAATTAGTAGTAGGAAACAAATCCTCGTTTTCTTTTAAGTACCTTTCTATTTTATTATTAAAACTTAACTCGTTATCCTCTTTATCAGTAAAGATTAGTTGTTTTTTTGCACTCTCAGAAAGTGCATTTCCTATATCCTCATAAGATTTATACCTAGCAGTAAAATCTTGGATACTATTGAATTTATCATTGAACATACTTGAAATTAATTGTAGGCTAGCATCACATGCTAATTTTGTGCTTTCATCATCACTATGTAATAATGTAATAGGCAAAATTACAATTGAATTATTATACTTTTCAAGAATTAAAATATTATCTCTTATGGCTAAATCTATTTGTTCCTTAATCTTTCTATTTGAAATTATACCTGGGTTAAGTCGAGCTATTTCCGTATAGTTACATAGCGGATCATCAATTAAATGTATATTACCAAGACAGACAAAAGGGAAATGCTCATTATCATGAATATCTAAAAATGAAGCTGCCATTAAAACATAACAATTATAATCTGTAGATATGTTTTCTAAAATGATTTTAATTATTTTTCTTTTCGAAAACCAAAATATATTAATTTCATCTATAACAAGTAAGAAATCAGAAGAGTTTAATTTTACAACTGATTTTCTAAGTATTTGCAAATATTCTGCTTGTATCTCTTTTAGTCTATTTAGCAAAAGTGTATTAAGCATATTTATCTACCTCATTTAAAAGATGTTGAGGTATTCGATAAATGCTGTCTAAAAGATGAATAATTTTATTCATTGTGGATACACAGTCATGCCAAACGCTTTTTAGATTTTGTGTGTTTTCATAATCCGGAACACAATGATACTGATGAGCAGGTGATTCACATTTCAAAAGTGAACTTTCTCTGATAGCCCCCCATAGCCCATGTTCATAAGAAGAATCATAATCGTAAAATAAGCCATATAATTCTTTTTCGTCTACATCAATAGCTTTTTCTCTTATACCTAATTTTCCAAAATAACTAGTATCCATATTAATATATTCTTCCATAGTATATTCATTTACTAAAATATCAAGATATTTGTAGTCAACATGACTATTACTTAAATCATTAAGTGACTCTCGTGACTTTGTCAACACAAGTTTATATAGTCCAATTCCATAATACTGGAATTCAGTCCATATATCATTGCGCTCGCACTCATGTTTTAGCAAGTATTTAATCATAATATAGTTTTCAATCACTGTTCTAATTGTACCGCGTGCAGAAATAGAATTATAAAGCCCATAGTTAACTATTTCGACAATGCGTTTATATGAATAAGTTGTCATGCCAAGCAAAACAAGCATTTTATTATCTAATGGATTATCAGCTTTCAGAAGTTCAGATAAATATCCAATTATTTTTTGAAGATTGTTGATATAATTATCCGCATCATATTCTTCATCTGGAAATTTAATTCCTATAAGATTACAATCACTCATTTTACTAATCTGCCTCCAAAAATTATTAATGAAAGTTACATTTTTTTCTTCTAGCATTTGTAACGACAATTCCATACTTCTAATTGTAGGTCGTATTAAACGCATTCTTTCGCAAATATGTTCAGTTATTGGATATTCATTTATTAATTTAAGTTGCTCTTTGGGCATATCCAATTTCCCTGTTAGGCAAGAATACAATACAACTAAGAATTTCAAATCGGTAGTATCGTTTGATTGTTGGTAATAAAATTGATTTAATACCTCAAGAAATTTAGAATGTCTTTGAGTAACAGAAACAGTAGGGGTACAGAAATACTTCGAAAATTCTGGATAGTTGCCATAAGTATATAATATTGCTAAAGGTGAAAGTATATGCGGTTCAATTATTGATACTATATAGTCATACAAGCAACATTGATCAAAACTATCCATCCTTAATATTAATGACCATCTAGGTGAAGTAATATTATTATGTTCAGTATATAACCATCTTAATATCTTATTACATTTAAGTAGCCCTTCTTTTCTCCCATAATAATTCAATATAAAGCCCATCCACAGGTATTCTGGCATTCTCTCAGTACTCCATGGAGAATCTACGCATACGTTTTTAAAAGCATTATTAAAAGGCGTTATAAATGTGCCTTTTTTAAAGTTATGATCAGATAGTTTGCTACGATAATTACCCATTTTTCACCCCACAATTATTAACTTTTAATTAATAGCCTTATTCGAATTTAGTCTAACTTCTAAATTATAGACATTATATACGTATTACATCTTTATGCAATCTTGAGAAAGTATGCCTTAGAAGAAACGCATATGTAAAAAATACATCCTTTAATACGAATATAATACCATATAATTACATAATTTGCGACATAATGCAATGAAATCTTTTACTCTTTTTAATAAGTAAAAACTATACTAGAGTACCAAGTTGGGTGCAAATAAAAACAAAAAAATTAAAAAGTAGTGTTGACAAAGACACCTCTCAGCGGTAGCTTATTTTCGCTTTAGAGCAGGGCAGTTTCTGCTTGGCGGATATATTTTGGGAGGTGTATTTTTATGCTACGTTTATCTTCTGTTACTTCACACTGGTTAGATGATTCACCGTCTGTTACGGTTTCTGCCTCATGGCTTAAGGATTTTGGG
>JAOAHC010000008.1 GCA_026415435.1 Clostridia bacterium
ATTTTACGGAAAATATAAAGATTTAGAGAAAGCAAAGAAAATGAGTGCTATATTATTAGAAAAGAAAATACCAAATACAATAAGGGAGATTTAAGTGAGGTGAGTTGAAATGCCAGATTTTAATAAACCTTCCACATATCAAAAGGAAGCCAATTTTAGTAAAGTAAAATGGGGAAGCAAATCGCTACTATTAAACACAGAGTTAAATGAAATGCAAGATATATTAACTGAAAAACAAAGAGATTTTATAAGAAATTATGTAGGAGATAAAATTTTAAATAAAGGAACTTATTCCTACTCTAACGGAGTTTTTTCTGTATCAAATGAAGTTGCATTTGTAGATGGGGAAGTTATTAATATAACATCTTTGCAGATTAATGCAAGTGATGGAGACAAAATCTATTTAAAAGTGTGGGAAGAAGAAATAAATTATCTATCAACTATTAAAAAGTATGGAAATGAACAAGAAAGCCAGACAGTAACTAATAAACTATTTGATGAGGAAGCTGGGAGAGAAACCGCCCGAAGAATGCAAGTTAAATATGATTTAACTAAAGATAATAGTAATAATTTTTATAAGTATCTTCTTTTAGGGGAAATTTCTAATGGGAACTTTATTAAAAATGAAAGTGTAATATTTTATGATTCAAAGTTTATAATGGATTATTTTGAGTCATTAAAAGATACTTTTGCTATGAAAGATGGAAGTTTACAAATAGGACTAAATGCTGAAAAAGTGGGCGGGAAAAGAGTAGATGAATTAGCTTCAATATCCCATACTCACAATATAAATGAAATTACGAATTTATCCAATGAATTAAACAAAAATCTATTGTATCACGACAGTATAAAAGACACTACACAATACCCTACATTTGATGGAAACGGAAACATAACAAAAATAGAGCATAAAGACCTGCAAGGAAATGTTATAAGAACTGATGAAATTGAAATTATAAATATAAAAAATTTGCTCCCTAATGGTAGTTATGAAAATACAGGTGCAACGCTTTTAGCAAATAGTGGATACTCTTCAATTATTAAAAAGTTTGGGAATTATTCTTTATATATAACTTGCCCAAATGGTTCATCTGAAAATACAATTCAAACATCTGATAAAATTACAACTTATGCTAATCATAAATATTATTTAAGTTGTTGGGTTTATCCTGCTGCAAGTGCAAATATTCAAATGTATGCAAGAATAGCAGAGCCAAGCATATCTCGAAACCCTTCAAATATAAATCAATGGAACTTTGTAAGTGGTATATTAACATTTGCTACAACGTCAACAGATTATGCACGCTTGGATAATAATTCACAAGATACAACAGTATATTATGATGGTTTTACTATAATTGACCTTACAGATATTTTTGGTGCAGGAAATGAGCCTACAAAAGAAGAAATGGATAGTATAATAAATGGATATAATGGCTATATTGATGGGGAAGCTCAATTAATTATTGAAGAAAGAACTTTAAACACAGGCGAGAAACTAACCTTAAAATATTACTTTGACGCAAATGGGAATTATTTAAGAACAGAGGTGATATAACATGGACGCTATAACTTATGTTAAGTTACAACAGATATTAAAGAAACATAAAGGGAATGTGATAAGTTTATTTGAAGCATTAAATGATGGTTATGATGGTGATTTTAACCCTGGGTCAAACATAAATTTGGCTGGCATATATAGATTCAATAGCATTAATATACCCACAGGAGTTACTATTGGTTCTAGTTTGTCTTATTTAATCTTAATATCAAGAAATCCCGTAATTGTCAACGGTGCAATTACTGTAAGTGGAATGGGTGGTTATGGAGGTGTGCCAGTTACTGTTAGCAAGATTGGTAATGCTGGCGGAAATGGTTATGGTGCAGGAGGTCAAGGCGGTGGAGGTGGTTGGGGAGGTGTTAATAATAATGGTGGTGCTGGTGGAGGTGTATCTCCTACTTATGCAGGCGTTCCCGGTGGAACAGTTGATACTAAAATTGGTGCAAATGGTGGAACGGTAAAATTATGTTCAGATTTACTTGATTTTAATTCATTGATACAATTTAAAGGTGCTGTGGCGGAAGTGGTGGTAGTTATGGTGAATATAGTGGTGCTGGCGGTGCTGGTGGTGGTGGTTTGCTTGTTATTTATGCTCCTGAAATAATTGGAACAGGAACTTTATATTCACAAGGAATAAATGGCGGGAATGGTGGTACTAATGCAGGTGGAGGGGGAGGAGGTGGCGGAGGTTGTATTGTCCTATTCACAACGAAATCTCTATCCTCCATAAATACAAATGTATCAGGTGGTGCAGGAGGAACGGGACATAATGGGCAAAATGGTGGTAACGGTGGTAACGGAGTAGTGTTTAAATTACTTGTATAAGGAGGTTTAAAATATGGGTGCTGAAATAATTAAAAGAGATGGTAAAATTTATTTAAAAGAAGGAGATTATGAGTGTGAATATAATCCTCCACAACAAGTAAAACAAGAACAAATAACTTTAGAGGACTTAAATAACAAAATTGATGACTTAACACTTCTAATCCTCGCACAACAAGGGGTGATTGAATTATGACGCTTTTTGCAAAGAAATGTGTAGAATTGATTGAAGCTGGTAAATTAACAATAGAACAAATAATTAATCCAGCTGTTAGAGCAGAAGTTGAGCAGTATTTTGCAGAAAAGGAGCAACAAAGTCAATAAAACATAAATTTTATTTATAGGGGCTATTTTACAGAAGATAGCCCTTTTCTTTTACCCCTCTTAACCCCCATCTTCTTTAGTGGTATAATATAATTGAAGTATAAAAGAAAGTGGGTGATAGTGTGGATGAATGCATTTATCATAAAGCTATGGAAGAAAAAGTCTCCGCTTTAGAAAAAGCAATAGAAGATTTAAAAATAAACATACAAAATAAAGTATCAAAAGAGGAATTAAATTTAATAATTGAGAAACTTGAAGAAGATATACAAGATTTAAAGAATGATAATGAATTCCATTTTAAATCAGGACAAGCAACACAACAAACATTAGCACGTCTAGAAGAAATGAATAAATATTTGAAACAAATGCTTGATAGTTATAGTGAACAAGCTAAAAGTCTATCAGAGAAGATGGATAAAATTAATGAAACTTTAAATGATAAGATAGATAAACTTTATAATTTAATTTTAAATTTTAAAAAGCCACAAGAAGATGGGGGAGAAAAGAAAAAGTCATTAATAGAAAATTTATTAGGGAACGTAAAGATAACCCTTACTATAATATTCCTTCTTGTGGCGACTATCATATACTTACTCACAGGAAATTGGATAGTAAAAGAATTACCTTAAAGGAGTGATAATATGTCAGTAAATATTATTGAAGTAGCTTACAAATTTAATGGAACACTTACAAAGAGAAAAAAAACTGATTATTTAGTTTTACATCATGCAAGTGCTACTAAAGCAAGTGTATCTAACATTGATACT
>JAOAHC010000037.1 GCA_026415435.1 Clostridia bacterium
TAAGTCTTGTGTTATACTATTACTCATAGGAAGTACCTCCGATATTGTTTGTCTGAACAACTAAACTATATCATATTGGGTACTTCCTTTCAATATTTTTTATTTAACTTAGTGTGACATATCTATTGTAAACCTATATATAATATAACGATTTATTTATAAAATGATTATCGTTTTTTCTAAAAATAATAATATTGACTATTTTAATATATTAATATATAATTAATTTAATATATATTAAAAATTATTTAGCTAATAGCTATTTATAATATATGTAAACTATTGTTACATAAAGGAGCGATTTCTATGAAAAACTGTATAATTATGTTAGTTTTATCATTTACCTCACTTATATTTACAACACTTGTAGCTTTTGGAATAGTTAATAAAGTATTCTTAATATTCACTATCATTAGTCTATTCCTTCTTTTTATAACAATCATTATTATTACAATTAAATCAATAAAAAACAAAAGACTGAATTTCTAGAATTCAGTCTTTTTATATTATTTACAATTTTATTGCATTTCTGCCATAGCGCCTGCTTCTTTTAATGCAGCTACTAATTTTTCAGCATCTTCTTTTGGAAGTGCTTCTTTAACTGTTTGTGGAGCTGTATCAACTAAGTCTTTAGCTTCTTTTAATCCTAAACCTGTAGCTTCTCTTACAACTTTTATAACAGCTATTTTAGTTGCACCTGAATCTTTTAACACTACGTTAAATTCAGTTTTTTCTTCAACCGCTGCTGCTGCAACTGGTCCTGCTGCAACTACTGCAGCTGCTGCTGATACTCCGAATTTTTCTTCTATTGCTTTTACTAAATCTGCAAGTTCAATTACTGATAATGTTTCTATTTCAGAAACTAATTTTTCTATTTTTTCCATTTTAAAATCCTCCTTAAATTTATATTAACTTATATTACGCACTAGCATTTTCTTTTTTTTCTCTTGTTTGATCTAAAACAACTGCTAAATTACGTATATTTCCAAGTAATGCTGATGCAAGCATAGCATATAATGTATCTTTTGATGGTAGTGTTGCAAGTTTTGTAACTTCGACATTTGATATAACTTTACCATCCATAATACCTGCTTTGATTTTATAGAAATCATGAGTTTTTGCATAGTCATTTATTGTTTTGGCTGGTGCTATATAATCATCATAACCTATAACTACTGATGTTGGTCCTTCTAAAACTGCATCTAAACCTTCAATACCTGCTTCTTTTGCAGCGTGGCTTATAATTGAATTTTTAGCAACAACATATTCATTATTTTCTTTTCTTAAATCACCACGTAATTTTGTATCATCAGAAACATTTATTCCTCTATATTCTGATAAAACAACCATTTTTGCTTTCTTTAATTTTTCAGAAAGATCTTTTACTAACTCTTTCTTCTTTTCAAGAATTTTTGCACTTGGCATATTTTACACCTCCTTAAAAAACAAAATTTTCGCCTTACAGATACCTAACAAGATATCTTTCAAGCGAAAATTAATTTTCCCTATCAAAATACCTCGGTAGGATTTATGGATACTATCCACCTACTGTCTTAGGCTATATTTTACTAATATTATATCTTAGCTGATGGATTTAATTTAATACCTGCACCCATAGTAGTTGATATTGAAACAGATTTTAAATAAGTTCCCTTTGAAGCTGCTGGTTTTGCTTTTATTATTGTTTCCAATAATGCTACATAGTTTTCTTTTAATTTATCTATTCCAAATGATACCTTACCTATTGGACAGTGTATTATATTATTTTTATCAAGTCTGTACTCAATTTTACCAGCTTTAATTTCATTTATAGCTTTTGTCACATCAGTTGTAACAGTTCCAGCTTTTGGGTTCGGCATAAGACCTTTTGGTCCTAATATTTTTGCCACTTTACCTAAAGCAACCATCATATCTGGTGTAGCAACTATAACATCATATCCAAACCAATTTTCAGTTTGAATCTTTTGAATCATATCTTCTTCACCAAAAAAGTCTGCACCTGCTGCTTGAGCTTCTTTTAATTTATCACCCTTTGCAAGTACTAAAACTTTTTTTGTTTTACCAGTTCCGTTAGGAAGTACTAATATACCTCTAACTTGTTGATCTGCTTGTTTAGAATCAACTCCTAGTTTAATATGCATTTCAACTGTTTCATCAAACTTTGCTTTTGGCATTTTTAATGCAAGATCAAAAGCTTCTTGAATATCATACAATTTGCCTGATTCAACTAATTTTTTTGCTTCATCCATTCTTTTACTCATTTTTTTCCCTCCTTTGGTTTTAGCGAACACATAAATATGTTCTCCCATTTTTAGCCTATTACTTCGATCCCCATTGATCTAGCTGTACCTTTTATCATAGATACTGCAGATTCTAAAGATGATGCGTTTAGGTCTACCATTTTTAACTTAGCTATTTCTTCTACTTGTGCAAGTGTTACTTTACCAACTTTATCTTTATGTGGCTTAGCTGAAGCTGTTTCAACTTTAGCTGCTTTTTTAACTAGAACTGAAGCTGGTGGTGTTTTTAAAACATATTCAAATGTTTTATCTGCATAAACTGTTAAGATAATAGGAAATGTCATTCCCGCGTCTTTTGCAGTTTTTTCGTTGAAATCTTTACAAAATTGCATTATATTTATACCTGTTGGTCCAAGTGCAGGTCCAACTGGTGGTGCTGGATTTGCTTTACCAGCTGCTATTTGTAATTTAACAACGTGAGTTACCTTTTTTTCTGCCATCTTTTTCACCCCCTTAAAGCTATTACTATATATAATTTAAAATTATATTCGCTATTTTATATTTTTTGAACTTGGTTAAATTCTAAATCAACTGTAGTTTCTCTACCAAACATTGAAACTTTAACCTTTACTCTCTTCTTATCTTTAAATATCTCTTCTATAATTGCTGGATAGTTATAAAAAGGTTCTGTAATTATTCTTACTGAATCTCCAACTGAATAATCTAAATTGATTATTTCATCTATACCTAAAGTTTGCATTTCCTTTTCAGTAAGAGGTAATGGTTTCTCACCAACTCCTACAAAACTAAAAACTCCTTTTATACTTTTTACAGCATACCAAGTTTCATCTTCCATAAACATTTTTACAAGAACATACCCTGGAAAAACTTTCTTAATTGATGTTTTTTGTTTTCCATCTTTTATTTCTATTTCTTCTTCCATAGGAATTATTATTTCTAAGATTTTATCTTGTAAATTCCTATTTTCAACTATTTTTTCAAGAGTTGCTTTTACCTTATTTTCATAACCAGAATAGGTATATACAACATACCAATGTGCTGAATTTTCCTGTGTTTTATAACTTTCCACAGATAATCAACTCCTTTACTTATGTTAAGTGTAGCATTTTAACCAATTTTACTAGAAATAAAATTCCATAAACTAGAATCTATTAATTCTAATATAAGATCAAAACTTAAAACTACGGCTGATAAAATTACTACAAGCACAACAACTAATAATGTGTTATTAATTAATTGATTTTTAGTTGGCCATACTACTTTTTTTAATTCAGATTTTATTCCTTTTAAAAATCCATTTGCCATATTAGTCACGCCTCATTTCTTACTTTGTTTCTTTGTGTACTGTATGTTTTTTACAAAATTTGCAAAACTTATTCATTTCTAATCTATCTGGATTATGTTTTTTTTCTTTTTCAGTTTCATAATTTCTTTGCTTACATTCTGTACATGCTAATGTTATACTTTCTCTCATTCAAAACACCTCCGTGCCCTTATAAATCATATATGCCATAGTATTTTAACATATAAAAACATAAAAGTCAATAAAATATGTTATTTTAGGAAAAAAAGTGATGATTTTTTTACTTTTATACCCTTTATATATAAACTTATATCAAATTTTCTCTTACATTATAAAATAGATGCTGCTGAACTATACCAGAATATTCCCCGAAATTTTTGTTTGAATATTCAATTATTTCTTTTAAAGATACATTTTTTCTAAAATATAAATTCTCCATAACGCGTTTTACCCAAACATCTACTGGAAAAGTATTTTTTCTGGAATATGCAAAAAGTAATATGCAATCTGCAACCTTAGGACCTACACCTTGGAATTTTAGTAGCTTGTCTCTTATTTCAAAATCATCAAATAAATCTAACTCGCGTAAATTAATTCTATTATTTAGTATTTCTTCTATTGTATGTTTTATGTATCTAGCTCTAAATCCAACACCACATTTTTGGAATTCTTCAGTGGTAATATCAGCTAATTGCTCTATTGTTGGAAATAAAAAAAACTCGTTGTTATCAAAAAAAACTCTTGTTCCATATTTTCTAGATATATCATTTACTGATCTTGATATTCTAGGTATATTATTATTAGCTGAAATTATGTAAGATATAAGAGTTTCAAAAGGATCTTGTTTTAATATCCTGATCCCACTTGTATTTTTTACAGCCAAATTAATATTATTATCAATGCTTGCTATCTTTTCTTCAATTAAAGAATAATCAGTATTCAAATCAAAATATTGCATTATTTTATATTCCAGATTTTCTATTTTATTTGAACATACGTACAAATATTCTTTTTTTTGCCATATTTTAATTACCCTATCAGATATTATACCAATATATTCGTTATTTATATCATCTACTTTTTTCCATCTAAAGCATTGTCCACACTCTAATGTATATTTTAAATTAAAATTACTAACTTTAATACATAGATCTGATTTTTTTTCTATATCATTTAGTTTCATTTATTTCACCTAAACAAAAAAACCGATGTATATCGGTTTTTATTGGAGCGGGTGATGGGAATCGGACCCACACAGCCAGCTTGGAAGGCTGGAATTCTACCATTGAACTACACCCGCGTCAACTACTTTAATATTATACTTATATTTATATTAATTGTCAATAGTTTTTATGAATTTTTTTATAAATTTTAATATTTTTAAAAGCAAAAATATGTTTTGTTTAACAAAACTATTGCTATTATGTAAACTTAGTGTTATAATATATTTAAAATTATAGTGTTATATCTTTTTTAATAATTAAAGAGAGGTGATTAAACGATGATAATCTTTGAAAAAAACAAATCATTTTTAGAAACGATAGTAAATTATTCTGCTCTTGAAGCAAGTATGGAATTTAAAAACCTAAGTATTGAGCAAAAAGATGACTTCATCTTGTGGCTCATAAACAATGGACCTAGATCACCGCTATTTTCATATTTAGTTCATGAGGTTGTGAGATCTCAATATTTTCCAAAGATATTGGAAAATAAGCATATAGTTAAAACTATATGTGAAAACGATACTTTTGGTGAACTAGACAGCGGAATACAAAACCTATTTCTAGAAAAATATTCTCCACAAATTAGAAAAGTTTCATTTATAAATCTACTTAGAACTTTGGGGAAAAACGAAGAAACATATTGGCAAAAAATGTATGCCAAGTAAATTTAAAAGGGATAGAGCAATTGCTTCTATCCCTTTCTTCACCTTTTACTATAAAATGGCATTCTTCTATAATCCATTATATGTACTGTTACATCTTTTTTGCATATAAGCACATCATCCCATCTTACTATATCAATAACATTACCTATAACTTTTTTTCCAATATCTACTGAAACAAAATATCCAGAATGAGCTTTTGAACCATCAGGATCCTCAATATAAATTAAGGAGCCTAACGGTATTACTTTCGGATCAGTAGCTACTGCTCTTGCACCCTTTAAAATTGGTATCCCAGACTTAGATATGCCCTTTCCAGCTTTAGTACACTTATATGGATCATAGACAGTGGTTTTAACTTTCAAAGTTTTTTTAATGTACTTTTTATCTAAAGTTTTTGGAAAATCAAATAGGCTTAATCTGTAATCAGATATATCTTTACCCCTTGAATTTTTTCTGACTGCAACTAATCTACTTTTAGGTTTAGTCACTATCTTAGATGTTCTCTCATCTTTTATACCCTCTTTTCCAGAAAAGTATTCAACTGAAATATTCGATTTCATACTACCATTTATACATTCAACATATTTAGTATCAGGTTCTACTTTAGATTGCTTTTTTGCTACTTCTTCATATTTTTTGGATAATTTATCAATTTTAAGTGTATAAAACCTTTTATTAAAAACTAAATCATTCTTTTCTAAATATGAAGTCGAACTATTTTCTTCAGTAGTCATTACGTTATTATTCATTACAATAGTATTAGTACTATTATACTTATGTCCAGAAAAACCATTTGTGAAAGTAAATAATAAGTAGATCGTTAAACCAATAAATCTAAAAAATTTAAATTTGTTAAACCGATATTTTCTACGTAACATTGTTAATTCCTCTTTTCTAATTAGATATGGATATAATTTTAATTCAATAAATTTTAACATATTATACTTATTACGTCAACCTTTTTTAAATAATAAATTTACATTATTTGATAATTATCGACACAATTTAAGTATTATAATTTTATTGTCTTGATTTTTATTTCATTCTCTTGATTTTATGAAGAAAATATGATAATATATATTCATGCCGAAATGGTGAAATTGGCAGACGCGTCGGACTCAAAATCCGAAGAGGTAACACTCGTGTGGGTTCAAGTCCCACTTTCGGCACCAATATTTTAAATAAAAATAGACTAGTATTAAATACTAGTCTATTTTTATTTATCTATGTTGAATTAAAAGTAAGTTTAGCTCTACCATGTCCGCTATTTCCTCCTACGCTTGTACTGCCACCGCTAACTCCACCTATATAACTTGAGCCGCCACCGCCGCCCATACCATAGCTTCTAGATCCACCGCCGCCGCCATACCAGCCGCCGCCGCCGCCACCGCCGCTTGCAGAAGAAGGAGTGATATAACCACCACCGCCACCGCCAGATCCAAAAGTACCAGCGCTCGAATCATCCGTGTTATTTCCATATAAACCTCCGCCACTCTGTGTTCCACCGGCACCACCTCTGTATGTAGTATTATATGAATACCCATCTATTCCATTAAGACCCCCGCCATTTCCACCATTTCCTTGTGGTGAATATTGACCAGATCTAGATCCACCGCCGCCTCCACCGCCAGCAACAATTATTCTAGAATTTAGGTCGCCTGAATTTGTTCTTACATCTGTTGCTCCACCGCCGCCGCCGCCACTACTATAGTAACCTGATGCACGAGAAAGCACATTTTCATATCCGCCAGGCGCACCACCATTCCAGCCACCAAGTGCTGAACCAGTAGATTTATTATGATAGAATCCTGATTCACCTGCACCACCTACCATAACATATAAAACCTGGCCTTGTGTTACATTTATAGTTCCTCTAGCATAGCCACCTGCCCCAGGATATCCTCCACTATATGTTGAACTGTTACAATCTGCATTACCTCCACTAGCACCCCATACTTCTATTGTAAGTGTTCCATTTCTAGGTGCAGTCCATGTTTGTGCTCCACCATTATAATTAAAATCTGTTACAGTATTAATTGGCTGTGATCTTATTATTGTATACATATCCGATGATGGACTTATATTTCCAACATTATCTATTGCTCGTATATAAAAGTTCCAGCTTCCATCCCAACTTATTACCCATGGATTAGGACAATCCAACCAATTTGCATTGTCATGAGAATATTGATATTTTTGTATTCCACTTCCCACATCTGTTGAACTAAATGTTTGAGTTACATTTCCAGAGGTAGTTGTACCACTTACATATCCATTTAAATTAACTGTAGGTTTTGTAGGTGAAGTTTTATCTATGTTATTTACTGTTAATGTAGCTTGAGTTGTTTGATTTCCAGCTACATCAAAACCTCTACCATAAACAGTAGTGTTATTTGTAGTAACAGATATTGGACTCGTATATAAGCTCCAAGTAGTACCATTTGTGCTATATTGCTTTGTCACAATTTCAGAAGGATACTGTATTGTTACGTTAACATTTAAATTTGTCCATGAAGTTGTACTTGCAACCATGGTAACATTTCCAAGTGTACTAGTAGTTGCACTAGCAGCACTTGACTCAGCAGTATTACCCGACTTATCAGATACTTTTGCTTTAATAGTGTATGTACCCGAAGTTAGACCGCTAAATGTATAATTTTTATCACTTGTTGTTTGTGTCCATGTTACACCATTATCTTTTGAATATTGATAACTTAGATCATTTATACCACTCTCAGCATCAGTTGCTGATGCATTTACCGTTATACTTGATGTTGTTATATTTGATGCTGTAACTGTAATGTATGGAGATACTTTATCTATTTTTGTAATTGTTAATGAAGAAATTCCACTTTCGTTTCCAGCACTATCAATACTTTTTGCATATACTGTTGTATTATTTGTTGTTACCTGTATTGGATCAGTATATGTATTCCATGTTATTGAATCAAAACTATATTGTTTAGAATTTGAATCATCTGAATATGTTATTGTTACTGTCACATCAGAATTTGTCCATTCTGTAGGACTAATTGACATATCAGGATTATTTGGAGCTTCATTATCTAGAAAAAATCCTGTTAACGATGAAACACTTGATTCATTTGAACGCCCAGTTGAATTTTTTACTGCACCTGGTTTAATAACTAAATTATATTCCCCATCTATTAATGTATTTGTCTTAACTTCTATTTCTACTTCTCTTGATATATCACTACTTGTACCACTTGCAGTTCCTATTATTATTTCTGGCTGTGGATCAATTGGTGTTCCTGTACTTGACACAACTTCAACTTTGTTAGTTAAATCTATTGTTGTAATAGGGTTACTTGATAAGAATCTAACTGTATATACAATATTCATTCCTTGCCTTACCACATTCTCAGCTGAACCTATTACCGTCACTGTAGGAGCATCTCCAGCTATAACCTCAACCCCATTTTTTGTTGCCCATTCCTGCATATCAGTATTTGCACCTTGATATACAAGATTACCAGATATTATTTTAAATTGTCCCTCATATTTTCTATTATTACTTAATCCCGGAATTATATCTGTAATATTTTTGCTCACATTTACATTTCCATTATATGTTATACTTGTACTATCAGCTTGTAGTTTTGACATATCATAAGTACCAACGCTACTTATATATTCGCTTCCTTTATATGCTTCTAATTGCTCCCTAAATACTACTAAATCATTTAAAAAAGCAGCTTTATTTGCTGAATCAACCGGATTATTATTTGACATAGTAATAACAACGGCAACTGCTACTATAACAACTACTATTATAGTAATAACTAGAATTAATAACGACACACCTCTTTTTTTATTAAAATTCATATATTTACACCTCTTAAATTTTACATCAGTTTATTATTCTATTCAATACAATACATATTTTTAAAAATATAATAAAATTATATCCTTTATCAATGCCTATCTATTCAATTTTTTCCTCCTTTGTTGTTATATTTAATATTTAAGCTAAAAACGCAAATATATTGATACATTAAATTATCCTATTCAACATATTTGCATTAATTAAATATAGTTGTACATTATACAGATAATTATACTATATCTGTTTATTTTGTCAATAGAATAAAATAAGATTTATTTTTTTTTATAATTATGACTATAATTAATATTTCAATAAAGACAAAAAACGTGATTGAAAATTAGCATTATAATTAAAGGTTTAATATTGTAATTTATAAATTTTATGATATAATATAATTATTAAGCGGGTTTAGTATAGTGGTAGTATAAAAGGCTTCCGATCTTTTGGCGTGAGTTCAATTCTCACAACCCGCTCCAAAAAAATTGGCTATATAATTAATGTTGGAGTGAGAAGTAAAATTCTCTTTCAACATATTTTTTATATAAATTTGTAAATAAAAAGGTAAGCATTTCTACTTACCTTGATCTATATTCATTTTCTTTTTCCTTTCATATTCAACTACTCCTATATTTCGTACACGTGTATAATTAAAGGTAAATTTTTATTTATATAATATTTTTAATCTTTTTATATTACATTTCATATTTTGATCAATATATTCATTATATCCTTTAACAATATATTCTGGCTTTAATGCGTACTTTATTCCATCATCAACTGAAACTTGTAGATTTCCATCAATTAAGAAATTATACCCAAGTATTTGTTTTTTTATATCTATTCTTTCCATTCTACTTTCTGATTTTTTTACTACCAGAATGTTTTCTTGTTCCATATATTCTTTCATTTTACATATGTACCAGTTTTTTATTTCATCTATTTGACTTTTGTTTTTGTTAATAAATTTTGATTCATCATATACAATCTGTATTTCATATATTGATGCATACACACGTGAACGTATACTTTCTTCTTCAGCATCTACGTATTCGGCAGCAAGTATTGTTATACCACTAGGAAGTACATTATTCATTTCTTTTATAAAGAAGGCTATTGGCACTCTTTCAGTAAGTGGTATCTCGAGTATTTCACCTGTACTTTCCATTCCTACTGGAAGTGAACATGCAAACACCAGTTGAGGTTTTAGGGAATTTTCACTTAAATTTTTAGTTTTTATCCATTCTTTTAATTCTTTTAATGCTTTTTCAAATATTCTAACCAAATCAATTTGAGTTAGATACACTGCTTCTTTAGATATGCTATATATAAATCTTATTTTTTCCATTAATATTTTCTCCTTTAAAAGCTATATTTCAATAGTATTCTATGTGTTTATCTGTCATTTTCACCTATTATATCATATATTTTTATTTTTTAAAAGAATATGAAAGAGATTTCTAACAAACTTTTAGCAATATAAATAAGAAGTAAAGAACTTAACGCTTTTACTTCTTATACTTTTAATTACAAATTATTTTTTCTTTTTAGATAATTTAATTATGCAATATATTATTAATACAATTATTAAAAATAATATTAGATAAGGTATTGTATATACTATAAACATAACTATAGCTATACCCATTTCCTTCATTTGTGATAATGAAGATTGAAAAGCATCCTTCATTCTATTAAACATGTTTTTTTCTTTTATTTCAACACTTTGTACTTCAGTTAATCTTAATGTAATAGTTGAATATTCTATTTGGTTATCATAAGAATTCTTTTGTCTTTGTAAATATTCTCTTTGTTGTATTACATTTTGAATTTGATTACTAATTTCAAGTAAATCTTTAGCTGTAGTCGCTTTTTTTAATAAGTCATTTAATTGCGCTTCTTGAAGTGTGTATGATTGTATTTTTGCCTCTATGTCCGAATAAGTAGATGATATATCTTGTGCTTCTTCATAATATGAAATAACATTAGCAGTTTTTTTAAGTTCTGTATTAAGATTATCAAAATTATCTTTTGGAACTTTTATAATCATATCAATACTTCTATACTTTTTATCTGATGTTTCCACTATTTCATAAGTATTACCTTGGTTTTCTTGTATCCTTACAATCATAGCACTTGAGTTTTTAATCAAATTATTAATATTCTTTAAACTAGTAACATAATTATCCGTTTGCATCGTTACATTTGATTTTTTAATGATTTTAGTTGGATCTTGCTTATCGTAACTTTCTTGACTAACAATACCTGTATCATACGGAGGTACTATTGAATCTGATTTAGATGTGCTAGGAGTTTGACCTTTACCCGCACTGTTTGTCGAACCATTTGCTATACCTAGATTTCTTCCACCCTTGTTATAGTTTGCATATATTGTGGCTGATACTATAAAAATAACTATTGCTGTAATAATTAAGATGCCTTTTAACTTTTTTGACATAATAAACACTACCTTTCTTCTTATATTTTTATTATACTTTATTATCTAAATTTATTCAATAGGAAAATCAATGTTTATTACTTAAATTTAAACAAACCTTATTTCATAGCTATCTATTAACTTTAAACATATTAATATCCTTAGTATAGTAACCATCTACAGCATCTTTTAAAATTTTAGCTCCTAGAACTGAATATAGCACTCCATTTGATCCAAAACTTAAATTGCAAAAGCAGTTTGGCATATCATCTAACTCATCTATTATAGGTAATGTATCTTTAGTATATCCAAAAGTTCCATTATATGCATATTCTATTGGCACCTCATTTAAATTATAAAATGTCTTTTGCATTGAAACATATAACTTTTTGTATTTTGAATTCGCTAAATTTTCTAAATATTTTTCATTAGTAAACTTTTCTGTAAGTTTTACATCTTCCCCACCATATACTATTCTCCCATCTTCTGTGAAGCGTATATAATTATGTGGATCCAATGTGTTTTTTGCAGTAAAATTTATATCAATTTCTTTTAATTCAGGTACCTGTTTACTAACTAATGTAAATGTTTTATACAATTCTACAGGAACATTTTTTAAATGCTTAAGTGTTTCAAATCCAGATGTAAATATCATCTTATCTGAATGTATTCTAAAATTATTATTTGTCCTACACTCCACATAATCAAATTTTGCTTTAATATTATCTACTCTCGTATTTTCATATATTCTTACATTATCAAGTTTTGATAAATATATAAATATTTCTTGTGTAAGTTTATACGTATTTATTGTTGCACTTGATCCTTTTGTAAGTATTCCAGTGTTTATATCTATTATTTTATGTCCATCTAAAAATTTCATATCAAAACCAAGTTCTTTTCTTAACTCATATTCCTTTAACATATTAGATTTTTGAATAAATTTATTAGAAAAATATATGGTATCTTTTCTTTTAAATTCCAGCTTAGAATCAATTTCTTCCATTATTTTTTGAATATCCTCTAATGCCTCGTAACACAACTTATATATTCTTTTTGCATAATTTGCACCTATAAGCTTTTCAAGCTTATTTAATTCAATATCTACTTGATATTCTAATATACCTGTATTAGCACTAGTACTACCATATCCTACTATATTTTTTTCTACTACTACAATATCAAAGCCTTCTTTTGCTAAAAAAAATGCAGTAATTGCACCAGTTATTCCTCCTCCAATTATTAATATTTCACAATTAATATCATGGCTTAAATATGGATAGGTATTTTTAATTTTTTCATTTTTTTGAAAATACAAATTACCATCTGTAAGTTGCATGTTTTACCACCTCTTTTATTATTTTTGGCAATATTTGAAATAATATACAGTATATATTTTTAAATTTGTTACAAATAATTATATATTTAAAAATTTTGCACAATATATTTGTGAGGTGATTTTTATGACACATATTAGAAAGAAAATATCTACTATCTTATTTATATTAGCTTTAATATTATTCTTTCTTTCAAATTCAAATGCAGTTGTAACTAAAAACTATAAGCCAAAATATGGTGTTTTAACTGATAAAGTAAATTTCAGAACTAAGCCTGATTCATCAAGTTCGTCTATAATAAAAACTCTTGCCAAAGGAACTTCTATTAAAATGGTTGCAGAGGTTTCAAATTTTTATATTGTACAATTAGGAAATAACGAAATTGGTTATATTTCTAAAAGCTATGTAAATGAAACTTCGACACCACCTTCAGGTGCTAAGACATACACTAGTATTTCTCCATTTTATGCAACTGCAGATAGTGGTATAAATGTGAGAGGTGGTCCTTCAACCAGTTATAGAATAGTGGTTTCTCTTACTAAAGGCTCAAAGGTTCAAGTTGTAGGATCAATTGATAATTTTTATTTAATCGTAACTGGCTCTAATTATGTAGGTATGGTACGTAATGATCTTATATCAAAAGTTTCAACTTCAACTCCAACAACTACTCCTTCAACTCCTACCTCTCCTTCAAAACCCGCTACAACTACTTTAGGTGATGCAAATGAACAACTAGTTTTAAGGCTTATTAATGAGGCAAGAGCAAAAGAAGGTTTACCAGCTCTAATTATGGATTCAAAACTTCTTTATCTATCAAGACTCAAAGCTCAAGATATGGTAGCAAAAAACTATTTTTCTCATACTTCTCCTACATATGGAGATCCATTTACTATGATGAAAAATAATGGTGTAACTTATAAAACAGCAGGAGAAAACATAGCAGGTAACCCAAGTATTTCCGGAGCCGTAGAAGCTTGGATGAATTCACCCGGACATAGAAAAAATATTCTTTCAACTTCTTACAACTATATTGGTGTAGGAGTTGTAAAAAGTAGTGTATATGGATATGTTTTTGTTACTATGTTTATAGGAAAATAACAACTCTCAACTATATAAAGAACAACCCTATTATTAAAAATAATAAGGTTGTTTTTTTTACCAATTACTAATCATTTTTTTTATTTCGTCTATGTTCTTCTTAGTCTCATTATATCCCTGTGTAGCAGAATAATCACATTTATTACATTCTAGTAACATCATATTTTTTATTTTAGGTCTTATTATGTAGTCAGCAGATTCAAGTTCTGATCTATTAATTTCATGCCCCATTATATCAAAAGTTTTCATTGCAACATCAATTATATTACAGTGGACTGTAGTATCTTTTTTTATTCCATCAAAACTTACAGCTATTACCTTCTCTGCACCCATTTTTTTTAATATATTAACTGGTGTATTTACTCTCACACCACCATCAATTAAAATTCTATTATCTAGTATCTTAGGTTCAAAAACAGTAGGAAAACTAGAACTTGCCCTAACAATACTTGCGATATCCCCTTTATACATATATGATGGAATATCATCATATAAACTATTTAAATAGTTCAAAGATACTCTTTCTTTTATTTCTTTATTCAAATAATATACAACTTCTCCAGTATTCAAATCAACCGTTGGTATAGCAATTGGCATTTTTATATCCTTTATATCTATAACAGATCTTTGTTTACAAAAATTACAAATTGTATTTTCTAAATTATTCCCTCTTGCGAGACCTTTAATCTTGAGTCTACCTGTAAATACCATTCCTATTATTTTAAATGGTAAAAACCTATCATAATCTGACATGTTTTTACAGTAACAATTAAACATATGTAAAATATCATACGGACTATACCCACAAGCATACATTGCCGCTACAATGCTACCACTACTCGCTCCCGATATATAGTCAATTTTTATTCCTTCTTCTTTGAGCGCCTGTAGCACACCTATATGTGCTCCTCCTTTAGCACCACCTCCGCTTAGCGCAAGTCCTAAAGACATAAAAAAATACACCTCCTATAAAAATAACAAAAGATTTATATGGTGTATTATATTCTTGTACATATACAGTTGTTACATTTTCAAACTTATTTTAACTTTATACTATTAAACTTACAACTATGAGTATGACATACTGCAATAGCAAGTGCATCAGTTGTATCATCTAGTTTAGGCATTTTTTCTAGGTTTAAAAAAGTCTTTATCATTGTTTTCATTTGAAGTTTATCTGCTCTACCATATCCAACTAAAGCTTGTTTTACTTGAAGCGGAGTATATTCATATATTAATACAGAATTTTTTTCTAATATGCTTAGTATAACTCCCCTTGCTTGAGCAACATTTATTGCAGTTTTAGTATTAGTATTAAAAAACAGTTCTTCTATTGCTGCTGCATTTATTTTATATCTTTTTATTATCTCTTCTAAGTCTTCTGCTATTTTATGTAGTCTCTTAGAAAAACTATCTTTTGAATCTGTAGTTATACTACCATATTCTAAAACTCTATATTTATTTTTATTATAATCTACTATCCCATACCCTACTATTGCATATCCGGGATCTATACCAAGTACTATCATATTTTTACCTCTTATATTTCATTTACATTTTATATCTAACTTGCATTATTGTCAATACCAAAAACTGATAAAAAGCACATGAAAAACTTCATGCGCTTGGTATATCAAGATATAACTTATATAAGCATATCATATAGACGTACTATTTCTGATATAGTGTATAGATCAAATGGAAAACCTGAAAGTTCTAGGCCTCTTTCATGATAAGCTTTCTTAATACCACCATTTACATGCTTACCAATCTCTTGCATTAATTCTTTTACCAAATTATATGCAATTTTTTGTGTTGCTCTAGTAACTCCACTCTGTCTTAAATTAGCTTTAACAAAATGTGCCATATATTTAGGATATATATATCCTTTATAATTTTCACTGTTTTTTGAAATTTCTCTTAATCCATATGGAGTATATAGTTCTTTAAAAATCGTATCTAAGATTTTAACAGAATTTTCGTAACTAGCAACTTGATATGATAGACTTATTGAATATATCATATCTACTGTACAATATAAATTATTATCTTTTAAACTACTCTTCAATATTCTTTTATCTTCTTGCCAGAAATCATTATTAACTATATTTTTTACCTTTTCAGCTATTGAATATATATTATCGCTTTTTAGATTTTCTTTATCTAATATGAATTCATATACTTTAAGTGCATTATACCAAAGGCATATTAATTCCAAATATACTAAATGATAATCAAATCCAGTCTTTTCAAGCTGCAAAATTTCATTTACTTCATTTTGAATAAACCTGTATATAACATTAGAACTATCATTATATGTTACTTTTTGTATAAACCTATTTGCAACTTCAATATACCATAGTTTAAGCAATAATAAATTTATTATATCTTCTTCTGTCTTAATTATACTGTTTTTCATACTTAGCTCTATAGACTTAATTAACTCTTTATATTTCACTAACTTATTTTCAGCCTCATCAAATCTATTTGTTGTTATATATTGTCCTTCTAAAGATTTTATAATATCTATTAACCCTATAACATTAATATTTTCATAATTTTTACAAGGTATAGATGAAACTAAATCTTGCATATCAAAATTATCTATTAATAGTTCTAAGCCTTTAAGTTCCCTATACTCCTCTTTTATGCTATTAGATATTTCCAATTGTCTTGATTGTCTCTTATTAATCTTTTCATCAATTTCATCCACGACGTTAAAATCTTTTGATGCCACAAATAGTCTAACCCTTTGAGTTGTGAATGGTTTTATAGAGGTTTGAAATTCTCCTGGAATATATAGATCTTCTAAATATATCCTTTTATTTAAGTTTTCATCAACATCTTCATGACTAACATTATTAAAAAACTGATCACATTTTTTGTAAATTGAGCAATCTGATTTTAATATTAAGTTTTCTTGATTTGTGACACTTAAATTTAAAAGACACCCATTTTGTACAGGTCTTTGATTAAATTTTAGTCTAGCCATTTTTTTCATAGCATATAATTCTCTATATGTTACATGTGGTATAAACGTAAACTTTGCTTTTGAATTTGACTTATTTTCTATAATGTACTCTATACACAAAATGTCATCTTTTTCAAAAAATATCAGTTTCTTTGAATACACTAAATTATTTAAATCATATATAATTTCGGCATTATTTAAGTCAACACTTGATATGTAATCATATAATTCACAAAATTGAGAAGTCGCATCAAAATTTGCTACTTTATATATCTTTCTTTCAAGTTCTATTTTCTCTATAATATTTGCAAGCATAATCTTGCCTTTTTTTATATATAATCCATGATATGGTTTTCTATTTTCAAAAAAAGCATTCATCGATAAATATGTATCTATATTATTGCTTAAACAAAACTCCATTTTTTTTGCTTGTTCTATATTATTAATTTTTCTTTTGTACTTATACATCTTATTTTTGCACCTTACCTTTTATTTTAACTGTTTTTTTTAACATTTGTGTAAGCGTTTTAGATGTTTTCTCACTAGATTTACTATCCGATAAAACCTTTGAAATATTATTCTTACTTAATTGTTCACTTTTTTTGCTTATTTTGTATTTAATATTTTTTAATAATAATACACCTATATTGTCTCCGTTAATCAGCTTTTTTTCTTTTTTTAGATGTTTTTTCTTTACTTTTACAATATTCAAATCACCTATTTTTTTTGATTTAGCTATAGACATAAGTATTTGAGCTATTCTTTCACTATCATGTAATATAGAATTAGGTGCTGTTAATACTAAATCATCTTCTATAACAGATATTGCTCTATTTTGTATATTTTCAAGATCATTTTTAACCGGTGTTGAATTTCCTTGGTTAAAATCTTTTATCATTTCTTCAGTTATTTCTCCATCATTTGCTATACAATAATCAAGAACGTGTTTTCCAATATATCTTTCAATTTCATTAACATGTTTTGATAAAGTATATCCATCTGTTTCACCAGGTTGATTCATAAGATTAGCAATAAATACTTTTTTTGCTTTACTTTGAATAATTGCTCTTGAAACTTCATCTACAAGTAAATTACAAGCCACACTTGTATATAAACTACCCGGTCCGATAACTATTATATTTGCATCCTTTATGCTTTCTATAACTTCAGGAGCAGGTTTACAAGAACCTTCTTTTAAAAATATCTGCTTTATTGGACTCTTTATTTCTCTTACTCTAGCAGGTATATTATCTTCACCTACAACTACTTCACCATTATCAAGTCCTGCACATAGTTTCATTTTGTCCAATGTAACAGGTAATACTTTACCCCTTATTTTAAATATTTCAGATATTTTTTCTACTGCATTTGCAAAACTTCCTGTAATATCAGTCATTGCAACAATAAAAAGATTTCCTAAAGAATGATTATCTATATGTCCATCTCTAAATCTATATGTAAGTAATCTTTCAACTGTAGCTTCAGAAGTAGATAGAGCTGCTATACATTTACGTATATCTCCTGGTGCCAAAACATCCATTTCTTTTACAAGCTTACCTGTACTTCCGCCATCATCAAAAGTAGTTACAATAGCAGTAATATTAGATGTGTGCTCTTTTAATCCTCTAAGTATATTAGAAAGACCACTTCCCCCACCTATCATAACAATTTTAGGTCCTTTTTTAAGTGCATTGTTTGAATAAAGTAATTTCTTTAAGTTTATATTTTGCTCTTTACCAGAGATATTTTTTAGTGACAATGCTAAAATATTTTTTTGTGCAATTATAAATGAAAAGATTATTCCAAATAAAGCTATTGTAACTAAGAATACGTATGCAATTAATTTTTTAATATCTATATCGTAAGTTGTAAATAGTGTCACTATACAAAAAATAGCAAGTATTATAGAAATTAATTGTATAAATAAATACCTTTTAATATGTGCTCCTGGTTTTAGCCATTCAAGTATCACCTTCATTTAATTTTCTCCTCCAATTATTTCCACTTCAGTTTTTAAAAGTACACCAAATTTTTCATTAACGGTTTTTATTACCAACTCTATTAAATCTAATATATCTTTTGCAGTAGCATTATCTCTGTTTATTATAAAGCCAGTATGTTTTTCAGATACTTGTGCTCCTCCAAGCATAACTCCTCTAAGACCACTATCACTTACAAGTTTGCCTACAAAATAGCCCTGAGGTCTTCTAAAAACACTTCCAGCACTAGGATATTCAAGTGGTTGTTTGGTTTGTCTTGCTAAATTATTTTCATTCATTTTCTTTTCTATTTCTTGATATTCAGATTTAACTAATTTAAATTTTGCAGCAAGTACAATAAGTTTTTTATTCTCAGAAAATATGCTATGCCTATATGAAAATTTTAAATCATCCTTACTAAAAGTTTTTACATTTCCTTCTTCATCTAGATAATCAACACTATCTATAATGTCACACATTTGCCCATCATATGCTCCAGCATTCATTTTTACTGCCCCACCAATTGTTCCAGGTATTCCGCATGCAAATTCAAACCCAGAAAGACAATTTTTTTTAGCATAATATGCTACTAAAGGTACACTAACCCCACTATATGCAATTATGTATTCACCGTTTACATCTATTTTACTATAGTTTTGTGTTAATTTTATGACAATACCTCTAATGCCTTCATCTCTTACTATAACATTACTACCATTTCCTAGTACCATCCATTTAATATCATTTAACTTAGCATAATCTATAACTAGTTTTATTTCATCAATTGTTGTAGGAAGCACCATTACATCACATGGACCTCCAACTTTCATAGTAGTATGTTTTTTCATAGGCTCGTTATATTTTATCTTAGTTTTATCAATTACTTTTTCAAGCCCAAAATAATCTTTATTCATATACAGCATCCCTTTCTATTTGAGTTTAAGCATAGTAGTCATTATTAATTATTTCTTTACTTATAACGTTAAATTTACTATCAAAATTATATATATATGCCCCACAAGTAGCAAATAAATTTTCAAAAGCATCACTATACTCTTGTATATTTTCTATTTCTTTTACTATAAGTTTCAATGCGTATGCATGAGAAACAACAAGAACAGTACTACTCATATGCTCTTTAAAATACGGTAGCAAATGATTATTTAAAAAAAGCTTAACTCTTTTTTCAACATCAGCTATTGACTCCGATTTTGGAACTATCTCCTTTAAAACTGATTTTTTTTGCATATATGTATCTGAATCGTTAATCTCCATATATTTTTTGATAAGCTCTTCATGTTCTCTATTAGATATTTGTGGAGGTTTGGTATCTGCATACAACCACTTATCATATATATATGCATATTCTTGTATAAGCATTAATTCTTTTCTTCGTTTACCCTGAAAAACGCCATAATGTCTTTCATTTAATAAATATGTATTATGGGCATCACAATCTAGTTCCTTATTTGTTTCATCAGCAATAATTTTAGCAGTATCGATTGTTCTTTTTAAATCTGAAGTATATATTTTATCAATAGAAATTTTTTTAGATCTTAAAATTTCTCCTAATTCTTGAGCTTGATTTATCCCTTTTGAAGTAAGCATATAATCTTCCCAACCATTATATACTCCGTCTACCAATCTTTCACACTCACCATGTCTTGCAAGAATAAGTTTCATATAATCACATCCTTAAAAATTTTCTTTTGTCCTAAATAATAGAATCTACAAAATCAACACTACTAAACTCAGATATATCTTCCATTTTTTCTCCTGTACCTATATATCTTATTGGTATATTTAATTCATCAACTATTGAAAGCACAACTCCACCCTTTGCAGTAGAATCCAGTTTAGTAAGTATAATACCACTAACTTGCGTTCTTTCAAAAAAGTTTTTAACTTGTAATATAGCATTTTGACCAGTTGTAGAATCTAAAACAATAAATACTTCTTCTTTTACATTAGATATATTTTTGTCAATAATTCTTTTTATTTTCTCTAGCTCATCCATTAAGTTTTTCTTATTATGTAGTCTACCTGCAGTATCACATATTAATATATCATAGTCTTCTTCTTTGAATTTTTTTACAGCTTCATACACCACAGAAGCTGGATCTTCCATAGGCTTTCCTAGACAAATATCACTATCTGATCTATTTGCCCATATTTCTAATTGATCTATAGCACCTGCTCTAAATGTATCAGCAGCTGCAAGTAAAACCCTTTTACCTTGCATTCTATACAAATTAGCTAGTTTACCTATAGATGTAGTCTTTCCTACGCCATTTACCCCTACTACTAATATTATTTGTTTTGCTCTATCATAGTTCTCATAATTTGTAGAATTAGCCTTAGCTCTATCTAAAATCTCAACCATTTGATCTTTTAATAATTTTTTCAGATTTTCACTACTTCTATCTTTTTCTGATTTTATAGATTTTCTTAGATTATTACAAATTTTTGCACTAGTGTTTACACCAACGTCAGATAGTATTAAAACTTCTTCAATTTCATCAATAATTTGTTCATAATCTTTGTTTTGTCCAAATATATTATCAAGTTTTATATCAAAAGCTTCCTTAGTTTTCTTTAAATTTTCTTTTAGTTTAGAAAAAAACATATTTTCTCCTTTATATTAAAATAATTCTAAATTACAACGAGATTATATCACAAATTCTATCTTTCTTCAATAAAACAAAAGAAATTTAATATTTTAATTTTTATATAATTTAATATTGTACTCACCATAAAACTATATTTTTCATAATATATTTTAGAGGAGGATGAATTCTATGAATATCGTCGTACAAAAATATGGTGGTACATCCGTCGAAAACAAAGAAAAATTAGAAATCGTTTGCGATAAGATATTAGAATACTCTAAAAAAAATGCAAAGCTTGTAGTTGTAGTTTCAGCACAAGGTAAAACTACAGACCAACTCATATCAAAGGCTAGTGAGTATTCCTGTAAGCCCTCAAAACGTGAATTAGATTTGCTTTTAATGACAGGTGAACTCCAAACAGTAGCACTCCTTACAATGATGCTAAAAGAAAGAGGAGCCGATGCAATAGGCCTTACCGGAGAACAAGCTGGAATTATAACTGATTCTACCTATGGAAGTGCTACCATAGAATCAATATACATAAATAATATCTTAAACTATTTGAATAATAATCTAATTGTTGTTGTGGCAGGATTTCAAGGTATAGATAAGTTTGGAAATATAACTACGCTTGGTAGAGGTGGCAGTGATCTGACAGCTGTTGCACTTGCTTCTGCGCTAAAAGCTAGAAAATGTGAAATATATACAGACGTAGATGGAGTATTTACAGCTGATCCTAAGATAGTTGAAAAATCTAAGCTACTTAGAAAAGTATCATATGATGAAATGTTAGAGGCAGCTACTGCAGGAGCTAAAGTACTACACAATCGTTCAGTTAGTGTCGGTAAAAAACATAATTTAAAGATACTTGTTAAAAATTTTAAAAACTCTAAAACAGGAAGTCTTGTCGAAAAATTGAGTGAAGATGAAATTGCAAGTAATTTAGAAGAAACAAAAGTTAAATTTATAACTAAAAACGATAATATAACTAAAATATCAATTATTGGAGACCTGCTTATAACTAATAAAAATATAGTTAATAAGATTTTCAATATTGCTTATGAACAAAACGCTGAAATATATATGGCTGCATTTAGTGAGCTATCTATTAATCTAGTAGTCGATAAAAACAAAGCTGAAGATTTAATAAAAAAACTACATGAAGAATTAATTTATTAACATAGAAAATACACCCAGGTTCAATTGAACTGAACCCAGGTGTATTTTTATTTATAGATAAAATTTATAATCCTCTTACGTAATTATTTGCATAGTAATCTTTATTACCTGCCTTATCTTCTACCCATAAAGATATTTTTACTTGTTGACCATCTGTAACACCAGTTACATTGTCATATAAATATATATAATCTAACGAGTAATCTGAGAATAATACTAATATTGACTCAGTATCCCTATATAGTTGCTTTTTAGCAAGCAATACGTTATTAGACATATCTTTTACTTCCATATATAGTTTTATATTTACATCATCAACTGTTTCATTTAAAGTAGAATTATCAAATATACCATCTACTCCTATAACACTATCTTCATCATAGAATATTATGTTATTCATTAAATTAATTGAGTAATTATCCATATCTATTTCAGGAGCTATATTATCAATCTTATATGTACCAGTTGATCTATTAACAGCAGATTTGTTACCTGCTTCATCTTCTGAATAATACCATAAATAATATTCGCCATCATACTCAGCACCTGTAAAATCAATTACTGGTGATGCAACATTTGCAACTTGATCATAACTACCAGGGGCTGTACTACCATCTGAAGTTATTTTATACATTATTTTTGATATACTCGATACACTATCGCTTGCTTCAACTGTAATTTGAAGTGAATTTACATATGTTGCTGTATTCTCCACATCTATTGAAGCATCGGGATTAGAGTTATCTATTTTATATGTACCAGTTGATCTTGTTTTTGTACTTTCATTACCATTTCCATCAACTGCGTAGTACCATAAATAGTACTCACCATCATCTCCCAATGTTGGGAAATTAATTGTAGTGTTGTTTACACCATTTACTTCTGTATAATTAACTGTATTTTCTGCTACAAGTTTTGGAACAGCTTTATAGAATATTTTTGATATTCCATTAATATCACTAGCACTTATAACTACATCTTTTGATTTAACATAAGTTGCAGTTTGTTCCACATCTAGACTTACTACTGGTAAAACACCATCTATCTTATATGTACCAGTTGATCTTGCTGGAGTTGAACTATTTCCTGCTGTATCAACTACGTAATACCATATGTAATATTCGCCATCATCACCTAGTGTTGGGAAGTCTACTGTTATACTATTTGTATCAGAAACTTCTGTGTAATTAACTGTATTTTCTGCTACGAGTTTTGGAACAGCTTTATAATATATTTTAGAAATATCTGATACTTCTTCATTTCCTGTTATTACTACACTTTGAGAAGCAACATAATTTGAAGTTTCTTCTATACTTAAACTTACACTTGGAAGTGAATTATCTATTTTATATGTACCAGTTGATCTTGTTGGTACAGAACTATTTCCTGCTAAATCTTCAATGTAATACCAAATATAGTACTCACCATTATCTGCTACTGTTGGAAAATTAATTGTAACAGTGTCTATATCAGAAACTTCAGTATAGTTAATTGTACTTTCATTTATCATCTTCGGTACAACTTTATAATATAGTTTAGCTATACTTGAAGTTGCGTCTGTTGCAATTATATTAGCATCACAATTTTTAACATATGAAGTAGTTTCTTCAAGATCTAACGATACACTAGGAAGTGTATTGTCAATTTTATATGTACCGTTTGATCTTATTGGAGTTGAACTGTTTCCATTATTATCTTCAGCATAATACCAAATATAATATTCGCCATTATCTCCAGCTGTTGGGAAGCTAACAGTAACACTTGATACAGAAGCCGCTTCTGTATAGTTAATTGTACTTTCAGCTGTCATCTTCGGTACAACTTTATAATATATCTTAGATATTCCAGATACATCATTTGCATCTATATCAACATCTAAACTAGTAACATATGAATCAGTTTGAGAAGCACTTAAACTAACCTCAGGATCATTCTTATCAATTTTATATGTACCTGTTGACTTATTAATATCAGAGATATTTCCTGCTGAGTCAACTGCATAATACCAAATAACGTATTCTCCATCTTCTGTTATAGCTGCAAAATCAATACTTGCACCTGTAGAATTGATAACTTCGTCATAATTAGTAGGTCCATCAGTAATACTTGCTGGAAGTATCTTATATTTAATTATTGATATGTCTGAAAGATTATCTGTAGCCGAAATATTTACATTTACATCAGTCACATAATTAGCTGTAGATTCAACATCTAAACTAACAACCGACTTAGTATTATCAATCTTATATGTCCCAGTTGATTTTTTTGCAACAGATCTATTTCCTGCTACATCTTCAGCATAATACCAAACGCAATATTCACCATTATATGATCCAATAGATAGATCTACATTAGCATTATTTACATTTGAAATTTCAGTATATGCAGATGGTTCATCTAAATCACTTGAAGGCACAACTGCATATTTTATCTTAGCCACATTTGAAATATTATCACTTGCAGATATATTTACTGTAGGTGAATGAACATATGAGCTTGTATTTTCAACATTTAAACTTGCATTTGGAGCTATATTATCTATTTTATATGTACTAGAAGATCTTGTTTGAGGACTAGCATTTCCATTATTATCTACTGCATAGTACCAAATATAGTATTCACCATTGTTTCCTATAGTAGGAAAACTTATAGTTGTAGTAGATAAGCCCAATACTTCTATGTATTCTATACTGTCTTTAGACAATTCTACTGGAACCACCTTATAATATAACTTTGAAATACCATAAAAGTCATTTGCACTAAAATTAACATCTTGAGATTTCACATAATTTACTGTTCCTTCTAAACTAAGCGACAGACTAGGAGCAGTGTCATCTATTTTATATGGTCCACTTACCTTTACTTCACACGCATTATTAGATGTATCTACTGCATAATACCATATATAATATTCACCATTATTCCCATTTTCAGGAAAAGATACAACACTATTTTTTAAACTAATACTGTTAAATTTTGTAGGTTTGTTTGTATTATCTTTTGATACTGCATAATATATCTTTGACACACTTACATTATCTTTTGCAATAATTTTAACATCAATACTACGTACAAATTTATCTGTACTGACTATATCAACACTAACTTCTGGCAACACTTTGTCGACTACACTATTTGTTGTATCAACATTTGTATTTGGGTCAGAATTAGTATTTGTATTTTGATCTACATTAGCATCATTATTTCCTTGGTTGTTATTTGTAGAATTACCATTAGAGTTATTATTCTCATTTTCTAAGGCATTCTCCTCATTATTACCATTTAATCCCTGATTATGAGTTTTACTCTTATCCCAGGCATCCTTTGCAAAAATTGTACCAAATACTAATAATACAACTACGCCAAAAGCCATAGTTCCTATTATTAATATTTTAAATAAATTATTTTTATTATTCATAACAATTCACCTATTTTCATCGATTTAATCCGTTTAAAGATTTACATAAAAATTATATCACAATTCAATAGAAAAATCAACTTTTTTTAGCGATTTGCGACAAAATTATGCATATTTCTTACGTTTTGATAATAAAAAATAAGCCGCTAAATTTTAGCGACTTAAAATACTCTCTCTATCTAGATAGTAGTCGTTTGGCCTAAACGACTTCACTTATAACTTCAAATGAAAAATCAATACTTTTTCCTTTCAATTCATTTTGTTCCTCGTCAGAATCAAATAAATATAGTGTGATTTCATACTCATCAGATGCACCTGGTGGTATAATCACATTATACAGTACAGGTTCTATCACTTCCTCCTTATTAAATAAATTTTTGAAAAAGTCTATGGGATTATCAAGAAATAATTGCATTGAAGATGATGGTATATTTAAAAGATCCTTAAGAAAAGTTTTTTCAAGCACAATTTGGCTTGTATCCTTATCTTTGATCTGTATCTGGAAATTTTTGTTGTAATCTGGATTTTCAATAATAGCTTTTTCTATTCTTAACTCATACTTCAAAGGTTGTTGCTTATTATTTTTTACTATTAATGTATCACTATCCCTCCATCCCGGTAATATATTTTCTATATTACTAAAAAAGTTTGATGTAGTTATTTCTGAAATTGCTCCAAGATTATTTCTTGTATATAAAGATATTAACGCAACATTAGGATCTTCTCCTGGATCCGGTGTCGGACTAGTACCTCCTCCTCCATTATTTGGTGGTGGACTCGAGCCACCTCCTCCATTACTTGGAGGCGGGCTTGTGCCTCCTCCTCCGTTATCTGGTAGTGGTATTGTACCTCCTCCTGGTATTATTTCATCAGTTGGTGTTGGACTCGGACTTATGCTAGGACTAGGTGTTGGCGTTGGAGATATTGTTGGCTTAGGAGTTGGCGTTTCTTTAGGTTTAACTTCGACATCTTTTTTAAAATTATCATATCTTAATACTACCGAAGCTCCTTCAGCTCTTGTTATTTTGTCAGCCGGTTTTATCTTTCCTCCATTTCCTAATATTATTCCCTGAGTTATTGCCCATTTCATAGGTTCTATAGCCCATTTAGAAACATCTGAAAAGTCTTTGAATTTTGATGAATAATCTATGCTTTCATCAATTTTCTTATCTTTTGATGCTTTATACATGAGGACGATTGCTTGTTCCTTGCTAATATATTCATTAGGTATAAAATAGTTGTTTCCGCCTCCTTCAGCTCCGGATCTCATAACTACTTCATAGTCTGGATGACTTTTTGGTATATCTTTAAAATCCTTCTTTCTTTTCGGACCATTGACATCCAAAATCCTTACAAATTCGAGTCTTGTCATCTTATTTCCAGGCCGAAATGTTCCATCCGAATAACCTTTTATCTTTCCATCTTTCCTTAATTTTTCAACAGCTTCATACATCCAGTCGCCTTTTTTAACATCTTTATATGCGTAAGCAACATTGTACTTCGAAAATATTGAGCTAAAAATTATAACAATCAGCAAAATCATTGCAAAAAAAGTAAATCTTTTTTTATTACTCATGGTATAACCACCTCAATTAGTTTAATGTTTTATTAATAAGTCTAGTTTGATTTTTACTACTTTTTTTCCTTACAGATATAATCTGAATAAATGTTAAAAGGAGTATGGCTATAATTGCAATGCAATTTACAATAGCTTTGTTAGTAACTAAGTGTACAAATACATTTTTATAAATATAGTTTTTAATTTGCATAAACATAATATTCACATATCCAGTTTTTGGAATTATAAAGACAACCTTGCCTATTATATCCTTTTGATATACTGAGTACATTTCACCAATATTATTTGCATCACCTCTCGTATGTATTTTAGTTTGTTCCAGCTTTTTGTCATCACCTTTTTCGATTTTTTCAATTCTATGAGTTATGATCTCTGATGTTTTTGAAACCATACCAGGAAAATCACTGTACGAAACATAAGATATAATGTCTCCTTCTTTTAATTCATCAATATTTTTTATGGGCTTAACAACTACTGCATCACCATACTTTATATGGTTTTTATATTTTGCAGACCATTCATTAGTTCCCTGCATTGAAATACCTTTAATATGAAAAAAAGAATATCCTGCTATTTTACCATAAATCTGCAATGAAGAAATAAGAATTATAGATACTAATATTACGTATAACGCAATTGAACCAATAGTTTTTGATACTTTATTCATATAAGTATCCTCCTGTTAAAAAGTTATTAATAAATGATGGTTCATCAAACAAAAAGTTTCCTAACGATGATTCGTTATCCATATTATACATTAATTCCATTTGTGTATTGATTGTAGAATCTGATGTTAGTTCATCTTGTCGTACTTCTGTACTGGGTGTGATGACTGTTTCATCTGTAGTTCCTGCTTGTGGTTGCTCATCTTCTACTATATCTGTTGTTGAATCTGCAGGTATTTCTTCAACAGGTTCTATAACTGTTTCGTCTGTAGTTCCTGTTTGTGGTTGTTCACCTTCTACTATATCTGTTGTTGTTTCTGCAGGTATTTCTTCAACAGGTTCTATAACTGTTTCGTCTATAGTTCCTGTTTGTGGTTGCTCATCTTCTACTATATCTGTTGTTGTATCTGCAGGTATTTCTTCAACAGGTTCTATAACTGTTTCGTCTGTAGTTCCTGTTTGTGGTTGCTCATCTTCTACTATATCTGTTGTTGTATCTGCAGGTATTTCTTCAACAGGTTCTATAACTGTTTCGTCTGTAGCTCCTGTTTGGGGTTGTTCACCTTCTACTATATCTGTTGTTGTTTCTGCAGGTATTTCTTCAACAGGTTCTATAACTGTTTCATCTGTAGTTCCTGTTTGAAGTTGCTCATCTTCTACTATATCTGTTGTTGTATCTGCAGGTATTTCTTCAACAGGTTCTATAACTGTTTCATCTGTAATTCCTGTTTGTTGTTTTTCGTCTACTATTACATCATTTGTTGTATCTGTTGGTACTTCTTCACCCATAAACATGTTGTCACCATAAGATAATCCACCATCACCAAACATTGAAAAAAGACTAAACATTGCAAAAGACTGCACTTCATACTGAGGATCATAAGGAATTGCAACTGCTCTTACTGAGAGATTGTATCCTGCACTGAGTCCAGAAGTATTTGTTGAGAATGCATAAAACTTTATGTATAGTTCACAAGTATCACCTGCTGCCAAGTAATTGTTAATAAATAAATTAGGATCGTTCTTCATGTATCCAAGTGTAACTGAAATAGTTGAACTTTGAGTGACAGTATATGCCCTAGCAGCTAATTTATTAGTAAGAAGAGTATCGCCATGTAAATTTGTTATACCTAACCGAACCTTACAAGGTAGAGTTCCAATATTTTTAATTTTTATATGATAATCCGGCGAAGTATAGTTACTATTAGGATTAATACCTTCATAACTTACAGGTAATAGTGGTTGATCATTATTATCTGTAAGCTCAATTTTGGCATCTCCAGTACTTATTACAAAACTTTGTGTAGGAGATTTTGCAGTTAATTTTGCGTTTGACTCATTAAAGGTATTTAGAAAGATAATGAAAAATGCAGTAAATAACAAGAAAGCTCTGTATACCTTTGATCTAAATATTTTTTCAAGCATGTTATTACCCCCATTATACGAATTTAGTATTTTAAAAGATCTATATAAATTTAAATTTATTTTCCAAATTAATATAAAAAATATATAATATGCCATAAGCATTAATAATCTCTTATTAAATAAGTAATTAATCTAATTTTAAAATTAACTCATATATAAAAATAATAATATTTTCTAATTGTATATTAGCAAAATAATAAAAATGGAGGTCATCTATTAAATGACCCCCATTATAAAACATGCCTTTATTATGGTATCGCTACTGCTACAAAATCGAGATCGAACGATGTATCTTGCCCCTTAAATAGATTATTGGCAGCTCCTGCACCGTACGTCAAGTCTTCAAAATTTATTTTTGTATTATCAACATCATCAATATAGAGTGTTACTCTTATCTTTGAAATATCAGCACCTGCTGCTAAAAGACTACCTGATCCTAAGCTTACTGCATCAACATTTGATCCATCAATAGAGTAAGTTTTTTTATCAACTCCTATTGCACTAAGAGTAGTAGAAGTTCCATAGCTTCCTACATTGTATGCTGCAGTTCCACCTGCATCAGCTATTTTGAATTTTATATTGTCATTTATAACCTTTCCATTAGTAAGGAAGGTACCTTTTACTAACAATGTAAAATTCGATTTTAATGTCGTCGCCGCATTAGAAGATACATAGATATCGAAGGATTTTTCTGTATTATTATGCGGCAAGAGATTGCTAAACAATGCTGTCAAATCTTCCTGAGTATAGAGATCTCCGTTAGCAGGATTATGAAAAGTGTAATTCAAATCCTTAAGATCACCAGCTTGTATGGTTTGAGTACCTGTTGTGGTGTGCTCTGTAAATTTTGCACCTGAATTACTGTTTACTATAACTGCTACAAGAGATAATACAACTGCCATAACAACACATAAATTCCGAACGATTTTTTTCATAGTTAAAACATCTCCTCATAATTTTATTTTTTATTTTTAATTTTTACCTTAACACAAAGAAGTTAACCCGTTGTTATTGTGAATCCACCTACTACCTCCTCGTCTGTGAACTTAGCATTACTTCCATTAAAGGAGCAGAAAAGTAGCACAAACAAAATTAAAATCAAAACTAAGAAGATTGGCCATTGTTTTTTCATTTTTGTTTTCACATATTTTTCTCTCCTCTCAAAATTTTTTAAAGGACTTATTTAATCTTATGTAAACATTATAACACATTTGTATTTTTATGTCAACGCTTTTTGTAAACTTTTTTAAAATTTATTTACATAATATATTTAGATGTTGTCATAAAAACGTTGATAATTAGATAACTATCAACGTTTTTATTTTAAATATATTTTTTATGTAAATTACTCTATATCATGAATAATTATTTTTTCTTTTTCTTCTTTTTCAAAAGTATATTTCAAAATAATCTTAAGGGCAGCTATAACTGGAACCGCTATTATCATGCCAAACATTCCAAATAATAAGTTGAAAATTATAAGTCCTGCAAATACAACTACCGGATGTAAATTTACTGATTTTGCTACAATATTAGGTTGCAATATATTAGCATCTATAATTTGTATTAGAACTAATAATGCGAATGTTATTATAGCAAATACTACTCCACCTGTTGCCAAAGCATATAATGTTATTATTATTTCTGATAACAGAGCACCAATATACGGAATTAGATTTAGTACCATTATAAGTATTCCAAAAATTATTGCATAGTCTATGCCAAGTATATAGCATAAGATTGTTACCAGTACCCCTACTATAAAGCTATCTAACAACATTCCTTTAATATATGAATTTAAAATATAGTCTATTTCCATTACCATTTTATATCTTTTTGTATTTTTACTATTTTTAGATAGGAATTTAACAGCTGATTCCTTAAATTTATCCATATCCTTAACCATGAAAAACGAAACTACAATTGTCGTAAATATTCCTATTATAACACTAATCGCACTTTGTGCTGTATTTATTGAATAATTTAAAGCATTAGTTAAATATTTATTTATAAAATCAATATTTTTTATATTAGACGAAATATCTATTATTTGGTTAGACTCCAATCCTAATTTTTCATACAATAAGCTATTTACATTATCTATAGCATTTCTATATATATCAGGTAAATCTTTAATTAAATTACCTATTTCAGTTACAAGCATAGGCACAATTAAAGATACTATTAATATGAATATACCAAATATTATAAGTAAAGATACTACCGCTGCAGATCTATCTTTAAGTCCAATTTTTTTCAATTTATTGGCAAGTGGCATTGATAACCAACATATAATTATACCTATATACACTGGTACGAGTGCAACTAAAACATTTGATATCTTTTCAGTAATTCCTAGATTTTTTAATACATAGAATATTACTATTGCAGCTCCAACATACATTGTTACATTTAAAAACTTAAAATTAAATTTTTCTTGTTTCATTTAATCCTTCCTCCTTTATCATTGTATAAACTACTATATATACTTTCTAATTGTTTCGATTATTTTCTCTTTTTCTACATAACCAATAATTCTATCTTGTTGAATACCATCTTTAAATATTATTAATGTTGGGATTGAGCTCACAGAATACTCATTTGCTACAACAGAATTAGTATCCAAATTTATTTTAAGTATAGTAACCTTTTCTTCTTTAGCTATTTCTTCCATAACAGGCATTAAAAGCTGACATGGTGGACACCAATTTGCAAAAAAATCTACTACAACTAGTCCCTTTGATTCTATAACTTCTTTTTCAAATTCAGATTCATTAATATTTTTTATCATACTACAACTCCTTAAAACAAATTATTTATATATAATTAATTATACACTAAAATAAATTATTGTCAACAAATATATTTTTGGTAGAAATTTTTAGTAATAATCTACTAATTTTCCATCTATTATATATTGTGATATTTTTAGATATATATATGTTTTCTTTACATATATTGATTTAATTTTACTTTTATGTTATATTTTGTATATAACGTTTATACATTAGAAAGGAGAAAGTTATGATAAAACTAGTTAATTTATCTAAAAATTTTGGTAGTAAAGAAGCAGTTAGTAATTTGAATTTAGAAATTAAAGACGGTGAAATTTTTGGACTTCTTGGTGAAAATGGAGCTGGAAAAACTACTACATTAAGAATGCTTGCAACTATGTTAAAACCTACCAGTGGTAACGCAATTATAAATGGTTATGATAGCGTAAAAAATGATGAAAAAGTAAGAGAAAACATTGGAATATTATTTGGAGGCGAAACTGGTCTTTATGATAGACTTACTGCCAGAGAAAATATTGAGTATTTTGCAAATTTATATGATATGGAAAAAAGTAAAATTAAAAAAACTATTGAAAACATCGTAAAAATATTTAATATGAGTGATTATATTGATAAAAGAACATCTATATTTTCAAAAGGTATGAAACAGAAAACTGCTTTTGCAAGAGCTACAATTCATAATCCTTCCATTTTACTTCTTGATGAACCTACCTCTGGTCTTGATATAACAGCAGCTAAACAAGTTCATGATTTTATAAAATCATATAAACATGAAAATAGAACTATAATTTTTTCTTCTCATTCAATGGATGAAATCGAAAAATTATGTGATAGAATCGCTATAATACATAAAGGTAAAACCATTGAAATAGGTACACTAGATGAGATAAAGAAAAAATACAATAACAATAATCTTTCTGATATATTCAGTGATCTTATTTCAAAAGGAGGTAATGATTATGAATATTAAGCATATATTAATTGTTTTTAAAAAGGAAATGAAAGATTGTTTTAGAGATAAAAAATCAGTAATTAGTAATATTCTACTTCCTATTTTTTTAATACCTATTATGTATTCTATTATGAATATGGTAATGACAAGTACAACTAAAGAAATAGAAAACAATATGAAAATAGGTATAGTGTATACTCAAAATATTGAACAGGCAAAATCTTTCACTCAAAACAATATAGTTGCTACTGAAAAAATAGATGTTTTAACCTACTCTAATGAGCAAGATGCTACTGAAAATCTTATGAATGGTAATATTAATTGTGTTATAATCTATCCTCAAGATTTTTTTGAAAATATGCAAAACAGCAAAATATCCGATATAAAGTTAAAATTTAACTCAACAAAGAACTCTTCTCAAAGTGCTATACAGATAATATCTTCAAAATTTGCTATTTTAAATTCGAATTTAGCTGCAGGTAAGCTAAAAGAATTAAATATACCAACTGAGATCTTATCATTGATTACTATAAAAACTGAAGATGCTCATATTGTAGTAGATTCTGGTGAAAATAAAGATGCTGCAAACGGGGCACTTATAATGATACTACCCATGTATTTAGGAATTATAATTGTCACTGCTGGTATGCCACTTGCACTTGATTTATTTGCAGGAGAAAGGGAAAGAAATACATTTGAAGCATTATTTTCTACAAAAGCAAAAAGATTATCAATATTATTAGGTAAATACGCTGCTGTACTCGTATTTTCAATAATTGCAATATTTACATCATTTATAGGTCTAATTCTAGGTATTGTTATGAATCCTGAGATGTTTATTGCTGATAAATCAGAAACACTTAACATTACAACAATACTTGCTTCACTTAATATGTCACTGAGTACATTAATCCTTGTGCTACTATCATGTATAACTCTTGCTATAGTTTTTGGTGGTATACAAATAGCAATAAGTACTTATGCAAAATCTTTAAAAGGAGCTCAAACTTATCTTTCCTACATAACAATACTTGCTATGATTCCTTCATTTGCATCAATGATGTTAGGAGCTGGAGATATGAAAATGTTTATGTCATTTATACCTATATTTAATACAGTATCTTCTTTAAAAATGACGCTTTCTGGAATTGTAAATAATAATTTTTTATTTACATCAATAGCAGTAAATTTAGTTTTCTCAGCTATTGTATCTTATATAGTTATAAAAATGTTTAAAAATGAAAAAATAATTGTTAGATAAAAATTTATAATAAATGTCAAAAAAGTATTGAAATTATCAATACTTTTTTTGTTAATCATTGAAAAACTTACCTTCTCCAATAAATCCATCACAAAAATCAAGATATGGTTCGCCTTCTTCTTTTGTTCTAGGCGCATACAAATATATCCGATGGCCTATTATTATATTAAACTTAGCAAGTGCATACACAGTTGGACTAACATTATATACTATACCATCTGGATTTGATTTATAAAATAGTATAAAGTTAATCCAAATTGGAACTCTTTTACTAAATTCTCTAAGGCTATCTATACTATTTCCTACTTGTAGTCTTATTATTTCAGAATTGATTTTAGCGTATTCTATTAGAGTTCTTGGATCTGGAGACATTACAACATAAGTATCGTATTTTTTACATCTTATGTTTGGCTGTATATAGTCATAAGTTAAAAATCTACTAACATATTTATCAAAATATGCTACAATTCTTGCTATATTTTTTCTACTAATGAATCTTTTGTCTACACTAAACTTTAAATCAAAAATAAGAGGTACTATCCCATTTGCAATTTCCAATATTTCCTTAAGTTGTGAAGCACTTTCTATTTTTACTTTATTCGCGCATGATTTAGGTTGACCTAGTTTATCACTATATTTATCATCATGGTAAACTATAAATTCAAACCTATTTTTTTCCAACCTTATAGTTACATCAATCTCAGCTGCATATCTCTTACTCTCATCTTGGGTATTTTGATTTAATTTAGCTATATATTTTATAGCCTCTACACTATTTTCACAAATATTAGGATCTACTATCATTCGATGAGCTTTTAAATGTGTATTTAACCAATGATCGTCCTTTATTCTAGAATTAGATTTATTCGATGCATACCACATTTTTTTAATCAGATTTTTCAATTTGTCCTCAGATTCTAATCCAATCAAAATATCAGTTAGGCTCGGTAAATCTGAAACATTAAAAAGTTTAGTTGGCATATTCTTATAGTCTTTATCTTTGCAGTAGTCAAATCTCTTTCTTAGAATATTTGTTGAAAGAAATACTTTTTTTCCAAATATATTTTTTAGTTTAATATAATTTTTAAACTTAGCTGTTTGAAAGTATACTGTCCCACTGTAGTTTAAAAGAACATTTTCAAGTTTCTTTAGAAACTTGTCATTTATATTTGTTTTCACATCTAAAATTATTGGTACTCTTCCGTCTATTACTGAAATTGCCTGTTCAAGTGTAGGTACATAGTTTTTTGTTTTTTCAATCATATATTTATTAATTATATCAAAATTGCAATTTTCTATTTTGCCTGGTATTCCAAGTTTATTAAACATGTATTTATCATGAAAACACACAATTGAATTATCTTTTAAATACCGGACATCTATTTTAATTGCAAGACCCATCTCAACTGCATTTTCAAAAGCTTTAATTGTATTTCCTGGGCAGTCCCTATGTAAGCCTTCATCTGCAATTAATAATTCATATATTTCTTTTGATTTTTTTGATATATATGGTAGTATCATAAATACTGCCTCCTCTCTTTAAATATTAATTTAATTTTATATTATAAATAAACGTATATAATTATATCACTTTATTGAATTTTGTCAAATTAATGTACTAATCTAAATTTTATAAAATTGAACCTTTTCCTAAACAAATTAATTATCCAAAAAACCTTATCTTTCCATATTTTCTTTGCTCTAAAATATGCAATTATATTTTTAACATGAAAATAATAGACCCCTTCATATTCGTCCATTATTTTAATTAGTTCTTTTCTAAAATTTAAATTGAAAAAACCTTTTATCTCTATTAAAACTGGAACCTTTGAATCAATTAGCATTAGTGCCTCTTTAAGTGTCGGAATTTTTTCATGTGTAGGTTCAAGACTTAGAATTTTTATTTCAGTTAATTCAACATCATTTACTTTTTTATTTATTTTAGTAAGTCTTTTTAAATTTCTGTCATGAAAGCATATAATGTTATCATCAGCAAGTATTCTTATATCTAATTCAATTGCAAGTCCAAAATTTATAGCATTTTGATACGCCGTAAGAGAGTTTTCTGGACAATTTTTATGATAGCCTCTATGTGCTATAATCCAATCATATATTTGCCTGGATTTTTTTGGCTTATAAAACATATAGATAACTCCTCCTTTATTTTAATGTATTATGTAAATATAAAAAAATAGCTGTAACTAATATTTAATAAACAGCTATTTTTATATAAGTTATATTTCCATTTGCTTTCCTAAAAATATTGAAGCAGATTGTATTAATTTAATCTCAACATCTCCTACTTCTTTTTTATAATCAGTAGAAACCAAAATAACAGTTCCAATTGCATCTGCTTGACAAATAATAGGTGACACAATCTGAGAATAGTATTTTGAAATTTCGTCATCTTTTACAATTGGTATTATCTGTCCTTCTTTACTAGTCCAAAGTGCTCTTTCTCCCATAATATTTATTATATCATCACTAATATGCTTATCCAGATACTCTTTTTTAGAAGTACCAGCTACTGCTATTACTGTATCATTATCTGTAATATATACTATACACCCAGTACTTTTAGCAAGCACATCTGCATACACAGCTGATAGTTCCATTATATCTCCCATAGGAGCATATTTTTTTAGTACTATCTCACCGTTTTTTTCTGTATACATTTCAAGTGGATCACCCTCTCTAATCCTTAAACTTTTTCTAATTTCTTTTGGTATAACTATCCTTCCTAGTTCATCAATTTTCCTTACAATTCCTGTTGCTTTCATATTACCTCCTTGTATTAAAATCATAAATATTATTTGTTAATTTTTGTAATTTTATACTTGAAGTATGAATATTATATAGGCAAAATGAAAAATAAATGTCAAAATATACAGCTATTTACTATAAATTTGACATTTATTTAATTATATAAATTATTTACATTTTCACTTCATAACTCTCTGCAATTGAATTTATTATATTAGATATATTTCCAAGAAGTACTTTTTTAATAGTTTTATCCTTTGAGCCTCTGCTTTTATCAATAATATCGCATAATTTTTTTAAATTTTTACTGTCAGCCTTAAATAATTCTTTCTTGTTTTCATATCTTACATGGAACATATTTACTATATTATATAAATCATAATTTGGTGTTAATTCAAATTTATTATATAAATCTTCCATATCGTATTTTGAAAACACAGGAAGATTTTGATAATCACCTACAATACCTTTATAGAATTCTTGTATATTATTAGGTAAGTTTTTAAATAATTCAGAAGCTTTTTCAATCGCCTTTTCCTCTATTGCTCTTTCCTTAGTTTTAACATACTGATTAACAGCCCATAATGTATCCTTATCTTCTTTATCATAATCAAAATCTATATCGTTTTCAATTAGATCTATATTTGGGCATTGTGAAGCCGCTACTTGAAGCCCTAATTGATAGGCAGACTTAAGCTCCGTCATATTAATATCTACAAGACCACTTTTAATCAAATATTTATATATACAGAAGATTTTAACATGTTCTTTAAATTCAATTTTACCTTGTCTTATCTCTTCTAATACTTGTTTTGATAATGTATCAAAATCAAAATCAGATAGTTTTAAATAATCTCCATTTAATATTTTCAAATATCTATGCTCATTTATTTTTGATGTACTTGTTAACTTATTAGTTGCAACCTTCATATTTTCTTTATAAAGTTTTTCATCAAAATATCTTGTCCTAATATATACTTCAACAAATTTGAAAAATCTGTATTCTTCAGCATTATTTAAAAAATACTTATTATCGAATTCCCTTAAATAGAATTGATTGTTATCATTCAATATTTTTGAAGTAAATATTATAGAAGTATATTCATCATTATCCTTTATTGATTTTAATTTTTCTTTACTTATATTTCCTGCTTTTATTTCAAAAGAAACAGCTATCGTAAATGTAAGTATTGTACGAAGTACACTATGTGATATATCAGGAAAGTCACGTACTACATTGTTAAATATTTTTTCAAAATCATTTAAAGCATGTTTTAAAATTCTTAAATTTCTAGTTTTAGATTTATTAAATGCGGCAATTATAGTAGAATTATTACGTTTATAGAATTCAGATAGTTGCTCATTATATGAGTATTTCATTATCATCCCACTTAGTATATATGAATATTCAGGAATATATTCGAAAGTTTCACCTATTAACTTTTCTTTTATTCTTTCATAAGCATTAGCCCTATCAAATATATCTGTTATTTTTTCTTCCAAAAGATTTGCAAGTGGTTTTTCATAACTATCACTTTCGTTTTTTGTATCTGCTTTTGATACTAGTTTACCCTCTTTATCTAACATTATAGTTGCAATTAAAGTTTTAAGCTCAACATTATTATTTTTAAATTTAGTTGCAAGCTCATTTTCATTACATATTAATATTGTTTTTATACCATCGTGTTCAACAAAATTATTTATATAGCCAAGTATATCAATAACGTCAACGTTAGCACGCTCTAAATCATCAAAACATAGTATTTTATCGTCTATTGTAAATAGCTTTGAAAAATCAAGTTTGTCTGAGCTAAATTGCATAGTTCCAAATAAATTTGCCATATCAAGACCTGTTTTTACATACTCAGGTATCAAATTACCTTCTCTTGAATCAACAAATTTTTTCAAAGTCTTGCTTATCATTGGATTTGTCTCAATAAATATTTTTTTGCTTATTTCTTCTAAACTATTTATGCCATATAGTGACATATATATTGTCTTATATTTTTTACCATTAACTGTTATAGACTCTATTCTATTACGTAGTTTATTATTCCAAAAATATGTCTTTCCACTTCCCCATTCACCATTTATCATTACAGCGTAATCAGTGTATGGCTTTCTTATATATTCACATATACATTCAATTAATTCTTCCATAAATATTTCACCCTCTTATTTTAATAAATCCATTCTATCATATATAGAAAAAATATTCAAATATTTTGTTAAATTTTATCAACTATTCTAAGAGTTTACTCCATTTATTGATATGTCATGAAAGATATGATATAATAAAGTAAATTTTATTAAATATTTAGTTAACTATTGTTACTAAATGTACCTAATATATTTGGTAACAAATATGTATTACAAAAATATATAGGAGGATTAATTTATGAAAAAGAGTACTATAGTATATTGCATAATCATTGTGGTTTTAACAATTTTATTTTCCTCTATAATAAATCGAAATTTAGTTATTACTGACTCTAGGTTAGTTAAGTCATTTGAAACCCTAATAATTACTATTTCAATAATAGTTATGGGAACATTTTTAGGTATTGTTATAATTTGGCTTAAAGATGATATTATTAGAATACTAAATCAATTCAAAAATTCTAGATTAATTAGATGTATACATAGTAATAAAAAAATAAGAATAGCCACAAATCGTATAATTATGATTACACTTCTATTAACTCCAATAGCTATTATTCTTTCTACATTTTTTGAAAATAGTACTGTATTTCATACTATATTTATATTTATATTATTTATAGCATCAATAATTTGTCTATTAAGAGGCATATTTTATAAGGAAGATTCCAATTTGTCTTTTATTACATCTTTTTTATCTGCTCTAACAGCTATTTTAAATTTATTAATGTGAACTATAAAGAGCCACAACTTCTATGTTATGGCTCTTTTCCTATATACTTTATAGACTATTTATTATCTTGTATTTTAATCCTGTCTTTCTCTTTTTTTCTTCAATATTGTCTACCATATAATTTATAGTATTTCTGCTACCTACTAATATTAACATTTTTTTAGCACGAGTCATAGCAGTATATAATAAGTTTCTAGTAAATAGCTTTGGATATCTATTGAACAATGGGATTATAACATAATCAAATTCGCTACCTTGACTTTTATGAATTGTCACAGCATATGCATGCTCTAATTCATCTAATTCTTCGAAGCTGTAATCTACTTGCTTATTATCATCATATCTTACTATTAAATATTCATATTCTAAATCAATCTTTTCTATATATCCAATATCCCCGTTATATATTCCTTCAATATCTACACCTTCATGAGAAAATTTCTTATCGTAATTATTTACTATTTGCATTACTTTATCGCCTTCTCTATATATTCTTCCTCCATATTCTTTTTGCTTCTTTTTAGAAGATTTAGGATTTAATACATTTTGAATACTCTTATTTAACTCAATTGTACCTAATTCATTTTTTTTCATAGGTGTAAGAATTTGTACATCTCTTATAATATCTAGCTTAGCAAAATTTTCTAATCTATATGATAAAAGAGATCTTATTTCTGATATTGTGTCATCTACAGAATCTGTATTTATATAGTATAAGTCTGTGTCTTTTGATTTAAAATCGGGATATTCTCCACTATTTACTTTATGCGCATTTAATATTATATCGCTTTTAGAACTCTGTCTATATATCTGATTTAAATACACCGTATTTATCACTTTTGAATCAATTATATCTTTGAGTACACTACCAGGTCCTACCGATGGAAGCTGATTTACGTCTCCCACAAATATTATCTGTGTTGAAGCGTTTAAGGCCTTTAATATATTATTCATCATCAGACAATCGATCATAGAAGATTCGTCAACAATTAATACATCAGCTTCAATATTTTTAACTGTGTAATTTAAAAACATGTCTAAATCTTTATCATCTAGTTTTGTAATTTCTAAAAGCCTATGAAGCGTTTTTGCCTCTTTTCCGGTAGTTTGAGTTATTCTTTTTGCAGCTCTTCCTGTAGGAGCACACAACACATAAGTCTTGCCAATATATGAAAGAATATCTATTATACATTTTATAATTGTAGTTTTTCCCGTACCAGGGCCTCCAGTTATTATTGATAAAGAACTATTAAGGCATGTAGAAATAGCATTTTTTTGCTCATCAGATAATACTAAACTTTGCTGTTCACTGACATTTTCAATTTCTTTATCGTAGTTTTTCTTCTTTATATTTTTTTGACTATACCTTGTTACACATTCAGCAATATTTTTTTCTGCTAAATAGAAGCTACGTCTAAAAACGTATTCAGTATCTTCAATTTCTTCCATATATACTTTTTCATCTAACTTAAGACTAATTAAACTATTTAGTATTACTTCTTTTGATACTTTTAGCATATCTGATGAATATTCTGTTAGCACATCTAGTTCTACACAGGTATGTCCAAAATCTGTTATCTGAGAAAGAGCATATTGTATACCAGCAGATACTCTGGCTTCACTATCTAGTGGAAGCCCTAATTTTTGACCTATAGAATCAACTGCTGTAAATTCAAGCGTCTTCACAAAATATAGTAGACTATACGGATTAGTCTCTACAATATTTATTGTATCTTTACCTAAATTTTGATATATCCTATTTGCCGTAACAACCGAAATATTAAATTTTGATAAATATGAAATAACATTCCATTTATCCCACTCAATATTAAAATATTCAGACATAAAATTTATTTTTTCTTCATTTAAGCCTTTAATACATTTTAATTTATCGGGAGAGTATCTTATAACGTCTACGGTATCATCACCAAACTCATTTACTATATTTGTTGCAGTTTTTTTACCTATTCCTTTTATATTATCAGAAATATACTGAATCAATGCCAAAGTGTCCTTTGGCATTGATTTTGAATATGTTGAAAATTTAAATTGTTCTCCATAAGTTTTATGACTATCAAAGATACCTTCTAATTCTATTTGATCTCCCACTTCTAACTCATGAGTTTCACCTACTGCTGTTATATAATCATCATCAGTTTTAATAAGTACAACTGTATAATTATTAGTATTATTTTTATATATAATTGTTGCTACTTTTCCTTCAATTTTCATGTTTACCCCTTAAAACTAAATTTATTTTTTTATAGGTACGCTACGGTATAACATATATAGGTACAGACTGTCCAAAACTTTGCGACACGTTTCCAGCCTTATCTATTGCTACACCATAATCTATTGAAATAGTAAAATCTCCAGTATCTGTTACATTTGATATGGCCACAAGTCTTACATTTGACGTACCACTAGTACTTAATGTTCCTTTAACTCCACCATGCCTATATAGTTTTACATTTGACGGTGACAAAGTAGTTGAATCAAAATTATCATCTATAAATGTTACTAAAAATTCTGCTACTTCACCTGTTCTAATAGGAGTCCTAATAGGTACTACACTAATCTGTGGAGGTGTATTATCTACTATTATAGTTTGCGATGGTCCTGTTTGTATAGCTAAATTTCCTGATCTATCTTGTGCTGTTCCTGCAGCAATTGTGATAGATAATGTACCATCTCCAGTAAAGTTACTAAGCATTACAGTATAATTATTAGCATATCCATATGCATTAATAGACGCATTTGCTGTTCCAGTTTTATTTAATATAACTTTTGCTGTAGTTAAATTAGAACTATCAAAATTTGCATCAGAATAAGTTATAGAATAAGTAACTGTATCATATGATTTTGCATATGCTTTGCTAGGTGAACTTATTGTTATAACTGGAGGTGTAGCATCAACATTTAATACTGACGATGTAGCACCTGTACCCAAATTACCCGCTTTATCAATTGAAGTATTATTTGCTACAGTTATTCCTAAAGTTCCTTCACCTGATATATTACTTAAAGTAACTGTTCTAGTATTTCCAGTTCCTGATACAGAGACAGTTGCATTTGCAGTTGCAGTCTTATTTAATGTAATATCTGCACTTGTAAGGGTTATATTGTTAAGGTTAATATCGTTATATGTTAGAGTATATGTTACCGTATCATTTAATTTCGCAGAAGACTTACTAGGAGCACTTATGCTTACAGTTGGTTTTGTATTATCAACAATAAAGCTTTGTGATGGTCCTGTATAGTATGAACCATTTTGAGCTATATCAGTTGCTGTACCATAAGCTATAGATATTGATAAGCTGCCATCTCCCGTTATATTACTTAATGTAAGAGTTCTTGTATTACCCGTTCCAGATAATGACATATTTGCATTTGCTGTTACCTGTCTATTTAAAGTGATACCTGATGTAGTTAAAGTACAATTGTAGAAGTTTGTATCAACATATGTAATATTATATGTTACAGTGTCACCTGTTTTAGCGTATGCTTTACTAGGAGCACTAATATTTACTGTAGGCCAAGTGTTATCTACAACTAGTATACCTGAAGGTCCAAAACCTGGTACTAAATTTCCATTTTTATCTCTTGCAGTACCTGCAGCTATTGAGAATGATATTGTTCCTTCTCCTGTTACATTTCTTATTTGAACTGTTCTTGTATTTCCATTTCCATATACTAGTACACTAGCATTAACTGTACCTGTCTTATTTAAAGTTATATCTGCTGCACTAAGAGTTGAACTTGTAAAATTCGTTGGATCATACGTAACAGTATAATCTGCAGTTTCTCCTGCTCTTATACCCAATTTACTTGGAGCACTTATTGATATTATCTGTTGAATAACTGTTCTTAACACAAATGCATTAGATTTAGCGACAACTTGATTGCCTGCATTGTCTGCTGCCTTTATCCAAAGATAATATGTTCCATCAACCGCACCAGCTTTTGAAATATATGTATTATTTTCAAATGATGTCCAACCTATAGTCGGAGCCACTGAGTTTTGAGTATCCCATACATATAGCAAACTACTATTAACTAATCCACTTGTTCCTGCATCACTCACGATAACCTTATCTTTTAATTCAGTAGCATTAGCAGCTCCGCCAAGTTCAAAGCTTACAAGTGGTGCTAGTTTATCTATATTTGATATTATTAATGATGATTGAGAGCTCTGATTTCCAGATCTATCAAAAGATCTTGCATATACAGTTGTATTATTTAGTATCGAAATATCTCCAGTATATGTATACCAATTAACTAAATCAGTGCTATACTCTCCTACTTTTGTATCAGATGAATACTTAATTTTAACTGTAACTGCATTTTTTGTCCATGTTGTAGGTGTCACTGTAATTATAGGACTAACAGGTATTGTGCTATCTACATTAAATGAAGTAGATGGCCCAGATTTTGCTGAATAATTTCCTACTAAATCAACTGCTGTATTATCTAATATTGATATAGATAATTTTCCTTCTCCTGATATATTACTAAGAGTTACTATTTTTGTATTTTGCTTTGTAGCACTATTTGTTACTGCTATATTTGCATTTGCAGTCGAAATTTTATTTAAAACTATATCTTGTACACTTAGAGTTATATCACTAAGATTATCATCTGTATATGTAACTTCATATGTTACTGTATCGCCTGTTTTAGCAGTTATAAGGCTAGGTGAACTAATATTTATTTTTGGTGCAGTATTATCAATATTGGTTATTTTTTTACTAACAACATTGCTTAATTTATTAAGTTTTGCTACTCTAGCATAAACTGTTATATTTTCATTTATTTCAAACTTATCACTATATACCTGCCACGTTCTTGCGTCATCAACACTATATTGTATTACAGAATTAATTTCAATTGTGGTTATAGTTACTTCCACTTTTGATGATATATCAGTTCTATTTAATGCTATTTGTGGTTCACTTATAGGATAATTATTTATAACTTGGAATGTATCTTTAGAAATATAACTTATATTATTTGTATTATTCTGAGTATTCGAAATTGCTTGAGATTTAATCCTTAGTCTGTAATTTCCATTAACTAAAGTTGTTGTATCTACATATGTTCTAACATTACGAACTGTTGATGTATCGGTTCCGCTAACTTCTCCAATTGTTATAGCTGGTTGAGTTTCTATTAAATTTCCGTCAGCATCAACTATATCAATTTTATTTGCAAGATTAACTGAATTTATTGGTGCAGGTGAGGAAAATGTAAGTAAAAACATAACTGCATCACTAGATTGTACAATAGGTTTATCTGGAGAAGAAATATCTACAGTAATAGTTTCTGTAACTTCAGATGGTATTATTTCTGTAGGTATATCTAGCTCCTTAGCCCAATTTTTTTGATCTAAATTTTCACCTTTATATATTAATTTTCCTTCATAAACTTCATAAAAATCTATATATGTACTATTCTTTAAAGCTGGTATTATATCAGTTATATTTATGCTAGTATCTTTACCATCATTATATGTAACAGATGTTTTATCCGCGTATAGTAAGTTTTCATTGAATGTTCTTGAAGAATTTATCTTTTTATTATTAATATATAGCTCTAAATCAGTTTGAAATGTTTTAGAATCACTTAAAAACTTTTCTTTAACAGCATAGTTTATAGCCACATCTCTAATAAAAATTATTGTTGTTGTGGATAAAATAATAAGTATAATTACTGTTATTACTAAAGCTATTAAAGATATTCCCTTATATTTATAATTCATATTCTAGTACCTACACTCCTTTCATAAAAGTTTACAATATTATTATTGCATTTTTTTGGAAGATTTATATAGTAACTTTCAATTTTTCGTTATTTTACTAAATTATATGAATTTTATCATAAAGAGAAATAATAGTCAATGCGAATTTGTTACGTTTTTTATGTTTTTTTGGAAAGTTAGTAAAAAAGTATTGACAATATGAATAATATATATTATACTATCTTAGTACTCATCGCGGGATAGAGCAGTTGGCAGCTCGTCGGGCTCATAACCCGAAGGTCGTATGTTCGAGTCATACTCCCGCAACCATAAAAATACAGTGTTTCATAATATTGTGAAACACTGTATTTTTTTGTTTTTATACATATTTTACATACTCTATATAATATTCAAATTGTATAATCTTATTTATCAGTTTTGCTAAATATATACTTAGTTTAATGGGTTTATATATTAATTTTTGAAATAAATTTACTTTACCCTATAATTCTTCTAAACTAACTTCTGGATCGCTATTTTTTCTATCAATATGTAAAATATTTCTATAATCCAAATACGCTAATAAAACCTCATCAGTCGAATTAATATCTTGCTTTTTTAGTTCATTTATTAACCAATTGTATTCTTTATTTAAACTAATAAGGTTACTATTAAGTATTTCACCATCTATAATTAGATTTATACAAAGTCCTTTGTATGCAGTAGTAATATTAAGATCACTTGGTGTTACTGGTTGTTTATTTGATTTTAGCTCAACACTAAGCTTACCACTAGTCTCTAATATTGCAAACTCAACATTAGCAATATTAAATACTTTATTATATCTAAGTTGCTTAAGTAAATCATTTATTGTTAGCTTTGCTTTTTTTAAGTTTTTCTCTACTATTTTACCATTTTGTATTAAAATTGTAGGAGTACCTTCAAGAAATTTTCTTATTTTAAGATTTTTCATAGACATGTATGATAAAACCAGAGGAAATATTGTTAATATTATCATAGCAGTAATACCTTGATAATATTTTATAGTATTATTTATAGCCATAGATGCCGCTAAAGTACCTATACTTATTCCTACAACATAATCAAAATATGTTAATTGTGATATCTGTTTTTTTCCCATTATTCTAGTAAAAAAATATAAAGCGGTAATTGAAATTATACTTCTAATAGTTATGTTTAAAATTTCATAAGTAACTGAAATATCCATACATAACATTTCCTTTCTTAATTTATATTTTTTTAACCTATTATTTATTATTAACTTATAACTTGAATTTATTCAATAAAAAAATAACTAATAAGATTGTTAAAAGTAAATTATTAATTACTATTTTTTATATTATATACAAATAATATAACTATATTTTCAAAAAGAATTATTCCGTCTTTAATAATAGGAATTTTAATTGGTGGCATATTAATTGGTTCGAGTATTACTCAAGCAATCATGGAGAATACAGTGTTTCATAATATAGTACAGCATTATATTTTTTTGCATATATATGATATTTTTACGAATACTAAAATCATACAGATAACTGTATAATTTATTTTAGGAGGATATAGAAATGGGAATTGTAAGTAATATCACAGATAAGTATCAATCATGTATTGATGAATGCAATAGATGCGCTCAAGCGTGTTACGAATGTTTTAGAGCATGCTTAAGTGAATCAAATGTAGAGGATAGAATTAATTGTATAAGTACTCTTATTGAGTGTGCTAAAATGTGTGAGCTATCATCAATGCTTATGTCAATAGATGCTAAATCTTCTAAAGAACATTGTAAACTTTGTGCTGACGTATGTGCTAGATGTGCAAAAGAATGCAATATGTTTCCTGATGATCATTGTACTAAATGTGCAGATGAATGTCGTAGATGTACTAATGAATGTATGCAAATGAATAATATGTAAATTAATAAGTTCGAGTTATACTCCCACAACCATAAAAAATACAGTGTTTCATAATATTGTGATTCACTGTATTTTTTTATGTTTTCATAATATTCGCTCTTATTCCTTTATATAATGTTTATTTAAATTATTTTATATACTATTTTTTAATTCATTTTATTAGCACGCTTAGGATCCTTGGTTTTTAAATACCCTTTTCTAAATGATGATGTATCCTTACCATTAATAATAGTATATTTAAAATCTCTATAGTTAAATGGTGCAAAAGGTGCAAAATATGGTACTCCAAATGAATTGTTTGATACAAGATTAATAACTATAATACTAAAAGCAATAACAAAACCAATAAGTCCAAAACAGCTTGAGACTATAATTAAGAAAAACTTTAGTACTCTCAATGCATTTGTTATAGTATAATCAGGTATAGTAAAAGATGACATTAATGATATTGATACAATTACTAATATTATTGGACTAAAAAGTTTTGATGAAATAGCTGCTTGACCAATTATAATACCACCAACTACACCTATAGATGCTCCTATTTGTTTTGGTACTCTAATCATTGCTTCTCTTATCATTTCAATAATTAGTTCAACCACTAATGCACTGGTAAAAATTGATAATGGAATACCATGATTATAGTTGTTAATTGAAATAATGAACTCAGCAGGCATTGTATCAATATGAAAATCAACTATTGCTACATATAGAGCAGTAATTGTAAATGATAATAACCCCGCAAACATTCTTATAAACTTACCTACTATTGCTATATATTTATTATCTAGTAAATCATCACACGATCTAAAAAAATCACTAAATACCACTGGTGCACAGATAGCCAGGGCACTTCCTTCTACTAATATAACTACCTTCCCATCTAATAGTGTTGAAGCTGCCATATCGGATCTTTCAATTATACTCATTTGTGGAAATAAGTCTGTCCCTTTATTCAATAGTAACGATTGTAATTCACCCGAATCAACTATACCATCAACATCTATTTTAGTAATTCTTCTTGTAACTTCTTTTACTATTTCGTCATTTGCAATATCTCCTATATGTAATATTGCAACTCTAGTTTTAGTTCTTCTACCTACTTCTAATACATTCACATTTAAATTTGGATCCTTTATTCTATATCTTACTAGTGATAAATTTACATCTAAATTTTCATTGAAACAATCCCTTGGTCCTCTCAAGGTAAATGTTAGTTCAGGTAAATCTACTCCTCTATTTTTAATATTTTTTAAATTTGCTATAATATATTTATTATCATCTGGAATCAATATTACTGTCATTCCACTTAATATATATTCAATAATCTTATCTTCATCATTATCTAAAGAATATTCACAATTCATTATGATTGATTTTGTAATATAATCAGAGTCAATTTCATATTTAAACATATTATTATACTCTGTAATAGGTTTTATGATATGTTCTGATAGCATGTTTATATCTGTCATTTGGGAAATATATAATATAATTATACTTTTATCATTTTTTATTAATTCTCTTTTTTTTATATCTAATTTTGAGTTTTCGATATTTTTCAATACATTTTTATATTTTATAAATTCAGTCATTTGTTTTATCTCCTACTCATAATTAATCAATTTTGTTGAAACAATTTTTGAATTAACATTAACATTAAATTTAGCAGATATATATTTTTCTTCCCAATTTATTTGCTTAAATACAGAACCATATTTTGCTCTAAAATATTTATAGAAATTTAGGTAATCACATGAATATTTAGTTTGTGAAGTTTGAATTGCAGCTATAATATCTTGTTCTATATTGTCAGAAATCTTTTTTTGTATTTCTTTAATATCATTATCATCTAAATTTATCATTTGAGACATATAATTTATATCGCTATCTAAATTTAAATTTATATCGAATGTAACAACTCCATTAGTGTAATCTGTCTTTATTTTAAACTTATCAGTATATGAAGAAATAAAAATATCTGTTGACTTGTGTTGAATCATATATCTGCTAAAACAATTGTTTATTAAAAGTAGATTTACTCCCTTTGATTCATTTTCAGAAAGTATTCCTATCTTTTTAGCATTTTTAAAAATTGTATACCCATTTTTCTCTACTTTATTATCTATTACATCAAAATTTCCTATTAAAAATCCAGCATCTTTTATGGTAATATCTTCAAGTACCTGTGATACAGTGGATTTAATTGCTAACTTAGAGTTAATTAATTTTTTGTACATATGTTCAATATCAAATCCTATGTTTTGTGTTTTTAGAGTTTGTTTATCAAACATATTTTGTATTTTAGTATTAGTTGTAAATACAAATACTGTTTTTCTATATTCTATTTCTCCTTTAATCCTGTTAATATATTCTTCAATTCCACTTTTAGCATAATTATCAGAAAATATAACCGATCTTACAGCACCTAAATACATATCATCAGATGATCTTCTCTGATATGAATATAAAGCTTCAATAAGTGAATTTCCTGATGAAACTAAGATATCATCTGAATTTATATTAGCATAATTATTACTGTTTTTGCTACTACTATCTTCTCCATTACTACTTTTACTTATATTATCACTGTTATCTGTGCTACTACCAGGTATTTCTTTATGTCCTGGTTCATACTCAAGTAATATCTTAATCTCATCATCTATTTTATCTATTCCAACTAAAGTAGTTATAGTATAATCAGTTATATTAATTCTATCCCATCCTCCAACAATTGATATAACAGCTGTTATTAACATTACAACAATAAAAAATTTTATCTTCATAGTTTTCTCACCTTTGCAATTATATATAATTTAATTGGTATTATAAATGCAACAACAATCCCATATATTGGTACAATATTATTTAGTAAAAACTTTAATATATCTTTATTAACGATATATCCACTTAAAATTAATATTACAAATGATATTATAATAATTATTGTATTTTTATTTGTTCTTGGTAATAATTTAGTTACATTTTCACTTAATGTATTAAAAACTATTGATAAACAACAGATAATTCCCATAATACCAACTGTTGCAAATATAAAATCTATACGTTCAGGGATAAATGTACCAGGAATAGTCGTTTCTCTCATAGCTTCTAACAGAGCATTATCATAATTCACAATACTATTTATACCTATTATTGCAATTGAACTTTCTATTGTCATAATATAAAAAACCCCAACAAATAGTACTGATAATAAACTATATAATCTACCTTTTTTTGTATTTACATTACCAAATGGAATCATAGTTAATATTTCTATTCCTAAAAATGGAACTATTAGATCTTTTACTCCAAAAATGTATTGTTTTATTTCATTTTTTTCAAAGAAAGGTTGTATATATTTTGTGTCTCCTAAAAAAAGCATGGTTATGTACATGAATATAAAAACCAAAACATATATTATACCATAAATTTCACAAATTCTTCCTATGTTTGTAATTCCTTTATATGAATTGTATGCTGATACAAATAGTATTAAAGCAGTAATTACAAACAATGGTGTCAGATGTAAATAATTATATTTAATAAACTCTGATACCGCACGAAAAAGAAATACAGATATAATTAAAAAATATACTGAATAAATCGATGTAATAACTTTAGACATAATTTTTCCAACTATTAAACTCGAGTACTCACTAAGTACTTTACCTTCAAACTTTTTATTTAGACTTACAATAAAAAACATTCCAAACATAAATCCAATGGTAAGTAGTAAAACAGTAATCCATGCACCTGTACCAGCAGATTTAACTGCATCTTTTGGTATAGAAATCAAGCTATATCCAGTTAATGTTAAAAATATTATAAAGAAAATCTGTCTATTAGTAACGGTGGATTTCATAAAAGCACCTCCATTTCACAGTTTTTTACTATATTCAATATATTTTTAGTATGGTTCAAATAGGAATTATGTATTCATTTTATTTAATTAAATAATAGTAAATCTTTAGTTTTAATACATACTTTAATATATTACTAAAAATACTATGATAAATTAAACATACTTATTGATTTTTAATACAAATAAGTTTAAAATATTTATAAGAGAATATCTATCATTATAATTTTCACTTTTTTGTTTATATATTAAATTATTTTGGGGGATTTATGAATAGGAAGATCTTAATTTTGACAATAGTAATTATATTATCAACTCTTGTAACAATATTTTTTAATAATAAAGATGAAAATACTACCTTAAATGAAAATAATATTGTCACTAATGAACATGTAAATGAAGTACCTATCATTGAAGAGAAAGAATACTCTGTTACAATATCAGCAGTTGGTGATATCCTTATACATGATACAATATATAAATCTTCAAAGGTAAACAATACATATGATTTTAGAAATATTTTTGAACCTGTAAAACAATACATAGAATCTTGTGATATTGCTATTGCCAATTTAGAGGTACCGGTTGCAGATGAAAGCTTTAGTTATTCTAATTATCCTGCAATGAATTGCCCTAAAGAAATATTAGATGGGTTAAAATATGCTGGATTTGATATAGTCACTAATGCAAACAATCATACTTTAGATAGAGGTGAAAAAGGCCTTTTAAGCTCGATTGATAATATTAAAAAAAGTGGTCTATTATACACTGGTACATCTGAAAACGAAGAAAATAGTAAACCTCTTGTAATTGAAAAAAATAATATAAAAATAGGATTGTTTTCGTACACGTACGGAACTAATGGCATTCCTATACCAAAAGGAAAAGATTATCTAGTTAATATAATTAATACAGATAATATAAAAAATGATATTGATTATTTAAAATCCCAAAATGTTGATTTTATTATATCCTCTATTCACTTTGGTGTTGAATATAGGACAAAATCAAATAACGAACAAAAAGAATTAGCTAAGTTTTTAATAGAAAATGGTGTTGACGTTATACTTGGATCACACCCTCATGTTTTAGAAGAAGCAAAATTAGAAAGTATAAATATTAATGGAAATAAAAAAAATGTCTTTTACATATACTCAATGGGAAATTTCATAGCAGATCAGTATTACCCAAATACAAATACAGGAGTTATAGTACAATTAGAATTATATAAAAACACTAAAACTGGAAATACAATAAATAGTTATAAATTAATACCAACGTATATAGATAAATATTTAGAAAGTGGAAAAAATAAATGGAGAGTTATTCCAATAAAAGATACAATAGACAAATATTTAAATAATGAAAAAAATATATCAGAGTCAAAATATAAAGTTTTAAAGAAAGAATTAGATAATGCAAATAGTATATTAAACTATTATTAATATATATTTAAAAAAGTGAAAGTTCAGCTCAAATAGCTGAACTTTCTGTTGTATAATTAAATAGACATAGTTATTTTTTATGCTTTACAAATTTAGCAGCACCGTTATGTGGTATTTTTGTTATATCCTCAACTTTAACAATTTCTATACCTTGTTCTTTTATGGTTTGATATATAATCTCGCCATTACGTCCAGTACTATTCAAATATAACTCTATTTTATTTATATCTTTATTTTTTGCAACTTCAGCAACACACTCTGCAATTTTTGCACATGCCTCCATAGATATTTTCCTCATTCCTTTAAAACCTAAATCATCAGCACTTATATGAAAAGTTGAGTTTCCATTCTCATAAGAGAAAGTTCCAATGGTATTAGTAAAAGAATATATTTTTAACGCTGAATAACCTAAATCCATTTTTAATCCTCCCTACAAAAATTATTTTAATAAGGTTGTACTTTTCTTTTGTATCATTATATACCCCTCAACTATTTCTGTCAAGTCATGTTTATAACAAAAAAAGTGGTTTATATAAACCACTTTTTTGTACATCTTCTTCTCACCCACTATCTTATTATTGTATCATTTTCTTCTGGACCAGTACCAATATATTTAACCTTGAGACCGGTATAATGCTCAATATACTCAACATAAGACTGAGCATTTTTTGGAAGTGTCTCATATTTGGTTAATCCAGAAACATTCCAGCCACCTTTAAAAGTAGCATATATTGGTTCACAATTTTCATGATCTGCAGGAACATATTCAATTACTTGACCTTTGTAGCGATATGCCACACATACTTTTATTTCTTCAAAGTTTCCTATGGTATCCAAATGATTAAGACCTAAGCATGTTAAACCATTAGGAATAATTGCATGTTTTATCATAACAAGATCCAACCAACCGCATCTTCTAGGTCTACCTGTAGTTGTTCCATATTCATGTCCTAATTCACGAATTTTATCTCCCAACTCATTATTTTGCTCAGTTGGAAATGGTCCTTCGCCAACTCTGGACGTGTATGCCTTTAATACTCCTACTACTTCTGATACCAATGTAGGACCTATACCTATTCCTGTACAGCAACCACTTGCTACGGGATTTGATGATGTTACAAAAGGATAATTACCATGATCAGGATCAAGATACATTGCTTGAGCACTTCAAAAACTATAGTATCTCCATCTTTTATGCTTTTTTGTATGATTACAGAAATATCTGTAATATAGTTTTTCAGATATCTACCATATTCAGAATATTCTTTCCATACGGCATCTACATCTATTGTTTGTAAATGGAAGTGCTCTAGAATAATGTTTTTAATTAAGGCACTGTCAGCTAAGCGGTGTTTAAAAGTTTCTTCGTCAAGAAGATCCAACATTCTAATACCAATTCTATCTGCCTTATCTGCATATGCTGGGCCAATCCCTCTTTTTGTCGTTCCGATTTTACACGCCTTTATTGATTCTTGTAAACCATCAAGCTGTTTATGATGTGGCATTATAACATGTGCCCTATCACTTATATACAGATTCTTAAAGCTTACTCCCTTTTCTTTTAATTGCTCAATTTCTTTAATTAAAACAGCCGGATCAATAACCACTCCATTCCCTATGATAGACACAACGCCTTTCCTAATAATAGAAGATGGTAGTAAATGTAATGCATGCTTTTCATCTCCGACAACTATGGTGTGACCTGCGTTATTACCTCCGGTACACCGTGCAACTATTTTTGCTACATCAGATAACTTATGTGAATATCTTCCTTTTCCTTCGTCTCCCCATTGTGTTCCTACAATAATTTTAACCATAGATCATTCTCCTTTATAGTTTTTTCGTAAAATATAGAATATTTACTCTATATTCCTAATATTGTCTGCAACATATTATACATTACAAAATTAAATATGTCAACTAAATTTAGTGAATAAGCTAATATAATCATATTTTCCCAACTATTTATATTCTAACCATAATAAGATTCAAATTTTATTAATTAGTATTTTTAATCCATATAAATATACTAATATATTTATTTCTCACTATATTAAATAATAGTTACCTACATATTTACAAATGACATATAAGGTGATAAAATACTTGTAAAATTAATTAAAACTCTATTATTATTATAAATTGGAGGCTAACTATGGATAAAATAATTTTAGTAAGGCATGCAGAAAGTAATCAAAATTTGAGGGTTAAAGGAGGCCTTCTGTCTTTATTTAAATATAAGCACATCGTTGATCCAGATGTTGTGATCACTCAAGAAGGAATTAAACAATCAAAAGATTTGGCAATTTTTCTAAAAGAGTATATTGATAAGGAATGTCAAGGAAAGAAGATTCGGTTTTGGTCAAGCACATATTTAAGAGGTCGTCAAACTACAGATGAAATTCGTAAAGCATTTAATTTAACAAATAATGAAATCTTTTATGATTGTAGATTACGTGAACAAAACTTTGGAAAATTTGATGGTGTTCCTGAATGGCTTTGGTGGCTTGTTGATCTTCCTTCTTATTTACATTACAAAAAAATGTCCTCATCACCAAGAGGAAGATTTATTTGCGAAAAACCTTTGGGAGAATCTAATTCTAAAGTTTATGACAGATCAAGTTCTTTTATTGAAACCATATTTAGAGATAAGGATATTGATGTGCATATTATAATATCTCATGGTGTTTTCATTAGAACTTTTCTAATGCGTTTTTTTCATTATGATGAAGACTGGTACTATGCTCAAAAAAATCCAAATAATTGTTCTACTATACTTATTGATGTTAAAAACAAACTATTCAAAAATATTTATAAGTAATAGTAAGCATTTTAAAAAGCATTTCTTGAACTCAAGAAATGCTTTTTTCTTTATATTATTAAATATTTATTTATTTCTATTTTATAAGTTCTGTTATTTTATTTATGTAATATTTTTCTTCCCTAATCATATGATCTGGCACTAATGGCTTAATAGCTCCCATAGCTTTACAATTTTGTCTTAGTATTTTTATTTTTTCAAGATAATTAATAAATTTGTTCATATTTTCTATTACTTCTTCATTAATATATGCAAGTGTACCATTATCAATAGAAGCTCTAGGTATCATTTTTTCTAATTCAAAAGCTTTTATAAATAAATTATTAAATATCTTTTTAAACTCTTCACCTTCATTTATAAGTATTGCTTCAGTCGGATCTAAATCTGATACAATTGAAGCTGCATGACCTGCAGCATCTGGTAACCATATTGTATGTAAAAATATATTTTCCTGTGCTTTATTTAATAAATTAGATTGATTTTGTGCTTTAGCTAATGTACGTAAAAATTCTAATGCTTCATTTATCATATGATTTACAAATGTAGGCGGTAGACCCAATTCAATATCACATTCAAGTAATTTTCTAAGCAACATTTGTTTATATGAAATATACTCATTAAGTAGTTGAGTAGTTTTTATAACAAGAGCTGTCTCTTCTTGTTTATTTGCATTTTTCATTAATTGTTCGGCTTCTTTCTCAATTTGAATAAATAAATTTTTAAATCTTTGTGACATCATTACATATTGCATTTCTCTAGACGAAAGAGCTAGAATTTGAAATTCTGCATGATCTCTCATTATACCTGACCAAAAATATATATCAGTAGCAGTGTTTGGCATAATAACCCCCCCTTTCAAGTACCAATATATTATATGGGATATCTTTTATTTTGCTACATTATTAAAAAAAGATAAAACATTTTAATAAGGAATGATATTAATAATTGTATCATTAACTAAATCTATTTCATTTACTCTTTTTTTTATATTGTTAGCTATACTATCTCCCTCTTTTACAGTCAAATCACCAATAACAGAAGCTCTTACAATTATTATATAATTAAAACCTGTGGGTTTAGCAACAATCCTCTCTACATACTCTACACCATCAATCAATAAGATTTCTTCTTTTATTTTTTCTACTACACTATTTTCCATATTAGTATCCATTAAAACCTTATACGATTGTATAAATACCTTTATTCCAGTATGTATCATAAATACTGAAACAAGTATTGAAACTATAACATCAATCCAAAAGATATTACTAAATAAAATACTAATAAAAGTACCTGATGTTATAAGCATATCATTTCTATATTCTTTTGAATTAACTAAAGCTAGCATATTTTTATAAATTTTAGCTATTTTCCTTGTATATAAAAATAAAATTAGTTTAATAATTAGCGCAAAAATACAAACTATCATTAACCAAATAGAAAATAATATTCTCTGACCACTTAAGTAATTAGATATTATATTACTAATCATATTTACATATACAAAAACAATAAATATACCTACTAACATTGAAAATATATATTCTGATTTTCCATGACCAAATGGATGGTCTGTGTCATTTGGTTTACATGCAATTTTATTACCAATGAAAGTCATAATTGCAGAAAAAGTATCTTGTACACTGTTTAATCCATCTGTAATCATAGACTGACTCATAGATATAATTCCAATAGAGAGTTTAAATATTGATAAAAATATATTAGTTATTATGCAAATGATTGCCATTTTTTTTGTCTTAGTATATCTTTCAAGATCCATTTTAAATTTCACCTATTTAAAATAGTATGAAATTTAATATCTAATTGTTAAAATATTAAATAAGTAATTACAAATTCAAAAAGCATCTAATAATTTAAATTATTAGATGCTTTCTATTTATTTTACTCTACCAACTGAAGTATTATCAACTTTTCTATTTTGAAGTTCAATTATTGGATTTTTATCTACTTCAAATCTATAGTCTTCTCCCTTTTTATTAATATAGTCATCTATTACAATGTGACTTGGAACTTTTGATATATCTTTATTAACAATATCTTGATATTTAAAGAAATCAGCATTTTGTGGTAATTTGTCAACACCAATATATTCTTCTTTATTATCAGTTAAATTAACAGTATTTTTCAAAATATTTCTAACATATTCTACATTAGGTCCTAATTTTAAAAGCTGTGGGAATTCCCCATTTGGAATAACCTGTTGCCACTCTTTATTTTCATATTTTTTTAATAACTCTGCTACCTTATGCAAATGAGAAACTTCTTGTTCAAAGATTTGTTCCCATATTTTCTTAATGTATGGATCGGTTTCATCTTCAAAACATGAATAATATAGATAGCATTCTGTATATTCATGCATTAACTGACTCTCAAGCCATGTAGCATTTGGATCCATTAAACTTCCATAGTGAGTTACATGTTCTTCCTCAACAAGTCCTATTTCTTGATATAACTTACGTCCAAGATCCGAGTTATAGAAACAACCTATATTCATATAATAATTCATAGTTTGTTGTTCAGCAGCAGTGATAATTCCTATATGTAATTTTGTTATTAAATCAGTTTTTTTATAATCAGTAAATTTTCTAATTGTATCAAATGGATGTCGATGATGAGCAATTGTAGGTCTTCCTGGCATTATCTCAGTATACTTACCTACTAATTTTTCAACATGCACACCTGATTCAATTTCTAGTAAATCAGCATAACGATATAAATGATCAAAATCTTCAAGTAGCGCAAAATCAAGTGCATTTTTAACATTTGCATCTGGTTCTGACTGCGCTAGTCTGGCTGTTAAATCAACTGCTAATTGTTCATAAGAAATCGTAGTTTCTAAAATAGGTTCATTAATAGGTTTAAGACAACTTATTTTCTTTTGTTGTTGCTGTTCAATACGTCTAAGTAAAGAAAGTTCTCTTCTTAAATCATTATTATTACAATGTCTAGAAAATTGATGTGAAAAAAATGTAGCCTCATATTCTGTACCATTCATAAGAATAATACGAGTTTTAGTATATGGGCTAACTTCATCTTTATTATATGATTTTGGATATATATTTTCCCAATCATAAATAGTTTTTTCAATATTTATAGGTTTTTGTTCAAACGGATTCATAAATATCACACTCCTGAAACTATTATGTGTTTTTAATTCTTACATATACAATCATGTTTAACAAACTTAAATTTTACTATATCTCTATTATAATAACTACAGATAATACTTAAATTTGAAATTTATAATAAATGTATAAAAAAAAGTATTTCGAGATTATGAAATACTTTTTAATTATTCTAATTTATACTTTGTGGAAATTTTAAATTTGTAGCATTCGGAAAATTTAGTCCTATTAAGCATCCTACTCATTAGCAACTATATTTTTTTCTGTATAGTCAATTAATTCTAAACTGATTAAGACATAACACGTAAGGCCAAAATACCTACAAGAAATACTTATTTATTATCGTTGCCCATGAAAACTGATAAATTAGAATCTATTGTTTTATCTATGGATTTTATAAGGTTATTTTTAACTTGTATGTTTGATAAATTATTTATACTATATAGGTTTTGTTTAACCGATTTAACCGTGTTTATAGCACTAAATGGTATTATGATTATCAAAGAAACTATTGCAAAAGTCCTAACTAAATAAAAAACTTTCTTCTTTTTCTTTATTTGTGCTTCAGCATCATCACTACGTTTCTTAAATAAAGTATAACTTAATATAATTAGTATAATACCTATTACTATTAGGACAATTCCTTGTAATAGTATAAAATCTAGTACGCCATTAATATATGAATCTATAATTTTTTTTAGATATGTTAGATCAATATTATTAACATTATTTAATGAAGAATCTATATTTGTGTTTACAATACTTATTATATAATTAGAAAAATATTTTGGAATCATATATAATATACCGACTATAACCAAGGGATATGCTATTATTCTAGAAAAATTCTTAAATCTAAATATTATCAGGTATATAATAAGCATCAGTATTAACAATATACATAAAACTTCCAAATAAATATATAATTTTATATTGTTAATGGAACTTTTAAGTACTGTAACAGAATTTGTGTCTGATTCATACATATTTTTAAATAACAACTGCATATCTAAGTTATCTTTTACATAATTCATACCAAGTTTATCTCTAACAATTATTTTCATTATATCTTCAATAAATTGAGCATCATTTACACTACCGGCTTTTCTTTCAATAAATTTCACATATATTTTAGATGCACTGTACTGACTAAGTTTCAAGTCAGAAAACACGCTATCATTTAAAATAATATTAATAGATTCTTGTGTTACATCTTGAGATTCACTGCCATTTTTACTCGAATCATTTAACCTTTTTGATAATTTTTCCATTATATCTTTTTGCTTAGAATCAATACCATCATTTCCATTTTTACTAATTTGATCAGCATAAAAATTTATTACTGAGTCAGTCAGCGGTTTAATGTAAATAGTTGGTAATGATTTTTCCGAATTAGTAAAATATGAAAAACTACCTTTTAATAGTTTTGGTAATTCAGTAGAAATCCATTTAGAATCAATATCTTTTCTTATTGTATTTTTATATTCTTCTACTATTTCATTTGCAAGTTTAAATTCTTCTTCATTTTTTGTATTTTCTGTAATATAATGCTTTTGATAATTAGTGATTGCTTCATCTATTGTTGTATCGATATTTTGTGCAGATATATTTTTATCAAATTGACTACTAAAATATTTGCCATTTAACACTGTATAAGTTAGTGTGTTAACAAGAATGAATACAACTAGTACTATTATAAATAATAGCGTAAAAAATAGTGCACTACTATATTTTAAAAATTTTATAAAAAACATCTATATTCCTCCAATTCATAATTTATATAATCCAATAAAACAAATAACTATATAAATTTCTTTAATTTTTACGTGATAATATAATATCACTCAAAGTTTTAATAAAATCTTCTCTGCTTAGTTTTATTAATTCAGCATCCATTCCAAGCTTAGTATTAGTTATTTCTTCGCCGAACCAACTAGGAATATCAAAGTTATTAAAATCATATTCACTATCAAATTCTACCTCTACTCTAATTAATCCTTCATATAATCCTTCATATAATCCTTGATATATCTTAATACTAATATATAACTATCTCTAATTATGCCATTTAAACAGCCACTTTTTAATTCTTGGAATTTTTCTTCAGTTATTAATTCTTTATACTTTCTAAATATATTGTCTTCATCCTTTATTTTTCTTTCAATTTGAAAAGAATCATCTACTTTTTGAATTCTAACTTGATTATTAACATCATTGTTTAAATAATATCTTTCATACCTTATAGGTAATATACTACCTAAATCAGGCATATTGTTTATTAAAAACTTTCTTTCTATTTCATATAACATATATACCTTACCCCTTCTTATTATGATAATATATTATCACATAATATTAATTATTTCAAACAAAATATTCTAATTAAATTATTTTATAGACAACAAAAAAAGATGATATGACATGTGTCACATCATCCTTATTGATTATCTTATTTTATTATTAGGATTCCTTATTTTTAAATATCTTGACTTATTAACTTATATATTGTTGAAAAATCAAGTTCTCTATATGCGAGAAATCTGTCAATGTTGTTTGGATATGAAGTTCGTATGTATGTATCCAAATATTGATTATTCAAGTTACTATAGACTTTTTCAAATACACCAGGGCCTCTTAACATGTTGACATTTCTTATAAACATTGCATATTCATAGCCCCTAGGATCAAAACCTATTTTTGTAAGGTGATCTTCTCCTGTAATTTTTTCCATAAGTCTTGCCAATTTGGCTTCTTTGAAGTGACCTGCAGGAGCACAGAAATCAATTCCATATTTTTTGCACGTTTGCCTCGTCCTATGTTCCGTAATACCTTCGCATTTAATACCTCCACCAATTCCTATTAAATGCATTGCCTCATGTGGTAATGCTGATAAATAAAAATCTTCTGTTTTCATACCTTTCAAAATAGCATATCTGATATAATCCAGATAATCTCTTTCGTTTTCTACAAATTCATCATCTGATACAAATACTATATTTGGATCTGTACCATAAACTTTGCTGTCAAAAACCACATCATTTAAAAAAGCAGGTATTTCATTTGAATACACTATGTAACTTTCGTCTTCACACCATACACCCATTCTAGAATCAGAAAACTGTATTACATTATCTACGAATGCATCTTGTTTTAAAAGCCGTAGCTTTTCCTTTTTTATATAGCTTTCAAATTCTCCTACATAGATTTTAAGTATTTTTCTTAACTCATAAGTCAATAATTCATTTAAATCTTTATTATTCATTTTCAATCCTCCAAATTTTCTTAGATTTATAATATCTCTTAGATATATTATACCATAGATTACATAAAAATACAATTGTTGTATTGTAATTATATGGTAAATATAGTAAATATCGATTAAATTAAAATTTTTATACAATAAAATAGATATCCTGACATATGTCAAAGTACCCTAGTGTGATTATTTATTTTTTGCGTCTTGTATCACCAAGCATATATTATGTCCCCTTCCTCGAAAAGTACCTATAGTAAAAATATTTCATTTACCATACTATACACTTTTATTAATAATTAATTATTAAAAATATAAAATACTAATTCTTAGTACTACTCTCTAGCAATTAACGACATAATATGATATAATGCTAGTTGACTTTGTATAAGGAGTGTTTTATATGGATGAGTTTAAAAGATTAGATAAAATAAATTATTATTTAGATATTGCAGAAGCTGTATCTGAAAGAGGAACATGTTATAGAAAAAATTATGGTAGTATTATTGTAAAAAATGATGAGGTAATATCAACAGGATATACCGGTGCTCCAAGAGGCAGAATTAACTGTATAGATTTAGGATATTGCGTAAGAAGAGAAAAATTCCCTGAAATAGGTAACGGAGAAAGATTTGATATTTGTAGATCTGTTCATAGTGAACAAAACGCTATAATAAGTGCTGCTAGAAAAGATATGATTGGTGCATCTTTGTTTATGGTAGGAAAATATTCTAAAATAAGAAAATACAATAATGACATAGCAGGTACATACGCTAAAGATCCGGACAGTTGTCAATTTTGCAAAAGATTTATAATTAATTCTGGAATTGAAAAAGTATATATTAGAATAAATAAAGACGAATACAAAGAAATAAATGTTGCTGATTGGATAGATAAGGATGAACTTTTAGAGGGTAATTTAGGATATAAATAATAGGAGGTATCCCAATATGAATAATTTAGTTCTAAGAAAAGCTGAAATAGATGATATATTGGATATTCAAAAACTAAGTCAGGAACTATTTGAATATGAATATCATGAATTAGATAATAAAATTATTAATATGGAATGGTCTCTAAGTAAAGATGGCGAAGATAATTTTAAAAACTTAATTGAAGATCACTTTGTATATGTTGCTGAGTATAATGATAATATAGTTGGATATGTATGTGGTAAGATTTTAAAAAAGCAATCGTGGTTAAATGTACAATTTTCGGAACTTATAAATTTGTATGTAAAAAAAGATTATAGAAATAATGACATTGGTAAAAAACTTGTAAGTGAATTTAAAAATTTCTGTAAAGAAAATGATATACATCACATAAAACTATGTACACTAAGTAGTAATATAAACGCCATTGAATTCTATAAATTAAATGGATTTAAAAGTTATGACAATATTCTAGTCTATAATGATAATTAGTTTAAAATTAAAAAGCAGAGGAATTCCCCTGCTTTCATTTCTATCTGTTTTCATCTATTGGTTTACAAACCAATACATTTTATTTTCAAAGAATTCATATTTTAGTTTACCTTTATCATATAAGTATGACAAATATGACCTTATAGTACTTCCGACTAATACATATTGATTTATATCTAAAACTAAATCATATTCATCCATCATCTTCTTAAATATATCTTCAAAACATATTCTTTCACTGCAAATTTTAGTTATTTTTTCGCATATCTCATAAATCTTATTTCTGTTTTCTTCTATCAAAGCTGATATATTTGAACTAACTACTGAGTGAGATGGTACAAATATGCACTCCTCCATTTTTTCCAATTTATCTAAGGATGATAAATATTCATGAATATCATAAATAAAGAATATATGATATTTATTAAGTATATTTGATCCAAATAAACTATCTCCTATAAAGACAACATTATCAGGAGTTTTTATTCCTATCATATCAAAAAAATGTCCTTTTATCGGTATTATTTCAAGATTTTTTGGAAAATTTTCAGAATAACAACTTGTTGTTTTAGAACATTCTGCCATAAGAAACTTATTTCTTAAATCTTTGCAAGGATAACCACCATATAAAAATGAAGATTCCAAAATTGTATTTTCTATAAAAATATTTTCAATATTAGTACTCATAACAATACAGCCAGTTTTATCTTGTAAATATTTATTACCACCTACATGATCTCCGTTAGAATGAGTATTAATTATTGCTTTTAGCTTCCAACTTTTTTCATCTAAGATTCTTATTATTTTTTTAGCTGCCTCTTTATCATTTCCACTATCTATTAAATATGCATTATCACCTTCCACATATATTCCAACTTTAGTTGGACTCTCTATGTAATAAGTTGAATTTTTTAATTTAATTAATTCGTACATCTATAATACTCCTTTTCTTGAAATTATATAATTTAACTATTCTATCACAATAGTCTCCTCGTTTTCAAGAATTTTATATTCAACTCCATGTTTTTTAAACATTTCATCTATATATTCATAATTAGGAGGATAAGCAGGATTATCCGTATGAATAAGTATTGAATGCTTTGCTTCTACTTCTTTTGAGTATAAAGCTGCTTCAAAAGCTGACATTGTAAGATCATGTCCTGTAACAGGCATTGCTAGCACATCCGCCTTATATTCGTTTTTAAAACAAATAGTATCACTTGTGTCATATAGTCTGGTAGTACCATCATCAATTATATAACCCACATTTTCATAGATTTCTTTGCCATCCTTAAGCATTGGTTGATATCCATGAATAGCATCTACAACGTTAATTTTTATATATTCCAATTCAATAATATCACCTGTTTTAACCACATTTATATTTAAACTTTTATATGTATTTTTAACTTCTTGAGAAGAATATATTTTTATATTACTATTAAGCCTCGCAATTACTTCTTCATTACAATGATCAGGATGCTTGTGTGTTATAAGTATACAATCTACACTATTCCATATATCAAAATATTCCTCTTTATATTTTAATACACCTGGGTCTAATAATATTTTTTTACCTTTAGTCTCAATTAATAAACATGATTGTGGAAATTTTGTTATCTTCATAATCTTTTCTCTCCTTTATATATTATATTTTAGATTTCACATACTCTATGGCGTGTTGTCTAACCTTTTCCATTTTTTCTTTAGTTTCTGGTTTTTTATAATCTAATCTATCTATTATTTTATTTATATAATCCCTATTATTTATATATTTAAACCCCGATCTAAAATTAAAATCAAATATAAAAGCAATAAATGAAATCCATGAGTCTAAGCTAGTGACTTTTTCTTTACTAAGTATAAGTTTATTATTCATGAAAGTATTAAATATTGCGTCAGTTATCACATCATTTTCAAGAATTTCTCTATTTGAGTTATCAATAATATTTTCAAAATCATCATAAGATTTAACTCTAAAATTATCCATTTTATCAGCATCTCTTAATATTTTTGTATGTAACAATTCTATCTCATTTAAATTTTCCTCTATACTATATTTATTATGATTTAAAATTGCTTTAAAAATAATATTATCATATTTGTCGTCTATTATAAATTTTCTTATTAGGTTTTCATCAAATAATATCCTACATGCAATTAATGCGTGATCAACTGTAACATAATCTTTAAAATTATCATATTTTTTTATTTGCTCAAATCTTCCTAAATCATGTAATAATGCTATTATTTTTGAAAGTTCAATATCTTCGTCAGACAACTTTAAATCTTTTGAAACATATTCACTGCAATTAACAACACCATATGTATGTCTTATTTTTAAACTGTTTTTTCCATATTTAGTATCAAAATTCTTTATATATTTTTTGAATTCTTCATATGCTACTTTATAATCTAACATTTATACCTCCATAAATCCATTTCTATTCCATAACAATAAAGCTGTATTAGTATCTATAGGCTTGTCTCTTATCGCTTCAAATAGTACTATTTAATATGTTTTTTTAGCACTCTTCCATAATTATATGAATTTCTTTGATAATTAAGTGCCCTATGTATTTTAAAATTTCTTCTCTATTCACGTATATCCTCCGTTAATTCCTCTTGTTCATTTTCTACTACTTTTTCAGCAATACTATTATCTTCATTGTTATCACTTGTATTGTCATCATCTGCATTATTTCTTGCCTCACATATTAAATGACACATAGTACCCATTGGACAAAATACACACCAAGTACGAGGTTTAAATAATATCATCATTATAAAGCCAATTATTGTTGAAGTAAGCATTATGCTATAAAACCCAAATGCAAACTGAGCTATCCAAGAAGCTACGGATCCGCCATATGCAAAACTCCAATTTAATTTAAAAGTCCAAAACAACGTGACTACCTGCTCAACACTTTTATAATTTTCAAAAACCAAATATGTATTTGTTATCATACTAACAAACATTATTAAAAAAAATATTAAAAATCCATATCTAAATATTTTACTTCTAAGTACCTTTGGAGTTTCCTGATTTAAACATATATTTAGTTTATCACCTATTAAAGTAAACAGCTGCCCTCTTCCACAATACTTTTTACAAAATAGTTTTGAACCTGTTACAATTGATAATATAATAGGAACAAAGAAACATATAAGCCCAAGCCAAGCAAATAAAATGTTAAAAAATCCTAATACTAGATAAGTTGTAGATATAATCCACATATAATCATACCATTTTTTAGTTTTTCTATTTATATTTTCAACTTCACCATTTATTTTTATTGCAGAAGCTGGGCAATTCTCAACACACTTTTTACAACCAATACATAATTTATCATCAACTTGTGCATAAATGCCATTATGTATTTGAATAGCTCCTTTAGGACATACTTTTGTGCAACTCCCACAAGCAACGCACTCATATTTTAGTACAAAAGCTTTCTTTAATTTTATTTTATCTATTTCCATACTACCTCCATAATATATTTAATATTAAATTATATTATGGAAGTGATAGTCCTAATTACAAATTTATATCATAATTCCAAATACCAAGTTTACCTTTTGCCAATATTGGTTCATCTAAAACTTGAATATCATCTAGTATCCATGCATATCTTCCAACAGAATATACACCGCATATAAACTCATTTTCACTTTTTCTAGTTTCGTTAATAAATTCTTCACTCATATATATACAATCTTTTAAGTTGCATTTTGCTATTATATACCCGTACTTAAAATCCTCATTACTTAACAAACCAAGCAATCTATCAATATTTGAGTAGTTTTTAGAAACCTTCTTTTGACTTGCATGTATGTATATTTCTCCTCTGTAGTTGGTTTTCCAACTTCTAGTTTCAATACATTTTACCTTTTCTTTTATTAAACTTGCCCATGGTTCTTGCAAACTTAAAACTTTCATTTTTATTACCTCTATTACATTAACTTCTTTATATTTTTATTTTATATTAGATTTCTTGATAATTATATCATTTAAGTTTTAAAAAACAAATAGAAATAAATAAAATCATTTATTTATTTCTATTATTTAATATATAACTAAAATACGTATTCATTTTCTGGTTTATCTATCTTAACAATAGACGTTATATCTAAAAGTGCAGTTTCTTCTCCAGAATAAACTGTTTTATTTATAACTGCTTCTACTTGGTACCAAGAATTTTCTTCTAAATCACTTTGTTTTTCGTAACTACAAATATATCCAATTACTTGTGAATCAGCAGTGCAACATGACATATAAAGTCTACCCAAAACAAATTTATCTGAGGCCAAGTTATTATCCTTATGTATAAAACCTGTAACTTTAATTTTTTTACCTATATAGTTTTCTACATTATATGAGATTTCACTTATAGTATCCATATAGTTTTCATTTGTAACCTCAATATCTTTTTGTCCTTTATTATCATTCGCATTTCCAGTAGTGTTTAAAGATGTTTGAACTGAAGTTACATTTAAGCCTTTATTACCCACTGTTTCTGCGCTAAGTGAGCCATTACCTATAAAGAAAAGGAAAGTTATTGGTAATATGTATAATATATCAAAGATTCTCAAAGTATAGCTTTTTCTGTCTTTTGATTTTAATACATCTTTAATTTCAAAAACTAAAAGTACACACATTATACCTATAAAAATATAGAAATATATATTCATTTTAGGATTTAAAAATTTATTTAATTTCCCTGTAAGACATATAAATAAACTACCTAATATATATGAAAATATAATTAACTCTTTATATATTCTATTTAATTTTAACATAATAATCCTCTCTATCTATAATCTCACAAAATATGATATTAAAAATACTAATATAAATATTAGACCTATAATCTTAAATACAAGTTTTTTATCATAACTTCTAAATAAAATCAACGTATTTTTTATATCTATCATAGGACCTAATAACAAGAAAGCTAGTATTGAGTTATTTGTTACTTGATTTATAAACGTCTTAGCTACAAATGAATCTGCTGTAGAACACAGAGAAATAACATAAGCAAACACCATAAACACAAGTATTTCTAATGATTTATTTGCATTAAGATCTAGTAATATACTTCTAGGTATAATTACTTGAATAACTGAAGCTATAAGAGCACCTATAATTAAAAACTTAGTAATGTCTAACAACTCTTCAGTAGTATGCTTAATAATTCTATCTATTCTTTTTAAAAAATTATTACTTACACTATGTTCATGCGTATCCAAGTGACAACCACATGAACACTTTTTATAAAATGTACTACTATTTTTTTCTTTAAATATCTCATCTTTCTTTGTTAGTATACTTACTAAAATACCAACTAAAATAGCAATTAATATTCCAAGACCTGTACGATAAAATACCATACTAGGTATTTTCGCTCCAAACGAGTAAAATGTAGCTAAAATTACAACTGGATTTACTATTGGTGAAGCTATCATAAAAGTTATACCTACATTTAGAGGTATCCCCTTTTTTATAAGTCTTCTTGCCACAGGAATAACTGCACAATCGCATGAAGGTATAAAAAGTCCCATTAGTATACCTACTATTGAACCAAGTATAGGATTTTTAGGCATAATTTTTTTAAAAAAATCATCAGGAACAAATTCCTGTATTATAGCTGAAATAATAACACCTAACATTATAAAAGGGAAAGCCTCAAATATAATTGATGTAAAGATTATTGATATATCACTTAATTTTGTCATATAACTTTCTATACCTCACTTATACGCATTCTTTGCAGTATCCACTTATACTAATACTATGTTCTTTTATAGTGAAAACATTTTCTTCTTGTATTCTTCTTACATAGCTTTCTATTGGGCAAATATCAAGTACTATTTGTTTCTTACATTTAATACATGTCATTTTGTGTCCATGTTCTTCACTTTTATTAATTATATAAGTTGATACACCATCATTTGAAAATATTTTTAATACTTTTCTTTCATTTACAAGTACATCTAAATTTCTATATATTGTAGATAGAACTAAATCTAAATTATATTTTGATTTAATTTCTAGACATATTGTCTCAACATTTACAGGCTCAGTTGTATTTTCTAATATTTCTGTTATATATTTTCTTTGCTTTGTTAATTTCTTAAATCTTATATTAGATTTCTCCATATTTTATACCTCCTATTTGCGAATCAATTGCATTTAACATATTATATCATAAAAATAATTAATTTCAATACTTAACTAATATTAATGAGCATAACATTTTTCAACTTTCGTATAAAATATTCATAATATATTACATATTAAAAATTTTATCTATTTGAGTGAATTTATAATATTTTTTGTTGTTTTTATATTCAAATTGTTGTATAATGTATATATTGTGTATGCGATAAATCTATGCTAAAAAGTGGAGGGTAATTTAATGAATAGTACAAATGAACTTAATACAGTAGAAAATAATAATGATAATTTTAATGAGAATTCTTCTATGAGAAGAAGACAAATTAACAAAATAAATAAAAGAAGTAAGATGAAAAAAATATTAATAATACTTTTAACACCAGTTGTTATCCTTATATTATCCGTTCTTACTCTATTATATGGACCATGGAATGGTTTTAGAGATTGGGTAATTACTTCTGCAATGACCACTATGAATCACCAATATTTTGCCACTTGGTTTTATGATGAAAAAACAATACAAGATGCATTAGACAGAAACAAAGTAATTGAAACTAGTGCAAATACAGATTCTTCTTTAATAGCCCTGCAAAATACAGATACAGGCAAAAATTCAAGCAATATAAAGCAAGAAGTAGTATATAAAAACAAATATGAAAGGGAAATATTAGAAAAAGACAACGAGAATGATTCATATAAAATGATAAACATTGAAGGAAAAGGCTATAAAGGATATCTAGTTGCTATCTATGATCCTTCAAAGTTACAAACAGTTGTTACAAAAAAATTAGATAGATATGGCCAATATTTAGTTGATATGGCAAAAGAGCATGACGCTGTACTTGCTATTAACGGCGGTGGCTTCTATGATCCAGATTTCAGTAGTACTGGTGGTAGCCCATTAGGTATAACGTTCTCTAACGGTAAAGTTATAACTCAAAATGCTTACTCAGGTCCTGGTGGATTAATAGGATTTGACACTGACAACAAGCTAATACTTGGTAAATATACAATAAATGAAGCTAAAAAAGCAAATATACGTGACGCTGTTACTTTCGGGCCATTTTTAATAGTAAATGGTGTTCCTTCAAAAGTTTTAGGAAATGGCGGTTGGGGTACTGCTCCAAGAAGTGCTATTGGCCAAAGACAAGATGGAATCGTTCTACTTTTAGTAGTAGATGGTAGGTCAGTAAAATATCCAGGTGCTGACATGGATGATCTAATCGAAGTAATGCAAAGATACGGTGCATATAACGCAGCTAATTTAGATGGTGGAACATCAAGTGTTCTAGTTGTAAATAACAAAATTGTAAATGATCCTATTGATAGTACAGGTGCACATCAAACAAGACCAATTGCAACAGGATTCATACTTACAAAATAAAGGTATATAAAAATAATGATATTCAAAATTTGAATATCATTATTTTTTTACTATCAGTCTCAATCCCTAAAAAGAAGTTGAGCTATTACTTTAGACGGGGATAAAAGAATCTCAGCTGATTTTGTATTAGTTGGATGATTTAGGAACTCTCGCAACTCCTCATTGTCTTTTGCATACGTGGCACATTCTATCTTTTCTGCATACTGTGCGTTAAGTTGCTCATGACCCAGTATAGGATATGCTAAACATTTTGCACCACTCACATAACAAAATTCTGCAAGTGTACTTCCACCCGGTTTTCCAATTACTAATCCAGAACCTAATATAAGTTTGTGAATTTCAAATATAGATAAATATTGTAATACAATTATTTTTTTATTTCCACAATAATTTTTTGATAATTCTTCTACAGTTTTATACCATCTTGGATTGTCACCACAAACTATAATGATTGGTCCTTCATTGTAATTCCTCATTACAAATTTAACGTTTTCTTCTCTTCCACCGTATCCTATTCCCATACCTCCTCCTATAAACCAGGTAAGTACATCTGATATTTTGGACATTACTTTACGTTGCTCTACATGCTCCATCATATTTGGAACAAAGCCTATTTTAGAAAATCCAGTATTTTTGTGATACGAATATCTTTTACATGCATCATCTATTGTATCTTTGTTTACAACAAAATGAGTCATATCTCTTGTATCATGCAATAGATTTATTCCCATTCCAACTGAAGAACAATCAGGAAGTAGAACAGCCATTTTTTCTATTCTATCTCTAATCCTACTAGCTAGTACGTTTGGAAATAGAAAAGTTGAAATTGCTCTTACTCTTTTTCCCTTTACAAATTTAAAGAAAAATTCCAGATTAAGATACTTGAAGATTTTCAGCAGCCCATCTTTGCACTCATCGCCAACATGTTCAGTGGTGCTTAGGAACAAATCTTGTTTATTCCTTGAAACATGTAACCAAAGCGAACAAACTATTTTAGCAATTTCAGGAGATGCCATTTCTAACAAATCCACAATCATTACATTCTTACCCATTTTTTCAAACTCTAAAGCAAGACTTAAACTTGGTGAAAAATGTCCGTGTCCACACCAACCTGTGAATATAATGACAATGTCTTGAACAGAAATGTTTTTTAGCTGTTCCCTTCTACAAAATACATATTTTTCGTATAATCGTCTAAAAGAAATGTTTATTGAACCAGGATCAAGATTTATTCCTGTGTGAAACCGTATATCATTTGAAATGTCCACACTCCTTGAATAATAATAATTAGGATCAAATAGATCTCTTTCACCTTTTGGTAGGATTAACATTAAAATACACCTCCAAATTTATTTTTTTGGTTCAAACTAATTGTTGAAAATATTATATACCAAAAACATGCATTTGTCAAATTACAATTTTACATAAGTTTATGTGACTAGAACTTTTATTTTTAACTAGCATATTATGTCTTAGGAGGTATTTGATGATGACAAAAATTATAAATATAAAAGCTAGTATTTTAGAAAAGCAAATAAAGAAGATATTTAAACATGACGAAGTAATAGTTTTGAAACTCGAAATTAACTATCCTCATATTGCTTTGAACAAAAATTCACTTGCTCAGCTAAGAATAAATTCTAGTTTTAATGATATAGCAAAAAAATATTATGATCATAGTATGAAGACTTTAGTGCCAAGTGCCACTCAAGATTACGTGATGTCTATTAAAGACGGATTTCCTTTCAATCCATATGAAGTATTAATGAATTATACAGTGACTCTTAATTCAAGTTGCACACTTAGTACATATTTTGATCAATATAACTATACAGGAGGAGCTCATGGAAATACTCTAAGAATCTCAAAAACATTTAGTTTAAACACTGGAAATATTATTAAATTAAAAGACTTTTTTAAAAACAAGAAAAACTATAAGGAATTTATAATATCGTTATTACAGGATCAAGCATCTAAAAATTTAGTTAAAAATCCTGGTATATACTTTGAAAACTATAAAGAACTGATTGAAAAAAACTTTAAAGAAGAAAACTTCTACCTTACTCCAAATACAATTAATTTTTACTTTCAACAATATGATATAGCACCATATTCTACAGGAATAGTAGTATTTGAAATACCATATAGTGATCTAAAAATTTCTAAACCAACTTGTTTTAAATAGAAACAATTGAATTCATAGAGTTTTTATGATATAATGATTACATAATTTCAAAAGATTAATAATATAACTATATTAAAAATACAGGAGGGTATACTAATGACATATTCTGATTCATTTATTGAGTTAGTTAAAAAGACTTTTCCTATGGATTATGAACTACTAGGGTTTGTACAAACTGGTGATGATGCAAGCGCTTATATTAAACTAAGAGGGTATTGCTCGGAAAATATACCTGGAGCAAGTGAAGTGTTTAGACAAGTGTCTGAAATGTATTGCAAAGGTAAAAAGAAAACAAAAAGTAGAAGATAATATTTTAAAACAACCGTTAATATAGATATATTAACGGTTGTTAGTTTCACTATTATTTTTATATTATATTTATAAATATTTAATATTTAATTATATTTTATCAATAACAAGCTCTTTATACCCTGTACTCTCATCCATTTGTCTTGTATAAACATATGAATCAAGTTCTAGTATGACAATCTCAGCTGTTGTATTGATCAAACATCCCTCTTTTAAATGACCTCCATAAACTTTTAGTTCTTCATCAGCAACAGAAATATGAATATGTGAACCTTCTAAAGATAATGTACCCATAATAGATACAATCTCTAATTTTTGTTTTAAGGTAGTACAATTAATACCACTAGCATCACGAATCACAACTTCATATAAGCAACCAACAGCTGATATAATGGCTCCTGATTTTATATTATTATCTTTGATATATTTGTCTAACTCAATTTTTAAATCTTGTCCTTTTTTTAATCTAAATGAGTGTTCTTTCATATCTTTCATCTCCATATTTTATTTTTAATATATTATAAGTATTTCCCAAAATTTAAAATATACTTCTAAAATCTTATAGTGTACTATAAGTTACAAATTTCCATAATTTCTTTTATACTCTCTAATATTATTACTGATTCATTTATTCCATCTTCACCACTTATATGACCTTGATTATGTACTACTATTGTTTTAGCTCCTAATTTATGCCTAAATTCTTTTTCATTATTAATTGATACATAATAATCATCATCTGATAAAATTGCAGTAATGTTATTCGCAAATTCTTTTACTTTGGCAAAGTTTATAGGCGTATTTATCCATTCATAAGCTATTTTATTACTCTCATCATCCATTTTATCTGGAATCAAATCAAGCCATGGTGCAACAAATAATATCCCACCAATTTTTTTAATCTCTTTTGTTTCTAAATATCTCATTATAGTTTGACAACCTATACTATGTCCTATAAAATAAGTCTTTTCATCTAGATCAGTAACAATACTATCAACTTTAGATACCCATTCATTAATCTTAGGAGTATCAGTATTTGGAATCTCCTGAATAATAAATTCAACATTATATTTTAATAATTCTTTACCTAGCCATTGATACCAACCATCTTCAATTCTTCCACTCCAGCTGTATATTAAATACAATTTTTTCATCTAAACGTTTACCTCTTTTTTACTTTTATTTTTTATCCATAATTTCTTTATAATTGTTATAGATTGTGTAGATAATATAAATACAATTACCGGAACTAAGCAATTTAGAAATATATTTCCATCTTTATTTACAAATATTGAAAATATGATAACTACAATATATGTAAATACTGCTATTAAAACTTTTCTTAGAATACTACCTTCCCACTCTTTGTTAAGTTCCACTCTTTTGTTGCGTTCTTTTATTTTATTAATTTCAAATTCTAATTCTCTTAATTCCATTTTTAATACTCTTATTTATTGTTAAGTTTCTATAAATATCTTTATACTGTATAACCAGTATTTTCTTCTGCAACACTTGAATATCCATTATCACTTATTTCACCAAAATCATATAAAAATTCTTTCTTATTTTCAACTCTACTTTTTAGATACACTGACAATTGCTTATCCTCACAATATACATAGCATCCTTTTTGTCCTCTTGTAAGTAATGTTCTGTATGTATTTTTTATTATTTCATCAGCTAATTTTAATGCTCTTTGTGGATCTTCTTTATACATCTTTTTTATTCCCTTTAAAGAATTATCTGTATTAGCTCTCTGTGTATAATCAGTTAGTATATTCCCATTTTCATATCTTAAATCTTTTCCTATTATTACACCAACATAATCAAATTCTAATCCTTGAGATGTATGTATACATCCAACTTCATTAACAGATTCTCTATCAATTGCCCAAGTTGAGGAATTACCTAGATTCCAACTCATATTAAAATCGTATTTTGGTATTTTTATATCATATATATTACTATCATTTTTCCCTTCAGATATCCAATTCCAACAATATCCTGCAACTATTCTAGCCTTATTATTTATCCCATTTTTTTCATTGATTTTATTTCTTAGTTCGTTTGGATCATCTAATACTTCTATATGATAATCAATATCATATTCTTCGTTTGCCGTTTTCCTTATTTTTAAAACATCATCTAACCAAGCTAGATATCCATTTGATCCATTGCATCTAAATTGTGATTCTAGTCTCATTATACTTACTTCTGCATTATACTTACTTGCAAACTTTTTAATTTCATCTATGCTACCTATATCATGAATATCTATTTTCTGAAATTCATCTATAAAAAATATACTAAATTTTGATGCATTTATTATTTCTTTTATTTGATTTTCTCCTAGATTTTTAAACATACCAGATTTGGCATTTAATCTATGTGCCTCGTCTACTATTAGAATATCAAATTCATTTTCTTTTGATTCATGAAATATTCCCGAACCTTTAAACAAATTATTTATTTGAAATTGAGTTAATTTACCTTTTTTTAACTTGTTACAGTATACTGCTCTTGGAGCAGCGTTTTTTGTAACATAAAAACAATTCTTACCTTCATTTAATAGATCTGTAAGTAAGTTTATTGCAAGTACTGATTTTCCTGTTCCTGGCCCTCCATCGACTATTAAGACTTTCTTTTTATTTTCTTCATATGATGATTTTGCTAGTTTTTTTGCTTCTTCATAAACTACTTTTTGTTCATCAATCATTATAAATTCTTGATTGCCTTCTAACATACTTTTAATAGAATCCTGTAATGCTTTAGAGGGTCGAATTTTACCTTTATCTATTGAATATAAAGTATTTTTATTATCTCCATATTTAATATATTTTGATATAAAATTGGCTAATTTTCTTGCATCTCCACTAATAAATACTGGTGCCTTCTCTATATAGTTATTATATATTTGATTTGTAAGTGGGTCTGGATTCCTTTTTTTATAATTATGTAAGTATGCACATGGAAATAGCAATATCTTATTATCCTGTACACTCGAATTATAGTCTTTTATCATGGTTGAATACGACCATACTTGATATGAAGGATGAGTTACTTTTCTGATTGAATTGCCTGTATATGTTTCTACTATTGCATCTTCGTTTTGAACAATATTTAAACTTTCCCATTGCTTTAGCTCAATAATTATTGCTGTCTGATTTCTCTTTTCATCTTCCCCAGTAATCATAAAATCTATCCTATTTGAGGTGTTTGGTATCTTATATTCTATTGCTATTCCACAATTATCTGGAATAGTTTGAAAGTCTAATACATTCTTCATATATTGCATTGAATTTCTCCAAGATAACATTTCATTTCTTGTGGTGTTTCTTCCATATTTTTCTTGATATATACTATAAATTTTTTCTACTATAACATCGTCAGTTACATCATTTATAAAATCTAATTTTTTTGCTTCATATACTATCATTAAAAACCCCCTATTTTAAATCCTTATACTTGTCACTACAACCCTTTGCTTTATCTATAGGATATTTTAACTCATTTATCTCAATTTTTCTTTTTAACTCAGTAGTTAAGTCTATATTATTCATTTGAGCAAAACGAAGAATAAAGTATAAAACATCTGCTACTTCATCAGCTACTTGTAGCCTTTTTTCTCCGTTCATTATTTTATTCATCTGCTCTTCATTTTTAAATCTAAATAAATCTAACAATTCTCCTGCTTCAGTTGATATTCCGATTGCTAAGTCTTTTGGATTATGAAATTTTGTCCAATCCCTATCGTCACAAAATTTACTTATAATTTGTTTTAATTCCTCAATATTTGTGCAATTATCCATCTAATATTCCCCCTTTATTCCTGCATTTGTTTTATTTTATATTTTAATAGATACACCATCTGATAATTTTTATATTTTCTATGTTTCCTCAATAATTTCACTTTATATACTAAGTATACATTTATATTCTTTAGTATCTTTCATCACTCAAGTTATTTTATCTTCTACTTTAATTGTTACTCTATCAGTATCTAATTGTTTAAATAATACTTATATCCTTATCTCTATAGCAGTAATATTTATATAAGTATATATCTAAAATTGTCTAAAAGCAAACTTTTTACATTTTTTTGTACAAATTCTGATATATTTTGATAACATATAAATGTTATCAAAATATATCGTTGAGATTAAGTACTATTATTATTTACTTTTCATGTTATTCTTTAATAAGTAAGACACTATAATTATATAAACTAATTTGTTAAATTATATAATTTATACAAAATATGAGATTACATATTATATATAATCCCATATTTTTAGATCTTTCTTTTCCTTATTAAATCAACCTTACAATTTTTACATATGCCTGTCTTATAATCAATATATATATATTATCGTTATTAATTTCACCACTTTATACTATTCCATTTTCTTTCAAAAAAATATAATAACCCTAAATACTACTCTCATGTACTTGAACAATTTCAAGACGGAGAAATATCTAAGGTTATTGATTATTTTAAGAATAAGGAACTGTTTTAAGATATCTCCTATTCATAATACTTTTTATATACTCTTTATAATTGTATGAATATTAATCTCTTCTTAAAGCTACAACGGGATCTAGTTTAGCAGCTTTTGCTGCCGGATTTAATCCTGCAATAACACTTACTATAATACTTACACCTATACCAAATAATACATAAACAGGACTTACATTAACTACTCCCACATTAAATATCTTTGTTGTAACTGCATTTATTATTATACCAAGTACATATGCTGTACATACTCCAATTGTCCCACTAAGTAATCCAATTATGAAAGCTTCTGCAGTAAATATTCTCTTTATATCTTTTCTTCTTGCTCCTATAGCTTTTAATACTCCGATTTCTTTAGTTCTTTCCACTACACTAATGTATAATACTACTAAAATCATAATTGCAGATACAAATAATGATACTCCTGATACTGCCGCTAAAACATAAGTTACTATGCTTATCATTTCCGTAAACATTTCTAGCATTTGTTCTTGTTTAGAACCTTGATAACCCATTTCTTCTATTTTTGCTTTTATACTTTCAGTATCTTTTTCGTTTGATGTTGTTAAATACAATGTTGTTGGTTTGATTTCATAGTCATTATCCCTTGCTAATTTTACTATATCATCATAATTCAAATATAACATACTAATATTCCCCATTTGACTTGATGATGTTCCACCATATATGCCACTTACAACAAATTTTTGTTTTATAATTTTTTTATCTATAGCTATTTCAAGTTCTACTTCTTTTCCTAGTATATTTCCACCTAATTTGTCTGACGTAGATTCATCTATTAATATTTCATTAGTAGACGGTCTTTTACCTTCTTTGATGTTTTCATTTGTAATATTTGATGATACAGTTCCAAGCATCATAACTGTTGTATTTTTATCTCCATAAATTAATTTATTAGAGTTCATTGATGTTATACTATATGCTAGTTCAACGTTTTCTACTTTTTCAATCTTTTTTATATCTTGTATTTCTTTGTCCTCAAAAGGCTCTGTTTTTGAAAGTAATAAACTAGCTCCTGGCGCAGGAATATTTGTCGTTGTATTGCTTTCATCTACTTTTTTATTTACTTCTACTACTAATGGATTTACATATCCTTTCATTGTTTCTGTCATATAATTTTCCACACCACTACCAAGTGATAGCATTAAAACTACGCTCATTATACCAATTGAAGCGCCTATTGAAACTAGAATATTCCTTGATTTTTTTTCAATCATATTCTTGAATGCTAATTTTATACTAGATAGAAAACTCAAGTTTTGTTTTTTCGATGCTACTTCCTCTTTAAATTCATGTATTACTTTTTCATCAACATTAATTTTATCATCTATAATTAATCCATCTGATATAGTTACTACTCTACTTGATCTACTTGCAACTTTTTCAGAGTGTGTTACCATTATTACAAGTTTTCCACTATCTGATATCTTCTTAATTATATCTAATATTTGCTCACTCGTTTTGCTATCTAGTGCTCCTGTAGGCTCGTCAGCAAGTATTATTTCAGGTTCATTTATAAGTGCTCTTGCTATTGCTACTCTTTGCATTTGCCCACCAGACAATTGATTTGGTTTTTTATGCATATGTTCCTTAAGCCCTACATCAGATAATATTTTTTCAGCTCTTTTTATTCTTGTCTTGTTATTTTCATTTGATAAAATACAAGCAATTGTAACATTATCTAATACAGATAAATGGGTTATTAAATTAAATGATTGAAATATGAATCCAATTTTATTTTTTCTATATAGATCCAACTCTTTTTCTTTTAATTCTCTTATATTTTTACCATTTAAGTTAATCTCTCCTGTAAAATCTAAATCTAGACCGCCTATTAAATTCATAAGCGTAGATTTTCCACTTCCAGACTCTCCTATAATTGAAACTAATTCTCCTCTATCAAAACTTGCATTTATACCTTTCAGCGCGACAAATTTATTGCCTGCAGCTAATTTATAGTCTTTTTTTACGTCCTTAATCTCTAAAAGCATTTATTTTTCCTCCTTACAAACTCCATATTTAATTATATCTATTTTCTTTTTGAACTTTTCTATTATTATTTTTTTTGGTATATCCATCATAAAAAAATGTACTACATTTTGAAACAAATTGTCTGTAAGCATTTCAATTAGTAGCATTAATTCCATATCACTATTTATTTTTAAATTTGATCTATCTAATTTTTCACCTATTAATTTTATTCCTTGCTCTATTTCATTTTTATCTGGTTTAGGCATTACAAAATTTTGTGCATTACTATTAGAATTTAAAAACAAGTTTCTCATTATTCCCCTATCTATTTCATTATTATCAGAATCTATTATATATTCAAATGTATCGATAAAAGTTTTGAATATATCGCCTTTATTTTTATCCATGCTCTCATTTATTTTATTTTTCATTTTGTCTTTGAACTCTTGTAAGATATAATAAAAAAGATCTTCAATATTATCAAAATAGTTATAAAAACTACTTCTGGCAATTCCATATTGTTGAACAATATTTGCAACGGTCGCCTCATGTATTGGTCTTGTAGCAAATTCTTTTTTTGCTATTTTAATTAACTCAGTTCTGTTTTCTTCTGATAGGTTATAAAAGGTTTGTTTAACCATTATCTTTTCCACCTCCACCAACGACACAGTGTCGTAATAATATGAGTATACACGACACATTGTCGTTTGTCAATGGTTTTTAAATTTTTTTACAGTTTTTTAATTTTTTAACTATTTAGTATTTCTTTAAAGATTTTCATTCTTATATTAAAATATTACTTTTCCTACTTTTTAAATAGTTTTTATCAAATTTGCTTTCCTTTTTTACTGATTATATCACCTAGTAAATCTTGTTATTATCAACTTCAGTCATTTTGAAGTCATTGCCTCTTTACACACAATCTACAACCCTGCAGTTCTATGATTTGCTGTTTTCATACGTTCTTTCTTTGCAGGTATTAAAAAATCTTGCTTATACAAATCTAATTATTAACCTGTTTTAATGAAACTTTATCATTTCCAATTATTGATAGATCAATTTTCCCACTTGCTCCATTCCCAACGATAGTAATGTAATTATCACCTTTTCTTACATCAATCATTGCATCTTCAACTTTGCTTCCTACTACTATAGATTCTACTCCTTCATTTTCATCTATTAGACAAATCTTAAATTTACCACTCTTAATCTCAACATTATAACTTATATCTATCATACTGTCCTCTTTAGCAGCTAATTTCCAAAGTGTCTGTTTACCACTAAAACCTTTAAAACTTATTGAAAATTTGTCATTAATAAAATTGCCATTTCTAGTATTAAATGAATAACTATCTCCAATTACAGATATTTTTTCTGCATCGTTGTAAATGCTTTTTTGATAGGAATTAGTTTTTGAAAAAATAAAAAATATTAAAATAGCTATTAGCAAAATTATGCATATAAACAACATGATTTTTTTCATAAAACACTCATCATCCTTTCCTATGCAAATATCTAGATTTTTTAACTAATTAATTAAGATTCATTATTTAAGTTGGTTTTTAAATTACTTAATAATATTATTAAACTTATAATTGCCAACAAATCAAATATTGAAAACAGAACTATTTCAATAACACTTACCGCAACTCCATTAAGCAACATATTTATAATCATTGCAGAAATAGATGTAAGCATTGTAATTAATTTTAAAATAATAACTGAAGACAAAAGATAACCAAATGCTTTTTTCTTAATTAATAATACTCCTGATATTATTGCTACAGGAACAACAAAACCTAAATCCATTCCTTGAATTACTAGAGTTGTATAGTGTTCAAGACCTAAAGGAACAGCTCCATTTAAAATTGAAGGTGCAATTTTCCCAAGCCATAGTAGACCTATTGCAAATGCAATAAATAGCTGAAATCCACCTAAGAATTTTACTGGCAACTTATTACTAAACATTGAAGGTATATTTTGTATATCAAAACTCATTAAAGTTAAAACAAATGCAAAAAAGCTTGTTGACATTAAAATTACATATATAATAAACAACGGATTATACATCCATAAAAATGTATATGACATATACGTATATAAAAAGTAGCCTAATGTTCCACTAAGCAATAATCTTGATTTAAAAGATCCTTTATATGATAATATAGTCGATAGCACTAAAAGTGGAATAGCAAAAACAATAGTTACAAAATCAGATGCTCTCCCTTGTGCTACAACTGAGACTGAATCATATTTATACACACCATTTCCGTTTATTTGAACTGTTTCACCATTTATTGATTTAAATTCAAATGGTCCTGCTCCATCATTTGAAAAAAGTCCTACAATACATGAAATAGCAGAAAATACAATAATTAAACTTACTAGTATTAAAATAGTTTTTTTATATTTCATAAAATAATTTTCCTTTCACATTTAACTAGGTTAATATATCTCTTTTTGAAAAAACAATAATATACTAATATTAAATTTATATACCAAACTACTAAACAACAATAATATTCAATAATTCACCAATGTATTAATTACATCATTATAAATTTTAATAAGTGCCTCATAAATAAGAGATCAATTTTTTTATAATTATGTATTTGAATTTTGATTATATATCTACTTTCTCTTCCATTTCATTTAAGTTTAACATTAACTTTAAAATGAAACCTCTCGCCTCTTTTAGTTTATCTTTTTCAATTGAATTATAGAAATCATTCATGAATTTCTTACCATCATTTTCTATTAACTTCCAAAATTCATAACTTTTTTCAGTCAATATAAGTCTTGTTGCTCTCATGTCTTTTTTGTCTTTTTCAAACTCCAACATTCCTTTTTTTTCAAGTTTTAAAGCAACTTGTTTTATATTTTGATGTGAAGAACCCATTTCTTTTGCGACTTCCTTAATTGTTGGTGATTTTTCAAAAAGATTGAATATAACAAGTAGCAAAAACCATTGTTTTGATGTCACATTATATTTACTAAGTGTCCTTTCAAGCAATGTATCCATTTTGTTTGAAATAACCAACATTGCACCAAAAATAAATTCTCTATCAGATATTTGTTCAATTTTTTTCATAATAGCCTCCTTAAACAAATAAAAGGTAATATATAACCTAATTAGATAATATATTACCTTTTTGTTTTTGTCAAGATTTTTTTGAATATTTTATATTTTTTTATATTTAGTTTTTAAATTGATTTATATTTATTTGCATCTATTATACTATATATAACTTGGCTTTTCAATCATATCTTTCTAAGGTTATTTTGTCTACATATAGGTTTACAATAGATATGTCACACTAAGTTAAATAAAAAATATTGAAAGGAAGTACCCAATATGATATAGTTTAGTTGTTCAGACAAACAATATCGGAGGTACTTCCTATGAGTAATAGTATAACACAAGACTTAAA
>JAOAHC010000031.1 GCA_026415435.1 Clostridia bacterium
CCATTGTACTAAATATTGCTTTTATTATTTATATCTATTATTATATAGTTGGCAATATAGTTATTATTTACAAAAGTATTGTAAATAAATATACTCCAAGAAAGGTTTAATTATGTATGATTATCCGTTAGGCTTAATACAAACATTTAACGACAATGTAGCTTACTTTAATAAATTTGTATCATTTTGTGAAAACATTTATGATATTAAAAAATTCGAATATACTGATGATAATATAGATTACTACCAAAATATATTTTGTAGTAAAGTTAGTAATTTTATTTTATTAGCTATTTATAGTAACGATGTTGACTATAAATGTATTTTTCTAACTTGGGAATTTGATGGCAAAAAGCTTGTATGGGACATTCCTAGTGGTGGTTTACCTGAGAAAAAAGAAGAAATAAGAAAAACAATTGAAAAAATAGTCAAAAAGTATCTACCTAATGTAAATTTAAATACTATATCTCCAATATCTAGTGTAAGTATGAAATATTTACATGGGACAAAAGAGATAGTTCACAAAGGGCTTGTGTTTGCTTGTTCTATCTCAAATATTAAAGAATACTCTAAGAATAACCCTCATTTAAGAGGACTTTTCGTGCCAATAAATGATACCCAGAATATAAATATAACAAGTTCATTTAATGAAGATATTATAAGATTTTCATTGAAAAAAATAGAGAAAATGAAACAAGGAAGTAATACAAGCACTAATGAGATTGAAACACAAAAGAAATATCGTGGAAGATATATCTTCCACGATATATTTTTCAAAAAACTTATTACATTTATCGGGTATTTGTACAAACCTAGGAAAAGCATTTCAAAAAAAAGATATAAGGAATTGCTTTTTGATAATATACCAAGCGGAATAAACTATATTTTAGACATAGCAGCAGGTGATGATGCAAGTACAATTAAATATACTGAAAAATCCGAGGTTGTTGTTTTGAATGATATATCTGGGACAGCATTAGATATACTAGCAAGGAATAGTAAAACAAGTAAAAATATATTCTTTACCAATGAGGATATATTAAATGCTAATTTTAAGCACAACTCATTTGATGTAGTAATATGCAAAAACTGTATACATCACTTTAACAGTGCAAAAGAATTGACCCAATTATTTGACAATATGGTAAAATGGTCAAATAAGCGAATTATTGTTTCTGAGATTATGCATCCCAATGAAGTTAGTGGATTATGGCCTAAAATTAAAAATTTATACTATGAAAGATTTTTACATGATGTTGGGAGTAGCCTTTTTACAATAAATAACTTTGAAAATGCAATAAAACACTTTTTTATAAACAGCCAATTTTCAGTTCGGCAAGAAACATATCTTACAGTGATGGGGATTAATTACTTAGTTATTATTGATAAAATATAACAATTTAAAATAGAGAATACATTTTATTTTGACAAGCAATTTATCTGAACTATAGTATTGAACTTCTAATTTTACTCATATCACAATAGCTACTAAGTAAAGATAATAAATCTGGTAAGGAGAACTAGTATGATATTAAATAAAATATATAAGTTTTTCAATAAACATTGGATATTTGCTTCATTAGTTACTGCTATTCCTGCATATTGGTTTTCATTTGTAAAGTTTTCTGGAAAAGATTTCGGATTAGTAACCTCAACAGATGAAATGAAACCATTAACGACTGCTATTTTTTATGCATTATTGATAATTTCATTAACATTTACGTTATCTAAAGCTTATCAAGATAATCAAAATGAACAGAAAATCAATTCTGAAAACGAAAAAATGGAAAAGGAACTATCTTTGAGAAAAAATTTATTATCAAGTGTTGATAGTATTTGCAAAAAGAAGTCCGATGCTTTATTGGGGTTTATTGATAAGAATCGCAAAAACAGACTTAATAGTAAAAATGTCCTAGATATAATAATTCGACCTAAAGTTAATATTGAAAAAATATTAGACGAAATCAGCTTAATTCTATCTAATATTATGAACTTTTACGATAGAAATAATATTGCTGTAAGTATTATGTATAAATATGATCATGACGAGTGGAGATTTTTTCATTCCATTAATATGAATTTTAATTTGCCAGTTAATGATATAGTTAATAATGAAACTTCAACTGTATACCAAATAATTCACGGAAAAGCACATTCACTCTTTTATCCTGAGAAAAAAGTTGCTTATGAAAACAAACAGTATTTACCAGATGTTAAAGATTTAGAAGTTAATCTTGTTGGTTCGATAATTTGTAGGGATATAAGTATAACACCTCAAGAAAATTCCCAATACATATCTGCTATATTATGCATATCAACGTAAGCGTCAATTACATTCTCACCTAGTGTAACTATTTCAGAGTTGATACAATCACGAATGAATAAGTTGAAAAAGTAAGCATACTTTTTCGAACAGAAACGGAGTGGTTGTATGAATACACGAAAAGTTGCAGAAGAAT
>JAOAHC010000021.1 GCA_026415435.1 Clostridia bacterium
CTACAATATTAAATGATATCTCATTATTAATAATTTGAGGAGAAACTGTTGCAAAGAAAATATTATAACTATCAGTTATAGTTTTTGAAGCTGCAATAACTTCAATATTTCCTTTTTCATTAAATTCAGCATCATAGATTACCCATCCTAATCTGTTACTACTATTTGTATTTGGCCAGTTTAAATTGAAATCATAAAATCTATTTGACATACTTGGTGAAGTTGATAAATTAACAATTATAGAAGGAGCATCTATTCGTTCAGTAGTATTATTGTTTCTTACACCAACATTAGGATTTAAAAGAGCATATAAATTTTGATTAAAAGAAAATATTTTATGTTCTGAATTTTTACTATATGGAATTTTCAATTCTATAGTATTATCATTATCTGCAAAACTTCCATCAAAACCCTTAAGAACCAGAAAATTTAATCTATTTTCAACAGGATAACCTCCAGCTTCATATTTTTCTGTAGTTGTGCTTTCTTTGGCAGTAAAATAATAAGTATACCTACCTGGAATTGTAAATATATTATTTAATGCATATAATCTTCTATTTGAATTACAATTTGAAATACAAGTCATATTTAAATTAGTATAAAAATTCTCATTTTCATGCTTTATATTTAATCTCACATATTCAGGGTCATGATTGTTTATATCAAAATATTCAATATAAAAAGTCACTCCTTGATTTAAAGCAACAACATTACCTTGTTCAATCCCTCCACTATACCTATAAGATATTGGGAAATTAAGAAGTGGTGGTTTATTCATAGACACATCAAAATTATAAAACCTTACAGTTCTAACATCATTATCACATCCCCAATTTTTACAAATATATGACACACCAACTATATATGCTGTACTGCCAGATACAGAATACAATGGAAAAATAGTTCTAATAGTTGTATTTCCTTGTGTATATAATTCAACATCATTAATCAAATCTAAGGAAGAAGGGTCAAGTGATGCAATGTAATAACCTTCTATATTTGTAACGGGATTATACCTAGAATAACCCAGTAAAAGTGAAGAATTAGTGGAAGTAGCTGTTCGTAACTGACCATTTATCTGTTTTGTAACATTAAGAGGGTTTAGAGAATTAAAATCAGTATAATCATATTTATAAATAGTAGTTTCACTATCTGGAGTTAACTGAGTAATCACAAAAAAATTAGAATTAGTAGCAACATAGAAACTATTTGGGACAAAAGGTATTTGTAGTTCATTTATTGTCTGAGTGTTTATATTTGATAATACCGAATAAGAGATATAAGTTTTATATAAGGAATCTTTCAAAATAGTATAAAGTTTCCCTGATCTAATAAACATATAATTTCCACATGAATATGAAGAAAAATTATAATAGTTATACGAATCAACTGTAAGATTAGTCAAATCTATTTTTCTAAGTCGTGCTTGTTTAGCAAAAATTGTTGCTACTTCATCAACGCATACATACAAATAATTTGCGTCAATAACACCACTTTTAAACTCTAATCCATTAGAACCAGCATAAAAAGTATCTGAAGAAATTAAAACCAAATCCTTATTCTGTTTTATTATAATTACACCCGGTTTACTTGAATTACTATAATCATTTCCAATTATATATATATTATTGGATGTAATAAACAAGTTAGTAAAACTTTCACTACCTAATATACCGATAGTTTTTGTAGAAATTATATTCCCCTCCATGTCGTATTTTATAATATAATGTCTTGGAGAATTTTCAACAAGAACATAAATATTATTTCCATCAGAAACTATATCTTTAGCAATTTCCCACCCCATCTGCCCATATACTGCACCACTAGATATACTAAAATTTCCAGTTCGTATATCTCTTTCTAATGGTTGTGAAGATTGAGCAGAAAGCCAAAGATTAACTATTAAAAATATTAAAAAATTAATAATCATAATCCCCTCCAAAAGCTAAAATAATAATTCAAAACCTAAACTCAGATTACCCGAAGTATAGTTATATCTATAAGTTGCTTCATATTTTGTATTTGAATCTACAATCTGATAAGAATAACTAAAAAAAGTCATTAAATCTTTTTTTATAGGATATTTTATTGTCAAATTGTTAACATAAAAATTTTGATATATTTTTGAATTAAGATAATTACCATTTGCATCTTGAGATAATCTATCTATATAATTTAATCTCTCATAACTAAATGAGTAATTAAAACTTCCATTATTTTTAAAATTAACCTTCAAAGATGGAGTAATAGAAAATAAAAAATAATCGTAGTAATTATCAATATATTTTGTCTTTGAAGCATCATAAGAATTCTGATTAGACATTAAATAACAAAAATTAAAATTCAACCCTGTATTAATTTTTTTACTGGATCTAACCAAATCAATTCCAAATTCAGTTAATAAATCCCTCCTTTTATCAGATTTAAAATAACCATACTCATTAACAACAGACTGATCATAAAAATTTCTATAAGTAAATGCAAAAGAATATATAACATTTATATTTTTAGGAAATTTAGTTAAAGTGAAACCAAATCTTAAATTTCTTGAGTTTAAAACATCTTTACCTGCATTCTTTGAAAGTTCAGAATATGTAGTAGTATCTATTATAGAAGAATATTTTGATATAAGGGAAGAATAATTCGGATAATTAACATCAAAAAAATCAATCGACTGTGTATATGTTGCATTTGGTCTTTCTTGTTCAAACTCAACACCAATAGATATTGTTTTATAATCAAAAAGACCCTTACCCCAACTTTCATCTTTAGTTTCCTTTATATAATCCATCGAATATGAAAGCCTCGGTTTTGTATGATTAAAATCCTTTGATTTAACATATTTAATAGAAATGCTATGCCCCATACGCTTTCTCACCAGCACATCTCCACCAGCCAGTTCCTTTAAATCTTGTACTCCTCTGTAATAACCACTATAAACAGGATATATGATATTTTCCTCATCAATATTTATAACAGGAGATAGGAAAATATCAGAATTAAGATTTAAAGATGAACTATCACCATCAAAATAAGATTTCCCTCCACTTAATGAAACAAAACCTTCAGTATTTATAGATGCTTCAACACTTTGAGTAAAAAAATAACAAATAGATAATAAAAATATATTTCTCATCTTATCTCCTTGATTCATTTTATATTTATTATCCCAATATCTTTCAATAACTTAGCGCTAAAAATAAGATCTATTTTATCTGAAAACATAGAACTTTCATATACACGCTCAAAATTTAACTTATCAAGAAAGCTTGACTTGTCTTCATTAGGTTTTAATTTAAAATCAGAAGTTGTAGCAATTTTACCATCATCAAATATAACAAAATCTGTAGCTTTAATCCAACTACCATCGATGTAATTATTATGTGAAACAGAATAAAAAACATCTTCCCCATAAGGATAAGAAGTATAAGATGTTGGTTTTTGTCCACCTAAATAACTAAATTCATGTGATTCGTACTTTCCATTATTATTTATATCATTAAAACTCCACAATAATCTACCTCTACCACCATTTTCATTCGCCTCGTTTTTACCAGCAGCGTAAAAAGAGTAATTTGAAAAAAAGTGTGTCCATTTAGTAGGATTAGATGGATTATCTGGAATCATTTTTCCACCACTTCCATCTTCTACCACTTTATCTATTGTATTAGAAATAACGCTGTTTATATCTGTTAAATAAATTGATGGTGGTAATTTTCCGTAATATTCCATCATATTACTTGTAACTTGACTTAGATCTTTAGGTAGAGTTGTATTAAAAGTAAAAAGTATTTTTCCAAAATCAAATCTATTTTCTCTACTATTCAAAACAACATATTTAAATTGGTTATCATTTGGTCTAATTATATATTCTTCCATTCTTACTCTATATCCATATGCATCTATTGCAGTTTTTCTTGTTTGATACTCCGCTGATTGAATTTCCATTTGAGCCCTTTTTATTACCTCCTCTTTTGAAATTTCTGAATATATTTCTTTCAATGCTATAAGTTTTCTATCTTGAATACTACTATCAAGATTCGGAGGCAAATTTTTTAACGGCATTGGATAGCTTATACCATCATTTCTAACTTCAATTGAATTTCCTTTATTTAAAAGAAAGCTTTTATTTTTCAAATCAGATACATTAACACTTCC
>JAOAHC010000046.1 GCA_026415435.1 Clostridia bacterium
TGTTGCGTTTACTGTTACACTTGATGTTGTTACTCCTCCATTTACTGCTGTTACTGTTGGTGCTGTTTTATCTATATTTGATATTGTTAAACTTGACTGAGCTGCTTGGTTTCCTGCTACGTCATTTCCTCTTGCTAGTACTGTTCCGTTTGCTGTCATTGTTATTGCTGCTGTGTAGTTATTCCATGTACTTCCGGCATCTGTGCTATATTCTTTTGTTGTTAACTCTGCTGGATATGTGATTGTCACCGTTACGTTTGTATTTGTCCATGCTGTTATACTTGGATTTAATGTAATATCCCCTATTCCTTGTGTATTTAAAGCTACTACATTTGATATTGCTACATTTCCTGCATTATCTGTTACTCTTACCCTACATTGATATGTTCCACTTGTTAATCCTGTAAAGCTATATGTTGCTGCAGATGTTGCTGCTGCCCATGTTGTTCCATTATCTTTTGAGTATTCATATGCACTTGCTTTTAGTGCACTTCCTCCATCGTCACTTGCTGTTGCGTTTACTGTTACACTTGATGTTGTTACTCCTCCATTTACTGCTGTTACTGTTGGTGCTATTTTATCTATAACAGTTATATCTAATGTACTTTGCGTACTTTCTGTACCCAGATAATTTATTCCTTTTGCATATATTGTTTTATTTTCGCTTATTGTAATTGGACCTGTATAGTTTTGCCATGTAGCTCTATTATCTATACTATACTTCTTCTGCGCACTCTCTACTGAATATGTTATTGTCACTATCACATCGCTATTTGTCCATGTTGTGGTATCTGGTGTTATTTCTGGAGCTACTGGTGCTACATTATTTACTTCAAATTCACTTGAAATTAATTCTTTTTCTTGATATACATTATTTTCATCTCTTACTGAATTTTTATTTATTTTTATTTTATACATGCCATCTGTAAGTGATGTTGTATCAACAACTACTTTTGTTGTTATCTCTGTTTCTTCACTATTTTTAGTTATTGTAATTGTTAATGCATCTGTTATTTTTTGATCCTGTGAATTTAGTAGCTCAATTTTGCTATTTATTCCTGAATCTATAAGCTTATATTTTGAAGTAAATTTAACTTCATATTCTACATCTATTCCGCTTCTTACAATTAGCTCAGAAGATCCTGTTACTTCTACTTTTGGTTCTGCATGTATTGCCTCTATCATTACTTCTTCTGACCATTCTTTTTCGTTTTTATTTATACCGGTATATACCAAATTACCATTTACTATTTCAAGTAGATCATCATACTTTGTTGTATTCTTTAAAGATGGTATAATATCTTTTATTGTTTTATCTGTATATACTTGTCCATTATATTCAACTGAATCTTTATCTGCTTGTAAACTTTGCTCTTGATATCTACCTAAAGTCTCAGCATACTGATTTGTATGATAAAGCGAAAGATCCATTTCTATGTTTTTCAAATCTTTTTTAAATACTGCTTCTTTTGCATTGTCTATTGGATTTTTCTGATTTATCGTTGTAATAATTGCCATTGCAACTACTATAAGTACTAGCATAGTTATTACTAGTACTATTAAAGATATTCCTTTTCTAAATTTCATATACTATACCCCGCTTTGTGTTTATTGTATATAATATTATCATTAATTCTTTGATTTTTCAATATGCTTTATTTTTAATACACAAAATGATATATTCTTTTAATATTCTTGTAATACTGACTATTAACGTCAATTAAATACGTAAATAAAATGCTAGTTGCTTATTCATATTTTTTATTTCATATATATTTTTTATGTATAAAAAATCCCCCTAAAGTATTACTTATTTTTTAATTATACTTTAAGGGAGATTTTATATATTTAATTTTTATTATTTCTTTTCTCGTATGAATATTCTTGCAAGTATTATTTTCACCACTTCTAAAATAGCAACTGTACCTATAGAAACTATTAATACTATACCGTACATATTTGTAGTTAATGGTGATATTTTAAGCCAACTTGAAAGTTCAGGCACAAGTATAACTGTAATTTGTAATATTATCGTTCCTGCTAAACATAGTAGCATAGGTATATTACTAAATATTCCAATCTGAAATATAGATTTTTTATCTGAACGACATACAAATGCAAATAAAATTTCTATCATTGATAAAGTTAAGAATACAGATGTTGTTGCAACAGAATTGTCAAAATTAGATGCAGTAAAATAGTATAATATAAACACAGCTATTGATTTTATAAGTGCTGGTATTACTATTCTAAGTGTTAAAAATGGTGTGAAAAATTTTTCACTCGAACTTCTTGGTTTTCTACTCATAATGTCTTTTTCTTCTTTTTCAAAACCTAATGCAATAGCTGGTATTGTATCTGTAACCAAATTAATCCATAGTATTTGAATTGGAAGTAATAATGTTTGATTAAAAGCTGTAGCTATAAAAATTATTAATACTTCTGCTAAATTTGAAGCCAATAAATATGCTATAACATTCTGAATATTATTATATATTCTTCTTCCTTCTTTAATAGCCACAACTATTGTTGCAAAGTTATCATCAGCTAATATCATACTAGAAACACTTTTCGATACTTCTGTACCAGTTATTCCCATTCCTATACCAATGTCCGCACTTTTTAGTGCTGGTGCATCATTTACTCCATCTCCTGTCATTGCAACAGTTCTACCTAACTTTTTCCATGCCTTGACTATTCTTACTTTATTTTCAGGAGAAACTCTTGCATATACACGAATATTTTCAACTTTTTTATATAATTCTTCATCAGATAGCTCATCTATCATACTACCTGTCATAGCTTGAGATTCATATTCAAGTATTCCTAGTTCTTTTGCTATTGCTATTGCAGTATCTAGATTATCTCCAGTTATCATTACAGGTGTCATTCCAGCTCTAAAACATTCTTCAACTGCTTGTTTTGCTTCAGGTCTTGGTGGATCTATCATTCCAACAAGTCCAACAAATACAAGTGAAGATTCCATGCTTTCTTCAGAAAAATCTGTGTTTGTTTTACTTACCATCTTGTATGCACATGCTAAGACTCTAAGTGCAGATTTTGCCATTTGTAAATTATTTTGTAATATCTGATCCCTAATTTGCTGCGTTAATTTTTGCTCACTACCATCTATATATATATAATCACAAACTTTTAGTATAGACTCTACAGCTCCTTTAGTACTTACCATATATCCATTGTTAACTATATTAACTGTTGTCATCATTTTTCTACTTGAATCAAAAGGAACTTCCTCTATTCTTGAATTTACTATATCAAGCTTTTCTTTACTTAGTCCTAATTTTTCTCCAAATGAAATTAAAGCTGTTTCAGTTGGATCTCCAAGTAATACTTTATATCCATTGTCCTCTCCATACTTTGTATCATTACATAGCATAATTATTTTTGTAAATATATCTATGTTACTTTTTAGAATGTTAGCTGATTTTGATATACTTTCTATATCTATCTCATCTGAAATATCTATTAATTTATTATCAATATATATTTTTCTCACTGTCATCTTATTTTGAGTAAGAGTGCCTGTTTTATCCGAACATATTACTTCTGTACTACCTAATGCCTCAACTGCAGACAATTTCCTTATAATCGATTTTTGTTTTGCCATTTTTTGTACACCTATAGCAAGTGTAATTGTTATAACAGCAGCTAAACCTTCTGGGATTGCAGCCACAGATAACGAAACTGCAAGCATAAATACATCCATAATTGGATTTCCTTCTATATATCCTACCACAAACATTATTACTGCTATAACCACAACTATAATGCTTAAAACTTTGCTAAGTTCGTCCATTTTCTTTTGCAGAGGGGTTTGTTCACCTTCACCAGCATATATAGCGTTTGCTATCTTGCCAAGTTCGGTATTCATACCAGTTGCAGTGACAATTGCCTCTGCTCTTCCATATACAACGCTACTTCCTGAATATATCATATTTACTCTATCAGCAATAGGTATTTCATGTTCTGAATCTATTTTTGCCTTTTGCTTATCAACAGGAATAGATTCACCAGTAAGAGCTGCTTCTTCAACTCTTAAACTGTGATTTGAAATAATTCTCATATCAGCGGGAACATAATCGCCTGCCTCAATTAATACAATATCACCTATAACCAAGTCTTCTGTTTTTATACTTAATACTCTTCCATCTCTTTTAACTTTTATATATGGTAATGACATCTGTTTTAATGCTTCAATTGCTTTTTCTGCCTTGCTTTCTTGTATAACTCCAAGTATTGCATTTAAGAAAACAACAAATAGTATTATTATTGTGTCAGTAAAAGGTTCATTTTCACTTATAGACACAAATGCTGATAAAATTGCAGATATTATTAGTATTATTATCATTACATTTTTAAATTGATCTAAAAGTTTAGAAAATATCGTCTTTTTTGCTACTTCTTTTAATTTATTAGGACCCATTTCCTCAAGCCTACGCTTTACTTCTTTTTGACTTAACCCATTTTCATTTGAATTCATAAGTTTGATTACTTCTTCTCCAGTAAGTCTATAATATTGTTCTTTCATACCTTATCTCCTATCTTTATTTTAAAATTAATACTAATTGTAGATAAGCTATCTTATTCCAATAGTTTAATATATATTTGAGGATTTACTGTAATCCATTCAGAACTCCAATTTCCCGCATTATCTTCTATATAAACTGTAATAATCGATGTATTTTTTTCAATAGGAATTATATCAGAAGATATCCTTTTACCATTTGATTTGAAATAAGTGTTTATACTATTTTGATCTATTTTTTCATTTTCATATTTTACAGTTTTAATACCACTTAAGTTATCAGATTTTTTAGTTATATTCATGTACGCAGTAATAGTACTATTTTCTGTATTTTCTAATATTTTTTGATTTTCACTATCAATAACTAATTCTGGAACTGTGTTATCCACATTTTGCACAGTATATTTTGTGTTTTTGTTTTCCACTGAAGTTCCATCATTATAGTCTACATTTATTGTATAATTACCTGATATAGTGCTAACTGTATATACAGTATAATTAGGATCTAATACACTTGTATCAATCGGTATATTAGTTGAATTAACAGTAATTGTAGTAGATGTATAACTTGATGGAACTTTCACCTTAGTAACAACATCTTGATTAGTCCATTCTGTTGTTGATGGTACAAATATTATACCTTTATTTAAAATATCCTCACCTTCATTTATATCGTAGTTAACAAGTGTTTTAAGTTCATTATTTAAAGTAAAATATGTATCTGAACCAACCTTCAAACCTTTTATATAATACACTCTACCTGTTTTTTCAGAAACAGCATATACATCATTATCACCATTTGTAAGTGCACCATATTTTAGACTTGTTATTCCTATCAAGCTATAATCTATAGTGTTAAGTTGCAATTCATCATTATCTATACTTTCACCACTAAATTGGGTAATAGCATTACTAGTTATTTGTGATGTATTAACTGTAACTAAACTTTTTACTGGAAATTCACCATCATTCTTTAACACATACGCATTAACTGAGTCCTGTACGGTTGAAATCTCTGTAGCAAATGCAATCTTCTTTGCATTATCTGCTGTGTTTATCCCAGAGATAGTAATAGTTGTTATCAATATAAGCATAATAGCTATTGTAGCAGTTAATGCTATTAAAGAAATACCTTTTTTCATATATCAATTTCCTTTCAAAATATGTAATATCTATTTTAATGTGTTTATATCTAATTCTTTTTGTAGAACATCCGTAAGTGTGTAGTATTTTTTAGAATCTAAGATATATCCTTCTAAATAGTAAACTTTTTTTGTTGATTCTGATACTGCATATACATCAAATTGTCCATTTTTTCTTTGTCCCCTCTTTAGATCTTCAATATCCGCTTTAATTAGATCAATTTCCTTTAAAATAACTTTTGAATCAGTTATAGTTTCTCCTAAAAATTGTGTTTGCATATTTACATCTGTTATTTCAACCTCTATATTAGATTCATAAACTGGTAGTTTATTATTTCTGAAATAATAATTATCTACCTGATTTTGAACTAAAAAAAGTTCCTTTGCAAACTCTTTTTTTGAAGTACTATTAATTATACTGTTATATGATATAGTAATAGCTGATATTAAAATAACTGCTACTATTATTGTTGCAGCTATAATAATAAGAGTCAGCCCATTTTTTCTATTGAATTTAAATATATTTCTTCTCAAATAAACTCCCCCACCATATGTTATTTATATATAAACATATTTTATCCTTTTAAGTTGATTTTGTCAATATTGTTGTACTAATTTATGTAACTTATTGTACATTTGATAAACATATAAAAATAAAGAAGTAGCAGTTTTTAATTAGCTACTTCTTTACAATTAAATTAATCTACATTTCTGCCCTTTTAAATATTGATCCAGATACATTTTCAGCCATTGTGAAGGCATTATATACATAAAAAGATGATCCTCCAACCGTAAATGATATTGGTACGTCAATATACATTGAATATTCATTTTTAGTATATTTAACTACCGTCTCATTTGTATTATCTCCGTATATAAGGTTTTCTTTAGTATCTGCACTATCCACCTTAAATTCTATCTTAGTTCTAATTCTAAAGTCTGTTCCATCATAATATAGTATAGGCATCTGTACAGTAGCTTTACCACTTAGTTTTATTTTATTTGATATAACATAGTTTACGTATTCCACGTCTGAATCTTGGTTTACTGCATACATACAATATGGTTCTAGTTTAGATCTAAAATCTAAAAATGATATGTTTGTATAATCAACGTTTAAAATCGTATTTAAATATCCCTCTATATGATCTTTTATCTGAGAATATACTTCTTTTCTTTGCATATATACATTAAGCGGAGTTTGTACATTTGGGAAATCACTAATATAATTAGGTATTTCATATATACTTTTATCTATATTAGCTAATGTATATGGATAAATATCTGCGTTTTTAGGAAATTTCTGAGGATTTATATTTATTTTTTCACCACCAACAGTTATTGTATTATACACTTCTACAAATTTAATTATGATTTGATTAAATCTACCTTTGGTAAGTGTAGATTTAGCATTAATCTTACCATTATTTTGTTCTATTAATCCATTTGACACTGCATCATTTATATAATTTTGGTCATCAGATGTATATTTTTTAAGATCTGAAAAATTAGAAGCTTCATTTGCTGATACAGGTTTATCCATAAGCTTACTTCTAGCATCTAAATAATATTTAAGCATTTCTATATATTTAACCTTTTGGTTCTCATTTTCCTTTGTAATTTCATTTTGTTTAATTATACCATGATTTAACGCATATGTTACCCATATTCTATTAGGATAATTATCTTTCTCAGGTTCTTCATAATATTCAAGTCCGCTTATATCACTAGTATTATATATCGAGCTTAATATAATCTTAATAGCTTCTGATTTTGTAACTTTCTGAGATCCCTTTGCTTGACCATTGTTGTACATTTTATCAAAACCATAATTATGAATTTTTAATTCATATGATTTGTACTGTTTATCATAATAATAGTTAAATACTATTGTAGCCACAATTGCAACTATAACTGCAACTATCGCTATGATTACAATTACAGGATATTTTTTTATAAATTTAACTATATTTTTAACTATTAATAACAAAAATGAAAATATAATAGCTATTACTTTCAAAAATTTATTCTTACCTTGTATTTTCTCAGTTTTATTATTAACATTATTTACTTTACTATTATTTACTTTAGATTCCTTTTTTACCTTGTTTTCTACTTTTAATTTAGACATATTACACCTCATAAACTAGAATTTTTGAGCATACATCATATACTTCGAAATCAATTATATAATGAATAAGAAGATATGTCAATTATGGAATATCAGTTTTTTTAATAATACTATTTTTATTATAGTTTTGCTTATAAAAATGATACACTGAGAATTAAAAATACTTTTCCCAGTGTATTATTCAATTTATATACTTAACTTAGTCTTGTTATTACTACTCTTCCATTACCGTTATTTGATCCATTTGACATCGATCCACTGCTTACTCCACCTATATATCCAGATCCACCGCCGCCACCGGCGCCACCTCTATATGAAGGGCTTCCTGAGTTAGATTGGCCTCTACAGCCACCGCCGCCACCATACCAGCCGCCACCGCCGCCACCGCCAGCATTACATATACTTTTTTCACAATCCGATCCATTACCTCCAACTCCTAAGTAACCATCTCCTGGATTATATACTCCTCCCGCATATAAGCCTGAAGAACCTCCAGCTGTTTGTGTGCCTCCAAGCCCGGCTTTTAGTGTAGAAACTGCACCATCTGCACCAGCGTAACCAGATGTTCCGCCTCCGTCACCGCCAGATTTGCCATATGTTCCTCCACCTGTTCCGCCTCCTCCGCCAGCAACAATTATTCTGTTTGATAGTGTGTTACCATTTCTTCTTATATCGGTAGCTCCACCGCCACCGCCGCCTCCGGAATATGATGAATTATATGCGTATCCTCCCCTACTTCCACCATTATATCCTCCTGAGCCGGGACTATAATATGTTTGTGCATTTCCACCGCTGCCCCCCACATATATATATATTGTCTCATTTGCAGATACCACTATATTCCCTACACTATATCCACCATAACCTGGTGAATTTGGTGAGTTTCCTCCTATTCCGCCAGAAGCACCCCAACATTCAATTTTATATGTACCTGGAGTTAATAGTGTACTCTGTTCACCACCAGTATAATTAAAGTTATATACTCCACTAACAACACTTACTGTTCTTGTCCTCTGAGTTGCTACGTTACCTGCTGAATCTGTCACGTTATATGTTATAGTATAGTTTCCAGGTGTTCCAGAAACAACTGTACCTGATATAACTAACTTAGATTGTATATTAGTATCTAAATTATCTGTTACTACAGCTCCTGGTTCTGTATACGTTTGATTTTGTACTATTGTCATAGTAGTACTTCCATTTAATGTAATCACAGGCTGTACTGTATCTCTATTCACACTAAACATACTTGAATTTGAACCTATATTTCCTACATTATCAATTGCTCTTAACCAGATATTTCTTTGTCCATCTGTATTTATTACCCATGGACTTGTTACATCTGTCCAGCCACTTGCTCCATCTAAAGAATATTGATATTTTTGTATCCCTGATTGACTGTCTGTAGCATTAAATGTAAGTGTTACATTACTTGATGTCCATGTTCCACTTGTATATCCATTTAAATTTACTGTAGGAATTCCTGGTGCAGTTCTATCTATATTTGTTACTGTAAGTGTACTTTGCCCACTTTGATTTCCAGAAGCATCTTCACATTTTGAATATACTGTTGTGTTATTAGTTGTCACAACTATACCACTTGTATAATTACTCCACGTTGTTCCATTTGTACTATATTGTTTTTTACTTGCATCTGCTGGATATGTTATCGTTACTGTTACATTTCCACTAGTCCAACTTGTTGGATTTGCCGACATTGTTGGATTATCTGGTGGGGTTATATCTTCTGTAAATAAATTAGAGTGTGTTGTTACTGTATTACCAGCTTTATCACTTACCTTTATCCATAAATATTGTGATTCATTTGCACTACTTGCAAGTGTACTACCATTTGTAAATGCTTGCCATCCTTCTGCTGGTTCTACTGTATCACTTACATTCCATACATATTGTAGCGAGCTATTATTTAATCCACTTCCTCCACTATCTGATACTGTAACTTTTGAATTTAATCCTACATACATTCCTCCATTTGGTGAAAATGTTACACTTGGATTTGTTACATCTATTCCAAATACTGTACTTGTTTTTAATGCTGATTTATTTCCTGCTAAGTCTTCTGCCATTCCTAATGCACACTCTATTTTTGCACTACTTAAATTTCTAGTCATGCTATCTGATACTTCTAATGTCACGTACCATTTCTTTATGTCATTTGGATCTGCTTCTACTGTTTTAGTTACTTCACTTTCATCTATTATACTCGATCCCGTTTTTACATTTATTTTATCTGCTATATCCGTTTGTGTTAATGTAGCTTCATTTAATTCTCCTGAATCATCACTAAGAGTTATTGTATACTTAATACTATCTCCTTGTTTTGACCAAGCCCTATCTGGTCCTGTTATGGTTACAGTTGGTTTTACTGTATCATATCTTACTTCTAAATAGTCAGTCCCAGAATCTGTTGCTGATGGTCCTTTACTACAATATGCACTAATTTTAGTAGCTTTCTTTATATCTGTTATACTATAGTAATACTGACCTGATGCATTATCATATTTTAAGTTTGAATCTGTTTTATATATTAGTGTCCATGTTGCTGGTTCAGCAGTTGTTGTCCATCTTTTATAGTACATAAACTCTGCTTCTTTTGGATATGCTATTACTACTTTTTCCGTAGCATTTAATATTGTACTTGTAGATTCTGTTTCAGGTAATTCATCATTTGTTTCATATTCATTACCTGTATCAACTCCATATTCTACAGTTTTTGATGTAACATATATACTTGGATCTGATACCCTATCCGGTAATTCTTCTATCCCTTCTTTTATTGATATAGTAGGTCTAAATCCTACAACAGAATACTTATATCCACCATGTGATTTATATGCAAATATTCCTATATGTGGATTTACAGACACAAGTGATGTTGGTCCTGGTCTTGACCACCCTCTTAATATAAACGGTGCTGAATTTTGTGAATAGATACTGTAATCTGAATACCAACTACTATATGCTGTTACATCACCAGAAGTATATTTTACTGTACTACTTGTATCATATATTCCTGTTCCTGCTATACTAGATAAAAGCTGATAGTTTTGAGATACTATTTGTTGCTTTATTGATTTACTCAATGATTTTTTAGCATTATCTTTATCTAGTTGTGAAGCTGGATATTTATCAAAGTATTTATCCATTGCTGTATATACTCCACCTGCATATTTTATATTTTTATGACCATTATCTACATATGCTGCCACCATCTCAGCTGATCCACCTGACATATCATATATTCCATACACATTTTTTGTTGTACTTGCATTTACTCCATACTTTGAGTCGTTATATGGAAATGTATTTGAATTTAGCACTGATCCAACTTTTGAATCTACTGTTTTACCAGCAAATCCTGTTTTAAACCAGTAATTATTATTATTCCATACCTCTTGTCCATTTCTTCCATACTTACTTTGTGTTAAATACTCTACTGCTGCCCATTCTTTATTCTTTATCAAATGAGTGTCTATGCTAATACCATCTATTCCTATACCATAAGTTGAATCTTTAGCCATATTTATACAGTAATTTACTGCTTCTTTTAATGCTATTGTTCTCCAACTTGCTACTCCTGGTTTTACTTGAACTCTATATTGTGTTTTGTTACTTGCATCTTTATATGCAACCTTACTTGCCTCAAATTTTGCTACCCATATTCCTTGTAATTGTAGCTTTTCTTCTTCTTTTGGTTCTACTTCAAATGCTGGTGATAGTGTGTATCCTTGTGGAGCGTCACCTGTTCCTTGTATAAACTTTATATCCACTACACCTGCTGTGCTACTATGCTCTCCACTAGTTATTTTATATGCAAATCTTGGTATCCATACCCACATACTTCCATCAGCTGTCTGAGCATTTGCCCAATACTGCGACCCTGTCTTATATGAGTACCATGGAGTACTCGTATCTGCTACCTCTCTCCACTCATTTCCTACCCATTGCATTGGTTTTAATATCCTAGTTGAACTCTCCTCTCCCTTTGTAAGTAATGGTTCGTTCCCTTCATTTCCTGTATCCCATTTAGCATTTATATCTACAATAGGATCATCTCCTATTGTTATTATCTCTTTTGTTGATTCTGTTTCTCCATATGTATTTATTGCTTTTGCATATATTGTCCCATTCTCACTTACTACAAATGGTACACTATATGGTATATATGTTTCGCCATCAAAACTATATTGTACTACATCAGCATTTGTTGTGCTTATTGTCACTGTTACATTTCCTGATGGCTTATTCTCTATTACTTGTTCTGGATTTGTATTTATTTGTATTGTAGGTTCTTTTACTATCGTTACTATTGATGCTGTTTTCTCAGTTATACCATAGTCATTTGTTGCCTTACCATACACAACTCCATTTTCATATACCTTAAATTCTCCTGAATATGCTAAATAATTCTCTCCATCTAGACTATATTCTGTAGTATCTGCATTTTGTGTATCAAGCTTAACCAAGGCTTCATTTGTATTAGCTGTCTCAGGTTCTTGTACTGGAGTTACTGATATATCTAAAAATGGTTCTATTCCTCCTTCAGCTTCCTCAGTTTCATATACACTATACCATCTTTTGCCTGCTATATCTTGTCCTTCTTGATAAAATACTTTCCCTGTTTCCTTATCTTGTATTATGCTTGAATTTTTAGTTATATATCCGCCTTCTTTAGCTGCACCACTATTTATATTCACATTTAAATCTTGCAAATTTACATAGTATAACATCCCTTGTTTTTCAGTTATCTCTGTCTTGAAAACAGATTCCATATGATATGTAAGCTCACCACTTAAAGAACTTACATCTACTATACCTGCATTTCCTTTAGAAGTGTCTATTGGTATATTTTCTGCCTCTGGATTTTGTGCAAGTTTTGATGTCCTATATAGATTTATTGATTCCTCTATTGATTTTATATCATTTACAAACCTTGCTTTTTGTACAGATTCATTTATATTTCCTATTGTTGTTAAAAGTACAGCTGAAACTATAATTATAGTTATAACTATAGTTATTGCTAAAACTATTAACGATATTCCTTTATTTTTTCTCATATGGTCACCCCTAGTTTATTAGTATAAATTAATGTATGTGTTTATTTTACTACTTAGTTTTAATTATAATTACTTACAATAATAAGATATATTGCATACTAGTGTATCTTATTATTTTGCTCATATTACTATGGTCTACATAGCGGACATGGTGAAAAACCTCTAAATATATTTCCAGACTCGTCTTTTGCAGACATTGAGGCAGATTGTTGCTTAGATGTAGAATATTCTGGTGATGTTAGCCACTTTGATACTCTATATTCTGGACACATCCTATCACTATGATATAGATTATATACATATTTTGAACTTGCACTTGGTGTGGTTAAATAATACCTATTAACTACTGTTAAATCTGCCATACCATAAGAATGATAATTTAAATATTTATTTCCTACTGATAATCCTTGAACAAAAGCTATTATTCCTATGTTTTGGACACTACTGTACCAATCACTTTCAGCATAATTTGGAAAGACAAAGTTATACCTTATACCAGCTGCTTTAGCATAGGAATTATTAGCATTTATAGCATAGGAAATTTCATTCATGGCTATATTTGATATAACTTCTTTTCTTTTATCTTTTAAGAAATCTACTACTGTTGCTTTAAATTGGGTTCTAACTTCCGGGTTAGTTAATACAGATACTCCCGCAACTAGATCATCATTATTTGTAATATCACTAACATAAAAACCTTTTGCAGTGTAATTAGTCCCATACATGTCTGTTGCTCTATGCACTATGTAATCGTCCATTGTAAACTCTACTGTATGTTTAGAAACATACGAAGAACCAGTATATGTAGCCAAATCCCTTATATCATAGTTAGCTCCATTTTGAATTACAACATAAGAATATGAAAAGTATCTTTTTGGTTTTAAAACATGTTCTTTTACTAATAAATTTTCTCCATTTATATTTTTAGTAAATTGTTCCATTGAAGATATTTGGATTCCATTATAATCCATTATTGCAACCGCTGGAACAAATAATTGTAAATAATATTCAGCCCATTTATTTCCTTTAATTCCAAAATTATTATATAAAGAATTGAAAAATGTATCTACTGCAAGTTTAGAATTCACACTTACTTTGTTATTCCACAACCCCGAATATCCGTAATCTACACTAGGATCTTGATTTTCAACTTCTTTCATCTGTTTTGTAGCATCTTGTAGTGCTGAATTTATTATCGTTTCATAATACATTTCTTGCTCTTCTGCTTTTATAGTATAGGACACATTTACGTATACAACAATTACTATAGGAAGAGTTATTCCAATAAATATAAGTGCAAAATCTGTTATTTTCATTCCTTTACTAACAGTATGAATTTTTTATGTGCATACTGTTTATTCCTTTCTTATTGTATAATTATTCGCTATATTCGTATACAACATCATATTTTATAGATGATCCTGTAGTAATACAACCTGCATGTCCTGATGCAACTTGATATGAGAATCTAAGTTTTATATATTTTTTAGTATTCAGTATTGTACCAGTAGAATATACTCCTGCAGATACATAGTTATTAAATGGTATTTGTCCGCTACCTGTACGAATAGTGTTATTAGATTTATCATACCAGTTATATGTACTTGTGTACACAGATTCCCATATTTCTACTCCATTTGAATCAAGATAGCAACCCTCTACTCTCCATATATCAGCATTTCCAGAGTAATGTCCTGATGATACAGTAACATCAAATTTAAATTGAGTTATTTTTGTATGTTCAATTTTCGCTGTTGAAAGAGTAACAAATGTCCCTGCATTACTACTTTGAATAGGGAATGAACCTGTGTTGGTTGAACATATGAAAAATCCATATGTACTTCCTGTTCTACTTCCTTCAGCATCAACTGCATATACAGTATACGAATACGTATCTTGAACAGTTGGTGTAAAGTCTAATCCTGCTATGTTATTAGTGGCAGTTGTTGTATATGTATATGTACTTGAAGAATTCTTAACTTCCCATTCAAATTTTGCAACACTTATTCCTGTTTCTCTAATTTCTGCATCAAAATGTATTTTTGTATTTAACATTACCATCTTAGAACCATTTATTATATCAGGTCTTGCTGTCAAATATGGTTTTATGGAAGCTAGATCAATTACATTGAACTTTTGTGACTCAATGGCTGGAGCTTCACTATATGTAAATCCATCAAATACCTTAGCATACCCCTCATTTACTCTAATATATGAATTATTATTTGAACCTGCAGCTAGTAAATGACTTAAAGTTATTTTAAATCTATTATTAGTTTCCTCATGAACCACGCTTATATCATTTATAGGGTCACTTACAGAGAAGTTATTTAATGACATTAATGCATCTCTTATTGTGACAGCATTTTCATATACAATTGCTCCACCATAGTTTAAATAAAAATATATTGTTTTTCCTTCAAATACTTGCGTAACTTTTTGATTAACTGTATTGTATGGTCCATCTATAGATGGATTCATATCTGTCTGAGAAGTTCTTACTATAGAAATAGGTGTATCTTGTGTATTTGTTTCCACATTTTTTCCATACGTACCTTGAAATAAGTTGGATGGTACTAAGACATATGCATCTCTTCCATATATATATCCTATTAAATCTTGATTAACATTAAAAGATGCAAGCCACGAGTTATTGCTTTCTTTTATAATGTTAGCTGGATAAACATCACTTATAAGACCTTTTAGAACCATATTTTGCTTTAATAGATTTGATACAGTGTCAACTGCATTTGCATCTAAATTTGTTAGTATAACTCTATATTTTATAGTCCTATCCTCTGACTTATCCATATAGAATGTTGGTTTATCACTTACTAAATTAATAGCATTGTTTTGATTACCTACAAGTCTTAATTCTATATATACATCTCCTTGTAGTAAATTAAATATTGGGCTTTGATTCCACGTATTATTTCTTACAACCCCACCATAATTTACAGCTATTCTATCTTTTGAAGATGTTGGAACTATCGTATTAAATATAGCTCCCGCCATTGTAGTACTGCTATTTTTTAATTTAACATATAGCTCATCACCTGTATTTAAAGTGTATATATCATTTTTAAGTATCTTCTTATTTAAGTCTGTAATACTGTTATTTGCACTACTACCAGTGACAAATATATCATTATTATAATCTATTTTATATTGTTCAACATAGTTTCCACTAGTTGGATTACTTGGATCTTTCGTATATATCTTTTTATGAGCCTCCAATTGTATATCATAAAGGTTTCCCGTGCTTGAGAGCTGTGAAACATATTTATTAAATGAATTTTGATCCATATACCCCTTATCTAGCGTATCCTCAACAAAAGCAGCTGTGGCTTTAAGTGCAAGATTATATGACATATTATCTTGCCTTTCAAAATAGTTGTATAAAGGAAATATTACTATTATAATAACTAATACTATAATTATTACTACTATACTTACATTATCTTGCATTATAACCTCCTATATTATTATGATATTCTAATATTTACTGTTCCATCTGAATTATATCCTTCAACTTTTAGAACATAGTCTTTTTTTACATCTATATAGTTAAGTAATGTTCTATAGTCTAAATTTTCTGGTATATCCGTACTTCCAACTTTAATTATATATTGTTTAACTGGTTTTGTGTCTCCATAATCATCTAGGTTTTTATAATTATAATAATATGAAATAAGTTGACTACCATTTACTATTATTTGTGCAGTATCATTTAGCATAGCTGTATTTATAGTATTTTCGGGTACTTTTTTTCCATATTCAAAGGCAAGTTCTGCATAATTACTCATGCTAGACATTAAATATATTGTAGTACTCAAAGCTGCAATAAAGACTAACACAAAAGTACCTATCATAAGAGCTTCATAAGCATTATCTTCCATAATCTATCCCCTTCATTTTACATCGCTACAAAAGTTATTGTTGTTATACCGTTATTTTGTACATAAGACACTTTAAATAATTTTTCATATTTATATGGTTCTATTGACCCATTGTTTGCAAAACTGTTTTCCATATTACCTATTGCTGCAGTTGTATCAACTTGAAATGTACTATAATATGTTACCATAACAGTTACAGTTGAATCTTTTGAATATTTTTTAGCAGTATTATATAAATCTAAACCTGTAAGCTGGGTACCATTATACATATCAAATTCATTAAAATTCTTTGTTATAGATACATCTGTTCCATATATACCCTTATATATATCTTTTACTTGATTTATTGTATACATTATTCCTGATGTAAGTGTCAAGGTTATAATAACACCAACACCTATAAATATAGCTTTATTTCCAAAATAATCCAAAAAATTCACCCACCATTCTAAAAATTCTTATAATTTATTTCTTGATTGTTAATATATCTCATATTATCTAAAAAAGTTCTGTAGGATTCATTAATTATAGTTCCACCATAATTAATATACACTCTAGTATTATTAGGAGAATTTAATCCTAATGTAAGTGCGTTAAATAAAACTGTTGCAATAGTTGTATTTTTATTTACTATTCTCACTGCGAACTCATCACCTGAATTCATAACATATATATTCTTTTCATAAATTTGAGAATTCTGAAGAATATTTGTTATAGTTTTATACTGTATTTGAGACATTTGACCATAAGCTGGTTCTGACGTAGAAATCTGTCTATTTAGTACTTCAAGTATTTGCTTTTCCGTATATACTTCTTCATTTACAGCGTATGAAAGTATAAGATTTGTATAAGTATTGCTACCTACTGTTATTCTACCTAAATTATCATAATCAGACTTATATATGTTATAGTCAAACTTTCTAAGAATATTACTATATGTCGAATCATATGCATATATAGCTGGGTCATATCTTTTTCTAACATGTTCTAGCTTAATATCATAACTATTTCCTGTTACTGATAGCTGCTTTAAAAAGTCGCTATACATAGTTTGGGAAATGTACCCCTTATTCTTTACATTGTTAACAAAATTATATGTTACTCTAAGAGCTAACGCATATGAAACATCATCTTTCTTCTCAAATGTTACATACATTGGAAATAGATAAAATATAACTGTTGCTACCAAAATACCAAAAACTCTTTGTATATTTGAATCCATTTAATCTCTCCTTAATCTAATCCTGTAAGTGTCAAAATAGTTAGATTATTACTTGTAGTTTTTTGTAAACTAAATAAAAACTCTGTTCTTATATTATCTACATATTTTAAATAATTTGTTAAGTCATTATTTATATTGTTATATACTACTATTTCTGTACTGCTAAGTTTCAAATTTCTAATATTTATTTCAAACAAACTATTATTTTGAAAGTACATAACTAAATTTTTAACTTCAGTACCAGTTAATGTGTCTTTAAGCATAGATGATTCTATGTCTCTTCTATACAAAGTTTCTATTTCGGTCGTACCAGAAACGAACTTAATTGCGATATTTCTAGCTATACTATAATATGACATGATCATACTTATTGTAGCTATTGCTACTAATATACCTGCACCTATGAATATAGCCTTTATGGATGTATCTTCATACATTATAGCGACCTCCTATTTTGAACTATATAATATATACTTAAGTAAATAAATGATGTCATTTACTTTTTTAAATATATATCTAAATATAAAAGGTATATAATTTAAATTATATACCCTTTATATAAATTAAGTATATAAAAAACACTTAACTATTTTCTAAAAAATGCTATCCCTATTGTTGCTCCATTATTTTGTATTAATTGTGCTTGATATTGTCCAGAAATACTTATATACATTGCATGTCCTGGTGTAGTAAAACTGTTATATGATGGTTGTGCTGAATTAGCTCCAATAGCAGTAGTTGCTACTACTTTTGCCGTATTAACTGTAGGAGCTGTAACTGTTACAGAATTTTGTGATGTAAATTTAACAGATGCATCTGTTTGTGTATAAGTACCAGATTTATTATATAGTTGAACTACCATTTTTGGATCTGTATAATATTTTTGTATTGCTGCTAAAACTTCAGCACCTGTTAATTGTACATCATCATACTCTGCTGTTAATTGTTGTTGTATTTGTGATGTTATACCACCTAATTGTGATTGTCCTTGATTTAATAAATTTTGGCCTAAACCTGTGATTGTCATAACTGCTCCTATTATGATTATTGTTATAAATAATCCTACACCTATCATTATTGCTTTTTGAGCATTATCCATTGAAAATTCCTCCTTTTATTTATATATGTTAAGTACCTATAGGTACATTTAACCTGAATTTATATTTAGAAAGTCATTTTACTAAAGTATGATACCATTTGCATTATACTAACCATCATAAGAGGAGCTACAAGATATCCTCCTATAAGTATTACAAGCGGGGCAAACCCTAGTGCCTTTCCATATGATACTTTTTTTTGTACCAATCTTTCATTTCCTTCTTTTCGTCTTTCATAAAAATATGTTCTTTCTGTTTCTAGCTCATCAAATGCGGCCCTTATAGGGATTCTTTCTACCGCAGATTCTAACTGTTCAACAATTCTTAAAAATTGCTTATTTGGAACATTTTCTTTTAATTCTTCTAATGCTTCGGTTGCGCCAGATTCATAATTGTTTAGCGCCGTTGCAATAGGCTCTTTAAAAGCATAAGAAAATCTTTCTAACCATTCCAATATTGTTTGAACATCAACTCTTTCAATATACATTAACATTAAAATTATGGATTGAAATTGCATTATTTCGTTTTCTTTTTCCATTTCTCTTAATTTATTTCGTATAATCAAAACCAATGTTGGCATACAGTAAGCAATATACGAAATTATAAGTGCTATTAAAAGATGCCAAAACTTAAAATACGAAGACTGCAATTTTATAATTTTATCATATATTCTATCTACTGCAACTGTATCTGCCTGACCAGTAGCAGGATCTGTTAAAGAATTTGCAAGTTCTTCTTTAGTTACAGCTTTATTCTTATATTTTTCAAGATAAGTGTTATCCCTTTCATTTAAAGCTTTTGCGGCTCCTTCTTGTTCTGGACTTAACTTTCCAAATGATAAAAATTCATCGCCTATTTTATTATATATTGCTGTTACATCTATCCTTTGCATATTAAAAATAAGTATAACTGCAAAGATAAAAGCTATAATTGCTGCTACAAATTTATTTATATAAAACCATTCCATAGTTAAATATGCATTTGTATTCTTTATGAGCTTAACTGTCTTATGATATTTTTTAGTGTGAGTCTTGGGTTTAAATGCATCAATTAGCATTTTAACAAAATCACTCTTATATAGTTTATCTTGCCATCTAACACTAATTACTCTATCATACTTTACTTCTTCAGAATCTTCTTTTATAATTCTAAGCATTAAATATGATACAAAGATCATTACTAGAATGAGCGATTGAATTACAAATCCAATACTACTATTATAAAAGTTAGACAATGATGGGAAATTTGTTTCAGCCCATGCTTGTAAAGGGTTTATACAAATTAAAGGTACAACTGCAATTATCGTTAAGCTTCTAAACATGTAGTTTAGTTTATCTTTTTTAAGAACTTCTAAGTACACATCGCTCAATATATTATTTAAGTTTTTAAGATATACTGAGGTTCCGTCTACTTTTCTATCTCCAAGTTCCATAGTAAGATAAGAAACACCAGCAAATAACTTTAGAAATCTATTTGGAGCGGTATCGTAATACCTCTCTAAATCTGTTTCAGGTTTATCTGCAAGTAAAGCCTCTTTTATTCTTTTTAACTGCGGAACTATGTCTTTTTCACCAAGTTCATCAATTGCTGCTGTAAAAGATTCTTCAATCATACCATGCTCATGGAAAGCATGTCTTATATTTGTGAATGCTTCTGGTATTTGTCTTAATATCTTATCGGCTACTCTGTTTACTCTAAAATCAATTATTTTTTCCGCTACTATTAGTACACCTATTATTATCATAAGTGACATATACGCATCAGTAACTAGATTAAGTAGAATAGTTAAAGCCAAAAATACAAATATTACAACCATAAACATAGTCTTACCAGATTGTTTTCTTATTTGATATTCGGTATAATCATTTGCCATTTCCATTTTAAGCCTAGTCTTTTTTGTGTAATACTTAATTACCGGCATTTTAATAAATACTAAATACACTAATTGATAAAATCTGTCCAATGTATCATTAACATTCGATTTGTTTTTTACTACTAATGCTTCTTGTACATAGAGATTTTTATTTTTCTTATATTTATTTTTTAAAATGCTGTAATATATCAGCAATCCTGAAATACCAACGACAGAAAATATTATTAATCCATAAGCTATATAATTAACCATATTTTTTGTCACCTCCAAGCAATGTCTATGAAGTTATCAAATTCTTTTATATCTTCTGGCGACATATTTTCTCTCATTGCTTGAATATTAGTTTCAGTAATTGGATGAACAAATATATATTCTCCATCCTTGAATTGAACTATATTATGATAAGTATAATTACTTGTCTCAGTCATATGTCTAAAATATTCTACTGCATTATCCATAAATTTATCAAGTTTTTTATCCATATCAGTAGTTTTTCTATAATCATTGTTATACTCAAATTTTCTTTCAATAGGAACACATTCAGTTATTCTATCAATATATCTTGTCCCATCAGTTCCTCTTTTCAAGTGAATGTTAAAATTTATAACGTTAACAACTTGAACTTCTGCAACATTTTCAGAATTAAACATACCTATTTTAAGTAATGAGTTTCTAAGTGATGTGATAAGATTTGGGAACGTTTTTGCGTGGTGGGTAAATAGCGTAAACTTAGATGCAACCTGAGCCATTTGTATCATCCATGCAGCTATCGGATCTGTTGCAACCTCTCCTAGTATGTTAACACCACCATCTGTTTTTTTCTGAACGTCAAGACCTTGTTGTCCTGAAACTGTTTCAGTTTCTCTAAGAGATAGTATGTTGTGGAAAGGATATATTTTTCTTAAGTGTAACTCGAAAGCCATTTCCTGAACCCTTATTGTAATTGTTGGATATAAGTATTTCATTATAGCCATTAGAAGTGTGGTTTTACCACAACCTTGTTCACCCGTTATAGCCGTTACCCTTGCTCCTCTTATCAAGTATTTTAATAATTCAATAACCTTTTCTTTATTTTTATGAACAAGTAATTGTTCTGTCGAAATCAAAGTAGGTGGAGCGAACTTTCTCACGAAAAATGCCCAAGACTCAGAAAAGTTAGGTCTTAAAACAACTATTCTAGAACCGTCTTTCATTTCATTTACTTTGTAACCAACTGATTCTGATAACTGACCAGGGTTATTAAATTTATATATATTTTGACATACCCTTTTAAGTTCGGACTCACTTCCAAATGATAAGAAAGATAAATATGTAGCTTTACCTCTAAAGAATATCCATACGCTATCGTATGACATTGGTATTTTTCTTCCATTCATTTGATCTAAATAATCATCCATACCAGATACTTGATCTAAGAAGCTTGGTGGTATACCTGAAACACCACCCGAAACACCATCTATATTCATATCACGTATATCGTCTATTACGCTATATCCTTTATATCCTTGATATATTCTTTGAACAACTATTTCTAGTTTGTCATCAAAAGAAAGCATTTCTTGCGAGATCTCTTTGTTAAATATATCAGAAATTTCTTTTTCTGTTATAACATAAGAAGGAACGTTTGGATCAAACTCATATTTTGGAAAATCAAGTCCATACTTAGTTATAATCTTCGTTAAAGCATCTGCTTTATATTCCTTTTTGTATACATGTAGTAAAATTTCGAATTTGTCTTGTGGTGTTAGTTCATCATAATTTGAAAAGTTTATAGCATGATTTATGTTATATTCATTTACTTTATAATTATTTCTTAATAGATCAAACATCAATGTTTTAACATATTTTTTATCACTAATATCAGCATAACCTGCACCTTTAAGAGCTTTTTTAAGTTCATATTTAACATTTCTTCTTCTTTCAAACTCTTCTTCTGACAAGGCTAAATCATACAGATTCATTCTTGTTATTTCGTCAAATTGCTTTTTTATATATTCTTTCATAACATTTATGCTGTATTTTTCTTTGTCTCTTTCTATGCTTATTTTTACTTCTTTAGTATTTGTAGTTTTTATTTTATAATAGAAAAATGCAACCACAAAAGTTATTATAAGAATTATAAGCAAGACATTTAATACCAATGTTATCCACATAATTTCACCTCAGTCTTTTAAACATCTTTTATTTTTGCTAGTTCTAATATTCTCTCAGCTATATTTAAGGCTTCAAATAAGAATTTACCATTATAATCTTTGCTATCTATATTTATATTTTTATAGAAGAAGTCTATAACATTACCATCATTACATGCATCTGAAAATAGATAGTTATGAGGTACAGTATATATAGGATCTTTTATTCTATATTTATTTTTAATATTTACTACGTTATATTTTGACTTGCTTTCATAATCACCTACAACATAAATTTTACTTTTATTTTTAAGTTCTTCTTCATTTGCTATTAAATCAAAAAATTCATCTAACTTCAGAACGTCTTGATTTACAATACAAACCACAATATCTGCATCATTAAGAATGTCTTTAATATACTGCTCATTACTAGCCTTAGGTAGATCAATAAATACTATATCATATACCTCATCTGCTTTTCTAGTTATGTATTGTAAACTATCGTGCATTTGTGCATGTTGATCTTTATCCTTGCCTGACATTCCATATAATACATCTAGTCTTTCTTTAAGAACCGGCTTAGCATAGTTTTTTATAACATCTGCTGTTAATTTATTACTTACAACAAGTCTTATAAGTGCACCTATACCAATATTAGAATTTTCTAGTGCACCACTTTCTTTTAATTCATAGTATGGAGTATATGATGTTTCAATCTTTCTTGAATTAAAATGACCATTCATTATTAAACAAGAAGCCTTGTGAGAAATACCCATCATAGTAGCAACCGCTACTGCAACGTGGGTGTTTCCTGTCATATTTGTTTCTGGACTCCAAAAAACAACTCTAGCCATCTCTATTCTTACCCCCTCTTAATCTTTTTCATAACTTCTTTTGAATTAGTATCACCTAAAATCTCAGACGCCATATCTGCTATTGTCTCAATAAATATTCTTGTATGTTTTCTTATATCAACAATTCCACTTATTTGAGCATCAATATTAGCCATTTTATCTTGTTCTTCATTTGGTATTACATAATTATTATTATTCCAATTAACATCTATACCAGCTAACTTTTTTTCAAAATAATGTTCACTTGCACGTGTAAGATATGATTTATATAGAACACGCGTTACTTGTAAAGCTTGACCAGTTGTATTATATACTTTCATAGCTTTAAGTATTTCTTGATTTTTATTTAAAGATATTACGCTGGTATCTATAAAGAAATACATTTTATCAATTCCTCTTGTTCTAAAAAACTCATAATATTTAGGATTATCAATATCTAATATTATATAGTCGTACAAACTAATGTTTAGTCTTTGATCTGCTGTATAGCTTTCTAAATCATGTATACTATCAAAACCAACTGCAAAATCTATATTATCGTATTGGGTAATATAGCATTTTTCATCTATGGATAAAGTAGGTATGATGTATTTTAATTTTTTATCTAATGTAGCATCTACTACAAGTACCGTTTTTCCCATCATATTTATAGTTTTTGCTAGGTTTATGACAAAATCATATTTATCAACATAACCTATCATACCAATTATTTGCATAAATTACCTCCCAATATATATTAATCTTTATTGAATTCCATTTAATATATTATTTCTTTGTGTTTGTTGAGCTGTTATTGATTGTTGAGCTCCAGATACAACATTTCCATATTTTTCTTGATTGTTATTTTCATATGTACTATTAGCATTTTCTATTACCGTTCTTGCATCAATAGTTAATCTTGTTGTAGCTTCAGCAATTATATTTGCATTTGATTTCATCATATTAATTACTTGAGCATTTGGTTGATAATTTTCTATTGTTCTTGTCACAGAATTAGCAAAACTTTGGTATTTAACTATTAAATCAAATACTGTAGAAGCTATTTGTGTTTGATCTCCGCTAGTAAAAACTGCTGCATTATCAGTTATTATTTTATTTAAATAACCTTTTACTGTTTCATTAGAAGAATCTGCTATTTTAATTTGTGAAGATGGATCAGTATATTTAGTTGCATATACCTTAGATCCTTGATTTAGATATGAATCAACTACCGCACCATTTAATAATAATCTTTCATCTTCAGTAAGTTTTATCCACATGGTTTGTCCTACTATCTTGTCTACTTGTTTTTGTGCAAGCACTATATAATCTGTACCATTTGGATACATTATACGTACGTCTACAAAATCACTCTCTAACAAATCACTAGGCATAAGTACTGTATTAACTTCTTGTTCTCTTACATCGGCAGCCATAATTTGGCTTGTCAACATATTAGAAGTAATTGGAGTATTAGCAGAAATATTATATTTTGCCACTTGTCCAATAGCCCCACTCATATCAACAGTACCAGTAGGTATTGTTGATACGTTAACATTTTTTTCAACAATCATATCAGCTGTGATTGCTTCCCCTTGGAAGACATCTTTATTCAAAACAGCTACTTTTTTTGTATACTTTTCTATATAATTTTTATTAGTACCTTCCTCATATGTTTTTATAGTTGAAGTAGCCCACCAAACGGTAAGACCAATTCCAATAGCTCCTATTACTAGACCTATCGCCACACCTATATAAGTCCTTTGTCTAATTTGACCCATTCCTATCATATGTTAACAACCTCCAAAATTTGAGTATTTATAATACTCCATTATATAGATAAATAATACTATATCAGTCGAATTTTTTCAAGTTAATTTTTCATATTTTTTTCTAATAAAGAAATTGAAAGAATTATGAAATAGAACTGTAATGTTTTTGTAACATTACAGTTCTATTTCGCTATATATCAGTCATTCAATATTACTCATTTATTTTAAAATATACTAATCTTATTTTATATTTCATCTGACTATTCTATGAGTATTTATCAATATTATTGCTTCTATATCTTCATAATATATTTTTTTATCATAAATCCATAATAATCCATAAGTTTTGATTTTTCTATCTTCTCAGTTACGTATAGATCACTTTGCCCAACTGTTTCTCCAGTTTTTTTATTTTTTATATATATTTTACCAACAATTGAATCTTTTTCAATAGGAGCCTTTAAATCATCTATGTATTCTACAGTTTGAGTTGTTTCAATATCACTTCCTTTAGATATAAGGATGGATAAATTAGAAATATTTTTAATTTCAATTTTTGCATTTACATGTTTATTTATAGATATATTCTCTATAACTGTATTTGTACTACAGATATTTTTCACTTGATAATTTGAAAAGGCATAATCTAAAAGCTGTTTTGTTTCCTCGTTTCTTATATCTCCAGTTGGTGCTTTCATAACAACAGCAATAAACATTGAATTTTCTTTTTTAGCTACTGCTGACAAATTAAATCCAGCAAGTGAAGTTGATCCAGTTTTAAGACCTATTGCTCCGTCATAGAAACGTATAAGTTTATTAGTATTTGTAAGTCCAAATGTTCCTCCCCTTATACTGTCCATCCATATAGAAGTATATTTAAAGATATCCGGATGTTTATTTATAAGTTCTCTACTCATTAAAGCAATATCATATGCAGAAGTAACATGACCATCTTGATCTAATCCATGACAATTTAAAAATGTAGTGTCGTTCATACCTAATTCTTTGGCTTTTGCATTCATCATTTTAACAAAATTTTGTTCGCTTCCACCAATCATTTCAGCCATTGCAGTAGTAACATCATTAGCACTAGCCACAGCTATACATTTTACTGCTTCATCTATTGTCAATTTTTCTCCTTCTCTAAACCATATTTGTGATCCACCAAGTTTTGATGCGGTTGCACTACACGTAACAGTATCAGTATATTTTAGCCTGCCCCCATCTATTTGTTCCATTATTAATATAAGAGACATTACTTTAGTAACTGATGCTGGAAGTAGCTTTTCATGCTCATTCTTAGCATAAATTACTTTTCCTGTAACAGGTTCCATTAGAACTTGAGCCACAGATTTAAAATTAAATTCTGGAACTATATCTGCATTTGCATCTGTAGATATACTACTTTGATCTGCAGGTTTATATGTAGAACTACTAACTGGATAAATGTAGCTTTGGGCATATACATTTACAAAAGCAAAAATAACAAAAACAGTTATTATAGTAAATGTACAAAGAAACTTTAATTTTTTATTCATAAACATAAAATCACCTTTATTTTCTGTACATTATATTACCCTAAAATACTTTTTATGAATGTATTTTTTATTGTAAGGATATTTTATATTGAACAAGTTATTAATTACACATTATAGTATAAAAAAACAGGGAGAAAAATCCCCTGTTTTAAAAGCACGCCTATGCTTTATATATATTCATTCATTTCCTTCAGAAGCCCTTGTACAATTTCCCACTCTTCTTCTGAAACACTTTGTTCGTTGTTCACTTTATTCACAACCTCCAGCAAAAATATAAAAGCTTCTTTTGCGCAGATCAAAAGTGTATCACTAAATCTTTCTTTAATTGAATCCATTTCTTCTATGGTATCCTTTAATTTTTCAGCCATTCCAGACAATGAAGAAATACCTGCTACAACATCAGTAAATGGTCTTTTTTCTTCCAGCATATTAACAACTGAGCTCAAAGATCCAACTACCTCAACAACTTTTCCTCTTAATTCTGAGTTTACCATAAAAAATACCTCCACTTGTTTATATTTTTTTATTTGTTACTTGTACATATTATATCACAAAAAAGAATTATGTCAATAGTTTTTGTCGTTTTTTGTAAAAACATGTAAGAATATTGAATATTTTTACATGTAAACCTTATTGATTTGGGAAATAATAACAATTTTTAATTTATTAACATGGATTAATATGAACAATAGTATCTTGCACATTTTCTATGCCGTTTATGCTACTTCTTACTATTCCTGCAATTTTATGACTTTCATTTACAGTCATATTCCCATCAACAGATACTTTAATTACAACCAAAAATTTATACCCTGTAGGTTTTGCTGTAATATCATCAATATGATCGATCCCATCTATTTCCAAAACAATGTCTGTTATTTTTTGGTTTAAACTAAAGTCTATTCCTGTATCCATAAGTACATAATACGCTATCTTAAAGAGTTTAGCTCCGGTATACATTATCCAAGCAGCTATTATTATACCAACTAAACTATCAAACCAAAAAATATTTAACTCACTAAGTAATATACTAATTAATGTACCTGATGTAAGTATAACATCATTTCTATGATCTTCTGAATTAGCTATAACTAATATGTTATTATATTTTTTTCCAACATATTTTGTATATACAAATAATATTGCTTTTATTACTATAGTAACAATTCCAACTATAATTAGCCATTTACTATATATCAAATGAGTATTATTTAGATATGCGTTAATGCTTCTACCCATTATATTTATGGCAATTATAATCAAAGATAATCCTATTAACATAGAAAAAATATATTCAGATTTACCATGTCCATAAGGATGAAAGCTGTCTTTTGGTTTACTAGATATTTTATTTCCAATGTATGTCATAAGCGAAGAAAACACATCTCCTACACTATTAAATCCATCCGCAAGCATGGATTGGCTATTAGAAGTAATACCTACTATTAATTTAATAACTGATAAAAATAAATTAGCGACTATACCTAATACTGCTATATTTTTAGTTTTTTTATATCTATCCAATATTTTCAACTCCATATAAATAAAATATCCCTCTTTATATTAACTACATCAGAGGGATATGGCTTAAACTAAACTTATTATTTTATACTACTCAACACTTGTATCTTCTTCTAATGTTACAGTTATATCCACATAACCACTCTTTCTATATACTTTTAAAGATACCGTATCTCCTACTTTTTTATCATTTTTTAAGGCATTTAATTCATTCATTGTTTTTATAGCCTTACCATTAAATTCAGTTATAACATCACCTTTTTTAAGACCTGATTTTTGTGCTGGAGTATTTGGATTAATTTCCGAAATATATACTCCCTCAACCAAGTTATATTTTTTAGCTATTTCTTTATCAAGATCAAAACCTGATATCCCAATATATGGTCTAGAAATTTTTTTGTTTGTTATCAATTGGCTTATTATAGGTAGCGCTTCATCCACAGGTATAGCAAATCCTAATCCTTCTACACCTTGATCACTTATTTTAATCGTATTAATTCCTATTACTTCACCTTTTGAATTAACTAAAGCTCCACCACTATTACCTGGATTTATCGCAGCATCTGTTTGAATTAAGTTATACGTTCTTCCTTCTGTAGTTATCTTTCTATTTACAGCTGATATATATCCACCTGTAATCGTACTTGCTAATTCTTCGCCTAAAGGATTTCCTATTGCTACTGCAATTTCACCGACTTTAACATCACTAGATTTACCGAATTTAGCCTTAGTTAGTCCTTTTTTGTCTATCTTTAATACTGCTAAATCCGTTACTTTATCCCCACCAACTATAGTTGCAGGAATTTCTTCATTACTATTAGGAAGTGTAACAGTTATTGTAGCCATAGAATTCGAAAGTGCAGAGGATATTACATGATAATTTGTTATTATATATCCATCGTCACTGTATATTATTCCTGAACCTTCACTACCTGAATCTTGTAAAATTCCAAATACTCCTTGAGTAACAAATTCTACCTTTACAAATACAATAGAAGGTCCCACTTCTTGAGCTATAGCTACTACTGGATTTTCCACTTGTGAAATTTCGTACTTGGTTTCTGATCTATTTATATTATTAGTATTATTTGCCCCATTTTCTTGAGATGTATATCCATATTTATTATTTAATATAACATACGTAGAAGTACTACCAAAAAATCCACTTATTAATCCTACTATTATTATGATAGCTATTAATGGTGTTTTACTTTTTTCTTTAACAAATATTTTTTCATTCATATATCTATCACTCCTTATTTTAATTACTATTTCCTGCTGCATATGCAGTTGAAAATGCTATTTGTAAATTATATCCTCCTGTATATGCATCAATGTCTAAAACTTCTCCAATAAAATATAATCCTTTAACAATCTTTGATTCCATAGTTTTTGGATCTATCTGGTTTGTTACAATTCCACCACAAGATATTATGGCTGCTTCAATAGACATAAATTCTTTTACATAGATATCCAAACCTTTTATAGCTTTAATTAAATTATGTCTTTCTGTCTTAGTTATTTGATGAACTTTTTTCAATCCATCTATTTGCGATAATTCAATAATAACTGGTATAAGTTTTTGAGGAAGCAAGTCATCTAAGCTATTTCTAAATTCTTTATTAGAATATTTATCAAAATCCTTACAAATTCTCCTATCTAATGTTTCAAAATCAAGAGCAGGCTTTAGATCTATACTTACAATTACTTCTTTATTTTTTAATTTTTCATATATATTACTAATTCTATTTAGTTTACTACTAGCACTCAATATTACTGGTCCAGTAAGACCAAAATGTGCAAAAAGCAGTTCGCCAAAATCATTATACAATATTTTTCCACCTTTTTCAATAATCTTTACAGAAATATTCTTTAATGTTAAACCTTGTAATTTTGAACAAATATCTCCGTAACACTTAAGTGGTACAAGCCCTCCGATAACATCGGTTACAGTGTGTCCAAGTTTACTAGCGAGTATATATCCATCTCCAGAACTACCTGTTTTAGAATAGCTTTTTCCTCCAGTTGCAATAATACATTTATCACAATCAATTTGCTTTTTATCTTGAGTAATTACAGCCTTAATTTCTCCTTCACTTATTATAATGTCACTAACTATTGAATTATACATGATCTTTACATTGTTTCTATTTAATTCACGAATCATTGCACTTACAACTTCATTTGCATCATCACTTAACGGAAAAATTCTTCCTCCTCTTTCAACTTTAGTTTTCACTCCTAAATCATTGAAAAATTTAACTACATCTTTGTTATCAAAATTGCTAAATGAACTTCGCATAAACTTAGAATTTTGAACTATGTTATTTTCAAAAACTTCACCGTCCCCTTCAAAAGTTAAATTACATCTTCCCTTACCTGTTATTCTAAGCTTATTTCCCAAACTACCTGTTTTCTCAATAAGAGTAACTGAATTTCCTTTTCTTGCAGAAACAATAGCAGCAAGCATTCCTGATGCCCCTCCACCAACTACTACAACCTTCATATTTTCTCACCCTTAATCATACCATCAGTTGCAATACATACCGCAAGTTTTGCAGACTCATATGTAAGACCTCCTTGCATATATGCAACATAAGGATCCCTAATAGGACTATCTGCCGAAAACTCTATAGAAGCTCCTTCTATAAATGTTCCAGCTGCCATTATAACTTTATCTGAATACCCAGGCATATCCCATGGATATGGTGTAACATGACTATCTACAGGGCTTGCATGTTGTACCCCTTGTATGAATTTAACTAAATCTTCTTTATTGCCTAGCTTCACTGCTTGAATTATATCTGAGCGTTTTTCAAAACTATTAGGATATGTCTCATATCCTAGTTTTTCTAACAAAGATGCTGAAAATATAGCTGTTTTCAGCGCATTAGCTACAGTGCTTGGAGCCATAAAAAGACCTTGCAATATATTTCTATTTTGTCCCATAGTAGCACCACACTCTTTTCCTATACCTGGACATGTTAATCTCTGTGCACATAACTCTATATAATCTTTTTTTCCTACTATATAAGCGCCTGTTTCACATAATCCTCCTCCTATATTTTTTATAAGGCTACCACAAGCAAGATCAGCTCCTACTTCAGTTGGTTCCGTATCTTCTACAAATTCTCCATAACAGTTATCGACTAATATAATAATTGAACTATCTATTGTTTTAATGTATTCTACAACTTCTTTTATATCAGATATATAAAGTGATTTTCTTAAAGCATATCCTTTTGACCTTTGAATATGTACTACTTTAACTTTAGTCGATTTTAAACACTCTCCAATACTATCAAAATCAAATTCTCCATTTTCCAATAAATCTATTTGCTTATAATTTACACCATAATTCTTTAATGATAGTTCGTTTGGTTCAATTCCTATAACCTCGCAAAGTGTATCATATGGCTTGCCTGTTATAGCAAGTAAAGTGTCGTTTTGCCTTAAAAGAGCGTACATAGCCGTTGCTATGGCATGCGTACCATTGACAAATTGTACTCTAACAAGGGAATCCTCTGCCCCAAAAACCTCAGCATAAATTTTTTCAATAGTTTCTCTACCTATATCATTATATCCATACCCTGTAGTTTTACCAAAATGAACTTGAGAAATATTATTTGCTTTAAATGATTTTAATACCTTTGCTTGATTATATAAACAAACTTCATTTAATTCATTAAACAGCTCTTGTATTTCTTCTTCACTTTCTTTTGCAATCATTTCTACGTTTTTTGATATATTAAACATTTCATATGCATTTTTCATTATTATCACATTCCTTTTATATTATTATATCATAGTAAATCCAAAACTAAAAGATTGAAAGTAAAATTTTTCTTTAATACTGTAGGTTTGTCAATCATATGTCACACTTTATTTTAAAATATATAGTTTGAATACCATGATATACTTAGCGTGAACTTTAACTTGACATATATTCTAATAGTTTTTCTCTTGGACTTAGCCATTTTAAAGGCTTCATTG
>JAOAHC010000028.1 GCA_026415435.1 Clostridia bacterium
AGAAGTTGCACAGGCAACATTCTTTGATCCGGCTTTATATCCTTTAGAAATAAAAACTCTAAAGGATGCAGAAAGTTGGGTCAAATTTCACAAATATATTTATATGGTTTCAAATTATTTTGGAAAACTCACTGTATATAAAGTATACAGTGAAAAAATATAAGGAGGTAAACAATGGATAAGTTTGAAAGATTTTTTATGGAAACTGTAGCAGGTCGGATTATTTTAATCCTATTATTTGTTGTAGCATTTTTTGGTATGCCTATAATTATAGGCATACTTGATATACTAATTAATAAATAATAATTTAGGAGGTGCTAAATGAAAATTATTAAAAATAAACAGACAGAATTAGATTGGACAGAAATTAGCCAATACAAAAAATTATCGGAAAAGTTTATAGAAGAGCATAAAGACAAAGTAGATTGGTATTATATTAGTGCATGTCAAAAATTGTCAGAAAAGTTTATAGAGAAATATCAAAATAGAGTTGATTGGGATAATATTAGTATGCATCAAAAACTTTCTGAAAAGTTTATAGAAAAGTTTAAAGATAGGGTTAATTGGAAATATATTAGTGAATATCAAACATTATCTGAACGGTTTATAGCAAAATACAAAGACCGAGTAGATTGGGAGTATATTAGTGCATGTCAAAAATTGTCAGAAAAGTTTATAGAGAAATATAGAAATAGAGTTAATTGGGATCGTATTAGTGCTACTAAAAGGTTATCAAAAAAGTTTATAGAAAAATATAAAGATAGGGTTAATTGGTATTATATTAGTAATTATCCGAAATTGTCTGAGCGATTTATAGCAAAATACAAAGACCGAGTAAATTGGGACAGTATTTGTATAGATCAAAGATTATCAGAGAAGTTTATAGAGAAACATAAACATTATGTAAAATGGTTTTGGATTAGTGCTAAGCAGAAATTATCTGCAAGATTTATAGAAAAATACAAACATAGACTAAGATGGGATGCTATTAGTTTCAATACAAAAATATCTTTATCTGTCATAGAAAAATATATAGATAAAGTGGATTGGAAGACATTAAGCATTTATCAACCTCTTCCAGAAAAGTTTATAGAAAAATATAAAGATAAAGTGGATTGGGAAAGTATTTGTATGAATCAAAGATTATCAGAGAAGTTTATAGAAAAGCATCAAGATAAAGTTGATTGGACATTTATTAGTATGTGTCAAAGATTATCAGAAAAGTTTATAGAAAAACACAAGAATAAGGTAAATTGGTATTGGATATTTCATTGTCAGAAACTTTCAAAGAAGTTTAAAGAAAAATGTAAAAATTATTTAGGAGGTGCTAAATGAAAAAATGTAAATTTTGTAAAGAAGTTGTTTCAGAATTATCTGTTATGGTTACTATCACAAAACACGGGACGTATGATATTGAGACTGATAAAATTTATTATATTGATGAACCTGGATTAAATGAAGAAATTTATATTTATACTTGTCCATTATGTGGTGGACAAGCAGAGTATATTAATGATATAATTGAATTTATATAAAACAAACTTTTTAGGAGGTGCCAAATGGCAGCAAATTTAAAAGTAGTTACAGTAACAGAATTAAAAGAAATTGTTCACGATTTAATGAAATTGCCTGATCCTCCAACAGTTATGTTCTTTGGGGATCCAGGCATTGGCAAGTCATACGGCGTTGAACAAGCCGTATTAGAAGCCAAAAGAATACCTGTA
>JAOAHC010000032.1 GCA_026415435.1 Clostridia bacterium
CCAATGAAGCCTTTAAAATGGCTAAGTCCAAGAGAAAAACTATTAGAATATATGTCAAGTTAAAGTTCACGCTAAGTATATCATGGTATTCAAACTATATATTTTAAAATAAAGTGTGACATATGATTGACAAACCTACAAATAGAAAAATATAGCAAGGAGTAGTTCCTTGCTATATTTTTTAAAATGTGATATAATATGTGAAAATAAACGGTTTGAACTTTATTAACTATGTAAAGGAGGAAGGGTATGTATATTCTTTTAAAAAGTGAAGAAAATTTTATAATTTTATCTTTTACTAAGGAACACTCACTCAGATTCATAAAAAGGGTTACTAAGTATGCAAAACAGCTGTTAGATAAAAAATTTGACGATACAAGTGTGTTTCGTATACTTATGAAAAGGTTTAATCAAAAAGGTCCTATAATGTTGTCTTTTAATGGTATGTCATCTAAAGGGAAAAAGGTACCTCCAGAATTAGTTTTCTAGTATATACTATCATCAACAAAAGTTAAAAAACTCAATATATATTTTAATAAATATTATTGAGTTTTTTTGTTATATATTCTTATCCCATCCAGGTATACTTGATCTTTTAATTGCTCCAAAAATATGCCCTCTAACATTAGGAATATCTTTCTTTAGATTTTTTATAAGATCTGTCATATAGTCTCTTTTAGTAAAACCATCTGCAGGGCAACAGCCACTTATTATTGGATAGTTATTTTCTCTTGCAATAGCCCTTGTTTCTTTTTCTTCTACATAAACAAAAGGTCTTATTGTTTTTATATTACTTTTACTTAAATATGTAACAGGGGAAAAAGTATGAACTTTTCCATTTAAAAATAGACTCATTAAAAAAGTCTCCATTACATCATCCATATGATGTGCTAGAGCTATTTTATTACACCCATGTTCTATTGCTAAGCTATTTAACATTCCACGTCTTAAATTAGCACAAAGAGAGCAAGGATTAGTCTCTTTTCTAATATCAAAAACAATATTGGCAATTTCGGATACATACACAACATATTCAATATCTAAGCTTTCACATAATTTTTCTAGATTATCTGTATTAAAAGTTTTAGTTCCAGGATGTATTGTTATAGCTATAAGGTCAAATTTTTTTCTGTAAAATCTTTGAATGTTTTTTAAAGCATGGAGAAGGGTTAGACTATCTTTGCCACCTGATAGACCAACTGCAATTTTGTCGCCTTCCTCTATCATATTAAAATCTTCAATAGCCCTTATTGTTTTACCTATAATTTTTTGTAATTGCATAATAAACACCTCATTGTTTTAGCTACATTATTTTATCATAATAATATATTTTGTCAATATTTTATGGAGAAATAGGATTACATAATATAAATATATTGATTTTTTATAGCTTGTATGGTAAAATATGTAATATGATTATTTTGGGTACAATAATTATTTAAATATTGTAATTTTTAACTTATAACTATAAGGGGGGAGATTATGAGTAAAACTATTGTCAAAGAAGACTTACTTACTGAACAAATTAATAATATACATAAGATAATAGATAATCAAAAAGCAAATCAAATTAATTACTGTGAATATCCTGAGACCATATATGTTGAAAATATATGTGCCTTAATAAAGGATGGGTATGAAATTAATGTCACTATGAAGCAAGATGTTAAAAAAACTGAAATTAGATGGGGAGAAGATTCACATAGTGGTAAAATTATACTTTGCTACGAGGGCGATACAAAGAAGAACTGTACAGTTCTTTTTAAGAATAATATTCTAAAAGCATTCTTAACTCAAGATAAAGATTCTAATGGATCAGCATTTTCTTGTTTTGAGATAGAAGAGGAATTTTTCGATGAAATAATTAATTCGTTTTTTATAAAATCAACTTAATAGAGTATTTAAAACAATAACATATATATGTTATTGTTTTTTTCTGTTATATTGAATATTATATATTTTTTTGCTATACTTGTATATATAAGTTGAGGAGGAAATATTATGTTAAAAATACAAAATTTATCAAAGATATATTCAGAAGGTAAAAAAGCTGTAGATAATATATCAATTGAAGTAAAATCAGGTGAAATTTTTGGCTTTATAGGACATAATGGTGCAGGTAAAACTACAACTATTAAATCAATTGTTGGTATTTTAGATTTTGAAGAAGGCGACATTTATATAAATGATATGAGTGTAAAAGAAAATCCAATAGAGTGCAAAAAATTAATTGCATATATTCCTGATAACCCAGATATATATGAACAATTAACTGGGATACAATATCTAAATTTCATAGCAGATGTATATGAAGTAGATAAATTACAAAGACAAGATCTTATAAAAAAGTATGCTGAGCAATTTGAAATATTTGATAATTTAGGTGATATAATTTCTTCATATTCTCATGGTATGAAACAAAAATTAGTTATAATTTCAGCACTAATTCATAAACCGAAATTACTTATACTTGATGAACCTTTTGTAGGTCTTGATCCTAAAGCAGCTTTTACATTAAAACAAATAATGGAAGAGTTATGCAGTGAAGGTATGTCAATTTTCTTTTCATCACATGTACTAGAAGTTGTTGAAAAGTTATGCCATAAAATAGGTATTATTAAGCAAGGTAAACTTATAGCATACGGTAATACAGATGATATAAAAGGTGATAAGAGCCTAGAAAATGTATTTTTGGAGATGACTAAAAATGGATAAATTATGGATATTATTTAAAACTACATTTATTGATAATTATAATATTAACAAATTATTTTCTAGTAAAAATAAACTTAAACTTGTTGGAATGATATTTTTAGTACTTTTTATAATTGGATATTTAGGATTTGTATCGGCTATATATGCTAAGATGGCACTTGACTTTTTCTCAAAGTATAATATGCAGTATATGACACTTACAATATTTGCAATAATGGTATCCATGAGTATATTTGTACTAGGTATAAATAAATCAAAAGCAATACTATTTAATTCAAAGGATAGTGAAATTTTGTTTTCTATGCCAATAAAACAAAGCACTATTATGGCTAATAAGATCATTAATTTTATGATTATAAACTACGTTCCTGTTGTTTTAGTTATGCTTCCAGCTTTTGTAGTTTATTCAATATACGTTCCTGTGCAAGTAACATATTATATATATTCACTTTTAATTTTATTATTTTTGCCAGTCATACCTACAATACTTGCTTGTATAATAGGATATGCTATAGCATATATTACAAGCAAATCTAAGAGAAAAAGTTTAGCTGAAATTCTAGTATCTTTCATATTTATAGGTATAATCATGTATATGTCTGTAAATATACAAAAAATAGGTAAAACTCTTGTAGAAAATAATGTTGATTTTGAAAAAGCGATGAAAATATTTTTGTATCCTATTTATAGTATGCAAAAAACAATAGTGGAATATAATCTTATTTCAATGTTAATGTTTATATTAATAAATATACTTGCTTTTGCTATTTTTATATTAGTATTTAATAGTTTCTACAGAAAAATATTACTGAGATTAGGAACAAGCTGGACAAAAAATAAATATGTTGAAAAAACTTTGAATAGTTCTTCTGTAGATATGGCATTATTAAAAAAAGAGCTAAGGAACTATTTTAGTATACCTATCTATGTTCTTAATACAATTTTTGGAGTAGTGCTGCTTTTAGTTTTAGCTATAGCTAGCATATTCTATGATAAAGGCGTTATATATTCAGTGTTAGAGCTGGATCCAACTATGCTTAGTGTATATCAGATGCTAATTTTACTTATAGCTTTTGTAGTTGCTATGACTAGTTCAACATCTTCATCAATATCTTTAGAAGGCGATAATCTATGGATAATAAAGTCAATGCCAGTATCGCAAAGACAAATTTTTAGATCAAAAATATTGGTTAACATACTTATAGTTATGCCAGTTACAATAGTATCTATAATATTACTAGCTATGCAGTTTAATATAACTATTATGCAAACATTTAAATTAATACTATTTTCATTTTTACTTAATTTACTTGTATCGCAATTTGGAATAATAGCTAATTTAAAATATCCAAAACTTAAATTTAAGTCTCCTGTTCAAGTAGTAAAACAAGGTTTAAGCGCGTTTATAGCAATATTTGGAATGATGATATTTTTAGCTTTATCTGCTTTTACATATTTTCAAGTAAAATCAGTAATGTCATTTGATAACTTTATTCTTTGCTTAATGGGTGCATATGCAATTATAGTAGGTATACAACATTTAGTTATATGCAAATGGGGAGTAGAGAGATTTAAAAAAATATAAGTTGTGATTTTATAAAAAACATATTAGATATAAAGAGAGGCAAGTTAATTTAAAACTTGCCTCTTTTTTATAGAAATATACACAATAACCTAATATATTGAATAACTAGACTAAATATGATATAATTCTTACAAAATATATTAGAATCGAAATATAATTAGAGAGGGGATATAATATGAAAAACAAAATAATTGATAATGTTTGGGGGGAATTCAGTATTGATGACCGGATTATTAAAATGTTTCGGTATATCCAAGAATTAAAAGATAAAACGCAACTTGGACTTACTAGGAGAAATACAAATTTTACAGGTGGAAATCACAGCAGGTATGAACATAGCATAGGAACTATGTACGTTGCTCAAAAATTTATTGAGGCGTGTCAAAAGTTTAAGAAATACTTTCCTATATCAGAAAATGATGAGATAGCTTTTCTACTTAGTTCACTTTTTCATGATGCAGGGCATGGGCCTTATTCGCATGCTTTTGAAAAAATATCTTCTGTGTCCCATGAAGAAGAGACTATTAAAAAGATAGCCAATTATAAAGAGGCAATTGATATGACTTTTGGGAATGGTACATGTAATAAGGTTCTATCTATACTTGAGAATGGATATAAAATAAAGAAGGATGACTCATATAAAACAGATCCAGAATTAAGTTTGGTATTCGTACTTTCGGCTCTAATGTCTGGTGCTATAGATGTTGATAGAATAGATTATTTAGCACGAGATTATTTAAATGTTCAAGGTAGTTTTAGAGACTTTACGACTATTTTTAACTATATGGAATTAGAGTTAGTAAATGATAATCCAACGATAGTTTTTAGAAAAGAATGTTTGCCAATACTAGAAGATTTTTTCTTAACCCGTTACAGAGCATACAGTGAAATTTATTTTGATGAGTGGACTCTTGTTTTAGATAATTACTTTAATTGGTTTGTTACTGAGAATTACGATAAAAAAGATATAAGTACAGGACTATCTGAAAAAGATGTTGATAGCGTTATTGATATCACACCGGATAATTGGGGATCTTCATATAAGACATTAAAAGCAGCAGTTGCTGCAGATGTTTTGTCTGGAAGAAAATTATCTTCTGTTCTATACAAGAATTTTGGTAATAAGATTGATAGATCAATATTTATATCAAGACTTACAGCTATTGTAGATTTAGATAATTATTTTTACAGTTCAGTTGAAAAAACAGTTGTAATATATGATAGCAGGAAAAATAATGTATTGATTAAATCTGATGAAAAAGTACAGGACTTTTTAAATGTTTCTCAGATAATACGAGACAGGATATCAGAAGAAAAAAATATTGTCATAATTGATATTGAGTTATTAAAAGATAGTTTATCTAGAAATAGGCTGTTACAGAAAGAAATTGATGAAATAGTAGAGAGTATAAAATCTGTATTTAATACGTCAATAAACGAGATAGAAAAGAAATTTCTCTTAAGATGTAATACAATATCTATTATTGAATCAAAAATTGCAACTATGACAGAACTTAAAATTGTTAAAAATAAAGATACATATTTCTCAACAGAGCCGGGCTATTCAAATGTATCAATAAGAAAGAGAGAAGGTGAGCATCTACCATATACAATTAAACTTCCAGCTTCAGATAGCACATCTGTATCTAAGAGAAATGAATATCCTTTTCATGAAATGAATTTGGATAGGTTTTTAAAAACAGCAGTTGAAATATTAGTTCAAAAGGGATATTTAGTTAATAATGTTATTCAAGATATTGTTATAGAAACTAATAGAACTAAGGGTAACATAAAAGTAAATGATTCATGCATAGAGGTTGCAATTGACAGATCAAAATATTCAAATAATAATAAGGAAAGCCATGACTATATGCTTGAACTTGAACTAAAATCAGGAAATACCATAGATCTTTGGTATTTAGTCCAAACTTTAAAAGGAGTCTGTGAGTTAGAGGAGTGTAATGAATCCAAATATTCAAGAGCCCTAAAACTTCTGTTATAATGTATAAATACCACACTTTACTTTTTATGTAAAGTGTGGTATAATATTTTCAATTATTTGTATTGTCCTAAAAATATAATATAACGGGAGGAAGTTTTCTATGAGAAAATTTTTATCAATGATTGCAAGTTTACTTACGCTTTTTGTTCTTTCGCTTACTGTATTTTATGTGGTAAAAAATATTTCATTTAAAATTGAATTTAAAGAAATATATCCATACAATTGGTGGCTTTTGCCACTTGTAATTTTAAGTAGTATATTAGCTATTTTGTTTTGGATAATACAGTATAAGGTATATAAGAGAAGTCTTAGAAATAAGAATAAAATAAGATTTAAATACGGAATTGTTGGATATAGTCAAGTTTCTAAGCTTAAAAGATAAATTCTAGAAAAAACAAAATACTAGTTGAAAAAGTGGAATAAATAGTATATAATAGATTCGATAAAATGCTTTAAAATAGCATTTTGTCGAATTTTATTTTACTATAAAACGAAATGTTAGGAGAAATAATATGAAAGCGATAGATATAAGAAATAAATATTTAGATTTTTTTAAATCGAAAGAACATAGTATAATAGCTGGAGCACCCCTTGTTCCAGAAAATGATCCAACTGTACTTTTTACAACTGCTGGAATGCATCCGCTAGTACCATATTTAAGTGGACAAACTCATCCAGAAGGTAAAAGACTTGCAGATTATCAAAAGTGTTTAAGAACTGATGATATAGATGAAGTAGGAGATAATAGACATCTTACTTTCTTTGAAATGCTTGGAAATTGGTCACTTGGTGATTACTTTAAAGAAGAATCAATAAAGATGAGTTTCGAATTTTTAACTAAGTGGTTAGAGATACCTGTAGAAAAATTATCAGTATCTTGCTTTGCTGGAGATAATGATGCACCAAAAGATATGGAAGCATTTAATATATGGAAAAGTGTTGGGATACCAGAAAATAAAATATATTTTTATGGTAAAAAAGAAAACTGGTGGGGACCTGCAGGACAAAGTGGACCTTGTGGACCTGATACAGAGATATTCTATGATACTGGAAAAGAAGCTTGTTCTTCAAATTGTGGACCAGATTGTGATTGTGGTAAACACGTTGAAATATGGAATAATGTATTTATGCAGTATAACAAAAAGCTAGATGGAACATTTGAACCATTAGCTCAAAAAAATGTTGATACAGGCCTTGGATTAGAACGTGTTGTATTTTTACTTCAAGGTAAAAAAGATGTATTTGAAACAGAGCTATTTTCAGATATAATTGCAAAAGCAAGTGAACTTGCAAAAGTTCAAATACCAGAGAGTTTTAGAATAATAGCTGATCATTTAAGAGCAAGCGCTATGCTTATAGTAGATTCAGTAAGGCCAAGTAATGTAGATCAAGGATATGTTTTAAGAAGATTAATTCGTAGAACTATAAGACACATGAGAAAAACAGAAATTGATCCTAATAAAATAAGAGAGATATTAGAAGTTTTGGTTAGCTCACAAATTGAAATGTACCCTGAATTAGAAGCAAACAAAGAAGCTATATATTATGAAATAGAAAAAGAAAAAAATAGATTTATGAATACTTTATTAAATGGTGAAAAAGAATTTGATAAAGTAGTAAGAAATTTAAAATCTCAAAATATATCTAAAATGGATGGGCAAAACCTATTTAGACTATATGATACTTTTGGTTTTCCACCAGAAGTTACAGCAGAGCTTGCAAAAGAGCAAGATATGACTGTAGATATAAATGAATTTAAAGTTCTTTTTGAAAAACATCAAGAATTGTCAAGACAAGGTGCAGAGCAAAAGTTTAAAGGTGGTCTTGCTGATAACGGTGAAGAAACAGTTAAATATCATACAGCTACTCATCTATTACATCAAGCCCTAAAACAAGTTTTAGGTGCACATGTTATGCAAAAAGGCGCAAATATAACTGCTGAAAGACTTAGATTTGACTTTGCAAATCCTGAAAAGCTTACACCTGAACAAATAACTGAGGTAGAAAAAATTATAAATGAACAAATAGCTAAAAAAATACCAGTTATATGCGAAGAAATGAGTGTTCAAGAAGCAAAAGATAAAGGCGCTATAGGAATATTTGACAGCAAATATGGTGATTTAGTTAAAGTATATACAATTGGAGATTTTTCAAAAGAAATATGTGGAGGACCACATGTTGAAAATACTTCGAAGTTGGATAAAATAAAGATAGCTAAAGAAGAAGCAGTGTCTAGTGGAGTAAGAAGAATTAAAGCTATTTTTGTAAAGGAGTAAACTTTATGGATTGTTTATTTTGTAAAATTATATCAAGAGATGTACCAGCTACTATTGTCTATGAAAATGAATATGTTATTGCATTTAAGGATATATATCCTGTTGCGCCCGTTCATATATTAGTAGTACCAAAAACGCATATAAAAAGTATGAATGAAGTGGATGATACAAATTCAAATTATATAGCTAAAATTTATGAGGCAATACCAGAAGTAGCTAAGATTGCTGGAGTTTTTGATAATGGATATAGAGTAATATGTAACGCTGGTGAAGACGGTGGACAAATGGTACAACATATACATTTTCATTTGCTTGGTGGGAAACACTTAGGAGCTAAAATATTAAGAGATTAGAGATTTAAAGAGTCATAAAAATATGGCTCTTTTTCCTTTTAAGTTATTACATTGAACTATACCCCAAAAAGTGGAGTTAGTAAAAAAGCGCGAAAAACGAATAGAAAATTAATCTATTCGTTTTTTTTGTAATTTTGTGATATAATGTTGTTGGTGATATTTATGGCAAATAGATATAGTATTGAATTTAA
>JAOAHC010000038.1 GCA_026415435.1 Clostridia bacterium
TAGATGTGAAATATGTACCACAGAATTGTCTAACAAAAGAATTAAGAGATAAAAAAGAAAAGTATTATCAATATACAGCAATAGATGAATATACAAGGTTAAGATGTATATGGTTTTCAAATGAACATAGTACATATGAATGAAGTAAATTTGTAGATATAATACAAAGAACATTTCCATTTAAAATAGAGTGTATACAAACAGATAATGGGTTTGAATTCACTAATTGACTAATGGGACCCAATAGTAAAGAAACACTGTTTGAGAGTAAATTAGGTGCATTAGGAATAAAACATAAACTTATTAAACCTTATACACCAAGACACAATGGAAAAGTAGAAAAAAGTCATAGAAAAGATCAAGAAAGATTTTATTACAATAAGATATTTTTCAGTTTTGAAAATCTAGTTAACAGAGCAAAGTATTATATAAGAGAATATAATAACTTTCCAATGAAGCCTTTAAAATTGCTAAGTCCAAGAGAAAAATTATTAGAATATATGTCAAGTTAAAGTTCACACTAAGTATATCATAGTACTCAAAGTATATATTTTAAAATAAAGTGTTACATATGATTGACAAACCTACAGATATAAAATTTTTTTATATCATTTATATATATAATATTTATAAAAACATGATATAATATTTATATTATAGTCAAGGAAGGATATATATATGATTAACTCTAATAATGAAAAAATTGATATAAGAGAAGAGTATGGAGAAAATTGCATATTGTTAGTAGAAGAATTTATTAACAAAAATAATATTAATATTAATGGTCTTAGTGATGTAGAAGCAGAACAAAATATAAAAAAATATGGTAAAAATTATATTAGCCAAACTAAATCAAAGAGATGGTATAACTATTTTCTAGCTAGCCTGTTTAGCCCATTTAATATTATATTATTAGGAATTAACTTGGTCTTATTTTATACAGATATAGTATTACCAAATGTTCCTAACTATACGAATATAATAGTAATATTTGTATTAGTTATAGTAAGTACGTTTTTAGAATTTATTCAAGAGTATAAATCCAATAAAGCGGCTGAAAAATTAAAAGAATTAGTTGCTACTACTACTACAGTATTAAGAAATGGTAATAAAGTTAAAGTATTGGTACAGGATGTAACAAAAAATGATATTGTTGTATTATCAGCTGGAGATATGATATCAGCTGATTTAAGAATAATAGAATCTAATGACTTGTATGTAGGACAATCATCTATTACAGGTGAATCAGATGCAGTAAGAAAAGTTAGTAATACTGAAAAATCATCTAGTGATTGTATAGATAGCATATCTGATTTAGATACAATTTGTCTAATGGGTACTAATGTAATAAGTGGATCTGCTAAAGCAGCTGTTATAAAAATAGGGGACGATACTTATTTTGGAAAGATAGCAAATAATCTTAATTTAGGTAAACCAAAAACTGCATTTAGACATGGAATAGAAAATGTTAGTAGACTTTTAATAAAATTTATGTTAATTATGATTCCTACAACTTTCTTTATAAATGCTTGGAAACATGATCTATTAACTACGTTTACATTTGCAGTTGCAATAGCTATAGGTATAACTCCTCTGTTACTACCAGTTATATTATCATCTACTTTATCAAAAGGCGCAATAAGAATGTCTAAGAAAAAAACAATTGTGAAAAAGTTGGATGCAATACAAAGCTTTGGTGCTATGAATATTTTGTGCACAGATAAAACTGGTACATTAACTGAGGATAAGATAGTTTTAGAAAAATATTTGGACATACATGGTAATGAAAATACTGAAATTTTAAAGTATGCATTTTTAAACTCATATTTTCAAACAGGTTTAAAAGGAAGTATTGATGACGCAATAATAAGTAGAGCCTTAAAAAATAATTTAGGTGAAATTATTAGTTCATATAAAAAAGTTGATGAGGTTCCATTCGATTTTACAAGAAGAAGACTTTCTATAGCAGTAGATGATGGAAAAGAAATTATTTTCGTTACAAAAGGAGCTATAGAAGAAATTTTAAATATATGCAAGTACGTAGAATATGAAAATAAAGTTTTTGATATAACTGAAGATATAAAAAATAATGTAAGAAATATTGCAGAAAAACTAAATGAAGATGGCATGAGAGTGATAGCTGTATGCAAAAAAATAGATAAACAATATGGTAAAAATTATACTCTTCAAGACGAAAAAGATATGATACTTTTAGGATTTATAGGATTTTTGGATCCGCCTAAAGAAAGTGCAAAAGCTTCAATTGAAAAACTAAATAATTCAGGTATAAGGGTGATAGTACTTACCGGAGATAATGTGGCAGTTACTAAATCAATTTGTAATAAAGTTAATATTAATACCTCAAAAGTTGTGGTAGGGTCTCAAATTGATAATTTAGATGATGCTGGTGTAAAACATTTATTAAAAACTGTAAATGTGTTTTCAAAACTTTCTCCTATACAAAAAGCAAGGATAATAAGATTATTAAAAGAAAGTGGTAATGTAGTAGGATATATGGGAGATGGAATAAATGATGCTCCATCACTTACTAATTCTGATGTTGGGATATCTGTAGATACTGCGGTCGATATTGCAAAAGAAACGGCAGATATAATATTACTAGAAAAAGATCTAAATGTATTAATGGATGGGGTATTTGAAGGAAGAGCTACGTTTACAAATCTTATGAAGTATATAAAATTAGCAACTAGTTTTAACTTTGGTGAAGTGTTTTCTGTTTTAATTGCAAGTATACTGCTACCGTTTTTTCCTATAACTCCAATACAATTATTAGTACAGAGTTTAATTTATGATATGGGACAATTATCATTACCATTTGATAATGTTGATAAAGAATCTTTAAATACACCTAGAAAATGGAATGTAAAGAATTTAAGAAATTTCATGATTTTTATGGGACCACTTAGTTCATGTTTTGATATGATAGTTTTTGCTACTTTGTGGTTTGGATTTAATTTAAGAGAAAATGAAAGTGCACTATTTCAAACTATATGGTTTTCATATGGAGTTGTTTCAAATCTAGTAGGATTACATATTATAAGAACAGCTAAGATACCTTTTATACAGAGTAACGCATCAAAAATAGTGTATATAACTTCTATTATATTTAGTATAGTAGCAATTGTAATTCCATTCACTGTAGTAGGTCAATTAATAGGGCTTGTTTCTATACCAGTAAAATATATGTATATAATAATAGTTGTACCTATACTATATTCTATAATAGCTTTATTTGCAAAGAAAATATATATGAAAAAATATAATGAATGGATTTAATAGGTGAATTTATGAAAATAAATGTGATAGACAATACAAATATTGCAGTAGTAGAAACCTCCGATGTAATAATTTTTGATGTGCAATCAATTTTAGATTTGATAGCTAATGTAAGGTACACAACTAATTGTGATAAAATAATAATTAATAAAGATAATATAGTTGAAGAATTTTTTGATCTTAGTACAAAATTAGCAGGTGAAATTTTACAAAAAATTATTAACTATAAATTTAAAATAGGTATAGTGGGTGATTTTTCAAAATATACAAGTAAAAGTCTTAAAGATTTTATATATGAATGTAATAATGGAAATGATATATTTTTAGTTCCAACTAAGGAAATAGCAGTAGATAAGTTGAAAAAATTATAGATATAATTAAAACGAGCCATAATGAACTATACCCCAAAAAGTGGAGTTAGTAAAAAAGCGCGAAATGGATAAACTTTATTTAAGTTTATCCATTTCTTTTTCTTTGAATTCCATAGGTGTTAGATATCCTAGTCCTTTTTGAATTCTTTCATAGTTATAATA
>JAOAHC010000040.1 GCA_026415435.1 Clostridia bacterium
TAGATGTGAAATATGTACCACAGAATTGTCTAACAAAAGAATTAAGAGATAAAAAAGAAAAGTATTATCAATATACAGCAATAGATGAATATACAAGGTTAAGATGTATATGGTTTTCAAATGAACATAGTACATATGAATCAAGTAAATTTGTAGATATAATACAAAGAACATTTCCATTTAAAATAGAGTGTATACAAACAGATAATGGGTTTGAATTCACTAATCGACTAATGGGACCGAATAGTAAAGAAACACTGTTTGAGAGTAAATTAGGTGCATTAGGAATAAAACATAAACTTATTAAACCTTATACACCAAGACACAATGGAAAAGTAGAAAGAAGTCATAGAAAAGATCAAGAAAGATTTTATTACAATAAGATATTTTTCAGTTTTGAAGATCTAGTTAACAGAGCAAAGTATTATATAAGAGAATATAACAATTTTCCAATGAAGCCTTTAAAATGGCTAAGTCCAAGAGAAAAACTATTAGAATATATGTCAAGTTAAAGTTCACGCTAAGTATATCATGGTATTCAAACTATATATTTTAAAATAAAGTGTGACATATGATTGACAAACCTACATTTTATAAATAAATCGTTATATTATATAAGTTGAATTTAATATATATATATGATATAATTATATTTAGTAAAATTATGGTTATTTTATATATACTATTTTTTGAATTAGGAGGGAGATAGGTATTATGAGTAAAACTATTAATATGTTATCTGGTGCGCATAAAGTAAAAGGACAAGGAGTTTTATCTGCATGCGAAGAGCAAGTTAACCTTGTAAAGAACCATTTAAATAATGAATATAAGGTGGAAATAAATGAAATTAAGTTTGCAGATATAATGCATTATCATACTATTAACTTAGAGTATTTCTTAACACTACCTTTTACAAAAATTAAATCATGCACAGTTGGATATGTACATTTTCTTCCAGAAACCCTTGAAAATAGTATAAAACTACCAAAAATAATTAAAAAAATATTCTATAAATATGTTATTGAGTTTTATAAAAATATGGATTATATAATTACAGTTAATCCGTATTTTATTGATAAATTAGTTAATTATGGTATAGAAAGAGATAAAATTACTTACATACCTAACTATGTCTCATCTAAAAATTTCTTTAAAATTGATAAACAAGAAAAAATAAAGGTTAGAAAAAAATATAACATATCAAAGGATAAGTTTGTTATTTTGTGTGTAGGACAACTACAAACTAGAAAAGGGTTTTTCGATTTTATAGAAATAGCAAAAAAACTTCCTGATATTCAGTTTGTTTGGGCAGGAGGATTTTCGTTTAAAAAAATTACTGACGGGTATGAAAAAATAAATAAAATAGTTGAAGATCCACCTAAAAATGTTAAATTCTTGGGAATAATTCCAAGAGAGGAAATGAATAATATATATAATATGGCTGATGTAATGTTTCTACCATCTTATGAGGAACTCTTTCCAATGTCTGTACTTGAATCTGCAAATTGCAGATTACCAATAGTATTAAGAAATATTGATCTATATAAAGGCATATTAGATGGATATTATTTAAGTGGACACACTAATGATGAATTTATAAGCATAATTAATAAATTAAAAACAGAATTAGCCTTCTATATTAAAGCTTCACATATGGCGTCTTTATGTAGTAAACACTATAGTGAGGAAAATGTAAGCAAGATATGGAAAGCATATTATAATAAAATATATAAGATGAGTTTAAAAAATAAGAACAAATGGAGAAATTTATGAGAAAAAGAAAGAAGTACATAATAAACATAGGTATTATTGTAGGGATATTTATTGCATTATTTATTTATATGTTGATTGTCGATGGATGGTCTAACATGGTAACTGTAACAAAAAATGTAGACTTCTTGTGGGTTTTTATTGGTGTAGCTTGTATGTTTGTTTATTGGTTTTTTGATGCATTAGTAATAGATATTATATGTAAGAAAATCTATCCAAAACAGAAATATTCAAATAGCTTTAAATTATCAATGATTGGTCAGTTATTTAACAACATAACTTTGTTTTCTTCAGGTGAGCAACCAGTTCAAACATATATTATGAATATGGAGGGAAAGAGTGTAAGTAATAGTGCATCAATATTGTTACTTAAATTTATAATTTTCCAGGCAACTCATGTTATATATACAGCTATAATATTAATATTTAAATATACATATTTTAAATCATTAATTAGTAATTTTGTAGATCTAGCACTTATAGGATTTTTAGTTAACTTTTTTGTTATAATCATACTAATTTTAATTGGTATTAATAGAAATATTTCTTTAGGAATATTAAGACCAACTTTTAAACTATTAGGAAAATTACGTCTAATTAAAAATCTTGATAAAAAGTTATTAAAACTTGAAAATGAGATTAATTCTTTTCATGATCAATTTAAACTATTTAGTAAAGAAACAACACTTATTATTAAATCATTTATTTTGACTTTTGTACAACTAACTGCTTTTTTTTCAGTTGCATATACAGTTTATAAAGCTTTTGGTTTTACAGCACATGAATTTATTAATATATTAAGCGCACAAGCCTTTTTAATGATGGTAGTTGCTTTTGTGCCGACACCTGGAGCTGGACTTTTTGCAGAGGGAGGCTTCTACGTTATATTTTCACATTACTTTACTAATAACACAATATATATGGCTACATTCTTTTGGAGATTATATGTATTCTATCTACCGATACTAATTGGTGGAATGTTTATGATTGGAATAAACAAAAAGAAAAAGGTAAAGAAGGAACATATATACTTACTTGATAAACCATATTTGAAACAAATAAAAAATATAATTATACGATTAGATAATATGAAAAAATATAGAAAAATAAAGGTGGAGGAAAATTTGTGAAAAATACAGTTTTAGTTACAGGTGGGGCAAAAGGAATAGGTAAACAAATTTGTATCGATTTTGCAAGATCTGGATATAACGTGTGTGTTAATTACAACACATCTGAGAAAGAAGCCAAGTTGTTAGAAAATGAGCTAAATAATGAAGGCTTAAGTATATCTATATATAAAGCTGATGTAAGTGATAGAATACAAGTCGATAATATGATTGATACAATAATTTCTAGATATGGTTCAATTGATGTCTTAGTAAATAACGCTGGGATATCTGAATACAGCCTATTTACAGATATATCTGAGGAAAGTTTTAAAAGAATGCTTGACATTCATTTACTTGGAACCTTCAACTGTACCCAATCTGTATTAAAAAAATATATGATTAACAAAAAAGAGGGAAAAATTATAAATATTTCTTCTATATGGGGAATTACAGGAGCTTCATGTGAGGTTCATTATTCTACGGCTAAAGCGGGGATGATAGGGTTTACAAAAGCCTTAGCACATGAACTAGGTCCATGTAACATAACTGTAAACGTAGTTGCTCCTGGGGTTATAGATACAGATATGATTGCCACTCTGACAGAAGAAGAAAGAAAAGGGATAATAGATCAAATTCCTCTTATGAGAATAGGTAATACAAAAGATATATCAGGGCTTGTATTATTTTTAGCATCAGATAAGGCAAGCTATATAACAGGCCAAGTTATAAGTCCAAATGGTGGAATGATAATATAAAAAAATATGACTAAATTCATATTTATGAAATTAGTCATATTTTTTTCATCTTTCATATTATTTTGTTTTTGGTTTTAATGATTGTGTAGTCGCCAAAAAAATTGAAATTGCAATCATTACTAAATGTGCTAAAAAAATGATACCAGGATACCCTATTACAAGGCTAATTATACTAACGAATACTACCGAAAAAGTTGATACACACCATAGTAATCCTGATTGGATCGTTTTTGTATACAAAAACACTACATATATCAATCCAAGAATAAGTGAGTTTTCAATACAGTCTAAAAGCACACCGTTGTTTTGTAAGGGAAAATTTAAAAGTAGTTCAATCATAAAAAACAAACTCATTATAAGTAGAATCCTTATTGCTATTTTCCTCTCAATTTTTATCATAGATAAATCCTCCTAAAAAAGTTTTTTTAAAGATTTCTTTATATTAATATATTTATATTATACACTAATTTACATAAAAAGTCAATTTTAATGTTTTGTTTATGGATAAAAAAGCGCATAGATTAAAAATCTAAGCACTTACATAACATTATTATTTTCCAGGAGTTCCTTCTCTTGAAATTTTTTCATAATCTTTTAATCTTATCCTATAGTCCAACATTTGAGTTAAATACCTATAATACATATACTGTTGTTCGTAATACATTGCTGGATTCATAGAAGATTGAAGTGGATCCATATCTGAAGAAGGATTCATGTTCATATTCATTTGTGGCATTTGTTGTTGGATATTTGAAAAGTTATATGGATCAAAAAAAGGTTGATTTTTTTCCATTATATATACCTCCTTAATTTTTTTGAAAATTTAAGTATATTTTTAAAAAAATAACTAATAATAATTGTGTAACTTCATTAATATGTGTTACCCCCCTTCTTTTTAAAGTAGTCTAAGAAAATAGGCTACTTTTTTTGCCTTTATTTCTTTTTCTATCTTTTAAGTTATAAATTATCATGTAAATTGAGAGCATAAGCACTATTAATAGAATAGAGTTAATGTATGCTGATATTAATGATGTTTTTAAAAAATCTGAATTTTTAACATCATTAATCATGCTAGAAATAGTTAGAGTCTGTACATTAAATATACTTGTATGTTCAATTAAAATATATGATATTATCATGGAAATTATACCATGCATTACTTTAAATAATGCTAATTTTAAAAAATTGAAATTATGTTTTGATACAGTGGAAAAAATTTGAAAGATAACACAAAGGCCACTAAATCCTAAGATAAATGATTCTAAACATATTAGAACTGTTAAATTAGCATCTAAATTTAATATATTATATGATCCTCTAGTTATTTCAAATATCCCAGATAATATATATGAAGTGTTTTGTTCTAACATATAGTGACTTAATACTAAATTTATCATATCAAATATTAAATTAAAAACTGAAAGAAAACCAAATATCAATGCTAGTGTAAAAAAAGAGTTTAGTATACATTTTTTTAATAATTCTACGTAGTTCAATTTTTTCCTATTATTTAAACTATTTTTATAAATTCTATTTAAATTTTCAGTGTTTTCATGTATAATTGTATTGTGATGGTAATAATTAAATCTAGAAAATATTATTCCAAAAATAATTGAGGCTAGGTAATGGGAAATTAGAAGTATTATTCCTATTCTCATATTGTTAAATATTCCTATTCCAACAGTTACTAGTATAAAAGCAGGATTGCAGTTATTTACAAATGACAATAAAGTATATGCTTGTTTTTCTGTTATTTTACCCTCTTCGTAGAGAGTATTTACAGCTTTTGAACCACTTGGAAAACCACATAAAAAACCAAGAATTATTGCAATAGAAGCTTCCTCAGGTATGCAAAATAGTTTTTTAAATATCTTACCAAAACTTTTTGCAACATTTGTAAATACATTGGTAGAAAGTGCAAATTCTGATAATATCATAAACGGTAATAAAGAAGGAATAATACAGTTCAAAAAGATATCTATACTGTTTTTAAGTGATTGTACACTTTGTTTTGAAAATACAAGAAAGATTAATAAAGTTAAAAAAAATATTATTGTATATATGGCTGATTTTAAATTTAATATGGATTTACGTAAGTTGATTGTAAAAAAATTCATTTAAATACACCTATATACTATTTATGAATAAGGAGCACTATATATGCGTTATAACGAAGATTTTAAAGATTATGAATTGATTGACATGGCAAACTCAGAAAAACTTGAGCGTTGGGGAGATGTTTATTTAATAAGACCGGATCCACAAATAGTTTGGACTGAGAAATCATATCCAAAATTATGGAATAATGCCCATGCAAGATATATAAGAAGTAATACAGGTGGAGGCATGTGGCAAAAATTAAAACCAATGAAGGATGTATGGAGTATTAAATATAAGGATCTTAAATTTAATTTGAAACTTATGGGTTTTAAGCATACAGGACTTTTCCCAGAACAATCTGTGAATTGGGAATATATGATTAATAAAATAAAAATGAGAAAGTCACAAGATAAAAATAGTGAAATAAAAGTATTGAATTTATTTGCCTATACAGGAGGAGCAACTGTTGCATGTCTTAGCGCTGGTGCTAGCGTATGTCATGTTGATTCATCTCAAGGTATGGTAAATTGGGCAAAAGAAAACGTTATTTCTAGCGGTCTTAAAGATAAACCGGTAAGATTTATAGTAGATGATGTTATAAAGTTTGTTGAAAGAGAAATTAGAAGAGGCAATTTTTATGATGCTATAATAATGGATCCACCATCATATGGTAGAGGTAAAAATGGTGAGGTATGGAATATAGAAAACGACTTATATAACCTTATATCATTATGTAGTAAGATTTTATCACAAAAACCACTATTTTTTATAGTAAATACCTATACAGGTGGACTTTCTGGAACAATTATACAAAATGTCTTAAGACTAGGACTAAATAAGCATAACTTTGATTCGATTTCTTCAGATGAAATTGGACTTAAAATGAGTAAAAATGGTATCATGCTTCCATGCGGAATTACCACAATATATGAAGGAAACTAAAGGGGTGTATAATTTGAAAATAGGGAAAGCTATAAAGGCAAATTATGAAACAACTTATAATACAGCTATAAACGAAATTCTTGATCAAATAAAAGTTACTGCAAGTGATAAAGCAATTCTTGCTGGTAAAGATAATTTAGCAGGGAAATTTGTAAAATCAGATATGCAAAAAGCTTTTTTTGATAATCTAAAAGCAAATACTTTAGATAAATCACAATTAGCTGTTATTGATGCTACTAGACTAGAACAAGAGAAAATACTAAAATATAATTCTACAAATAAATTCAAGCAAGAACTAACTAAAAATATTGGTATAGATTCTAAGAAAGTAGATGACAAAGTTAAATCTAACGTAGATAAAAATAATAAAGAAAATAAAAAATTAGCTAACAACTCAAATATTGAAGATACATATTCAATAGTTCTAAAGGCCCTATATGAAGAAATGTTAGATGAATACTATAACTTAAAACAAGAAGTAGACAGAGAGCTAGCTAGGGATAACGAATTAAATCCTCATAATGGAATATACAGAAAATATCTTTTATATCAAAATTTTCTAAGAAAAGTTGATAGTGAATATAAGAATAGAAATGGTAGATATGTAGCTATTGATGATGAAAGTATTAAAGAAAAAGAAAAGAAATACTTACGTCTTGATTTACAAGGTGAATACAAGCTTCAAAAAGATTTAGGAAACTCTATAAATAGAATTACTGATATACAAAATGAAATTGATCAAATAAGTGAATTAATAGTAGAATTAAGTAATGATTTCCAAAAAGGAATTCTTAAAGCAGGAGAATATAATACAAAATTAGAAAATTTAAAAGAAAAACTATATAGAAAAAATATTGAACTTGATAGACTTGAACCTACAAAAGAAGAGATCAAAAATTGGCAAGAGGCAAAAAAAGAACAACAAGATGATGAGAATCGAGTAGTAGGCACATATTATAGGGATCAAAAAGAAAAACAGGGATTATTAGATAGTAAAATATTAGATGGTGAAAGAAAACTTGAAAGCAAAAGCAATAATAATATAGATAATATTTATGATAACAATATAGAAAATTTAGAAGCACAAAAGGCAATTATCGAAGAAGAAATTGAAAATATAGCAAAACAAATTAGTGATAATAAGGAAAAAAGAAAAAATTCTAGAGGTAGTGCTTTAGCTGATTTGGATAATGTATATACTGATGAAGAGATACTTGAACAAGATATACATAGATTAAGAAAACAACTAGATAATATTGATATTCAAATAAGTGAGGAAAGACAAAAAAAATCAGATAACAAGGTTAGATAATAGTATAAATTATAGGAGGAAGTTTATGGGATTAGTAACAACAAAAGATATGTTTGAAAAAGCATATAAAGGTAATTATGCAGTTGGAGCATTTAACGTAAATAATATGGAAATTGTTCAAGGGATAATGGAAGCAGCTCAGGAACAGGCTGCTCCAGTTATTTTACAGGTATCTTCAGGTGCAAGAAAATATGCAAATCCAATCTATTTAAAAAAATTGGTTGAAGCAGCTGTTGAATGTAATGAACAAAAAGGTATTGATTTACCAATAGCGTTACATTTAGATCATGGTGCAGATTTTGAAATCTGTAAATCATGTATAGATGGTGGTTTTACTTCCGTTATGATTGATGGTTCAAAGTATGATTTTGAGGAAAATATAGCGGTAACCAAAAAAGTAGTAGAATATGCACATGCTAAGGGTGTAGTTGTTGAAGCTGAACTTGGTAAACTAGCAGGGGTAGAAGATGATGTAAATGTATCAGATGGTGATGCAATGTATACAAATCCTGATCAGGCAGTTGAGTTCGTTGAAAGAACAGGTTGTGATTCACTTGCGATAGCTATAGGAACAAGTCATGGTGCATATAAATTTAAGGGTGAACCAAAACTTAGATTTGACATATTAGAAAAAATAACTAATATGATGCCAAATTATCCTTTAGTACTTCATGGTGCCTCATCAGTACCACAAGAATTTGTTAATATGTGTAATGAGTATGGCGGTAATATACCAGGTGCTAGAGGCGTACCAGAAGAAATGTTAAGAGAAGCTTCAAAATTAGGTGTATGTAAAATAAATATAGATAGCGATATACGTCTTGCTATGACAGCATACATTCGCGAGTGTTTTGTAAAAACGCCTGAAGTATTTGATCCAAGAACTTATTTAGGTTCTGCAAGAGATGCAGTGAAATTTATGGTTTCAAGAAAAATAACTAATGCACTTGGATGTAATAATAAGATATAGTAAACAGTTAAAAGTACCTATTATCTAAAAGGATTAATAGGTACTTTTATAAATTATATTTATTTCTTAGTTATTTTATCTATAATTTTGTAATCATTTTTATCGTTAAAATTTGAAATAATGGAAGATTCTTTTTTAAAAAATTTTGATATATATTTATGTTTAATTATTCTTTTTACAGAGTCATCCAGTCTTTGTGTAGAAATTTGACCAGATCTTACTGCATTTAGTATTTCATTGTAGCTATAATCAATATCTTGTGGTAATAGCAATATATCTGCGCCAGCTAAAAAAGCAGCATAGGAAGGGGAAGTAGAAATATTTTGTTTTGTAATAGCTCCCATTTCTAGTCCATCTGTTACTATAATACCATCAAAGTTTAAATTATTTCTCAAAAGCTCATATATATCTTTATTTAAAGATGCTGGTATGATATTTTTTGATAGATTGTTATATACAACATGATTTATCATTATAATATTAGTTCCAGATTTAATACCGATTTTAAAAGGGATAAAATCAGAATTTTCTAATTCACTTAACGTTATATTGCTAGTAACAATTTGATTGTGTGTATCACCTTCGCTACTTCCTAGTCCTGGAAAATGTTTAAGTGTACTTGAAATATTATATTCATTTAATCCTTTTATATATCCACTTATCATCTTAGAAACAATATATGGATCTTTTCCAAAACTCCTATATTTGATACTATCACTATTATCTAAATCACATACAGGTGCAAAATCTAAATTGAATCCAAGGTATTTTAATCTTCTGCCAATAATTTTAGCATACTCGTATGACAAAGTTTCATCTTTTGTGAGTCCAAGTTCAGAGATATACGGTAAGGCACTTGTAAGTGAAGATTTTGCAAGTCTATCGACAACTCCACCCTCGACATCAACTGAAATAAACATAGGAATTTGTAAATTGGTATTATTAATATCAATAATAAATTTTCTAGTTTGATCAATATTTTTCATGTTTTCAGAAAACAGTATAAATCCACCAAGGTTATATTTTGTAATCATAGTTTTTGCATCATCGTTTAATTCATACATATTGCTATTATTTGAATCTTTTCTATATGCGCAAATAAATAGTTGACCTACTTTTTCTTCGAGTGACATTGACCCTATGATAGAATCTACATATTTGTCACTATTTTCATATATATTTATATTTTCGTTTTGATTATTAGGGACTTGTGAATTACTACAAATTTCATTTTTCAAACTTGATATGTAAAGTACCATAATCAAGATTAAAATAATTAAAATAAATGAGCTTATCCAAATTATTTTTTTCATATAACCACCTTAATTACATTATATACTAAATAATATTTTAAATATATCGAATTATATTTATTTTTAATTTAAAATATATATTTGATTAACTGATAAATATATGTTTACATAAAAATTGACAAATTGCATTATATATGGTACAATATTAGAATAAATATATTTTAAACTAATAGAATTATAATTAATTATTAGGAGGCATTAATATGGAAAAAATATCATCTATGATAGTATGGGTTGGTTACAAAAAAGGTATTGAAAATTTTATGAAGAATACAGCTTCAAATTGTTTTCCAGTTGAATTTTTCGAATTGATTTGCTATGCATTCAGTGATGCACATAATCATATAACTCCTTTAGAGTTTTATATGAAATTAAAGTGTACAATATGTGATATAAAAACTGGTGTAATATTTGATAAATTCAATGACCAAAATCCTGATTTTATACATGAAGTTAAAAAAAATTTACTCATGGATTCTGAGGAATTAGCCATTAAGTTATTAGAAAGAATCGCACCACCAAAATTTCTAGAAATGTCTAAAAGTCTTTTTCTTAGCTGTAACAAAAGAAGTGTTAACCCACTTTAATTTTAATAAAGGAGAAAGAATATGAAAAGAGAATTATCTAATGTAATATGGATTAATTGTGAAGAAGATATTAGAAAATTTATGGATACTGAAGATTCAAAAGAATTTCCTAAAGAAGTTTTCGAATTGTTGAACTACGTAATACGGGATAAAGGAAATCAAAATGTATGCCCATTTGTCTTGTATACAGAACTAAATGTCATAATTTGGGATTTAAGTGTAAAAGTAGGGTCAAATTATCCTGATTATATTTGGAAAGCTCGGAGGATAATATTAGATGAGTACACCAAAGTAATACCTAAAATTTTGGAGAAAGTGGCACCGCTCACTTTTAGAAAGGAATTTGATAAATTATTTGTAGAGAAAAAGCTCAGTATAGTAAAGTAACGGTTTTAAAGATGGTCTTTAATTAGACTGTCTTTTTTGTTGTTCAAAAATGTAAAATTAACTAAAAAACATTGCTAAATTTATATATATGGTATAAAATGTATAGGGATTTAAGGAGGATTTTTATGGATCATTGTAAAGGTTGTTCAGGTTCAAAAGTTGATAAAGAAATAGAAAAAATAACAAAAAAATATAAAGGAGTAGACGGTGGAATCATATCTGCACTTCATGAAGTACAGGATCTATATGGATATATACCCGAAAGCGTACAAAAATATTTATCTAGTAATTTAGATATATCAATGTCTGAAATCTATGGAATAATAACATTCTATTCTAGATTTTCACTTATGCCAAAGGGTAAATATAACGTGCAAGTATGTATGGGAACTGCTTGTTATGTAAAAGGTGCAGAAGCCGTGCTTAAGGAGTTTAAGGAAAAGCTAAAAATAAATGAAGGTGAAGTAACTAGTGATGGTAAATTCTCTATAGAAGCTGTAAGATGCATAGGTGCTTGTGGTCTAGCTCCAGCTATAGTAGTTAATTCAGATGTATATGGTAAAGTTGCACCAGACAAAGTAGATGAGATAATTTCTAAATACGCAAACGAGTAATATAGGAGGAAGTTATATATGATAAAAACAAGTCAAGAACTAGAAGACATAAGAAAAAATACAAAAAAAGATTTTAAAAGATTAAGGATTATGGTTTGCGCTGGTACAGGATGTACATCTTCTAAAAGTGAGAATATTTTAGAAGAGTTACAAAAGAAAACTCATGAAAGTGGTGTTGATGCTGTATGTGAAAAAACTGGGTGTTTCGGTTTTTGTGCTAAAGGCCCAATAGTTGTTATAGAACCAGATCAAACTTTCTATGAAATGGTAAAAGTAGAAGATGTAGATGATATCGTATCATCTCTTAAAAGTTCTACAAAAGTAGAAAGATTAATTCCAAAAGAAAATGATAAATATATAGAAAAGTGGCATGAATTAAACTTTTACAATAAACAAAATAGGGTCGCTCTAAAAAATTGTGGATATATTAATCCTGAAAATATAGATCAGTATTTGGCGATGAACGGATACATGGCACTTGAAAAAGTTTTAAAAGAATATTCTCAAGATGAAGTTATAAAAATAGTGACTGATTCTGGTATTAGAGGTAGAGGCGGGGCAGGATTTCCAACAGGTAAGAAATGGCTATTTGCTAAAAATGTTGATTCAGATATTAAGTATGTTTGCTGTAATGCAGATGAGGGTGATCCAGGTGCTTTTATGGATAGAAGTATCCTTGAAGGAGATCCACATAGTGTTTTAGAAGCTATGGCTATAGCAGGATACGCAATTGGTTCTTCACAAGGATATATATACGTTAGAGCTGAGTATCCAATAGCTGTTAAAAGGCTAAATATTGCTATTAAACAAGCAAGAGAATATGGCCTTCTTGGAAAAACTATATTTGGGACTGATTTTTCGTTTGATATCGAACTTAGACTTGGTGCTGGAGCATTTGTTTGTGGTGAAGAAACTGCACTTATGAATTCAATTGAAGGTAGACGTGGTGAACCAAGACCAAGACCACCTTTTCCAGCAGTAAAAGGCCTATTTGCTAAACCAACAATATTAAATAATGTTGAGACGCTTGCAAATATACCTCAGATAATATTAAAAGGCGCTGATTGGTATTCTAGTATGGGTACTGAAACTTCAAAAGGTACGAAAGTATTTGCTTTGGGCGGAAATATAAATAATGTAGGGTTGGTTGAAGTACCAATGGGTACTACATTAAAAGAGATAGTTTATGATATAGGTGGCGGAATACCTAATGGTAAGAAATTTAAAGCTGCACAAACTGGTGGGCCAAGTGGTGGTTGTATACCAGAAGAACATATGAATACACCTATTGATTATGAATCTCTTACAAAAATAGGTTCTATGATGGGATCAGGTGGACTTATAGTAATGGATGAAGATAAATGTATGGTAAATATAGCTAAATTTTTCTTAGAATTTACTGTAGATGAGTCATGTGGTAAATGTCCACCATGTAGAATTGGAACTAAAAGAATGCTTGAAATTTTAACTAGAATTACCGAGGGGAAAGGTAGAGAAGAAGATATAGAAAAATTAGAGAAGTTAGCATATGATATAAAAAAAGCTTCACTTTGTGGACTTGGTCAAACTGCACCTAATCCAATTTTAAGTACAATTAGATATTTTAAAGATGAATATATAGCTCATATAAAAGAAAAAAGATGTCCTGCTGGTGAATGTAGAGCTCTAAGTAAAGTAGTTATAGATCCTGAAAAATGTAAACAATGTGGTCTATGTCAAAAAGTATGTCCTACTAATGCAATTGAAGGCGCGGTAAGACAGGGACCATACAAAATAATTCAAGATAAATGTATAAAGTGCTTAGCTTGTGTGGCTAAATGTCCTTTTAAAGCTATAAGTAAGTAGAATGTGGAGGTATTTATGGAAAAGAAAATGATTAACTTAACTATTGACTCAAGAAAAATTGCAGTTGAAGAAGGTTCTACAATATTAGATGCAGCAAGAAAAATAAATATCGATATACCTACACTTTGTTTTTTAAAGGAAATAAATGAAGTAGGAGCATGTAGAATGTGTATAGTTGAAGTTGAGGGAGCAAGAGGTTATGTAGCTTCGTGTGTGTATCCTGTAACTGAAGGTATGGTTGTTAAAACTAATACTTATGACTTAATCGAAACTAAAAGAACTATATTACAACTTCTACTTTCAAATCATGAGAAAAACTGTCTTACTTGTGTAAGAAGTACAAATTGTGAACTTCAAAACCTTGCTAAAAAATTCAATGTAGATTCACTACCATATGAAGGTGCTATGACAGAAAAAGTGTTAGATACAGATTCAGCTTGCATATCTAGAAACACTGCTAAATGTGTATTATGCAAAAGATGTGTAAATGTTTGTAGAAAAGTACAAGGTGTATCTGCTATTGATACTGTAAATAGAGGTTTTAAATCAAAAATAGGTGTTGCATTTAATATGAGTATATCTAAATCTACATGTGTGGGATGTGGTCAATGTATAGTACATTGTCCTGTTGCTGCACTTCAAGAAAAAGATTATACAAGAGAAGTTAAACGTGCATTATCAGATCCAAACGTTCATGTTGTAATTCAAACAGCACCATCAGTACGTGCATCAATAGGCGAAGAGTTTGGCATGGAAATTGGCACACTTGCAACCGGTAAAATGGTAGCGGGTCTTAGAAAACTTGGTTTTGATAAAATCTTTGATACTGATCTTGCAGCAGATGTGACTATAATGGAAGAGGGGACTGAATTTTTAGAAAGATTAAATAATGGTGGAAAATTACCAATGATTACCTCTTGTAGTAGTGGTTGGATAACTTTTGCAGAGAAATTTTATCCAAATTTATTAGAAAACCTTTCAACTACTAAATCACCAATGGAAATTATGGCTGTCCTTATAAAGAAATACTACGCTGAAAAGATGGGTATTGATCCAAAAAATATATTTTCTGTTGCTCTTATGCCTTGTAGTGCTAAAAAAGCAGAAGCTATTAGACCAGAATTAAAAATGGATGGAATGCAACTAGTAGACCAAGTTATAACTACAAGAGAAATGGCAAGACTATTAAAAGAGGCAAATATTGATATTGCTACACTAGAAGATGATGAATTCGATAGTCCACTTGGTGAAGCGACTGGTGCTGGTCATATATTTGGAACAACTGGTGGAGTGATGGAGGCGGCTTTAAGAACAATATCTGAGCTTGCTACAAATAAACCATTAGAAAATATTGAATTTAATGTAGTAAGAGGCGTAGAAGGAATAAAAGAGGCAAAGATTAATTTAGGTGATAAAGAACTTTGGATAGCAGTTGCACAAGGGCTAAAAAATGTAAGTAAAGTCATGGATGAAATAGAAGATGGCACAAGTAAATATAGCTTTATTGAAGTAATGACTTGCCCTGGCGGTTGCATAATGGGAGGAGGTCAACCTATAAAAACATCATATGAAAGAGCTAAGGTTGATGTAAGGGGTCTTAGAGCAAAAGCTTTATATAAAGCTGATAAAGATGCTAAATATAGATCTTCGCATAAAAATCCTGAGGTTCAAAAAATATATGAAGAATTTTTAGGAGCTCCAAATTCACATAGAGCTCATGAATTAATGCACACAAAATATCATAAACAAGATGTTTATGTGAGTGATAATAAAAAATAAATTATTAAAAAATAAGACAGGGTAAAGTATAATTTACCCTGTCTTATTTGGTAGCATACTATCTAAAATGCCATATATTGCAGCAGCTATTAAACTACTAACAATACTTATATAATATCCTGCAACAAAAAATTGTGTCATGTATATTATTACTGCTGCAGAGGTAAAACCTACAAGACCGCGTCCAAGTGGTATGTCATGTATACCAGTAAAAACTGCCATTAAATAATCAAGCGATATTATTGCAATAGAGCTTAAAATTAATATAGGAAACGAAGAAATATTAAAATTTGGAGTAAAAAATACAGTTACTGCAAATATTGATATTGATGCTATAAATCTAAGTATCATTTGTGAAATTCTTAAATCATCTGATACATTACTATAAATAGAAGAATTTGACATGGAATCACTCCCTTTTTAAAAATATTATTTGTATAAAGTTTAAATTTATGCAGAAAATATTTTCAAGGTGATTATAAGATGTTAGTAATTTTTTTAAGAGCTTTAATATTATACGTAGTGGTTTTCTTGGTTATAAGACTTATGGGAAAAAGAGAGTTATCAAAAGTTCAGCCTTTTGAACTAGCTATAATAATATTAATAGCAGATCTTGCTTCTGGTCCAATGTCATCGCGTGCAATAACTATATTTGACGGAATTATACCTATAGTTACATTACTCATTGCATATATACTATTTACATTTTTTATACAGTCGAGTGATAAAGCCCAAAACCTTTTATGTGGAAAAATCTCAATTCTAATTCAAGATGGCAAAATAAATGAAGATGAGATGAAAAAATTACAATATACGGTTGCAGATTTGATGGAGCAATTAAGAGAAAAGGATGTATTTAAAATTCAAGATGTAAAATATGCAATACTAGAGACAAATGGAAAACTAAATGTAATAAAGAATTCAGATAAAGTTAATAATATACCGTTAAATATTATCGAAAATGGATTTATTGCAGAAGTAAATATTAAAATACTTGGAATGTCTGAAGAAGATGTAGAAAAGCTGATTAAAAAGCATAATTTGAAGCAAGAAGATATATTGCTTGGCACAATTGATGAGGATAAAAACTTTTTATATCAATTAAAAGATATTAAGTTAGAGGTGATAAAATGAAACAATTAGTTATTTTATTAGTATCACTTAGTCTGATTGTTTTTGCTGGAATATGGGAAGGAAAATATTTGGATATGACATCTCAATATGTATTATCGGATATAAATTACTCTAAAAATGCAATTGATAATAACAATTTTGATTTGGCAAAATCTCATATAAAGGATACACAAACAACTTGGAACGAGATAAAAGAAGTATGGATTATGGTAGTAGAGCATAATGAGATAGATAAAATTGAAGATGCGTTAGTGAAGTACGAAGGATATATCGAAAATAAAGATAAAACAGAAGCCTTAGTATATGCAAAAAAATTAGAACAAATATTTAGGCATATATCAGAAAAGCAAAAAATTAGTATTGGTAATGTGTTTTAGTTAATAAAAGTTTAAAAACTGTTAATTTAATTTAACAGTTTTTAAACTTTGTTTTAATATATCTATATTTTTTTTACTTAGATCACATAGAGGTAATCTACATTTACCTACATCATAACCTAAAATATTCATTGCCTCTTTAATTGGTGCAGGATTAACTTCAATAAATAAATTTTTTATTAATTCAAAATATTTAAGTTGTAGATCAAGGGATTCACTTAATTTATTTTTAAAAAACAATTCACAAATATCGTGTGTTTGTTTTGGTAATATATTTGCAATAACAGATATTACACCAGCTCCTCCTATAGATAATACAGGTACAATCTGATCATCATTTCCTGAATATATTGCAAAATTTTTTGGGAGTTTAGAAGCAATTTCTGTAATTTGAGCTATATTATTACTAGCCTCTTTAACACCACATATATTAGATATTTCAGAAAGTCTTTTTAATGTATCGGGTTCAAGATTTAATGAAGTTCTACTAGGTACATTATATAATATTATTGGAATAGTTACACTATTAGCTATTTTTTTAAAATTTAGATAAAGACCTTCTTGAGAACATTTGTTATAATATGGTGTAACCAATAGTAGTCCGTCTACTTTAGCTACATTTTCAGCATATTCGGATAATTCACAAGAGTATGAAGTATTATTACATGCAGTACCGGCGATTACAGGAATTCTTTGATCTACTACTTCAACAGTGTATTTCATGATTTTTTTTCTTTCATCATTGCTTAAGGTAGATGTTTCACCTGTCGTACCGCATACTATAATAGCATCTGTGTCATTTTCAATTTGAAATTCAATTAATTCTTCAAGTTTGGAATAATTTACATTATTATCTTTATCAAATGGTGTGACGAGAGCCACTCCTGAACCTTTAAAAATCATAAATATCACCTTAGTATAATATATTTTAAAAATTATAAAATATGATCTTTATAATAAAAAATGCACAAATACATCGTGTATTTGTGCAAAAAATTTTCAGGAAGCCTTACTACTATAATCGACTATATAAAGCCTATCTTCATTGTAATTACTTTGGGATATTTCTACAAAAACTCCAAATTCTATTAGAAAAAACCACCTTAAATGTGAAAGAAGAGTTTGTTCGTCAAACGTTTTCAAAAAGACACTGGTTTCAATATTTGGTTTTTTAAGATAATAAAATCCAAAATAGAAATTGCAATCTAATAATTTTATAAGTTCTTCTCGAGACTTAGAATATAGTTTGGGATCAATGTTCATGATTAGTCTCCTTTCAATATAGTTAATATTAAAACACCGATATATAATTGCACTTATTATAACATAAATAGGAATAGGTTTCAATATATACGCTAAATCGATTTTAAAATAAATTGATAAATATAAAATTCGTCAAAATCCTTACAAATTCTTTTGTATAATATTTATATCTATATTGTTATATATAAATTATTTAAGTTAATAATATTTATAATAACTTTTAGTATACAAGGAGAAACTAATGATAGATTATAAAGTATTTTTTATTAGATTTATAGGATTAATAGCAATAATTCTTACCATTTTTGGTTTTATTACTCTTAGTATATATTTTTTGCCTTTTTTAATAGCAACAATTGTAGTTATGACGATTGAACCATTAATTAGATTAATACATGAAAAATGTAAAATTAATAAAAAGATAGTCGTAGCCTTTTTAACATTCTTTATTTATGGTATACTTGGTTTTGTCATCTTTTTAGTTTGTACGAGACTTATAAAAGAATCAGCTGCTTTAATCAATATAATACCAACACTATATGATAAAGCAGTAAATATGTTTAATAGTAATTTTGATAAGTATAAAAATATATATGATGGATTACCAGAGACTATAACAATAAAAATATATGATATAGGAACAGGGATTTTAACTCAAATAACTCAGACAGTTACCGATATACTTAACTCGATTTTTAACTTTATAATGTTTTTGCCAACAATAGTAATGTATGCAGTAGTAACAATTCTTGCAACTTACTTTATTGGAGTGGATAAAAATAAGTTTTTGAGAGTTTTAAAGGATACTTTACCTAAAAAATGGTATGATAATTTTGTCAACATAATAGATAGGTCAATAAGCTCTGTTTTAAAATATTTTAAAGCAGAGATAACTATAGCAGGTATTACATTTATACTACTAATAGTAGCTTTCATTATAGTAGGTCAACCATATCCGTTTACAATAGCAATTTTTCTTGCACTTTTAGATGTTTTGCCTGTAATTGGAATAGGTGCTGCTATGGTACCATGGGCAATATATTTAGGCATAATAGGTGATATATCAGGATCAATGAAAATAATTGTTATATATACAATATTACTAATTATTAGGCAAATAATAGAGCCGAAGATAGTGAGTAATACCCTTGGAATAAAGCCAATTGTAACACTGTTTTCAATGTTTCTTGGATTTAAAATACTTGGAATACTTGGTATTATAGCAGGTCCAATACTTGCACTTATACTAAAAGATGTATTTAATATAGTGCTTGAAACAGGCTATATTAAAAGTATGTTTGTAGAAAGAAAAGGACTTAAGAAAAGATATAGAAAAAGAGACAAGGTAAATATATCAATGTTTTTATAGAATTTTATTAAAAATATGTAAATATTGATCTTTAGTATAATTTGTGGTAATCTATATATGGATATAAATTTATTTTAATAATATTATTATTGTTATTGGAGGAATGGCTATGGATGAAAAAATAATAGAAATGCAAAATAATATTGAGAATAAGAAGAAAAAATTGTGTATAGCCAATGAGCGGCTAACACTTGCTAATCAAGAACTTAAAAATGCTCAACAAATGGTTGAGGATATTTCAAAAACTTTATCAGAAGAATAACGAAATTTCGAAAACTTTTTGAGATCTAAACTTCCTGAAAAAATATTAACAGATGAATTATTAACTCTATGCCAGAAAAATAATTTAAGTATTTCATATTTCGAGGAAGTATACTATTATGATGATCCTGATGATATATATTCAATAGGTTGGTACAAAAAGATCTATGCGAGTATTGATGGATTCTATGAAATAATAATATCAGAAATAGAGGTAAATGAGAAGAAAAAATATAAAAATGACATAACCAATTCATTACGTATTAATATATCTTTAAGAGGTATACAGTATATAAAAGATAAACAAGAACAATTAATTAATCTTGCATCATTATTCAGATGATTAATAGTTTTTGAGATTATTTTTAAATAAGTTTCCACCAGCTAAGTTGGTGGAAATTTTTATTGTTTTTAAGACTAAGGATATTGTCCATAAAAATGCATAGGTTGAACTACCGATATTGATATGATATATTTTTATAATAAATGATAGACTTACGATAAAACTGATTTTTAGACATTTCAAAATTTAACATAATAGTTTGACTTTTGAGGTGTAATTTTAATACCAAAATGTTATTTTAAAATACATCCTTATATATTTACATAAAAATGATAAAATATTGACATATAATGTCGAAATATGATATAATATAAGAAAATTCGACAAATATAATACATAATTTTTGAACATTAATTAAATCATGGAGGTTAAGCATGGAAGAAATAGAATTAAACGATATTTTAAATATTTTTAGAGGTAAAATATTTTTTATAATAATACTAACTTTGGTTATTACAACAATTGGCTCTGTGTATGTAACTTTTTTTCAAAAACCACTTTATATGGCAGAAACAACTATGGTTCTAACTGCTCCAGTTAGCGCAAATTCAAATGGGCAATCAACGCAAGCTATAACTCAAAACGATATACTTTTAAATCAAAAGTTAGTTTCTACTTATGGTGAAATTATAAAATCTAAAAAGATATCTTCAAAAGTAATAGAAAATTTAAAATTAAATTATACACCTCAGCAGATAAATTCAATGGTAACGGTAAGTTTTAAAAAAAATACTGAGATGCTTCAAATAAATGTTCTGAGTGATGACCCTCAAAATTCTGCTAATATTGCTAATAATGTTGCTGAAGTTTTTGGCAAAGAAATAGTAAGTATTTACAATATAAAGAATGTCTCAATAATTGATAAAGCTGAAGTAAATAATTCTCCATATGGTTTTAATGTAATAAAAGATATAATAATGTTTTTTACAATTGGATTTGTGTTATCAATAATACTTTCATTTGTTATATATTTCTTTGACACAACAGTAAAAAACCCAGAAGAAGTTGAGCTAAAGACGGGATTGCCTTTATTAGCTATAATTCCAATATATAAGAAATAAGGGGGAAGTTATGAAAATTCTTAAAAGTAAAATTCAAAAGTTGGTTAATGAATTAGTAGTTCATGATGATCCAAAATCTCCAATATCTGAAAAATTAAGAACACTTAGAACTAATATACTTTTTTCATCTGTTGATGAAGAGATAAAAACTATACTTGTTACAAGCCCTACACCAGGTGACGGGAAAAGCTGGATATCCGCAAACCTTGCTACCGCATTTGCGCAAACAGGAAATAAAGTTTTGCTTATAGATAGTGATATGAGAAAGGGTAGACAGCATAAGATCTTTGGTATGGATAATTCTTTTGGTTTTTCCAACTATTTATTAGAATATGGTAAAAGAAAAATACAACCTCAAATTCAAGAGCAACCTGTAGAGCAAAATGATAATCAATCAAATGAAAATGAATTTGATAGTGATATAGATCAAGAAGTTAAAAAAACAGTTAGTAAATTTAGGGAGACTGATATACCAAATCTATATGTTATGACAGCTGGCAGTGTTCCACCGAATCCGTCTGAACTACTTGGTTCTAAAAAGATGCTAAAATTTATGGAAAGTATCAAAAAAAAGTTTTCAGTTATTATATTTGATGGACCACCTGTAAATGTAGTTACAGATTCACTTATACTTACTAGATTAGTTGATACAACAGTTCTCGTGGCTGCAATAAAAAATACACAAATAAAGCATTTAGATACAGCAAAAAAATCTATTGAAAATGTAGGTGGTAAAATAGCAGGCGTGGTTGTAAATAAGCTTCCGGTTACAAATGCATCACAGTATAAAGAGTATTACGAATATTACCAAAGGAAGGAAGATACTGCTAAGAAGAATTAGTGATATAGGTGATAATATGATTGATATACATACACATATTCTCTCTGGTATTGATGATGGATCAAAAAGTTTAGAAAACAGCATTAAAATTATGGAAGAAGCTAAAAAGAATGGATACACTAAGATTGTTGTTACACCACATTACATAGAAGGTTCATATGAAACTGATAATGAAGAAAAACTTAAATTATTGCAAATAATGCAACAAAGACTTAAAGAAAAAAATTTAGATATTGAGTTATTACTTGGTAATGAAGTATTTATAACAGAAAATATATTTTATCTTATTAAGAATAATAAAGTATGTACAATAAATAATTCAAGATATTTATTAATTGAACTACCTAGAAATGATAAGATTTTTAACATAGATAACTATATTTTTGCTCTTAAAAATTGTGGCATTATACCTATAATAGCACATCCAGAAAGATATAGATATGTACAGGAGAATCCAAATATTTTGATAGAGTATATAGAGAAGGGTGCTCTTTTTCAGTTAAATACAGAAAGCTTGATTGGATCTTATGGTAGAGCATCAAAAAAAACAGCAAAAATTTTAGTTGAAAATAATATGGTTCAATTTTTAGCAACAGACAGTCATAGGACAAACAGGGAATATGACAATATAACAAATGTTAAAAAACTACTTTTAAAACTAACTGATGAAGAAAATATAAATAGACTTATGAGCATAAATCCTGATTTAGTTATTAAAAATCAAGATATAGATGTAAAAGAGCCAATTAGGCATAAAAAGATTTTTAAAAGTGGTGGTATTTCATGTATATGGAAAAATTTTTGGAACAAAATTTAAGAATAATTTGCATAGTATTATTAATAATTTTACTTATTGTTATATTTATATTTTCAAGTCAGAATTCTAGAGAATCTTTAAATACGAGTAGTAAAGTTACAAATATAATACTTAAAATTCAAGATAAAATATATGGTAATAGAAATAATCCCTCTTTAGTTAGAATAAATGATTTACAAGTTTTAATAAGAAAACTTGCACATTATATTTTATATATTTTTGTAGGTGTATTACTTATAATTATTTTTACAACACTTAGCTTTGATGATAAATATAGGCTTATTTTATCAATGCTAATAAGTGGTAATCTAGCATCAATAGATGAAATACATCAAATGTTTATATATGGTAGAACACCAAAGTTAACGGATGGATGTAGGTATATATATGTTAGGTGCTTTAACAGGAATATGTATCGTATATGTGGTAAAAAATATGTTTTCGAATAAGAAGGGGGTATTAAGCAATGAATATAAATAATATGGACGTATTATCTGTTGAAAGAATAGATAGTAGTGAAAGTATATACAATAGACTTACAAAGAGAAGCTTTGATATATTAATGGCTTCAATTGGAATTAGTATTCTTATACCAATAGCAGCTATAATAGCTGTCATATACTTATTTATTCCTGGACAGTCGAATATATTTTTTGTTCAACAAAGAATAGGGAAAAACGGTAAACTTTTTAAAATGTATAAGTTTCAAACTATGATTGATAATGCTGATGATGAATTAATAAAGTTTCTTAGTGAAAATGAAGAGGCAAGGCAGGAGTATAAAATCAAGAAAAAATTAACTAATGACCCAAGAATAACAATAGTAGGGAAATTTTTAAGAAGGACAAGCATCGATGAATTTCCACAATTTATAAATATACTTAAAGGTGAAATGAGTATTGTGGGTCCAAGACCTTATCTTCCAAGAGAAATAGATGATATGGGAACATATTACGACTATATAATAAAATGTAAACCTGGTCTTACTGGAATGTGGCAAATATCTGGAAGGAATGATATTAGTTTTGAAAATAGGCTTAAAATAGATTACAAGTATGTTCAAAATAATTCAATAAGAAATGATGCTAAGATAGTATTTAAAACTATTGAAAATACTCTTATAGGTAGGGGTGCACTATAATTTTAAAAAAGGATGAGGAAAAGATGAGTCTTAAAAAAATTGTATATATTGCTGAGTCTGCTGGTGGAGTTGCTGAATATCTAAAAAATTTTCTAAATAATACTTCACAAGAATTTGAAAATTTTTTAATTGTATCATATAACTATAAAAATATAATCTCACAGTTTAAATATATTAAAAGTGAAAATATATATTATGTTGATATGGTAAGAGATATAAGCTTAGTAAAAGATATAAGTGCTATATTTAAAATACGAAAATTTATTAAACAGATTAATCCAGACACAGTATATATGCATAGTAGTAAGGCTGGTGCTTTAGGAAGATGTTCTTTATTATTTTGTAAAAAAAGAATTAAAAAAATATATAATGCTCATGGTTGGTATTTTAATGCTAGTATTAATAAAATAAAAAAAATAATCTTTACTTTAATAGAAAGAATTCTTGCTCTCAATACAGATATAATAGTTAATATTTCTTATTCAGAGTTAACATCTGCTTTAAAAAATAAAGTAGGAAATATTAAGAAGAATATATTAATTGAAAATGCAGTGCCTTTTGAAAAGTATGAAGTTAACCAAGAAGCAAGAAATACAATTAGGAATAAATATAACCTTAAAAATTCAGATATACTTGTTGGTATAGTTGGTAGATTAAGTGAGCAAAAAGATCCAATTACAACTATTAAAGTTGCTGAAATAATTATTAAAAAATATTCAAATGTATACTTTATGTTTGTTGGAGACGGTAATTTAAAAAATGAAGTTATAGAATATTCAATAAAAAATAAAATAAAAGATAATATCATAATTACAGGATGGGTAGAAGACGTAGAAAACTATATTAATGCTTTTGATATAGCGATGCTTCCTTCAATGTGGGAAGGATTTGGACTTGCTATTACAGAATATGTTGCAAACAAAAAAATGATAGTTGCAAGTAAAGTTGGTGGCATTGAAGATATATTAAAAGATTATCAATATAGCTATTTAATTCAAAGTGGAGACTATAACCAGTTTGCAAAAAAAATATCTAGTATAATTCAAAATAAAGAATATATAATTGATAAGAATGTATTAAATTACGAATTATTATCATCAAGATATTCAATGAGAAGATTAATTAATGAACATATGGAAGTTTTTAAGTGATTTTTTAGAATGGAGAAAGTATGAGATCTAAAAAAAACAGTATTATAACTAATGCTTTACTTATATTAATTTATATTGTATTAGCAGTTACATATATAATTAGTAGTGAACCAAATATAGTGTTCCTTGCTAATGTAATAACTATGATTTTTACAATAATAATATCTAAAATATCATTTTTTAGTATAAAAAGTATTGTATTAAATTATCTACTTTTTTCATGTTATTTTCAATATAATATTGGTGAGTCGTATGGAATTTTGGAAATTTCATCACTTCCATTAAATTATTTGCAAATAAACTATATCATATTGATATATAATGTTTTATGCTATATATGGCTTGCATCTACTAATATATTAAAAAAAGAAGAAGAGTTCTTAATTAGTAAAAATTTAATTTCATTAAAGAGTGCATATTTTTGTTCAATTATTGCTATAGTGTGTGCCATAATTGCTTTTCCAGGAATTCCTTTTAGCAGAGAATATATAAGCAATAGATTTATTGCTTTGCTTCCTGGAACTGCGTGGAACCACTTATCTATTGTAGCAACTTTATTTGCTATTGGAAAATTAAAAGATAGTAAATTTGTTAAATTTTCAGTTGTATTTGTTATATTTTGGTTTTTATCTCATTTTGAGAGAGTTGATATAATAGGGCTTACAGTCTTACTATTTATTTTACTAGTTATAACGAAAAAACTTGAAATAAAACCTATAAAACTTATGAAATATGGTGTAGTAGCACTGGTTATATTTATTGTTATGATATATATAGGCGATATGAGAAATAATGTAACAGAGTTTAAGATTTCAGATATAAGTAAGAAAGTATTAGTTCAAAGTACGGCTGCAGATATAGGGCACGTTTTTAATGTTGCTACTAATTATTATAATAATGAATCCTTACTACTAGGAGAAACATATGTAACATATATAGTAGAAATCATACCTTTTCTAAGTTCAAATCATGAAATTTCTACTGTTATATATAATTACTATCCAACACCTGGAGGAAGTTATATACTTTCTGAACCTTTAATTAATTTTGGAATAATAGGTGTAGTTATATTTCAAACATTTGAATTTTTCATATATAAATTAATATTATCTAAAAATAGTCAATATAGAAGATATGTATATTTCTTTTTAATAATATCTGTATTTCGTACAACTTGGTATGGATTACTATACATTGAAAAAGCTATGATTTACTTTATACCAATTATGTATTTTATATGTAATTTTATTGATAGGAAAGAAAAAATTACATCATATAAAAAAGAAGAAAATGAAAAGATGATAGAAGGTGCTAACTAATGAAAAAAATAAACATTGTATGTTATAGTGAAAAAATTGAACATGGAGGTATTGAGACATACATAATTAATTTATTCAAAAACTTAGATAACTCTAAATTTAATTTTACTATTATGTGTTCTCAAAAGTTAACAGATAGATATGATAATGAAGTTCAAAGTAGAGGTAGTAAGATTGTTGTTACACTACAAAAAATATACAAGTCACCTATACTGAGAACAATTAATAACTTTTATGCTTTTTATAAAACAATAAAAAAAATGGATTGTGATATATTACATTTAAATGTATGTAATAGTGTAACGATGGCATATGGATGCATTGCAAAAAAATGTGGAGTAAAAAATGTTATTTTTCACAGCCACTCTTCAAATATTTCAAATAATGCAAGAATTTTAAAGTTAATAGCTCATAAAATATTTAAACTAATCTTTGAAAAATATGGTACTTGTTATATTGCGTGTTCAGATCTAGCTGCTAAATGGTTATATAGTGAAAACATAATAAGACAAAACAAAGTAAAAATACTAAATAATCCAGTTGATTTTAGTAAATTTAAATATGATGAAACTTTAAGGGAAAATATAAGACATGAACTTGGTTTAGAAAATAAGTTTGTAATAGGAAATATTGGTAGATTTAATAAAGAAAAAAATCACATCTTTCTAATAAACGTATTTGAAGAAATATTGAAAATAAATGATAATAGTATCCTATTTTTAGTAGGACAAGGAGAATTAAAGGCAAATATAGAAAAATTAGTTAGTGAAAAAAAGATATCAGATAAGGTTATCTTTTATGGGGTAACAGAGGATATATATATATGTTATTTAGTAATGGATGTTTTTGTGCTTACTTCTCATTTTGAAGGAAACCCTATTACAGCAATGGAAGCACAATCTTATGGTTTAAAATGCTTTTTATCTAGTAGTATAACTAGACAAGCTGATATAACAAATAGTATAGAAATGATAAGTTTGAATAAGTCCCCTGAATATTGGGCATATGAAATTCTAAAACATAGTGACAACTATAATAGAAGTTATATATACAACAAAATAAAGATTGATGATTACAATATAAATAATGTTACAAATAAAATGCAAGAAATATATTCAAATTTAATGAAGGAGTAGAGTTAAGTGGATGATTTAGTAAGCGTTATAATACCAGCATATAATGCTCAAAAATATATAAAAAAATGTATAGAAAGTGTTTTGAATCAAACGTATGCGCATATAGAGATTATTATAGTAAATGATGGATCAAAAGATGATACTCTTAAAATATGTAAAAGTTACGCAAAAAACAATTCAAATGTTAAAATTATTACCACTAAAAATAGAGGGGTATCATATGCCAGAAACTCTGGTATTAATTCGAGTAATGGTAAATATATAGTATTTATAGATTCTGATGATTATGTAGATAGAGAGTATATATCTGCATTAATTACTAATTATGATGACAATAAACTTACACTGTGTGGATATTATGAAGTTATTGAAAACATTAATAATAAATTAAATAGTAAGTTAAATTTTAAAGAAAAAATTACTGGTTTAAAAGAAGATTTTTATTTATTATACAACAATGGTCTAATTAATTCAAATTTTTGTAAGCTTTACTTATCTAATATTATAAAATCAAATGAAATAAAGTTTGATGAAGAAATTTCAATAGGAGAAGATCTATTATTTAACTTGGAATATATGAAATATGTTAATGACGGATTTAAATTAGTTGAGTTGCATCTTTACTACTATGTCAAAAGAAAGAGAGACTCCCTTAGTATAAGATACAATAAAGACATGCTTTTAAGTAAAATGAAGATTTACAACAATTTAAACGATTTTGCAAAATCATATTTTTTAGAAAATACACAATATACTTTAAAAATTAGACTTGCTTCATTTAATATATTGATTTCAGCAGCTTCAAATGAATTTCATAACAAACATAAAAATTTACTTGAAAGATACATAAGTTGTAAAAAATTATTATCTGTTAAAGAGGTTATAAATATAATTAATATAGCTTATAAAGATAAATTGATATCATATAGTAGATATTTTCTTTTAAAAAATAAAATGTATTTAATATATATGGTTATAAAAAAATTAAAAATATGGAGGTAGTATGGAAGATCTGGTTACTGTAGTAGTCGCAATATACAATACAGAAAAATATTTGAAAAGATGCATAGACTCTATACTTAGGCAAACTTATAAAAATTTGCAAATAATTTTAGTTGATGATGGTTCAACAGATATGTCTAGTATAATTTGTGATGAATATTCTAGATTATATTCAAACATTTTAGTTATACATAAAATTAATGGTGGATTGAGTGATGCAAGAAATAAAGGGATTGATGCGGCAACTGGCAAGTACGTAGCACTAATTGATTCAGATGATTACATTAATGAAAATTACATATTAAAGTTATATAACTTATGTAGAGAGTACAATGCAGACATTGCTCAGTGTTCATATACTATGGTTTATAATAGTGATGATCAAGTAGTACATAATAAAACAAATGTAGAACAAAATAAAAAAACAAATAAGTCTTTATCAGGTAAAGAAGCTGTAATAAGCAGTTTTAGTGAATTTGATGTTCAAAGTACTGTTGCATGGAATAAATTATATAAAAAAGACTTATTTAATTATTATAGATATCCGTATGCTAAAATTCATGAGGATGAATTTACTACATATAAACTACTATATATTTCAAATATAGTATCATACATAGATGAACCACTATATTACTACTATAAGTCTACTGACAGTATAACTACTAGAAAATATAATTTAAAGAGGTTAGACGTAATAGAAGCAATGGAAGAAAAATTAAAATTCTTCTTAGAAAAAAATGAAGAAAAATTATATAATCTAACATTAAAACAATATTATTTTGTACTTTTAAATTCTAAATATGATGTTGAAAAGCACATAGATGATAGTAGTGATAAAAAAAGAGTATTGAAAAATATAAGATGTAAACTAGAAGATATATATAATAAAATAATTAAGTCTAAAGACTTTAAGTTAAAATATAAGATTAAAATAACAATATCTAAAATTTTTCCAAAGCTAAGTATCAGTGTTTTTAGAAAATTAATTATTTCAAGGAGGGAATCATAATGAATATACAAGATCTAAAAGTAAAATTAAAAACTGTAATGTCTAATAGAGTTAAAACATTACTTGTAAATCTAAAAACTAAGCTAAAATCTCATTTTATGTGTGAAGATTATAATAAATACAAAGCCGCTTCTAAAAGGGTTGGTAAAAAAGAATATGTTATCTTTAATACACCAGTACATGGTAATATAGGTGACCATGCTATAATTTATGCTGAAAAAAGATTATTGTTAGAGTCAGATATTGAGGCTTTTGAAGTTCCTACATACGAAGAAAAATATTGTTTTGAATATATAGTAAAAAATATTTCGCCCGAGGCAACTATCTTAGTTACAGGTGGAGGATTTATGGGATCAGAATGGTTTGTTGAGGAAGAGTTAATAAGAAAAGTTATATTAAATTTCCCATATAACAAAATAATAATATTTCCTCAAACTATTTACTATAAGGAAGATGAAACTGGTAAAGAGAAATTAGAAAAATCTAAAGAGATCTATAATTCTCACAAGGATTTACATATATGTGCTAGAGAAAAGGTCTCATATGACATTATGAAAAAAGAATATCCAAATGTAGATATACTTTTAATACCTGATGTTGTTTTATCTCTTAAAAATAATAATAATAATAAATTCATAAGAGAAGGTATATTGTTAGTTCTAAGAAATGATAAAGAAAAAAACTTATCACAGGAATATACTGATAGCATTTTACACACAGCAAAACATTACTTTAGAATTGTGAAAAATTCTGATATGGTTATAAATAAAAATATATCTAGAAGAAAAAGAGAAAAAATTGTGTTAGAAAAATTAGATGAATTTCAAAAATCAAAATTAGTTATAACAGACAGACTACATGGTATGATATTTTCTGCTATAACAAATACACCTTGTATTGTGTTAGGCAATTATAATCATAAAATAAAAGGTGTTTATGATTGGATAAAAGATTTAGATTATATAAACTATGTTGAGGATATAAGTGAAGTAGAAGAGCTAGTTAGTAGATACGATTCTTATGATATTAGTTTTGATAAATCTAATTTTGATAATAAATTTGAAGAATTAAAAAGCATACTATTTAATTAATGAGGTTATAAAATGGAGAAAATAAAAAGATTTATTGACTGTTATATTCCAACTGAAACATGTAATTTAAGATGTCATTATTGTTATATAACACAATGTAGAAAATTTAATAATAAAATGGTAAAATTTGATTATGACGCAAGTTATATAAGAAAAGCATTATCAATAAAAAGATTAGGTGGAGTTTGCTTATTAAATCTTTGTGCTGGAGGAGAAACTTTACTATCTGATGAAATAATACCTGTAGTTAAAGAACTGTTAGAAGAAGGTCATTATGTTATGATTGTAACCAACGGAACTTTAACTAAAAGATTTGATGAGATAGCAAAGTTAGAAAAAAACTTATTAAATAGACTATTTTTTAAATTTTCATTTCACTATTTAGAATTGTTAAGATTAAATATGTTAGATACATTTATTAATAATATTAATAAAATGAAAAAAAGCGGTTGTTCTTACACAATTGAAATAACACCCAGTGATGAACTAATTCCTTATATAGATGAAATAAAAGAGATATGTAAAAAAGAGTTTGGATGTCTATGTCATATTACTATAGGTAGAAATGATACAAAGAGACAAATAGAAGTTTTATCAAAGTATTCATTTGAGGAGTATAAGAAAATTTGGAGTGTTTTTGATTCAGAATTATTTGATTTTAAATCTGAAATATTTTATGTTAAAAGAAAAGAATTTTGTTATGCAGGAGATTGGATGTTATATCTTAATTTAGCTACTGGTGAAATAAAGCAGTGCTATAAAGGTCTTATAATTCAAAATATCTATAAAGATATAACAGAACCTATTGAAACATTAGCAATAGGTAACTTATGTAGAGAACCTCATTGTTATAATGGACATGCCTTTTTAACACTAGGGATTATTCCTGAACTCCAAACACCTACATATGCAAAGTTAAGAAATCGAATATCTAATAATGGTACAGAGTGGCTTAGAAAAGACGTATCAGAATTCATGAAGTGTAAGCTAAAAGATAATAATTCTAAATATGGTTACTCAAAAAAAATATATACAAATATAAAAAATGTATCTAAAATACTACCACGAAAAATATACAATAAATTATTAAAAAAATATTGGTAGTTAATAAATCAAAAACTAATTTAAGGAAATGGAAAAAATGAAAAATAAAAGATTAATGTTTAATTTATTTTCTAGTGTATTTGCCTTTATGGTTCAAATGGGGATAAATTTTATCTTAGCTCCAATAATAGTAAGAAAATTAGGAAACGAGGCATATGGATTTATAGGACTAGCTAATAACTTTGTAAGCTATGCTACCATATTAACTGTTGCCCTAAATTCTATGGCAACCAGATTTATAACTATAGAGATACATAAGAATAATATAGAAAAAGCAAATAAATACTATAGTTCAGTATTTTTTTGTAATATTATACTTTCTTTAATAATCTGTATAGTGTCCATAATTACTATTTTAAATTTGAATAGCATTATACAAATACCAGATGAATTGTATATTGATGTAAAATTGACTTTCAGCTTAATTTTTTTAAGTTTCATAATATCATTAATAAATACAGCATTTTCAATAGCCACATTTGTTAAAAATCGAATAGATATAGCTTCTGTTAGGCAAATAGTTGCTAATGTTATAAAAATGGTTGTTTTATTAGTATTATTTATGTATTTCAAACCTAAAATATATTATATAGGTATAGCTACGATAGTATTTTCTTTGTATATATTATTCTCGAATTTAAAAATAACTAAGAAAATACTACCAGAATTAAAGATAAATATTAAATATTTTAATTACAAAAAAGTAAAAACTCTTATTTTATCTGGAATATGGAATTCTATAAATAGTTTAGGTACAGTATTATTAACTGGTCTAGATTTATTAATAGCTAACTTATTTATTGGGCCTTATGCTATGGGCATACTCTCAATATCTAAGATAATGCCAACTGCTTTTGAGACTTTGCTAGCAACATTTGGTGGAGTATTTGCACCGCAATTTACAATCATGTATTCGCAAAATAAAATAGAAGATTTAGTAAAAGAGATTAAGTTCTCAATTAAACTATTGTCACTCATAATGATAGTTCCAATATCGGGATTTATCGCTTTTGGAACAGAATTTTATACATTATGGTTACCTGAAAAGTCACATAATGAAATTTTACAAATACAAATATTATCAATCTTAACAATAGCACCATATGCTTTTAGTGCTTTTATTTATACACTTCATTATTTAGATACAATCACTAATAAACTTAAAAGACCAGTCTTATGTACGTTAATAATGAGTATAATTAATATTTTAATAGTTATAATTGCTTTAAACGTAACGGACTTAGGAGTATATGCAATTGCAGGCATAAGTTCAATTCTTTGGATATTAAAAGTTGTAATATTTAATCCTATTAATGCGGCATATAATTTAAAAATTAAATTGACTACTTTTTATCCTCCTTTATTAAAAGCAATAAAGTGTATGATAATAATACTGTTATTGTTTTTAATAGTCGAAAAATATTTTATAATTGATTCTTGGAAAGACTTACTTTTTTCAACCGGTGTATCAGGAGTATTAGGATATATAATTAGTTTTATAATGATATTAAATAAACAAGAAAAAATAAGAATTAAAAGAATAATTAATGATAAGCTGATGAAATCTAGCATTGTAAAAGAAAAATAATTAAAGTAGTAGTAGGAGGTTAAAGTGGAAGAAGATAATAACATATTTAATAAGAAAAAAGGTAAAAAGAAAAAAATACTAATTATATCAGTCATAGTTATAGGTATATTAACTGCAATATCTATAGCAGCTATTATATATTTTAAATCAAAATTAAATCTAGTTAAATACGAGCCTATTGACAAGAATGATTTATCTATAAATAATAATATATATAATAATATATCAAATGATCTTTCTAAAGATGAATTTAGTGATATAGTTAATGTAGCATTTTTTGGCTCGGATTCAAGAGATATTAACAATTTTGAAGCTGGAAGATCAGATAGTATAATGATAGCTTCACTAAATCCAAAAAATAAGAGTATAAAATTAATTAGTATTCCTAGGGATACTTATGTAAATGTTCCGGGATATGGAAAAACTAAAATAAATCATGCTTATGCATATGGAAAAGAACAACTTAGTATTAAAACTATAAATAGTAATTTCGGTTTAAATATTTCAGAATATGTTACAATAGATTTTTCTGGACTAATAAATATAATAAATGAAGTTGGAGGAGTAGAGGTTACAATAACTAAAGATGAAATGGATGTTTTAAATGAATATTTGAAAGAATCATATAAAATATCTAACAAAACATACATTCCTTTAACGAAATATGGTAAAGTTATATTAAATGGAGAGCAGGCGTTGGCACATTCTAGAAATAGATATGTAGGCAATGATTTTACAAGAGCAAGTAGACAAAGAGTTGTTCTTATGGCATTATTTAATAAAATATCTACAATGGATAAAGTCAAAATTTTTTCTTTGATAGATGATATCTTAAAAGAAATTAAAACCAATATTAATGTTACTGAATATATGGGACTCATTTCATCTGTGATCACTAATATAAATGAGTATAAGAAAAATATTATATCTGTACAAATACCATCTACAAATTATTCATCAGGAAATACAATATCTGGAGTATATTACTTTGTAACTGACATAGATAAAGCAAAAGAAGACTTTATAACTTATTTATATAAGAAATAAATATTAAAAAGTAGACCAATTGGTTTACTTTTTTTCACATTTTAACTTGTACAACATATATTATTATATAAACAGATAATCTGTTTTGTATATAAAAATTAGAAAGGGGTTAATTTAAATGCAAGAAGAATACGGATTTGAAAATTTCCAAGATAATCAACAACAAAATGGTTATAACGGAGATCAAGGTTCAGTAGGTGGATACAAAGAAGACTACCATAAAAAAGGTTGTAATTGCCATTGTAAAAAACAATTCTGTAGAGAGCCAAAGGTATTTGAAAGAAAATGCTGCTACAAACAAAGATGGTACTTCACTGAATCAGATACTGAATGCGGTAACTGGTATAAATGCTAGTATAAATAATTTTGAGGATATAGTAAGCCCATATCCTCAGTACATAAATTGTATAAAATTATTTTAAAGATTCGAAAAGTAAATTTTCAATTATATCAACATTAATTCTAGTTTGACTTGAGAACGGTATAATTTCTTCTTTTGCAAAAAGACCCTTTCTAATTTTTAATATATACTCATCAATTTTTGTCTTTGCAATTTTATCTGCTTTATTTGCGATAATTGTAAAAGGCAAATTTTGACTTACAAGCCAATCATACATTAATTTATCATTATTGCTCGGTTCATGCCTTATGTCTATTAAAAAAAGTATATGCGAAATTTTATCATTATTTGTAATGTATGCATCAATTAAATTATTAGTTTGAGTTTTTTCAACTTGAGACATTTTTGAATATCCATATCCAGGTAAATCAACTAAATAAAATTCATTATTAACATTAAAATAATTAATAGATTTTGTTTTGCCTGGTGTATTTCCAACGTAACAAAGTCTTTTTTGATTTGCAACTGTATTAATAAAAGATGACTTGCCTACATTAGATTTCCCAACTAAAACAATTTGTTTTAAATCTGTATCAAGTATTTGTGTCTTAGAAAATACAGATGTTTCAAATACTACATTTTTAAACATTCTTTAACCTCTTTTTTTTGGTTCAATTTTTTCCATATTGTTCATATAAGGTTTTAAAACATCTGGAATAGTTACTGAACCATCTTCATTTTGATATAATTCTAATATTGGTATAAGTATTCTAGGTGAAGCAATTGCAGTGTTATTTAGTGTAAACACAAATTTAGTTGAACCATCACTATTCTTATATTTTATATTACTTCTTCTAGATTGGAAATCGTTAAATGATGAACATGAATGAGTCTCGCTGTATTTTCCACGACTAGGCATCCAAGCCTCGATATCATGTTTTCTAACTTGACCAATACCCATATCACCAGTACATACTTTAACAACTCTATATGGTATTTTTAAATCTTGTAATATTTCTTCTGCATTATTAAGTAAGAAATCGTGTAGAGCATATTGCTTATCAAAATCAGCCTCACACATTATAACTTGTTCAATTTTAGTAAATTGATGAACTCTATATAAACCTCTAGTATCTTTGCCATAAGTACCAGCTTCACGTCTAAAACAATTAGAAAGTCCACAATACATTTTTGGTAATTCATTTGCAGATTCAAAGGTTTCGTTACTGTTATATGAAACCAAAGCTACTTCAGATGTACCAACTAAATATAGTTCGTCTTCAGTTATAGCATAAGCTTGTTCACGACCGCCAGGGAAATAGCTAGTACCATACATAGCTTCTTCTTTAACCATAACAGGAACAGACATAGGAGTAAACCCTTTTTTTACTAGTTTATCAATTACATATCTACATAAAGCCATTTCAAGTAATAAGCCTTCATTTTTTAAAAAGTAAGAACGAGACCCTGAAATCTTTGTAGCTCGAGGAACATCTATTAAATCAAGAGATTCTGCTAAATCAATATGATCCTTAATTTCGAAATTAAATGAAGGAATTTCACCAACTTTTTTAAATTCAACATTATCTTCATCAGTTTTTCCATAAGGTACTTCATCTAGTGGAACACTAGGTACATTGTACATAATTTCTTGAAATTCATCTTTTAAAGGATTGATTTCTGTTTCAAGTTCAGATATTTTTTCTTTTAAATTTCTTACATACTCTACTGTCTTTTGTTTATCATCAGATGGAAGAGAAGGTATTTTAGCTGAAAGAGTGTTTCTTTCTTCTTTGAATGCGTCCAACTTTTTATTTATTTCACGTACTTGTGTATCAAGTTCTAAAAGTCTGTCAATGTCAACTTTACAAAATTTATCTAAAGCCGCTTTTTTTACAAGTTCACTATTTTCTCTGATATATTTAATATCTATCATAATATTCTCTCCTTATAATCTCAATATAATATTCTAATCTTTTGTCATAAGTTCAAGAAGTTTAGAATATATATTTTCGGCATTTTCTTGCCAATTTTTTGATATGTTTTTTGCTTGCTCCTTAGTGCCAGCATAAATTGAAATATTAACTAATTCGTCATTTCCATCTTTAATATAACAGGAGACTTTATATTCTTCTGATTTTATAGGTATTATCTGTGTATTAATAGAGTAGTCAGTTTTTACTTCAACTATATTTTTATTTATAATTTTTTTTAGATTGTGTAAATTAACTCCTGGTATAAGTTCAAGTAATTCATTTAACATACTATTTCCAGAGGATGTTAGTTTATACAGAACAGTGCCTTGATCTATAATTTGGTATACATATTCACTATTTTTTAACTTTTCAATATAGTCTACTATATCAAAATAAGTTATATCTTCAAATTCTTCACAAAACTTAACTATCTGTTCAACAGTAAGTGGTTTTGTGGATTTATCAAGAATATATAGCACAATAATTTTATTATCAAATAGTTCAAAATCCTTCGACAAAAAAATCACCTTTCTTCTTTTATATATCTTTACAAAAATATGTATATATGATATCATATCTTTAAGAAAAAATAAAGCAAATATATTAAATAAGCTTTAATTTCATAAAATATATTATATATACGAAATGGGGTTGTACAAAATGATTAAAACTAAAAAAAATTATATTATCGCTATCGATGGACCATGTGCTACAGGAAAACGGAGTACTTGCTAAAAGATTAGCTGAAAGATTAAATATATCATACATTGATACTGGTGCAATGTATAGGGCAGCTGGCCTATATTTTTACCAAAATAATATCGAGCTAAATGAAGAAAATGTAAAAAAATATATTGATAATATAAATATCGACATATACTATATAAATAATGATATGAAAACTTTATTAAATGGTGAAGATGTTAGTATTAAAATTAGAGAAAACGAAATATCTAAAATGGCATCTGCAATTGGTGTTTATTCTATAGTAAGAAGTAAATTAGTAGATCTACAAAGAAAAATGAGCTATAGTAAAAGCGTTATTATGGATGGTAGAGATATTGGTACAGTAGTGTTTCCAAATGCTGATGTTAAAATATTTTTAACTGCTTCTACAGAACAAAGGGCAATAAGAAGACAAAAAGATATTGTAAAAAAAGAAGGTAAACTAATTGACTTAAAAACTCTTGAAGAAGAGTTGGATCAGCGTGATTGTAATGATATGAGTAGAAGCTGTTCACCTCTTAAAATGGCAGATGACGCAGTACTTCTTGATACAACTTCAATATCTATAGAAGAAATGATAGACGAAGCATACAAAATAGTAAAAGAGAGGATTGATCTTTAACAAATATGATTATTTATCTGGTTAAAAAAATACTTTATTTAGTTTTATCAAAAATATATTATAATGTTAAACATATTTCTAAGGAAAATGAAGAAAATCTTGACAGATGTATTATTTGTGCAAATCATACAAGTGCGGTTGATTCTATATATATTTATTCAGTAACCAAAAATTTGAGTATAATGGCAAAATCAGAGTTATTTAAATATAAGATAATTGGTAATATTTTTAAATATTTTGGTATTTTCCCTATAAGACGCGGTAAAAAAGATGCTTCTAGTTTACTGCACGCAATTAATTTATTTGAAAGTGGTAATAAAATTAAGTTACTTATATTTCCTGAAGGAACCAGAGTAAAATCAGGTGAACATCTTAGTCCAAAAGTTGGACCTGCATATGTTGCTGTAAAAGCAAATGTACCAATTGTTCCTGTATATATTTCAAACGATAGACGACCTTTTTCAAAAATAAAAATAATATATGGTAAACCTGTTTATTTAGATAGAAGTAGAAATAAAGATAAAGTTTATTTACAATCATTTTCTGATGAGTTATTAAATAAAATATATAGTCTTAAAGATGAAATTTAAATAGTATTTTAAACTGGATTTATGTAGCAAAGGGGGAAGAACATATGAAATACGAATTTAATGCATGGACAAGCTTTATAGGAGATACATGGAAAAATGAAATAAATGTACGTGATTTTATTGTAAACAATTACACGTATTATGATAAAGATGATACATTTTTAAGTGAGCCTACACAAAAAACTGAAAAATTGTTCAGTAAAATCCAAAGTTTAATGAGTCAAGAAAGAGACAATAACGGCATATATAAAATAGACCAAAATATAGTTAGCTCTATAACTTCACATGGGCCTGGATATATAGATAAAGATCTAGAGGTTATATTTGGATTGCAAACAGATGAACCCCTTAAACGTGCTATAATGCCTTTTGGTGGTATTAGAATGGTTGAAAAAGCATTTGAAGAGTACGGATATAAACTAGATGCTGAAATAATTAAGATTTTTGATGAATACAGAAAAACACACAATCAAGGTGTCTTTGACGTGTATACTTCTGCTATGAAAAAGGCTCGTAAATCTGCTATTATAACAGGACTGCCTGATGCGTATGGTAGAGGAAGAATTATAGGTGACTACAGAAGAGTTGCACTATATGGCATAGATATACTTGTAGATGATAAGAAAAAACAACTTTTGGATCTTGAAAAACTTGTTATGCTTGATGAAAATATAAGACTTAGAGAGGAAATTACCGATCAAATAAAAGCTTTAGAAAATCTTGTGAAAATGGCTTCTAGTTATGGCTTTGATATATCAAAACCTGCAACAAATGCAAAAGAAGCTGTGCAATGGACATATTTTGCATATCTTGGTGCTATTAAAGAACAAAATGGCGCTGCAATGAGCATAGGCAGAATTTCTAATTTCTTAGATATATATATTGAAAGAGATCTTCAAAATGGAGTTATAACTGAGTCTGAAGCCCAGGAATACATAGACCAATTAGTAATTAAGCTCAGAATAGTGAGATTTTTAAGGACTAAGGAATATAACGCTTTATTTAGTGGAGATCCAAACTGGATTACTGAAAGTATAGGTGGAATTAATGTTTATGGAAAGCCTTTAATTACGAAGACTTCATATAGAATGCTACATACTTTAGTAAATTTAGGACCTGCTCCTGAGCCAAATTTAACTGTTTTATGGTCTGAAAGATTACCAGAACCATTTAAAAAATTTTGCGCTAAAATATCTATAACTACAAGCTCAATACAATATGAAAATGATGATTTAATGAATAAATATTATGGAGATGATTATGCTATAGCTTGTTGTGTTTCACCAATGAAAATAGGAAAGCAAATGCAATTTTTCGGTGCCAGATGTAATATAGCAAAATTATTACTTTATGCTATAAACGCTGGCAAAGATGAAATCAGTTTTGAACAAATTGGTCCAAATATATCTTTAAATAATGGTGAATATTTGCAGTATGATGAGGTAATGAAATGCTACCAAAAAATGATGCAATGGTGTACAAAACTATATATAGATACCTTAAATGTAATACACTACATGCATGATAAATATTCTTATGAATCTTTACAAATGGCGCTTCATGACAAAGATGTACATAGAACTATGGCATGCGGAATAGCAGGTTTATCTGTTGCGGTTGACTCACTTAGTGCCATAAAATATGCTAAAGTAAAACCTATAAAAAATGATTTTGGAATAATAACTGATTTTGAAGTTGATGGTGATTATCCTAAATTCGGTAATGATGATGATAGGGTAGACGAAATTGCAAGACAAATTCAGAAAATGTTTATGGAAAATCTGAAAAAGCATAAAACATACAGAAATGCAGAAACTACAATGTCTATACTTACTATAACTTCAAACGTAGTTTATGGAGAAAAAACTGGTAGCACTCCTGATGGAAGATATAAAGGTGAGCCTTTTGCACCTGGTGCAAATCCAATGTACAACCGTGAAAAAAACGGAATTGGAGCTACACTTTGTTCACTTTCAAAACTAAGATATGAAGATAGTATGGATGGTATTTCTTATACTTTTTCGGCAGTGCCTAGTACACTTGGAAATGATTTAAATGCAAGGGTAGATAATCTAGTGTTATTACTTGATTCATACTTTGCAAAACAAAGTCAGCACATTAACATCAATGTATTAAATAAAGATGTTCTAATAGATGCAATGGAGAATCCTGATAAATATCCAAATCTTACAATAAGAGTATCTGGATATGCAGTTAATTTTATTAAACTTTCTAGAAAACATCAGGAAGATATTTTATCTAGAACTTTCTTTTAAAATAAATTTTAGGAGGTTTTTTATGAAAATATTTATGATTGGTTCAACAGGACTTTTAGGCGCATCTAGCGCAGATGAACTTATAAAAAGAGGGCATGAAGTTACTTCAATTGCCCTACCCAACATTCCTAAAGGAGCATATTTAAACCCTGACTTAAAAATTACTTATGGTAATTATTTAGAATTAAATGATGATGAAATAAGGGCAAATTTAAACGGTTGTGAAGGTATTGTATTTGCAGCTGGTGTTGATGAAAGAGTTGAATTTAAAAAGCCTGTATATGAGTCTTATGAAAAATATAATATAAAATCTCTAGAGAGAATACTTAAAATTGCAAAAGAAGAAAAAATAAAAAAAGTAGTAGTACTTGGATCATATTTTGCTTATTTTGCAAAAAAATATCCTAAAATGAAGCTATGTGATAGACATCCATATATCCGTAGTAGAATAGAGCAAGAAAATTTAGCTTTATCATATGGCGGGGATGGAATGGAAGTTGTAGTTTTAGAATTACCATATATATTCGGTATCCAAAAAGGTAGAAAACCTGTTTGGACAGTTATATTAGAACAAATATTAAAAATGAAAGATAATACATATTATCCGAGAGGTGGTACCACTATGGTAACAGTAAAACAAGTAGCACAGTGTGTAGCTGGTGCTATCGAAAATAGTACTGGCACAATGTCTTGTCCTGTTGGTTGGTATAACATGACTTGGAAAGAACTTTTAGGCATAGTTCATGAAGCTATAGGTATGAAGAATAGGAAAGTTATAACCATTCCTAAATTTTTGTACAAGCTATATTCTTTTAAGATAATAAAAGAATATCAAAAAAAGGAAGTTGAACCTGGTCTTAATCCATATTATCTAGGTGATATAATGTATAAAAATTTATTTATAGAACCTGATATTATAAAAAATGTATTAAAAGTTGAAGAAGATAATATAAAACAAGCAATTATTGACTCGTTTAAGTTGTCAATGGAAGCTTTAAAAAACGATAAAAAATTCGTGGGTATGAAAGCAGAGTGATATAAGTGACAAAAAAAGACGTAGTAAAAGGTAGAATACATTCTTTTGACAGTTTTAGTACTGTAGATGGGCCAGGTATAAGATATGTGATATTTATGCAAGGCTGTAATTTAAGATGTAAATATTGTCATAATCCTGATACTTGGAAAATCGATGGGGCAAAAGAATATACTGTAGACGAAGTAGTAAGTAAAATATTAAATTGTAAAGATTATATATATAAGTCAAATGGTGGTATTACGATAACTGGTGGCGAACCTTTACTTCAAATAGATTTTCTAATTTATTTATGCAAAACACTAAAACTACACAATTTTAATATTGCAATAGATACTGCTGGGTATACTAATGTATCTGAAAAACTTGATGAGTTATTAAAGTACGTAGATCTAATTATTTTAGATATAAAACTTATGAATAACGAAAATCATAAATGGCTTACAGGTGTAAGTAATGAAAAAATATTAAATTTCGCTGAATATGTATGCAATGAAAAAAATATTCAGTGCATAATAAGACATGTAAATGTGGATAAATTAACTGATAGTGGAGATGAAATAACTAATTTAGAAAACTTTGTTGCTACACTAAAGAATATACAAAAAGTTGAATATTTAGAATATCATGAAATGGGAAAATACAAATGGAATGAACTTGGGCTAAGATATGAACTATAAAGGAGATTATATTTATGAATGAAAAAGGGCAGATAGATGAAAAGCAAGTATATTTACTATATATTGAAGGTAAACTATCTATAAAAGAAATTGCAAAAAAGTGCCATGTTAATGAGGGTGCTGTGTTTGCTATTGCCGAAAACTATGCTAAGTTTGTTCTAGAAGATGTGACTGAATTATATGCTGCTAAGTTAAAAAGAGAAAAAAAAGAAAAAGAAGATAAAAAAAGAAAAGAACAAGAAGAGAAAGATAAATTAAATAAAGAAAAAAATGATCAAAAACAAGAACAAGCTCTAGATGAAGCAAGGAAATATATGCATGATTATTTAGAATCAAAAGATAGCAAAGAACTATTTTGCGCTAAAACCAATAGAACTTTATCATATTTTAGAGATACACTTGATTTACTTAAAAACTCTGATAATAAACAAGACTATAAATTATATAAGGATTTAGAATATAAAATACTTCACCTAGAGGATGACGAAGGTGAAAAAAATACTAAAGCAAAAATTTGCATTGAAAGTTTTTTAGAACATAAAAAGGATATTTATGATTTTTGTAGTGAAAACAAATATTCAAGAAAATATTTTTATGAAATGTTGGATGTTGTAAAAAATAGCGATCAAAATCTATATAATTTTGTTAAGTATAAAATAGTACAAGATGAAATAAAAAAGTCTAGCACAATTGCTTTAACTATTAAAAAGATGGCTACCTATGAAATAGCTGGTATTAATAGTGATGGAAAAAATAAAAAGTTTGATATTTTAGATTATTACAAAATGACAAATATTAATATTGATAAATTAATTAGAGCTGCTAGTGATATGAAGCTAGACTCGGAATATGAAAGTTTAAAGAGATTTGCTGATTCTACAAGAAATGATAGAACACATATTACTGAACATGATATAATGAGTAAAAGATACGTAGTTCATGGAATTTTAGTTGAAAACGATATAAAACAAAAAATTATTAATTATTTAGAAAAGAATAAAATTCCTTTTGTAAATGGTACTTTTAAAATTGCCCTTGAAAAATTTGTTGATAGTGAAATTGATATTTCAAAGAGTGTTCTTACGGATAAATCCGAAAAAATTGTTGAAGCTACTCTAAAAAAAGAATTTAGTAGTAAAAACGTTTCTGAGGATATAATAAATGAATCTATAATTGAACTTACAACTGCTGCGCCAGAGCATGATATGCTTAAATCTGACTCTAATTAAAATATTAGGAGAATTATATGAAAAGTAAATTAATGAAGTTTTTTAAAGTAATTATTTTATTATTAATTTTAACTTTTGCTTTTGTTATACTACATGACATTTATGTAGCATCATATAACAAGAATTCACTTACATATAATTCTAAACTATATACAAATAAAGCAGATATTATTGAATTAAGTAATGTTGAAAATTACTTAGGTTCTGATATACTTAAATTTTCTTCACTTGATGAGTATAAAAAGTATTTTGAAAATATAAAATTTAATGTAATAAATAACAATATATCAGATAATGAGAATACATTAAGTGAATTGGATTTTTTAATTAATTTAGAACAAGCAAAGGATATATTTGATAGCAATATGTGTCTTTCTATTGCAGTTATAAATGATAATAGAAGCATTGATCTAAATAAACTTTCAAATAATAAAGTAGGCTATTACACACAAGAAAGTGGTCTTAATTTAAATATTGCGCTTGAATCAATTTATTCAAACATATATGCATATGCATCTCATTACTTAGTTTTAATACCAATTAATAAAGAAAGTATTTCTAAAAATATAACTGTAGAATTAGATACGAAGTATAAAACTCTTAAAACAAGTTTTTTAGATGAAATTGATTTTAATAATGATAAAATGTTACTAAAAAAACCAATTATTTATTTTTATCCTGAAACTGAGACAAAGGTTACTGTTAAACTATCTAATCCATATCTTTTGCTTTATACTTATCCAAAATATATAAATAATTGGACAATATTAGCAAAACCAAGTGGTGATATTAAAGATTTAAAAACTAACAAAAACTATTATGCGTTGTATTGGGAAGCAATAGATAACTTCAAAATAGATAAAACTAAAGGTTTTGTGGTACGAGGCGAAGATACTACTAATTTTTTAGAAGAAAAACTTAAAATTCTTGGACTAAACGATAGGGAATCTAATGAATTTATAATATACTGGTTACCTGAACTTGAAAAAAATAAATACAACTATATAAGATTTAGAACAATGAATGAAATAAATGATTATATGCAGCTTGATATTTCTCCTAAACCAGATACTCTAATTAGAGTAATAATGGATTATATGCCACTAAACAAATCGATAAGTGTTGTAAAACAAAATTTAAATTCAGTTAATAGAAAAGGATTTACTGTTGTTGAATGGGGAGCTAGAAAATTAGTATAATTCCATGAAAGGAGAAAAATATGCTTAATCCAATAGATGAATATATAAAAGATTTTCCTGAAGAAATACAGGTTAAATTGCATGAAATTAGAGATATCATAAGAGAAGTATTACCTGAAGAAACAACTGAAAAAATCAGTTGGCAAATGCCAACATTCTACCTAAATGGTAATTTAGTTCACTTTGCCGGATTTAAAAATCATATAGGTTTCTTTCCAGGATCAGAAGGAATAGAAAAATTCAAGGATAAATTTGGTGGTTTGCAATTTTCAAAAGGTGGAGTTCAATTTAACTATGACAAACCATTGCCGAAAAAATTGATACAAGAGATTGTTGAGTATAGAGTTAAGCAAAATATAAAATGAAGTTTAAAGGGGTATAAAATGTTCGAAAGAATAAAAAACGATGAATATATTAAAGATATTTATAATAAAATAACCTTGTTAGAAAAAAATGGTTCAATGTGGCATAGTCATAGTTTTAAACATATAGATAATGTTATTAATACCGTTGAATCTATTTTAAAACAATTGAATTATAGTGATGACTTAATAGAAATTGCAAAAATAGCAGCAGTTTTACATGACATTGGTTGTATAAATGGTAAAGATGAACATGCTGAACGAAGTTTTGAAATGGCAAAAATGTATTTTAAAGACAATGGTATTATTACTTATGATAACAATTTAATTCTTGAAGCAATAAAATCACATAGTGATATTAAACATGATAGTAGTTTTATTACAAAAGTATTAGTATTTGCAGATAAATTAGATTTAAAAAGTGATAGACTAACTGAAGCAGGAAAAAACACAGACATTGTAAAAGAATTCCAATATTTAGAAGATATAATTGTAACAATTAATGATAAAGATTTAATTGTTAACTTTATCGCTAATAAACAAATTAATAAAAAGGTACTTGAAAGTTATTATTTTATACCAAAAGTATTTAGGGCTATTAAATCATTTGCAGATGAATTAAATATAAACTCAACTATACTATTTAATAATAATACATGGGAAATTGATTTATAATAGTATATATATATTTAATACTGTATTTTTATAATTAAATTTCATATAAAAACTTGACAAACAGACATAAATAGTATAAAATGTATACATAATATAGGTGTAACCTAGATTTTAAAATTTAGGTTACATGTTTTTTGTATTTTATATGAAAATTGAAAGGAAGTAAAACTGATGAAAAATATAAGAAATGTAGCAATAATTGCACACGTTGACCATGGTAAAACTACTCTTGTTGACGCACTATTAAGACAAAGTGGTATTTTTAGAGATAATGAACACATAGCTGAAAGAGTTATGGATTCTAATGATATTGAAAAAGAAAGAGGAATAACAATACTTTCAAAAAATACAGCCGTAAAGTATAAAGATGTTAAAATTAACATTGTAGATACTCCAGGGCATGCTGATTTTGGTGGAGAAGTAGAACGTGTTTTAAAAATGGTAGATGGTGTTATACTTGTTGTTGATGCATTTGATGGTCCTATGCCTCAAACAAGATTTGTTTTAAGCAAAGCTTTAGCTTTAAACTTAGTACCTATTGTGGTAGTAAACAAAATTGATAGACCAGGTGCAAGGCCTACAGAAGTAGTGGATGAAGTATTAGAACTATTTATGGATTTAAATGCAAGTGATGAACAACTAGATTTTAAAGTTGTTTATGCTTCTGGTAAAAATGGCTTTTCTAAATTAGATTTAAATGAAGAAAGTGATAACATGATGTCTTTATTTGAAACTATAATAAATACAGTACCTGAACCTAAAGGAAGTCAAGAAGAACCTCTTCAACTTTTAGTTTCTAATATAGATTATGATGAATATACAGGAAGAATAGGAATAGGAAGAATCGAAAGAGGAAAAATACAAAATGCTCAATACGTAGCACTATGTAAAAAAGATGGAACTGTTTCAAATGTTAAGGTTGGGAAACTGTATACATATATTGGTTTAAAAAGAGTTGAAGCAGATATGGCATCTTGTGGCGATATAGTTGCTGTAACAGGTGTTGAAGGTATAAATATAGGTGAAACTATAGCTGATCCTACTATGCCAGAACCAGTTGATTTTGTTGATATAGATGAACCAACTGTAACTATGACATTTAGTGTAAATAATGGTCCATTTGCTGGAAAAGAAGGAAAATATATAACATCAAGACATATACGTGATAGATTATTTAAAGAAGTAGAAACGAACGTTTCTTTACGTGTAGAAGAAACAGAATCACCAGATAGTTTTAAAGTATCAGGAAGAGGAGAGCTTCATTTATCAATACTTATAGAAAACATGAGAAGAGAAAACTATGAACTTTTAGTATCACGTCCAAGCGTTATATATAAAGAAATTGACGGTGTTAAATGTGAACCTATGGAACAAGTAACAATAGATATTCCAGAAGAGTTTGTTGGCGTAGTTATGGAAAAAATGGGATATAGAAAAGGTGAAATGACTAATATGAGTACTTCTACATCTCAAGCTGGATTTTCAAGATTAGAGTTTAAAATTCCTGCTCGTGGTCTTATAGGCTATAGAAGTGAATTTATGACAGATACAAAAGGTAATGGAATATTAAATCATATATTTGCTGGATATGAAAAAGATAGAGGTGAGGTTGTAACTCGTTTAAGAGGTACTGTAATAGCTCATGAAAGAGGAAAAGCAACTACTTATGGTTTATATAATGCACAAGAAAGAGCATCTTTATTTATAAATCCTGGTACAGAAGTTTATGTAGGAATGATAGTTGGTGAAAATTCAAGAAATGAAGATATGACAGTAAACGTATGTAAAGAAAAACATCTTACAAATATGAGAGCTTCTGGTAGTGATGATGCATTAAAATTAGTACCAATAAAAGAATTATCACTTGAACAATCAATCGAATTTATTGCTGATGATGAACTAGTAGAAGTAACACCAGTAAGCATTAGACTTAGAAAGAAAATTTTAGATCCAACAGAAAGATTAAGAGCAAGTAGAAAATAAATATAAAATGAGTATAAAAATAGAGCTTACTTAAATAAAGTAGCTCTATTTTTACGTCCTATGCAGCAAGATTTGGATAGGCAAGTCTAATAACTTTTTTATTATCCCTTCCGTTTATTTTATATATGTAGGATAAATTATTGCTATCAAAATCATCTCTGGTTAAAACCTTTATAGCCTCATCCGGAGTAAGTTTTCGAATAGTTTCTACTAACCACTTAATTGCATATACAATAAGCTCATCCGTCCAACCAGAACACTTTACCTTTTTTAACTCCCAAGGCATAAAATTATGTTCAGGAAATGCTTGTTTTATTAGTTCGTATAATGAATAAAATTTTCTTGCACTTCTTATGCCATATTTAGATAAGAATTTGGCATCGTAACTCTTACAGATTGTCTTCTTGTCATATTTCAGATAGTTTTTGAATAGTATTCGCACAGCTCTAATAGTTCTTTCTGAATTCCAAAATCCATTAGGCACCCTAGTAATTCTTCTTTCAAATACTTCAAAAAAGTATTTTTTTTCCTCTTTAGGACTCATAGTTATAAAAACTCCTTTACAAATATTATAGTTAATATTATTATAGTCTTTAATGTATAGAAAGTCAATATAATTTTACATAAAATATTTATATGAAGTATAAAAAAATATCATCTGTAAATACTAATATAGAATTAAAAAGAGGTGAGTTTTGTGTATAATACAATAAAATTAAATAAAAATTATGATGATACTTATGAACTTTTGGTATATTGTCACTCTAAACTTGATACAGAATTTGGTTTAGATTTTTTGTCACGAGAAAATATAAAAAAAGATGTAGATTCTGTTTTAAAATATATTAGAGTTAATGCTAACAAAATTAAAGTTAATAGTGTAAAAATAATAGTGGGGGGGATAGTTATAGCTACTATTCCATTTACAAACTTTTTTAATGTTTACGGTACGGATGTTCAAAAATATAGTATGGCATATTTATATTCTACAACAAGTTCAGGGCAGATTTCAGATATTGATAAAACCAATAACGCCATTAATACTGTTTCTCCAAGTTACTTTAATATACAGGCTGATGGTAGTTTACAAATTGGTAATATAAGTAGTGATTTAATTAATTACTGTCATAGTAAAGGTTTAAAAGTTATACCTTTTTTAAGTAATCATTGGGATAAGCAAGCTGGTATAGCTGCACTTAATAATGCTGATAATATGACAACTGATCTTGCAAATTATATTGTTCAATATAACCTAGATGGTATAAACATTGATATTGAAAATGTAACAGAAGCAGAGAAAAACCTATACACTAATTTTGTAGCAAAGCTACGCTCAAAGTTACCTAATACCAAGGAAATTTCAGTAGCTGTAGCTGCTAATCCAAATAGTTATATTACTGGCTGGCACGGTTCATATGATTATACTGGTCTTGCTAATAACTCAAATTATATTATGGTTATGGCATATGATGAACATTGGCAAGGAAGTGCACCAGGACCTATTGCAAGTATAACTTTTGTAGAAAATTCAATTAAATATGCAACTTCCAAAACATCTACTGATAAAATAGTTCTAGGAATTCCTTTCTATGGTAGAATTTGGAGTGATGATAGTAATTTTAATGGAAACGGTGTAACATTAGATAAAGTAAGTAAACTAATTTCTGATTATGGTGCCACAGTAACCTACGATGGGATTCAACAATCACCAAAAGCCACTTTTACAGTCAAATCTTCAGATATAATTAATACAATAAATGGTAAAACTTTAATTCCTGGAACTTACACTATATGGTATGAGAATGAGACTTCAATTCAACATAAACTAGGTCTAGTTACTAAATATGGTTTAAAGGGAACTGCTGTTTGGGCAATAGGTCAAGAACCTAGTACAATATGGCAAAATTATTCTTCATGGTTAAATCCATCATCTACACCTACAATACCAAATATAACTCCAAGTATAACACCTGAGCAAACAGTTATTAAAACTGGTACAGTAAATACAAATATATTAAATGTTAGAAGTAGTCCTTCTACAAATTCAAAAATTTTAACCACTCTTAAAAAAAATGATATTGTAAATATTTATGCTGCTAATAATGGTTGGTATACTATTAGGTTATCAAATGGTCAAAATGCATACATAAGTGATAGTTACGTAAATATTAAAAACAACTCTACCAATACTGCACCCACATCTAAAACTGGAATTGTGACTACAACTACACTAAACGTAAGAAGCGGTCCTTCTACTAAAACAAAAATAATGTCATCGCTAAAAAAGAATACTTCTGTTACGATTATATCAACAAATAATGGATGGCATACTATTAAATTAAGCAATGGACAAATAGGATATGTAAGTGGTACATATGTAAAATTAAATTCAACTTCAACAAGTGTAAGTACAGGTACATCAACAACAACATCTACTAAAACTGGAATAGTAAATACCTCTATATTAAATGTAAGAAGTGGTCCTTCTACTGGATATAAGGTAATATCTAATCTTAGAAAAAACACTACCGTTAGTATTATTTCAACAAGTGGTGGTTGGCACAAAATTAAATTATCTAATGGGCAAATAGGATACATTAGCAGTTCTTATGTATCTATAAAGTAACCGATATACTAATATCAAGCATATAAAATATGCTTGGTATTTTTTGTTATGCAAAATTTTAATAATTTATCTTGTTTTAATATGTTGTATATGATATAATTTTGAAAATACGTAAATATTTAAGGGAGTTTTTATGCAAAAGAAAAATGAAGTAACTAACATAAGAAAATATAATACAAAGTTATATTTGATATACAAAATGGTATCTAATGATTTACTGTTTTTTTACGCAGTAGATTTTTTATTTTTAACACAAGTGAAGGGAATAGCAGTTTCAAAAATACTTCTTGCTGAGGCAATATATACAGTTTTTCGTATTTTACTTCAAATACCTTGTACTTTACTAGTTAACAAGATAGGAAATAAATTGTCATTAATTATAGGTAATATTTCTCTTGCAATGAGTGTAGTATTAATAATTTTTTGTAATGATTTTCAGATGCTTATTATTTCCAATCTATTTGCAGCATTTGCATGGACTTTAAAAGGAATAACGGCACCGGCCCTATTATATGATATTTTACCAAGTAATGAAAAGAGCGGCAATTTATATTCAAAAATTGATGGTAAAGGAACCTCTTATTATTACTATATGGATGCTGTAGGTTCTATATTATCAGGTTTCCTATTTGTAATAAATCCATATATTCCTATTATTATATGCTTAGCTTTATCTATATATGGAATATATGTTGTTATTAAAATAAAAGATGTGCAAAACACTGAAATAAATGATACACACAATATGACTATAAGAAGTGAATTTAGAGATTTAAAATATGCATTAAAATATATGATGAACTCGAGAAGATTATCAAGTCTACTTTTATTTTATAGTACAGTATCTGGTTTTATGATATTCTTTGGAATATATAGAAAAAGCTTACTTGCAGATTTACAGGTTCCAGCACAATATTTTGGTATTATTTTTGCAATTTTAGGAATAATATCGGCATTATCATCAAGCCATCAAATTATGTATCATAAGAGATATAAAAATAGAACTTTAACTAGGCTTTCAATGTCATTTATAGGTGCTTCAATTATAATTGGTCTAGTTCCACTTATAGGATTACCTTTACAAAATACAATTGTTATTGTTATGGCCATGTTTATAATTCAATATATTGTTATAGAACCTTTTTACTCATTAAGTAAAAGGTATTTGGGTAACTTTTCTGATTCAAATTTAAGAATAAAGATATATTCTATAACGTCATTATTTCAAAGTTTGGTAAGAGTAATAATTGCATTTATAAGTTCATTTATGCTTTCTATAACCAGTACGGCAACAACAATAATAATAATGTCATATATTTTTGGAACAATGGCAATTTTCATGCTAATTTATATGAAAAATAAGGTTGGATTAAAACCAGAAGAATATAGTAAAGAAGATATAGAATATCTTAGAAATTAACTAGATATTTCTGGTAAATATTATACGTTTTTTTGTCGAAAAGATTTTGCAATTTGAGGTTGCAAAATCTTTATTTTTAGTATATAATAAGCCTAAATGTATATATACGAAAGAGGTGCACGACAATATGAAAAGTTCCCTTAATCCTATCTTTGTTGAGGCAAAAGAAAACTATAATATAGTCTCTCAAACATACAAAATTTTAGAAACTACATATGACATGAAATTATCTATACATCCTGCAGGGCAGTGGATACTTGATAATATGTATATAATTGAAAATGAGTACTCTAAGATAAGAGAAGATGCAAGTGTCTTAAAAAGAAAAAAGTTACCTGTTATTAAAACTCATAATGGTGATAAATATATTGCAATTTACTATCTTGCTTATGAGCTTATTGAAAACAATACAGGTTACGTCGATCAAAACATTATATTAAAATGCTTAAAAGATTATCAGAAGTTATCTTATCTAACTTCTGAAGAATTAGATTTATTTATACTTATGCTTAGATTAAATTTATTAAAATTTATTGCAAGAGTTTCACTAAATATTTTAAATAGTCAAAACCAAAAAATGAATGTTGAAAAGATCTTAAATAAAAATATAGAAAACTTTAATATTCTAAGTGAAATTTTATTTCAGGATCTAAACAATTTTAAAAATAAAATTATTGATATAGGTAAGATAAAAAATACAAATACTGCATTCGTAGAATATATGGCTTTTAGATTAAAAGATCTAGGAGTAGAAGGAGATAAGTACTTTAATATTTTAACAGCGGAAGCAGACAAAATCGGTTTTACTGTTGAAGAAGCAATTATAAAAGAACATATGGAGGTTGCAAAAACTACAAGTCTTGTAGGTAGAGCAATCCTATCATATAAGCAATTAAATGGTATAAATTTTAGAGAAATATTTGAAAAAGTTAATAAAATAGATGAATCATTAATGTATGATTATACAAATGAATTTATAAAATGTGATTATAAGACAAAAGCAAGATATAGGGAATATATTATTAAATTAGCTAAAAAATATTCATTATCTGAAGTGTATATAGCAAAAAAAGCAGTTGATTGTTCAAAAAAATATAGTAAACACGTTGGCTTTTTTCTTGTTGGTGATGATAAATGTTTATTAAAAAAAGAATTATCAAAATCATATATTTTTGATAAAATGTATTATAGTTTAATAAAACCATTAGGTTCATATTTTTATATTATTTCCATGTTACTAATAGCACTTTTATCCGCAATTTTGGTTACAACTAGACTTGCTAACTTTAACAATATAATTGGTAATCTTTTAGTTGCATTTATTTCTTTTGGATTTATCCTTGAAATATGGGAAAAGACAATCAATTATGTTATACGAAAATCAACTGGTCCTAAAATTTTACCAAGATTTGATTTTGCAAAATCTGTAGATGAAAAAAATATTACTTATGTAGTAATGCCGAGTGTTATTTCATCCATTGAAAAGTTGGATAATTTAATTAAGAAGATGGAAATAACTTACCTCGCAAATAGATCTAATAATATGTATTATATGTTGCTTGGAGACTGCGTTTCTAGTGATAAGGAATATATTGACATAGATGGCAAGATAGTGGAGTATGCTAAAGAAAGATTAGATGAATTAAATAGTAAATATCCTAGCAACCATAATTTGTTTAATTTTATTTATAGAAAAAGAGTATATAGTAAAGGTGAAGATTGCTATATGGGATGGGAAAGAAAAAGAGGAGCTCTTTCTCACTTTAATAAACTCGTATTAAACAGATTAAATATAAAAGAGATCGATAAATATATGTATCTTATTTATGATGATGTTGTTGAAGCAAAGTATGCTATAACTATAGATGAAGATACTATGCTTTCTCTAAACACTGCTAAAGATTTGGTATCTATAATGGCTCATCCGCTAAATAAACCTGTTCTATCTAAAAATCAAAAGATAGTTGAAAAAGGTTATGGTCTAATTCAACCGGCAGTTGGTCTTGATATAGTTGCAGCTAACAAAAGCATATTTTCAAAAATATTTGGTGGTTTTGGTGGGTTAGATATATATACCACTGCCGTATCCAATGTATATCAAGATCTTTTTGAAGAAGCTATATTTTGTGGAAAAGGGATATATGATATTGAACTTTATGAAAAACTACTAGATGAAGAAATACCTGAAAACTTAGTTCTTAGCCATGATTTATTAGAAGGTTCATTTTTAAAAGCTGGACTTGCTTCTGATATTGAAGTACAAGATGGATTTCCAAATAATTATATTGCATATATGAAAAGAAATCATAGATGGTATAGAGGAGATATGCAAATAATAAAGTGGCTAATTAGTCCTTATTCAAATTTAAATTTCTTATCAAAATGGAAAATATTTGACAATATAAGAAGACCTATGTTAGAAGTTTGCGCATTTATTGCATTAATTATCTCTTTATTTACATCACTTACTCTATTTTCAGATGTAGTATTGATTACATTTATGGTTATAAATTTTGGATATATAATATCTATAGCTGATATAATTGTGTTTGGTAAAAGCACTCATACCAGAGAAATACAGTACATTCCTCTTATTCATGGGATAGACTCTGTCTTCCTAACTATGTGTTTTAGATTTTTGACAATACCATATAGTGTATATATCACAGTTGATGCTTTCTTAAAATCTATTTATAGAATGCTAATATCAAAAAAGCACTTACTAGAATGGACTACTGCCGAAGTATTAGATAAAAATGCTAAAGGAAGCTTATCTTATTATATATTTAATATGATTCCAAATATAATTTTTGGTGCATTAATATTAATTTATATAAATTCAAGCTTTGTTACTTATGATTATAATATACATAAGTATTCTTTTATATTTATTACTGTAGTCGCTATATTTTTTATACTCACACCATTTCTTGCATATTTGTTAGGAAAGAGTCATTTATTTGGAAGAAATGAACGTTTAGATAGTAAAAAAGAAGAAGAAGTTTTAGAAGTTGCAAAAAGAACTTGGACATTTTTTGATAGTATGATGACACAAATAAATAACTATTTACCAACTGATAATTTTCAAGAAAATAGAAGATATAAAATAGCAAATAGAACATCTTCTACAAATATTGGTTTTGGTGCAATGGCTATTATTAATGCATATGATCTTAAGTTTATTAGTGAAAACGATGCGGTAATTAGACTTAATAATTTCTTTGCAACCATAAAAAAACTTGATAAATGGAATGGACATTTATATAATTGGTATAATATAAAAACTTTGGAGCCATTAAGACCTAGATTTGTATCAACAGTTGATAGCGGTAATTTTATTGCTTGCCTATACGTTGTTAAACAATTTCTTATCGAAATAAGAGATAATACAAATAAAATTCCTGATGACTATAACTATAGAGATTACAAAACTATAAATGAGTTATTTGACTACATAGATGAATTAATTTTAGATACTGATTTTTCAAAACTGTATGACACTACGAGAAATCTATTCTCAATTGGTTATGCACAAGAAACTGGAAAGTTAATAGATAGTTACTATGATATGTTAATGTCAGAGAGCAGAATTACAAGCTTAATTGCAATTGCTTCTCGCCAAGTTACTTCTAAACATTGGTTTACACTATCAAGAAATCTAGTAAACTTAGATGGATATAAGGGTCTTGTTTCATGGACAGGTACTGCCTTTGAATACTATATGCCATATCTATTTAATAAATCATATGAGCATACCTTAATAGATCAATCACTATTTTTTGCAAAATATAGTCAAAAAAAATACTCTAAGATAAATAATGTCCCTTGGGGTGTTTCTGAATCAGCTTTTGCTATTAAAGATGGTGAACTAAACTATCAGTATCAAGCTTTTGGTATTCCATGGCTTGGACTTAAAAGAGGCCTTAATGACTATTTAGTAATTTCACCATATTCTTCATTACTTATGATAGAATTTGCTCCTCAAGAAGTATATAAAAATATAAAAGCTTTAAAAAGCATAGGAGCATATTCAAGTTTTGGTTTTTATGAATCAATTGATTATACAAGACAACATCTTCCAGAAGATACTAAATATGAAGTTGTTAAAACGTACATGGCTCATCATCAAGGTATGATTTTGACTGCAATAAACAACTATATAAATAAATCTATAATAAAAAATAGATTTCATAGAAATCCTGATATTTTAGCTTGTGATATTTTATTAAAAGAAAGAGAAAGATTAAAATCTAATATTACTCAAAATATAGATAAAAAAGAGAACACATTTAAACAAAAAGATATTAGCATATATACACCATTTGTACATCAAGATATAGTAACTCCAGATACAAACACTAGAAACTTTCATTTATCTCTATTAAAAGGAAGTGAAATTTCATCAATAACTACTAGTAACGGTGGTACTTACTTAATGTATAATGATAAAATTGTAAATAGACAAAGATATACCAATATTAATTCTAGCGGAAACTATGTATACCTTACAGATAAACAAAGTGGTGTAACGTTTCCTACTACTGATTGTGATCCAAAATATGCAAAAAACAAGTGTATGTTTGTATCAACACTTAATTCAACTGAGTATTATAAAGAAGTGAATGATCTAGAAGTAAATACAAGCGTATTTTTATCACAAGAATACAGTATAGAAATAAGAAAAATAAGTATATATAATAATAGTGATATTAGAAGAGAAGTTACAATAAATACATATGTTGAACCAGCCTTGACTGATTACATGACAAATGTGGTTCATCCTGCATTTAGTAATTTACAAATAGAAACTTATTACGATAAAGATTTGGATGTGTTAGTTGCTAGTAAAAGGCAAAAAAACGAGACAGATAAAGAATTATATGTGTATACAAAACTAATAGGAATAGATCTTGAAAAAGATGTAGAAACTGAGAAATCTAAACTTGAAAACAACTTACAAAATGATGTTTATGATTCAAATATAACTAGATATCCTCTTTGGCCTATACTTTCATATAGAGCAAGTATAATTTTAGATCCACATGAACGACAAGAATTTTACTACATACTTGGTGTGGCAGATAATAAATATAAAATATCAAATACTATAATAAATTTAGATGAGGAAAGTATCTCAAAACAATATAAATTATGTATTGATCTAAATAACTTAACTGCTAGATATTTAAAACTTGAATCAGGTAAAGCTCATGTGTATAACGAAATTATAAAAGAAGCTTTATTTGAAAAAAACAATATGGATAAAAGCGATTTCTGGAACGAAAATTTAAGCCAGTCAATGCTTTGGAAATATTCTATATCAGGTGATTTTCCAATAATATTAGTAAATATTAATAAAATTGAATCTGCTGGTATAATAGAAGAAATAATCAATTTTATGGATTATGCTAAAAATAGAAAAATAACCCTTGATATAGTTATATTAATTGATGAGGAAATGCTACAATATGGACCTATATATACCTATGTGAAAACAAGAATTGACAGAGCTACATACACTGAATATACAAAAGGAAATATATATGTTCTAAATATTAGAAATCTAACTAATACTGAAGTTAAACTACTTACATTTTTATCTAAAAAATATATTACAGATATTAATGTTTTCTTACCAAAGGGAAATGAAGAGGTGCATGAAAATGAAAACCAATAAAGATGAGTTAATTGCTTTTAATTCTTATGGTGGATTTGATACAACAAATAATGAATATCACATTTTAAATACAAATACACCTCTTCCTTGGTGTAATATTATAGCTAATGAGCATTTCGGAAGTATAATTTCTAACAAAGGTACAGTATATACCTATTACAAAAATAGCCGTGAATTCAAACTTACAAACTGGTGTAATGATTGGGTAACCTTTGAGCCAGGTGAAAGATTTAAAGGTATATTTGAATATGACTATAACATAATATATGGTTTTGGATATGTTAAAGTTATAGAAGAAAATGAGTTTATTTCTAAATCAATGGATATATTTATTCCTAATAATAGTGATGTTAAAATTCATTATATCACATTGAAAAATAAGACAGAAGTTGAACAAAATCATAAAATTGAATATATTTTAGAACCTACAATGGGTGTTAGTAAAGAAATTAGTGGTATGTATATTATATGTAAAGAAATAAATGATTCTATGTGTTTTAAAAATCCATATAACCTTGAATTTTCTGATAATACAGCCTTTGTAACTGTTGTTAGTGAAAATAACTTTGTTATGACAGAATATGATTCAAGTAACTTTACTACAAAAGTAGATATATCTATACCAAAAAATGGAAGTATTTCATTTGCCATAATATTAGGTGTCAGTGAAAAAAATGGTATTCAAATTAATGATATTTTGGCTCAATATGATAATATGATAAAAATTCAAGATTCTCACAAAAATACAAAAAAATATTGGAGTGACTTAGTTGTAAAAAATTTCTCTACAGGAGATAAATATATAGATATACTAGCTAATGGTTGGTTACTTTATCAAACAATAGTATGTAGACTTTATGCAAGAAGTGCATTTTATCAATCAGGGGGAGCAATTGGATTTAGAGATCAATTACAAGATAGTTTAGCATTAATTTCATCATGGCCGGAAAAAACAAAAAATCAAATTATTCTTCATTCTAGTAAACAATTCGAAAAAGGAGATGTCCTTCATTGGTGGCATGAACATAATAATGCAGGAATAAGAACATATTTTAGTGATGATTATCTGTGGTTACCATATGTTACAACTGAATATATAAAACTGACTAATGATTTATCAATATTAGATATTAAAGCTAAATATTTGGAAGACAAACCAATGGGTAACAAAAGGGAGCTTTATGAAGTATTTTATAATATTGAAACTGAAGCAAGTATATACGAACATTGCAAAAAAGCAATATTATATGGGTTAAGTAGAATAAGTGAAGATAATGGACTTTTAGATATAGGTGATGGTGACTGGAATGATGGATTTAGTAACATAAGAGGTCAGTCTGTTTGGCTTACTTTCTTCATGATGGATATTTTGGATAGATTTTCAAGCTTAGCTAGTCATAAAGAAGATAAAGAAATGACTGATATATGCAAAAAATACATACATAAATTTAAGCATAGTATTATTGCATATGCATGGGATAACGGCCATTTTGTAAGAGCATTTTATGAAAATGGTGAAGTTTTAGGAGCAAGTTCTAATGAAGAATGTAAAATCGATTTAATATCTCAAGCATGGGCAGCTATTGCACTTAAAAAGTTTCCAGATTTAGAACATGAAATTAATCAATCATTGGATGCTGCTGAAAAATATTTAGTTGATAAAAATAATATGATTGTGAGTTTACTATATCCTGCATTTGACAAACCAAAAAATAATCCTGGATATATCAAAGCATATGTTCCTGGTACTCGTGAAAATGGTGGCCAATATACGCACGCAGCAATTTGGCTTGCTAAGGCATATTTTGAAGTAGGTAAATATGATAAAGGTATTGAAATATTAAAATATTTAAATCCTATATATCATAGTGATAATAAACAAAAAGCTGATATTTATATGGTTGAACCATATGTGCTTGCAGCTGATGTATACACCAATCCAGACCACATAGGCAGAGGAGGATGGACTTGGTATACAGGCTCATCAGCTTGGATGTATAAAACAATCGAAGACTTTATGAAATAAACAAATTTTTAAGGGAAGAAAGTTTAATTTTTCTTCTCCTTTTATTTAATCATTATAAGTGTTTTTTTGAATTTCACCTTGAAAAATCTAAGTTTTATGGTATAATATAGTAGTTGAATAACAAATATTTAAATTGGAGGATTAGTGATGAACTTAAAAATTGAAAAACAAGATAATTCAAAAATAGTAATTGAATTTACTATGTCAAAAGAAGAATTTAATGAAAGCCTAGATAAAGCTTTTGTAAAAAATGCTAGATATTTTAAAGTACCTGGATTTAGAAATGGTAAAGTACCAAGAGCAATGGTTGAAAAGCTATACGGTGAAAGTGCTTTATATCAATCTGTAATTGAAGATACTGTTGATTTAGAATTTTCAAAAGCAGTTGTTGAAAACAATTTAGAAGTAGTTTCAAAACCTGAACTTGATGTAAAACAAATCGGTAAAGATAAAGAGTTTATTTTTGCTGTAACTTTCTTTGTTAAACCAGAAGTAAATGTAAAAAAGTATAAAGGTCTAGAGATAGAAAAAGTAAAAATTGAAGTTACAGATGAAGATATAAACAAAGATATTGAAGAAACTAGAAATAAGAATGCAAGAATTATAAATGTAGATAATAGACCTCTACAAAACGGTGATATATCTAAAATAGATTTCGAAGGTTTTGTTGATGGTGTTGCTTTTGAAGGTGGTAAAGGTGAAAACTTTGATCTAACAATTGGAAGCGGTCAATTTATACCAGGATTTGAAGATCAACTTATCGGTATGAATGTAGGTGAAACTAGAGAAATTAAAGTTACTTTCCCTACTGAATATCATAGTGAAAACTTGGCTGGTAAAGAATCTATGTTTAAGGTAAAGTTAAATGAGATCAAAACTAAAGAATTACCTGAATTAGATAATGAATTTGCAAAAGATGTTTCTGAATTTGATACTTTAGACGAATATAAAAAAAGCGTATCTGAGAAATTATTAAAAGTAAAAGAAAATCAAGCTAATGCTCAAAAAGAAACAAATATTATAAATGCTTTAGTAGAAAATGTAGAAGCATCTATACCAGAATCAATGATAGAATCTCAAATTGATGAAACATTGGAACAGTTTGCTGCTAATTTATCATACCAAGGTTTAACTATTGAAAAATATGCTGAACTTCTTGGAACAAATATGGAAGGTATTAGAGCGCAATTTAGACCTAATGCAGAAAAAGATGTTAAATTAAAACTTGCACTTGAATTTATAAATAAAACTGAAAATGTAGAAGTAAGTGATAGTGATATTGATGCTAAAATCGATGAATTATCTACTCAATATGGTTCAGATAATGCTGAAAATTTAAAATTAAATGATAATGTAAGAAAATATATGAAAGAAAAACTACAACAAGAAAAAGTCTTAAAATTTGTTATTGATAATGCAATTGAAAAATAAGTTTTATTACATAATATAATTTAAAGGAGGTTATTTATATGTATAATAGTTTAGTACCTATGGTTATTGAACAAACAAGCAAAGGTGAGAGATCTTATGATATATACTCACGTCTTTTAAAAGAGAGAATTATATTTTTAGCTGATGAAGTAAACGATGTTACTGCTTCTTTAGTAATAGCTCAATTACTGTTTCTAGATGCCGAAGATCCAGGAAAAGATATTTTTCTATATATAAATAGTCCTGGTGGTAGCGTATCTGCTGGTATGGGAATATATGATACAATGCAATATATTAAATCTGATGTTTGTACCATCTGTGTAGGTATGGCCGCAAGTATGGGAGCATTTTTACTTGCAGCAGGAAAAAAAGGAAAAAGATATGCACTTCCTAATGCTACTATTATGATACATCAACCTTTAGGTGGAGCTCAAGGTCAAGCAAGTGATATAAAAATTCATGCTGAGCACATTATAAAAACTAAGGAAAAGTTAAATAGAATACTTAGTGAAAGAACAGGAAAACCACTTGAGCAAGTAGAAAAAGATACGGATAGAGATAACTTTTTATCTGCTTTAGAAGCTAAAGAATATGGTTTAATTGATGATGTAATGGATAGCATAAATAACATAGTTAAGGAGAAGTAGTATGGCTAAAAAAGGAAAAAAAAATGGCTATGATGATTTTGACGATATATTATTTTGTTCCTTTTGTGGTAGATTAAAACAAGAAGTAAATCGTTTAATAGCCGGTCCAGATGGCCTTCTTATATGTGATGAATGTGTTGAGGTCTGTCATAAAATACTACAAGACGAAGATAATATAGTTAGAGAAAAAACTTCAAAAAATCAAAAACAAGTAATAGAAAATACTGAACTTCCTTCCCCAGAAAGCATAAAACAAGTTTTAGATGAATATGTAATTGGGCAAGATATGGCAAAAAAAGTTTTATCTGTTGCAGTATATAATCATTATAAACGCATAAAAAATAAAGATAAAATTGATGATGTTGAAATACAAAAAAGTAATATATTATTACTTGGTCCAACTGGTTGTGGTAAAACATTATTAGCTCAAACATTAGCTAAAATGTTGCACGTACCATTTGCAATAGCAGATGCTACTACACTTACTGAAGCGGGATATGTAGGAGAAGATGTAGAAAATATCTTACTTAGACTTATTCAAGCAGCTGACTTCGATATTTCTAAAGCTGAAAAAGGAATAATTTATATAGATGAACTAGATAAAATAGCTAGGAAATCTGAAAATCCATCTATTACTAGAGATGTAAGTGGTGAAGGAGTACAACAAGCTTTACTTAAAATAATTGAAGGAACAGTTGCAAACGTACCTCCACAAGGGGGAAGAAAACATCCTCAACAAGAATTTATTAAAATAGATACAACTAATATTTTATTTATATGCGGTGGTGCTTTTGATGGACTAGAAAAAATAGTTGAAACTAGAATAGGTTCTAAATCTATGGGATTTGGAGCTAAAATAGAATCAAAGAAAGATATTGACTATGGTAAAATATTTTCTCAAGTTCAGCCACATGATATTATAAAATACGGTCTTATTCCAGAGCTTGTTGGTAGACTACCTATTATAACTTCTCTTAATCAACTTACTAAGGAAGCTTTAATTGATATATTAGTTAAACCTAAAAACGCATTAATTAAGCAATATAAAAAATTGTTTAAAATGGATGACGTTGATTTAGAGTTTGATAGAGAAGCTCTTGAAATTATTGTAGACCAAGCATTAGAAAGAAAGACTGGTGCAAGAGGACTTAGATCTATAATTGAAAATATAATGGTAGATGCTATGTATGAAGTTCCATCAAACAAAAAAATAAAAAAATGTATAATCTCAAAAGATGTGGTACTAAAAATTTGTCCACCTATATATGAATATTAATCAAACATATCAAAAATACTGACTACTTAATATGTCAGTATTTTTCTATTAAATATATTAGAAGGGAATAAGTATATGGATTTATTTTACTTATCAAATACTGATGAAAACTATGTTTCAAAATACAATGAAATTATATCTGATTTAATTATTGAAAAAAAATCAAAATTTATTTGCTATATTTTTAACATAAATACAGAAAGCCAGGCATTAGATTATATCGAAAAAGTAAGAAGAAATTATGAAGATGCAAGACATGTAGTATATGTATACTCATATTTTAAAAAGAATGTTAGAAATACTAGATATGATGATGATAATGAACCAGGTTCTGCTGGGACGAAAGCAATAATTGACACAATTGAAAAAGAAAAAATAGCTAATATCTGTATAGTAATTGTAAGATATTTTGGAGGAATATTATTAGGAGTTGGACCACTAAGTAGATCTTATTTAAATTCTGTTAGACAATGTATTAATAAATGTACAAAAAATATTCTTTATCAATATATACAAAAAGAATTTGAAATAAATTATTCAAAGTATAATAGCATAGCTGAACAATTAAATGAATATGCAAACAAAAGATTGATTATCATAAATACGGTAACCTTTAACGATACTGTATACATAAAACTATATATAGAGAAAAATATTGAAAATCATATATCCGATTTAATAAAATAAAAAAAAGAACAAATTTTCGTTTTTTATAAAAATACTATTGACAAACATTTGTTTTATATGTATAATATAGTTATAGATAAGAACAAATGTTTAGAGGTGGTTTTATGAAAAAGAAAAGTTATAAAAAGAGTTTGAAAATAGATTTTAACATCGTGTTTAGAAATATGCTAACAGTTTTTATTATAATTGCTGTTTTTAATGTAGTTAGTAATTTTACTTTTGGTGAAAGAGAATTTAAGACAAATACTATAACAGTTGAAGAAAATTCAACTTTATGGAATATTGCTAAGCAAATATGCAACAACAATGATAATCTTAACATTCAAAATGTTATGATTGATATAAAAGAAGCAAATAATTTAAAAAATAGTGATATATATGTAGGACAAACACTTTTAATTCCAGAATATTAATGAAAAACAAAAAGGTTGACATAATAGTTATAATATGATATACTATATATAATAATCATATTATGTATTTGTTATATTAATATATAAGGAGGTACTCTATATGGAAAATTTATTTTCTGATAAAAGTATGGAAAGTTTAGTTACTAAGGTAGCCTTACGGAATAAGGAAATTGAAGATGGTATAGCTGCAAAGGCACAAGAACTATATGTTAGAATAATGGATATGTTTAATAAACAAATTGATCAAGTTGCTGAACTAAAAAGTGAGTTTGTAGTTTCTGTATATATTGATCCTATTGCTAGATCTATTGATAAAGTTAATGAATATATTAACACAACACTATTTCTGGATCCTGCTGAGTACAAAGAAGCGCATCTTAGAAAATTATCAGAAATGTTTAGATGTAGGAAAATATATAAGGATACCCCTAAGCCAACTTTATATATTTATCTAACTATATAACAATAATAAAAAAGGTGAAGTACAAAATGTACTTCACCTTTTTTCTACTTTATATTATTTAGTGGATTACTATCTAAAGCTGCTTTAATTTGTTCATTATCAATATGGGTATATATTTCTGTAGTAGATATAGATTCATGTCCTAGAATCTGTTGTAAAGCTCGTATATCCACTCCAGAATGCTTATGCATTAGTGTTGCAGCAGTATGCCTTAATTTATGTGGTGAAAATTTTTTAGGATCTAATCCAGCACATACTATATATTTTTTAACTATCAATTCCACCATTCGATTACTAATTCTTTTTCCCCTAGTACTTAAAAACAAAGCATTTCTATCGACTATATTACCAACTTTTTGTCTAACTTTAATATAGTTATTGATGGCTTCTAAACAAGATCTATTTAAATGAATTTCTCTTTCCTTATTTCCTTTACCTATAATATTAAGCTTATCCGTTTTTATATTAGCAATATCAATTTGAATAAGTTCAGATAACCTCAGTCCACAATTTAGGAATAAAGTAATGATTGCAAAATCTCTTTCTTTAAATTTTCCATCGATAGAGTGGAGTAGAGCCTTACTTTCATCTAAAGTTAAATATTTAGGTAATCTTTTTGGTAATTTTGGAGTTTCAAGCTCAACTGTTGGATTTGAAGTTAAAACTTTTTCTTTAAAACATAAAAAATTAAAAAAAGATTTTAAAGATGCAATTTTTCTTGCGCGTGTCACAGGTTTATCAGATTTATTAATCGATAAATATGCAATATATCTATTTAGATCATCATAACTAATTTCCTTTATAAATTCCAAATCTAAATCTGAAGCATCAATATTTTTTTCATCATAATCTAAATTATATTTTTCATTTTTAATATATTTAAAAAAGTTTCTTAAATCATAATAATATTCTTTAATTGTATTTTTAGATCTGTTTTTTGCATTATTAATATATAATAGAAATTTTTCTACATATTGTGGTACATCTTTATATCCTTCAAACATGTTAACATAATACCTCCGAAAGTGACGCTCTAAAATCGATTTTAAGGCATTTTTAGAATAAGGGGCATATAATTAGACTCCTTAAAAATCGATAATTATTTATAAACTAAGCTACTTGAACAAAATATGCATTAATAACAAAAAAGCTTGCATATTTTAATAAGTGATTATATAATATCATATATAGTTTTGTATGTCAATGTTTCTGCCCTGGTTTTCACAAAATTATTATTTTGCGCAATTAGATATTTAAAGAATAAAGATATACATTACTCTTATCTCTTACTAATTTTATAAAAGTTATACTTGTTACACTTTAATAAAAACTGCAACATATTAAATATATATGTTGCAGTTTTTATTTCAAATTATAAGTTTCTTTTTTGTGCTACAATAAAATCAATATTTTTTGAATTCTTTTTAAAATAAAGTCTAGAAAGTATTTTATTTATTTTTTTTGTAATATAGTTTATTTTTAATAGTAATTCATCATTAATATCTTTCGAAGCAGTTACATATTTTAGTTCAATATTTCTTTTAGAATAATTAATTTCAAAAGAGAAAATATCAAAACTATTACTCTCACTTAACATCAAACATATACTATATTCGCTTTCCAGACGAACTACTTTCAATTTCAATTGCAATTTTTCTTCGAGTTCCAAAATTAAGATTGAAAGCAAGTCATCTATGGCTTTGTACATTAAGTAAAACCATGTCTTACTACTACATTCATTTTTATAACTATTCCATCCTTGAAAGACATCTTCATCTTTTATAATTTCAGAAGCTTTACCATTTTCATATAAGCTATAAAGGTCACTAATATAGCATATATTGAAAAAACAGCACTTTTTACATTCATTATACTCCTCTACAAGTGCATCATCGAATGAAAAATTAGAATTATTACTTATAGTCATAAAATAATTCCTCCTATATTAAATTAAATTGTGGACAGAAAACTATATTGTAAATATTATACCATATTAAACAAGATTTTTCAAGTTTTATGTAAATTAAAACAAAAAAGTGCCTCCACTGTGTAGGTAGAGGCGATTATAAGAGGTTGATATATGAAAACTAAGGTTTTTCCCTAGTTCGGCATGCTTTTTTTAAATATTCCAAAGGCCAACTGAGTTTGCTCTTGCATCTTTTTGTGCACTTAGTAAAACATCTAATAAACTTGTATTATTTCTTTCTACTCTTAGCACTGCTAAACCATTTTTTAATATTTTTTCATTATATAAAGTTTTATCATCAAGATAAACATAAGCATAAACTTTTGAATCTTCTGTTTTTTGAGTATCAAACGCTATTTTAACTTTTTTATCTTGTAGATCTTCTTTAATTTTTTTTATTGTATCTGAAGGTGATTTGCTATAATCTACACCAATGAAATTTACTTCAACTAATTCATCTTTAATTTGAACATTTACTGATCCTGAATCATTAACTGATTTCACTGTGCCTTCGCTTGCTTTTTCTAATATACTTAATACTTCATCTAAGTTGGTAGTCGATGTACTATTATTAGTATTTTGCTCAGTTTTAGTTTCTTCAACTACTTCTTGCTTAGTTTCTGTTTCAGTATTTTTTACTTCTTCTTTATTTTCTGTATTAGTATTTTCATTTTTAACTTCCTGAGCTACTTCTTGTTTTACATCTGATTTATTAGTATTTAAATATATATATAACCCACTAGATATAAGTAGTATTGAAAAAATTATAACTAATACTACAGGACCATATTGTCTAACATAAAAACTAGATTTGTTGTCATAGTACATTTTTTTCACCCCTTATCCGAAATTATATACTAGTATTTTAACATATTTTTTATGTAAAGTCAAGTTTTTTAATCAAAAATATTTAATTTTTATGTAACTTTGTAACATTTCGTTATATATTGGCATTATGCCATACATTACCTACATCATCATTTTCATCTAATTTATCTAAGAAGTTTTGAAATTTTTCTTCCTCTTCCTCATTAAGCTCTTTTTTAATATTAGATATCATTTTAATTTCGCTTTCAATTATGGAATATTTATTTTTTTCTAAATATTCTTTAACTTGAGCATACATTTCTGGTTTTGTATATACTTCATAATATTCTTCTTCAACTACAAAATCATCTGCACCATTATCAATTACATTTAGCATAAATTCATCTTCATTAATATTTTGAGATTTTTCTATTATAAAGTAACCTTTTTTTTCAAACATATATCCAACAGAACCTATTTGTCCTAAAGTTCCTCCTGCTCTATCAAATATTAACCTAACATCAGAAGCTGTCCTATTTTTATTATCAGTCATTACTTCAACTATTATCGAAGTTCCAAATGGTCCAAAACCCTCATATGATAATTCTTCATAATTACCAGATATTCCTTCTCCAGAAGCCTTTTGTATGCATCTACTTATATTATCATTTGGCATGTTTTCAGATTTTGCTTTAGCAATAATATCTTTTAATTTAGTATTCACATTTGGATCTGATCCACCTTGTTTTACAGCTACTGTTATTTCTTTACCAAATTTTGAAAATATCTTAGCTTTTTTTGAATCAACAGCCTCTTTTCTTCTTTTTATATTAGCCCATTTTGAATGTCCACTCATAATTTAATTCCTCCCTATTTTTTACAATTATTTATACAATATCTTGTATACTTTATAATTTGAAATAACTTTTTTTAAGTAGTTTTTTGTTTCATTAAAAGGAATATTTTCATTATTATCAAGTCTAGAAGTAATAATTCCTTGATCTAGCCACTTATCTACATTACCCATTCCAGCATTGTATGCACATATTGCTAAATAGTAGTTACCATTATATTTTGATATTAGGCTAGAAAAATATATAGTACCTATTTTTATATTAATCTCTGCATTATGTAAATTAACATCTGAATATCCTAAATTATATTTTGAATTTATCTCACTTGCAGTATCATCCAAAACCTGCATCAAACCTTTTGCATTTTTATTTGAAAGAGCATTTGTATTAAATCCGCTCTCCGTTTTTATAATTGAATATATTAAATATGGGTCAACTGATGTCTGGTTAGATACACTTATTACAATGTCACTATATTTTGTTGGATATACATATTTTTTGTATGTTATCTTAACTGTGTTAAACAAAACTAGCATTATTAATATTACTAAGCTAATTTTAAATAATATTGATAAAGTTTTAGTACCCTTCTTGCTTTTGCTAAATTTTCTTGCCATAAATTACATTCTCCTATTTTGTATCGTACCAACTTTTTCCCACATTTAAATCAATATCTAAAGGTACTTTAAGCTTAATTACATTTTCCATAGAATCCTTTACAATTTCTTTTACTTGATCTATTTCATCTGGAGTAGCTTCAACTATAAGTTCATCATGAACCTGCATTATAAGTTTAGATTTTAGTTTTCTACTTTTTAGTTTTATATATATCTTATTCATTGCAAGTTTTATAATATCAGCAGCTGTCCCTTGTATAGGCGTATTCATTGCTACTCTTTCACCAAACTGCACAATATTCTTATTTTTCTGATTAATTTCAGGTATATATCTTCTACGATTAAACAAGGTACTTACATAACCATATTTTTTTGCTGTTTCAACTATACTAGTCATAAATTCTTTTATTCCACTATATTTACTTAAATAGTTTTCTATGTAAATATTTGCCTCTTTTCTAGTTGTACCAACATTTTTTGCAAGTCCATAATCACTAATACCGTACACTATTCCAAAATTAACAGCTTTAGCTTTTGATCTAAGTTCCTTAGTTACATTTTCTATCTCAGTATCAAATACTTGAGAAGCAGTTACAGTATGTATGTCTTCGTTATTATTAAATGCCCTAATCATTGTAGCATCATTGGATATATCAGCAAGTACTCTAAGTTCAATTTGACTATAGTCAGCGTCAACTATTACATTTTCATTTTGTCCTATGAAAAAACTACGAATTTTTTTACCAAGTTCTAGTCTAACTGGAATGTTTTGAAGATTTGGTTCTACGCTACTAAGTCTGCCAGTTGAAGCAACTGTTTGCATAAAAGTAGTATGTACCCTACCATCTTCACTTATTCTAGTTTTAAGGCCATCTACATATGTAGTTTTTAATTTAACTATTTGTCTATATTCTAGTACTTTCTCAATTATATTATGATAAGGAGCTAACTCTTCTAAAACTTCCTTATCCGTTGAAAACCCAGTTTTAGTCTTTCTTATTGTTGGTAAGTTTAATTTATTAAATAAAATGTTACCTAATTGTTGTGTAGAATTTATATTGAAAGTCTCTCCTGCTAAGTTATATATTTCAGATTCAAGATTAGATATATTTGTTACTATCTCGTTATTAAATTCATTTAGTTTTTTCACATCTATATACATACCAGTATGTTCCATATATGCTAGAGTTTCAGTAAGAGGCATCTCAATAGTATGAAATAAGTCTAGCATACCAAGAGCTTTTAGTTTTTCCATTACTAGATTATATGAAAAATTTATTCCTTTTAGGTACATACTTAATATTTTTTCTTCATTTTCAGATAATTTATTATCACACATACTTTCATCATTAAACAAACATATTTGTTTATCTTGACTGTTGTTATTATTATCTGGTATTGTTATATTAAATAAATCAGTAAATATATAATTTATATCATAACTTGTTCTATTTGAATCCATTAAATAATAAGCAATTAATAAATCATAATTAAATCCTGAAATCTCTTCAGATACATTATTAAAAATATATAATAGATCTGATTTTAAATTATACCCTAGCTTTAAACTTTTAGATGTAGCAAAATCTCTTAAAACACTATGATAATCCTCGTATTCATCTATATCTAGCACATATATGTTATCTGATATTTCATCATAAATAGCTAGCACCTTTTTAGATAAATTAATGCTTTTTTTATCAATGTGATTTGATAGATTTGTATAATATGATACTTTTTCTAAATTAAAGATATTTACTAAAGTTTGAATATTATTTTTATTTATATAAATCATATTACAAGTTTTATTAAATTTATCGCTAATTAAATTATTAGTATCATCTTTCTTACTAGGACTTTCACTATTTATCATAGAAAAATCATACTTATTCATGAATTTATTAAACTCAAGTTTTTTAAACAAAGTATATAACTCTTCTAACTTTGGCTCACTTAATATACATTTACTGTAATCTAATTCAATAGGAACTTCCCTATTTATTGTAGCAAGTTCTTTGCTTTTAAAAGCCATTTCCTTATCTGAAGCTAATTTTTCTCTTACCTTATCAGTTATTTGAATTGTATCAATATTTTCATATATATTATCAATTGTAGAATACTCATTTATAAGCGAATAAGCGGTTTTTTCACCTATTCCTTTTACTCCAGGTATATTATCAGAGCTATCACCCATTAAGGCTTTAACATGTATTACTTGTTCAGGAGTAATTGTATATTTTTCCTTTAAAGTTGCAGGATCGTAGGTAGTATACTCAGTTTTTCCCATTTTGCTAGTAGGTATTATAATCGAGGTATTTTCAGAAACAAGTTGAAAAGAATCTTTATCTCCTGTTAAAATATATGTGAATATATTATCTTTTTCATTTCTACTTGCAACTGTACCTAAAATATCATCTGCCTCATATCCTTCAAGTTCGAATATTGGTATAGTCATCGCAGTAAGTATTTGCTTAATATATGGCATTTGCATTCTCAGTTCATCTGGCATCGATTTTCTAGTAGCCTTATAGTCTTCAAACATTTGGTGTCTAAATGTAGGTGCTTTTAAATCAAAACATACTGCCACATAATCAGCAGATATTTTATCTAATATCATCCAATATATATTTAAAAATCCGTAAACAGCATTAGTATATATACCTTCCTTAGTCGCAAGCATCTTACTTGTAGCTACACCATAAAAAGCTCTATTCATTATACTATTTCCATCAATTATCAAAAATTTCTTCATATTCATCCTCTCTAATCTACAAATATTATATAAATTCTTGCCATACTAAATTTGCTAAATCTTTTCCTCTATCACTTAATAATATACTCTTATCATCTGTCTCAATTAATTTAAGATTTAGAAGTTTTTCTGTTTCCCTCTTAAATAAATCATAATAATTTGTATTAAATCTGGTCTTGAATTCATCTAAATTAAACCCTTCTTTTAATCTAAGTTTTAATATTATATATTCCTTCATTAAGTCCAACTTATCCATCTCTATTTTTTCTGAATATTGTTTGTTATTACTATTAATACCATCTATATATTCTTTAATATCGCTTACATTAGTATATCTTGTCCCTGCAAAGAAACTAGCAGCATTTACGCCAAAGCCTAAATATTCTCCTTGATTCCAATAATTTAAATTATGTTTAGATTCAAATCCCTCTTTAGCAAGATTTGATATTTCGTAGTTTACGTAACCAGCTTTTTTTAATTTCTCTTCTAGAAGTCTTTTCATCAGCATTTCATCATCTTCATTTACTAATGTTTCGTAACCTTCTTTAATTAAAAAATCTAATTTAGTACCCTCATGTATTTCCAAATTATATATTGATATATGTTGTATGTTGTGACTACTACTTATACTAATTAGATCATCAATTGTCTTACTAAACATATCTACACTTAACCCTGGAAGTGGGTACATTAAATCTACAGATATATTTTTTATACCACTTTTATTTACCAAATTTAACGTATTTATGAAATCAGAGTAATTATGTTTTCTTCCTATCTTTTTAAGTACTGTATCGTATGTTGACTGTAATCCAATACTAACTCTATTTATTCCTAATTTAAAATACTCACCTATTTTTTCTTCATTTAAAGTTGCAGGATTAATTTCAATAGTTATTTCTTCAGGTTTATTAACTGTAAACATTAATAAAATACTCATAATTTGCTCAATATATTTTGAATTTATAAAAGAAGGGGTACCACCGCCGAAATATATTGTACTAATTTCATATTCACATAAAATCTCTGCATTTTGCAATATTTCATTACAAACAGCGTTTATATATTCACTAATTGTATCATTAGAATTATTACAATATGAAGTAAAATCACAATAATAGCATTTTGATATGCAAAAAGGAATATGAATATATATACTAATTTTCTTATTCATATTATCTAGTTATTCTCCTATATCCTGAGATATTTCAATTATCCTATCAAGTCTACGCTTGATTCCAGATTTACTAAGTTTATTCTCTCCAAATGTAAGGCTAGCTAATTTATCTAAACTAGCTTCTTTATTTTCTAGCCTTAAATTTGCTACATATTTCAATTTTTCGTCCAATAAAAAGAATTTATATTTTTTCTTTAATTTATTAATAGCTTCTATTTGTTTTACCGAATTTGAAATAAGTTTGGCAAGATTTGCAGTTTCACAATTGACAGATCTATTAATATTATTTTTAACTTCTTTTTCTACTCTTATCTCTTCAAATTTAAGCAAACTTGCGTATGCCTCAATTAATGATAAAAACGTTCCTATTTGATCTGACTCTTTTATATATAAAATATATGATGTACTAGTATTTTTTCTTTTTACTATCTTCGCAGTAAAATCTAGAACTTCTAAAATTCTATGTATATATTCAGCTGAATTCTTATTTCTAAAAACTATCTCTAAATGATAATTAGATTCAGGATTTACTATACAACCACTTGCTAAAAAGACTCCCTTTAAAATAGCTTTTATGCAGCATTCTTTTAACTTAGAAATATCATAATATATTTTAAACTCACCAAAATTTTCAATACTACCAGACTCAGTAATAAGTTCTCCAAAACGCTCTGCATTTTGGCAGCATTTACTCTTACTAACCTTTTTTAAATTATTTAATATTTCCTCTTTTATATCTTGTGAAAACGACATATTATCACCCTATCATTTCCAGATAAGTCTTTTAAACATTCAATAACTTCATAACAATTATACTTACTAATCAAACTAATCATATCTTCTTTTTGATCATATCCTATTTCAAATATAACATAAGAATTATCATTTAGATATTTTATAGATTGATCAAATATTTGTTTATATATATCAAGACCATCTACACCACCATCAAGTGCTATAATAGGTTCATTTTGTACATATTTAGATAACGCTATTAATTCAGCTCTTTTAATGTATGGTGGATTACTTACTATTATATCATATTTTGCATCACTTTCAATAAAATTTGAGAATAAATTAGAATTTAAAATTTCACATTTTTCTTCCATATTATTCAAAATAATATTCTTTTTTGCAACGTTCAATGCACCTTTAGATATATCTACTAGTTTAACCTTTTCTACATTAGAATTTTTTGCAATTGAAATACCAATACAGCCAGTTCCTGTACACATATCAACCATATTTTTAAGATTATTATTATTTATATATTCTATTGCTTTTTGAACTAAAATCTCACTATCAGCTCTTGGTATTAATACATTTTTATCTACGCAATATTTTTCATTAAAAAAAGCTTGTATACCAACTATATATTGTAATGGTTCATATTCAAATAAATATCTATACAATAGATTTTCCAGTTTAATTTGTTCATCAACATTTAAAAATGTACTATCCATATTTGCATAAATATATTCTTTATCTATATTTTTTATATACTCTACAAGTCTTATGTACTCTTTTATATTTAGTTCAAACTGATCTTTAGTCAAATCACCTTGTTTTTTACTTATATAATTCTCATAAAATTCTTTTACAGAAATATTTAGTTTCTTTACTATACACCCTTTTAAAGCATATATTGCAACATTTAATTTATCATCACTTGGTTCAATAGTAGTAAAATGTTGTATTAACATAGCAGGATATCCTAAAAAAGTTAATTTTTTTGGTAGCTTTGATACAAAAAGTAGAATTTCATAAGCTAGTCCCATAAAAATTGGTAACAATATAATTTGAATTAATATTTTTAAAAATATATTTTCTGGATTTATGGCAAAATTAGAAAGTAAAGTTAATAAGATAAAATAGACAATTAGATTACCACCACATCTTAAATGAAATCTACTTGAAGTTTTAACTTTTGTAGTATCAATTCTATCGTAATTTGAATATTTATATTTTTCATAAGCATTAACAATCTTGTGTTCTGCTCCGTGATATTCAAACACTGTTTTTATACTTGGTATTGCGATTAACATCTTAAGATACACTACAAACAATATAATTTGAAATACACATGTACTAATATTACTAAAAAAAGTATTTTGTATATACAAATTAGATAAATACACTGGCGCAGCAATATATATGACTATCAAAATTATAGCTGAAATCATAAAACCCGCTAGTATTTCAGGTTTTGTTATTTCAACTTTTTCTGCCTCATTTACATCCTTTGAGCTATTTACTATCTTATCTATTACCTCTTCACTTGATTTTATTATATAAGGTATTCCTGACTTTATAGAATTTATTAAATTTATTATTCCTCTTATAATAGGAATTTTGTTAAAAATTGAAACCTTTTTATCGTATTCTTTAACTTCAACTTTAATATTTTTACTAATTTTCTTAGCTACAGATTCATGTGTATTACTTCTTAGTAATACCCCATCAAATAAAGCCATTCCACCTATTTTTTCATTATTTTTTTTATCCATAAATTATCACCCTAAAATACAAAAAAAGTGCTAATAACATAGCACCTATTTTTATATAACAATTATTTTTTACCGTATTTTTCCATAAACTTAGCTGCTCTACCTTGGTTAGAAACTGCTTGTTTTTGACCAGTAAAGAAAGGATGACAATTACTACAAGTATCAACTTTCATTTCTTCTTTAACAGATCCAGTTTCAATTATATTACCACAAGCACATTTTATTTGAGCTGCCTTAAAATATTTTGGTTGTATTTCTGCTTTCATCTAAATCACCTTCCCTATTTGCAAACTAAATTCGTTACTGATATATTTTAACATATTCAAGCTAAAAATACAAGTGTTTTTAATTTTTTTTTAAAATCTATAATTTACTTATATTTTTCACTAGTCATTTGCCATTAATTTAGTCCTTTCATACTAAGACTAACTTTTCCTTTTTCTTTATCTATTCCAATTACTTTTACTCTTACAATATCTCCAACAGAAACTTCTTCCATAGGATTTCTTACATATTTATCACTAATTTGTGATATGTGTACAAGACCATCATTTTTTATTCCAATATCCACAAAAGCTCCAAAATCTATTACATTTCTAACAGTACCTGTTAGTTCCATTCCTTCTTTTAAATCTTCTAATTTTAACACATCACTTTTTAAAATTGGTTTTGGCATATTTTCTCTTGGATCTCGTCCAGGTTTTTGCAGTTCTTTTATTATATCTTCAATAGTAGGTTTACCTACATCTAATTCAATAGACAACTTATCAGTATCAACATTACCTAATCTGGTTGATATTTCTGACAATTTAATTTTATCTACATTTTTTATATCATATCCTATGCTTTTAATTAATTTAGCAGCTATTTCATACGATTCTGGATGAACCATTGTATTATCTAAAATATTTTTAGCTTCTGGTATTTTTAAAAATCCAGCACATTGTATAAAAGTAGCTTTACCCAATTTTGATACTTTTAGTAATTCATTTCTTGACTTGAATTTACCAATTTCTTCTCTATATTTAACTATATTGTTAGAAATATTTTTGTTTACTCCTGAAACGTAAGATAAAAGTGAAGGTGTAGCTGTATTTAAATCCACTCCTACTGTATTTACAGCATCTTCAACTACTCCAGTTAACGCTTCTTCTAATCTTTTTTGGTTAACATCATGTTGATATTGACCTACTCCTATACTTTTAGGATCAATTTTTACAAGCTCTGCAAGTGGATCTTGAAGCCTTCTTGCAATAGAAATAGCTCCTCTTAAAGATACATTAATATCAGGATATTCTTTGGTAGCAAGCTCTGAAGCTGAGTACACACTTGCACCTGCCTCATTAACAATAGTATAATATATCTTTTTATCTAGTTTTTTTATCATATCACTAACGAATTTTTCAGACTCTCTAGAAGCCGTACCATTTCCTATTGCTATCATATCTACATTATATTTTTTTATCAAATTAATAAGTTCTTTTTCAGCTCCAGCAACATCTTCTTGAGGTAGAGTTGGATATACTGTTGTAGTTGTAAGTAACTTTCCTGTATCATCAATTATCGCAATTTTACATCCAGTTCTATATGCAGGATCAAATCCCATTACCGTTAAGCCTTTTAAAGGAGCTTGCATAAGTAAATTTTTTGAATTAACACCAAAAACTTTTATTGCTTTTTCAGATGCGTCTTCAAATTTATCAGACCATATTTCTCTTTCTATAGATGGTTTTATATATTTTTTATATGCATCTTTATATGTTTCTGTTAAAATATCTTTAACTATACTATCTGATAATATTATTTTATCATTTAAATACTTAAAAATTTGATCTTCATCTACATCGAATTTAACTTTAAGGGCCTTTTCTCTTTCACCACGATTAATTGCTAGTATCCTATGACCAGGAATTTTATTTATATTTTCTGAAAATTCATAGTACATGTCATATACTGTTTTTTCATCTTTATCTACTGCGCTGGTAACTACTTTACCAGTAATGTATGAAATTCTACGAATATATTTTCTATATTCAGGATTATCCGAGATATTTTCTGCAATTATATCACAAGCACCATTAATAGCATCTTCTGCTGTTAAAATACCTTTTTCTTCAGATAAATAATCTTTTGCAATATCATTTATGTCGCCAAGTTTTATACTCTGTTTTAATATTATTTGGCTTAAAGGCTCTAATCCTTTTTCTTTGGCAATTGTAGCCTTAGTTCTTTTTTTAGGTTTATATGGTCTATATATATCTTCAATTTCACTTAATAAGGTTGAATTTAGAATACTTAATTCTATTTCACTAGTAAGCATTTCAAGTTCACGAATGTGCCTTATAACTTCTTCTTTTCTTGTCTCTAAATTTTTAAGATAAGTTAATCTAATATTTAAATTTCTAAGTGTTTCATCACTTAAATTTCCTGTTATTTCTTTTCTATATCTTGCTATAAAAGGGATTGTATTACCTTCTTCTATTAATTTAATAGTACTTTCTATCTGCACTTTTTTTATATCAAATTCTTGCATCAATTTTTCTATTATTTTTTCCATTTGCATATCTCCTAACTAAATATATATTTTGTATTACATACTTTTTATAATTTAACATAGATATACCTAATTGTCAATGTTTAATTTTTATATGAATTTTTTTATACATATACTTATAATATCTTATTCACTTTGATGAGTTGCTACCGTATAGTATAAATATTGTTTGTAAATATCACCATTATAGTATTTTGAAAAAAGTATGTCACACTGCTCTTGGGTAGGCATATTATTTCCAAATATTCTTGTTAAATTTACAACTACTACATCATCTATATATATATTTATAGGAGCTTTTATTTCCTTATTTTCTACAATACCAATGTATAGCCTTGCTCCTGTTTCACCACTACTAATTGGTCTAATCATTGACCTACGCTGCCACTCACCAACTATTTTATTATCATATCTCACATTGTTTTGTGCGTTCCATGAAGCATAATTTGCTTTTCTTAGAGTATATATATTTGGTGTAGGAGATGGTATATATATGCTAGCTGCCATGTACAACAAATCACCATTGCTTGCATCTGTAAGATCTTTATATATGGAGTATTCTTTATCTTGAGGGTTACTACAATCAATATTTAACGAACTCTCCCCAGAAATACTTTCGTTTAAAGAAATTTGACTGTAATTTTGTGTATTGTTATAGAAATTCCAAGTATTTACGCCATTTTCAAAACTACCATTTTCTGATTTGTTTGTAAGCTTTGTGCTTTTGAATACCTTATTAATTATTTCTTTATACTGTGCCAAACTTTTGTCATGATTAATTTTTATTATACATTCAAGTATTTTGCTACTATAAAATACATAGTTTTTTATTCTTACTCCTGTTGCAAGTATTATCTCATACTTTTTGTTTTTCTCATCTACAATTGCATATGCATTATCTGACGTAGTAATATTTAATTTATATACTTTTGTTAAATCTGGATCATTTTCAAGTCCTTGTAATATTTTTATTTCACTATATAGTAATACATCATTAGTTGCATTTAACCTAACTAAGTTACCTTCTTCATCCCTTTCAATTGGTAATAGCTCTAAAATATTATCATAATTTAATTTTTTCACTGCATTAGAATTATATAACAGATCAACTTCACTTTTTATTGTAACAAAATTTGATAATGCTACTGCTTCCTCTGTTAATTGAATAACCGATTCATTCGATAAAATGTTTAAAATTATTATACCTGCAATAATAATTAATACAATTATTATCAGAATTTGTGTAATTAACAAAAAACCTTTTCTTTTATTCATTTTTTACCTCTAGAAAATATTATTTATTAATATTTTGTGAAGTATTAATGTTTTGATAATATTTTTTTACTATTTTATCTAATCTTTAACAAAATAACTTTAATCTATTAAAACTCATGATTAGTATTTGTTTTTTAGCAAATAAAAAACAGCTATAACAAATATGTTTAGCTGTTTTTTTGTTCTTACTTCTTATTTCCAATAATATTCTTAATCTCATCTTCTGAAAAATCGAGAGTACAATTACACATAAAATCAAGAGCTTTAGAAATCCCAAAAAGATTAATTACAATAACAATGCATTCTTTTTTGTCTTCAGGATTCATACGTGAAAATCTTTCAAAAGTAATTAGATTTTTTTCCAGTGCCTCTTCTAAAGATATTTCTTTATAGTCATTTGGCAAATTATTAAAATAGTGCTCCTGTCCAGTATACTGTTTATCCACAAAAAGTTCTTCACTACCTACTTTCCAAACCCAAAAAATGTCTTTTTCATTATCATAAGAATATACTTTATTGTTTTTTATATCTCTAGCATTTCCTTCCATCTAAGTACCTCCTAAATTATTAGTATTTTTATATCAATAATATATGAATGGTATTTTACCATAAATATATAGACTTTTCAAGATTTACATAAAACTTTATTATTTTTTAATATTTTTACTTTATTTATAATTTAAACTCTAAATATATTATAATTATCATTAAACATAACTTAATCATATAATATATTGGGGGTGCTTTATATGAAATGTTGTCCAGAAAGATTTTTTAATCTTTTCCTAATTGCTGGTGGTGTTAAGGTGCCTATTGGCAAATGCCACTACATGACAGGGCTTGACATATTTAATTTAAAAAATACTACTTGCATAGAAAATACACTTACTAATTTAACTTGCAAATGCAAGAGTTTGTTTAAAAGATAATTGAAATTGATATTACCATTAAATTAATATAATATTGTATTTTTCATGTATTTATGCTATACTTAGAACGTATTAAAATAAAACTGACTATTAGGGGGAAATTATATGGATAAATTTGTTGTACATGGGCCATGTAGATTATCAGGAAAAGTGAATATTAGTGGAGCTAAAAATGCTGCACTTGCTATATTACCAGCTACTTTACTTGTGGATGGAAGTTGTCATATAGAGAATGTTCCAGATATAAGTGATATAAGAGCTTATTTGGAAATATTAGAATCATTAGGTTCAAAAATCACTAAAATATCAAATAATGAGTATATTATTGATAATAGTAATATAAGCTCTGCTATAGCTTCATATGAATTAACTAGTAAATTCAGAGCTTCTTACTACTTACTTGGAGCTTTAATAGGTAAATTCAATGATGTTCAAATTAGCTTACCAGGTGGCTGTAATTTAGGTGCTAGACCTATAGATCAACATATAAAAGCATTTGAAAAATTAGGTGCGAGTGTTGAAGTTTTACGTGGAAACGTATATGCTAAAAGGACAACTACATTAAAAGGAACTTCTATATTCTTCGATGTAGTAAGTGTTGGCGCTACAATTAATGCTATACTTGCTGCAACTTTAAGTGATGGAGTTACTACAATTGAAAATCCTGCAAAAGAACCACATATTGTTGACGTTGCAAACTTTTTAAATTCTGCCGGTGCTAAAATAAAAGGTGCTGGTACAGATATTATAAAAATAACAGGTGTAAATAGTTTAAAACAAGTTTCTAGTTATTCTGTAATTCCTGATCAAATTGAAGCGGGTACTTTTATGGTTGCAGCAACAGCTACTAAAGGTGATATAACTATTAACAATTGTATACCAAAGCATATGGAACCAATAACTGCTAAATTAGTTGAAGCTGGTGCCATTGTTGAAGAATTCGAAACAAGCATACGCGTAAAAATGGATAGTGTTCCAAATCCTATTAATGTAAAAACAATGCCTTATCCAGGTTTTCCTACAGATATGCAACCTCAAATATCCACCCTTGCTACTATTGCAAATGGTACTAGTGTTATAATTGAAAATATTTGGGAATCTAGATTTCAGTATACAGATGAACTTGCTAAAATGGGAGCAGATATATCAGCACATGCTTCTACTGCTATTATAAAAGGTGTTAAATCACTTTATGGTTCACCTGTTAAATGTCACGATTTAAGAGCAGGTGCTTCTATGATAATCGCTGGTCTAATCGCTGATGGTACAACTGAAGTTTACGAAATACAACATATTTTAAGGGGTTACGAAAATATAGTAGATAAATTTACGGCTTTAGGTGCTAAAATTGAATTTGTACCTGATAATAGTCAAAAGTAGTGTGATAGATAATGAAAATATATCCTTTATATAGTTCTAGTTCAGGTAACCTATTTTGTCTAGAACTTGAAAATTCAAATATATTAATTGATTGTGGTGTATCATATAAGGCTGTGTGTGATGGACTTAAAAGCATATATAAGTCTATAAATGACATTTCAGCTATACTTATAACTCATGAACATATAGATCATATTAAGGCACTCCCTATTCTATGTAAAAAAAACAATATACCTATATATACATGTGAAAAAACCGCAAATTACTTAAAAGATTTTCTTTTAAGTAATGGTACAAGCCCAGAGATACATAGTATATCATATAATAAATCTTTTGAAGTAAATAAGGCTGAAATTACAGCGTTTAGAACTTCACATGATGCTGCTGAACCTTGCGGATATAGCATATGTGAGAATAATAAAGTTCTAACATTTGCAACAGATCTTGGACATGTTAGTGAAGAAGTTTTTGAATACATGAAGGCATCTGATTTTCTAGTAATAGAATCAAACTATGATCTAATGATGTTAGAATATGGTAAATACCCTTATCCTTTAAAGCAAAGAATAAAAAGTAGTTTTGGACATTTATCAAATGATGAGACTGCAAACACCATACTTTCACTTGTAAAAGAAAATAACAAAAATAATTTTTTACTTTCACATATGAGCGAAAATAATAATAGTCAGTATTTTGCTAAGCAAACACTTGAAAATACATTTAAACAAAATGATTTAAACTATTTAGATGTAAATATAAATTTTGCTAGTAAAACTTTATCTAGTGAGGCATATGAAATATGTTAAATATAAAGATAATATGCGTGGGATACCTTAAGGAAGATTTTTATAAAAAAGCAGAAGCTGAATTTGTGAAAAGACTTTCTAAATACTGTAAGCTTGAAATTATAGAAATTGAAGATGAAAAGCTAAATTTGAATAATATGTCACAGGCTGAAGCTGATAAAATAAAAGAAATTGAGTGCAATAAAATTATTCAAAAAATTGATAAATTTAATAGATGTAAAGTTATTGCACTGGATTTAAATGGTCACTCCTACTCTTCTGAAAAATTAGCTTCAAAGCTTCAAAATATAGCATTGAATGAATCTTCTACAATCATTTTTATAATAGGTGGAAGTTTAGGCTTAACTCAAAATTTACTTAATAAGTGTGATGAGAAAATTTCTTTTTCTAGTCTTACATTCCCCCATCAACTTATTAGAATATTCCTACTTGAACAAATATTTAGATGCTTTAAAATAAACAATAACGAAACCTATCACCATTAGTTTCGACATATTTCGATATTTTTCAAGTTTTTTTCTAAAATTTGCAAAAAATGTTGAATTTTATCTTCTTTTATGATATATTATTTGTGTGTCATATAAGGAGGTTTTTTTATGAAGTCGACTGGAATTGTTAGAAAAGTAGACGAACTTGGAAGAATTGTTTTACCAATGGAATTAAGAAAAAATTTAGATATTAATATTAAAGATTCATTAGAAATTTATGTAGATGGCAACTCTGTAATATTAAAAAAATATTTCCCTGCTTGCATTTTTTGCGGAGAAGCGGAAGATGTCCTATCTTTCAAAGGAAAGAATATTTGTAAAAATTGCTTAAAACAAATTTCTAACCAAATTGATTAATTTTAAGTTATATATAATGGTAGATATTACTCTTCATTTATAGGAGTTATATCTGCTATTTTTTGCACCATTTTACCTGGAATACCAACAACTGTACAATTACAATCTGCATCTTTTAGAACGACTGCATTAGCTCCTATTTTTACGTTATTCTCTATTACTATTGGTCCTAATAGTTTACTCCCAGCACCAATTATAACATTATTTTTTACAGTAGGATGTCTCTTGCCCACATCTTTGCCTGTTCCACCTAATGTAACTTGATGATATATGGTACAATTATCTCCTATCTCACTTGTTTCTCCAATAACTACTCCCATTCCGTGATCTATAAATAATCTATTTCCAATTTGAGCTCCAGGATGGATTTCTATACCAGTAAAAAATCTTGCAGTCTGAGATAATAATCTTGCAAAGAAAAAAAGTCTATATTTATAAAAAAAGTGAGAAATTCTATGATATAATATTGCATGAAATCCAGGATATAGCAGAACTACTGTAAATATATTAGTAGCAGCAGGATCTTTTTCCACTATATTTTTTGCATCAAAATACAAGTTTTTTAGAGTTTTAAACATAAAAATCACCTAGTAATATATATTCATGTGTTCTTTAAATATGAAAAATAACACCCATTTGGGTGTTATTGATCACTTTTTGGTATAAAATAGATAGCGTTTTTAAAATTACTAGATGTGCACGTTGCACCAAAAAATCTAGCAAATATACTTTTACTTATACATACTGAACTACATTTTAGTTTTTTTGCAACTCTTATATCAGAATATGTATTCCCAAATACCCATGATATACTGTCCCTGAATTCAAATAGTTTATTAAAATTTTTTGGACTAATACATTCTTTACCCAAATTCTCGGAAATAACTTCAGACGCCCAAGGATTATTAGATGTAAATTTTATATCATATCCTTTTTTATTTAACAACTCTACATATTCACTAAGTCTATTTTTTATCCGTAACTTAAAAAAAGCTTTATAGTACTCACTATATTCATTTATAGCTTTTTTTAAATCATTATTCGTAATATAGCAGTATAATTTCATTCTAATCTCAAAAAAATTATACTTATTTGGTAATATATCAAAAGATTTAACAATTTGGAGCAATTTATCAGTAAATAATACTAGGCGATTTTTACCAAATATATGTCTGATTATACCTTTATCATATTCAGCAAAATCTTCAAAAAATGTATCATCAACATCGCTAACAATATAACAGGTAGACATTAGTACACCTCCATTAAATTTTTTTACAAGTTAAATTATATCATTATTTTTAATATACTTCAAGTATTCGTACATAAACTCATCTATTTTGCCATCCATTACCGCTTGAATATTACCAATTTCAAAATTAGTTCTATGATCTTTTGCTAAAGTATATGGACAAAATACATATGATCTTATTTGGTTGCCCCAAGCATTATCACTAATATCACCCTTTATACCTTTAATTTTAATTTCTTGCTTTTGTTTTTCATATTGATAAATCTTTGATTTTAGCATTTTCATAGCATTTTCTCTATTTTGAATTTGTGATCTTTCAGTTTGACATGCTACAACAATTCCTGTAGGCACATGTTTTATTCTTATTGCAGATTCAGTTTTATTTACATGCTGACCTCCTGCTCCACTTGCTCTATATGTATCAACTTCTAAATCCTCAGATCTTATATCCACCTTTATATCATCTTGTAATTCAGGCATAATGTCTACTGCCGCAAAAGAAGTATGGCGTCTACTATTTGCATCAAAAGGTGATATTCTAACTAATCTATGTACTCCTTTTTCTCCTTTTAAATGACCATATGCATACATTCCTTTTACTATAAACGATACACTTTTTATACCAGCGTCATCTGCATCTTGCATGTCTAATATCTCAATTTCAAAATCAGATCTTAAGCTTGCCCATTTAGTATACATTCTATATAGCATAAGTGCCCAATCCTGAGACTCTGTCCCTCCAGCTCCAGGATGTATTGTAACTATTGCATTATTTGCATCAAATTCATCTGAAAAAAGTGTCTGTATTTTCAAACCTTGTATTTCTTTTTCCAAATCATTTAAAATGTTAACTGCTTCTTTATAGCTATCAAAATCATTTAATTCTTCTGCCATTTGAGCATATTCACATATTTCATTATACTTCTTGTCAGCCAAGCTAATTTTTTCAACTACTGCATTTAAATTTTTAATTTCTTGTAAAACAGCAGAAGAATTCTTGTTATCATCCCAAAAACCATCTTCTAAAGTTTTTTTCTCAAGTTCTGATATTTTTTGTTTTTTACCTTCTATATTTAATGCTTCTTTTAATTTTGATATGTTCTCTACTAACTCATTCAATCTAATTCTAATACTATCAAAATCCATTAATCTATCACTTCCCAAATTTTATCTAATTTATATAATTCAGTATTTTCTATATCCTTACACTCAATTGGTTTAAAGTTAAATTCTAAATATTCATCTTTAGTAGGATGAAAGAAAGATAAATAATATGCCCAAAGCCCTATATTCTTACCCACTTTATTTATATTTTCACCATACTTTACGTCGCCATAAAGAGGATGTCCAATATTCGAAAACTGAACCCTTATTTGATGATGTCTACCTGTAAATAAATCGACATCAACCAAAGTATACTCTTTATCTAAATATTTAAAATTCTTTAAAATCCTATACTCTAATACAGCAAGTTTACCATTTTTATCTTTTGAAGTAGTAACTCTACTCATATTTGATTTTTCGTTTTTTACCAGATAATTTTCTAATCTTTCAGTTGATGTATTATTAAGTTTGCCATTTAATATAGCATAGTATTTTTTCTTAAAGTTTTTTTCGCGTATATATTCAGATAATCTACTGGCTGCCTTAGAAGTTTTGGCAAATACCATAACTCCCCCAACCATTCTATCAAGCCTATGAACCAACCCTAAATATACATTCCCGGGTTTGTTATACTTTACTTTTAAATATTCTTTTACAATACTAAGCATGTCCATATCTCCGGTTTTATCAGCTTGCGTTGGTATTTTACATGGTTTAACTACCACTATTATATGATTATCTTCATACAAGATTTTTAAATTCAAATCCAATTATATCACCCTATACATAAATAAAACTCCACAATATATTTTGCGGAGTATCTTAACTATTTAGTTTCTTCTTGTTTTACTACAACTGCTTGTTTTTTGTTGTAATATCCACAACTTGGGCAAGCTTTGTGAGAAAGTATTGCTTCTCCACAATTTGAGCAAGTTGATAATGTTTTTTCTTCTAATTTCCATGTAGAACGTTTTAAATGTGTTCTTTCTTTCGACCATCTTCTTTTTGGTTGTGCCATTTTAATTCCCCCCTTAAAGCCTACATATATGTAAATATATGAAAATATATTTTTTACTTATTAAGTTACTTATATATTATATACTACAAGTTTAAATAAGTCAAGAAATCCTAACAAAGTTTGTAAAAAAGATATAACTTGAATAAAAAACAAAACAGCTAAATAGCTGTTTTGTTTTTTTGTCTCAAAGCGAAATCAATCCTAGATATAAAATTTGCTTTTTTAAATTCAAAAGTTTTTAAGTCATATCTCAGCAAAGAAATTATTATATTTTCTCTACCATATTTTTCTATATTGCATAGAAATGATTTATAGAATATTATATGGTTATTAATTTCATTTTTAATAAATTCTTCTGGAGCAACCTTTGTAGTAAGCTTTCCTTTTTTATATTGATTAATTATTTTTTTCAAATTGCTTAAGCGACATAAAACTTTAGAGTTTTTTCGATTATTATTATTACAATCCAAATATTGTTTTCCAATATCAAGTAAAACTTCTTTATACTGTGATAAATTAATTGCATTGATGCAATCATGACTTAAATTATTACAACTTAGGCATTCGATTAATTCTTGAAGTTCATGAATTATTCTCTCATATCTTTCTTCAGATAAATTAAATTCTTTATTCATACATCTTAATGCTTCCCAAAGATTTTTTCCAGAAAAAATATATTTCATTATTAAGGCATGAAAAGCATTTAATACTGTAAGTATCCTCCTATCGGTTTTTTCATCTTTTATTACTTGCAATAATTTAGGATTATCGATTAAATCCGGAAAACATTCTTGAATAATATCTTTCTTTCTTTCACTGATCCAATCATTTTCTTCAGAAAAAATAAGTTCGATTTCTTTAGAATTCAAATGCACTATTATTTACCTCCTTGCATAGTTAGCAAAAATTTTAAATATTTATGATTAGTATAATTATATCACACTTGTCAAATTTTATGTAAAATATTCACAGAAATATCTATTATTTATTTATTTTCATGATATAATATACACGGTGATTAAATTGAATTTATACAACTATCTAATAATATATTGTACTTTAATAAATATTTTGGCCTTTTTAGCTATGGCTATTGATAAATATATGGCTATCAGACATTATCGTAGAATCAGTGAAAAAACTTTGTTTACAATCTCTCTTATACTAGGGTCTCTTGGCATATATATTGGCATGCAAGTATTTAGACATAAAACAAAACATAAGAAATTTATAATATTAATACCAGTTCTTTTTATATTAAACTGTATATCAGTATATTATATAATTACTTATGTTTATCCATATATTTTAAATATATAATTACATTTTTTCTGGGCATTCAATTCCTAAAATTGAAAGTCCTTTTTTTATAACTAATCCTGTTGCATAAACAAGAGCACATCTTGCTTGTTTTAATTCTACATTTTCAGTTATAACTGGATAATCGTTATAGAATTTTGAAAAAAGTGAAGCTACTTCAATTATATATCTTGTAAGCACTGATGGTTCATAGCTTTCAGCTGCTTTTTTAATAATTTCTTCAAAATTTGATAATTCTTTTATAAGGTCTATTTCACTGGCTTCATATAGAAGTTTTAAGTTAATATCATTTATATTAATTTCATCTATATTAAATCCTGCTTTTTTTAGTATACTTTGAGTTCTTACATATGTGTATTGTACATATGGTCCAGTCTCACCATCAAACCTTAATACTTCATCTAAATCAAATACTATATCTTTTATTTTATTATGTTTTAGATCATTAAAGATTATAGCGCCAACTCCTACTTGTTTTGCTATAAGTGCTCTATTTTCTATATTAGGATTTTTTTCTTCAATTATCCTTTCAGCCTTCATAATAGAATCACTTATTAAATCTTGTAAATATATAACAGTACCCTCACGAGTAGACATTTTACCTGTTTTAAGTCTTACCATTCCATATGGAACATGTATAAGCCCATCTGAATATTTCTTATCAACAAGATTTTTTGATACTTCAAATATCTGTTTAAAGTGATGTATTTGCTCATATGAAGTAACATATATAGCTTTATAAAAATCATATGTTCTTGCTCTATATAACACTGCAGCTAAATCCCTTGTTGCATAGATAGTTGATCCATTAGATTTTACAATAATGCAAGGTGGTTCGTTTTCACCAAGTTTTACAACTTTAGCTCCTTCACTTTCTACTAATACACCTTTTTTATCTAAGATATCTATTACTTCATCCATCTTATCATTGTAAAAAGCTTCTCCATTATATGAATCAAATTCACATCCTAAAATTTCATATATTCTGTTGTACTCTTTTAAACTAATATCTCTAAAATATTGCCATAATGCTAAATAATCTTTATCTCCATCTTCTAATTTTTTGAAGTTTTCTCTAGCTTTATCCATAATACTTTCATCTTCTTTAGCAAGTTTATTAATTCTCACATAAATATCAGATAATATGTGAAGGGCATCTTTTTCAATGTCATATTCATCTTTAAACCTATTATATCCCTCTATAAGTAGGCCAAATTGTCTTCCCCAGTCGCCTAGATAGTTGATTTTAGTTAAATTATATCCTAATTCTTTATATAAATTAGAAATTGCGTGGCCAATTATAGTTGTTCTTAAATGTCCTAAGTGAAATGGTTTTGCTATATTTGGAGATGAGTAATCAACTACTACATTTTTTCCACTTCCCTCATCTGAAGAGCCATAACTTTCTTTTTCACTCAATATTTTATTCATAACTGTTTCAGAAATATTTTCTGAACTTACAAAAAAATTAAGGTATCCACTCACTGGTTCTATTTTACAAATTTCTTCAGTTGTCTCTATACTACTACTTATTTTACAAGCTATGTTTGCTGGAGAATCTTTTAGAACCTTTGCAAGCTTAAAACATGGAAATGCATAATCTCCATTGCATGGATCTTTAGGTATCTCCAAACAGTCCCTTAATTCTTCAATAGTCACATTAGTTTGTCCTGATTCTAATTTTTCAGTTAAGGCTTTAACTATACATTCAGCTATTTTTTGTTTAATTTCTTCCATTTAAATCCCCTCCATTTTTAGCGTATTTTTCTACTATGCTATATATATTAGTTCTATCATCATCTTTGGCCACTATATTTCTTACCATTTTACCACACTTCATACACTTATATATTATGACTTCACCTTTTTTAGAATTTACTTCAACATTAACTGGTATAAGCAATCCCATACATTCATTTTTTCTGTCACCTGGCTCAATATCAACGTGTATTGAATGTAAACAAAAGTTACAGTGATCTCTAGAAGTATATCTTAATTTATCTACAGGTTTTGAACAATTTATACATACAAACTCATTATCATTTTTTATAAACATAATATTTTCCTTTATTTTATAGAATTATAGAATTCTTTTAGTTTATTTTTAGTACTTTCAGATAATTCGTAATCCTTTACAGTATCTATTGTACTTTGAAGAGCATATAACATATTTATACATAAGCCATTATCATATTCTTTCATTAGCAAAAAATCTTGTTTGCTACCTAAATTAACAAGTTTTTCTGGCTCATCTATTCCTGCTTTTATAAGTAAACTCTCAGTATTTTTACCTATATTTTTTAATTCGCTTAATTCAGCCATGATAAGTACTCTCCTTATAACATATTTTACTATATAAAAGTCTCAATATCAAGTACAAACCTTATATAAATGTGGTAAATCGAATAAAAGAGCCATATCTTGGCTCTTTTACCCTTTATCTATCAAAACATCCGCTTCCAATAAATTCACGCATTAAAGAATCAATTGGTATATTTTCAGTGCCTATAGCTAAGAAGTTATTTAAAAACTCATATAATCTTCTTGATTCGGAGTAATATACACTGGTTCTTTTTACTTGAAGTAAAAGTGGTTGTGCATAGTTCTTTATTACACAAGGTTCGTAAACAAGACTTGAATTATATATATAATCTACTTCATTTACAAATGGGAATATATATTTTTCTTCACCTTTTTTTACATTTGGCCATAAGTCAAATGTTTTTTCTACACTATGACCACGAGTTGTATAATCTCTAACCATTCTTCTTAATATTCTAGTGTCAGTTGAAGATATTTTAGTATACCCATCTATATTTAAAGTTGCTATAGGGGATATATATATCTTATACTTTTGGTTATTATCTGTAAACTCAGTAAGTATTGGATTTAATGCATGTATTCCCTCAATTATAAGGATATCTCTTTCTTTTAGTTTTAATGTGCGTCCGTTAAATACTTTTTTACCTTGGACAAAATCAAATTTAGGAAGCTCTACTGTTTTACCTAATATTAAATCCTTCATTTGGTTATTAAATAAGTCAACATCAAGAGCGTCAACTCTTTCAAAATCATATTTTCCATCTGGTCCAATAGGTGTATCTTTTCTTTCTTTAAAGTAGTTATCCATTGAAATTGTAATTGGGTTAAATCCTGTAAGACTAAGTTGTACACCTAATTTTTGAGCAAATGTAGTTTTTCCAGATGATGAAGGTCCAGCAATAAGTATCATTTTAACATTTTGCTTTTTTTCTATATCAAGAACAAGCTCAACAAGTTGTCTTTGATGTATAGCCTCTGACATCTGTATTATTTCAACATCTTTATTTTTTAAAACCTTTTCATTTAATTTTGCTACATTATCAATACCTAATTTTTCGTTAAGTTTGTTAAACTCTATAAATGATTCATAAAGTCTATTTTCTTTTACTTCATTTGCATGTTCAACAAGATTCATACTTTTATCAGGTATTACAAGTATTGCTCCATTTTTATATGGTAGTAAATCAAATTTTTTAACATATCCAGTATAAGGCGCTAGTGCTCCATAAAAAGAATTGTACATTCCGTCACAAAAATACATTGTTATATATGACTTTAATTTGTTACTCATATTTTCAAGCTTTACTTCATCACCAGATGCTTTATATAAAACTTCTGCTTCTTCATAAGATATCATTTTTCTTAAAATTGGTAAATTACAAGAAATAATTTCTTCCATTTTTGATTTAATTTTAGCTATCTTTTCATTTGTTAAAGTGATGTTTTTTACAACAAAATATTGATCTCTTGCAATAGTTGCTATAAATTCTACCTTAGCACTTGAAAATAGCTTGGTTAACGCCATATATAGTATCATTTTTAAGGTTCTAGAATATATTCTATATCCATCTTCATTTGAAAGTTCCACAAAATCACATGTTGAATCCATAACAATTTCATAATCATATGATCTAACTTCATTATTTATTTTTACTGCTAAAATATCACTTAAATCATTTTCTACTAATTTTAATACATCTATTACCTTAGTCTTGTATGGTACTTTTACTTTTCTTGAATCCTCAAATGTTACTACAACACTGTTTTCATTAGTTTTGTTCATATATTTATTCCTCCAGTACGGAATATATTGTATCACTAATTAATATTTTTTTCTACTTTTTCTTAATATTTTCTATAAAAACTTTAACAAATTCTTGGTTTGTTTTAGTCTTAGTGATTATATTTATAATTTTCTCAATTATTTCCATATTACTTAGATTAGAATTTTGATTTGACATAATTCTTCTTATATATGTACTGCATTCAAGTTCCTCACTAGTTAATAACAGGTCTTCTCTTCTTGTACCAGATTTATATATATCAATAGAAGGAAATATTCTTTTTTCACTAAGTTTTCTATCTAGATGTAATTCCATATTACCAGTACCTTTAAACTCTTCAAAAATTATATCATCCATACGACTACCTGTATCAGTAAGTGCTGTTGCAAGTATTGTAAGACTTCCTCCATTTTCTATATTTCTAGCAGCACCAAAAAATTTCTTTGGAAAATGTAAACATGCAGGATCAAGACCTCCAGATAGAGTTCTTCCACTTGGTTCTATTTCTAAGTTATTAGCTCTAGTAAGCCTAGTTAAACTATCTAAAAGTATTACAACATCCTTATTATGTTCAACTAATCTTTTTGCTCTTTCAAGTACCATTTTTGCTACTTTAATATGATTTTCTGGTGATTCATCAAAAGTTGAATGAATAACTTCTGCATCAATAGAACGCTCTATATCCGTAACCTCTTCAGGTCTTTCATCTATAAGTAGTACCATTAAAATTGCCTCTGGATTGTTTTTTAATATACTATTTGCTATTTGTTTTAGCATAGTAGTTTTTCCCGCCTTAGGTTGTGCTACTATAAGACCACGCTGTCCTTTTCCAATTGGTGCAAGTATATCTATTAATCTTGTTGCATATTCTTTAGGATTAGCCTCCATAACTAATCTTTCAGTAGGATATATTGGTATTAGCGAATCAAAATCTCTTCTTCTTAATGCTATTTCAAGTCTATCATCATTTATAGTATCAATATATATCATTGATGGAAACTTATTTTGAGGATCAGTAGTAAATCTGGCAATACCTTTTAATTTATCACCTGTAGCAAGCCTAAATCTTCTAATCTGAACTTGTGACACGTAGATATCTTTACTTCCAGGTAAATAATTTTCACTTCTTAAAAACCCATACCCATCTGGCATTACTTCTAAAATTCCAGAAGCTATATAATCAGTTTCGGGATTTTCAATTTGAATATCTACCTTATCCTCTAAACTATTAGTTCCTTCTAGTTTTTTTATAATTTCCTCGACTAAGTAATCTTTTTTTAATCTCTGATATCCATCCAATTTTAATTCTTCTGCAATATCTCTTAATTCTGTGAGGGTTGATTTTTTTAAAATATCTCTTGAGTACATATATAACATCTCCTTTTTATATTCAATTATATAATTAACTTACCAAATAAATCGTATTCACTATAATCTATTATTTGAACCTTTGAAAACTCACCTACTATTACATTTTGACTTGTATTTTCATCTATTTTTAAATAAATTCTGCCATCTACATCTGGTGAATCCATATATGATCTACATATAAAATATTGTTCGTCTTCAGATATAGATTCTATTATTACCTCATATGTTTTTCCTATAAAGCTTTTGTTATTTTTAAGTGATATATTTTTTTGGATACCAACTATCTCTTCAAATCTTTTTTCTTTTATATTACTTAGAACTTGATTTTTCATAGAATATGCTGGAGTATCTTCTTCTTTTGAATAAGAAAATGCTCCTAGTTTATTAAATTTTAAGTCAATCACAGCTTGTTTAAGTTCATTAAAATCATCATCTGTTTCACCTGGAAAACCAACTATAACAGTGGTTCTAAGTATTGCATCAGGTATAATACTTCTTATTTTTTCTACCATCTCATATATTTTTTCCTTTGTATCACGTCTATTCATAAGTTTTAATATTTTATTTGAAGCATGTTGTATTGGTATATCAAAATATTTACATATTTTATCATTATTTTTTATTTCATAAATTAATTCATCTGTTATTTCGTTCAAATACATATATAATATTCTAATCCATTTAACATTTTCAATTTTTGAAAGTTTCTGTAAAAGTTCTGCAAGTTTAAATTCACCATATATATCATAACCATATCTTGAAGTGTCTTGTGATATTATACAAAATTCTTGCATTCCTTGAGAAGCCAAATCTTCTACTTCTGCTATAATATCTTCCATTTCTCGACTTTTAAATCTTCCTCGTATATTTGGAATTGCGCAATAAGAACACCTGTTATCACAGCCATCTGATATACGAATGTAGCAAGTTGGAAAATTTGAAGATACTATTCTTTTAGTAAAATCTAGTTTATGATTTAAAAAATTTTGATTTAAAAACTCTGATAAAATTTCATCTATTTTGTAATACTCATCCACACCTATACAAAGATCAACTTCAGGCATTGTTTCTAGTATTTGTGGTTTATATCTTTTTGCTAGGCAACCCGTCACAATTAAATATTTACACATAGCCTTAGTCTTATATTCCGCCATTTCTAGTATAGTATCAATAGCCTCTTTTTTTGCAGATTCGATAAATCCACAAGTATTTACAATTAAAATTTCTGCTTGTTTTGGGTCGTTTACAATATTAAAACCTTTTGATTTGAATAGACCTAGTATCATTTCACTATCTACTTGGTTTTTTGTACAACCAAGTGTTACTAGACCTACGTTCATAAAATTCTCCTTTCAATTATTCAATATCTGGATTATATCATAAAATTTGGAAAAAATAAAGAGGTTTTAAAAAAGTTTGTGATTTTTTTGCAAATTTCTACAAATTTATTGATTACATAATAAAAATATGTTAAAATTATATTAACTATAAATTACATTTGGAGGATTCATAATTATGAGTATACTAAAGAATAGGATTAATGAAGTAATCGTAGGAAAAAATTTCGTGTTGAACTTTATTACTGAAAATCAAACAAAAAACAGTACTATAATTGAAAATGCAAGGTGTATAGTTAAGTTTTCGTACAAAAAAAATCGAGTTTGTGAAATATCTGTTTTTCTACCAAATAATGAAGAAAGTCCTGTTCTAAAATACAGTGGTATTGATTATGTTACCGCTATTGAGAAATCCAATTTAAATCCTGATAATAATTTTTTGCAAGAAGAAAAAAATAATATTCTTGACAAGAAATACTTCCTAGGTTTTGTAGTAAGAAACATGCTTAAAGCGTGTCACTGCTAAATAAAAAACTCACACTATGTGTTAATACATATGTGTGAGTTTTTATTATTTAGCAAGTATTGGTTGCAATTGCTTACCTTGCATAGCACAAACCATTGTATCAATTATATATGAATATTCATATACAAGTGATTTAGGTTTGTTTATGTGGTCATCTTGTCTGAACGGCACAAAGTAGTAATTTTTATCATTTATAAGTGAACCTATATTTTTGAAGTTTTGACCTAAACCATCATTAGTAGAAATAGCTATAACAACTGGTTTATTGTTTCTAACATGGCTTTTTGCTACCATAAGTACTGGTGTGTCAGTTATACCTTCAGTAAGTTTTGCATTAGTATTTCCCGTGCAAGGGAAAATAAGTAAGATATCTATCAAATTTTTAGGTCCTACAGGCTCTGCCTTTACAATTGAATCTATAACTTTATTTCCTGTACTTTCTTCTAACATTTTTAAAAGATCTTCTTTGGCATAAAATCTTGTACTTTCGTTTCTTACTATATTTGATACTATTGGTAGTATAGTAGAAACTCCCTCTGCTTTTAGTTCTTTGATTAAATTCTCTATTTTATCGAAATTACAAAATGATCCTGTAATTCCAAGTCCAACTCTAAGATTTTCAAGTCTCACGTAAAAAGCACCTCCATATAATACATTTTATGAAATGCATTATATAAAGGTGTGTAGTACAAATTAAATTTTTCTAAATAGTCCAACCACTTTACCAAGTATTTCTGGATTACGCGCAATAATAGGTTTCATTGTGCTATTTTCTGGTTGAAGTCTTACATAATCTTTTTCTTTATAAAATGTCTTAACCGTAGCATCTCCTTCTATCATAGCTACAACGATTTCACCATTTCTAGCTGTATTTTGCTTTGATACTATTATATAATCTCCATCATTAATACCGGCTTCTATCATACTTTCTCCTTGAACTTTAAGTATGAAATTATCATTTTTTAGAGCTTCTCTATTAAAGAAACTCTCCCCAATAGAAAAATAGTCTTCTATATTTTCTTGAGCTAGTATTGGCTCACCTGCAGCAACTTTTCCCACAACAGGCAGTGTAATTGTAGATTCTTCACCAACAACTCTCATGGCTCTTGTTTTTAAATCAGCTTTTGAAATAAGCCCTTTTTCTGCTAATTTCCATATATATTGATGCGCTGATGAAGTTGATTTAAAACCTAATGCAGCACAAACCTCTCTTACAGAAGGTGGATATCCCGATTCTCTAATCTTTTCTTTAATATAATCAAAAACTCTCTGCTCTTGACCACTTAAATTCAATTCATTCATACAAATACCTCCAAAATTCTACGTTTATGATTTTATCATATAAACTTGTGTTTGTCAAACAAAAGTTCTTAATTTGTTAATATAAATATTTTTATATTTATCTAGCATTAATTAAACAAAAAAAGTCTAATTAAAAAATAAAAACTAGGATATTATATTAATATCCTAGTTTCTGAAACTGCAAATACCGCTTAAACATATTGATAAGAAAGTCAAAAGTTATACCCTCTGTGAATAATTACAAGCCAATGACAATTTAAAAGTAAGCATAATTACCCCTCTTATATTTATAGAATAGTATGCAACTTTTTCATACACACATATCTTTAACGTAACATGTTCACCATATATTATTATCTTTTTGTCAGATATTCTTCTGACGATGTTTGATTGCGCTGATTTTTTGACAAAATCTTCTGTAAAAAATAATGTAGCTATAAAAATATCACATTTTTCCATTAAGATTTTTTTATTCCATGAACACATCTTAAGATTATTATATTTATTTTTTTGTGGCATTGTAAAATAATCATAAAAAACAGATTTTTCTTTTGGAAACATGTTGTATATTAGTTCTCCAATATTATTAGGTGACTCATGTATTTTAGGGTTACACCTGTACACTTCCCGTTCATCCTTTGTATCATATATTCTACAAAAAACTTCATAAACATTAGGCAAATCTTTTTTAACGTGGTTTAGACAAGAAGCATAATCGCAACCCCATTCTTCAGAAGTACTTTTAAAATTATTAAAAATTTTAGTATAAAATTCTTTATTCATTCTAATATTCCCCCTATTAATTTTTTTAGGCAACCGATATTTTTATTTATTATATCATATTTGTCAAATTATATTGTTTTATATAAATATATAAAAACCAGGTCTACTAATTTGTAAACCCGGTTAAATATTTACACTAAGTTACTTTAATCTCCAAAATATATCCCCATATTTTTTGCTGTCTTTATCAAATCGTTATTATTGAAATCAAGTAGTCTAGGTACTCTATCTTCTGGAAATTTGATTTTTACAAGTTCGTTTTGATTAGTGCCAACTATATATCCACTTTCACCTTCTAGAAGTAATCTAAAAGCATAATCTCCAAGTCTTGCTCCAAGTATTATATCACTAGGACAAGGAGATCCACCTCTTTGAATGTGTCCAAGTATTATTGATCTCGATTCATACCCTGTAATATATTCTATATCTCTTGCAAGTCTTTCAGATACACCGCCATATCTTTTTTGTTCAAAGCTATTTTCAACAATTCTAGCAATTACTTCTTCTTTACCTACTTCTTTACAAGCTTCAGAAGCTGCTATTATTACATATCTTTTTGTGTTTTCCATTATTTGTTTTACTCTATCACAAACTTTTTTAAGATTATAGTCTTTTTCTGGAAGTAATATGATATCTGCACCTGCTGCAAATCCTCCATATAAAGTTAAATATCCAGAAGTTCTACCCATAGTTTCAACTACAAGTACCCTTCTATGAGAATAAGCAGTTGATTTTAATTTACTTATAGCATCAACAACATTAGATATTGCAGTATCAAATCCTATTGTTGGATCACTTGCAATCATATCATTATCTATTGTCTTTGGTATGCCTATTACTCTCATACCACGACTATTAATAACTTTTGCAGAATCTAAAGTTCCATCCCCACCAACTATTACCATTGCTTCTACACCAATAGTTTTAAGTGAGCTAATTGATTCATCTATCATGTCATAATGTTTAGTTTTATCTTCTTTATCTGGGTAGCATGATGGATTTTCTTTATTTGAAGATCCAAGTATTGTTCCACCTATAGTTTCAATGTCAGCAACATCTTTTTCAGTTAATGTTTTGTATTTTTTTTCAACAAATCCTATATAACCATCTATAATTCCAACTACTTCTATTCCCTTTTTATTTGCAGACAAAACTACTGATTTAATAACACTATTTAGTCCTGCACAGTCTCCCCCTGCAGTCATTATTGCTATCTTTTTCATATAAACTCCTCCTATGTTAATTATTTTTTATATAGTCTTTTTGATCCTTTGTCATCTTTTCACAAGCGTAAGACAATATTATACTAGGTATTTTTTTCTTGCTATTATTATGCTTCAAAAATTGGATAATAATTTCATTATCTTTTTTATATATTTCTCTTAAAACCCAACCTACTGCTTTCTGCAATAGATTTTCCTTAACATATAGCATTTTTTTGCATACGTCAAGTGGAAGATCCAAAATATTTTTTCTTACTAAAAATAATTGTGAAACAATTCCTATTCTTTTTACCCATAGATTATCATGATCTAAATATTTTGAAATTTCTATATTAATTTTAATATTTCTTTCTAAACATTCAAATAAATATCTTCCTAATATATTTGGAGCTGAATCATCGGTTAAATCCCAATTATTTATATATTCTATATTTTTCTTGTAATACTCATATATTTCATCTATACTATACATTTTACTAATAACTGTGTTAGCTAAACAAAATATTGCAAATTGTCTACACTCATGATAAGGTGAAGAAATAAAATTGTTTAATATATCTAGATTTATAGCCTTAGACCACTTGTTTGCAATAGTCCTCACAGAAGGTACATTTATTCCAATAAGTTTATCTTTTTCCCCATATCCTCCTGGTACTACTTGAAGTAACTTCTTATCAAATTCAATATTTCTGCTTTTTTCGTTAGTCCATATATCATTAAGAATGTTTAGCTTAGTAATTTTATTGTACAAATCATTTAAATTTTCATAATCTGTAATGTAACTACCAATTACAAAACTATCTATTCCAGCTTCTAAATTTTGTATAAAATTAGTATCATTTATCCCACCATCTACTTGTATAGATTTATCTGTGAATAACTTTTTTGCTTCTCTAATCTTATATATTGTATCTTCTATATATGCTTGTCCTCCATAACCTGGTTCAACTGACATAATGAGAATTTTTGAAAATTTATCTTTATAGTTAAGTAGTTTACTAACGTCAGTATCTGGTTTAATAGATACACCAATATTTAATACTCGCCCTTCTTTAGCTAATTTTGCTTTTAAATCATTTAAATAATCTAATATACTTTCAAATTTATCTATTTCATAATGTATTGTTATATCATCACTACCATATTCAATTGCTTTTGCAATATAACCATCCTCTATAGGCTCTTTAACCATTAAATGTGTATCAGCATACATACCAAAATCTTTTGATGTTTTTATATTTTCTATATCAACACCTGAACTACTTACAAACTTTGCATCCATCACATCAAAATGAATACAAAGTTTTAATAATTCTTGTACATATTTTTTGCTAACATTATCTTTATAAGTATCTTGAATTCTAATTAAATTAGTTGTTAATTCACAAACATTTTGACATTTTAGAATTGAAACACAAATAGAATACTGTTTTTTTATCATATACATTACCTCATAGGTTATTTACTTATATTTTCTATCATAGTTTTCTTTTAATTTTAAATATATTTCTACATATCTATAATATCTAAGCATATCAACCTTATTTTCCTTAACAAGCTTTTTTATAGTACATTCACTTTCAGATTCATTTACATGCATACAGTCTAAATATTTACATTTATCCTTTAGAAATTCAGGATAATATAGCTTTAAGTCTTTATATTCTATATCATATAAGTCATACTCAGAAAATCCAGGAGTATCTAGTATATATGCATTTACCAGATACTCAACTAAATATAAATTAACTTGTTTAGTTGTATGTTTTCCTTTTTTACTATTACTTGTAAGTTCTCCTATTTGAATATCATGATTTTTAAGTATAAATTTAGTTATACTAGATTTTCCAACACCCGAAGAACCACAAAGGGCAGTTATATTATTTGTAAGTATATTATTTAAATCATTTATACCTACATTATTTTTAACACTTATATATACAACCTTAACACCTAACTTTTCATAAGTATTTTTTATATATTCAAGTTCATTACTATAACTTTCATCCTGATCTTTAAGATCTATCTTATTTACACAAATTATAGGGTTTATATTTTTACTGAAACAAAATGCTAATTCTTTATCTAACAATAAATAGTCTGGTTTAGGATTTGTTAGTGCTATTACTAGTATCATCTGATCTATATTTGATACAGGTGGCCTTATTATCTTGTTTTTTCTTGGTAAAACACTATCAATTAGCCATGTATCATACATTTGCCTTAAAGATACAATATCTCCAACATTTAAACTTTTTTCTTTACTCTTCAAAGTCCCTTTAATTATACCTTCATATATCTTATCGGGATTTGCTAAATCATGTAATATGTATTTATTAAGTTTTATCTCAGTAATTCTAGCCTTATTTACTATATTTTCCAAATCACTTTACCTCTTTATTTAAGTAGTAAAATCAATAATTTGATCTTTTACTTTTACATTATCAATATAAATTGCAAGAGTTGCTTTACTATATCCGTTTATGGTTAGTGTAGCAGTAGTATCAGTAGATTTATGTGTTCTTTCATATACAGTATTAATTGCTCCTGAATCTACACTTGCAGTTACTTTCACAACAATATTTTTTATTGTACCTTCATCAGTTTCTTCTGTAGTGTTATTTTGTAGACTCGCTTTCAAAGCTGTAAGATCAAGTGTAATTGTTTTAGAAATAATTAGTTTATTCACAGTTATTTCAACCAATGTACCTTCTTTTAGCTCTTGATTTTGAGGATAGCTTTGTGCTATTACAGTTGCATTGCTTTTTGTCTTATCTTCGCCATATTTTACATTTACATTTAGTTTAAGGTCTGTAAGAGTTTTTTTAGCGTCTGCTTCTGTTTTTCCAAGTACACTTGGCATTATAACTTTAACTTTACCATCACCTTGACTTACTTTTAATTTTATTGTACTACCATAAGGTTTTTGCTCATCTTTTTTAGGATCTTGAGATATTATTATCCCTTCTGCAACACTATCACTTGTAACTAATTCTTGTTCAGTAACAAATCCTAGTGTTTCCTCTAATTCATATTTTGCAACCTTATAGTCTTTACCTGTTACATCAGGTACTGTAACTATTTTTTGTCCTTTACTAACCACAACATAAATCTTCTTATCAGTTGTAGAAGTTCCCTTTGCAATATTTTGAGATATTACATATCCTTCTGGTTGAGTAGCATTATATTCTTGTTTGTCCTGTAGTACTTCTATTCCTTGTCTTAAGTATTCTTCAACCACATCGCTGAACTTTCTTCCTACTAAATCAGGTACTATTATACTTTGTACTTGAACATTATCTCCCGTTATTTTTTTATATATTTTAAACCCATATATTACAACAATTGATATAAAAATTACTGCAGCTAATATTATAATTATCATAGTTATGCTTTTATTTTTTTTCTTATTATTTATTTCTTCTACTATATCTTTTTCATTATCATCATTTAAAATGTTTTTTTCTTCTACTATTTCATTTGTCTTAGAAGCTTTTCTTTCTTCAAATTGAGGTCTTCTTTGTGCTCTTATCCTTATATTTGGAACTTTATTTAATTCTGCTTCTTTCATTGATACAATTGGTATAACTTGTGTTGCACCAGCTTCAACTTTTGAATTAGATTTAAGTATTAACTTATTTGGATCTTTAAGTGCAAAATATATATCATCTAACATTTCGGTAGAATTTTTATATCTATTTGCAGTATTTTTTGCCATCGCTTTTATAATTATATCATTTAATGTTTTAGATATATTTGGATTTACTTTAATAGGTTCAATAGGATCTTCTTGAATATGTTTTAATGCAACCGAAACAGGTGAATCCGCGTCAAATGGAAGTTTACCTGTAGCCATTTCATACATTACTACACCTAAAGAATAAATATCTGATTTTTCATCTGTATATCCACCTTTTGCATGTTCAGGAGAGAAATAATGTACAGAACCGATAGTACTTCCAAAATTAGTTATAGTAGCAGAAGTTGTTACTTTAGCAATACCAAAATCAGTTACTTTTGCAACCATATTTTTATTTAAAACAATATTATGTGGTTTAATATCTCTATGAATTATATGAGATTTATGTGCAGCTTCAAGCGCTGAAGCAATTTGAGCAGATATTTTTAAAACTGTCTCATTGTCTAATGCTCCATGTTCATCTATATAATCTTTTAGAGTCTTACTTTCTAAAAGCTCCATAACAATATAGTTTATTTCGCCTTCTTTTCCTACATCATATACTGAAACTATATTTGGATGAGTAAGACTTGCGGCTGATTGAGCTTCAGCTCTGAATCTTTTTACGAAAGTTTCATCTTTTGAAAACTCACTTTTTAATACTTTAACAGCAACAAAACGGTTTAATAAATTACATTTTGCTTTATATACAACTGCCATCCCACCAATACCAATTTGTTCAATAATTTCATATCTATTACCTAATACTTTACCTATAAGATCCAATTTAATAGCACCCCTTTTTATAGTTTTATAACTACTAATGTCATATTGTCTACTCCGCCCTTTTCGTTAGCACTTTGTATTATTTTTTCTGGTATTAATTCAAACTTTGTTTTTTTAAATATATTTAATATTTCCTTCTCTTCTAACATGTTCGTAACACCATCTGTACATATTACCAAATATCCATTAATATTTTCATCGACTTCATAAACATCTACATCTATTTTATTAAAAACCCCCAAAGCTTTAGTAAGCATATGTTTTTGAGGATGATTTAAAGCCTCTTCTTCATTTATAACATTAGTTTTTAAAAGTGTGTTAACATAGGTATCATCTTCTGTTATTTGATCCATTTTTAAAAAACCGTCAGTTATATTGTACATTCTACTGTCTCCAATAGATGTATAGTAAAGCTTAGAATTAATGCTACAAAATATAACTACAGTTGTACCCATGCCTTTATATTTATCGTCAGTTTTCTCAAGCTTGTATATTTCGTTGTTAGCACTTATTACTGCTTGCTTTAATACGTCACATACATTAATATCCTTATTTTTCAGATACTTTTTCTCAAAATATTGAATTATATGATCGCATGCAAGCTTACTTGCAACCTCACCACTAGAATATCCACCAAGACCATCTGCCACTATGTAAATGTAACTATTATCATCCATTTTTTTAACTAAATAATAATCTTCATTTTTCTCACGTTTTTTTCCTACATCTGTCGCTGCAACATATTTCATCAACTATACACCTCACTTTTAATCAAACCATTAATATTATATCATTACTTTTGCATATTTCAACAATTATTTTAAATGTTGTCTTTAATTATTACAGTCAATATTTATTTTGTTGCAATTTATAATTTAATAACATTACTAATATAAATTAGTATACGTCTTACATTACATTTTATTATTTTTTATATTTTCTAGTCCATATTGTTGTTTAATATATTTATTGTTTAATAGTATCTTTATTTAAATACTTTTGTCTTAACTGTCCACAAGCTGCGTCAATATCTGATCCAAGCTCTCTTCGTACAGTTGTGACTATTCCACATGAATTTAGAGTATTCATAAAATTTTCTATATTGCTTTCATTACTTTTTTTATAACTACCATTTTTTATTTCGTTTACAGGAATAAGGTTTATATGTGCTATCATACCACGTAAAAGTTTAGCTAGATTCATAGCCGTCTCTCTATTATCATTTACTCCTGCAATTAATGCATATTCAAAACTTATTCTTCGACCTGTCTTTGAAATATAGTATTTGCAAGCTTCTAACAACTCTTTTATGCTATATCTATTTGCAACTGGCATTATCTCTTTTCTTGTTTTATCATCTGTAGCATGAAGTGATATTGATAATGTAGCCTGTATATTTTCATCTGCAAGCTTATATATATTTGGTACTATTCCACAGGTAGATACACTTATATGTCTTGCACCAATATTTAATCCTTCAGGAGAATTTATATTTCTGATAGATTTTATTACATTATCATAATTATCTAGTGGTTCACCAATTCCCATATATACCACATTTGAAATTCTTTCACCTGTATATTTTTGAACTGCCCAAATTTGACCTTCTATTTCAGATGCTGTTAAATTTCTTTCATATCCAGCCTTAGTTGATGCACAAAACTTGCAACCCATTTTACAACCTACCTGTGTTGACACACATATAGTATTCCCATGGTTATATTTCATAAATACTGATTCAATTGCTGTATCATCGTTAAGACCAATTAAAAATTTTATAGTATCATCCTTTTTAGATTTTTGGCATTCTAAAATATTTAATTTTAGTATATATGTGTGTTCTTTAAGTTTTTCACGCAAACTTTTTGATATATCAGTCATTTCATCGAAAGATTCAATACCTATTTTGTGTATCCATTTAAATATTTGCTTTGCATGAAATTTCTTTTCTCCAATACTTTCTATGTATTGTTCTAATTCATTTAATGTATAATCTGATATATTTATCACTTTAATTTATCTCCTACTTTAAATTTACTTGATTTTAAAAACTCAGTTATATTCATTTTTTTAGAGTTTTCCGGTTGTATAACCACTACATTTATTACTCCATTACTACATTTTATTTGCATATGATCTTTACTAATATTGCAGATTTGACCAACTTCAAAATCTCTAAAAGTTTCTACATTTATATCATAACTTACTTCATATACTTTATATCTTTTTAAATTCTCATCTAAAAAGAAAGTTGCAGGATATGGACTAAGCCCTCTTACAAAATTAAATATATCTTTTGCTGATTTTGTAAAATCAATTTTAGTTATCTCTTTTGAGATCATCGGAGCATAATTTGCTTCATCATCTACTTGTACAATTCTTTCAAGAGTACCTTCAAGTAATTTATCAATTGTCTTTACGAGTAAATCTGCACCTACTATTTTAAGTTTATCATGTAGAGTCTCATAATTATCATTATCTAAAATGGCTACTTCTTCTTTAAGCAACATATCTCCTGTATCCATTCCCTCGTTCATATACATAGTAGTAATACCAGTTACACTCTCACCATTTATAATTGACCATTGTATTGGAGCAGCACCTCTATATTTTGGAAGTAATGAACCATGAACATTAATCGATCCATACTTTGGAAAATATAGCACTTCTTTTGGAAGTATTTTTCCATATGCTGTAACACATATTAAATCTGGTTTTAATCTCTCAAGTATTTCCATAACTTCTGTATTATTTCTTACTTTAGCAGGTTCAAAAACTGGTATATCTTTTGAAATTGCATACTCTTTAACAGGTGACATTTTTACAGCCATACCCCTACCACTTGCTTTATCAGGATTTGTGAAAACTCCCACAATGGTAAAGCCTGACTTAACTAATGCTTCAAGAGAGCATTTAGCAAACTCAGGTGTTCCCATAAAAACTATTCTTAGATTTTCTCTATTTTTTACCATACTTACTCCTATAATCTTTTACTTAAGCACGTTTTTTCTTTTTCTTACTACTATTTTTCTTAACAGTCTTACATTTTTTATCTTGGCTAGCTTTTTCTTTAGGATCATACTTATATATATCATATGCTTTATCTATAAATACTACACCATCTAAATGATCTAATTCATGTTGAATAACTACAGCTTCCATATCCTTTGCAGTTATTTTTAATTTTTCTCCATTTATACCTAAAGCTTCAACAGTTATTTTTTGGTGCCTATCAACATTTCCAAATACATCTGGAAAGCTTAAACAACCTTCTTCAACTGTTATCATTTCTTTGGATGACTTAACTATTTTTGGATTTATAAGGATAATAGGATTTTTTTTAGAATCTTCATCCTTTGTATAATCTATATCATACACTATCATTCTTTTTAAGAAACCAACTTGGCAGGCAGCAAGACCAATACCATCAAAACTATACATAGTTTCAATCATATCTTTTGCCAAGTCTTTTATTTTTTCATCAATTATATCTATTTCTTTGGACTTCTTTTTTAATATTTCGTCACCTTCAAATCTTATTTGTCTTATTGCCATTTTATTATTTCCTTTCTTTGTTAATTATTACTATCACTATTACATGTATTTTGACTAAACTTCAATTCTTCCCATTCACTTTTAGATATCAATACTTGTCTTGGTTTACTGCCATCGTATCCTGAAATTAAACCTCTTGCTTCCATTTGATCAATTATTCTTCCAGCTCTTGAATAACCTATTTTAAATCTTCTTTGTAACATTGAAGCAGAAGCTTGACCCATATCTACTACCATATCTATTGCTTGATTTAAAATCTCATCTGCATCTTCTGATTCATCTTCATTATCACAGTTTGATGATTTTGAACCTTTTAAAGCAGATTTTTCAATACTTTCAATTATATCATCATTGTATGTAGATTTACAATTTTGTTTAATGCTTTCAACAATGCTTTCTATTTCTTTTTCAGATATAAACGCACCTTGAATTCTAAGAGGTTTGTTTTCTCCAACTGGGAAATATAGCATATCACCTTTACCTAGTAACTTTTCTGCTCCAGCCATATCTAAAATTGTTCTAGAGTCAACTTGAGAAGATACTGTAAACGCAATTCTTGATGGTATGTTTGCTTTAATTATACCAGTAATAACGTCTACAGAAGGTCTTTGAGTAGCAACTACTAAATGCATACCTGCAGCTCTTGCCATCTGTGCTAGACGACATATCGCATCTTCTACATCATTTGGAGCAACCATCATTAGATCAGCAAGCTCATCAATTATTATAACTATTTGAGGAAGTTTGGCTCCATCAACTTCATTTTCAATTACTTTGTTGTATCCTTTAATATCTTTTACTCCATGTGAAGCAAATAAGTTATATCTATTTACCATTTCTTGTACCGCCCAATTAAGCGCACCTGCAGCTTTTTTTGGATCAGTAACTACTGGTATAAGTAGATGTGGTATTCCGTTATATCCTGATAGTTCAACCATTTTAGGATCTATTAGTATAAGTTTAACCTCACTAGGTTTTGATTTATATAACATAGAAACTATAAGAGAATTTATACATACACTCTTTCCTGAACCAGTAGAACCAGCTATAAGGACGTGAGGCATTTTTGCAATATCTCCAATTTTAATTTCGCCAGCTGCATCTTTCCCAAGTGAAAATGCAACTTTTGATTCAGATTTTTTAAACACATCTGATTCTATTACTTCTCTTAAAAATACAGATTCAGCGCTTTGATTTGGAACTTCAATTCCAACCGCTGCTTTGCCAGGTATTGGAGCTTCAATTCTTATACTTTTAGCAGCAAGATTAAGTGCAATATCATCTGATAAATTTACTATCTTACTTACTTTTACCCCTATATTTGGAGTAAGTTCATATCTTGTTACAGTCGGACCCTTAGTTATATGTGTAACTTTAGCATCAACACCAAAACTTGAAAGTGTTTTTTGAAGTTTTATAGCTGTATTTTGTATAGCTTTTTTATCTACACCATTATCAGCATTTTTATTTTCATTAAGAAGTGTAATTGGAGGAAACACATAATTTTGTTCCTCTTCATGTTTTGCATGATCAAGTGTCAAAACTTCTTTTACACTTTTATCCTCTTTTTGTTCTTTTTGCTGTTTAAAGAAATCGTCTCTTTGTTCTTTAGCACGAAGTTCAGACTCACTAGGTTTACCACCTAATTTATTAAAATCAAATTCTATTTGATCAAGTAAGTTTTCCTTTAGATTTTTCTCTACATTTTTGCTGCCTTTTTCTTTCATTTTCTCATCTAATTCCATTTTAGCAAGTAGAGCTTTTTTTCTATCAGATCTAGACATTTTTTCGGTATCAAAATTTGTGTTATACTTAACATTTTCTTCATTTTTACCAGTTATTGTAACAAATACATCATATATGAAATTTGCTATAAATACAAAAATATTATATATAAAATATATTAATTGTTTAAATGAAATATTGAATACGTATAATACAGTAACTAATGTTATAAATACAAACAGTATTCTAGTAGCTATTACTCCTATTAATTTTACTACAAGCGAAGCTATAATAGCACCTACAACACCAGACATATTTAATCCTTGTATGCCACCGTTATATGAATCTACTGTAAATCTTACAAAATTATCAAATATTCCAAAGTTAGTCTCAGTAAATGCATACACAAGTGAAGATAAAAATACCATAAGAATTATACCTTTACCTATTTCATTTACTGCTTTTATTAATTTATCACTTATAATTAAATATATACCAACAAATATAAAAACTAGCGGTAATACAAATATTACATTTGAAAACAGTCCCTTAAATATAGAGTTTATTATTGTAGCAATTACACCAATATTATTAAATGTTAAAAATACAAAAAGCATTATTCCAAGTACTACAAAAATCCCACCTAAAAAATCTGTACCAATAGTTTTAGTGTTTTTATTTTTTCTTTTTCTCCCCATAGTTTTTCACAATCCTCTTACAACAAATAATATGTATACCGAAGTATACATACTAATCCTACTTATTTTAATTCTTTTCTGTTATTATGTACTACTTGCATAGTTTCTTTTAAAATATCTTCTACTTTTTCTAAAATAGCGTCAGCATAGTCACGTGTGCCTATACTAATTTCTCTTGATATTCTATTTGCATTTTCAACTATTTCTTCTTTTTGGTTTAAAGCTTGTTTAGTTATTGTATGCTCGTCCACCATAGAAATAATTTTATTTTCTGCCTCTTTTAATATACTTTCAGCCTCTTTTTGGGCATCCATTATAATACGTTGTCTTTCTTCTTTAACCCATTTTGCTTGTTTTAATTCATCTGGAAGTTTTAAACGAATATCTTCCAAGATTTCTTGTAGTTGTTCTCTATCAACCATAACTTTAGATGAAAAGGGAACCTTTGTACCAACATCTAATAACTCTTCTAAATTTTCCAATAAAGTAAATATTTCCATAAAATTACCTCCATTTATATAATTTTAACAATACTCTACCATATGTTCTTTCATCAAAACACACTAGGTTATCAACTTCAAACTCTGTTTGTTTTGAATTTTTCATTAGATACTTGTCTGTTTCATATATAATAACACCGTTTTCATCTAGTATTTTACCTTTATTATTAGATATATATTCTAATGTATTACGAGCAAAACTACTGTTGTATGGCGGATCTACAAATATTATATCGAATTTAACATTTTCTTCTATAATTTGACTTAAACATCTAATATAGTCTTTTTTTGTTATTTTAACATACTTTTCGCTGTTAGTCAACTTTACATTGCTTAAAATATTAGAAAAACTATAATTTTCTATATCATTTAACCAAGCAAAACACGATCCTCTACTTATGGATTCAAGTCCAAGATTTCCTGTACCCGAAAAAAGGTCTAAAACCTTAGAATTTTCAAGGTATGGCGCAATTATAGAAAAAAGGGCTTCCTTTACTCTATCTAATGTTGGTCTTGTCTTTTCTGTCTTAGGACTAACTAAAACTTTACCTTTATATTTACCTGCTATTATTCTCATATTTATCTACCTTTTCTACGTTATTATATCTAACACATTCGGTCTATTTCTAAGTGCAATACCTAAAGTGTCAGCTACATTATCTATATATATTGCTTCGTTTATATATTCAAAAGCCTCATTAAACTTATCTTTATCGTTATATATGACATTTAATATGGTATCCCCAGCTTTAACCTTAGAACCAACTTTTCTTATAAATTCAAAACCAACTGAATAATCAATTTGATCTTCTTTAGTTTGTCTTCCACCACCAAGTGCTACCAATGCTTCCCCTATTTTTTTACTATCAATAGAAATAATATATCCATCACTTTCAGCATGTATTTCTTTTAAATATCTAGCTTCATCTTTAAGAATTGGCATATCAAGACTCATATTTATCCAGTCCATATATACATTATGTATATGTCCTCCTTGCGCTTTTACTAATTCAATGAATTTATCATATGCTTTTTTGCTAGTCACTGAATCCATAATTTTAAGCTTATTTGCTTCAATATCATCTCCTAAACCTGCCATTTTTATCATGTGTGCTGAAATCTCAAATACAACTTCCTTCAACTCTCTATTTTCAGGTGAGTTTAAAGTTGATTCATTAGAAAGTAAAAATGATATAACTTCTTTTATCTCAAGAGCATTTCCTACACTCTTTCCTAAGGGTTCTTCCATAGAAGTTATCACAGCCTTAGTTTCCACATTTGCTAGTTTCCCTATTTCTACCATAGTTTTTGCAAGTTCACGAGCACTATCTATATTTTGCATGAAAGCGCCACTTCCAACTGTAACATCTAATAAGATTTTATCTACTCCTGAAGCAATTTTTTTACTCATAATTGATGATGCTATAAGAGGTATCGATGAAACTGTGGCTGTTACATCTCTAAGCGCATATAATTTCTTATCCGCAATTGCAATTTCACCACTTTGGCTAATTAAACTTACTCCTATTTCTTCTACTTGCGAAATAGCCTGATCTAGTGGTATATTTATATCGTAGCCTACTATAGATTCTAACTTATCTGCTGTACCACCAGTGTATCCTAATCCTTTACCAGACATTTTACAAACACTAACTCCTAGTGATGCAACTATAGGTAAAACTATAAGGGTAACTTTATCTCCAACTCCACCAGTTGAATGTTTATCAACTATTACATTTCCATTTTTTCTAAGCCTGCTTAAATCAAGTTTTTTTGCAGAATTAGCCATAGCAAAAGTAAGAAAAACAAGTTCTTTATTTGTAAGTCCATTTAAATACATTGCCATAAGCAAAGCAGAGGCTTGGTAGTCAGGAATTTTATCATTACTGTATTCATTAATAAAAAACTGTATTTCTTCTTCTGATAATTCCTTTTTATCCCTCTTTTTTTCAATTATATCATACATTCTCATATATTAACACTTCCTTATATTCACACACATTATATATTAAAAAACTACTTTTTTCAACTATCTTTAATAATTATATTGATTTTATTTACATAAAGTAGTATAATGTCTTTCGTAACTATTTCAAATTCTAGTCCGAAATTATATTAGATGGAGGTTTTTATGAGTAATTCAACTGAATCTCTTACACTAGAACAAGCTGCTAAAATTTTTTATGAAAGGATAAGTCCTGATATAAAAAACAACGAAATTAATAAAGATGCTAACGATAAGCAAAATACATAGCAAATTATAAAAAGGAAGTCTAACTTAGAAAATAAGTTAGACTTTTTGCGCTATAAATAATATAAATTATATTATTTATGTGCATTTTTTATTTAAACAAATTTCTTACAAAAACTTGGTCTATGTATTTCACATAGTCCATATTTTTTTATAGCTTCAACGTGAGACTTTGTACCATATCCTTTATTACTTAAAAATCCATATTCAGGATAATTTTTATCAAATTCTACAAGCATTCTATCTCTTGTAACCTTAGCTATTATAGAAGCGGCAGCTATAGATTGACTTAAACTATCTCCTTTTATTATTGGTAAGAATGGTATATTGATTGGAACTTTTTTTTCAGCATCAACTAGCGCATACTCTGCTTTAATACTCAAACATTCAACAGCTTGCTTCATAGCAAGACGCGTAGCATTTAATATATTCACTTCTTCTATAACATCAACTTCAGATATACCAACAGACCATGATATAGCATTTTTAGTTATTTCTTCATAAAGCTTTTCTCTTTTTTTCTCAGATAATTTTTTAGAATCATCCACACCTTCTATATAAAAATCTTTTGGCAATATAACTGCAGCAGCAACAACAGGGCCACATAGAGGCCCACGACCTGCTTCATCAATACCACATATATTAGTATATCCTTGCAAATAAATCTCTTCTTCATATTCCATCATCTTTTTTAATCTGTCTAGTTCTTTTTTTTCCATAGTTATTTATCACCTGTTTGTGACTTTTGTTGTACTTTAAAGTTGCTACTAGAATTTTTAAGTTTATCTCTAAAACCAGATTTATTCTTATTGCTATTAGAAGCTAAAGAATTGTTATATGCCTTAGTATTGTTTGAAGACCTAGTAGATACCTTATTAACCTTAAAACTTCCTCTATTTATTGATCCCATAATTTTATACTTCCTTCCTATTAATTATTATTTTTATTTAACTTATTATAAATCTATACATTCTTTGTATACTTCATTTTTACTTAAGTTTTTAAGTTTTGCAACTTTTTTTATAGCCTCCTTTTTATCAATACCAGCTAAAATATAATCTTTAACTAGCTGAACATTAGAAATATTAGCAATACTTTCTAATTCGCTATTTATTAATTCAACCTCAGACCTACCTTCTACTATTAAGACTATTTCTCCTTTTAGTGGTTCAGATTCAAACTTATCTACAGCCTCTTTTAAATTAGTATGAATGTATTCTTCATGTATTTTAGTTAATTCACGAGCAATACATATATTTCTATTACCTAGATATTCATACAAATCCTTTAAAGTATATATTAGCTTATGAGGTGCCTCATAAAATATAATTGTTCTTGTTTCATCCACTAAACTCTTTAGCCTAGTTTTTCTTTGTTTTTTATTAACAGATAAAAAACCCTCGAAAGCAAATCTACTACTATCTATTTTACTTTTAACAATAGCGGTTGTAACAGCTGTAACACCTGGTATTACTACTACATTGTACTTTTTTTCTATAAGGACAGTTATTAAATTTTCTCCAGGATCTGAGATCACTGGCATACCAGCATCTGAAACTAAAGCAATATTATTTCCCTCATCTAACATATTTATAACGTGTGAAATTTTATCTACTTCATTATGTTTATGATAACTAACAAGTCTTTTAGAGATATTAAGATGGTTTAATAATTTTAATGTATGTCTAGTATCCTCTGCAAGTACAATATCTACTAAATTGAGTGTTTCAATAGCTCTAAGGGTTATATCTTTTAAATTTCCTATAGGAGTACCTACAATATATAATGTACCCTTATTTAGATTAACTGCTTTGTTTATCATCCGTTATACTTCCTTTCCAGCCATATATGCTATATATTTCATCCGTATAAGTACCATCATCATTATACTCTATAATAGGTGGCAAGATTTTTAATTCCCTACCTCCATTTTTTGAAAACTCTATAAGAACTATACTAGGTTTTTCATTAACTCTTGGTTGAACAAATCTTAAAGTTTTAGCTTCTAAATTATAGCTTCTAGAAATAGATAAAATATCTACCAATCTTTCAGGTTTATTTACCATATATAATTTTCCCTTTTCTTTAAGTAGACTACTTGAAGTAGAAAAAACATCTTCAAGAGTACATTTTTCTTCATGCCTTGCAATATATTTTACATCATTTAAATTTTTACTTCCTGTATTTTTAACCATATATGGTGGATTTACTGTTATAATGTCAGCATAATCTGAACAAGAGATTTTTTTTATGTTATTTCTTAATTCTACAACATTTTTTACATCCTCGTTTAACACATTAATTTTTTGTTCTAATTCATTCATTAAAACATTTCTATTTAACAAGTCAAACATTTGAGTTTGTAATTCCACTGCTAAAATATTAGAATATTTTACTTTAGAACTAAGTAGTATAGGTATAACTCCACTTCCACTACATAAATCAATTATAACGTTTTTTGAACTATCAGATTTTACAAAATTAGCAAGTAAAACACTATCAATACCAAAACAAAAATAAGTTTTATTTTGAATAACTTTCAGATTGTTTATCCCAAGTTCATCTATTCTTTCGTTTTCATTTAAATTAATATTTTTTTCCATATAAACATTATATCCTAATATGCGATATTTTTCAAGAAAAAAATAGTATCTATATAAATATATAGATACTATTTTAATATAAAACTGGATTTCAGTTTAAAATAATTTCACCATTCCTGGTAATTGTAGTTTTTAATTGATTAAGTTCAAAAGATACCTTTTCAATCTCAATTTTATCAGAAAAGTTTTTTGTCAAGACTTCTTGGGTATTAGACTTCTTATTAATTAAACCTTTAGCTATTTTCAAAAGATCTTTGTAGCCACTTATCGCTAGAGCATTCATTTGAACTTCACCTTTTTCCAAACCGCTTAAATGTATCACTTCACCTGAATTTCTCTCATAAAATATGAGTCTATTAGAAGAACTTTCAACACTAACGCCGATATACTCCAACTTTAATCTTGTTGTTAACATATTTTTCACTCCTAAAAATATTTTTTATTATTGTTAATATTAGTATAACATATTTACTTTGCATTGTCAATATTATGTAAATATAACTAGATTATATATTAGTGTTTCACCAATTTCTTTATTTTTCCACTTGTTTTAGTATTGATATGATGATATAATAGTATCAACTATATATAATTACCTTTATTAAACTATATGAGGAGGATTTTTCACACATGAAAAAATTTGTATCGCCACAAGCTAAAAAGGTTATTTCTAAGCTACTTGAAACGGAAGATATTGAAGGTACTATTAATAACAAAAATGTAGTAATTATAGAAATTAAGAGAACTAATCTGCAGGATTACACTATTAACTGGTATAATTCACTTATATCAGGTATACCACAGGCATTTTTAAATCATGAAAGAACGTATAAAGTTAATATAAAGACTTATCATTCGCATAAACTTATAAAGCCAGATGAGCTCAAATACTCAGAGGCTTATGTTTCTGGTAATGAGCTTATACAAAAATGTATTACAGAAAACTATGAATTGTTGTCTGCTGATGCTGCAATAATTTCATTAATACTTAGTAATAAAGTAAAGTTTGACTTCATTTTCATCAACAATTGTTAATAAAATATCCGACCATAAATAAAATATGGCCGGCTTTTTTATTCTATTTTGAACCTTTTTAATACTTCCATTACCGCAACTGGGGCAAGAGATAATATTACTACATATAGTATATTTTGATTACTTAATATTGCAAATTCAAATATTTGTCTTAAAATAGGTATATTTACTGCAAGTATCATTATTAAACCTGATAGTATTGTTGCAAATATTAGATATACGTTGGAGAAAGTTTTGAAACTAAATATTGATTTATGATTTATATGTATGTTAAATGAATGTGCTAACTGACTAAATCCAAGTACTAAAAATGCCATAGTTTGAGCGGTAGGTATATCTATTTGAAGTCCTATACAAAACGCAATAAGTGTGGCAATCGATATTGTTATCCCCTGATACAGTATATGTAATAAAACTTTTGGTGTAAGTATAGATTTATTACTTTTATTAGGCTTTCTCTTCATTATATTTTCATCTGGTGGATCAACTCCTAATGCAAGTGCTGGAAGTGAATCTGTAACTAAATTTATAAGTAAAATGTGTATTGGTAAAAATGGTTTTGCCATACCAAAAAGCATCGCAAAAAATATTGTAAAAATCTCTCCTGTATTACATGATAATAAAAATTTAATAGATTTAGTTATATTATCTAGTATTCTTCTTCCTTCTTCTACAGCACTTACAATTGTCGCAAAATTATCATTTGCAAGTATCATATCTGAGGCTTCTTTGGCAACATCTGTACCAATTACACCCATTGAAATTCCAATATCAGCAGCTTTTAGAGCTGGTGCATCATTTATTCCATCTCCTGTCATAGCAACTATTTCATTATTTGCTTTTAAAGCTTTTACTATCTTTATTTTATGTTCAGGTGATACCCTTGCATATACTGAATATTCTTTTACTTTTTTAACAAATTCTTCTTCAGGCATTTTATCCATTTCTTCGCCAGTTATGACACCAGTATCATTTTTTACTATACCTAATTCTTTTGCAATGGTCACAGCAGTTATTTTATGATCACCTGTTATCATAATTGTTTTTATACCAGCTAAAGTGCATTTTTTTATTGCTTCTTTAACTTCTGGTCTAGGAGGATCTAGCATTCCAACAAGACCAACAAAAATCAAGTCTGATTCCGCTTCTGATATATTAACATTTGTCTTGTCAATTTGTTTATATGCTATTGCTAAAACCCTTAAAGCATTACTAGTCATAGTAACATTCGCTTTAGTTATTTTTGATTTTAAAGAGGTGTCTAATCTGCATATATTACCTCCTATATTTACATTACTGCATTTAGCTAGAACTTCATCAAGCCCACCTTTTGTATAAACAAAATATTTACTACTTATATTGTGGATTGTACTCATACACTTTCTATTAGAATCAAATGGAAATTCTCCAATTCTAGGACAAGATTTATCAATATCAACTTTATGCATTTTAAGTATAATACCCATATCTACAAGTGCTGTTTCAGTTGGATCACCAATTATACTATTTTTACTCATTTTTGAATCATTACAAAGGATACTTATATTTACCATTTGTTTTACATTTTCAGTTATTTTAATATTTTTACTAAAGTCGACTATATCATTATCTATATATATTTGTTTTACTGTCATTTTATTTTGTGTAAGTGTACCTGTTTTATCTGAACATATTACTGTAGTATTTCCAAGTGTCTCAACCGAAGGTAGTTTTCTTATAATAGCCTTTTTTTTAGCCATTTTCTGTACACCTATTGCAAGTACTATTGTTGTAGCAGCAGGAAGACCTTCTGGTATTGCTGCAACAGCAAGAGAAATTGCTACTAAGAATATCTCAAAAATATCCATTTTGTATATGATAATTCCCATTAAAAAAATCACTAAACATATTGAAAGTGCTATTATTCCAAGAATTTTCCCAAGAGATTCTAATTTTTTCTTTAAAGGTGTATCTTGTATTACTTCTGTTTGAATAAAGTTTGCTATTTTGCCTATTTCAGTATTCATACCAGTTGCAATTACTATACCTGTTCCTCTGCCATAAGTAACTAGGCTCGAAGAAAATGCCATGTTTTTTCTATCCCCAAGTCCAACCTCTACTTTAGTCATACTTTCAGATTGTTTTATAACTGGTATTGTTTCGCCAGTAAATGATGCCTCTTGTACAGTTAGATTTATACTTTCAATAAGTCTAATATCAGCTGGGACTTGATCTCCAGTCTCAAGTATAACTATATCCCCTATAACCAAATTCTCCGATGCTATAACTTCTATTTTTGAATCACGTATAACTTTACATTTAGGTTTAGACATCTTTTGCAAAGATTCAATTGATTTTTCAGCTTTACCTTCCTGTATAAGACCAATTAGTGCATTGGTGAAAATTATAAAGAAGATGATGGCTCCATCTGTTATTTCTCCCAGAAAAAAAGAAATTAAAGAAGAAGCGAGTAAAATTAATACCATAAAGTCCTTAAACTGATTTATGAACCTTAAAATTATATTTTTTTTCTTTGCTCTTTCCAAAACGTTATATCCATATCTTTTTAATCTTTTTGAAACTTCATCATGATTAAGACCTGACTTTATGGATGTATTTAACGTTTTAGCGACTTTTTCATAATCTAATACGTGCCAATTGTTCATTACATATCCCCCTTGTAAAAAAGTTTGTCTAACTATACTATATCTATGATATATACATTAAACTTATTACATGTTCACTTGACTTAATTGATATAATTATTACATAGAAAGTAGTGATAATATTGATTCTAGAATATATAGTATCTGAAAGTGATAATAATAAAAGTTTAAAACATATATTAAAAAATAATATGAATATTTCAAATGTTTTACTTATTAAACTCAAAAACTCACAATCCATACTTGTAAATAATAAGTTAGTAAATGTAAACGAACTAGTACATTTAGGAGAGAAAATATCTGTAAATATTGATAATATTACAGATAGTCAAGAAAGCTTTTTAAGCAAATTTGAACCCTGGGATTTTGATTTAGATATTTTATTTGAAGATGAATATTTACTTATTGTTAATAAACCATATAACATGCCTGTTCATCCAAGTTCAGGCAATTATACAAATACCCTTGCAAATGCTGTAATTAATTATTTAAATAAAGATAGTAATATAGCTTATCATATTCATATCGTAACAAGGCTTGATAAGGATACTTCTGGAATATGCATTTTTGCAAAAAATTCATATATTCAAGAGTTATTTGTAAGAAAAAAAGATATTATTGATATAAAAAAAATATATATTGCAATTACAAAAGGAATTATAGAAAAAGAAACTGATATTATTTGTGAAAATATATGTAGAAAACCTAATAGCATTATATTGAGAGAAGTATCAAGTGATAAAAAAATTGGTGATTATGCAAAAACTGAATATTTTGTTTTAAATCGAAACTACGATAAAAACTATACTATAGTAAAAGTCATATTACATACTGGTAGAACTCATCAAATACGTGTACATATGTCTCATATTGGACACATTTTGCTTGGTGACGAACTATATGCAAATGAATATAGAATTAATGACATACGTGAACTAATTAATAGGCAAGCCCTTCATGCACATATAATAGAATTTAATCATCCTATTACAATGGAAAAAATACATATTGAATGTGATTTACCAGAAGATATGAAAAAACTATACAACTAATATTAAAATATCATTAAAGTATTGTATTTTTATGTAAACCTTGGTATAATAGTAACATTAATAATAAATTTATTCCAAATAAAATTTAATGGGAGGAAATTGTCATGTTACTATTTTTTTTATTAATATTTGTTTATGGATCATTATCAAGTCCATTATTCCCCTATCTAATATTTCCTAAATTATCTAGAAAACCCATACCATTTCTTAACCTGCGGTTCTCTTTTGAAAATACAATTTGTACATTTTTACTTTTTGTTGTGCAGGCAGTTGTAATATATCAATGTGTATACTACACATATGAATATGATATTTGGTATAGATACCTATTACCAATCATTGTGCCACTTGTTTTTCATTTAATATATGCTATAGTGTACTTAAAGAAAATTTGTGTACCATATGTAGTTGCTGCTATATCACTATTAATACTACTTTGGTCTGTGGTTCCTATTAGAGATATTGCGTTACAATATAAGCCTGAATTGGAAATTGTAGTTAATAAAGCAGATATAGACGTAGAAACTAGTAAACCATTCATACAAGATAAAGATATATTATATGAACGCTTCAGAATTAATTATTCTAAAGATAAATTTTATGACAAAGACGGTCACTCATACATATACTACGTAGATACAGATTCTGGAAGCTCTTTAATAATAAATGCAGCAACATATGCAAAAAAGATTCCGTTAAAATATGATAATAATACCTACTTCGATACTGATAATAATACTAAAATTATTAGAAATCTGTATCCCAAAAATCAGGTGATTCATTCGAAGCATATATTTAAATCCGAGGGTGAATTTTATGAAGAATTTCTTGTACTTGAGAGAAAAAGGTTTTTTGAAAGACCTATTATACAGAAAAAGGTACTGCTTAACTTGGTAACCGGAGAAATATTATAAAAATCAAACTAATTAAAGTAAGAATAGCTAATAATTATTAGTATTCTTACTTTTTTTCATATATTATATTATTAAAAATAAATATATTGTCAACATATATCAAATATCCTCTAAGAAAAGCTCTATTAGTATAATCCTCTCCTATATGTAAAAACTAACTAGTATTTGAAGGAGATGATATATATGGAAGTTCCTAAATTTAAAAGATTACCGAGACATATAGCTGTAATTCCCGATGGAAACAGAAGATGGGCTCAAGATAAAGGCCTAGAAAAATATGAAGGATATAAACATGGTATAGAACCTGGTGTTGATGTCTATGATTTATGTGTTAGTTTAGGCATAGAAGAATTTACTTTTTTTGGATTTACACAAGATAATACAAAAAGACCTAAAGTTCAAGTTGAAGCTTTTTCCAAAGCATGTATTGATGCGGTAGAAAAACTCTCAAAAAAAGATGCTGAGTTACTTGTTGTTGGAGATTCTGATTCTAATATGTTTCCAAAAGAACTTTTACCTTATACTCAAAGAACTAAATTTGGAAATGGTAAAGTTAAAGTTAATTTTTTAGTTAATTATGGCTGGTACTGGGATTTAAATTATGGATACAAAAACTCAACAGACAAAGATAATTTTTTAGAAAATATTGCTTCCCATGAAATACCTAGGATAGACTTGGTAATACGTTGGGGTGGCAGACGTAGATTAAGTGGAATATTACCTGTACAAAGCGTTTATTCAGATATCTATGTTATAGACGATATGTGGCCAGACTTTAAACACGAACATATTTTTGAAGCATTAGAATGGTATCAAAACCAAGATATAACTTTAGGTGGATAAAAATAGTATTTCTTTTATTTGACCTGTTCCAATCAAAAAATAACTAATCTAAAAATAGAGAAATAATTATTCATTATTTCTCTATTAAAATTTATAAATATTTCTTCATTTCTTCAATATTATTTTCTTCTATCTTAAGTAATTTATTAGCAATTAATTGAACTTTTTCATCTACTTCACTATATTCATTTATCTTTTTAGTTATATCAGTAACTCCCATTGTACTTCCTTGTATTATCATTTCAGCTATATGTGAATGCGAATCATCTTTTGCAATATTAAGTTTTGTAGCCATATATGTACTTGCTTTTTGAAAGACAGAAAAGTCTTTATATTCAGTATTCATATCATGGAGTATTTCACTACATTTATCATATACTTTCATATATTCTTCCAATTGTTCTAATAATATCTTTTTAAAATCTCTACCTTCAATATCTTTAAGAATAACCGTTAAAGTATCAATTCCCATTTTAGCATTTTGTGCTATATAATTTAAAAATTCAACATCTCTACTCATAAGTATTAATCACTCCTTAATATATAGTATTTGTTATGTTTAAAGTAATATACTCTAATTTTTTATATTATATATTCTATCTTATATTTCAGACTTTCATATAAGCTTAAAACTAATGTAGGGATTAAATCTTCGATTTTCCAAACAAATTGAGGAAAAATAATAATTCTTTGCATGTCTATTCTAATTCTTATATAATAATTATCTATTAATTCTTTCTATCTTAATTGCTCTTTTAGTAGTGTCATCTATTTCAACAAATATTCCACTTAGCATAGCTTCATTTTGACTACATTCATACTTTACATATTCGCCTGTTAAAAATCTCTTAAGTGCTAGTTCTTTTTTTAGTCCTAAAACACTTCCTTTAGGTCCTGTCATTCCTACATCGGTTATATACGCCATACCTGAATCAAGTATTGTTTCATCTGATGTTTGTACATGGGTATGTGTACCAAATACGCAATTTACACTATTTTCTAGATAATATCCCATAGCTATTTTTTCGGCTGTAGCTTCTGCATGGAAATCTACAAATATATAGTCTACTAAATTTTCTGTTAATTTTTCTACTTCATTTTTTGCTGCTTGGAATGGACTAGAGATATGAGACTCCGCTATTTCCCCCATACCAACTCTACCAATTATATTTATAACTCCTATTTTTTTACCTTGTTTTTCAACAATTATACTGCCATTACCAATCAAATTAGTTATATTAGATGGTATTAGTAGTCTAGGTAGTTTTGAATATTGTTCAGCCATCTCTTTTCGATAATAAATATGATTTCCCATTGTTATAGCATCAACACCAAGGTCTATAATTTCGTTATATTCTTGCATTCTTAGCCCCTTGCCATTTGCAGAGTTTTCGCCATTTACAATAGAAAAATCTATTTTATACTCTTCTACTAATTTTTGATATTCTACCTTCAATTTTTTAAGGCCACTACTTCCTACTATATCACCTATTATTAAAAATCTCAAATTCATCTCTCCTATTCATAAATTTGAAAAAAGCTGGCAGTTTTATCTGCCAGCTCATATTATTTTGCAACTTCAACTGCTCTCATTTCTCTTATTACATTTACTTTTATTTGACCAGGATATGTCATTTCATTCTCAATTTGTTTTGCAACATCTCTAGCCATTATTATCATATTAGCATCATTTACCACTTCTGGTTTAACTATTATACGTACTTCTCTACCAGCTTGTATAGCATAAGATTTATCTACACCCTTGTATGAATCACATATTTCTTCAAGTTTTTGTAGTCTCTTAATATACGCATCTACAGTTTCTTTTCTAGCACCAGGTCTAGATGCAGAAACGGCGTCAGCAGCTTGAACTAGTACTGCTTCAATAGTTTTTGGATCTGTATCCCCATGATGAGCTTCCATACCATATATAACTTGTTCAGACTCTTTATATTTTCTTAAAATATCTACACCTAAACTTACATGTGTACCTTCAACATCATGATCAAAAGATTTACCAATATCATGCAATAACCCTGCTCTTTTAGCTATAGTAGGATCAATACCAAGTTCAACAGCTAAAAGTCCAGACAAATGTGATACTTCAATAGAATGATTTAAAACATTTTGACCATAACTTGTTCTAAATCTTAGCTTTCCTAAAAGTTTAATTAGATCAGGATGTAAGTTAGTAACACCTGTTTCAAATAGTGCCCTTTCTCCTTCTTCTTTAATTGTATTTTCAACTTCTATTTTAGCTTTTTCAATCATTTCTTCTATTTTACCTGGATGTATTCTTCCGTCAGCTATAAGTCTTTCAATTGCTATTCTTGCAACCTCACGTCTTATAGGATCAAAGCTAGATAAGACTATAACATCTGGTGTATCATCAATAATTACATCTATACCAGTTAACGTTTCAATTGTTTTAATATTTCTTCCTTCTCTACCTATTATTCTACCCTTCATATCATCATTTGGAAGTGATACTACTGATACAGTAGCTTCAGAAGTATGATCTGCCGCACATCTTTGTATTGCTTGTGCAAGCATTTCTTTAGATTTTTTATCAACTTCATATTTTGCTTTGTCTTGTTCATTCTTTATATAATTTGCAATTTCTACTTGCATTTCACTAGAGATTTTATTCATAAGCTCATTTCTAGCATCAGAAGTTGACATTTTTGAAATTTTGCTTAATTCTTCAATTTCTCTTTGTTCAGCCATTTTTAATTCATTCTCTTTTTTTGACAACTCTTCATTTTTTTTAAGAATATTATTTTCTTTTTCTTCGATAAAAGCAGCTCTTTTATCAACTAAATCTTGTCTTTGATTAATTCTGTTTTCAATATCTTGTAATTCTCTTTTTCTTTGTTTTGCCTCATTTTCAATTTCATCTTTTTTTCGTAGCATTTCATCCTTTGCCGCAATTTCCGCATCTTTTTTTAGTCTTTGCGCATCTTTATGTGCTTCTTCAACAATAGATTTTGCTTTTTCTTCAGCTGTACCAGTTTTAGCTTCAGCAACTTTTTTTCTGTATTGCACTCCCACATAAAAGAAGATTATTCCTGCCACGGCAAAAGATATTACAGCAATTATACCGTATATCATCTTTATACCCTCCTTATGGTTATATAATTTTCAATGTTCCAACATTATATTTATATCATTATGTATTGTAAATACATCCGAGTATTTACAAAGAATATGTAATTTTATATGTTAGATCTATCTTAAACACATTAGAATAATATCTAATATGCATACTTAGATTATACATTAATTAATGCAAATTATCAAGTATTTTTTAAAAATTAATTGAGTATATTATATAAGTTATATTAATTAACATAATTTTGTTTTCATGATATAATTAACATTATTTAAAATTTAAAAGTTGCTTTATTATGCAACAGAACAGGAGTTTTATGCTCGAATTTTTTTCAAAAAAATAAGATTGATCCTACAGAATATGGTGCTTATTCTGTATTTATAACCTATCCATGGAAAAATCTAATGACATTATGGATATGGTATTAACTGCAATAGGAGAAATTGACATCACTGCTCCAGATCTAGAGTTATCTCCAGGTATATCGGAACTTATTGAAGCATCAATGCTCTATTCAAATTTAGCACAAAAAATGATTAATTTTATTAATCATAAATGACTTAATTTAAAGCAAAAAAATAGTAATTATTTCTAATTACTATTTTTTTGTTACATTCTTTTTAAGCCTTTTAATATATACTATTCAGCTTCGTTGTACTTAGCTAAAATAGAATTTTTTATTGCTTCTCTTGTCTCACTATTAAGAGGGTGAGCTATATCCTTAAATTCACCGTTTGGTATTTTTTTACTAGGCATAGCTATGAATAGACCATCATCTTTTTCTATTACTTTTATATCATGTACTACAAATACATCATCAAAAGTTACAGAAGCAATAGCTTTCATTCTATTTTGAGAAGTAACTTTTCTAACTCTTACATCTGTTATTTGCATGTTCACACCGCCTTCCCTAATATGTATATCTATATTATACACAATGTTTATCATATGTCAATAGGTAATGTTTCAAATTTCCTAAATTTTTGTAAAAATTCTTTGTTATATGTAATTTTTTCCATTTCTTATACAAATTTCTACAATTTAATCTCTATTTTGCCATTTACAACATCTGAATTTAGGCCATTTTGCTTATTCCACTCATTTATTTTATTACAGAATGCATCTGCCTTTTCTTTATCGTATTGATAATAAAATTTGATTTGTTTTTTGTCCATAATGTATATAGGTGTTAAACTTATACTTTCAACAATTGAATCTATATTTATATTTACATCAAATATATAATTTTCTTTTGATAAATTCATATCTGAATCTGTCATAAGATATCCAGTACTATATATAATTGCTTTTCCTTTATATTCAACTATAGGATAAATACCTAATGCATGACTTCCAACAACAAGGTCTGCACCTGCATCTACTGCATTTTTAGCAATTTGTTTCATTTCTGCAGTAACACCATATTCATTATCCCTGCCCCAATGCATATCTACCACAACAATATCTGCATTTTGTTTGGCTTTTCTTATATCATTAGTCATAGTTTCTAGTTTATATGTATTAATATTGTTTTTCAAATAATTACTACTAGTCCCGATTATAACATTATTTGAAGATATTATTGCTATTTTTATTCCGTTTTTTTCTAAATATACAGGTGTTGAACTAATGCCAGAAACATAAATATTATTTTTTTCTAAAATATCTACTGTACTTTTAAATAGTGTACTTGAAAAATCAATCATATGATCATTTGACACAGATACTGCATCTATTCCAAGTGAACTTAATCCGCTTATAATATCCTTTGTAACTACATAATTGCTTTTAGCATTTTCATCTATTTCTGTTAAATTAGTTATATTTGTAGAAAATGGTGCAAATGTAAAATCAGAATCTCTAGTTATATAATATATATCTTTAAAAGCTGATGTATATATATAGTTTAAATTCTTACTGACCTGACCTCCCATCATAATCTCACCTAATATTGTAAATTTTAACCCGCTTTTTGTGATAGTTTGATTATTGTTTGAAGGTTCATTTTTTTCTTCATCAACATTTGAATTCTCTTCATTTTTGACATAATTAGTCTGATCATTTTTATTTTCACTATTATTATCTACATTATTACTTAAAGTAGCAGTTACTTTATCATTATTAATATTAAATTTTGCTATTGTGAAAATACCTAAAGAAAGTATGGTTACAATTAAAATACTAATTGAAATTATTATTTCGACTTTTTTTAAACTAATTTTCCTAGTGCTACCTCTTTTTCGAAAGAAATTAATTCTACTTCTTGTCTTGTTCCCCATAAATTTCTATCCCCCACAACCTTTACTTTTATATAATTAGAAGTATAACCTTCTAAATATCCATCTTTATATGATTCAAATAACACTTCCACTTTTTTACCAATGTAATTTTTAATATATAATTTTCTTAATGTATCTCCTACCTCAATTAAAGTTCTACTTCTTTCATTTTTAATTTCTTCATTAATTTGATTTTTCATTTCCGATGCTTTGGTAAATTTCCTTTTAGAATATTTAAAAACATGTAATTCACTAAAACCTATCTCTTTTACCGCATCTATCGTATTGTTAAAATCTTCTTCTGTTTCACCAGGAAAACCAACTATAATGTCGCAAGTAAACGATACGTCTTTTATTACCTTTTTAAGTTTTTTTGTAAGTTCAATTATATATTCTCTGCTATATTTTCTATTCATATTTTTAAGTACATTATTATTCAAGCTTTGGACTGATATGTGAAAGTGGTTACATAGTTTTTCAATTTTACCCAAACGCTCAATATTTTCATCATTTAGCCACCTAGGTTCAATAGAGCCAAGTCTTATTCTTTCTAACCCATCAATTTTTGCAATTTGCTCTATTACATTTATAAGAGATACATTATTTTCAAGATCTGTACCATAAGATGCTATTTCTATTCCAACTACAACTAATTCTTTAACTCCACTTTTAACTAAATTTTCAGCCTCTGTTATAATATCATTTATATCTTTACTTCTAACTCTACCTCTTAAATATGGTATAATACAATATGAACAAAAGTTATTACAACCATCTTCAATTTTAATACTTTCACGAATTTCAGTACCTTTTTCAAGTAAACTATCACTAGTATATTTTCTTTTACCAGAAATATCAGAAACTTTATATACTTTTTCTATCTTTTTAGAATCACTAATTTGTTTACCAGTTAAGCTTATATATTCATTGACATATTTTACTATATCATTTTTTTCTTCATTTCCTACTACTATATCAATGTTTAGACTATTTTTTAAGTCTTCATCAATTTCTTGTGAATAACATCCTGCTAAAACTACTATAGCATCTTCATTTAGCTTTTTTGCTCTACTTAAATAATGTCTAGTTTTTCTTGTAGCTAAGTTAGTAACGCTACAAGAATTTACAACATATACATCTGCTTTTTTTACTAAATCAAAATTTACTATTTCGTAACCTTCATTTAAAAATTTTTGCTTCATTAAATCTGTCTCATATTGGTTTACTTTACAACCAAGTGTATAAAATGCTACTTTCAATTTTTACTCCTTTTTATATATACTTTTCTATATCTAATACAATCTTACCTGTTTTAGTTGTATTAACTACTTGTCCTATCTTAATTTTACCACATCTTTTAAATGATACAATGTCACCTGACGATAATATTGTATTTTTGATAAAATTTTCTTTAGAATTTATAAATAAATCACCTTTTTGTATTTTTTCTGTAACTTCACTACGACTCAAGTTATATATTTCACTAAGTACAGAATCTACCCTCATTGATGCAGTAACTATTTTTGAATGCTCAACAGAATGTCTAAGATTTTTACACTCTATAGAATCTATATCAACCATCTTTATTTCTATAGTCTGTCTACCTACCTTCTGCATATTATTAGAAATATATTCTAATATAGTTTTTATAACATACACATAAGCAATACTATTTTGTACAAATATATCTCCAAACATTTCAGATTTTATTCCAATATTATATAAACTTCCCATATAATCCTTGTGATAAAGATTTATACCATTTTTAGGTATTAATTTAACACATGATATATAATCTGAAAAATCAATTTTTCCTTTCATATAATCTGGTATGAGAAAAATAACTTTTTTTTCAGTGAATTCATTTACTTCATATAAATAATACTCTATTTTAAAAGCGTCCAATATATACTTTGCAATTTTAAGCTCATTTAAATCTAAAAAATTAGTGTATATAAGTATATTGTTTGATTCATATTTTTGAATTTTATCAATTAAGTTTGATACAAAAAATCTTTCCTCTTTTATTTCATATTTTTTTAACAACTCATTTTTTATTTGTTTATCTAACATACATATCCTACAAATTTCCAAAATATTCTTTTAAAATAGATTTTACTTCATCTAGATTTGAAGCCCTATTTATTTTATCTTTAATTTTGCTTGAACCTTCCATTGATTTTAAATACCAAGCTATATGCTTTCTCATTTTTAAATTAGCTTGTTTTTCATCATCACATTCAAGCATATAGTTTATATGTTTAAATATTGTATCAAGTTTTTCTTCATTTGGAACAATATAATCTTGAGATTCTAATATTGATTTAAATATCCAAGGATTTCCTTGTGCTCCCCTTGCTACCATTATAGCGTCGCAACCAGTATATTCAAACATCTTATTTGCACTGTTTAAATCAGTTATATCTCCATTACCCACTACTGGTATATTAACACTAGACTTAACCTCTTTAATAATATCTAAATCAGCAAAACCACTATAATATTGTTCACGGGTTCTTCCATGTATTGTAATCATTGAAACCCCTGCATCTTCACATATTTTAGCAACTTTAATAGCAGTTATATTACTATCATTAAATCCCTTACGTGTTTTTACAGTTATAACTTTTTTTGAAACTTTAACAGCTTCATTTACTATCCTTTTTACATTTTCTAAATTTAGTAGAAGTCCTGCACCATCACCATTTTTCACTAATTTAGGTGCTGGACAACCCATATTTATATCAATTATATCTATTTTATCACTTTCATTTAATTTTAAAATAGTATTTTTTATAACTTCCTCATTACTACCAAATATTTGCACTGCTGAAGGCCTTTCATCGTCCATAATTTCAAGTAATTTTTCTGTTTTTTTACTTTCAAACTCCATAGCTTTAGTACTAGCCATTTCTGTAAAAGTAAGAGAAGGTTTAAACTGCCTACATATCTTTCTAAAAGGTATATCAGTAACACCCGCCATGGGAGCCATAAAAACATTATTTGGAAGTATAATATTTCCTATTTTTAATTCATGTACATATTTGTTCATAATCTGTGTATTCCTCTTTTAATAATTCATTTAATTTTTGTGCTGTATTTTCTATAAACTCTGAGATACTATCCTCTGAAAGTATTTTTATCTCTGCATCTTTATTATAATTAACTACATTTGTTATATCCAACTTTTTTATTATTTCATTATAATTTAATTCATTATTTTCAAAAATTAGTTTTGCTTCACTAATATCACTTTTAATAATTTCTTTAAAATTTATCTTCAATTGTTCAAAATTCAAACTAAATTTTTTACAAATAAAATCATTTAACATGTCATAATCTGAGTATATACCATCTGTAGAACATATTTCTGCAAGTGTTATAATTTTATTTGAGTCTACAATTAAATATTTATAATTAAACACATTCACATTTTTCTCAATTAGTTTAATCCTTGTATTCATATATTCATTGTAAAAGACTTGATCCGTATATAGATGTATATAATATCCTAAGACAAATGGTATATTGAATAATTTACTATACTTGTCCACAAAATAGTCAAGATCAATATTTACATATGATCTATTTTCTCTTCTATCAAAATGGCACTCATCTCTACTTATATATTTTGATGCAATTAAATCTGGGGCTATAGTCCCTAAGAAAAAATGCAATTTTGAATTTTCATCATATCTTATCTCATCATTAATTTCCAAAAATCTTTTTGCTACTGCTATATGTATATCGTAACTTGCCATTTTTAAACCCCATCCTGTGGTACAGTATAATAAGTAACACCTTTATATTTATATCCTGCCAAATAATATATATTTTGTGTGTTTTGTGCAACTAGCAAAACATCTTTATTACTTGTAGTTCCGAGTTCCAAACTTTATTGTAGAATCTTGAAGTAGACTTGCATCAACAACAAATAATTTGTTTTTTGAATCATTATTATCTACTATTTGATTTATAAAGTCTGAACTTAAAGTATCCACGGATACTTCTTCTCCTGTTACAGGAAGTTTATTATTTTTTAAGTAATATTCATTTATTGCATTTGACGCTCTTGAAAGTTTAGATTGATAATTTTGAAAATTTGCAGTTTTAATTGACCCCGATCCTATAACTGACGCGCTAGTTATTATTATAAACATTATTACAACTGCTACCATTACTATAATTAAAGTTACTCCTCTTTTTTTCATATTTTTTCCCCTTTTATTTTTTAATCTAAAAACATATTTTTTGATTTTCTAGCACTAACATTTAAAACTATTCCTATTGCCATCATACTTGTCATTAGGTTACTTCCACCATAACTAACAAAGGGTAGTGGCACCCCTGTTATAGGAAGTAATCCTATTGTCATACCTATATTTTGCACAAAATGAAAGAAAAATATTCCAGCTATACCTATTACAGTAAGCTTTGCGAACTTATCTTTTGCTCTCTTTGAAACATATATAATCCTAATAATTAATACTGTATACAATATTACAATAAGTGTTGAAAATATAAACCCAAGTTCTTCTGAAATAACTGAAAAGATGAAGTCTGAGGATTTTATTGGTAAATATCCAAATTGCGTTTGGGTACCAGAAAGTAATCCAGTACCAAAAAACATACCGGATCCCACAGCAAGTTTAGACTGTATAGCATTGTATCCCGAACCTAATGGGTCACGCGTCGGATCCAAAAATACTAGTATTCTTTCTTGTTGAATAGGATTTAATACAAAATAATATATTAAAGGTGCTGCTATTGCAATTAAAATAAAAGCAAGAAAAATATATCTATATTTTAGACCATTTGCATAAAGCATAAATATAGTTATAAATATAAAAGTCATTGCTGTTCCAAAGTCTGGTTGTAACAGTATTAATCCTATTGGTATGCAAAATATTAAAAATGCTACAATATTTCTTAAAATTTTGCTTTTGCCACTTTCTAAATGTAGACTTAAAACCTTAGACATTGTGAGTATATATGCTATTTTCATAAGTTCTGATGGTTGATATAAAAACGAACCGAAGTTAAACCAGCTTTTTGCTCCCATAAGGCTAGGTGTAAACAATACTAGCACCAAAAGAACAATACTAAAAAAGTACATTATATATCCAACAATATCAAATACTGTATAATCAATCGACCAAATAACTATCATAACCACAAACATTGCGCTAAACCAAATAATTTGTTTTATATATTCGTCTTTATTTAGTGTTGTATTATATCCTGCACTGTATATTCCAACTATACCTATTATAAATAGAATAATTACTGCAGTTAAAATTATATAATCAGTGTTTTTAAGTAAACTTTTTAGCATTATAAATCTCCTAACAATATACTATATATTTTAGTACATTTACTTAATTTTTACAATAGTTTTAACTAATTTAGCGTTTTTTAAATGCATTTAAGTATAATATAAAAAATAGAGAAATATATTTCCTTATTTTCTAAGTTATTAATATATTTCCCTACATATTATATAAATAAAATTTATTTATCTCATTCTAAAAAATTCAACATATGCTTTATATGTCATATATATATCTGCTTCACTCGCCACTTCAAATGGAGAATGCATTGATAGTATTGGTGTTCCACAATCAACAACATTTACACCTTTATTTGCAAGTATATATGCAATTGTGCCTCCTCCACCTTTTTCAATCTTACCCAGAGTACCTAATTGATAGACTATTTTTTCTCTATCAAATAGATTCATTATCTCAGACATGTAGCTTGCATTTGCATCACTAGAACTATATTTGCCACCACTTCCGGTATATTTTTCTAAAGACACTCCACAATTTAATGTATTTGAATTTTGAATATCAGAAACTTCTTCATAGCATGGATCTACACAAGTAGACACATCAGCCGAAAGCATTTTTGAATTAAAATATATTTCAAGTAAATCAGCGTCTTCCCCAGACATATTTATTAATCTATTCATAAACATATCAAATGTAAGTGAACTCATAGATGTATTGCCATAACTTCCTGTTTCTTCCTTATCGACTATCATTGCTATCATAGTTCTATCTACAGTATCAGGTTTATTTGCTATATCCACTATAGCTTTTAATGTAGAATATGCACATACTCTATCATCTTGACCATAACCACCAATTAAACTTTCATCTATACCTACATATTTTGCTTTAAATGATGGAACGAAACATATTTCACTTCTAGCAAAGTCTATTTCTTTGATTCCATATTTTCTATATAATACTTTTAAAATATTTTCTTTTATCTTATCTTTTTTTACAGTTCTATCTTGTATGCTTCCAAATAAAACTGACATTTTTTCTGGATCAATAAATTCGTTTGCACTTAATTTCATTTGATCACGAGATAAATGAGGTAATAAATCAGTTATAGTAAAACAGAAGTCATCATCTTCTTCGCCAGCTGACACGACTACTTTTTCATTTTTTTCATTATATATAACTCCATGCATAGCAAGAGGTATAGCTAACCATTGATATTTTTTTATACCACCATAATATTGTGTTTTAAGTAGAGCTACATTTTGTTTTTCATAAAGTGGCATAGGCTTTATATCAAGTCTTGGACTATCAATATGTGCACCTATAATATTAACACCACACGTTAAAGCATCTTTACCAATTACAGCAACATATAAAGATTTCTCTTTATTTATGAAGTAAACTTTATCTCCTTCTTTTATTTCTTGTAAAGTATTTATATCAACAAAGTTATTTTTAGTTAATAATTCTATAGCATACTCAACACATAAATACTCAGTTTTTGCTTCATTTAAAAACTTCATATACTCCTTTGAATATTTTTTCATCATACTAATTTCTTTTTCAGTTATAGTAGAGTGTATATTTTTTTTCTCATATTTTAAATCCATAAAATCACCTATTAATATTATACCCTTTCTTTATGATATTATATATAATTTTTTTTGAGGTGTACATAAATTTATTCCTCCATACTTTGTAACAAGTATCATTTCCTCAATTGAGCCGCCATTTACAACATTTACTCTAGGTTCTAATGTATATACTCCATTTTCAACTAATTCTAAATTTGAAAGTTTAGAAGCTTTTATACTTATGACTGCTCCAATATCATGAACCAATTCACCAACAGGATGTCCCGTTGCATGATTATAGTTTGGGTAACCTGATTTTAGAATTTTACCTCTAACAATGTTATCAATTTTGTATGCTTTAATTCCAGGTCTCATCTCTTCCATACCATCTTCAATGGATTCTAGCAAAATTTTAAAAATATTTTGAACTTGTTTTGGTGCATTTTTTTCATCTTTTTTTAGAGCATATCCCATTCTTTGTATATCTGTAGCTAGCTTTTCACCATCAGAAAACTTAACTATAAGTCCAAAATCAAAGTATACAGTATCTCCTTCGCAAAAAATCTTTTCACTTGGAAGTGTATGACCACCTTTTGCAAGATTTGATCCTGTGAGTACTATTGGACAATTATCCCATGCAAAATCATATGACAATATATCTTCCTTACCAATATATGTTTCCATATGTTTTTTTGTCAGTTGTTTTACATCTTCTGCAATTTGGATTTCTGAAATACCTATTTTCAAATTACAAAATGCATCTTCTAATATATTATGTGTAATATTACCGATAAATTTATGCCTTTGTATTTGTTTCTCTGTTTTAATTGAACTAAGAGCATACATTACCTTTTCTGCAGATTTAAATTTGATTTTTTTATTATATTTTGAATACATCTTTTTTATTTTTTTAGTAAAATCAACAAACATACCATGACTTAGTATATCCATATTTGGATCAGACATTGTGGAATATGATAATGCTATCTCTTTAACAAATTTCAATTCAGATATTATATACTCTAATTTTTCATCAAAATCTTTTTTATCTACATAACTATAAATTTTTATATTTTTACTATTTAACTCACTCACATCTATATTATCTTTATCTAAATCATTAATTAAAATATAGCATAACTTTTGTGATATAATTGTGTAAGAGGAAGAATTAAAAGTTTTACTAATATATTTAGTAAAATATCTATCTTCCTTTGCACCATTTACCATTATCCATACTTTTAAACCATATAATTTTAAAAGTTTTTGTATCTTTATTACATTTTCTAGCATTGGCTTACTACTTCCACAGTTTGTTTAGCAATTTCTAATTCTTCGTTTGTAGGTATTACATATACTGATATTTTAGATTTATTAGTAGATATTTTAGCATCCTTTCCTGATGAAACTAAGTTTGCTTTATTATCTAATTCAATACCTAAATACTCCATATTATTTAATGCCATTTCTCTTTCACAAAAGTTATTTTCACCAACGCCACCAGTAAATACTATAGCATCAACTCTATTTAATTCAGCCATATATGCTCCGATATATTTTTTTGTTCTATTTGTTTGAATCTTTCTTGCAAGCATAGCCATTTCATTTCCAGTATTAGCAGAATTGATAAGGAGTCTTTCGTCTCCAATTCTGCATATTCCAAGTCTACCTGATTCTTTGTTTAAAACCTTATTTACTTGATCTATACTTAAATTTTCTTTTTCCATTATTTTAAGAACTATTGCTGGATCTAAATCTCCAGATCTAGTTTCCATTACTAATCCTTCAAGTGGAGTAAATCCCATAGAAGTATCATGAGATGCACCATTTTTTATGGCACAAATACTCGCACCACTACCTAGATGGCATATTATAGCGTTAATATCATCTTTTGGCTTATCTAAAAGTTCTGAAAGTCTTCCTAGCACATACTTGTATGATGTACCATGAAAACCATATCTTCTTATACCGTACTTTTTATAGTATTCATAATTAATAGCATATATATAGTTAAAATCTGGTATAGTATGATGAAAAGCTGTATCAAACACTGCTACATTTGGCAGTTTTGGCGCTACATTCATTATAGCACTAATCCCCATTATACATCCAGGATTATGCAAAGGTGCAAGTTCAGATAATTTTTCTATTTCCTTTATTACACTATCATCTAACATTACAGCACTTGAGAATTTTTCACCACCATGAACTACTCTATGACCAACTGCATATATTTCATTTAAAGAAGAAATAACTCCATTTTCTTTGTTCATAAGAGTATCTAGTAATACTTTCATTGCCTCCTTATGGTCAGGCATATTAACTTCAATTTCATGCGAATAATTATCTCTTACATTTTTATATATTATGTTTGAACTATCTAGTCCTATTTTATCACATCTACCTTTTGCGATAACCTCTGAATTATCCATGTCAATTAACTGATACTTTATAGTTGAACTTCCACAATTTATAACTAATATTCTCATAAAATCCCCCTCTTTTTTATTTTGCTTGTAAACACGTTATTGCAACTGCTCCTATAATCTCTTCTACATTGCAACCTCTAGATAAATCATTTACCGGTTTTGCAAGTCCTTGAGTTATTGGTCCTAAAGCAATACCATTTGCAAATCTTTGAACTAACTTGTATCCTATATTTCCAGCCTCTAAATCCGGAAACACAAGAACATTAGCATGACCTGCAACGGTACTATTTGGAGCTTTTAACTTTGCCACTTCTTCTACAATTGCAGCATCAAGTTGTAATTCTCCATCAACTTCAAAATCTAAATTCATATTCTTAAGTGCATTTGTAACTCTAACTATTTTGTCTACTGCCTCACTTTTTGCACTACCCTTAGTAGAATACGATAGCATAGCCACCTTTGGTTTATCTAGAACTAAAGTTTCATAACTTCTTGCAGATTGAACTGCTATATCACAAAGTTGCTCTTCAGTTGGAAATTCAATCAAACCACAATCTGAAAAAATTAATTTTCCATTCAAACCATATTTTGAATTTGGGACTTCCATTAAAAAGAATGAAGATACATTTTTTACACCATCTGCAGCTTTTATAATTTGAAGTGCTGGTCTTAATGTATCTGAAGTAGAATGAATTGCTCCACTAACAAGACCATCAGCCTCGCCTAGTTTAACCATCATTACTCCGAAGTATACACTATCTTCTATAGTTTTATGCGCCTGTTCAATTGTTATTCCTTTTGACTTTCTAAGTTCATAAAATTTTTCCACATATATAGGAGTTTTATCACTCATTAGAGGATCTATTATCTTAACTTTCTCAGTATTTAAGTTAATTTCATTTTCATCACATAATTTAAGTATATTCTTTTCACTACCTATTAAAATAATATCCGCTATATTTTCATCTGATATTATAGCTGCTGCCTTAAGTATTCTTAAATCAGTTGTCTCAGGTAAAACTATTTTCTTTTTTACTTGTTTTGCCCTATTTACAATATCATTTATTACACCATTTAATTCCAAAAAACTCACCTCTTTGTGTATTATATATTGAATATTTTTTAATGTCAATATGTTTTATATAATTAGATTATTTGCAAAAAAATAACTTCTTATTATTTAAAATAAGAAGTTAAAGAGCGTGCAATATTAATACAATTTTGCTTAGCATCTAATATTTGTATAAAGTTTATATATTTTATTATGAAGGTCATTAATAGATTTAAAATGTGACTCATCTTGAGCAAATTCACATAATACGATCACACTTTTAAGCAATTCAAAAATTTTAATCACTATCAAGTGCCTTTCTAGTTTTACAGGATTTTCTTCAATATTAGCTATTAAAAACTCAACCATTTTATATTTTCCAGTGATAAACCCAAGGTGTATTAAATCAAACAAAGCAATACAGTCCTCCTTTACCTCAATTGCAAGTCTACCATCTGGATTATTTACTATGTCCTCTTCAATTTTTTGAGCAAACTTTTTTATCTGTAAACCAGAATAAATATTTATTACAACTGTTGTAACAAGGTCGAGTTTTTGATTTAAAGAAGCGTTCTCATCATTAATATTAAGGTTATGTTTTTTATTTATGGTATCAATTATTTCTTGGTATAACTGATAAAAATCTTGATTTGAATACTTCATATTCTTAAATATAGAGCAATTACTATCCTTTCTAAAGAAAATTTCAAATTCTTTAAACTCAGAATTACTACTTATACTTTTCATAATAACTCTCCTTTAATATGTCAAGCAAATATACTACAGTAAATATTGACACAGATTAATTATTAATGATATAATGTACAAAAATGATTTTTACTTTATATAATTATAGAAAGGTGGTATCATTATGTTTAACGACATCGATAAACGAAACCCAACCACAGATATCACTATAGTACCATTTTCATCTAGTGATCCCATAACAAACGAACTAACTAATCTCCTATCATATTTAGCTTATTATGTTGAATACGCTGATAATTATGAAGATTTAAGCAAGGATGGTATACTAAATGAGGATAAAAAAGTTGAAGATTAAATATAAAAATCCAGTGCATGAATATTGCTACTGGATTTTTATATTTTTTAAATTAATTCTACTATTGTAGCCATTGTACCATACTGCTCGATTCCTGATTTTCTTGTTCTTCTATATGAAAAAAATTTTTCCTCATTACAAACCGTACATATATTTGAAAGTATTATATTTTCATCTTGTACACCTATATTCATTAACTCTTTTTTTATAACATACGGAAAATCAACAAAATATTCTCCGTTAGACTTACTAATTATATATTCATCTTCGTAAGGCCACAATTTTAAAAATTCTTCTTTCAACCTAGAATCTGAACTATTCCAACAACACTTATTTATTGAAGGTCCAATACAAACTATCATATCAGAATATTTTGAATTAAATCTTTTATTCATAGCTTTTACTGCGTTTAAATAAATTTGTTTAACTGTGCCTCTCCAGCCACTATGTATATTTGATACTACATTTTTTATAGGATCATATATAATTATTGGATTACAATCAGCTGTAGTGACAAGTGTAGCTATATTTTTTTTATCTGTAATATATCCATCAATCTCACTTTGATTTTCTTTTTTGTACTCATATTCTGACATATTATCTAAATCTAAAATTAATACTTTATCTGTATGTGTTTGTTTGGCCATATATATATTACTTGGATCTATTTTTAATTCACTGCAAATTATATCCAAATTTTTATATATATTTTCTTTTTTATCTCCTGTATTTAGTTTAAAATTAAGCGAACTATGTACTCCTTCGCTTACCCCACCATTTTTTAATGTACAGCAATGTTTTAGTTTATATTGGTACTTATTTAAAATATTAAATTGTAAATATTCAAGTTCACCGTTTTTTATATGAGTTATATCTTTATTTGTAAAATTTACATTCAAAATAAATACCTCCTAGTATACAGATATCTCCTTATTTAATTTTAAAGAATATATATACACTTTTTCTACTTTTTTATTTGTTAACTTTTCAAGTGCTTTTTTATACACATTTAGTTGTTCTTTATATCTTAAAATATATTCATTTTCTTCAGTAATATTATCTGTCTTAAAATCTAACAATACTATATTTGAGTTAATATTAATATAGTATAAGTCGATTATGCCTTGGATTATACTATCTGATATAGTTTTATCCTTAAGAACAAACTTTGTTTCTTTAAATATATTTTCATCAGGAAGATTTCTTATTTCTTTACCTACATTTGAGTTTATAAAATTATATATACCTTGTACATCAATTTGTGATATGTCTTCGTGTTGTATATATTTTTTATTAAGCAATAATTGAATATAGTTTTCTACATCTCTTTTTGTATTAATAGTTTTAAAATCTAACTCCTTTAATATAAAATGCATTAAATTACCTTTTTTAGTAGCGTTATATTTTTTAGAATCTGTACTTAAACTACTAGGAACTTGAAGTTCAATTTTACTTTCTTCCTTATTTAAACTTTCATTTGCCATCTCTTTTAACTTACTTACACTTACACGAGTCTGTGTTCCAATTTCATCTTCATAAGTATATTTATATTTTATATTTTCAGTTAAATTTTTATACATTTCTTCTGTTTCTTTGATCATATTTTTGTCATCTTTAAACAAGTTATTTATATATAATATTTTGCTTTCTAAAGTATTTAATTTATCATTTTTAACATTAAACATATTAATATCTTCCATGATATGACTGTAAAGCTGCGATTTTTCTTTAACATAAACATGATTTAATTTAAATAACTTTCTTACATATTCATCTTCAGATTTTTCAAAATAGGTTTTAAGTGCCATAATTATACTTGTAAAATAACTATTATTTTTACTTACTATATTAGCATCTACTTTATCATTTTCATACATTAAAAATATATTTTCATACATCTTTTTATAATCATTTACTGTAGAATATATAATTAATTTTTCTTTTGCACGAGTAAGTGCTACATAAAGCATTCTTAGCTCTTCAGATTTTACATCATTCATTATACTTGTTTTTATACTTTGCTTTATAACTGTAGGATAAGTAATTTTCATATCTTCATTTACATAGTTTATTCCTATACCTAATTTGCTATCTAAAACTACATCTGTCCTAATATCCATATAATTATATTTACTGCTGGTATCTGCTAATATAACTACTGGAAATTCTAGGCCTTTAGATTTATGTATTGTCATTATTCTTACTACATTTTCATTTTCTCCAATAATTTTAGCAACAGATGTATCCGTTGTAGCTTTAGATTTTAATTTATCAATATATGTAACATATGAATATATTGATCCACCACTTTGTTTTTCAAATTTGACTGCAAAATCAATAAGCATATCCAAATTCGCCTTACATTGCATCTCATTTTTCATCAAACTAAATTGGTTATATATACCTGTTTCTTTATATATTCTAGTTATAAGTTCTGAAATAGGATATCTTTTTGAATATTCTCTAAATCTTTGAATTAATAGTAGGAAGATATTTATTTTTTCAATAAATTCAAGCTTATCATCATTACTTGAAATAAGTAATGCATTATATAAATAATCATTTTTAGCATATTCATGAATTATTGTAAGTTCATCTAAATTAAATTTGCCTATTATGCTGTACATTACAGATACAAGTTCGATATCTTGATATGGATTATCTAATACTTTTAACATAGATATTACAAGTTTTATATCGTCACTATCAAATAGATTTGAACCCGCATCACAAAAAACAGGAATAAGATATTGCTTTAAGATATTATTTAATATATTTCCTTTATCCCTAATACTTCTCAGTAATATTATTATATCTTTGTATTTGATATCTCTAAAATTATTTCCATCAAACACTTTAAATTTTTCAACATTAACTAATTCATTTATACGTTTTGCAATATATATAGATTCTATTTCAAATTTTTTAAGATCTTCTATATACTCTTTTGTAATATTAGACTCAGTTTGTAAAACATTATCATCAGCATATTCAGTGCTTTCATCTATTTCAACCTCTTTTAGGTCTAAAATATTTACTTCAGAAGAATAATCCTGATCCTCACATTCTAAATACTTCTCTGCACCAAATATAAGTTTTTCGTTTTCAGAGTAATTTATTCCACCAAGTTTTTCACTCATTATTTGTGAAAAAATATAATTTATGCTATCTACAACATTTTTTCTACTTCTGAAATTTTTAGCAAGTATTATCTTATATTTTTTAGAAATTTCTTCATCAAAATTATATTCATCATCAATTTCATTCAAACTTTCATATTCATTGTATTTACTACTAAATATCTCAGGCATAGCTTGTCTAAATCTGTATATACTTTGTTTTATATCTCCCACCATAAATCTATTTTTAGAACCTGATACAGCTTCTAAAATGGTTTCTTGAATATAACTTGTATCTTGATATTCATCAGTATATACTTCAACAAATTTTTCTTGCATACTAAGTGCTACATCAGTTTGTTTTGAATCACTTATTAGTAATTTTAGTGCTAAATGTTCAATATCATTAAAATCAATTACATTTGCTTGTTTTTTCAAAATTGAATATTCACTATCAAATTTTTCTAAAAACTCGTAGAAATATTTTAAATATTTATAGGTTACTTTTAGTTCAATTAAAATATCTTTACTAATAGTGTATACATTGATTTTTATAGAATTTATTGTCTTTTTTATATATTCATCTCTAAATTTCTTTATATCTTCTTTAAGACTTTCGTTTTGAACTTTTATTCTAGGGAAAATTGAAAATTTAACTAAACTTAAATTTTCAAAAAGTTCGTCCCAAGAATTTCTACTGCATTTTATGCATCTTTCCACCATTTCTAGATCTTCTTCTAACATTTGAATACACTTTAAAAAATCTTCATCTTCCTTAGATTTAATATGTACAATGAAATTCTTTATTCTCTCGTATAGTATTCTTAGTTCACTAATAGAATTATCATATATTTGCTTACCAAAATCAAAATTACATAAATCTAATCTTTCATTTTCAATATTATATTTTTCAATTTGAGATTTTAACCAACTAAAAGGATAAGGAAAACTTTGAATATATGAATATATTTTAAACATTGTATTAGTAAACTCTTCATCTTTTCCATTAAATAATTCTAGTATATTGTACAGAGCGTTAGATATGTTTTCATTTAAATCTTCTTTTGAATTAACATACTCAGATTCTAAAATCTGACTCATAGCAGTATTTTTAAAAATATTACTTTGAACCTCATCACATATTTTAATATTTGGATCTAGATCAAGTAAATAGAAATTTGAACGTATAAGTTCTAAACAAAAAGCATGAATAGTCATTATGCTCGCCCTATTTATATTAATAAGTTGCTTTTTTAAAAATATATTAGTCCTATCTTTTTGTATAGCTTTATATATTGCACTCAGCAATCTTTCTTTTAATTCAGAAGCAGCAGCATTTGTAAAAGTAACTACTAAAATTCTATCAATATCTACTCCTTCATTTATTATTTTATTTATAATTCGCTCTACCAAAACAGCAGTTTTTCCGCTCCCTGCGGAAGCGGAAACTAAAATATTACCATTTTTCTTTTTTATTGCAAGTTGTTGTTCATTTGTCCACATATATTTCACCTGCCATATTATAAAGTTTCACCTACTACTAAAACCGGTCTAAAACTTAAATAGTTAAATGCTGCTCCTGATGAAGCTCCAAAAGTAAATATTCCCGATGCACTAGTTAGATCGTATCCTCCACCTCTTATGAAGAATGGAGTATTTGTATATGGTATTGTAGTTTGATCTAAATACCAAGCTGAATCACTTGCAGATCCGTCCTGAGAAGTTTCATAAATAGCGTCTCCTTTTTTATTTATAGTACCAACATAATTATTTGTATAGTCATCAGTTGTACCTTTATCATAAATATCCTTGTACTTTACATCCGCATTTACAAGATTACTACCGTTATTATTTAAATTTGCATTTTGATTATTTATATATGCTGCTGTACACTCCCATGCACCACCACTCATATCATATATTCCATATATATTTCCAGTAGTAGAAGCATTTATTCCATTTGTTACATCTGTATATGCATAAGTAGTAATGGTGGAAGATGCACTTACAGTAGTACCCGCATTACCTGTTAAATAGTTACTGTTTGGATTTATCCACACTTCAGCATTTTTACCATATTTACTTTGAGCAAGATAACTTACAGCTCCCCATTCTGTATTCTTCATAAGATGGGTATCTATTCCTTGACCAGTAGTTCCCCAGCCATACTTGTTATTTGTTTCCATATTTCTACTTGCTGTAAACATTTGAGAAACACTTAAATTTCTTAGTGAACTCACACCTGGTTTTATATCTAAAGAATCTACAGTTCCACTTACTTCAAACTTTGCTACCCAAATACCAGTAAGTTCTACACTACCAAATTTGAATGCTGGATGTGATGTCCATTTATTATTTGATGCATTAGAAGAAGTTCCTACATCTATACTTGAAATAATACTACTATTCCAATTATCATTAGTTCCTTGACTAAATTGCACGTCTACAACTCCACCTTGTGAAGAATTAGTATGCCACAAACTTGAAATCTTATATATATATCTTGGTATCCAAACCCACATCGATCCATCGGCACTTTGTGCGTTTGCCCATACTTTATTTTTATAATCATACCATGAAGTATCTGTACTTGGACTTGCTACAGTATCCCAAGCACTTGTAGTTGTGTTCCACTTCTTAGCCGTAAGACCAGAAACTAATACTGGTGTATTTGAAACTTCATAATCACTTAGATTTTCATTTATTACGAAGATTTTTGTCTCTATCTTTCTTAGTGCAACTGTACTATTATTATCTGTAACCTCGATTTTATAGTATATTTTACTAGCGTTTACATTATCATAATTTATCTGTCTTGATGTTGTAAGAGAATCTGAATTTACAGAAATTATTTGTTCATTTATGTATGTTAAACCATCTAAACTATATGATGATTTTATTTGACTTACTCCTCTTGTACTATATACATTAGTAGTTGAATTAAATTTTTCTTTTGTTGCACTATTTATGATATTTGATATATTAATAATAGGCTGTACACGAACTCCTTGTAAAATATAGTTGCCTGCCTTGTCAAATACCGCAATAGAAACCTGATTTACGTTTTTAGGAATGTTAATACTTACAGTATTTGATTCTATATTCTTTAAAACTTTACTTTTTTGTTTCATATATTCAATATCAAAACTGCTAATATCTTTATAGTAGTTTTGTTCTGTACCATTATCATCTATTCTAGTTAGATAATCATATCTTATCTGATTTACACCACTAGCATTATCAGCAATATCAAATGTTACAACATTCATATTTGTGTAGCTAGAAGTTAATATATTTGTAACATCTGGATGAGTAAGATCAAGTTTAGTTAGATCTATCCTTACCTTACCAATATCACTACTATCTTTTTTCTTTATTATATCCATATACTTTTTATTTTCTAATATATCTGTTATAGCAAATGTAGCAGTATCAGTTAAAATACTATTTGGTGCAAATAAATCAGTTACATTAAAACTTTTTTCATATTCTCCACTTGATGTAATCATTTGTTTTTGAACACCATCAGATATAGATATATACATTGTTTCGTTTGAATCCAAAGTAGTTTTTACTATAAGTGACATTTTACTTGTCCAATCTTTTTGTTTTGTTACATTAATGCCTGAAGAAGAAATGACTTCGGTTTGTGAACCATCAGGTATACCAAGATTTTGATCTACTTTAACAATATTAGATATTTTAGGACTTATTGAAAAGTATACTGTTGATTTTGCATAAAATCCTTTTAGATAATATACGTTCATAGATGGATATGCAATAACAAAAACATCATCTTGACCATCTGTGCCCCTACCGTAAGAAGTACTTTGTACATTTATTTTACTTAAATCTATTTTGTAATATTCATTCACACTACCATCATTGTTTTGATCAACTTCTGATAAAAATTCACTTTCTACATTATCAGCAACTAATCCAATGACTTGATTTTTTGTAAGTGGTTCACTATTTTCATCTGATGTTGGAAACTTTCCATTTGAAATATAGTAAGCTTCACTTGCATCCTCCACTTGTTTTATACTCTCCGCCATTTTAGTTATTGTAGCGTTATCAATAGAATTCTTAGTTGAAATTACCGTTACTGATATTAGTATTAAAGCTACAACTATTGTTATCATTAGAACTATAAATGAGATACCTTTTTTATTCATAATTTTCATCCTTTTCCTAAATCATCTTTTGATTATTTTCTTAATACACCTCAAAACCATCTATTTTTGTCCAGTTTCCGGAATTATCACTTATTAATACAGAAATACTTTTTATATTTTTAGGTAAATCTATACTATATACACCTTCGGAAATATAACTTGCAACTTTCCCATACTCGTTTAAATATTCTTTATCCAAACTAGATACATTATTATAGTATGGTAATTCTCCCGAACCAGATTCGTTTGATTTAGTTAAATAATCATACTTAATACTTTTTATATTACTGCTATCATCCGAAACTATAAATTTTACTGTGTTTTTATCACTACTACTAACAATATCAGAATCACTTAAAACTGGAGGAGTATTATCATAGTTTACCAAATCAGATTTTATAGTCTGTTTAGTTATCCCACCATTTTTTATAATTATGGTAATATATCTTTTTGTGTATTCTACATTATTAAATGCAGCAATTTCTTCACTAGTAAATGGAGAAATAAGTATATCATTTCCTTGACTATCTTTATTATCACTAAGTAAACTAGACAAATTGAAATTTCTTATATTATTTCCTTCTTGCATACCAAATACTTCTTTTTCTGTCTGCACACCACTAAGCATTATATATACTTTCTCTGAAGAAACCAAACTTGCTTCAAACTTAATAGGCATAGTATTTGTCCAACTATTAGCCAATTTTAAAATTGACAAATTGGCAGTTTTGTTTTGTATATTTTGATTATTTTCTATCTTTACACTTTGAGCTATATTTAACTTATTACTAAGTGAAAAATACACATTATTTTGTACGTTTAATCCCAATAAATAGTATACTTTCATAGATGGATATGATACTACATATACATCATTTTGTCCTAGTGTTTTTGCACCTGCAACAGTAGTTTTAATATTAATTTTACCTAAATCTATTTCATAAAAAGTTCCTAAATTTGAATCATCATAATAATCTCCATTTGAAGATAACTCATAAATAAAATTATTTCTATATCTTGAATCAACCATATTTGTAACTTGCGATTGATTTAAACTACTACTTGATGAATCAGGAACAGGAAAAGTACCATGATTTATATAAAATTCGTTAGTTAAATCTTGTATTTTTGAAAGATCCGTAGCAAAACTTGTTAAAGTAGCTTGGGCTATACTTGATCTTGTTTGAATTATAGCTGCTGTTATGAGGATAATTGCAGCTATTATTGTAATTATTAAAACTACAAGTGAAACTCCTTTTTTTGAGTTTTTGATGTTTATATTAAAATCTATATATCTAAAATTAACTATTCTCACTTGCTTTCACCTTACGTATATTTTACATATTTTAATAACTTTTTTCAACCTTTTTTTATAATATTATTTAATTTTATTAATATTTGCCATATTTAAATAATTAATTGATATTTCAGATATATTTTGATATAATTAATACGGTGAATAAAATTGCAACAAATAAAAGAAGTTTTAAATCAATTCTTGTTAAATAATACTCAAGAAAATGTAGATCTTGTATCACATAATACAAATGATACAATTAATATAGCTAAATCAATAGCTGAAATTCTAAATGATAACATATATACCATATCGCTTGATGGTGAACTTGGAGCTGGAAAAACTGTATTTGTAACAGGTTTTGCTGAATATTATAATATTCAAAATGATATTTCAAGTCCTACTTTTACTATTGTAAATGAGTATTATGTAAATTTAAATAATAAAAAAATAAATATATATCACTTTGATGTGTATAGAATACAAAACGAAACTGATTTTTTAGAAAGTATTGGAGACGAATATTTTTCAAATGGTATTTGTATCGTTGAATGGGGTAAAAACATACAAAAAATACTTCCAGTTAACACTTTGTTTATTACAATAAAAAAAGATGAAAATGATGAAAATATAAGATATATAAATATTAGTAGGAGGACACAAAAATGAATGTATTAGCAGTTGATACTTCAACTAAAAGAGCTTGTGTAGCTGTTCAAAACAGTTATGATATTATCTCAAAAGATATTCTAAATGAAATAACACATTCTGAAAAGCTTCTTCCATTAGTAGATGAAGTACTTACAAAATCTAATCTGAATTTAAAAAATATTGACTTATACTGTGTAACAAATGGTCCTGGTTCGTTTACAGGAATAAGAATAGGTCTTGCAACTATAAAAGCTATGGCTCACGTAAATAAAAAAAATATTTTTTGTATTAGTTCTCTCCTACTACTTGCATATATGGAATATGAAAAAAGAGAAAATAGAAACATTAGAGAAATGTACATATGTCCTCTAATGGATGCTAGAAACAATAGAGTATACTACTCTTTATACAAGATAAGCGCTAATGAAAACGGTACAATAAATATAGAAACATTACTTGAACCATCTAATGATTATATTTATGATGCAGTAAAAAACATATCTAAACTTAATGTTAATTGTATATATACTGGTGATTGTTTGCAAAATTTTAAAGAATACATAAATTTAGATAATGTAGACAAGAGCCAAGTAATTTATCCTGATGCAAGCTATATTATTAAATTATATAATAACCTTGAAAATACAAACGATTATATACGTAACTACTTAGAATTAGATGCACTTTATGCAAGGGTTTCTCAAGCAGAAAGAGAGTCAGAAAATGCAAATAAATAAAATGGATATATCTGATATTGATGATGTTTTGAATTTAGAGAAATCTCAAGACATTAATATTTTATCAAAAGACTCATTATTATCAGATTTAAAAAATGAAAGTTCAAGATATTATATTCTTAAACTTAATGAAAAAATTGTTGGCTATATAGGTAGTAAGATTTTAGTTGATAGCTTAGATATTGAGTCTATTGTTATAAAAAAAGATTTACAAAATAAAGGTTATGGTAAAATACTTCTAAAGCATGTTATAGAAGTTGCTAAAAACGAAAATATTCAGAATATATTTTTAGAAGTAAGATGCTCAAATATACCTGCCATAAAATTATATGAAAAATTTGGTTTTAAGAAGCTTAATGTAAGAAAAAATTATTATAAAAATCCTGTAGAGGATGCAGCAATATATGTACTTAACTTAAGTATTTTTTAAAAAGTTTAATAAATGTAAATACACACCCCTATAATATAAGGAGTGTGTATTTTATGTCTCTATTGAGTTTTTAGATTAGTTTTTCTGTTTATAAAAATAATTAATAGGATTATGACTACAGACATAGATGAAATTAAAAATATTATAACCATATACTTTGTTTCTACAGCTTTATTTTCTTTCCTTAATTCTTCTGCATCATTTTTCGCGTAATACAGTTTTGAAAGTAAAACTGCGCCCTCAGCTGTACTGGCATAAAGTTTTAATCTTTCTTCATTAATCCCTTCATTTTTTAAAACTTCCGAATAGTACTTATTTTTCGTTTTATCATAACCAATGAACTCTGCTTTACATGTAGAATTGAAGAAATTGAGTATAAACGCCACCAAAACAAACATAATAATTACCCGTGAACAAAAATTAATTAATTTTTTCATATATAATCCCCCTAAATTTTTATTAGACTTAATATTAATATGAATATATTAATATTATACCATATTATGTCAACATAATCAATATATTCGACAAGAATAACAAGTTAAAAGCATAAATACAACAAATATAACATTTTTTACACTTTTTTAATATATTTTGTTGAAATTTTTTTTAATATATAATAAAATACAAATAACAAATACTAAGTATATAATTACAACGTACAAAAGATTATGGAGGAAACTATGAAGTTTAAAAAATTAGACTACACTGATTTAAAAAACAAATGCGATAATACTGAACTTAATTTCAGTAAAACTACTGAACTAGAACCATTTTGCGGTATAATTGGTCAGGAAAGAGCTCTTAGGGCTATAAAAACTGCGGTTGATATAAAAGAAAAAGGATTTAATTTATATGTTAGTGGTAACATAGGTATTGGTAAAACTGCCTATGTACTTTCTGTTGTAAATAGTATAGCTCAAAATGAAAAAGTACCTAATGATTACTGCTATATATATAATTTCGATAATCCTAATGAACCAATATCAATATCTTTAGAACCAGGTATGGGAATTGAATTTAAATTTGATATGAATAGATTTATAACAAAACTTATGGAACGCCTTCAAAAGGATCTAAGTGGCGATACCTATGAAAAAGAAAAGAAAAATATTAATGATAGATACTCAAAATCTAAAGAAAAAATAATGAAAGATTTTGATAGATATACAACTGAACAAGGTTTCAAAATAAGAAACACTGAAAATGGTATCTACTTCTCTCCTATATATAATGGTGTTATATTAAATGAACAAGAATTTAGTATTTTAGATGAAAAAATAAAAAAACAATTTGAAGAAAAAAGTCCTAAAATACAAGAACAAACTTTAGAAATTTTAAAAAGAATTGATATTATAGATAAAGAATGTGCTAATGTTATAACTGAGTGGCAAACAAACTTGGTTACTTTTGCAGTTACTCAATGTATGAGTGATCTGAAACTGAAATATAAAAACAATTTAAAGATCCAAAACTTCCTATACTCTATCCAAAGTGATGTTGTAAAAAATATAGAATATTTTAAACAATATCAAGAAAGTTTAAAAAATCCTCAAGGACAACAAGCTCAATATATTGCTCAAAGAGCTGATGCAAAACCTTGGGAGAACTATAGAGTTAATTTGATTATTGACAATGATAAACTTGAACATGCTCCTGTAATCATATGCAAAAATCCAAACTATTTTGATCTTTTTGGAAAACTTGAATTTGAAAGTTCAGTTACAGGTATGCGTACAAATTATACAATGTTAAAACCAGGCCTTTTACATAAAGCAAACGGTGGTTATATAATTATAAATATTGCTGACTTACTTGTAAGTATGCCTACATGGGAAGCTTTTAAAAGAGTTCTAAGAAATCAAGAATTGACTATTGATAGTTCTAGAGATCTTTCTCAACCTGTGACTATAATGTCACTTAAGCCAGAACCTATCCCACTTAATGTTGAGGTTATTTTGATTGGATCTGAATTAAACTATCAACAATTATGTAATTTAGACGTTACCTTTAAAAAGATGTTTAAAATAAAAGCAGATTTTGATGATACTTATGAAAGAACACCTGAAAACACTATGAAACTTGCAAGATATATTGCATATATATGTAAAAAATATAATCTTCTTGCTTTTAATTGTTCAGCTGTTGCAGAAATAATAGAATATAGTTCTAGATGTTCAAATGACAAAAACAAGCTTACAGCTATTATGCAAGACATCATCGATGTTATAATTGAGTCTAATAGTGTTGCAAAAAATCTTAATAAAAAAATAGTAAGTTCAAATGAAGTTGAAGCTGCTCTTAAAGCAAGAAGCAAAAGATATTCAAAATATGGTGATAATTTAAAAAATATGATTACTGATGGTACAATAATGATATCTACCGATGGAGAAAAAATTGGACAGATTAATGGTCTTACAATTATATCTAATGGTGATTTAACATTTGGTATGCCAGTGAGAATTACTGCAAATACATTTATAGGTAAAAGTGGAATTTTAAATATAGAAAGAGAAGTTTTAATGAGTGGTACATCTCACTCTAAAGGTGTATTTATCTTATCAGCATATATAGGAGAAAAATATGCACAAGACATACCTTTATCTTTAACAGCAAGTATTTGTTTTGAGCAATTATATAATGGTGTTGATGGTGATAGTGCTTCATCTACAGAACTATATGCAATACTATCTAGCCTATCTTCTACTCCTATAAAACAAAATTTAGCTGTTACTGGATCAGTTAACCAAAAAGGTGAAATACAGCCTATTGGTGGTGTATCTGATAAAATAGAAGGTTTCTTCAAAATATGTAAAGAGCATGGTTTAGATGGAACTCATGGTGTATTGATACCACATCAAAATGTTAAAAATCTAAATTTAGATAATGAAATAGTTGAAGCAGTAAAAAATAACTTATTTAGCATCTACCCTGTTTCTACAATTGATGAAGGTATAGAAATACTAACTGGAGTGAAATCTGGTAAATTATTAAAAGATGGTAATTATGAAAAAGGAAGTATAAACTTCTTAGTAAGTGAAAAACTAAAAAAATATGCTGAGAAAAGCTTGAATTTTAAACAATAATAAAAAAAGATCACCAGGTAATTTTATCTGGTGATTATTTTTTGGAAATGAAATAGTCAATATTTCTTTCCTTAGCTCGATACATTGCAGTGTCAGCACGCTTAATCAGTTTATCCTTATTAGTTTCTTGACTTGGATAAAAGGATATTCCGATATTAAAACTATAATCTAAATTAGGCTCCGTGCTTTTATAAATCTCTAAAATCTGCAATAAATCGTTATTGATGGTTTCTTCAGAGCTTCCCTTTATAATTACTATAAACTCGTCTCCACCAACTCTATAAGTTTGATACTCACATGGTAAGGATAACATATACTCTGCAAATTTTTTTAACACGTGATCTCCGTGATCGTGACCTTTTGTGTCATTCAGTTTTTTAAAACCTACGAAGTCAATGTAGCACACAGCAAATTTCATCTTTCTAAAAATCAAAACATCTATATCATCATTTAACTTCTTTCTAGAGTATAAGCCTGTTAAATGATCTATTTCTAATCTTGACTTCATTTCTGTATATATATATGAAGAGATGAAATAGCTACTTGTGACTACGAGTATAATAAATGTGAATAAACTGTAAATGACATACCTTAATACTATTTTGAAAATTTCACTGTCTTCATCAACATATTGACGAATCTCGTTTACTAGTTTGAAATTTAAAAATAGTATTATACTTACAAAGATAACCAAGGTCAGCATGAGTATTAATATAAGTCGTTCCTTTTTTATCCGTAACATGACTATTTTTCTCTCCCTTCTTAATTAATTTAACATTAGTCAAATTTCAAAATAACGAATTCTAATATATTATATTACTGGTTACAATATTTGTAAAAACATTTGCTATTTTTTGCTATTTTTTGACAAAACTTTCGGTAACAAACTTATAAATATTATTATATTTTGTTAATTTTAACATATAATCATATGGTTTTTGAAATATTTATAGTATAACTCCTCCACCAACTACAACATCATTATCGTAAAAAACTACCGCTTGGCCAGGAGTAATTGCTCTTTGTGCTTCTTCAAAAACTACCTTAACATTACCATCTTCACACTGAGATATAGTTGCATCTGCTTTTTTAGCAGAGTATCTTATTTTTGCTTTTACTTTCATACGATTAAGTAATTTCTCAAATGGCATAAAATTAACTTCTTTACATATCAATTCTTTTTTATATAATTCATTTTCTTCGCCAAGTACAACTTGATCATTTTTAGCATCAATATTAACTACATACATTGGTTTTTTAAACGACATTTTAAGTCCTCTTCTTTGTCCGATTGTATAGTTAATAATTCCTTCATGTTTTGCAATAAAATTACCTTTAGTATCTACAAAATTACCTACTTTAGGTATATAGTTATATTTTTCTTTTATAAACTTTGCATAATCATTGTCTTCAACAAAACAAATTTCTTGACTTTCTTGTTTATTTGCTGTTATAAGATCATTTTCCCTTGCTATTTGTCTTACTTCTTCTTTTGTATAGTCTCCTAGAGGAAAAATTATATGTTTTAATTGTTCTTGCGTTAAGTTATATAAAGCATATGTTTGATCTTTTTTATCAGTAACAGATTCTTTTAAATAGTACCTACCCGTTTCACTGTTATATTCAACTTTTGCATAATGTCCAGTTGCAATATATTCAGCATCAAATACTGTTTTTGCCTTATTTAACAAAGTTTCAAATTTAACATACTTATTGCATGCAATACATGGATTTGGTGTTTTACCAGATATGTATTCTTGAACAAAATAATCTATAACATCTTTTTTAAATGTATCTTTAAAGTTTAGAGAATAATATGGTATATCCAACTTATCACATACTCGTCTTGCGTCATTTACCGCACTAACAGCGCAGCATGCCTTCTCACAAACCTTTTCTGTCTCTTCACGTTGCCATACATTCATAGTTATCCCTATTACTTCATATCCTTGTTTTTTTAAAAGCAGTGCAGCGACAGAACTGTCTACTCCACCACTCATTCCTACTACTACTTTTTTCTTTTCCATTTTCATCTTCCTTTAACTTTAATTACATAATATATTATACCATTAAAGTCAAAAAAAAGCTAGCAATATATATGCTAGCTTTTAAATAATTAATTTTTAATATTTATTTTCTTCTTAATGCCTCTATCGGATCCATTCTTGCTGCTTTAACTGATGGTATCATACCAGCAAATAAAGCTAAGAAAGCACATACTAAAACTAATATTATAGCAATTACAGGGTCTAATACTGCAACCTTAACACTATCAATTTGCATTCCACTGCTCTTAATTAACATAGATACCGCATAATTTATTATCTCACACATACCATAAGATACTGCTACTCCTATAATCCCCGAAAACAGTCCAATTATTGCTGATTCAGATAAAAATATATTACGTATATCTTTTCTTCTTGCACCAATTGCTCTTAATATTCCTATTTCTGATATTCTTTCTAACACTGATATAAATATTACTATACCAATCATAAGAATAGCAACTATAACTGATATACTTGAAAATCCAATTAATACATTTCTTACTGTATCCATAAATACCTGCACACCATCTAATATAGTATCTGCAGATCCTTTAAATTCATATTTTGTTTGACTTGAATTTAGGTTATTTATTGTATCTTTTATTTGTGTATTTGATAAATTAGATTTCAGATATAAATAAGCCCTCACGTACTTCATATCTTCTTTTTTTGTCTCAGTTAAATCTGCATAAAGTTGATTTATTTGATCTGAAGTCTGGTATATTGAATTTCCCATAGTATTTATTGATGTAATACCTACTATTTTAAAAGTGACTATTCTATTTTTATCGCTGTCTCTACCAACATACATATTTGGTCCATACTTTACATATAGATTCTTACCTACTAAGCTTTTTATATTTTCATCATTACTACCCTCACCAAGTAAAGTTTGAGCTGTATTTAAAGATATTACTATTTCTTCTGTATTTTCAGGTTTTCTACCAGATGTCAAACTATTATTTATATTTTCGTATGGTTCAGGACCATTAAGTAACATAAATGATTCATCCTCAAAGTCTGCAGATTTAGCATTATCTTCATTTAAAGAAACCTCACTAAAAAAATCTTGCATTGCTGAGGCAGGAACTGGCCAAAAATGGCTTATATTACTATTTAACTTTTTTATATTTTCTAAATCATTATAGGTATATTCCGGTAAACTTTTCGGATTTAAACCTATATTTATAGCATCTTTGTTGCTGCTAGATTTTAAATCTATAGTTACCATATTAACTGGCATTATACTTTCTACTTGATCTCTCACTATCTTAGTACTACCATTACTTAATGCAAATGCAAGTGCAATACCCACTATTCCAATTGACATACCAATTGATGTAGCAATTGTTCTTGCTTTTTTAGTCCAAAGACTTTTAAGTGAATGCGTAAATGCTGTCATATATGACATAACTGATCTTGTATACTTTTTTTCCTGTTCATCTTTATTCACTAGCTCTGTCTTATTTTCTATATTTATTATTTTACCATCTTCCATGCTTATAACGGTATCAGCAAATTCTTCTGCTAAAGCTTCGCTGTGAGTTATAACTATAACTAGTTTATCTTTTGAAAGTTCTTTTAATTTAACCATAACTTCATGGCCAATTCTAGTGTCTAGAGCTCCAGTTGGTTCGTCTGCAAGTATTATATCTGGATCATTTGCTAAGGCTCTTGCAATAGCAATTCTTTGTTTTTGTCCTCCCGATAATACATTTACTTTTCTTTTTGCAAACCTCTCCATTTCAACCATTTTAAGAAGTGAATATATCTTATCTTTTTTATCCTTTATGTTAGATAAGCTAAGTGCCAATTTAACATTATCGTATGCAGTAAACTTATTAATTAGATAAAATTGTTGAAATATAAATCCAATAGTATTTTTTCTATAGCTATCTAAATCTTTTGATTTTGCTTCTTTTAAAGATTTACCATTAATTAAGACATCACCTTCAAAATCAAAATCTAACGCTCCTATTAAATTCATTAATGTAGTCTTTCCACTACCAGATGGCCCTAAAATACATACAAGTCCTGAATTTCCAAGTTCAAATTGTACATTTTCCAGAGCTGTAAAGCTCTCATTTTTCATCTTATATATCTTTGATTTTATATCTACTTTTAGCATATCTACCACCCCTATTCATCCCTTAATGCATCTATTACATGCATTTTTGTTGCCTTTTTAGATGGCAAATATCCTGCTATGAAAGTTATAAGAGCACTAAATAATATTATTGAAATTAAAGTTGCAAATGGAAAGCTTAAATTAGTAAATGGTATTCTTGATATAGGTATACTAACTATACCTGGTAAATCTAGGTTAAGATATTTTGATATCAAAATCTCAATAATTGGTGCAAGTACGAAAGCAACTATTACACCAAGTATTCCAGAAAATACTCCCATTAAAATAGCCTCACACTCAAATATTCTTATTACATCCTTATTTCTTCCACCAACTGCTTTTATTATCCCTATTTCAGTTTTTCTCTCAACTATGCTTGAATATAGTACTATAGCAGTCATAATTGATGAGACTATTAAAGCAACTATAATGAAAATACTTATTACTATTTGTGCCATTAATATAAGCTGAGCAAATATTGTTTTTAATGAAATAGCCATATTTTTTGCACTATAACCGTTTTTTTCATTACCACCTTGAGAGTCAAAACTAACTTTAGTTCCAGAACCACCATTTTCTTTATTATTTATATAATCAGCTACCTCTTTATTATCTTTAACATTTGATAAAATAAGCTCATACCCACCCTTATTTTGAGTAAAATAATCATAAGCTGTTTTATTCTCTAAATTTACACCTTTAAGCCAACTTACTACATAATCATAATTATAGTATAGATTAGCCATGCTCAAATCTAGTTCATTTATTATACCTGATACTATAAATTCTTTGTTAATATCCAAAGTTTCTCCTGTACTACTGGTATAATTAAGTATAATATTTACAGTTTTGCCAATTGCAAGTTTTGTGTCTTTACTTGATATATCATTTTTTTCAAGAATACTTCTTGCAAGAGCCTGATTAACTAATACTTCATTTTTATCTATTGCTGGTAATTTACCATCAATATTTTCTATTAAAAAATCAGTGTTTTTTTCATCTGCAAGTGAACTAATACTAGAATCAGATTCAGCATTATTTATTTTAATAACAGCATTAGAAAGACCCATATGAGATCTCGTTTTTGATATTTTTTCTTTTATTTCTTCACTATTAAAAATATTAGTATAATCATTTATATTTGTTGATGTAACTACACCTGAATCTTTACTTTTAACATTCTTTTGAACTACTAATACATTTGCAGATCCAAATTTATTTAATTGTTTATCAATATATATATTAGCTCCATTACCAAGTCCCATTATTAAAGCAAATCCTGCTATACCTATACATCCAGCTATTGTAGTGATAGCTACACGCCATTTCTTCTTGCTCATATTTCTAAGTGATAATTTAAAAGCTTCGTAAAATGACATACTTTTATCTTTTTTAGATAGAGTTGATTTATCTTTATTAGTACTAACTTCAAGTAAATTAGTATCACTCTCTATCTGCCCATCTCTTACTTTTATAATTCTACTAGAATATTCGTTAGCAAGTTTATCATTATGTGTAACCATAATAATAAGTTTATCACTAGCAATACTTTTTAGTAACTCCATTATTTGTTTTCCAGTATTCTTATCAAGAGCCCCAGTTGGTTCATCTGCAAGAATTATATCTGGATCATTAGCTAAAGCTCTTGCAATAGCAACTCTTTGCTTTTGTCCACCAGATAATTCTGATGGCTTATGATTACTATGATTTTCTAACCCAACTTTTTTTAATAATTCCTTTGCTCTAGTACGTCTTTCATTAAGACTTAGTCCTATTAAATTCATCACAATTTCTACGTTTTCTAAAGCAGTCAAATGCTCAATTAAGTTGAAATTTTGAAAGACAAATCCTATATTATTTTTTCTATATAAATCCCAATCTTTTTTCTTGAATTCTTTTGAACTCACATTTCCTATAACTAATTTACCAGATGAAGGTACATCTAGCCCTGCAATTATATTAAGTAATGTAGACTTTCCACTTCCAGAGGGTCCTACTATTGAAACAAATTCTCCCTTTTCAAAAGAAATATTTACATCATTTAAAGCGTAGAACTCAACACCTTTTTCAATTTTAAATACTTTGTTTATGTTCTCTAATTTTAATAACATTACAACATACTCCTCTAATATTTATATTTTTGATAATAGTTTTTGAGTATAGTCATGAATCAAATTATTATCTTCTTGACTAGGGTTAAAACATATTTTTATCCCATCATTAACAACACTCATACCTATGCTTTCTAACCTTTGTTTTATCATAGCAACAGCTTCTCCGCTCCAACCATATGAACCAAAAACACCAACTATTTTACCTCTGTTTTTTATAGCACTTATCGAATGTAAAACTTTCCATAAAGGCTCTACTGCATCTTTATTAATTGTAGGAGAACCTATAAATATCGCTTTACTTTTTTCTATCTCGATTTGCAAATCATTTATATTAACCACACTGTCCCCTACATCGATCACCTTTACTAGATAATTGGAATTATTAGATATATATTCCTTAATAGTCTCAGCTATTTTTCTTGTATATCCATATGCAGAGGCATAAACTATAGTTATTTGGTTTTCTATATCAACACTACTCCATTTAGAATATTTTTCTATAAGATTATCAATGTTTTTTGTAAGTATAGGTCCATGGCTTGGGGCTATTATCTCATATTTTATATTTTTTAATTTTTCTATACCATTTAACACATACTTTTTAAAAGGTGAAAATATTGCATCATAATAATTTTTAAATGAGTTTTCATATTCATCATAGTATTTTATGTACTTATCAAATATTCTTGGTTCAGAAAAATGTGTACCTAAAAAATCACAAGTAAATACAATTCCACTTTCCTCTATATATGTAAACATGGTATCAGGCCAATGTAAAAAAGGTGATACTAAAAACTTCAAAGTTTTATCACCTATATTAAGTGTATCATTATCTTTTATCACTTCGATATCTAAATTTTCGTTACATATGTTTTGAACATTTTTACTTGCTGCTAAAGTACAAAAAATTTTTATATTTTTATTTAATTCTAGTAATTTTTTCACACTACCACTATGATCTGGTTCAGTATGATTTAGTACTAAATAACTTATATCTTCAATTTTTATTAACTTAGATAAATTATCTATATACTCATCAAAATACTCTTCATGCACAGTATCAATTAAAACATTATGTTTTGACTTTACTAAATATGCATTATAGCTTGTACCATATTCTGTGTCCATTATAACATCAAATTTTCTAAGAAAGGGGTTTAACACCCCTATATAATAAATATCATCTTTTATTTCAATCATATATTATTCCTCAACTAGTTCAAATGCTGATTTTGATTCTCCACATATCGGGCAAATATAGTCATCTGGTAGTTCTTCAAAAGGTATTTCACCATCATATATATAACCACATACTCCACATACATATTTTTTCATAATCATATCCCCCCTTGTTTAGGATAGTATATTATAAAACGTATAATATGTCAATACAAAATTGTTTATTTTTTCCATTTAAGTAAACACAGAGTGTATATACTTTAGTTTTAAACTATTTTTCTAATTTTACCAATGATAAAAGCTGAAATTGGTATTATACACCCTAATCCAACATTAATGTATAAAAATATATTTTTGGATAACATACTTAATTCAAATAAATTCGATGCTATATATTGTGCATATACATATACTATAAAAATTACTGGTGTGACAAGCTCTTTAGATGTATTTAAATTAAAGAATTTCTTTATTAGTTTTACTACTATAAACATAAATATTGATATTATTGCGAAATCCGTAACTATCCATACACATAAGAAAATAGATTCAACCCTTTCTATAATGCTTAATATTTCTATGTCTTTAAAGAATATAAAAAATGATAAGTTCAAATTCCCTGTAAGTTTATAACCAAAAATACCTATAGTAATCATAACTATTACAACACTTAGAAATGTCATTGACAAATATAATTGCTTAGTATAATTTTTTAATTTATCTTTATTTGCAACTTTATCACCTAGAAAGAACATAAAAGTTATATATCCTAGTATTCCAAATAATGGAACAATCGAAATGAATACTGGTCCAATATCATATGTAGTTATTGGTAAAATATTAGGCAACTTAACATCTGATAATCCTACAAAAATTGAAATTATCAAAAATATAAGGAAAATTTTATTATATAACTCCATGAATCTGCCAAAATATTCAATTTTATTTCTTACAACTAAATATGTCATTAAAAGTATAGTTATCATAAAAAATTGCATTGGACTAAAGATAAAAATACTAGATGTAAGCCTATCTGCAAAATATCTTACATATAGTGCAATCATAGTAATTATCCATATTATATGCATAAATAGTACAGTCTTTCCAATTATTTTACCGAATATTTTAATATATATGTCTTCCAAAGAGCCTAATTTTGTTTTAGTAAATAAATTATTTAAAACATATATCAATAACATAAAAGGTATAATTGCTAATATTGGAGTAAGCCAAGTAGCTTGTTTTGCTATTTCACCACAATACTTTGGCAAAACTCTAGTTAGTGGTGAAGCTATTGAAATTACAAATATTATAAATAATTGTCTTATACTAATCTTACTATTTTCATTATCCATATCTACTCCTCAATATTAAATAATTTAAAAATCACTTCAACAAGGCTATCCCTATGCATGTCACTGTAGTAAAATATAGCAAAAGCTATTGCAACTAGTGAAAGACCAATGAACACCATTAAGTTTTTCCTATCTTTTCTTTTAATCAAAGTAATAATATCAATAACTGTAAAACAAATAAAAAATGCGGAAAATAGCAACATATTTAATCTCCTTTATTTATCTTGTAATGTTATTATATCGAATGTTCTTCTAATATTACATTTTACATTAACAATAAATTTTGCATTAACTAAAGATTCAACCCATTTATCTTTTATCTTTTTGTATTTATATGGATGACTCATCATAACTTTTTCTTCAATATCCAGAAAATCCGCTTTATATTCAACCATTTTTTCTATTACATCTTCTATTTGCAATTTTACTTTTTCAGCTTGCTTATCCTCATAATATTTAAGCTTATCAATTTTGAATATATTTTCTTTAGTAGCTGCTTCATCTACATTACTCTCAAAACTTGTATTTATAATAACTTCATTAAGATTATCTCCATCAAATTTAAATTTATATTTTGTATTGAAGCCAATCATACCAAACGACAATACATTATCTTCACCTTCATATATATCTATATTTGTACTTCCTTTTCTATTTTTTAATATATTACTGGTTATTGACTCTTGTCTATTTAAGTATCCTGTTAAAACTTTATCTTTAATTACTGCATAGCCATCAAAATCAAAAAAAGTTTCACTATTCTCACTTTTTTCTACTACAGTGCTTTGTATTATATTATTTTCTTTTTCTGAATTACTCTTTTTATTTTCTGAATTGCTATCTTTACTATCAGATGTATCACCTTTAGGAGATATTATCCTTAAAGTAGGCATTAAAAACGAACTGTTTTTCTTAGATAAATATCCTATTAAATCAATAACTGTTAGTTTGTATGATACATTTTTTCCTTCATTGTTTTTTTCCATGCTATTAATTTTTTCATCAAGGTCATAATCTGTATTTACTACTTTTGCTATAAAATCCTTTGCTGCCATACCTTTAGTTAGATATATCCCAAGATTAAGTCTAACTTCATAGTCTCTTGCATTAAAATCAATATTTATAGTCATGTCTTTTTTACAATATTCTTCACCTAGTAAAAAATATTTAATATGTGAACCACTCATAGATTTATTAACATATGTTTGAAACGTTCTTATCGTATCATCAAAAGTTTGTCCTTTAACTATAAAATATTTTGTACTACCACTACTACCTGGACTACCTGAAGTACTAGGAGACGATCCTGTACTCTGATTTTGATACGAAACTCTAAGTATTGTTTCTTCTACTCTATATTTTTCATCAGTTCCTAAATCCATTCCTATAACCTTAACAAGTTCCACATCTGTAAGTTCCTTCTTAACAGGCATAATTTTTGAATTTAAAACTATAAATCCAAGTAATATACAAGTAAAGAAAATATATATAAGTTTTCTTTTTGTCATAAATTTACCTCTTAACTTTAGTCTTAGCTTTCATATCCGTCATTGGTTTTCTAAATATTGTATCAACATTAATATTCTTATAATCATTAGAAGTAAATGGTGTAAAATATGGTACACCAAAAGATTCCATTGTTGACAAATAATAAAACATTAAGATAATACCAATAGAAACACCGTAAAGCCCAGCAATTCCCGATAATATAACTAGTGAAAATCTACAAACTCTAAGGGCATTTGCAAAGTCTTGATTTGGCATTAAAAATCCAGCTATACCTGTTATTGCTACTATAACTACTACAGATGGCGATACGAAATTTGCATTTACTGCTGCATCACCTATAATAAGACCACCAACTATAGAAATAGTTTGCCCAATAGTTTTAGGCAGTCTAGCACTAGCTTCTATTAATATTTCAAAGGAAAGTAGCATAAACATTACTTCAAGTAATACCGGAAATGGCTCACCTTGCTTACTCTTAATTATTGATATTGCTAGTTTTGTTGGTATCATTTCTTGATGAAATGTTGAAATAGCTAGAAAAAACGATGGTAATATAATAGTAATTACTGTACAAAAATATCTTAATACTCTTAATGCTGAACTTATAAAATAGTTTACTGAATAATCTTCCGGAGTTTGGAAAAACATATTTAGTACAGCAGGTAGAATATAGGCAACTGGAAATCCATCGATTAATATTCCTATTTTCCCCTCTAATAAGTTCGAAATTAATTTTTCTGATTTTTCAGTATAAATTAATTGGGGAAACACTGAGTATTTCTTACAAACTATATTTTCTTCAACATCTGCAATTGTTAACATCTTATCAATATTTATATTTTTAATTCTAGACAACACTTTATCTAGTACTATCTTATCAACTATACTTTCCATATATAGTACACTAATAGATGTGGGTGTTACGTTACCTACTTTAAATTCCTTTATTTTAAGATCAGCGCTTTTAATTCTATTTCTAATTAATGACGTATTTATTTTAATGTTTTCTATAAATGCTTCTTTTGAACCCTTTATTATATTTTCATTTGTGGGTTCTGTTAAATTTCTTTTTTCTATCTTTTTTATATCAAATGTAATAGCTCTATCTTTTATTTTTGTACTAATTAAACACGCGCAACAATCTAAAATATCAGTTATAACATCATTTAAATTATTTCTTATATTGTTAGAGGTATGTGGTATTATTCCTCTTTCTAATATACTTAGAATATCAGAATTTCTATTGTTTTCATTTGACTCAGTTAAATCTTTAGGTAAACATGAACAATTAGTACTTTCAATCTGCATAATAGGCCTTAATATATTATTATCAACTAATTCTATGTCTATTGTATTTTGGAAATATATTAGTATTAAGGTTTCATTACTAAAATGAATTTCTCTATATTGAATATCATCACTATTTTCAAAAATAATCTTAATGTTTTCAATACTTATTTCACCATTTAAAGACTTATTTTTAGGTGGATTAGGATTATTCGGATTTATTTTTTTATATAATCTCCACTTATCTAACATATTTCACCTCTTTTGTTAACATATATTTATTCAATTATATTATTTGGAAATATAAGTTATATTATGCAAAAAAACACACTTAAATATTAGTCATATTAACCAATACTAAGTGTGTTAACTTATATTAAAAATTATTCTAAAGTATATTTACATCTTTTATCATTTCTTCATATAAACTATATCCACCATTTAAATTATATACATTTTCATACCCATTTTGCTTTAATATTTGTTCAGCAATGTAACCTCTTTGCCCTATTTTACAATAAACATATATCTTTTTATTTTTATCAAGTTTACATAGATTTTCTCTTAAATTATCTACTGAAATTTTAATTGCATTTTCTAGTTTTCCCCTCAAAAATTCTGCATTTGTTCTAACATCTAGTATAATATCATTTTCCGATATATTTTCTATATCTTCAATGTAAAATGCAGTACTTTTTTTACTAATAATATTTTCAGCAACATAGCCTGCTGTATTAATTGGATCCTTAGCTTGCGAAAATGGTGGGGAATACGCAAGTTCTAATTCACATAGATCATAAATACTCATATTAGCAGTAATTGCAGTAGAAATCACATCAATTCTTTTATCTACTCCACTATATCCTACTATTTGTGCACCAAGTATTTTACCGTCTTTCGGAGTAAATAAGAGCTTTATCCTCATTACACTTGACCCTGGATAATATTCTGCATTTGATGATGAATAACTTATAGATTTTAAATAACTAATGTTATTTTTTTTAAGCATTTCCTCTGAGCTTCCTGTAGTAGCAATTACCATATCAAAAATCTTTACTATTGATGTTATATGTGAGCCTCCATATTTAATGTTTTTCCCACAAATATTATCAGCAACAATTCTTGCTTGTTTATTTGCATTAGAGGCAAGAGCTACTGGCATTTTTAAATTTAAAATAGTATTGTCTATACTTATTGCATCACCCACTGCATAAACACCATCAGCATTTGTTTTTAGATATTCATCTACAAATATTTCTCCTCTACTACCCAAATTTATCCCACTATTTAAAAGAAATTTTGTGTCAGGTATGACTCCTACACATAAAATTATAATATCTGATTCAATTCTTTTTGAATCTTCTAAAAGTACATAGTCTTTTTCAAATTTAATAGCCTTTGTGCCAGTTAATAGTTTCACTCCTCTATTTCTTATATAATTATGAACCATATGAGACATATCTATATCAATTCCATTTATAACATGAGAAGCAGCTTCTATTATTGTAGTGTTTATTCCTAAGTTATATAAATTTTCAGCTATTTCAATTCCTATATATCCTCCACCTATTACAGTTGCAGTACTAATTGCTTTTGAATCTACATATTCTTTGATTTTATCCATATCTGAAATATTTCTTAAAGTAAATACATTCTCATTATATATACCTTCTATATTTTCAGGTTTAATTGGTCTTGCACCTGGTGATAAAACTAAATTATCATAATTTTCATAAAATATATCACCGGTTTCCAAATTTTTGACTTGAATCCTTTTAGTGATAGTATCTACTGATAATGCTTCACTGCTAAGTTTCACATCTATATTATATCTTGTCTTAAAATCATCAGGTGTTTTTAGTATAAGTTCATCTCTTGACTTAATTATATCACCAATATAATAAGGCATGCCGCAATTTGCAAATGATACATACTTACCTTTTTCCAGTACAACTATTTCTGAAAACTCATCATTTCTTCTTAGACGAGTAGCTGCTGTTGCACCTCCAGCCACTCCACCTATAATAAGTGTTTTCATAATTCACCTCTTAATCAATATGACTTAATAATATTTTTTCTACTTTTTCTTTTGGATTATATCCAATAAGTTTATCTACAATTTTCCCATTTTTAAAAAACAATAATGTAGGTATAGATTCCACATTATACTGCATAGATATACTAGGGTTTTCATCCACGTTTATTTTAACAATATTAAAGTTTGCCCTACTTTCAGATATTTCATCTAATACTGGTGCTATGAGTTTACAAGGTGGACACCATGTTGCATAAAAATCCACCAACACAACACTTTTACTTCCCAAAACTTCACTTTCAAATTCTTTTTCATCTATATGTCTTACCATAACATTTTCCTCCTATTCATTTATGAGATTTATTATCTTTATTATTTTTTCATTATTTATTTCATAATATACCTCATTACCTATTTTCTCGCATTTTATAATGCCAGATAGTTTTAATTTCGATAATTGCTGGGAAACTAAACTCTGTGCAACATTTGAACATTGTCCAAGTTCCGTTACATTTCTTCTTTTATTTAGAACAAGATTAGTTAAAATACATAATCTTACTGGGTTTGCCAGCATTTTAAATAATTCTGAGTTTTGCAATAATTCTTCTTTCATACTACCTCCTTATATTAGTATATTATAATATACTAATATGCTAAAGTCAATAAATTGTTACTAAATTGATATGCATTCTATATTTGTTTTAGTATCATATATATTATTAGGTGATTTAATGAAATTCTTAAATATTTTATCCTATTTTTTAATTTTAGCATTAGTTCTTACAATATTAATATCACTTAAAAACCCAACACTATCTAGAAGCGCTGAAAACATTGCATCTGAGTATCTTCAAATAAAAAATGTTGCGGTCGATAAAAACTATTTACTAGCTTTAAATAGTGCAGATAATTTTCTGTGTGCTTGGCTTATGAGAGATCAAAAAAAAGGAGAAGAATTTATAACAAAAAGATTAAAAGACTCATTAACATATAACGAACTATTTGCCTTTTTTGTTGGCACTTCTAATCCTCACAATCAAGGTTTTGAAATAATAGGAGAAAAACACCTAAGTAATAAAAGAATTCGTTTTTTTGTCTGGTTATATGAATATTATACTATGGATAATCCTAAACCATATTTAAGAAAATCACCATATTATATAGATGTAGTAAAGTTTGACGAATATAGATGGCTGGTTGATACTCTTCCAAAACCTTATATAAAATAAGTGGATATGTTTTATATCCACTTATTTTATATATTATTAATTATTTTTTAAAATTTATAACTACTTCTCCAATACCACCATTAATATTTAACTTATCTTTTCTTATAACAGAATCAGTAGGAGTATTTTCAGTATAGTTTTGTCCGTCTATTTTTATAGCTCCAATACCAGAATCAGCGATTATTTGATAATCTGCTTTGTTTGCATCTATTGATACATCAACTTTACCTATACCACAATTTAATTTTGTGTTTCCAGTTAATATTCCTGATATTTTCAAACTACCTACCCCAGAGTCCAGGTCTAAATCATTAAGTATAGCATTATCTATTGATATTTTGCCAACTCCAGCATTTATACTACTGTTATTTGCTTCTAACCCCTGGCATATTAATTCACCAACACCATTTTCTATATTTAATTTTTCTGAAGCTAAAGCTTCTATATTTGTTCTACCAACACCAGTTTTAATATATGCTGTTTCAAAAGTAAAATCACTTGGAATATATACTGTTATTTTAGAATTCGAAGTATAACTAAAAGCACTACCAAATAGTGATTTACTCTCATTTTCTCTAATTTCAAGTTTGCCGTTAACATTTTCACAAGTAAACTTTTCTGGTACATTCGAAGCTTCAACATAAAATCTATTTGATATCATTATATTAAGTTCACATGTACTTACCTCTATATCAAGACTTTTTACATCTGTAAAACTATTAGAATAATCTATTACATTTTTGGCTTCATTTACATTATTTATTATACCAATTACTCCAAATACTGATATTACTGCTGTACATATTGCTGTTATGATAGTAACAGTAAGAAATATTGCAAATGCCATCGCTAAGTATTTTATTACTTTTTGAACATTTGTCATATAATCTCAACTCCTCCAAACATACAAGTACTATTTACATATATAGTAGGCATATTTTCACCAGCTACAGGATTTACCTTGTTGCTAACACCACCGAAAACAGGTGTACTTGACACTTTAACCCTTACATTTTGGGGTACTAAGATTTTTATTCCGCCAAATATAGCACTAGCTTCTATAACTATGTCGCTATCTATAATAGCATTTTTTAAATTTAAGTCAACACCACCAAAAGTAGCATTTATATTAGCACCTTCAAACTTTTCAGCTGGAAAATTTACTTCTTGACCACTAAATATCGCATTATACTCATTTAAACCATTTTTATTTAAAGTCTTTATTGTCTTGTAATTTTTATTAAATTGATCTTTAAATATTATATTTACACCTATTAATAAAAATATAGTTGGTACTATAAGTTTTGCAAATGTGTCATATCCTAAAATATCTCTTGCAGATAATAAGAAGAATACACCTATTAGTAGAACTATAACATTTGATGTTTTAATACCATTTTGTACCATACTAACTACTGCTGGCACTATTATAAATAAAGTCCACCAACCTTCAAAGAACACATTAAAATCTACTACATTAAAAGATTTAAGTGCAGCAATAAGGCCAATTAGTATAAATGCTGCTCCCCATAATATATTTCCAAATTTATCTTTCATTAAAATCCCTCCATTTTAACTATATTATACCATAAAAAATATAATAATCAACTATAAATTTAACATATTTTTACTTTTTTCTTAATTATATTATTTTATTAAATTTTTCATATAAAAAATGAGATATAAGTAATTTTTAAACTTATATCTCATCCTTATTTTAGTTTTTATTTTCTCTTTCTCTTAAAATTTTCAGGACTTTTACGTCTATTATCCTTTTTATCAGAGAACATACTCTTATTACCTCTTCTTTTGTCTTCTCTTTTTCCGCCATTTTCTCTACTTGATCCTGAAACTTCTAAATTTAAATCTCTACCGTTATATTCTTTACCATTCATGTTTTTTAGAACCTGATCAACATATTCTTTATCAATATTTACAAATGAAAACTTATCTAAAACTTTAATATCTGATATAGAATTTTTAGGTACTTTTAAATCATCTATAAGCATGTCTCTCATAGCACCTGTATCAAATCCATCTAATTTACCCATATTAACAAACATTCTAGTTATATTACCATTTATAATACCTTCTGAATTGATATTTCTACTTCTAGACTTACCATCTTTTTTATCTGTATCAGAACTACTAATCGTTTTATTAGCTTTCTCAAATTCAAGTTTCAATAGTACAGCAGCAATATCTAAACTTGTCATATTTTCTTCTGCTATAATCTTTTCAACTATATTAACATATTTTGAAATATTTCCTTTTTCAAGATCAGCTTTAATTTTTTGAACTTTTTGCATTATTTTTTTATCTAATACATCTTCATAAGATGGAGCTTTATATAAATTAATATTTGCTTTTGCATATTTTTGAATATCCTTTAATTTATATATTTCTCTACCTACTACAAAAGTATATGCTTTTCCAAATCTACCTGCTCTACCAGTTCTTCCTATTCTATGTACATAGTACTCTTCATCACTTGGAATATCATAGTTAAATACTACATCTATGTCGTCTATATCTATACCTCTCGCAGCTACATCTGTCGCAACAAGAATATCAATATCGCCTTTTCTAAATTTTCTCATTATTACATCTCTTTGACTTTGACGTATGTCCCCATGTAATGCTTCAACCATATAACCACTAGCTTGTAAATGTAGAGTAACATCATCAACTTTTCTTTTTGTATTACAAAATACAACTGCAAGTTTTATATTCATTGAGTCTAGTAATCTTGTTAATACATCAGCTTTACTAGCTTCTGAAACTTCTAAATAATATTGTTCAATATTAGGAGTTACAAGTTCTACATGTGAAATCTTAATTTTTACTGCATCCTTTTTTTGGTATTTTGCAGTTATATCCATTATACCTTTTGACATAGTAGCTGAAAATAATATTATTTGTCTATTTTCTGGTGCTTGTTTTAAAATAGTATCAATATCTTCTCTAAATCCCATATTTAACATTTCATCAGCTTCATCAAGAATAAACATTGAAACATTAGCTAGCTTTAAAGTTTTTCTTCTCATATGATCCATTACTCTACCAGGAGTACCTACAACTATTTGAGGATTCTTTTTAAGAGCAGCTATTTGTCTATCAATTTGTTGACCACCATATATAGGAATAATTTTTGCTTCTTCTGTATATTTTGTAAGTTGTTTTAAACCTTCACATGTTTGAATTGCAAGTTCTCTAGTTGGACATAGAACTAAAACTTGAACATCTTTACTATTTAAATCTAGTTTCTCAATTGCTGGGATACCAAAAGCAAATGTTTTACCTGTTCCAGTTTGAGCAAGTCCAGTTACATCTTTTCCTTCCATTATATGTGGTATTGATTCAGCTTGAATTGGTGTTGCCTCTTCATAACCAATACTATCAATTGCCATTTGAACGCTATTTGATAGATTTAGATCTTTAAATTTTACATTATTCATTTTTATTTCCTTTCAATATACTATATATATTTATTAAGATCAAATAGTTAGGTTATTTTTTACAAAAAAATAAATCACATATTAATACTGTGACCTACACATATATCAACTATATACCTACATTAAATTTTGTAAAACAATATATTTGTTTCTTATATAATATATTATATCATATAATCTTTATAAAATAAAGAGTTTTATGTAAAATAGTATAATCAATTTTTAACATTAGTATACAAAAAAATCCCACTTTTATTTTAAAAGTAGGATTTTAATATATTTTTATTTTACTTCCATTATAGAAGGTGGGTTCCATATATATTTTAATACTGTCTGTTTTGGCCAGTAGAGTCTTAACACAAGATAAAAATCTTCTGTTGGTGATGGTAACCAATTGCTTTGTTTTAATTGACCCGGCGAAGTATTTTGAACATATATATCCAAAGAACCATCAGAATTATAGTTTAGCTTTCCCAAATGTGGTGAAATTGCATATCTATTTATTGGATTAGCAATAAATCTACCGTCTTTGTTATACATTGAAATAGACCAAAATGCATTTACAGGTGGCAAATCATTTTTGTTAAAATGAATAATATAATTTTTCTTTCCACTAAGCTTATTTTTATTGTTATCTAAATATGATATAGCAAAAACCTCATCTTCCGGAAGATTAGCTGCAAGTTTTATTTTTGCAATAGCTGCTCTTCTTCTATAATCTTTGCCGTATATTCCTATATTCTCACGGATAATAGACCAACCATTTACCATATTTTCGTTACTAATAGTTGCTATATCTTCATCGATTGCCATAGGCCCATTATTAATAGCATATTGTAGTGCTTCTTTACTCTCATCTGATAAGCTATTATAATCAAAATCAAGAGATGGCATTATACCCAACATCTCTAGTTTTTTGTCCATATCTGGATCCTTTTCTTCCGGTGGATACAAATACATTGCCTTAGCCATAGTTTCAAAATATGTTTTTGCATCCATATCATTTACTATTTCATGAGGTGATTTTGTTCCCGAGACTAAATTATTGAAAATATCTGTGTTGTCATATGTAGTACTGAAAGTATAATCAATTGTTTCATCCATCGGCTTTAAAATGTACTTTTCTTGTATTACATTTACAGTCTTGTAATCTTCTGATCCATTAACTTTTGTTTGACCTACTAGCCATACAGAGTTATTTGGAGCCTCAACCGGAATATAATCTTCTGGTAATTTACCATTATAGTTTGGTCCGTATATTATGAATCGGTTTGGTCTTGTTCCAGTGGTTCTTGTACCAAGCGAAGAAAATACATTTGTCCAAGGATCAATCACTTGAAATATATTATAATGTCCTATTGTATCTGGAACTACAAGTATTATAGGTCCTTTGCTTAGATCTAGCCAAGACATCGAATATAGCATATCTGAATTTGGATCTAAGACAGTCTTTGTATTATAATTTGGTAAAGTTAATTGATGTACAAATTTATTAACTTTATATCCGTTATTTAACATATTTGCACGTGTAACCATCATTAAAACTAGAGGATATCCATACACATATGCATCTAGTGCAGCTAAATTAAGATTCATAGAATCTTCATATCTGGTTTGTATCGGATAATATTGGTAAGGACAATTTTTTTTATTATTACTATAGCATGGAAACATAGGTATGAATACTGGTATATGCGAATAGAAATTATGTAGTTGTGGATATTGAATTCCTAGTCCTAAATATGGGAAAGGTAATCTATTCATATAAAAAAAGTCATCACCATCATATTCTTCATTATTTTTATTATATTTATAATATTCGTTATTATAAATCATAAAATACCTCCTTTCTTATACATTTTATTCTAAAACATTTATTAGTGATACTTAAAATTAAAAACTTCAAGAATAAATTAACTTATTCTTGAAGTTTTTAATTTTTTTCATTATTTAAAAGTTACTAGAATATATCAAGTCCTATTGGACAATGATCGCTTCCTAACACATCACCATATATATAGGCATCTTTTATCTTACCTTTTAATTCATTGGAAACTACAAAGTAATCAATACGCCAACCGACATTTTTGGCTCTTGCATTAAACATATAGCTCCACCATGTATATGCATCTGTTTTCTCTGGATATATATGTCTAAATGTATCTATAAATCCTGCATCCAATAACTCACTAAATTTTCCTCTTTCCTCATATGTGAAACCCGCATTCCCTATATTTTGCTTGTAATTTTTTATATCTATTTCATTATGTGCCACATTAAAGTCACCACAAATTACAACAGGTTTAGTCTTTTCAAGATCTTTTAAATATTTTCTAAAAGTATCTTCCCATATCATACGATAAGGTAATCTTTCTAACTCCCTCTTTACATTAGGAGTATATAAATTTACCAAATAGAAATCATCATATTCTACAGTTATAATTCTTCCTTCATCATCGTGTTCTACAATACCCATACCATATGTAACACTTATTGGTTTTGTCTTTGTCAAAACCAATGTACCTGAATATCCCTTTTTAGTAGCACTGTTCCAATAATCATAATATCCTTCAAAGCTAATATCTAATTGTTCTTTTTCCATTTTAGTTTCTTGAATACATACTACATCAGCGTTTATTTCATTTAAAAATTCTAAAAACCCTTTTTTCAAACAAGCTCTAAGACCTGCAACATTCCATGATACTAGTTTCATAATATCTCCAATCCAACTATTATAAATATCTTTTTTCTAATTCTAATAGTTCTGACTTTAAACAAAGTCCACCTGCATATCCTACAAGATTACCATTTTTTCCAATTACTCTATGACAAGGTATAACTATCATTATCTTGTTTTTATTATTAGCATTTCCAACAGCGCGACAAGCCTTAATATTTCCCACTCTTTTAGATAATTCCTCATACGATATAGTAGTGCCATATTGAATTTTTAAAAGTTCTTTCCAAACCTTAATTTGAAATTCTGTACCTGAAAAATTTATGTTTAAATTAAATATTTTTCTCTTACCAGAAAAATATTCATCTAATTGCCTTACACACTCATTAATTATTTCAGGAATATATTCTGAGTTTTCAAAATGTTCTTTAACAGTTTTAATGCTAATAATTTGAGTTTCATTTGATACTATCTCTAAGACACCTAAAATACATTTATATTTATATTTAAACTCTTCAAAAGACTCTGTTTTCTTCATAAAATATTATACCTACTTAATATTGGATGCTTTGTTGTTTTTTAATTTATTAACTATATAAGTTATAAGTATAGGTAAAAGTGAAAGTGCAATAACTAATATTATAACAAGAGAAAATCTTTCTTTAACAAAACTAATATTACCAAAGAAAAACCCTGCAGCTGTAAATATTGTTACCCATAGTATACTTCCAAACAAATTATATTTTAAAAATTTTATATAATCCATTTTACCTGAACCTGCCACAAACGGCACAAAAGTTCTAAGTATTGGCATAAATCTAGCTAAAACTATTGATTTACCGCCATGTCTATTAAAAAATTCCTGTGTCTTATCAAAATGTTCTTTTTTAATTATTTTTCTGTTTTCTAGATTTTCAATTTTATTAGAAAGCTTCTTACCTATATGATAATTAACTGTATCTCCTAAAAATGCAGCTATTAATAGTACAAAATATAGTACAAACACGTTTAAACTGTTCATAGCAGCAAACGCACCTGCTGCAAATATAAGTGAATCTCCTGGTAAAAAAGGCATTATAACTAAGCCTGTTTCACAAAATATTATTAAAAAAATAAAAAGATAAGTTTCCGTACCATATGTTCTTAATATTGTTCCTAAATGTTCATCAATGTGAATTATAAAATTCACTAAATAAAGTATTATATTCATTTTTCCCCCTATTGTTATTTCTTAATTTTCATAAACTTTCTATGTGAAATTACATAATAACATCTATATATGATATCACACATATTATATTTCGACAATACTTTTTTTTATATAATATATAAAAAATAAGTTATATATAGTTATACAACTTATTTCATTATTACTCTTACAATATATTATTTAATCTTTGAGCTGCCTCTTTAGTATTTTCCTCACTATTAAATCCAGTAAGTCTAAAATAGCCTTCACCATTTTTTCCAAAACCAGACCCTGGAGTTCCTACTATATTTGCTTCATGAAGTAAATAATCAAAAAACTCCCAAGATTTCATACTATTTGGACACTTTAACCATATATATGGAGAATTTATGCCCCCTGTATATTCTATATTTTTAGATTTTAGCACTTCTGTTATAATTTCAGCATTGTTCATATAATATTCTATCATTGCTTTACATTCATTTTGGCCCTTTTTAGTAAATACCACTTCTGCTGCTTTTTGTACAACATATGATACACCATTAAATTTTGTTGATTGTCTCCTAAACCATAACTTATTTAAATTAATATCTTTAAATATAAGTTTATTTGGAACTATTGTATACCCTAATCTTAATCCAGTAAAACCAGCACTTTTAGATAAACTACAAAACTCAATTGCGCATTTTTCAGCATTTTTAACCTCATATATGCTGCGAGGAAGTCCCTTTTGAGATATGTATGAATGATAAGCTGAATCATATAGTATAATAGCTTTATTTATCAATGCATACTCCACCCATTCTTCTAATTGTTTTTTATTATATACACTTCCTGTAGGATTATTAGGAGAGCATAAATAAATAATATCACATTTTTGTTTTTTATTTGGCATTGGTAAAAAATCATTTTTACTTGTAGAATCGATATATTTTATCTTTCTACCATTTATTATATTTGTATCCACATATACAGGGTAAACGGGATCTGGCACTAACACAATATTTCTTTTATCAAACAAATCGGTAATATTAGAAATATCACTTTTAGCTCCATCTCCTATAAATATCTCATTTGTATCTAATTTTACACCAAATTTATTATAATACTTTGATATGCTATCTCTTAAAAAATCATAACCTTGTTCAGGTCCATAACCTTTAAATGTTTCAGTCTTAGACATATCTATTACAGCCTTATTTAGTGCTTCAATTGTCGACTTGGTAAGTGGCAAAGTAACATCACCTATTCCAAGTTTTATTATTTTTTTATCTGGATTTTCCTTAGAATATTCTTTTACCTTTTTTGCTATATCTGAAAATAAATAATTTTCTTTCAGTTTCAAGAAATTTTTATTTATATTTAGCATAAAAAACCACCATCCCACTATATACTATGATGGTAGTTTTGTTTTTATTAATGTTAATTTCTATTTTATGTATTTTCTTTCAACTCTTTTTCCTATATTTGTTAATATTTCATAATTTATGGTACCATCTATGTTTGCTAATTCATCAAGTGTTATATCATATTCGTTAAATATTATAACCTCATCTCCCACAGAAATATCATCCTTATCAGTAACATCTATCATACAAGAATCCATACAAATCCTACCTATTATGTTACATTTAGTGTTTCCAATTAAAACGCTAGCTTTATTAGATAGCGATCTTCTATATCCATCTGCATACCCAATACTTATAGTAGCTATTTTTGTTAGTCTTTTTGTAATATATGTTTGATTATATCCTATTGGTGTGTCGCCCTCTACATAGAAAATATTAGTTATTGTACTAGTAAGTTTACATGTTGGTTTTAAATCAATTTTAGATATAAGTGAAGGATCAGGATAATATCCATACATCATAATACCTGGTCTTATAGCATTACACTTATTATCTCTTACATTCACACTAGCAGCACTATTACTAGTATGAATTACATCAATACTAATATTATTTTCTTCTAATTTTTCTAACAATTTTTCAAATCTTTCTTGTTGCAATTTAGTATATTCTTCATCTGAATCAGCACTAGAAAAATGCATATATATTCCATTTATCTCAATATTTTTCATGTTATTTATTTGTGCTATTATATCAAAAGCTTCGTTGGGATTTATACCAAATCTATTCATTCCTGTATTTATTTCAATATGTATTTTCTGCACCTTGTTTCTCTTATTGCATTCATTATTTAATATTTTCACATATTCTAGACTAGATATTCCTGGTATTATATTATCATAACTTACTAATTCTTCTACTTCACTTGGTAATCCTGCACCCAATATAATTATAGGTAAAGTTATACCATTTTTTCTTAAAGAAACTGCTTCATACAGATATGCCACTCCAAGATACTCTACTAAGTTACTTTGTTCTAAATATTTTGATACTTCATTAATACCCAAACCATAAGCATCTGCTTTTATCATAGCTATAACTTTACAGTTTTCAGACTGCATAGACCTTAAACTATTTAAATTATATTTTAAATTTTCTAAATTTACATAAAGTTTTGAATAAATCATTTTTCTCTCCTATTTGTTAAAATATTCACTTGTTTTCTTAAGTTCATAAAAGTTATTTTGCCTTAAAACTTCATATGCAACGATAGCTACACTATTTGATAAGTTAAGAGATCTTATATCTGAAAACATTGGAATTCTTATGGCCTTATCGAAATTCTCAAGTATATACTTTTCTGGTATTCCTCTTGATTCTGGTCCAAACATCAAATAACAGTCTTCACTATACTCTACATCGCTGTATATCTTATCTGCTTTTGTTGTAAGAAGAAAAAGGTTATTTGGACTATTAATATTTAAAAATTCTTCCAAATTTTCATATACTTGAATATTTACTTTATCCCAATAATCTAATCCAGAACGTTTAACTGCCTTTTCACTTATATCAAAGCCCAGTGGCTTTATTAAATGTAATTTCGCATTTATAGCTGCGCAAGTTCTTGCTATATTTCCTGTGTTTTGTGGTATTTCTGGTTCTAATAGTACTATGTTTAACTCCATATTGTTCTCCTTAAACTTTATAAACTTAACTTTTGAATGTAATTATACATCTCTAATATAGAATTATACATCATATTTTTTTATTATTCAACATTTTGCATATACTATTTTCATTAACTTTTTATATAAGTATTGACATTGATTAAATTTTCAGTTATAATATTCTTCGTAACAAAGTTACAATATGGCGGCATAGCTTAGTTGGCTAGAGCGTTCGGTTCATACCCGAAAGGTCACAGGTTCGACTCCCGTTGCCGCTACCAAAAAATGAAGTATCGATTTTATCGATACTTTTTTAATTTTGATCATACTCATCAAAAATATTACCTACTATTTCTTCAATCATATCTTCTATTGTAAGTATTCCAACAAATTCATTATTTCCATTTCTTACAATACCCATGTTTTGTCTTTTATACTGCATATCTCTAAAAACACCATCTATCTTTTCAGTTTCACATACAAAATATGGACTTCTTATTAATTCTCTTAAACTAAACTTTTCATTACTCTTTGTATAAAAATGAATTACATCTTTTACATTTAATATCCCTATAATATTTTCTTTTTCGCCCGAATATATAGGTATTCTGGTAAATTTGTTTTTTCTCATTACTTCAGATAGGTCTTTAGAATCAATATCAATACTAATCGAAAAAACCTCTTCTTTAGGTGTCATTATTTGATATATTTCCTTGTCATTAAACTCAAATACATTAAATATTAAATCCATTTCAGCATCTTCTATTATACCCACATCTTTACCATCAGATATAATTAGTTTTATATCTTCCAAATTAAGTCTATTTTCTTTTTTACTATTTACTCCTAAAATTTTTGTCATAAAATTAGTAGATTGCATCAATATATATACAAAGGGATACGTTAATTTTTTCAACAAATATATAAAATCTACAACTAAAAAAGCGACTTTTTCTGGAAATGCCATGGAAATTCTTTTTGGCACTAATTCTCCAAACACAAGCGTAAAGTATGATAATATTATAGTTACTAAAATAACGACTATTGATTTTAATATATTTTCTGAAATATCAAAAAAAGAAAGATTCTTAACTATAATATCTGAAAATGATTCAGATGCAAAAGCACTTGCCAAAAACCCAGCAAATGTTATACCAATCTGAATAGTTGCTAAAAATCCACTTGGACTATCTAACAGCATCTTTAATTTTATTGCTTTTTTATTATTTAGTTTAAGTTCTTTTCTAAGCTTTGCTTTATTAATTGATAAGAACGCTATTTCTGATGATGCAAAAATAGCGTTTATAAATATAAGTATAAATAGTACAATTACTTGTACTAGCATAATATCACTCCTAAAACTACATGTATTTATATTATATCATATAATTTAAAATTTATTACTTAAATCACTAACTAACTTACTGTATAATATATTGTGTATAAAGTTATATATTTTTAACAAAATATATGATAGAATATTCTTATATTTTCAGGAGGTTATTTTATGAAACACATAATATGCATCAATCCTGTTGCTGGTAAAGGGAAAAACGAAAAATTTGGTATTAGAATACAAAAAATACTGAAAAAATATGGTATAGATTCGGAAATTATAGTTTCAAAATACTCTGGACATATAACTGAACTCACAAAAGAATATTCGAAAAAACAAACCTGTAGATTCTACAGTGTAGGTGGAGATGGTACATTAAATGAAATTGTATCTGGTATAATAGGCAGTGAATCTGATATTGTAATTGTACCTTGTGGAACTGGAAATGACTTTATAAAAAGCACATCAAAATATATGAGTATGAGAAAAATTATACTAAACTCTATTGGCAAGACTTCGCAGAAAGTAGACGTACTTAAAATAAATAATTTAAACAAATATTGTATAAATATTCTTAGCTGTGGTTTTGATTCAATGGTAGCAAAAAATGTGGATAAATTCAGAAAAATACCATTCATATCTGGAAAGGTTAAATATAATTTATCTATAATATATACTTTGTTTTCTAACAGAAATTTTAGATTTAAAATGAGAGTTAAACATAAAGGTGATACTAAAGTTATAAAGCAAAACTATACACTTGTAGCTGTTTCAAACGGCAAATACTACGGCGGTGGTATTTTTCCTTGTCCAGATGCCAAGGTATCAGATGGAATTATAAATATATGCTTTATTGATAGTACTACAATATTTAAAAAATTAATTCTACTTCCTTATTATAAAAAAGGAACTCATACTAAATTAAAACAAGCACATTTTTTAGAAACAGAAAACCTATCAATTGTATCAAGTAAAGAATTTCCTGCAAATGTAGATGGAGAAGTATTTTATACTAATAAGTTAAGTATATCCATAATACCGAGTGCAGTTAATATTGTATATATAAATTAACTTAATATATAACACATAATATATATTAAAAATAGAATGAAGATACCTATAATAACTTCATTCTATTTTTTTCTGTATATTACATATACATTTTAATCCTTATATAATCCATATAAACTCTTTTGTTAGCTACATAAGCCCATATTCCAAAATTTTGACTACTAGGTAATGTTGTTATATAACCACTAGTAAGTAAACTGCCATTTTTGTATAGCTCATATGCTTTACTTTTATATAAAACAAATCTCCATGTATTATCACCAGATACGAAGTTTCCATTTGAATAAAATGTAGTAATTGTACTTCCATTCATAATATTTAGTGTATCCGCATAATCTCTGTGATAATTAATGCTAAATAATCCAAAATTTATATCTGATCTATAATTAGTTCCGTAAGATGCAGAATTAAAATGAAATGATACCTCTACTCTATCATAAGTATTGTTATATCCCCAAGTCCTATTATATGTACAAGTAAAATTAGAAGTCCCTGCTGTATGTGTCCAGTAAGTACCAGAATATATACTACCCTTATCAAAATTATTTACAGTCATTTCATCAATAAGTGCTTCAACAACAACCTGTGTAATTGTCGCACCAGATGTTGTAATTGTAGTATAATATCCATTATTATCGTAAATATATATATTTGTTGAATATATACCATATTCATTATTATGATCTGATCTGTTTACCCTATAATACCATGTGCCATTTCCTAAATTTTGACCACTAGCAATAGGATTTGTTGACCAATTAGATTGTATGTCATCTTGACCATTATTGTTAGTCCATGTTGGAAATTGAACTCTATTAATTCCACTTGCTGAATCAGCTATTCCATATACATATACATCATATCCATCTTCAGTTACATTATTTATAATGTAACTTGTATATGTAGGAGCAGTCGTATCTCTATTTACACTTACCATACTTGAATTTGGGCCTATATTACCAGCATTATCAATTGCTCTTATCCAGATATTTCTTTGTCCATCCGTATTTATTACCCATGGACTTGTCACATCTATCCATCCACTTGTTCCATTTAATGAATATTGATATTTTTGTATACCTGACTGACTATCTGTAGTACTAAATGTAAGTGTTACGTTACTTGATGTCCATGATCCACTAGTATAGCCATTTAAATTTACTGTAGGAACTCCTGGGGAAGTCCTATCTATGTTAGTTACAGTTAAAGTAGAAGCTTCACTTGTATTCCCTGATGAATCTTTTCCTCTTGCATAGACCGTTGTATTATTTGTTGTAACTACTACTGGTGTTGTATAATTACTCCATGTTGTCCCATTCAAACTATATTCTTTTACCGTTACATCAGATGGATATGTTATTGTAACTGTTACATTTCCACTAGTCCATCCTGTTGGATTTGCTAACATTATTGGATTATCTGGTGCTGTCACATCTTTTTCAAATAGATTAGAATGTGTTATTACCTCGTTTCCTGCTTTATCTTTTCCCTTTATCCATAAATATTGTGACATATTTTCATTACTTGTTAGAGTTGCTCCATTTGTAAATGTTATCCATCCACTTGTAGGCTCAGTTTCACTTGCAGTCCATATATACTGTAATGATGTATTATCTATTCCACTTCCTCCTACATCTGATACTGTTACCTTTGAACTTAATGATTTGTCAAATCCACCGTTTGGTGAAAATGTTATTGTTGGACTTGCATTATCTATTGCAAAGGTTGTACTGCTCCTTAAATCATTTCTATTTCCAGATGAATCTTCTATCATTCCTTTTTGTATTTCTATTTTAACTCCAGATATATTTCTTGTAACTTCACTTTCTACCGTTAAATCCACATACCATTTATGAATATTATTTGGATCCATTCTTACTGTTTTTAATATTTCACTATCCGATATTATTATTGAACCAGTTTTAACTAATATATTTTCTAATATATTTTCTTCTGTTATTATTGTATCATTTAATTCATTTGAATTATCTGTAAATGTTAAACTATATGTAACTATATCTCCAGCCTTTGCATAAGTTTTACTTGGCTGTGATATTGTTATTCCAGGTTTTGTTGTATCATACATTACTTCTAAGTAATCTGTATTTGAATCTGTGCTTGATGGTCCCTTACTGCAATATGCTTTAAATTTTGTTGTTCTAGTCACATTGGTTATGCTGTAATAATATATCCCGGTATTTTCATCTCTAAGCATATTTATATCATTTTTAGCTACTAATGTCCATGTTGCTGGTTCTGCTGTTCCTGTCCATCTTTTATAATACATATATTCTGATTCTTTTGGGTATGATATTACTACTTTTTCTCCCACTCTTAATGTTACACCATTATTCTCATATTCAGGAAAGTCTATATCTGTACCATATGGATTATCTGACCCCATTCCTTCTTCTACTATTCTTGATGTTATATATATACTTGGATCAGTTACTCTGTCTGGCATTGCTTCTATATCTTCTTTTATTGTTAGAACCGGTCTAAAACCTACGCCACCAGATCCATACCCTGAATAACTCCTATATGAGTACATTCCTATCCTTGCATTTTGAGATGTACCAGGTCTTAATCCTCCTCTTAGTATAAATGGTGCTGAGTTTTGTGGATACACACTATAGTCACCATACCAGCTACTATATGAATTTACATTTGTATTTAATATTTTATATAACGATGCTCCACTGGTATTATATACACCTTTATCTGCTAAACTTGATAACAACTCATAGTTTTGACTTGATATATTTTGTCTTACAGTCGCATTAGGTAATTTTGCTGAATTATCTTTATCCAATTGTGACGAAGGATATTTATCAAAGTATTTATCTAATCCACTATATACTCCACCTGTATATTTTATATATCTATGATTATTGTTAACATATGAAGCGACCATTTCTTCTGATCCTCCTGCCATATCATAAATTCCATATACATTTTTTGTTGTACTTGCATTTACTCCATATTTTGTATTATCATACGCAAATGTAGTTGTATTTAAAGCTGCACCGTACGTTGGTGTTGCTGTCTTTCCTGAATAACCTGTTCTCAAATAGTAATTATTATTTATCCATACTTCTTCGCCATTTCTTCCATATTTACTTTGTGTTAAATATTCTATTGCATCCCACTCTCTGTTTTTTATCAAATGAGTATCAATGCTTATTCCGTCCGTTCCAAATCCATATTTACTATCTGTTTTCATATTTATACAATAGTTAAAAGCATCTTTTAATGCTATAAGTCTCCAGCTTCCAACTCCTGGTTTTACTTGTATTCTATATTTTGTCTTATTATTTGCATCTTTATATGTAGCTCTGCTCGCCTCAAACTTCGCTACCCATATACCTTGTAACTGAAGTTTCTCCCCTTCTTTTGGTTCTACTTCAAACGCTGATGCTAAAGTGTATCCTGTTGGTGCATCTGCACTTCCTTGTATGAATTTTATATCTACTACTCCAGCACTACTACTATGTGTCCCACTTGTTATCTTATATGCAAACCTTGGTATCCATACCCACATACTTCCGTCACTACTTTGCGCATTTGCCCAATACTGTGATTCTGTCTTATATGAGTACCATGATTTATCTAGATTAGTTACTTCTATCCATTGATTCCCTGTCCACTCTACTGGTTTTAATATTTTTTCTGTGCTGTTTTCACCTTTTGTAAGCAGTGGCTCATTTCCTTCATTTCCACTATCCCATTTAGCATTTATATCTATATATGGTTCATCTCCTATTGTTATTATCTCTATTGTTGCCTCTGACTGTCCATATGTATTTATCGCCTTTGCATATATTGTTCCATTCGTATTTACCACAAATGGTGAACTATACGATGAATATGTTTCTCCATCAAAACTATATTGTACTACATCTGCATTTCTTGTATTTATTGTTACTGTAACATTTCCAGAGGGCTTATTCGCTATAGTTTGTTCTGGATTTGTTACTATAGATATATCTGGTTCCTTCTTTATATTTACTATATCTAATTGATCTGTAACTTCTCCTGCTGCATTTAAAGCTCTTCCATATACTACTCCATTATCATATACCTTGAAACTACCTTGATACAAGCTATATGTTTCTCCATCTAAGCTATACTCTACTTTATTCGCATTATTTGCTGTTAACTTTACATTTACTTCTGTTGTAGATCCAGCCTCTTCTTCTTGAGCTGGTGTTGCTTCCATTTGTAGTGTAGGTAATACTTCCTCCCTTGCTACTTCTGTTCCTCCGTATACACTATACCATCTTTTATTTCCTATATCTTGTCCTTGCTCATAAAATATTTTACCCGTATCCATATCTTGTATTATACTTGCACTTTTTGTTATATATCCACCCTCAGTTGTAGGCCCACTATTTATATTTAATTCCAAATCAGATAGCTTTACGTAGTATAATTTACCTTGTTTGGTATCTATAGTTGTACTTAACACTTGCTCCATATGTGTTATTAGATCAGCTGATAATGTTGATATATCAACTATTCCCGCTTCTCCTTTATCCGTATCTATAGGATTTATATTATTATCTTGATTGTTTGCATATTTACTTGTTTTATATAAATTTATAGCTTGCTCTATACTATTCATATCATTCATAAATCTTGCTTTTGATGCAGATTCTCCTATACCATTTGATGCAGTAAGTATTACAGCTGTAGCTATTATAACTATAACTATTATCGTTATTATTAAAGTTATTAGTGATATTCCTCTTATATTTTTCATATTTTATCCCTCTTATACTTGTACAAAACTCTCACAAAATATTTATTTTTGTATTACACATACATATTCTATAGTATATTAAATATATTGTCAACCCTATTTTATATTTACTTTTCAGTTTATATTAAATGAAAAAAGAGAATGAGAATAATAGTATTATTCTCATAACTCTTTACACATTTTTAATAAAGTTTTATATATTAATATTTACATTCTTTTTTAATTTCTTACAAAAATCCAAGAATCCTGCTTATGTTTTTCCATAGGCATACGAGTTATATTAATTCTTGCTAATTTTTCATTTTCAATACTTTTCCATATAAAATCTAATATAAAAGTACCGAATATTAAAAACTCGATTTTCTCTTTTTTAGTAATACAAGATACTAAATAAAGTGTACATGAATCCTTTAATATGCCTTCACCTATATGTTCTTTTATTGCATTTTTCCAAATTTCATGTGTTATTATTTCAAAAAAGGAATTCTTATTAAAAATAACAATATTAATATTTTTCTTTCTTTCTCCTATTGCAACAAATTCATCAACTTTTTTTCTTGTCTTGCTCCTTTTCCATAGCATGTCTACTCCCCCTAAAGTCTTATTTTGGAAATTAATATAGTTGTACACATTATATCACATATTTTATATCATGTATAGCTATATACATAATATTTTTATCTATCTAACTTATAATTGACTTCTTATTTATCTCTAGAGTTTTAGATGTAATATTTATTAGCAATTCTTCAATTGAAAAAACAAGTGCTACTGTGCAAATAGTGTAAATTATTAAATCATGATTTAGTTTATTAATAAAATATGGAAATAAAAATAATATTAATCCTATGATTTTATTACCATATGTATGTAATATAGCAAATGTTTTGTATTTTTTAAATATAAGAATTATTGATGAACATTTAATTATTAATATAATTCCTATATATACTATATACGTTATTTCTCCTAATATAATTGGATATATAATTATAGCCATTACAATAAAAAATATAAGATCAGCTATCGTATCTAATTTTGCACCAAATTTGCTTTCAGTTTTTGTCTTTCTTGCTATATATCCATCTGCTATATCTGTAAGCCCACAAATAGTATAAATTATTAAAAATATTATACTAAATGGTTTTAAAAACAGTAGAATTATGGATAGTATTATCCTTGACATTGTTATACTATTAGCTAACATTTTATCCCCCTATCACATAAATACACTCATATAGAATAATCCTCTATATGAGCGTATAAATATATTTAAATTATTCACCTTTTATCGGTTTCATTGTTGGGAAGAAAATTACGTCACGAATAGAGTAACTGTCTGTAAGTAGCATTACTAATCTGTCTATACCTATACCCATACCACCTGTTGGAGGCATACCATATTCAAGGGCATTTACAAAATCTTCATCCATCATACTTGCTTCTTCGTTACCATTTTCTCTTTCTTTCACTTGATCTATAAATCTTTGTTTTTGATCTATTGGATCATTTAATTCTGAATAAGCACAGCCATACTCTCTTCCTGCTATAACTATATCAAATCTTTCAGTAAGTCTTGGATCACTTTCTTTTTTCTTTGTAAGTGGAGAAATTTCTATAGGTGCATCACATACAAAAGTAGGATTTACTATTGTGTGTTCAACTTTCTCTTCATACACTGTATTTAAAGCAACACCCCAAGAAGCATCTTCTGCTATCTCTAAACCAAGTTTTTTAACTTCAGCTACAGCCTCTTTATCAGAAGTTATTTTATTAAAATCTAATCCTGTAACTTCTTTTACTACATCTAACATAGTTATTCTTCTCCAGTTAGGTGTTAGATCTATTTCTTTCCCTTGATATGAAATTTTTGTAGTTCCAAGTATCTTTTGAGCTAACCCAGATACCATCTTTTCTGCTAAATCCATCATATCGTTATAGTCTTTATATGCATCATACAACTCGATAGATGTAAATTCAGGATTATGTCTTACTGATATTCCTTCATTTCTAAATATTCTACCTATTTCGTATACTTTATTAAATCCACCTACTATAAGTCTTTTTAAGTGTAATTCAGTAGCAATTCTTAGATACATGTCCATATCAAGTGCATTATGATGAGTTGTAAATGGTTTTGCTGATGCTCCACCTGATATTGTATTTAATATAGGTGTTTCAACTTCTAAAAATCCCATAGAATCTAAATAGTTTCTTATTTCCGCTATTATTTTACTTCTTTTTATAAAAGTGTTTTTAACATCCTCATTTACTATAAGATCTACGTATCTTTGTCTGTATCTTAAATCAACGTCTTTTAATCCATGCCATTTTTCTGGAAGTGGTCTTAGTGATTTTGATAAAAGTTTAATCTCAGTCACTTTTAGAGATATTTCACCCATATGAGTTTTAAACACACTACCACAAACCCAAACTATATCTCCCATATCATATTTTTTGAAATCTTCATATGATTCTTTACCAATTTCATCTAATTTAACATATAATTGAATTCTTCCTTGAAGATCTTGAATATCAGCAAAAGAAGCTTTTCCCATTGAACGTTTAGACATAATTCTTCCAGCTATTTTTACATGTTTTTCTTCAGATTCATTAAAGTTATCTTTAATATCTTGTGTGTATTCATTAACTTCACATTTAGTGATGCTAAATGGATCTTTACCATTTGCTTGTAAATCTCTTAGTTTTTCTAATCTTACTTCTATAAGTTTATTTGTATCTTGTAATTCTTCATTACTTACATTAATATTTTCGTTCACTACAAACACTTCCTTTATTTCTATTGTCTTGTTATATTAAGTATTTTATACTTCATAATTCCGCCTGGAGTTTCAACTTCAACTTCATCATTTTTCTTTTTGCCCATAAGAGCTTTTCCAACTGGAGATTCATTTGATATTTTATTTTCAGCAATATCTACTTCAGCAGCTCCTACAATACTGTACTCAATATCTTCATCGTATTCATAATCGTGTACTTTTACAACTACACCAACGCCTACTTTTTTTATTGATACATCATCATCATCTACAACTTTTGCAAGTCTTAATGTATTTTCTATTTCCAATATTTTAGATTCAAGCAATGCTTGTTCATTTTTAGCTTCATCATATTCTGAGTTTTCAGAAATATCCCCAAATTCTCTAGCAACTTTTATTCTTTCAGCTACTTCCATTTTTTTAGGTCCTTTAAGGTATGCTAACTGTTCTTCTAATTTCTTATATCCGTCCTCTGTTAATACAATTTCTCTTTCTTCCATGTGAATTCCTCCCAAATTAATAATTAATATTATATACTATCTGTCAATATATTATCTTTTAAACAAAAACCTATATCTAATTTATTAAATCTATTAATATTTATAATACTATACTCATAAATTTTAAACTCGTTGTTTTTATACGCAATATAGTTCTCATCAAATTCATCATCAACTGATGTAAAATCTATAAACTTAGACTTTTTGTTTATAATATACTTACCAATATTATCTTTATTTAAATCAAAGTTTACATATACATTATAGTCAATTAACTTTTTTTTATCTATTATATCAACTATAGTACCATATTCTTTATTTATATCATTTACCCTTTTATCTATCATTTTATCTTTTATGCCTACCTTTAATATATCTACATATTTAAATTTTTCAATATACTGTAGTAATCTTACACTATCAAAATTATTTTGACTTCTAATCATCCATAAAACCTTAACTTTTTCAGCCTTAATATTTTCTTCATCGATATATTTGTCAATAATTTTAATATCATGATTTTTAATATTACTTTGTATATCTATATATTCTATGTTTTTAATAGATAGTAAACTTTTGAAATATTCATAATATTCTTTATTTTCTTTAATTACTCCACTAAATACAGCTATATTTTTACTATTAGTTATTTTATCTACAATATATAAAAAGTCTTCTTTAAATAATTTATTTAAAAACTTATGATAGATGTTTTTTATAGTATATTTAATATCTTTTACACTGATTTTTTTAGTATTGTTAAAATCACTTATAAACTTATTAATAAATATACTATTTATTGCTATATATTTAAATATTCCATAATCAACTACCAAAATATTCTTTTTTGAATATTTATTGTTTTTTCTCTTAATTATCTTTTTTATATTTTCATCTACTGTATCGAAATCAAAAATATCTAATAAAATACTCGACATATAAACTTCCTCCACATAACAAATGTTATATACCTCGTTTATATGTTCTATACTTTAAAAATATTACAATAATTAGTTTTTGTGTTTAAATCTTGACGTCTTACTTAGTACAGTTCTATCTAATTTTTTATTTAATAAATCTTTTAAGCTATCTCCTGTTAAGTCACGCTTTAGCTTTCCGTTTTCAGCAACTGATATTATACCTGTTTCTTCAGAAACAACAACTACTATTGCATCAGATATTTCAGTAATACCTATTGCAGCTCTATGCCTTGTCCCAAGGGATTTTGGAACGTTGTTTTCAGATGCAAGTGGTAGTATGCACTTTGCTGCAGCTATCTCACCTTTTTCTATTACAACTGCTCCATCATGAAGTGGTGTACGTGGCATAAAGATATTTTGTAGTAATTCGTTGGATACTTTAGCAGACAAAGTAATACCTTCTTTTAATACCTCAGAAATTTTTGTATTTCTTTCTATTACTATTAAAGATCCTATTTTTTTAAGAGACATTATTTCTACTGCTTTTACAATTTCAGATATATTATGTTTTACCATTATATTATCTTCCATATCAAATACATCAACAAACTTATTTCTACCTATCTTCTCAAATGCGCTTCTAAGTTCTGGTTGAAATATAACTATAAAAAGAAGCATACCGTAAGTCATTATATTTGTAAGTATAAAGTTAAGTATTACCATATCAAATATTTTTGATACTATTAGAAGCACTAGTAATATTAGAATTCCCTTAAAAATTTGCTCCGCCCTTGTTTGTTTTATTATTCTAAAAACATAGTAAACTATAAATGCTACTACTGCAATGTCTATTATTAAAATAACTACTCTAATTGGGCTAGTAAGATTTAAAATAGTACCTAGCTTGTATACTATATCAATAAATTTAAGCCAAACATTTTCTAACATAGGTTACATACCCCCATACTACTATATATTTTGAATTGAAGATATTAACACTGCAAACACTGAGAATAGCATCATTATTATCATAATTCCTATAACTGTATATTTCAAAATATTTTTCTTCATTTCTTTCACCTATCCTACTTTAACAACTATATTTCAAACTTATCACTGAACCATTTGTCTAACTCAGATATTTTCACTCTAACTTGTTCCATTGTATCTCTAGATCTTATAGTAACAGATTCATCATTGTCACTTTCAAAATCATATGTAATACAATATGGTGTTCCTATTTCATCATATCTTCTATATCTTTTTCCTATACTTTGAGATTCATCCATATCACACATATATTTTTTAGATAAAGTTTCATAAATTTTATTTGCTTTTTCACTTAATTTTTTAGATAACGGAAGTATACCTATTTTTATAGGAGCAAGGAATGGATGTAATTTTAAAACTACTCTTGTATCTTCCTCACTTATATTCTCTTCCTCATATGCATTGCATAAAAATGCTAGTGCAACTCTATCACATCCAAGAGACGGCTCTATACAATATGGTACGTACTTTTCGCCTGTTTCTTGATCTGTGTAACTTAAATCTTCTCCAGAAAATTTTGTGTGTTGTTTTAAATCAAAGTCTGTTCTATCTGCAATTCCCCATAACTCTCCAAAACCAAAAGGAAATCTAAATTCAATATCTGTAGTAGCGTTACTATAATGTGAAAGTTCTTCTTTTTCATGATCTCTTAGACGTATATTTTCTTCTTTCATTCCTAAATTCAATAGCCAATTATTACAAAAATCTTTCCAGTAGCTATGCCACTGCATATCTTCACCTGGTTTGCAGAAAAATTCCAACTCCATTTGTTCAAATTCACGTATTCTAAATATGAAGTTACCTGGTGTAATTTCATTTCTAAAAGACTTACCTATTTGGGCTATACCAAAAGGAACTTTTTTTCTTGTTGTTCTAAGTACATTTTTAAAATCAACAAATATTCCTTGTGCAGTTTCTGGTCTTAGATAAACTACTGCTTGTGAATCCTCTGTAACACCTTGAAATGTCTTAAACATAAGATTAAACTTACGTATATCTGTATAATTATGTTTACCACATTTAGGACAAATAATATTATATTTATTTAATATTTCAATAAGTTCTTGATCTGTCATTCCATCTGATACTTTTATATCTAATTTATTATCAAAAGCATACTCTTCTATTATCTTATCTGCTCTAAATCTTGACTTACATTCTTTACAATCAATAAGCGGATCAGAAAAACCACCTATGTGTCCTGAAGCTTCCCAAGTTTTAGGGTTCATTAATATTGCAGCATCTAATCCAACATTATATCTGCTTTCTTGAACAAATTTTTTCCACCAAGCTTTTTTTATGTTGTTTTTAAACTCAACTCCTAATGGACCATAATCCCAAGAATTTGCAAGTCCTCCGTATATTTCAGAACCTGAATATATATATCCTCTTGATTTACATAGATTAACAATTTTCTCCATAGAATCTACCATTTAATTTCCTCCTTATAAGTTACACATTAGTCTAGTCTATAACTACATCTATTGTGCCATGACTTTTATCAACAATATCGCCTTCATTAAAAATTATATGAAATACTCCATCTTTTATATAGAAATTTTCAAGACCAGTATAAGTATATGCGTAGTCTGCCTCACTTATCATTGATTTAGAAATAACATTTTCTTTTATCTTTTCTTTAATTTTAGTTTTGCAGTCTGAACCTATTTTATCAACTATAATATCGCTTTGTTTAATTAAAGTTTTAGTAGAAAAATCAATATTGTATGTATTTATTTTATCCCATATACTTGTTTGTAGCTTATCATCGATAACCCTATCATGTATTGTTATAGATAATATTCTTCTGTTACCTATAACATTATCATACATATTATATGATACCTTATATGTAAATTTATTGTCTAATTTGTCAACATCTGATTTTAAAGTAGTAAATAAAGAATTATATTTATTTTTAATCTCTGTGTTTAAATCAGATAGTTCTTCATCTCCTATATTAATTTTAGGTAAAATAATATTTCCTTTAAATTTTTGGTTTGAAGAATCATTTATATTTTCATCTACTACTTTATATTTAATATCTTTTATTGCATCAATATCAAGACTTGTAGCTTTTGAATCCACATCAATTAAACTTTGCATATTTGAACTGTTATTTCCTACTATTACAGGATCTTTTTCAGTTGAAATTGCAAAATATATTACTAAACATCCTAATATTAAAAAAAGCGTAATAAAAATAACTACTGCTTTCGAACTTTTCTTAGTTTCTCTATACCTCATTGTTTCCATTAATATCACCTGCGTATATTTTACTATATTATTACATTTTTTTCAACATAAAGATAAGATTTTGCCTAAAAAACACAAAATCTTATCCATTAATATACTAAAAAATTTATTTACTTATTCCTTTTATATTTATATTTATACCAAATATATTTATACCTGTAGCATTATCCACTGCATAAACCACTGTATTTCTTATTTTGCCACTTAATTTCGGGATATTAGTACCAAATTTTATTTCAATATCAATATCTAGTTTCATACCATCTATATATTTATTTGTTAAAACTTTCTGTACTTTGGTAACACCCTCAACTCTTTCTACAACATAAGATATTATGCTATTAATGGCCCTTTCAGAAATAACATAATTACCAAGATAACTAAATGTAGGTCGTATTATACTTTTTTCAGATATATCTTCCTCACCATTTTTTGAGAAAATATTAAGTATTCTAAGAGGGTCTAAAAAGTATCCTGAAAATTGTTCCTTTATTTCAAACGTTGGAACTGGTACTACATGCTTTCCCTCTTCAAACCTAGATTTTCTAGCATCTTCCATTTCTTCTTTGGTAGCAACATCTTCTATATATATTTTTTTATATATACTTCCCAAATTTAAATTTTCTGCTATTCTTTGAACCATATCATCAGAAGTACCAAGTATCAATATTTTGTCAGGATCCTCTGAAATAATCTTAGATTTCATATCATTTCTTCTAGTTTCGTCAGTAAATATTGCAGCCTTAACAGAAGCTATTTTAGTAGCTTCTGTTTTGGCAGATTTTCCAGCTATTACTTTGGTATCTTTTACAAGTATAGCATCATCAATTATATATTTTATTTTATATTTTCTTGCAACAATTTGTGCTCTATAACTTTTACCTGTACCGTGTTTTTCCTATGAATGCATATACTTGCATTTAATATTTCACCTCAAAATAACCTTATACTTAATCTATGTTTTTAGCACTTAGACAGAATTTACCTTCTTCTTTATTTATTTCAATAACTTTTACTAGTAATTCATCTCCTACTTTTAAAACATCTTCAACTTTATTTACTCTTTCGCTTGAAATTTTAGAAATATGTAATAAACCTTCTTTTCCTGGCAATACCTCAACTAATGCTCCAAATTGAAGTATTTTTGTTACTTTACCCATATATACTTCATTTAATTCAACGTCTCTTGTTAAAGATATAATTATTTCAATAGCTCTGCTTATTTTTTCTTGTTCAACACCAGAAACAAATACTGTTCCATTATCTTCAATGTCTATTTTAACACCAGTTTCTTCAATAATTTTATTTATAACTTTTCCACCAGCACCTATTACATCTCTGATTTTCTCAGGATTTATGCTTATTGTTTCAATCTTAGGAGCATATTTAGATAGTTGTTCACGTGGTTTGTCTATAGCTTTTAACATTACTTCATCTAGTATATATTGTCTTGCTATATTTGTTCTTCTAAACGCTTCTTCTATTATTTCGTATGTAAGACCGTCTATTTTAATATCAACTTGAATAGCAGTTATACCTTTTTTTGTACCTGCAACTTTAAAGTCCATATCTCCAAAAAAGTCTTCTATTCCTTGTATATCTGTTACCATTATATAGTCTGTAGTATCATCTTCTTTAGTAAATAATCCTGTTGAAATACCAGCAACTGGTGCTTTAATAGGTACACCAGCGTCCATTAGAGCAAGGGTAGAACCACAAACACTTCCTTGAGAAGTTGATCCATTTGAACTCAATGTCTCTGAAACAACCCTAATTGTATATGGGAATTCTTCTTTAGAAGGTATTACCGTTTCTAAAGCACGTTCCGCTAATGCCCCATGTCCAACTTCACGTCTACCAGGTGCACGAGTAGGTCTTGCCTCACCAACACTATATGGTGGGAAGTTATAGTGATGAATATATCTTTTTGATAATTCTTCATCTAATCCATCTAAAGTTTGTTCTTCCGAAACCGTACCAAGTGTAACTACTGATAGAACTTGTGTCTGTCCTCTACTAAATAGAGCACTACCATGTGTCCTTGCAAAAATACCAACTTCTGCATTAAGTTGTCTAATTTCATCTAATGCTCTTCCATCTGGTCTTTTGTTTTCATTTATTACAAGATTTCTAACAATTTTTTTCTCTATCTTATATAATGTCTCTGAAATCATAGATTTATTTTTTTTATACTCTTCTTCACTATGATTTTTAGTATATGTTTCTACTACTTCAGCCGAAATTTTAGATATCTTTTCATCTCTTACAGTTTTATCAGTTTGACAAACTGCATCATACATTTTATTTCCTATAATAGTTTTTATTTCATTATATAATTCTTCTGGGATTTCAAATGATTTGTAACTTGCTTTTGGTTTACCGATATCAGCTTTTATTTCATCAATAAATTTACATGCCTTTTTAATTTCACTATGAGCTAGTTTTATAGCTTCAAGCATTGTTGCATCATCAACTTCATGTGCACCTGCTTCAATCATACATACTTTATCGTAAGTTGCAGCAACCGTTAAATCTAGAGTTGATTTTTCTCTTTGTTCTAAATTTGGATTTAATACAAGATTACCGTCCACAAGACCTACTTTTATTGAAGCTACAGCTACATTAAATGGTATATCTGAAATATTAAGTGCTATTGCAGAACCTATCATTGCAGGAACTTCAGGAAGCACATCCGGATCAACACACATTGCAGCTGCATTTATAGCCGTATCATTTCTATAATCTTTTGGAAATAACGGTCTAATTGGCCTATCAATAACTCTTGAAACCAAAACTGCTTTTTCTGATGGTTTACCTTCACGTTTTATAAAGCCACCTGGTATTTTACCTACAGCATATAGTCTTTCTTCGTAATCTACAGAAAGCGGTAAAAAATCTATTCCCTCCCTTGGTTCTTTTGACATAGTTACATTTACAAGTACTGCTGTATCATCGTAACGTACAAGACAAGAACCATTAGAAAGACCTGCCATTTTACCTGTCTCAACAATAAGTTTTCTTCCAGCATAATCTAGTTCAAACTTTTTAAACATAAAATTTCCTCCTTAAAACTTATTAAATAAAAAGATGTAATAATAACTTCTAAAAACATGTAGATACTTTTACAAGTTATTACTACATAAATCTTTCTTATTTAATTTAGTATATTATACTATATTAGTATTTAATTATCAATGAATTGGAATAAAATATTTATCTATACTCTACAATTTACAATATTTTCTAACACTTAATAATATTTTTCTTATTATTTGAGGTGAATATACAAAAACACAAAAAGTTATATAATACATATAACTACATATCATATAACTTTTTTCAATTATTTTGTTTTATTTATAATTAGTTGTACCATATTATCACTAATATTAATTTCTACTTTTTTTACTGATATTACTATACATTTAAATAAGTATATATCACCTTTATCAATCATATTTACCTTATCACTATTTAAATTAAAATACCAGTTGTTTTCATCTTCTGTTAGTGTAAGTCCGATTATTTCTCCATCATTTACATATTTAATAAGTTTACGTATAAATTCACATATTATAAATATAGTATCGTTTATTCTACCAGTTAAATAAGTTTCTGATTTTAATATGATTTTCTTATCAAGAATAATGTTTTTACTTCTAATTTCAGATTTTAGTATAAGTTCAACTATTTCCATAATATCTTTATCAAGTATAACATCATCATTTTCATCAGAATTCACTTGATTTATTACAGCTGTTAAAATCTTATCTATTCTTTCTAGGTAATCTTTATTATTGTTTGAGAATTTACTTATTTGTGCAATTTTCTCAGGATCAACACCAATTCCTTTTGCTTCTGCAATTAGCATATTAGAATATTCAATACCTGCACCTATTGACATAAGTGTAGACTTTATTTCTGTAGCTATTCCAGACATAAGGTTACCTATTGCTGTACTTCTATATTTAGTTAAAGCTATTTCATTTTGTTGATTAAATATTTTAACAGCAGATATTAATTCTAGATTTAATCTATCAATTCCTTCAGTCTTATCATGATAATTTTGTATATTTAATTTTTGCATAGATTCAATTGGTGGTTTTTGACCAGAAAATCCTGTTTGTAATATTATTATAACTTCTTTATTTTTCTCTCTTATTTTATTTATAAGTTCTTCACCTGACATTGAAGGCATAAAATAATCTATTAACATTATTTGATAATTTTTTGTCTTCATTATTTCAAGTGCATCAAAAGCATTTGTTACTTTATCAACTATATATCCTCTCATTTTTAAATAAGAATAAGTTACTCCTAAATAATCTTCATCATCATCTACCAACAGTACACTTATATTTTTTATTAATTCTTCATACGATAACATATTTGCACCTCTTATTTTCACACAATTATTATATTACAAATTTTGATAAAATAAAAGAGATTTCACAAAATATTAACAAATATTTTAAAATATTTAAACATAAAAATAATTGATATCAAATAATGAACCAATTATTATATTTATTTTATTATATATTAAATCTACTTAATAAACATTACATTAAATAAAACTATTAATGCTAAAACTATTCTATATATTCCAAATATAGCAAAGTCATTTTTCTTTATAAATTTAAGCAGGAATTTAATACTTAATATGCCTACAATTGCTGATACTAAAACACCAATTATTAGTTCTAGTGAAAAATATTTCAAAAACTCATCAAATTTTAATACTGTAGCACCAAATATAACTGGTACTGATAATAGGAAAGTAAATTTTGCAGCTGCTTCACGAGACACTCCCATAAGTCTTGCCGTAAGTATTGTAGTGCCTGAACGCGAAAAACCTGGAATTACCGCAAAAGCTTGCGAAATACCTATTAAAAAAGTTTGTTTTAATGTTAACTTTTCATATTCAACCTCTTTATTTTTAAACTTTCTCTCAGCATACTTATCACCTAAGTATATTGCTATACCCATTATTCCAAGTGCTAGAGCTATTATAACGGGAGAATTTCTTAAAACACTTTCTATTTGTGATTCAAATAATTTTCCAACAAGTGCACCTGGTATTGTAGCCGCAACTATATACCAAAACATTTTACCATTAAACGATTTTTTTCTTTTTACAGCAGAATCATATGCCCCTTTAAATAAATTTAACCAATCTTGCCAAAATACAGATAAAACTGCAATCAACGTACCAAAATGAAGCGCAATATCAAATGCAAGTGAATGTTCACTCCAATTAAATAAATATGGAACAATTATTAAATGTGCAGAACTAGATATTGGTAAAAATTCTCCTATTCCTTGAATTATTCCTAAAACTATAGCTTGAAAAATATCCATTGTATATTTACCCCTTTTCTTTTATATTAAATTTTATTAAGACAATATTATATTTATACCTACATTAAAAGTAAAGATGAGATTACAAAGCAAATATATGTTAATAGTAATGCAAATCCATCTTTCTTCTTTATTTTTTGTTGCGATGATAATTTATATAGAATAAGTCCAAATACTAACATAAATCCTATCTGAAAAAGCAATGTATGAGTATAGTGTATTGGATGTATTACAGCAGCAATGCCTACTATTAGCATAATATTACTTACTCCACTTCCAACTGCATTTCCTAGTATTATATCATACTCTTTTTTCTTTGCAGCAACCAAGGCCGTACTAAGCTCTGGTAATGTTGTTCCTAATGCTACTATCGTTACACCAATAAACGCTTCACTAAGATTTAATTTTTTTGCAATTTCAGTTGCCGAATCTACTACAAAATTTCCACCATATACTACAAATATAAGTCCTGTGGCTATAAATACAATTAAAGTTATAACACTATTTTTTATTATATTTTCAGTATTATCTATATATTTTTCTTCAATTTCTATTAAATCTTCTTCATCTTTTTCACTTACTATACTTTTTGCTTTTTTTATTAGATGTCTCAGATATAATATAAAAATAATTAGAAATATAAAACCATCTACTAAGTTTAGCCCTCCACCCAGTATTAGTAAAGTAAGTAGTACTAGTTGAACCAAGATCATACGCAAAACTTCATTTGTAATGGACTTTTTTACGTGTATTGAATGTATAAGTGCCGTAACACCTATACTTATTGCTATAGTTGAAATATTACTACCAATGTTATTTGATAATGAAATCTGAGTACCTTTTAGTGATGAAACACACGCGATAGCAAATTCAGGCATACTAGTGCCTATTGATATTATAGTCATTGATATTATCATTGTAGATATCTTAAGTTTCTTTGCTATTTTAACGCTTCCCTCTACAAGTAGATTAGCACCTACTATAAGCATTAAAAATCCAAGGATCATCGTAACTAAAATCATTATATTCTCCTTATCTTTTGTTTATAAATGTCAAAAAATATTACTTTTTATCTATAAAATAGATTATATGTTATATTTAAAATTTTATCAACCCTTTAACTTAAAATATAAAATAAATTTGTATATAATTCTTTAAAAACTTAGGTACTTTGAATTAGCTTTTATCCATTTATCGTATTCATCATAATTACTTATATATTTTTTTACCAACTCATAAAACATACTACTATGATTTGGATGAACTATATGACATAACTCATGTACTATAATTGCATCAACTATATTTTCAGGGAACATTATTAGTCTAGAACTAAAATTAAGAGACTTAGTTTTAGCTATACAACTGCCAAGTCTATATACTGAATCTCTTACTTTAAATGAACTATATACAATACCTATTTTATTACTTATATCCGGAAGTCTTTTAGAAATCATATATATAGTATTATTTCTTAGTAATTTTTTAAATGTTTTATCAATGTATTCTTTTTTTATCTCATCGTCTAAATCCTGTTGGGTTCTTATTTCAATTTTATTCTCTTCTAGTTTTATATTTATTTGAACTCTACTACTCTTGTTATCAATATTTATAACTTCGAAAAATCTTCCTTGATACATTATTTTTTCACCAGTATTCCAGTTATGAATTCCACTGTTACTATCATTAACTATACTTATATATTGTTTATATATTTCTTTTTCATTTAGTTTTATAAATTTCAAAACTTCTTTGTATTTTATATACCTAGGTTTACTAACTTTTAATACGTTATTTTTGAAATATAGGTTTAAATTAGAAGTATTTGTATAGCTTCTCATATTTACTAATATTTTTTTATCTTCTATTTCTACATAAAATTTACTCACCATTTTATTTCTCCAAAATGTTAAAAATTAAGTAAATAGTATGGAACTGATATTACTATCATTTTCCATACTATAAATTACTAATATATATCTACATCATCCGGATCCTCTACTATAGGAGGTTGTTCCGGTTCTGTATGAACTGTACATTTGTCAGTTGGAACCATGTATTGCCAATCTCTTGGCTTAGTGCTCGGTACATAATCTCTAGTTATAAATGATTTTTGAACCTTAGGACAAAACTCATTTGCAAGTAGACCAGTTATAGAACAAACATCCACTAATTTATGTATATTACATGTAGCTGTAGGTACTGTTCCCGAAGCAAATATGTCAGTTATAGTAGTATCTCCTCTTGGATCTGCCTTACATGCATCTGTTGCAACTAAACCAGACACTTTACAAACAGAAGCCGTAACTATACCACTAGGTTTGTCAAATTGTTTAACTTCTTGCCCTTTACTAAGCTCATTCATTACTGTATTAAATAGTACAACTGAAGTATATGGATAAGTAGATTTTATACCTGTTCTATATCCTATTGCTTTCTTTCCTTTTTTACCACCAACTTCATCATATCCATTCCAGCAAGCTATTGTATAATATGGACTAAATCCTATAAACCATTGATCATAATCACTATTTGTATTACCCGTTTTACCAGCAATTGGCATTTTACCTACTTTAACATACCCATTTGCTGTTCCACCTGCTTTTACTACTCCTTGCAACATATCATTAAGTAAATATGCTGTTGTTTCTTTCATAACAGATTTTGCTTCTGAATTTTTAACTATAACTTCTTTATTATCTTTATCTAATATTTTAGTATAGAATCTAGGCTTTAAGTATACTCCACCATTTGCAATAGTTGCATAAGCATTTGCCATTTGTAAAACTGTAGAACCTGTATCAGATCCGCCTATTGCAAGTGAAGCTAGATTTTTATCATTTTCATTTAAATTTGTAAGTCCCATGTTTCTTGCAAAATTATATGCATAATCTATACCCACTTTTTGTGTAGTTCTTATAGCTGGTAGATTCATAGATTTAGCAAGCGCTTCTCTTGTAGTAACATACCCATTATAGTAACCGTAATAGTTAACAGGTGTCCAGTTTCCTACAGTTATTGGAGAATCATCTATTCCCATTGCAGGATATGATATACCAAGTTCAAATGCAGGTCCATAAGCACCTATTGCTTTCATTGTAGAACCCGGTTGTCTAGGAAGTTGAGTTGCCCTATTTAAAACTCTATTACCTGTTTTTTTATTTGCACCACCTGTAATTCCTAAAACATTACCAGAGTGTTGATCCATTACAACCATAGCAGATTGCATGAAATCACCTTGTTTATCTGTATAGAATAACTTTTCACTATTATATGCATCATCAACTATTTTTTGAACTTTTGCATCTTGTGTAGTATATATCTTATATCCTTGTGTATATAGCATGTTTAATGCCATACCACGAGAAACATTTTTTTGTTCTTGTAAATCACTTACAACTTGTTCTATTACTTCATCAACAAAATATGAATGTATATTAGCAGTTTGAACGTCATCTGCTTCTTTTTTAAACTCTATCTTGTAGTTTATAGCTTCATCATACTGTTCTTTAGTTATTTTTCCAAGTTCTAGCATTTTATTTAAAACTACTTTTTGTCTGTTAATTAAAGTTTCTTTTGCTTTATCACTTTTATATGGATTATAGTCTTCTGGTGACTGTATTATAGCTGCTAGAACAGCAGCTTCTGCAATATTTACATCTTTTAATGATTTCGAAAAATAGTTTCTTGAAGCAACTTCAAATCCATAAGAACCGTCACCCATGTATATTGTATTTACATATGCAGCAAATATTTGCTCTTTATTAAGCTTATTTTCTAATGAATAAGCTCTATACCATTCTCTTACTTTTCTTACCCATGAAGTCTCTTTATCTTTTTTTATATTTTTTACTAATTGTTGTGTTAATGTACTTCCACCAAAATCAGATTTACCAAAATGTATTACATAGTTAAACACAGCTCCTGCTGTTCTTTTTACATCAACTCCATGATGAGAAAAGAATCTTTCATCCTCAATAGATGTAACAGCATCAACTATGATTTTTGGTACATCTTTATACTCTAAAATAACTCTGTTTTCTTCATCATACAAAGCTGCTATTTCTTGATTATCTTTATCGTATATGAATGTTGTACGTTTTAAACCTTGTATTTCTTCTAAATTAAGACTTTCTGTATCATCTATAATTCCAGTAACTACACCTAAAACTACACCTGTCCCTATTATAACCATAGCAATAGCAATAAATAGACATATTTTAAATATCTTCCATTTTAACTTTTTATTTTTCTTCTTCTTAGGAGATTTCTCATTATCTATACTAGTAGCACTAGCCTTGTCCATCTTTTTAAGTTTCTTAAACTTAAAAAGTTGTCTCTTTTCATTTTTACTACCATCTTTACCCTTATTATTAAACCACATATATTTACACCCCAATTTTTAATCTTCCCAATCGTTAAACAAACTATCAATATCCATTCTTAGACTAAAGTTTACTTTCAAAGCTGATTTTACTTTATCCATTGTTTCTTTATCAATTCTACCTATTTTACTTTGCAGTCTACTCTTATCTAATGTTCTTATTTGTTCTGCAAGTATAACAGAATCTTTTGGAAGCCCATAAAGATTACCAGCTATTGGAATATGAGTAGGAAGTTTCGTTTTTTGTCTAGAAGTTATAGCAAGAGCTATTATAGTAGGGCTATACTTATTTCCAATATCATTTTGAACTATAAGTACAGGCCTAATACCATCTTGTTCACTTCCAACAACTGGACTTAAATCCGCATAGAATATATCACCACATTTAATATCCATTAAAACACCTCTTATTATATAATATTTTTATTAAAAAGAAAATACCTTTTCATCAAATTTAGGATTTATATTAAAACTTTTATATGTCACTGCCATCCATATTTTTGATTTATCAGAATATATGTTAAGCTCTATTGGTATTTCTGTTTTTTTATCAATAACAAGTTCAATAGTATACACACTTAAACCTGCTGATAGTATAGCTGAATATTCTTTACATATATCACAATCAATTGCTTTAGCATTGTTTAAAGTAAAAAATATACGCGAATAGATTTTTTCATTTTCCACCTTATTTTCTATCCAACAACATTTACATGTTTTATTTAAATTAATTTGATCAACTATTTTAGAATATAAATGAACGAATGTTGAAATACTAAGTAAATTTTCTTTTTTAACAATATAATCATTTATTAAATATTTATTTAGCTCACTTACATTTTTTATTTGCAAAGTATTATCTTTTAGAATATATATTGTAGGGTTATTTTCTGAATTTAAATATTCAAACTTAAAACTATCAGATTTCTGACTTTCTTTTTTTTGTGTATACCATTCTTTCATATTATATACACTACGATTTTTATTGCTTAAAACAGTGACTTCGTATTCGGTATGGTATGACTGCATATTGAATACATTATCTTTTTTTAAGATTTTAGTTATATCTAAATATTCTGCTTTTTTATCTTTTGAGGATACTTCAATAAAAGTATATGTTGTTATACCTAAAGCAATTACTATACCCATTAATATTACTATCCATAATTTTCTACTCTTTATATTTAATACAAAATTTTTTATAAGCATATATAAAAACTCCTTAATATTTTCTATACCTTACATGTATATGAAAATGTTAAGAAGTTATGATTTAATTAATATTTACTTTATTTTTTTATTTCCTTGTTTTTTTCACCATATTTATTGCATTTTTAAGTTCTGAAAGCTTTGCTTGAATTGAGGTCAAATCATCAAGTTCAGAATTTTGTTTTATTTCTGTTTTAACAGCATTAGTAAGTTCATCCATATCTTGTTTTAAACCAGATAAAATTTCTAGTATATCAAGTCTATTAGAAATATAGCTGTTTTGTAGAAGCGTAACAAGCTTACCATCAAATGTATAGCTTTCTTCAAATCCAGGTACTACTGCTTCAATATTAAACTTCTCTTTAATAGTAGCTTTAAAAGCAAGTTGAGATTCATATTCTCCATGAACAATAAATATATTTTTTGGTTTTGATTCCATCTTATCAATCCAATTAAGAAGTCCATCTTTATCAGCATGCCCAGAAAAAGCATCAAGTGATATTACTTCAGCATTTACTGCTATTTCTTCACCAAAAATCTTTACTAGTTTTTCTCCACCTTGAATTCTTTTACCTAATGTTCCTTCAGCTTGGAACCCTACAAAAAGAATAGTAGATTCTGGTCTATATAAATTGTGTTTTAGATGATGCTTTATTCTTCCAACTTCACACATTCCACTGGCAGAAATTATTATTTTTGGAATAGGATTTTCATTTAATGCTTTTGATTCATCAGCAGTTGATACAAAATGTAGATTATCAAATTCAAGAGGATTATCTCCTTTTATAAGATACTTTAATGCTTCTTCATCATAATATTCTGGATTTTCTTCAAATATTTTAGTTGCATTTACTGCAAGTGGACTATCCACATATACTGGTATTTTCTTTAATTTTTCTGAAAGTCCTTTCATAGCGGCATATTTATTTATTTCATATAATAGTTCTTGAGTTCTTCCAACTGCAAAAGATGGTATTATAACATTGCCACCTCTTTCAGCAGTCTTTAATATTATATCAATAAATTTTGTTGATTGATCTTCTAATTTTCCATGTAATCTATTGCCATATGTTGATTCTATTACAAGATAATCAGCCTCTTTAACGTACTGAGGATCATTTATAATTGGCATATTGGTATTACCCAAGTCACCACTAAATACTATTTTTTTAGTTTGTCCGTCTTCTTTAACATATAACTCAACTATACTAGAACCTAGCATATGTCCTGCATCAATTAAATTAAAAGATATATTTTCATCTATTACTACTGTTTTACCATAGTCTATTGGCTTAAATAATTTTATAGAATCTAATCCATCTTGAGCTGTATACATTGGTTCAGTAGGATTTTTACCAGCTCTTCTTCTTTTTTTATTAACCCATTCTATTTCTTTTTCTTGTATATATCCACTATCTGGCAGCATTATACTGCATAGATCCATAGTAGCAGTAGTTGCATATATAGGATTTTTGTATCCTTGCTTATATAATTTTGGTATTCTTCCACTGTGATCAATATGTGCATGAGTTAATATAACAAAATCAATTTCATTTAATTTAAAAGGAAAAGCTTCATAATTTAGTATTTGTTCTGCAAGTTTTCCTTGAAACATCCCACAATCAACTAAAAATTTTTTACCACTTGCCTCTACCATATGGCAAGAACCTGTTACTGTCTTAGCAGCACCATAAAAAGTTATTTTCATACAAACGACCTCTTTCTTTTGTATATTAGACTACTACATAAAAGTTGGATTTTTAGTAATAGTAATATTAACTTGCTTTTTTCTTATTTTATCATAACTATTTAATTTTTCATATAGCTTCTTTAAAAAAACATTCGAAATTTTACATTTTATTATAATATTTATCCTATATTTATTGTTAACTTTTTCTATATATGGACTTTTTGGCGAAAACACCTTATACAAATTATTTTGCACATTTTCTTTATCATTTAATACATTATATAATATTTCGGCTTCAGTTTTTAACATCTTTATATTATCAGAAATGAGCTCAACCAACAAAATATCTATAAACGGGGGATACTCATATTTTTGTCTAATATCTATTTCCTGATTATAAAATTCCACATAGTCATGGTTTATTACGGATTTTAATATATAGTTATCAGGATCAGATGTTTCAATTACAACTCTTCCTTTTTTACACCCTCTACCTGCTCTTCCGGGCAACTTGAGAAATATTTGAGTATGCTCTTTCAGACGCCATGTAATCATTCATTGCAATTAAAGAGTCTACTCCTAAAATTCCAACTAAGGTTACATTTTCTATATCATGCCCTTTACTTATCATCTGAGTACCAACCAACACATTTATATTCTCGTTTTTAAATGTATCTAAAATTTTTTGATGTGCATCTCTAATAACTGTGGTATCAGCGTCCATTCTAGCAATTGAAATATCGTTATATATACTTTTTAATTCCTCTTCTATTCTTTGTGTTCCTATACCACCTTGTACAATATTTTGACTACTACACTTTACACATTCATGCGTATTTTTATATGCTGAAGAACAATAGTGGCATAGTAATAAATCATTATTTTTATGATAAGTTAATGTAACATCACAATTTCTACATTTATATATATATCCACAATCTTTACAAGTAAGATAAGATGAATATCCCCTCCTATTTAAAAAGATCATAGTCTGTTCTTTATTTTTTATATTATTCAAAATTTCTTCTTTTAGCTTATTACTTAAAAGTCCACTATTTCCTATAGCATATTCCTCTTTTTTATCAACTACATATATATCGGGTAAAATGGCATTTGCAGGTCTATTCTCCATTGTAATCAACTCAATATTGCCACTCATTGCCTTATAATATGTATCAATTTGTGGAGTTGCTGAACCCAAAAGTAGTACTGCATTATTTACCTTACAAATATATTCTGCTACTTCTTTAGTTGAATATCTAGGAGTTTTTTGTGAACAATAACTTCCGTCATGTTCTTCATCTATTATAACTAGTCCTATATCTGAAATTGGTGCAAATATTGCTGATCTTGCTCCAATTACTATATTAACTTTTGAATCTTTTATTTTCCTATATTCTTCTTTTCGTTTAGATGTAGTCATCCTACTATGTAGTACTGCTATATTATTTCCAAATCTAGAAACAAATCTTGTTACAGTTTGATGAGTAAGGGAAATTTCTGGTACTAGAACTATTACCCTCTTACCTTTTTTTAGCACCTTATCAATAACTTGTAGATAAACTTCAGTCTTTCCACTACCAGTTACTCCAAATAGCAAACATTCTTTAAATTCATTGGAATCAACGAACTTTGATAGAGTTTTAATAGCACTTTCCTGCTCAGGAGTTGGATCTAATGCATAAGTAGGTTTTATATCCATATCAGATGAAATATCATCTTGTATATCAACTTTTCCAAAGCGTATATATCCATTTTTCTCTACAGTATTTATAACTGGTTTAGATATACTTAACCCTTCAACTACATCATTTAAAAAAGTAGTTTCATTATCTATAAGAAATCTAAGTAAGCGAATGTGTTTAGGACTCTTAATCATACCGTTTTGAATATCATATTCAATTTGTTCAATATCTTTATTTAGCATAACCACTGTATTTTGTCTTGCGCTTTTATTTTTTTCGTAACTTTTTGAAGTAATACCTGGAGGAAGCATCAGCTTTATGCAATCATACACATTACAAAAATACATATATGCCATCCATTTAGCAAACTTTAATTTCTCTTCATCAACGTAGGATACTTCATCTAAAACAGAAATAATAGGTTTTAAAGTATATTTTTTACCATTATTTATACCCTCTACTTGTCCATCAATTTCAACCTTTACAATTATACCTTCTTCTTCTCTTGCTCTACCTTTGCCAAAATTTATAAGGACTCTTTTACCAATCTGTATTTGTTCTTCTAATTCAATTGGTACAGAGTAATCATATACTTTATTTAGTCCTTTAATGGATGTATTTATCAACACTTTTACAATCATTTTTTACCTCTAATATATAAATTAAGGATTAGTATTACTACTAATCCCCATATTTTAATACAAAAGTTATTTATTAAGCCACTTCTCATACTCTTGTATAATTTTGTCTGCTACTTCTTGTGGTGTACTATTAGTAGAGTCAATTACGAAATCGTAATTTGTCATATCATTTTTCTTTACACCATATAAATTAAACCATCTTTCATTTTCATGATTATATCTTTTAATTATACCTTGTTTTGCATTTTGAACACTTGTATAGCATTCAACGCAGCCTCTTTTTTCATCTGCAAATACACGTCTAGCCGCTTCATCAGTATCAACTGTAACATATACTTTAAATGAATTTGGCACAGAATAAAATCCAAGTTTGGCATCAATTACAATATTATCATTTTCCTCTGCATAATTTTTAGCACTTAGTTCAATTTGTTCATCTATTTGAGGATGATCTTTAACATAAAATCCAAACTCTAATACATTCATATTATATTGGGCAGCAAGTTTTCTAAAATACTCACCATTTTGATATATTGAATAATTTAGTCTATCCTTAATTATGTGAGTTATTGTACTTTTTCCACTTGCTAAATCACCTGTTATAGTGATAATATGTTTTTTATTCATCTGTCTTTTTTCTCCTAGATTTTTTTTCTGTTTTAACTTCTTCTACTGGCATATCTTCTTCTACAGTCTCATCTACTTCAGCATATGTAGTATCATCTTCAATATTAGCTTCAACTATTTCTTCTTTTTTTGTGTTTAAGTTATATTCTTCTATATTTTTATCATAACTTACATCAATAACATATTGACCATCTTTTTTTACATAAACTTTATCGTCATATATTTCTTTGCATGCTATATCAACAGGGTCTTTTATACTTTTATCCCCTTCTCTTAGTCTTTTATCTGAAATATCTCTTGCTCTTTTTGCAACAGCAAGTGCAACCTCATATCTATTTCCTACCTTTGGTATAATATCATTTACATTTGGTTTAGATAACATTTAACTATTCCCCTTTCAATTATATAAGTTCATATATAGTATTTTAGCACAAGTATTAAGAATTTACAAGTTTTTTTGAAAAATTAGATTATATTTGAATTATGAAATATATATATTTATATATTCAAATATATAAATATATATGCAAATTTTGACTTTACATAAAAAGTATGATATAATATTTAAAAATATATTTAAAGGAGGGTTATTAACTATGCCCAATGAAAATTTAATTGAAAGATATACCCTTAACAACTATTATGAAGCATTATTATTAAATCTGGGAAAAATATTATTACTTGAAGAAAGCAAAAAAGAGATGGAAGAATTTCAAAAAGAAATAATTAACGACCAAGTAAGGCACATAAAAAAAGAAATTGACGAAGATCTTTTAAAAGCACAGAAATCATGTATGCACGATCATAAAGTAGGATTATATGAAAACAAATTATTTTCCTACTCACCTTCAGAAATAGGAAATCCAAATGAAGTAAATCTTAAATGTATGTTTTGTGATACTATTATATGTGTTCCAAAATCTGATGTTGTAGAGTATGCTATCATATATACAGATAATTTCTCTGCAACCCAACAAGCATATGTAGAAAAGATGCTAGAACACTATTTACTTCAAAAAGAAGTTCCTAATCCTATCTTAATTAGAAATATGCTATTAACACACAAATATTAGTTTTACTTTTTTCAATCATCAATTTAAAGTAATCTTTAAGTTGGTGATATTTTTTACTTAAATATATAAAAATAACCCAACTGAAATATTAATCAGTTGGGTTACTTTATTTTCTTATTTCTTTTCTTCAGTCTTAGCAGCTTTACCTACTCTATCTCTTAAATAGTATAATTTTGCACGTCTTACTCTACCTTGTCTTGAAACTTCAATTTTATCTATTTTAGGAGAATTAACTGCAAATGTTCTTTCTACTCCAACGCCGCCTGAAACTTTTCTTACTGTGAAAGTTTCATTTAATCCAGCATTTTGACGTTTTATAACAGTACCTTCAAATATTTGAACTCTTTCTCTGTTTCCTTCTTTTATTTTTACGTGTACTTTTACTGAGTCACCAATGTTGAATTTATCAACGTTTTCTTTTAAGTATTCTTGTTCAATTGCCTTTATTATGTCCATTTTATTTACCTCCTTTTTCTTCAATTATCTTATTTATTTCTAAATCATTAATAAGGTTTTGACTTACTAATTTTTCTAATATATCAGGTCTATTTTTGTATGTAACCCAAATAGATTCATTTTTTCTATACTCAGATATTTTCTTATGGTTACCACTAAGTAATATTTCTGGTACTTGCATACCCTCATAAGTACTTGGCTTTGTGTATTGTGGATATTCTAACAAAGAGTTTGTATGAGATTCTTCATCTAATGAACCTTCGGACAAAACCTCAGGCTTTAATCTAATAATAGAGTCCATTAAAACCATTGCTGGAAGTTCTCCACCTGTTAAAACATAGTCACCTATTGAAATTTCTTCTATTCCATATTTTTGAATAATTCTTTCGTCTATTCCTTCATAATGTCCACATATAAATATATAATCATACGAATTATTAGATAATGTTTTTGCTATATTATAGTTTAAAAGTTTACCTCTTGGAGATAAAAATATAATTTTTATATTATTATTATCTTCAAATTTAGATAAAACATCTTTTATAGCTAAATCTAATGGTTCACACATAAGTACCATACCACTTCCACCACCATAAGGGGTGTCATCTACCTTTTTACCAGTAAAAGTTGAATAATCACGTATATTTACTAAATCTACACTAACTATATCACTTTGTATAGCCTTTTTTATTATACTTGTATTTATAAACGGTTCAAACATTTCTGGAAATAGTGTAAGAACTACAAACTTTGTCATATTAAACCTTCCATAATTTTAACTACCATTTTTTTATTTTTTATATCTACACTTTTTACCACATCTTGTATGGCTGGTAAATATATATTCTTATTATCTACAGTTTTAATTTCATAAACATCATTAGAACCAGTATTCCATACATATTCTAGAACACCTATAACTTTATCAGCTTCTTCTGACACAACTTGCATTCCAATTAAATCTTGTATATAATATGTATCTTCTTCTAAAACTTCATTTTCGTTTTTTTCAACATATATATATTTGTTTTTTAATTTTTCTGCATCTTCTACTGTATCAACATTTTCAAACTTAGTTATAAGTAGATTCTTATGAACCTTTGAACTTTTAACTTTAATTTCTTCAGTTAAATTTTCATCGAAATAGAATTTCTTCTTTTTTGATAGTTTATTTACATCATCTGTATAAGGATATATTTTTACTTCACCTTTTATACCATGAGTATTTATAATTTGACCTATTTTAAAATAGTTCATACTATTTTGACTCCTCTACATCAACAGAAACTTTCTGCGAATTTTTCATAGCATATGCATATATAATTTCTCTAATAGATTTTATAATTCTGCCTTCTTTACCAATTATTCTACCCATATCTTCTTTTGCTACTTTTAATTTAAGTACTAGTCTTTCTCCTGTTTGAACTTCATTTATTTCTACTTGTTCAGGAAATCCTACAAGATTTTTTACTATATACTCTAATAAATTTTTGTACATAAAAGTTCCTCCTAAATTTCAATTCCTGCTTTTTTTATAAGTGATTTTGCTGTTTCAGTTGGTTTTGCACCATTTTTTATCCAGTTTAACACTTTTTCTTTATCTATATTTAATTCAGCTGGTTCAACCATTGGATTGTATGTACCTACTTTTTCAATAAATCTTCCATCAGCTGGATATCTTGAATCAGCAACTACAAGTGTATAATATGGACTTTTTTTAGCACCATCTCTTCTTAATCTTATTTTTACCATTTATGTCACCTCCTTAAAATAATAAATTACTTTTTTCTACTTAAATTTTGGGAAGTTCATAGGATTAAATCCACCTTTTGAGTTAGTAAGTTGTTTCATCATTTTTTGCATTTGCTCAAATTGGTTCATAAACCTATTTATATCTTCCACTTTATTTCCACTTCCAGCAGCAATTCTTTTTCTTCTAGAAGCATCTAAAACTTTTGGATTTTTTCTTTCTTTCTTTGTCATCGATGTAATTATTGCATCTATTCTAAGTAGTTTTTTCTCATCAATTTCAACATCTTTTAATTCTTTTGGAACACCAGGTAACATTGTAAGTATTTGTTTAAATGAACCCATTTTCCTTATTTTCTTCATTTGGTCTAAGTAATCATCTAAGTCAAACTCATTTTTCTTAAGCTTTTTTTCTAAATCTATTGCTTGTTTTTCATCAAATGCTTCTTGCGCTTTATCTATAATTGATAATACGTCCCCCATCCCTAGAATTCTTGAAGCAATTCTATCTGGATAAAATGGTTCCAAATCACTTAGCTTTTCGCCAACAGAAGCAAATTTAATAGGTTTCTTAGTAATAGATTTTACAGAAAGAGCAGCTCCACCTCTTGAATCAGAATCAAGTTTTGACATCGTCACTGAGTCAATTCCTAAAACTTCATTAAACTTTTCAGCCACATTAACAGCTTCTTGACCCGTCATACTATCTACAACTAACATTATTTCATGAGGTCTTACAGTTTTTTTTACATCAACTAACTCATTCATTAACTTTTCATCAATTTGAAGTCTACCAGCTGTATCTAATATAACTACATCGCAAAGTTTAGATTTAGCTTGCTTTATACCATTCATAGCTATGCTCACTACATCTGTTGTATCTTCACTATATACAGGTATACCCAAACTACTACCTAATGTTTCAAGCTGTTTTATAGCTGCAGGTCTATATATATCACATGCAACCATCAAAGGTTTTTTACCTTCTTTTCTTAAATAGTTACTAAGCTTCCCACACAAAGTAGTTTTACCACTACCTTGTAGTCCAACTAACATTATAACTGTTGGTGGATTTGACGAAATATTTAATCTAGAATTTCCATCACCAAGTAGGTTAACCAATTCATCATTTACTATTTTAACCACTTGTTGACCAGGAGTAAGACTTTGAAGTACATCTTGCCCTACAGCCTTTTCAGATACAGTAGCTATGAAGTCTTTTACCACTTTATAGTTAACATCTGCTTCTAATAAAGCAAATTTTATCTCTTTCATCATCTCGTTTAATTCTTTTTCAGTTATTCTTGCTTGGCCTTTTATTTTTTTTACTATATTTTGCAACTTATCAGATAAATTTTCAAACATATATTACCTCTCAAAAATATTTTTATTTATCTCTTCTAATTTTTGTATAATTTTTTCATTTATACTTGCATCATAATTATTCATCTTTTTACTTTCTACACATATTTCTCGTATTTCATCTAACTTAAGATTTAGTGTTCTGATTTTAAGCTTTTCTTCTAAATCAACCAAAAAGTTCTTACATGACTTTATACTATCACTTACTGCTTGATAAGAAATAGATTTGTTTTCAGCAATTTCTCTTAAAGACAGGTCAGAAATGTAGTATAGTTCAAATATTTCTTTTTGCCTATCTGTAAGCATATTACCATATAAATCATACAAAGATATTAACTCTATATTTTTTTCCATCTCATCACCAATAAAAAATACATGTGTAAAGGTTAAAAACTTTACACATGTATTATACACTAAATATTTGACATTGTCAACTTTTACTTTAAAAATATTATGAAACTTAGTAAATTGGTCTTATTTTAAACTAACCCAAGAATACTATTAACCACTCCTAACTCAAATACATTTCCTTGGAGATGGAATTTACTGGTCAACCTTGTATGTTTACCATATAGTTTCATGAGCAATTCCTTAAAGTTATCTTCAAACAATGCACCCTCATGCCAATATTCTTTGTACATATGACAATTCGGAAGATTATTGTATAAGAACATTGATAATATAGGTAATCCCTTTAAGATACGAATATCATCTGCTTTAACATGTTGCACATTTAACAATATTGCTATAGAATCATTTTTCATACCAATAAATTTTTCAATATCTCTTACTACGGTATTTCCAAAAACATTCATTTGGTCATCATCAAAATTTACATATTCATCGGGAATATTTATGCCTGAAAGAACAATTTTTGGAACGTCATTTTCATTATTCAATAAATTACTAATACCATCTGATACTGAACTTCCTGTGCAAAAAACTTTAAGTTTAAGCTCACTTTCTGATATATTGAGATCGTATTTCATATATTGGTAAAAACAATTTAAAATTGGTAGTATCCGTTTAATATTAGGATCAATAATACAAATTTCTTTTTTCATAATATTTACCTCCTATAAAATATTTGTTGGATTAATCATTTATTTTTTATAATTATATCATGTAATTACTTTAAAATCAACATCTAAGTATACATAAAATTGATTGCGAGAAATTTTCATACAAAAAACAGAAAATCTTTAATATTATTTACAGTATGACTTTAATTTTCGCAGAATTTGTGATATAATTATGTAAATATAACTGTTAACCATCTTTTTAAAAAACGAGGTGACTATATGAAAACTTTAAATGAAAAATTAACAATTCCACCAGAGGCACTTTATAGAAACATATTGGCGTCAAAAGAACTAATCAAACACTGTACTCAAAAAGGATATTATGTTCAAATCCCATACAGTCAAGTCCAGTCTTTGCATAAGTTTATTCATCATAATTTAAAAAATGGTTTTGAATGTGAAACCACACTTCAAAATTTTGAAGATTTTGCTAAAGCTAATTCAGAATATTTAAATCTAATCAAGTCAAATACAGAATGTACTGTAAGTTATAAAAAAGTTTTAGAAAATCTAGAGTCATGTTTTGATTGTAGTACTTATAACAAAGAAACTTTGGAGTTTGATCCCGAATTAAGATTTTTCATTCCATACATCATAGACTTCTATTTCAGAAAAAACTTGAAATAGTTATGAACTATTAGAACTGTATTAAATATTAGTATAATATTTAATACAGTTCTAACTTACTTTTTTATTTTATTTACTTTTAAATTCTTTAAAATATATTCTATTTTTTTATTTTTCCTATTTTTTGTATATTTTTAAATACTCCCATATATCCTATATCTTCTATTCCAACAATATCTTTTTGATATACTACATTCGTGTTTTTAGCAATAATTCCTATACATGCTACTTCTTCAGATAACACATTTTGCAAATCAATTAATGACTGATATATATCCGAACTATTGGCTTGAGATACTTTTTCAAAAGCTTGTTTTGTTGTATCATTAATATTAACATACTTATCTATATAGCTAATATTAGGATTTTCAGTTAAATATATTGTTGACAATACTATATCATAGTTATTTTCAATTATTCTCTTATTTATATCTTGCTCGTTTAATTTTAATATATTTATTCTTATACCATTTTTTTCTAACATTTGCTTAATATTTTCTGCAATAGCTACTTTTATACTATCAGACTCATTAACTAAAAAATTCAGCTCTAGAACTCTATTTACGTTGTTAATTTGCTTTGAATACGAATTATTTGATTTTTTCCATCCATTAGATAGTAATATATTTTCCGCACCTATAGTATCATATTTATATTTTATACTTGAATAAATATATGGCAAATCAATCATTTCAGCAAATGGAGTATTCAAATTTTTAAGGATTTCTTCTCTATTTAAACTATATACAAGTGCCTGTCTTACTTCCTTTTTATTAAAAAATTCAGAATTCTTATTTCCAAGTAAAAAAATTGTCTCACCATTTCTATATTTTTTTACGCTATATTCATGTTTTCCTATAAGTTGCATTGTATCATATGATGAAGTTAAAAATATATCTAAATTTCCATTTCTAAATTCATCTACCATATTATCTAAATCGCTATAGTTTTTTAAAGTTAGGCTGTTAAAGTTAATATCTTTTTGATTATTATTCTTGACAAACTTAATATTATTAGAATCACTATTATTTAACTCTAACTTATTAGAATTAGAAAAATCTGATGATGTATATATAGGGAAATTTAAAGTATATATAAAGTAAGGATTTTCAGATACAAGTTTAACATTTATTTTTTTGTTATCCTTAGCTGTAATTTCAGATATATTTTTTATATTATTATAATATATATTTTTATCTTTAGCTTTTTTTATTTCATTTACTGAATTTATAACATCCTGACTGGTCACATTTATTTTTGATTTAAGAACTATTTCATATTCTAAATTACTTATTTTATTTATACTTTCAGAAACTACATACTCTATCTTGTAATTTGAATCAAAACTTATAAGTGACGGCTTTGAAAGTTTAAGTAACTCATTAGTTAAAATATTGATATTTTCATACATATTTATATTTCCAATAGAATTCATTCCAACTTTTATATAATAATCTTTCATATATTTAACTGAATCAACTTCTTTCGGTGAAAATACTCTTATTATTGGATTATCTTCTAATTTAACAATATATTTTGATGAAAATCCTATTAATATAAGTATACCTATACAAGCTACTATTTTAAATATATTTAAACCAAAATTGCTCTTTTCTATACTCTTTTTTGCTTTATTATACTTAACGTCTTTAGATCTTTGTCTTTTTACACTACAATCTTTACCCTGTTCTTTTTTTTGTCTATTTGTTCGCTCAGATCTACTGACAGTATTATATCTATACGCTCTTATTATTTTTTTGTCCATACTACATCACCATATTTTATTTTCTGCCTACTTTGATATTTATATAACAAATTATATCACAAAAATGAACAAAAAGATAGTTATTTAGTGTATTTCTAAATAACTATCTGGCATAAAACTCTCGATTAACTCAGTTTTGTAATACACTTTTTTAAGAACTAATCGTAATTCCTGCAAGGTTTCTAAAAAACATAATCTCCTTTTCATCGACACCTACGTAAATATATTCTGGTAGATTTTTGTGTAGTTCTTCATTACTTATTCCATTTCCAATAGCACGACAAATTTTTTTCATATTTGAAATATCTCTTTCACAAACCTTTTCCCAAAACCAATATGCTTTTTTCCCTATAATATTGTTTTTATGAAACATTTTAATTACGTCATGTTCACCAGCTTGCAGCAAAATATATACAGCTCCGAAAGCTCCCATGCAACCTTCAGAAATATCAGCCGCTTTTTCAACAATATCTTTGTTCATTTTTAAAACTCCTCCTAAATTATTTTTGGACAAAATAAACTTACTATATTATCATTATACCATTTTTTACACTATTTTTCAAGTTTTATGTTAATCATTTTGCCTTAAAATCTAAATATTTATCTTGTAATTTGTTTTTACGTATAAAAAATAAGATGTAAGTATATTCTACTTACATCTTACATATTTATAATATATTATACTCTTGGTTCAACCAAAAACTTTATACCAGTTTTATCTTCGTTATCTATTGTAACCTCAGTAAATGCTGGTGAGCACACAAGTTCTATTCCTGTTGGTGCTACAAATCCTCTTGCAATAGCCACAGCTTTAACTGCTTGGTTTATTGCACCTGCACCGATTGCTTGCATTTCTGCTCTTCCGTTTTCCTTAATTAATCCAGCTATTGCACCTGCTACTGAATTTGGACTAGATTTTGCTGAAATTCTTAATATATCCATTATTATACCTCCTACAATTTATCTTTTGAATATGTACATTTACTAGTACATCAAGATTATATATAAATACGTATTAAAAATCAATACTATTTTTTATATTTCTTATATTTTGACAATATATGTTAGTTATTTATTTTTTTAGTGATTTTGCTACTTCATCATTTAATCTTTGAATTAGATCTTCAATTGATATTTGATTTATTTCTTCGCCATTTCTAAGTCTTATTGATACTACACTATCTTCAACTTCTTTTTTTCCTATAACCAACATATATGGTATTTTTTCAAGTTGCGCTTGTCTTATTTTATACCCAATTTTATCATTTTCACCATTTAACTCAACTCTAAATCCAGCTTTTTTAAGTTTTTCTGTTACTTCCTTTGAGTACTCAAGATGTTCTTCTGTTATCGACAAAACTTTTACCTGTACTGGAGATAACCAAAGCGGGAATGCACCTGCATAATGTTCTATAAGTATACCTATAAATCTTTCAATACTTCCTAAAATAACCCTATGTATCATAACTGGTCTATGTTTTTGACCATCTGGGCCAACATAAGTCAAATCAAATTTTTCAGGCATTTGAAAATCCAATTGAATAGTTCCACATTGCCATTCTCTACCTATAGAATCTTTTAATTTGAAGTCTAATTTCGGACCATAGAATGCTCCGTCGCCCTCATTTATTTCAAATTCTCTGTTTATCGAAATTAAAGCTTCTTTTAAAGTTTCAGTAGCTATATTCCAATCTTCTTCACTTCCCATAGAATTTTCAGGTCTTGTAGACAATTCTATTCTATATTCAAAACCAAATATTTTATAGAATCTATCTATTAAACTTACCACATTTATAATTTCAGATTTTATCTGATCACGTGTCATAAATATATGCGCGTCATCTTGAGTAAAACATCTTACTCTCATAAGTCCATGTAGTGCACCTGATAGTTCATGTCTATGAACAAGACCAAGCTCCGCTACTCTTTCAGGAAAATCTTTATACGAATGTAGTTTTCTTCTATACGCAAGCATTCCACCCGGACAATTCATTGGCTTTATTGCATAATTACCTTCATCTATTTGAGTAAAATACATATTTTCTTTATAGTGGTCCCAGTGGCCTGAATTATGCCATAATTCCTCATTTAAAATTATTGGAGTCTTTATTTCTTCATATCCTGCTTCAACATGTTCTTTTCTCCAGAAATTTTCTAATGTATTTCTTAGAACCATTCCCTTTGGTAAGAAAAATGGAAATCCTGGACCTTCATCAGATATCATAAATAGATCTAGTTCTTTACCAAGTTTTCTATGATCTCTTTTCTTTGCTTCTTCTAATACATTTAAATAATTAACAAGTTCATCTTTACTACCAAATGCTGTACCATATATTCTTTGTAGCATTTTATTTTTTTCGCTACCTCTCCAATATGCACCAGTAACATTAAACAACTTATATGCTTTAACACCTTTTGTATATAATAGATGTGGACCAGCACATAAATCAACAAACTCACCTTGTTTATAAAAAGATATTTTTGCGTCTTCTGGAAGATCATTTATAAGTTCTACTTTATAATCTTCATTTTTTTCTGTCATTAATTTTATAGCTTCTTCTCTAGATAATGAAAATACTTCTATTTTAAGATTTTCATTTATTATCTTTTTCATTTCTTCTTCAAGTTTTATTAGATCTTCCTCTGCTAGTCTATTATCTAAATCTATATCATAATAAAATCCATTTTCAATTGATGGTCCTATTGCAAGTTTTGCATTAGGATATAATCTTTTGATAGCTTGTGCTAAAATATGAGAAGCTGTATGTCTTAAAACTGATATATTCTCTGGATATTCACCTTCAAGAATTTCTCCATTACTATTTATATATTTTATTACCATATTTGCCACCTTTCCTTTATATCTTTAAATTACTTGATAACACTTCATAAAAACCTTTTGTTCTATATTCTATAATATCATATTTAACATTAAATTCTGTAATTTCTTGAATGATAGCTTCATTCATACCATCATTATTTAAATCAGCAACAAATTTCAATGAATATATTGGCCAATCAGAAGCATTTTTTGTATTTTTTACATAATTATATTTTATTATTTGAATCTTTCCAGTATTGCTTATATAAAATATTATGCTATACACGCCAAATATATTTTTAGTTGAATTAGTTGCACTAATTATTTTTCCTTGTTCATTATTATTTAAACTTACGTCATATATCTCGTTTATTTTTACTGTACTATTAAACAAACTATATATTCCTAAAGCTTTTTTTACATCATTCTTATCTTTTTCGGTTACAGTTGATTTTCTTATAGGCTGTAACATAACAATATTACTTGTTTTACCTATAGCAAAATATTCGTCAGCTTTATTCAAACTAGTTGTAGAAGTATACATACTGTAATCACTATTTTGTTTCATTTCATTTAATTTGAAAGTCCCGGCTTTACCCGTTTTATTGTATACATCAACTTCTGTATTTTGTTTACCTGTACTATTAAAATAGTACTTTTCTGCACTTATCCATTTTTTTTCATATACAGCACCAACAATAATATTATTTACAACTATAGGAAGTGATTTTTTTGCTGTATCATTACTGACATTTTTTGCATTTTCATCTACTTTTTGAATTATTATACTTCCCTTTGAATTTATATATATTACTAATACTAAAGATAATATAAGTAATACTGAAAGAATAGTTATAATTACAGGTATTATTCTTTTTACCTTTAACTTTGTTTTTGAATATTTTTTCATTAATATTCCCACTTTCCGCTCATCCATTGAAAATATGCATCCACAATATTTTTGTCTATATAGTTCAAGTTGTCTTGCTAAATTTTGACCTTCTCTATAATTAGATCTATAATCCTTATACATATATTCAATATTATATTTTTTAGATAATTTTTCTAATACATTTTTTAATACTAGATGGTTTTGATATGGACTTATACTAAGTGTTGTTCCTACCATATCATACCCGTTATTTTTTGCGTATTCAAACGCTTTTTCAAGTCTGGTTAAGTAGCAATATTCACACCTTATATTAAATTCTCCGCTACCCACCTTATTTACAATATCAGTTACAAATGCATTTAAATCGTAGTCATCTGATACAATATAATTACATTCTACATCTTTACAGAAATTAATAAAAGTATTTTTTCTTCTTGTATATTCAAACTGTGGATGAATATTTGGATTGCACCAAAATGCAGTTAAATCTATGGGTTCATTTACTCCGTCACTATTTAAAATACCATTTTCTGATATATCTTTTTGTATATACACAAAACAAGGTGCACAACATGTATGCATAAGTAATTTTTTCACTATTTCATCTCCAAACCTAAATGTTCATATCCAAGTTTAGTAACTGTTCTACCTCTTGGAGTCCTACTTAAATAACCTATTTGCATTAAGTAAGGTTCGTATACATCTTCTATGGTATCCTTATCTTCGCCTATTGCAGCAGCTAACGTATCTAATCCAACTGGTCCACCTGCAAACTTCATTATTATAGTTGAAAGCATTATTCTATCTATTTGATCCAAACCTAGCTCATCTATTTCAAGTCTATCTAAAGATTTTTTAGCTATCTCATAATTAATAGAAATTAATCCTTCAACTTGAGCAAAATCTCTTACACGTTTTAAAAGTCTGTTCGCAATTCTTGGTGTACCTCTACATCTAGAACCAATTTCTAGGGCAGCATCACTTTCAATAGGTATATTTAAAATATTTGCGCTTCTCGTTATTATATCAGCAAGTTCATTTTGATTATATAATTCTAATCTATGTATTATACCGAATCTATCTCTAAGAGGAGATGACAATGCTCCTGCCTTTGTCGTGGCACCTACTAAAGTAAACTTAGGTAAATCTAATCTAATTGATCTAGCAGAAGGACCTTTTCCAATCATAATATCTAGACTAAAATCTTCTAATGCTGGATACAATATTTCTTCTACCGTTTTTCTTAGTCTATGTATTTCATCTATAAATAAGATATCGTTTTCTTTAAGGTTAGTTAATATTGCAGCTAAATCACCTGCTTTTTCTATAGCAGGACCTGAAGTCGTTTTAATACTACTTCCCATTTCACTTGCTATTATTGAAGCAAGTGTTGTTTTACCAAGACCAGGAGGTCCATAAAGTAAAACGTGATCTAGTTGTTCATTTCTTTCCTTTGCAGCACTTATATATATTTTTAAATTTTGTTTTACTTTTTCTTGCCCAATGTATTCAGAAAAGTTGTGTGGTCTTAAAGTTACATCAAGTTCAACATCTTCCTCTTCTTCATACTCAGAAACAATGACTCTATCTTCTATCATGTATCCTCCTCGCATAAATAGCTTTTATATCAAGTATTATATCATAAAAAAAAGTAAAATGTAAAGTTTTTAACTTCAAATTAAAAAACTTTACATCTCTAGCAAACTTATCTAATTATCAAATTCATACATAACAATACTAGTCAAATATATAGCTGCAGTTTCTGCTCTTAGAATTCTTTCTCCTAAGCCAACAGAAATAACATTATTAATCTCACTAATCTTCTTAGCTTCTGTAGGATCAAATCCGCCTTCTGCTCCAACTATAATTGCAATTTTACCTGCATTTTTTGATTTATTTTTTATTTCTTCTACTTTCTCTTTTAAACTAACATCTTCAAGCTCATATGCAAAAAACACACAATCATATATTTTCAACTCTTTTAAAATATCATTGAAATAACCAAAACTATTTACTATAACTTCATCTGTTCTTCCACATTGTTTACAAGCTTCGTATGAAATTTTTTGAAATTTATCTTTTCTTTTAACCCTATCTTTTTCATCTAACTTAACTACTACGTTTTTTGAAAAAAATGGTGTTATACTTTTAATACCAATTTCTATTACCTTCTGAATTAAAAAGTCCATTTTATCAGATTTAAGCATAGCCTGATAAAGAGTAATATCCACGCTCGGTTCTCCTTTTTTATCTGAATGTTTTATTATTTTTAATCCAATACTTTTTTTATTTATATTTTCTATACAACAAACAAACTCATTTACAGTTATGTTATCTCCTACTTCGTATCTTAAAACATTAATGTGATTTACTTCATCACCATATATTTCAAATAAATTTTCATTAATTTCTCGAATATCTTGCTTTTTTACTATAAATCTCCTTGCCATTTTATCACCTTATAGAATTATATCATTATATACAGTTATTTTCAACAAAAACATTTATTCAAATTTAATATCATACTTGTATTTCATCATATTCTATCATAATATAACAAAAATATTGATTTTTTACATTTCTTATTATATAATGAATTTCACATTTTGAATATAAGGAGATGATCTAATGTCTACCCGCAAAACATTGCGACTTAATTTATCTGCAATGAAAAAAATAGGTACAAACCCATATAACGAATTAGAGTTATCAAGATTTATAAAAAAGCTTACTCTACCTGCATATATTGTGGGTAGAAATATAGGTATTGAGAATGTAATTACAGATAATTTAAAAGGGCATCATCATGATGTTTTCTGTAGTAACCCACTCCTTTTAGGTGATTTTGAAATTTCAGGTATTATGAATAATGGAATAATACTTGAAAACAAAACTATAAAACACAATAATATTACTTTTAAGTCAATTAATGTGGGGTATGAGATTCTAAAATGGCTATGGAGACCAGTTGAATATATACCAAACAATATTAAAATTGGATCTGCTCTTACAGAATATTCATCAACAAATAATATTATGGTAAAAGTGGATAACTCTGTAGCTTTTATTCAAAGACAATGCTGTCCTGAAGAACTATCTGCTTCAATATCAAGTATTCAATATCCAACAAATAAAAAATCTTCAAGAAGTACGTTACAAATCGATGGCCAGTTAGATATTTTTGAAAATACACCATCTGTATTACACTTAGAACAAAATTATGACTACGTTATTGAACTAATAGCATAAGTATAAAAAAAGTTACTGCAAAACAATGCAGTAACTTTTTTATATTCTATCTACCAAAGAATCCTTTTTTTCTAATCACTTCTTCACCAGATAAATTAGCAAACTCAATTAATAACTCTTTTTGTCTATCTGTTAACTTCTTTGGAACCTCAACTTCCACACTAAATTCTAGATCCCCTCTAGAAGTACCACGTATATTAGGAATACCTCTACTTTTTATCTTAAATTTAGATCCAGATCTAGTTCCTTCAGGTATACTAAATTCCATATTTCCTTCTAAAGTCGGTATAACTATAGTTCCACCAAGTGTAGCTTTAGTAAATGAAATAGGCATTTCAAAATGTATATCTGAACCACTTCTTTTAAATATTTTATGAGGCAATATATTAACAACTATAAACAAGTCACCGTTTGGCCCACCTTTTTTACCGGTGTCGCCTTCTCCCCTTATAGAGATTGCTTGCCCATTATCTATTCCAGATGGAATGCTAACTTTTATCTTTCTACTTTTTTTAGCATTACCGCTTCCACCACATTTTTCACAAGGATTAAGTATTATTTTACCTTCTCCTCCACACTTGTCGCATGTTCTAACTGTAGATATAGTACCCATTATTGTATTTTGAGTCACTTGAATTTTACCATTTCCTCCACATTTATCGCATGTTACAGGATGCGTGCCGTTTCTTGCACCACTTCCATTACATGTATCACATTTTTCATTTCTAGATACATTTATTTCTTTACTTGTACCAAATGCAGCTTCTTCAAAAGTAATAGACATATTATATCTTAAATCAGCTCCTTTAGTTGGTCCATTTTTCTTACTAGAACCAAATCCACCGAAACCTCCTCCAAATACACTTCCTAATATATCTTCTAAATCAATATCAACTCCACCATTAAAGCCAGAAAAATCAAAACCGGAGAAGCCTCCATAACCACCTGCACCACCAAAACCTGCATTTTCAAAATTAGATCCAAATTGATCGTATTGAGCACGCTTAGTTTTGTCAGATAATATACTGTATGCTTCACTTATTTCTTTAAACTTTGCTTCGGCTGCTGATTTATTTTCGCCAGCATGTGAATCTGGATGATATTCTTTAGCAAGCTTTCTATATGCTTTTTTTATTTCTTCATCGGTAGCCGTTTTGCTTACTCCAAGCATATCATAATAGTCTTTCGAACCTGCCACTTAAACCTACCTCCACATCTTAAATTAAGGCAAGAATTATATCCTGCCTTAATTTATATTACTATATTATTATTATATTAATTTTTTAGTAAAACTCTACAATTATTTGTTATTATCATCTTCTACTTTGTAATCTGCATCATGTACTACATTATTATCTGCGCTTCCTGTATTATCTCCTGTTGTTTGAGAAGCCGCTTGAGCTTGAGAATATAGTTTTGAAGATATTTCATAAAATACTTGTGTTAATTTTTCTGTTGCAGCTTTTATTTCTTCAGTATTAGTTCCTTCTAAAGCTTTTTTAACATTTTCTAGTTCTACTTGAACTTTAGATTTTTCTTCTTCAGAAATTTTACCTTCTAACTCTTTTAAAGTTTTTTCTGTATTATATACAAGTGAATCTGCGTTATTTCTAACTTCAACTTCTTCTTTTTTCTTTTTATCTTCTGCAGCATGTGCTTCAGCTTCTTTAACAGCTTTTTGTATTTCATCTTCAGTAAGATTTGTACTTGCTGTTATAGATATTTTTTGTTCGTTATTCGTAGCCATATCTTTAGCTAAAACGTGTACTATACCATTTGCATCAATATCGAAAGAAACTTCGATTTGAGGTACCCCTCTTGGTGCTGGTGGTATTCCAGTTAGACTAAATCTACCTAAAGTTTTATTATATGCTGCAATTTCTCTTTCACCTTGTAAAACGTGTACTTCAACTGATGTTTGACCATCTGCTGCAGTTGAGAATATTTGCGATTTTTTAGTAGGTATTGTAGTATTTCTTTCAATAAGTTTTGTAAACACTCCGCCATATGTTTCAATACCAAGTGATAATGGAGTTACATCTAATAGAACTAGATCTTTTACTTCACCTGTAAGTACTCCACCTTGTATAGCAGCACCTACTGCAACACATTCATCAGGATTTATTCCCTTATATGGTTCTTTACCAGTAATTCTTTTTACTGTTTCTTGTACTAGTGGTACTCTTGTAGATCCACCAACTAAAAGTATTTTATCAATTTTATCAAATGTTAAACCAGAATCTTTCATAGCTTGATTTACTGGCCCTACAGTTGATTCTACTAAATCAGAAATTATTTCTTCAAATTTTGATCTAGATAAAGTAATATCTAAGTGTTTTGGACCTGTTGAATCAGCAGTTATAAATGGAAGATTTATTTGTGCTTGCATTACGCCTGAAAGTTCAATTTTCGCTTTTTCTGCAGCTTCTTTTAGTCTTTGCATTGCCATATTATCTTTGCTTAAATCTATGCCTGAATCTTTTTTAAATTCAGATACTAAGAAATTAATTATTCTTTCATCAAAGTCATCTCCACCTAGTCTGTTATTTCCAGATGTAGCTAAAACTTCAAATACTCCATCACCAATATCTAGTATTGATACGTCAAATGTACCACCACCAAGATCATAAACCATTATTTTTTGTTCTGATTCTTTATCAAAACCATGTGCCAAAGACGCAGCTGTTGGTTCATTTATAATTCTTAAAACTTCAAGACCAGCTATTCTTCCTGCATCTTTTGTTGCCTGTCTTTGAGAGTCACTAAAGTATGCCGGTACAGTTATAACTGCTTGAGTTATTTTTTGTCCTAAATAATTTTCAGCGTCTGTTTTTAATTTTTGTAAAATCATAGCTGATATTTCTTGTGGAGTATACTCCTTATCATCAACTTTTATTTTTCTGTCAGTTCCCATATCTCTTTTAATAGATATTATAGTTCTATCGTGATTAGTAACTGCCTGTCTTTTTGCTACTTGACCTACTAGTCTTTCACCATTTTTTGCAAATGCAACTATTGATGGAGTTGTTCTTGCTCCTTCTGCATTTGGTATAACAACTGGTTCTCCGTTTTCAATAACTGCAACGCAAGAATTAGTTGTTCCTAAATCAATTCCTATAACTTTTGACATATTTATTACCTCCTAAAATAAAGTTATATATTTATAATATTCATTTGTTATATATTAGTTTATATACACTCAGGACAAAATTTTTAAAATTACATCAAAATTTATCCTAAGCTTATATCAAAATTTAGTTTGCTACTTTTACCATTGCGTGTCTTATAACTTTGTCTGATATTTTGTAGCCTTTTCTTAAAACTTCAACAATTTGTCTTTCCTTAAAGTTTTCATCTTCAATATGCATTACTGCTTCATGTAAGTTTGGGTCAAATTCTTCACCAAGTGAAACAATTTCTTTTAAACCAAACTTTTCTAAAGTTTCTTTTAATTGTGTATATATCATAAGTATTCCATTTTTAAATTTATCATCTGAACATTCACTCATTATTGCGCTTTCGAAGTTATCAAGTATTGGTAATACTGCTTCAACAACATCTGAAGTTATTGTAAAATGTAGATTATCTTTTTCTTTAACAATTCTTTTTTTAAAATTATCAAAGTCTGCCATATTTCTTTTTAAATGTTCAAAATATTCATCAGCTTTCTTTTTTTGTACAATTAAGTCATCGTTTAATTTAGCTATATATTCATCTTTATTAATTTCTTCATTTTTTAATGTATCTATGTTTTCAATATCATTGTTTAATTTTTCTTCTATACTCATTAATTTACCTCCAATATTAAAATTTAAGTTTAGTTAGGTTTTGAAAATAGATTTTTAAATTTAGAATTTATATATTTCAATGTTGATACTGTCTTAGAATAGTCAATTCTTTTTGGACTTATAACAGATAAATTACCTATATTTTTATCGTCTAAAATATTAAGTGATATTATGCTATATTCACTAAGTAATATTTCTTTATTTTCAGAACCAATTATAATACCAAGTTCATTGTTTGATACTTTAGCTAATGTACTATCAAGAATATCCTTAGTAGACAATATATTAACAAAGTTTTTAGCTTTTTCAACATCTGAAAATTCTGGAAGCTCAAGTATTGATTCAACATTATTACTTATTTTTTTTACACCAGAATTTAGTTCTCTTCTTAAACCTTCACTTATTTGACCTAATATTTCTGAAAAAGTCGTAAGTTCTTTTGATATTACCATATTTAAAGCATAATACACTCTTTCTAAGGGCGTTCCTTTTAAATTTATGTTTAGTACCTTAGTAAGCTCATTTACTGTATCTTCAGGTATTATATCTGTAAGTTTTGCTACACAATCTTTTATAGTTCCGTTTTTAGACATAACTATTACTAGTAAAATCTTATCAGTTATTCTAAGTAATTTTATACTCTCTATAATATCTTCATTTTTAAGAGTAAGTATAGTAGGTCTGCCCAGCAACTTAGATACTGTATCCGATGCTTGTTCAAGTAGATTTTCAGTATCTCCATACCCTGTTATACTATTATCTATATAGTTTATATCTAACATAGAAAGTTTTTTTTCTTTCATTAGATTATCTACATAATATCTGTAACCTTTTGTAGATGGTATTCTGCCTGCAGATATATGAGGTTGTTCTAAATATCCATCATCTTCAAGAAGTTTCATTTCATTTCTAATTGTAGCAGGACTATACTCTAAATTATACTTATCTACTATTGTCTTAGAACCTACTGGCTCTGCAGACTCTATGTAGTCTTCAACAACTGATGATAATATTTTTTTTTTGCGTTCATCTAAACTCATTTTATCACCTTTAAATTAGCACTCGATTTATCTAAGTGCTAATTACATATATATAATAACTCAAAAAAAAATATTTGTCAAGAAAAAGACAAATATTTTTTTATTTTTTAACACTATCTGAAGTTTATTCAAAATCTGTAGCTGCTCTACTATCTAAATCAAATAATACTACAGTACCTTTTACTTTACTATATGTTGCTTGATCAATTACTCTTAATGTTCCTTTTTCCAGTTGTAATACTAAGTAATTCGTATCCGTTATTGTTTGTCCTGCTTTAGTAAATCCTAGATATCCTTCATAATCCCACTGTGATGTATTTGGAATTTCAGTAGTTGTACCTTGAACTTTGTTATTATAACTATATCCTAGTCTTACTGGATTACTTGATGGATTATCTACACACACTATGTTGAATTTTACTCCTATATATCCATCTTTTAACGGTTTGTTTAAATCACTTGTTCCTCTTTCTATTGCTATTGTTGAATTTGGTAATTTAAATTCACCATACCATGCTTGAACAAATGTATTTGCACTTATACTCATCATCTTTTTAGTAAGTCTCATTGTACCATCTATTCTTAACATCTCCATACTTGATGACATATTTGTATAGTTATTTGTGTATCCTAAATTTACTAGATACCTATATCCATCATTCGGTTTAAAATATATTGAATATCCACTTCCTGCAAGAGGTACATATTTTCCACTACTATTTTTATAGTATAACGTTACATCTTTTATTGTTTGACCAGTTTTAGAAATATAGTAATACTCTGGAGTTATATCTACATATCTATTATCTAGATTTGGTAGTGAACCTGTTGTTTTTAAATCAAAGCTTATCCTATATCCCATTTTTGGAGCATTTATATACTGTACTTGTTTATATGGTCCAAGTGGAAGTGTTCTCTTAACTTCACTTGCCGTGCCAGTTTCAGTTGCCGGCCTATTTACCATATTATTTGTTCCAAGAGATGTCATATCCCATTTTAAAAGTCCTGAATAGAAGTATTTTCCAGATGATACATTTATCCCATTTGCATCTGTTTTTCTAAATGTATCCTTAAAGTTAATATCTGTACAGTCTGTAATTTTAAAATCGAATATTCTACCTAAATTCGTTGTAGTAAACGTTTTTTGTGCCATATGATTTGAATCTGCATAAACATCATTTCTATCATAATAATTACTTTGTCTTCTTTGTGACTCTGTTCCTCTTATTGTATTTTGTTCATTATCAACTAATGTAGATCCATCACTTGCACTAGGATTAGAAGAAGAAGTACTTAAATACTGAATAAATGCTGCTGCATCTTTTAAATTAAATGGTGCATTTACAGTTATAGCTCTTATATAGTAATTATTAGTATTTTGATATACTACATTAACACCCTCTGTGTTTATGACATCTGCTGCTGCTTGAGCTCTTATCTTACCGCCTTTTGGTATTTCAATCCAAGTTCTTGCATTTTCCTTACCTGTATTCGAAGTTATAATAGAACCATATGCATTATATACAGAATAATTTTCTATATCAAAATCAAAACTAATAAAGTAAGTATGTACAAACTTATTTGTATCAACTCCGTTATAGTTTGGCGAACCCGATGTATAACTTGTTGCTCTTGGAGTTATTTCAAAAGGTGTATTTTTTTGTATTATACTATATCCTTGCGCTGAATCTGTTTGATTTATTATTGCATCACTTCTTATAACATCTGATGCTATACTTATTGGTGTAAGTACATTTACCTTATTTACATTTTGACTAGAACCAGAATGTATATCATATGTTTTTGATTGTTCTGTAAAATCTCCCGAAGAAACATTACCTCTACTTAAAGAATCATAAAACGAGTCTGAACCCTTATTAAAATTAGAAGCAGTTGTTATGTTATAGTAAATCTTTCCTGTTAAATATCTCATACCATTTGTTCTATCTTCTGGTATTGTTAATGTTTGATCTACAAAGTCTGATCTATATGTCCTTGTAGATGGTGTATAAAAACTTCTTGCATTTGAAGTATAACTACTTTCATTTTGTGTATTTATATTTACCTCTGGTAAAGTTCCATTAGTAGTTGCACTAAAATATACTGTTTTAGAATCAAGTAAAGGTCTTAATATTTGACTTGATTCAACTGTAACATAGTCATTTTGGCTAGTAAATGTTACCCCTATTCCTGCTCCTGATGCTGCACCACTATATGTTACTTTATCTACATCACTTTTTGTAGTATCTGCTAAATCTTTACATGTGCTATCCCACCCACAATGTGCTGTATTTGTACCCAATCCATATGTACTATTTCCAAATGTATTATAGTATCTTAAAGTAGAATCTACATCCTTTATACCCTCACTAAATCTTGAATTATAGCTTGAGCTTGTATTTATTGTATATGTATTTGTACCTTGATTAAATAATTCGCCACCTTTGTTACTATCATCATCGTACAATTCAAAATTACTAATTCTATACATTTTAAAATTATTTAATCTATAGTAATCATATTTATATGGAACACTATAATTTAAAGTTTTACTCTTTGTTCCAGAAGTTGTAGTCTCAGTTCTATATTTAACCTCTATATCACTGGAATCTACACTTTCACCTGTAGCTAAACTATATGATGAATCTGTTACTGTTTTAGTAGCTGTAGTTGGATATTCCACTGTTATTGAATTAGTTACGTAAGATTCCCCTGTTTTTAAAGAATATCCTGGACTAACTGATTTTGTCTCATATTTTTTAGTCTTTGTATCATAGTACTTTACACTTATACTATGAGATTTTATAGTTTCACCACTTCCCAGCGTATATGGATTTGTCTGAGTCTTAGTAGCTGTTGTAGGATACCTAACAACTATAGAATACTTACTAAAAGATTCTAAATTATTAGAATTTAAACTATATCCATATGATTCTTTTTTATATGCCCAATAATAATATGTACCTGTATACGACTTAGATACCTCAACACTCATACCAACTGATCCTGTTTTTTGAGCTGTAGAATAGTTTAGAGCCCTTAATATATATGGATATGCTCCTCCTACATACGAAATTAGACTCTCACTTGAAGGTATATAGTCTACACTTGTTGATGTTGTTGAATTCCCGTATTGCCAAGATGCTGCATCAAACAATATTGATCCAATTATACTTACGGATGGTAGTGGCGTCGGAGTAGGATCCGGAGGTATAGGTGGAGTGGTAAGTGTATAATAAAAATCAATAAATGTAAAATCGGCTGTATTACCCGATGTTAATGTTGCGTTTTTAGATGAATTCAATCCAGTTGCACTTATTGCAGGTGGAGAATTAGTAGATTTAGTACTAGCTTTCATACCATTATACGTCACTATTTTTCCACTATATGACGTTCTTGAATCATATGATAATTTACTTATTCCTGTACCTAATTCTAGTTGAAAAAATGCATTAAATCCTGTCTTACCGCCTATGCTAGATATTGTTTTGTTATTTGAATCTATTAAAGATTTACTTCCAAAATCAGTTAAAATAGCACCTGTACTTGCATTAATGTGTCTTACATAAACCTCTCTATATTTAGGTTGAGGAAGTATTATAATATTATCAAATTTATTTATTATTGATTGTTGTGGAGCAGAAACAGATTTATTCCAATCCACATATCCAGATGTGTCAGAACTACTCCAATCACTATTTGCTCTTCCTTTTACCCTATCAAGATTAAAAAATTGAGAAGCCGTTCTTATATTGAGTAAATAATCATCTGGATAATTAGTTTGGCTGGCATATGCATTTTTCTTTGTAAAATACACATTAGAAAAGTAAATAGGCGTATCCACAGTATATTTACTTCCAAGTTTAGTCTTAAAAGCCTTAATTATATTGTCGCTCTCTTTGAGATCAATTCTGTACTCAGATATCATAGTTTTTGTAGTACCAGAACCAGTAATTTTTATTCTATAATCATTAAAATTTTTCAAAGTATATAGTGCTTCATACGTTTGTACATTTAAATTAATACCAGTTTTTATATTGCTAATCTTATTTCTTTCTGTCACCGAATCACCTAAGGGCACACTCTCATATGTCTCATAAGTATAGTCATCTCCAGAAATATATTTTGTATTAGGACTACTATGAAAAATAACTGTTTGTCCACTTATTGAATAATAAGTAGGCATCTTATCAAATAATCCAGAATGATCGCCTCTCTTTGCCCATTGTCCTTGGTTAGCATATTCAGTTGGATAATTTTTTTTCCATGTATCATATAATTGAACAGAAGTTGTATGTGCACTAACTGATGTCCTATAAACAAGATACGACTCACCATTACTTTCAACCACTATTGTTCTAGCGGTTATATTATACGCATGACATGAGTTAGCTATAAAGCTTAGAAAAAACGCAAATATAAAAGAAAAAAGTAATTTTTTAATAACTATGTTAATTTTCATACCACACCTCAAAAATCTATAATTACTAACAATTTTATAACTTAATACTACTTTTGTCAATAGTTTTAGATGTATTTTATAACATTATAGTGTTAAAAAAGATGACCAAAAGTCATCTTTTTTAACACTATTTTTAAGCTCACGGATATAATTCATTATATTTCTCCAAAGACATTAAATTTACAACAGCGGTACTAGTATCTCCATTTTTATATAAAAGGGTGAAATATACTTTATCGCCTGGTCTTGCATTCTCCTTAACATATAGCCTACTTTCAGCTATGTTAAATTCTATTTTGTTTTTAATTTCTTTATGTGTATAGTAGTCAATATATTTAACTGAATAAGGTTTACCTTGCACTCTTACATAACGCGAAGAATACTCACCACATGCATCACTGCCAGTTGTCATATCAATGTCATTTTCAGTATTAATACGATTGTATCCATCACCAACTAACAGAGTCTCAAATTCTTCAATATTTCCATTAGGATTTACTCCATTTACACTTATTCTAGCATAACCCGATTTAGAAAAGGTAATCATAACATATCCATCGCGATATTTTGTTGAGATTTTATTTTTGGGATTATCTGAAAATATAACCTTCATCGAATTTTTTACAACTTTACCACCGCTTATATCTACAAATATGGGGGTCCCTGGATAAATGCCATACATATATCCTATACTCATCGGAGGAGGCTCTTCTTTTTGCACTACCTTAGCTGCAACGCTTTTCATGTTTACTTCTTTTTTGTCATTTGTAATTTTGTTAGCCGCAAAAATGCTGGTAGTCTGAGATGCAATCAAAATGCATAAAATCAATGAAATTATTTTCCGTTTCATACTCATAGAAAACTCTCCTTTCACAAAACATATTAATAATTTGCTCTATTTCTTACTAATTTTGCCATATTTATATCATAAAATTTATTCCATGTCAATAGTTTCGATAAATATTATGTAAATTCATCTACATTTTTCTCATATTTGCACTTTATATTACGCTTTTTGCTTCAAAAATAGTTAAAACAGATTCTTTCATATAATCAAGAACTGTTTTTTTAGATATATTTTCTTCTAAAAATACATCTCTTGAATATATTTTTTCATCATCAATATATAACTCTATATTACCTACTTTTAAACCTTTATACATAGGCGGATTAATTACAGGCATAATTTGTTGTTTTGTATAAATACTATCATACTCCTCTTGAGTCAGGGGTAATATTAAATTATCATTTATCTGTTTTTCATAATAATCTATACTACCTTTATACACAGGAATATTTATATACCAATTCATATAGCATGAAATATCCATAGGCTTATATCTTTGAAATGTACTATCTAGTACCTTTTTAGCATCTGCAAATCTATTTTGAGTAGTCTCAGCCCCAAGTATAACTGCTATAAGTCTAAAATCATTTCTAGTACCTGAAGCTATAAGGCAACGATTTGCTTGATTTGTAAAACCAGTTTTTACACCATCAATATAGTCATAAGTTCTAAGAAGCGCATTAGTATTATTTAATGTTTTGGTAAATGATCCAAAACTTACTGTTGCTTGAACTGTATTTACAATTTCATTTATGTATTTATTTTTAAGCGCATACCTTGATATAAGTGCCATATCATAAGCAGTTGAGTAGTGTTCCTCTGCATCAAGCCCATGCGGAGTTACAAAACTTGTATCCTTTGCGCCAATTTGTAATGCTTTTTCAGTCATCATGCTAGCAAAATTTTCAACTGTTCCTCCGATATATGATGCAACCGTATAAGCACAATCATTTCCGAGATGGCAGCAACATTCCATAAAGTAATGCCCTTGCCGTTACTTTTTCCCCTTTTTTTAGTCCAACTTCTGAACCACCTTGCCAAGTTGCAGCAGCAGGCACCTCAATTAATTCATCCATATTACAGTTTTCCACTAACATTATTGATGTCATAACTTTAGTAAGTGACGCCATAGCACGTTTTTCATAAGCATTTTTTTCATATAGTACCCTACCAGTAGAAAAATCTATAACAACCCCTGAAGGCGATGAAATATCAACATAGGATTTATTTACAGCTCCAGCAAATATATTTACACTAAAAGAGAAAAAGTACACAGAAATCATAACCAGTATAAAAGTTACTTTTACTATAGATACTTTTCTCCAGATATTATTTAGTTTCATTTAGAACACCTCAGAACATTTTATGTTCATAAATTAATGTTATGAAATTTTTACAAGAAAAACACTTCAAATTTATGAAGTGTTATAGGTGACTTATTATTTTTTATTGTTTTTTATTTGCACAATAATATTCAATCGCTTTACTTAAGTATTCTGCCAATCCTTCTTTTATATTTTCATAAAATTTAGTGAATCTCTCATCTTGTAAATACATTTGACCCAAACCAGCAAATATTTCTATTGTACAGTTATAGAAATTATCTGTTATATGCTGCCTATATGCGTCAACTAAATTTTGAATTTTAGGATCTTCAACTGGTTTATCCATATTTTCAACAATTTCTATCAAAATTTTACCACTATCTTCTTGTACTTGTTTCCATTTATTATTATCATAACTTGCTACTTTTTTATTACACTCACTAACAACATCTTTATCATATTTTTGATTTACTTCATCTACGTACTGTTTTTGTAATTCATCTATTTCTTTCTTACTCATAACCTTAAATTTATTTTCAATACTCATGTCTAAATTCATCTCCTTTCCATTAAGATATCCTTCAATTATATTTATCATATTATTTAGTCTATCCCTTTGCACAACTAACATTTGTTTTTGATTACTCATGGCTTCCTTAACGTTATATTTAGGGCTATTTACTATTTTTATTATTTCATGTAATCTAAAACCAAGCTCTTTAAAAAACAGTATTTGCACTAATTTTTCTATATCATTTTCATTATATATTCTATATCCACTATCTGTTTTCTCACTTGGATTAAGTAATCCTATCTTATCATAATACTGTAAAGTCCTAATTGTAACACCAGAAATTTTCGAAACTTTATTTATTATATATTTCATTTTATCACCCACATATATATTATATTTTATTACGCAACGTAATAGTCAATACTTTTTTAAGCATTTTTAATTTTTCAATTTTATATAATAAATAAACAGCTGATATATATATGTTAATCAACTGTTTATTTTTTGTAAAATACTACTTTTTCACTTCATTTTTACATTCATTTTTTTCAAATATCTCTTTTATATTCATAAAAGTGTCATTTGCAATTTTATTTAAAGCCTCAATGGTAAAGAATGCTTGATGAGCAGTTATAACTACATTTGGCATTGATAGTAATACTGACAAATCTTCATCTCTTATATATGAATTAGACATGTCATTTAAGAAAAATTCTTCTTCATCTTCATAAACATCTAATCCAACTCCTCCTATTTTACCAGTAGATAGCATTTTTATTAAGTCATCTGAATCTATTAACTTTCCTCTACTAGTATTTACTAGTATAACTCCTTGCTTCATTTTTTCCATACTCTCTTTATTTATAATTTTATTAGTTTCTTTAGTTAATGGACAATGAAGCGATATTATGTCTGAAGTTTGATATAGCTTATCTAAATCAACATACTCATATCCAAGCTCTAAACTAGCTTTTTCATCCTTATACAAATCATAAGCTATAACTTTAGCACCAAACCCTTTCATTATCTTTATAAATACTTTCCCTATTTTTCCTGTTCCTATTACGCCTACTGTCTTACCATTTATATCAAAACCTAATAATCCATTAAGAGAAAAATTATATTTTTTTGTTCTTTGATAAGCCTTATATATTTTTCTATTTATATCAAGTAGTAATGCTGTTGCATGCTCTGCGACTGCATATGGTGAATATTCTGGAACTCTTACCAATCTTAATTCTGATGGCAAATGATCAACATCAACATTATTAAAACCTGCGCATCTAAGAGCTATTAATTTAACATTGTTATTTTTTAAAATACTCAATGTTTTTTCATCTATTTTATCATTCACAAATACACAAACCACATCAAAACCACTAGTTAAAGGAGCTGTTTCACTATTTAATTTGACCTCAAAATATGTTATATCATATCCATAATTTTTATTATATTCATCAAACAATTTCTTATCGTATTCCTTTGTATCGAAAAAAGCTATTTTAATCATAAACAAAACCTCCTATTTTAAAAAATATTATACACCTATTATTTGAATTATTCAACAAATTTATCACACTATACTTTTAATATTGTCTAAAACAGTCATATTCTAAAACAAAATATTCTTTTTATTGTTATATATTACATTAGATGATAGAATGTAAAAAAACTTTATAACCACTAAATTAAGGAGGTTAAATTATGAGTATCCATATAAACAAGGAACTTTCAAAAAACTATTTCAATATTGGAATATATTATAAGCAAAATATCTGTGCTGATGATGTTTTGTGTATATTGATACTATCATATGTTTACGATAATATCAATGTAATAATTTCAAGAAATATTGATACATTAAAACTATGTGATATTTGTCTACATTTAAAAATAATTGATTTTAATTCTATTTCAACTAATATACGATTAAATTCACAGCTTCTATGGCAAAAGCATGGTAATAAAATATGTGAAGATTTTTTCACTAAAGATAGTAATTCAATTTTTTTAAATATGAATAAAAAAATATCATATATATCTAATTCATATTTGAAATTTATAAAAGAATTTGTAACCATTGATAAGGAACCTTTTACAATTCAAAATGATTTAATAGAAATCGTAGAAATAGCCCAAAAGATATTTGAAAGAATAATTTTTACTTGTATACAAAACTATGAACAAAAAAATGATTGTAAACTAAAAAAACGTACTGTTTGATTTAATTCAAACAGTACGTTCTTTTATTAAAAGGCTCCTCCACCGCCGCCTCCGGCCTCCACCGCCGCCAGAATAACCAGATGAAGCCATAGAATTATTTATAGATGATGAGTATGTTGCAATATTAAGTATTGGATAAGTCATATATATACTTTCTTCTGTATATCCTTGTTTTATTAATTCTTCTTTAAATTCTTTAGCTACTTTATCAGATATTCCAAATAAGCTTGCAAATACAAGATATTTACCCCACAATGCTATTTCAATAGGATATCTTTCTTTTATTAGACTATAATCCTTTAAGTATTTTTTAAGTCCAATTAGTTCCTCATATCTAGGTACATACTCCTCTTTCAAAGAATATGCTGTAAATACTATAATCGTACATACTACTAAATAAACTGTATAAAACATAAATGCAACCATAGTCATAGATATTTTAGAAGAAACATCTAGCGGCGATACAAAGAATATATTAATTAGCATTAATATTGATATTAGTATTGTACCTAGCATTCCTCTAATTTTTAAGCCTTTTGATGGCTTATTATATAATTCGCTTAAATATGATTTGTTAAGTTTTTGACAATCTTTATAAAATTTTGAATAAGCATAATAGTTAGATCCTATTTGTTTAAATCTCTCATTTAGTTCAATTTGTTTATTAGCTAATTGTTCTAACTGTTCATCAGTCTTACTTTTAGTATTAAATAATAGTTTAATAACTGAAATCTCATATTCATCTAAATTATTAAAATTACTATCACTTTCTAGTGTCATAAAATAGTCATATTTGATTCCATAAATGGTAAGTTTAGTCTTTTTTCTTGAATCCATTTTAATATACTTTTTCTGTACTAAATCCAATATGGTAGCTAGTAATAATTTATTATCTCTAAATGCCAGAGAATTACTATTTATCATAGAATATTTAGATAAAGAAAGCATATTCGGTATCTGAGTATAATAATCTAGTTTACCAGTTGATTTTTTATACTTATTTGCATTTCTTACTGAAACTATTATAATATATATAAGATTTAATATTCCAAGTACAAATATTACAACAAAATAACTAATTGACCTATTATACATTTCCTTATCTTTAACTATTTTTTGTTCTTGTTTTTCTAGCTCGTTGTAATCATATTCCTCGTTAATTTTTTTAATATTATTTGTAGCTATATTCTCAGGCAAAACTATTCTCACATCCACAGCTGTTCCACTATATACATACTTAGCTCTAATTCTTATACCAGTATTAAAAATGTATTTTTCATATATATTTGAATAACTATGTGCAAATACTTTTATTTTGTCTTGATCTAAAATTTTGTTCCAATTTACATTAATTTCTAAATTATCTATATCACATTTCCATCCTGTACCAACAAAATTCCAATACAGTTCTGTAGCATCATTATATGATATAACAGGATTTTTTAAGTCATATTCATATTTTATGTATTTATATGAATCAGATTTAACTGGACTATATGCTTTTATAGTAACCTGACTTTTGTTATATTCTAAACTACATACATTATCCATTCCATTCGATAAAGTTGATTCATCCTTTTGTGTAGATAACGTCATATTAGAAAAACCAATATCAGAATTATATACTTTTATATTTTCAATAAAATTAGCTTGATATCTTGTAGAATTTGGTCTCATATCATTTTTGCTATTACTAGTGGTATAACTATATAATATTTGTCTATATACTCCATTCATATCCTCATCAAACTTATATTTCAATTTTTCTACCACATGCAAGTCACCATTATCTTTTATATTTGCATCTATTGTGTAGTTTTCTATATTATAACCTTCACCATTTACTGCATGAATAGTAAATACTAAAATAAATGTAAGTATCACAGTAGCTATAACCTTATATACTGTATAATTTGCTTTAATCATATTACATCATCTTCTCTCTATATAATTTTTGCTTATTTTCTATAGCTTTATTACCAAATATACATATAATGTATATTATAATTAATATATTCAAGATCTATATTAATATAATTATATAGAATAAATTAACTTATTTCAATTGTTTTATAATCTTTTATTTAAAATATATAAATACGTTATTAATTTTAACATCATATAACTTATTTTAATAGAATATATAGTAATGGATGGAGTGATTTATTTGAATAAGTATAAAATTTGTGTATATGCCATATGTAAAAATGAATCAAAATTTGTAGATAGATGGTTTGATTCTATGAAAGAAGCTGACCTAATAGTAGTTGCTGATACTGGTTCAACTGATGATACTATAGAAAAACTAGTACAAAAAGGAGTTATAGTCAAAAAAATAGATGTTAATCCATTTAGATTTGATATAGCAAGAAATATATCAATGGATATGATACCTGAAGATGTTGATATTTGTGTCTGTACAGACATAGATGAATTTTTCGAACCTGGATGGAGAGAAAAATTAGAAAGATCTTGGAGAGAAAATACTACAAGAGTTAAATATTCTTATACCTGGAATTTCAACCCTGACGGAAGTCCTGGCTTAACATTTATTTATGAAAAAATCCATGCAAGAGATGGATTTAGATGGATACATCCCGTACATGAGATTTTAGAATACAATGGTGTGAAACCAGATAATTACGCATGGTGTACTGACATACAATTAAACCATATGGCAGATCCTTCAAAATCAAGAAAATTCTATCTTTCTTTACTTGAATTATCTGTTAATGAAGATCCAAGTGATGATAGGAATATGCACTACTTAGGTAGAGAATATATGTTTAATGAAATGTGGGATAAATGCATTGAAACGCTAACAAAACATCTCACTCTTGAGAAAGCCACATGGAAAGATGAAAGAAGTGCTTCAATGAGATATATTGCAAGAGCTTATACAGCAAAAAAGGATTTTATTGAAGCAAAAAGTTGGCTATTTAGGGCAATTGCGGAAGCCCCATATCTTAGGGAGCCTTATGTAGAATTAGCTAAACTATCAAATAGTCAAAATGATTTCGCATGTGCATATCACATGGTTGATAGTTGTATTAAAATAAAGGAAAAAGCTGTAACTTACATGAATGAAGCCTCTTCTTGGGACTATACTATCTATGACTTAGGTGCAATATGTAGTTATTATTTAGGTTTATATGAAAAAGCTTTAGAATATGCTCAAATTGCTATTGATATGAATCCAAATGATGAAAGGCTAAAATCAAACTATGAATTGATAAAATCTAAAATATATAAATAATAAAGTAATAAAATAAAAATATAAGCTAGAGTAGATTATTTTTACTACTCTAGCTTATATTTTAGTCACAACAAACATTTATGCATAAACACCAATATGTATAGCTTATATTACAGCACTTTGGTATACAACAACAACACACACACTTTTTTGGACAACAACATATGGGTCTTTTGCAGCACCAAATATTATTATTTTCTGGACAACTACACCATCCACCTTCTGGTATATTACATGGATCTGGGCAATTACATTTTTCTGAAAAAAATTCATCATTTATTTTAGTATAAAGATTATATTCATTACATCTCATTTTTTACCTCCTATTGTATATTTAAATTAACCTTATACTATATTATGAATTTTATCTCCTATTTGTCCTAAAAAAGAAAGATATAGATAAAAATCTACATCTTAATTATTACTATTTATTAACTACAAGAGTACTTGCTACCATATCGTGAAGTGCTTGTTTTTTTTCTGTTAATCCAGCCATTATATATCCAATAAATAAAGTTATTGATGATAGTATCTTTGCAAAGTATCTTCCTGTAGCTCTTAGAAAAGATATTCTATTTCCATTTAAATCAACTACTTTTAATCCTATTGCAATTTTACCAACTGTTCCTTGATTAGATGAACTTTCCATCAACGAAAAGTATAACCATCCTATAATTGTACCTAAAATATTTGAAGTACTTTCATTAATTCCATCTTGAGCAAAAAGTATTCCAAAAATTATCCCTACTACAAACGAAATACCAAAAATCACAAATCCATCAATTATAAGAGCTACAAACCTTAACCAAAAACCAGCATATACATATTGAGGTGAAAAATCAAAACTCTTTTCAACTCCAACTTTTATTTCTACTTCTTCATTTGCTAGACTTTTATTTTCTTGAGCCATTGGATTTCCACAATGTGGACACGCAAGAGCATGTTCAGAAACATCTTGCCCGCATTCATTACATTTAATAAGCGCCATATATTACCTCCAATTTTCTACAATATACCATATAATATAATATATGTCAATATATTATGAACAAAACTGCCAACAAGATTTTTAACTATTTGAATTACATTTCTATATACTTAATATATAATAAAAGAATGTTAATATTGCACTATCAATATTAACATTCTCCTATTTTAACATTTATAAAAATCTAATACTAGCTTGTTAGCAAGCTTTTCAGCCACATTTCTACCGTTTGTTATAAAATATCCTTTCTCTTTATTGTACACTATTTTACATTCTTCCTGTGTTCTTTCAACTTTTTTTAAATAAGTATCTAAGAACTCAATTTTAGATGTTGGTATTACTAAATACCAGTCAGTTTTTTTAGGGACCTTCTGAATAATTATGAATTTCACTTCATCTTTTTTTATATTTTCACTATTATAAAAACACTGTAAAGGTACTGCCTCACGTATATGCGCTATACAATTTTTATTTTCATCAATGGCACGTTCTACCTCAAAAATAGCCTCATCCTTAGCAATTGCATGATGTATCTGCCTAGCTAGAAGCTGCTTTGCAAAACAAACTGCTTCTATAAATCTTTCATCCTCAATACCATGCTCTTTCCACGTTACATAAAAAGGACTGATAATTGGTTCCATACTGCCTTCGTCAACATATCTTATAAATTCTTGCATTATACTAGAAATTTTATGTGATTTAGTACTATTTACTAAAAATGTAGTAAGCAGAGCTGCTGCTGAATATTTATCCCATATTTCTTTAAATGTTACATTTTCTCCTTCTTTAACATTAAAGTTTATTGCTTCTTTATAATCTTTTTCTGTATTCTTAGGTACTCTGGCAAGAGTCAATCCACACTGAGACGTCATGTCCAAAAGGGCTGCTATAAATACTTCTTTAGAATTAAAATCTCCCCGGTGAGTTACTACATATGGAAATATATAATTGTTTACTAAAACCATGATTTCTCCCTTTTAATTGGTATTAGCTCAGCCCCAATCGGCCTTAATTTATAGTTACAATTTCCTTAATAAAAAATATTTTTATAATTACAATATACCAAATTTTTCATAATTATATCATAATTATTATTGTTTGTCAATTTTTATGTTTACTTATATTGTACGTATTCTAATATATAGTAGATGTTAATATATAAATAAAAAAGGTAGTTTTTGAACTACCTTTTTTATTAATTATTTATAACTCCATCCTCTTCAGGCTTATAACTAAATGAACATTTTATAGTATCATCTATTATAGTACAAATCATATTATGTTCCCCATTTTGTGATAATACCATTTCACTCAATAATATATTTTTAGCAGAATTAAGCATTTTCTTTTCACCTATTGAAAGACCTCTTTCCATATGTCTATGTGATAAGTCTCTTACAACTTCTGCTACTTCATATATATTACCAGATTTTATTTTTTCAATATTACTATTATATCTTTTACTCCAATTAGTATCATGCACATACGGTTCCTTTGGCTTCTCCAATACTTTAAAAACCATCTCAGAATCATCTTTTGATACAATTTCTCTTACACCTATATTTTCTGCTTTACTTGTAGGAACCATAAGTTTTATATCCCCAACTGGCATCTTTATAATATAATAGTTTTCTTTTGAGCCCATCATATCTCTTTGCTCGATGGATTCTATTGTACCTGCACCATGCATAGGATACACTACTTTATCACCAATATTAAACATGTAAGTCCCCTCCTTAAACCGTTAGTATAATCATCATAATATATATTATACCACAAATTTAATTAAATGTAAATGAATTTATACTATTTGTTATATATTATAACCTTTTAGTAAGTATTGTTCTTGTAGTCGTCTAAGCGATTGATTTATTATTTTTGATCTTATTTCTCCAATTCCTTCAACCTCATCTAGTTCTTCAATTGTAGCCGAACATACACCTTGTATATTAGAAAAACTAGAGACTATCTTCTCAATAATAGAAAGTGGCATTTTAGGAACCTTACTAAGTATTCTATATCCCCTAGGAGATGCATTTATGTCAAGTAGATCATTATCTGACTGAGCTTCATAGCCAAGTAATTTAATTATTTTTTCTGCCATAATTAGATCTTTCTTATCAAGCTTTCTTATTTCTGACAATATTGAAGCTGCAGTTTTACTGTTTTTCTTCTTTATTACCATATAATCTTTAATTATTTTTTCTTCTTCACTTTCAACATTTGCGATTAATTCTTCAAGTTGCATATTTACAAGTCTACCTTCATCACCAAGCTCTATAATATTTCTTTCAACTTCAGTTTCCATTCTCATTATAATTTCACTTCTATAAATCGCGTTTGCCACTGTTTCTAGTGATACTATATCATCAAATTCATGTTCTGTTAATATGTTCATCATACTATCAAATACCGCTTTATATTTTTCTAATGCTTCAAGTGTTTGGTTAGCTCTTAAAATAACTGCAGAAGTATCATTTATAACATATCTAAAATCTCCTTTAAATATTGTTATAATACCTCTTCTTTGTGATATACAAATAACCAACTCATTTGTCTGTTTAGCTACTCTTTCAGCTGTTCTATGTCTTGTACCTGTTTCTATAGTTCTAATTTTAGAATCAGGAACAAGTTGTGTATTTGCCTTTAATATTTTTTTCAAATCCTTACTTATTACTATAGCTCCATCCATTTTTGCAAGTTCATATATATTAGCAGGAGTAAAATCTTCATTTATACTAAATCCACCATCTACTAATTTCATAACTTCATCACTTTCACCAATAACTATAAGAGCTCCTGTTTTTGCTTTAAGTATATTGTCTAGTCCATTTCTTAAAACTGTTCCTGGTGCCAGCATTTTTAAAATATCTAGAATTTCCTCTTTAAACATTTATCTCACCTACTTAATAATTAATTTAATACATATTCGATTACTTTATCTATTGTCTCCACACCTATCGTCTTTATATTAGATAACTTAAGTGTCTCTTTTAATAAATCAATTTGTTTTTTTGCTCCTATTACTGTATCATACCCCATTTTTTCTATTTCTTTTACTCTTTTTTCAATACTATTAACACTACGTATTTCGCCAGTAAGTCCTATTTCACCTATAAATACAGTCTTAGAATTTACAACTTTATTTCTATAACTTGATACTATTGACATTGCTACTGCTAAATCAACTGCTGGTTCATCTATCTTTATGCCACCTATAACATTAATATATATGTCTTGAGAACCCAAATTAATGTTACATCTTTTTTCTAAAACTGCTAAAATCATATTTAATCTGTTTAAATCTATCCCGTTTGCTACTCTTCTTGGCATATTATAGTATGAATGAGATGTTAATGCCTGAACTTCTAACAATATAGTAGACGTTCCCTCTAGTGTTGCCACCAAAGCGTTTCCAGATAATTTATCGTTTGATTCAGATAAAAATAGCTCAGATATATTTTTTATTTCTACCATACCTTTATCTTGCATATCAAAAATACCTATTTCATTAGTAGAGCCAAACCTATTTTTCACACCCCTTATTATTCTGTGTGAAAAAAATCTTTCCCCTTCGATATATAAAACTACATCAACCATATGCTCTAGTATTCTTGGCCCTGCTATTACACCATCTTTTGTAACATGACCTATTACAATTACTGTAATACCATTTTGCTTTGCCATGTACATGAGTCTTGCTGTAACTTCTTTTACTTGAGAAACACTTCCAGAAACCGAAGATATTTCTTCATCATACATTGTTTGTATCGAATCTACTATACAAAATTTAGGTTCATTTATTTTAACCTGCTCTTCTATATTTGATATGTTAGTTTCACTTAAAAAAAGTATATTTTCTTCTTTTATTTTTAATCTATCACATCTTAATTTTACTTGGCTTTCAGACTCTTCTCCAGAAATATATAGTACTTTACCATATCTAGCCAAGTTACCACACATTTGCATTATTAAGGTGGATTTACCTATGCCAGGTTCCCCACCAAAAAGTGTAAGAGATCCTTCAACCATACCGCCGCCAAAAACTCTATTTAATTCTTCAAAACCAGTATCTATTCTTAATTTATCACTTACTGTGATATCCGTAAGCTTTTTTGCAGAAGCTTTAAAATTATGTGAATCTTTAAAACCAACTGTATGTTTAGTACTCTTTGATATTCTTTCTTCAACAAAACTATTCCAATTATTACATCCTGGACATTTTCCAAGCCATTTTGCACTTTCATATCCACATTCTTTACAAAAAAAAGTTGTAGTATTTTTCAAAATATCACCTACTGCATAAATATATATTTATTTTTTATATTATTACTATATTTGGTGGAGGTGGCGAGAATTGAACTCGCGTCCGAAAACCTATTCATATAAACTTCTCCGAGTGCAGTAAATATTTAAAATTTAACTAATATACTGTAATATTTACCAAACTATATATTAGTCTTGTTGCCAAATTACCCTTTAACCTGCAACAAAGGTTAAATTTGTTATTCTAGATAATCGATGCCTATACTAACCCTCTAGCAAAACTAATATAGACATGCTGCTATAAATTAAGCAGCAAAAGCAAATTTATTATTATCTGCGTTTAAATTTTATTCTCGTTTTTATAGTGGCCAACGAGAATCCACTACTCGCTATTTATACTTCAAAATATCCGTCGAAGCCTTACACCCCCGTAATTTGGATAATCCCTATATAATTATACCATATTTACAAGTAAATAACTAGTATTTTTCATAAAAGTTGTTAAAATTAGTTTAATATTTTAAAAAAATAAGTTTAAGTAATATCTTAAAATATTACTTAAACTTTATTATACAAATAAAAAAGTCAGAAGCAACGGTAATAACGATAAAACCCTTTATAATAAGGTGGGAATCTTGTTGCATCTTTTAGGATTCTCTAAATATAACTAAGAGCATTCAACACCGGATGCACTATTTTAATTCCCTATCGTTTGATTGTAGATTTTTCATATAACCATTGTTTCTAACTAATATTATTATACCATATTTAAATATAAATAACTAGTATTTTTTAAAAAATTTTATCTTTTTAATAAATAATTTTATATCTTATTTCTCTATACTAGACTTCCATAAAGAATGTAAATTACAATATGCATAAACATCAATATTACCTTCTTCTTCTATATAAAAACTAGCATTAGGTTTTTCGCCAGGATTTAATTTTTTTCTATAAACTTTACTATCTGTATTAATATGTATCCATTCAATATAGTGATCTGGTATCATTGGATGGTCTACACTGCCTATATTCACTGTAACTATATTTTTATCTATTCCGACAACCGGAACATGTTTTTCTAAAGCAGCATCAAACGTATTTGCTTTTAACTCTATCATAGTTGTATCACAACACACCATTGTACCTTTACCTTCATCTATTAATTCTACAAGATTACCACATACTTTACATCTATAAAACTTCGACATAAAAAACACTCCTATCTATAATTTTAATAATTTTCTGCTTTTACTTCAAAGTAGGCTTTTGGATGTGCGCATACAGGGCAAACTTCAGGTGCACTTTTACCAAAATGTATATGACCACAATTTCCGCATTTCCAAATTTTATCGCCTTCTTTTGAAAACACAATACCATTTTCAACATTTTCAAGTAATTTAAGATATCTTTTTTCATGTTCTGCTTCAATTTTCGCAACACCTTCAAATAAAAATGCTATATGATCAAATCCTTCTTCTTTAGCTTCTTTTGCAAATTTTTGATACATATCTGTCCATTCATAGTTTTCACCTGATGCGGCATCCTTTAAATTTTCAGCTGTTTTAGGAACACTTCCTCCATGTAATAGCTTAAACCAAAGTTTAGCATGTTCTTTTTCATTTTTTGCTGTTTCCTCAAATAGATCAGCTATTTGTTCATATCCATCTTTTCTTGCTTGAGATGCATAATAACTATATTTATTTCTTGCTTGAGATTCTCCTGAAAATGCAGCCATTAAATTAGCTTCTGTTCTAGATCCTTTTAATTCCATTTTTTATTTCCTCCTTAAATTATCTTTACATTTAGAGCATAACACATTAAATATTAAATTGTCTGATAATATTTTACAATCAAGATTCTGTTCTAATTTCTTAGAAATATTGTCAAAATATTCATCAAATCCATCCTCTATTTTTCCACAGCATGCACAAACCACATGATAGTGCATAGACAAATCACCATCAAATCTATCTGTATCATCATATGTTCTCACCTTTTTTATTAGACCTTGTGTATATAGATTATCTAAATTTCTATATACTGTACCTAGACTTAAATTTGGAATTTCTTTTATTAATTCAGAATAAATTTGATTTGCTGTTGGATGTGTTTTAACACTTTTTAAATACTCCTGTATTTTTTCTCTTTGTTTAGAATATTTCACATTCTATGCTCCTTCTAAAATAGTAATGATTACTATTTTTAACTATTTTATATCTTATTTTAAAAAAAGTCAAGTAAATTTTAACAATATTTTAAAACTTCATTGACATAGAACATGTGTTCGTATATAATAGTTTTGGTGATTTAAATGATAATTCTTCACATAGACGTTAATTCTGCATTTCTTTCTTGGTCTGCACTTAAAATGTTATCAGAAGGAAGTACTATTGATTTAAGAGATATTGCTTCTGCAGTAGCTGGAGATCCTACAAAAAGACACGGAGTAATTTTAGCAAAATCAATATCAGCAAAAAAGTATTTAATAAACACAGGAGAACCTATATTCTCTGCCCTAAAAAAATGTCCAAAATTAGTTATTGTTAAGCCTGATTTTACACTGTATGAAAATTTTCATTCAAAATTTATAAAGTTTTTACAAAATTATTTTGAAAATATACAGATATGTTCTATAGATGAATGTTGTATCGATTATACACCTTACATTAATCTATATGGTGATCCTATAAAATTTAGCAACATGATAAAAAACAAAATATATTCTACTTTAGGTTTTACTGTAAACATAGGTATAGGGGAAAATAAATTGTTAGCTAAAATGGCGTCTGATTTTTCTAAACCAGATAAAGTACACACTATATTTAAATCTCAAATACAAAATAAATTGTGGCCATTACCTATAAATAAATTATTTATGTTAGGGAAAAAAAGTGAGATGAAATTAGCTCAAAGAGGATTTAAATATATAAAAGATATAGCATTATCAGATCCAAAAATCTTAAAAAATTTATTAGGTAAAATGGGTCTTATGTTGTGGGAATATTCAAATGGAATTGATAATTCAAAAATAACTACATCACACACTTTAAAAAGCGTAAGTGTATCTGAGACAATACCTTATGATATTAACTCTAAGACAGACGCATATAAGCAAATTTTAAAGCTTTCAGAAAATATAGGCGAACGCATAAGAAATTTAAAATCCAACACACAGTTATTATGTGTAGAAATAAAAAACAATTCTTTTGAAAAATATTCTCATCAAAGAAAACTTAATCTACCTATATCTTCTGATATACATATCTATGAAATATGCAAAGGTATATTTAATTCAATGTGGCATAATGATCCTATAAGAAGTATTGGAATAAGTGCAAATCTAATATCGGAAAATGAAATAGAGCAATTAAATTTTTTTGATACAGAAAAAAGTTATCTGAAACATGAAAAAGTTGATAAAACTGTAGATCTAATAAGAAAAAAATATAGCAATGTTACAATAAAAAGAGCTAGTTTATTGTAACATTACCAATTTTTTATATTGAACTTTTTGATAATATAAAGTAATTTAAATTAAGATCCTCTATTGTAGGTTCTGTAACTGATTTTGTTTTAATACCAAGTCCAGTTTCATAAACAGTAGTTTCAGTATATTTAGCATTATAGTTCATTTTTATATCATCTATAGTAAGTACAGTAGTTATTCTTTGAACTTCTTCATTATTTTCATTTATAGTATTAGATATATCAGTTATTTTTATTTTAGCTGTATGCTTTTCTCCTTTTTTAGCAATTGCCTCATAACTAGAAATTGTCCATTCACTATTTACTTTAAGTGGTAATTTTATAGCTAAAACATCATCGATATAAAGACCATCTGTCTTAAGTTTCCAAACTTCATCTGTAACCTTTGGAGGTTCTTCTCCTTTTAAATCGCTATTATCAGTAACTTTATATACAACTGTTTTACTATCACTAGTACTTGTAACATTATTAGCCACTTTAGTCCTAGAACCCCAATGTACAGGTCCTCCATCATAAATCAACTTTTTAGACTTATCAGTAAATAAATAAGGTAGAAGTACGTTTGTATTAATTGTATAAATTTCAACTTGTTTTGAATTATTGCTACCATTATTATTTGTATTATTATTTATGTTGCTATTTTGATAAATATAATATACATATACTGTTGTAATTACTGCTATAATTAGCAGTATTAATAAAATAAAAACAAATACTTTTTTCATAATAAATCTAACCTCCTCCAATAATAAATTATTGTTATACTATTATTATATCAAATAGTTGGTAAATTATAAACTACTAAATAAAATAATGCCACCCTATAACTATTTTTTTATAATATAGTTAATATGGTGGCATTATCTTTCTAAACACAAATTTAATGTTACAATTTAATTATTTGAACGCTCTGAATATATTTTCAGAGTTTTCAAATTTACCAGTAATATTATCTTTTATTTGATTAGTTTTAATGACAAACTCTCTTAACCCATACTCAAATCCAATTATGCTATATCTATCGTAGTCACGAGAATATTTTAAAAACATTAAATACTTCTTGTCCTCTTCAATGTCTATGTCGTTTTCCATCTTTTCCCTGACAAATGTAGATTTAGATATTTTACTAGCACTGTCCTTAGTTGCCTCTTTTTCATTATACTTAGCTAAAGAAACAAGCTTTTCTTTTTGCATGGGATCCAATGTCTTTTCGTATTCTTCAATTGCTATAGTGCCCCCAAGTTTCATAAATGGGACTGTGGTATTGGCTTCAATGTTACCCTTTTCAACACTTAATACTTCCATATCACCTATAGTAAAGGTATGGGTATATATTTTCTTCACCGGATTATAATTAATTGCTCCATCAATTTTGCTAACTTTAGCAATTATTACATCGGTAGCTTCTTGAGAAAGCACTGCATAATCTGAAAAATCAATTGAAAAATCCGCAGAAACTCCTATATCCAATACTATGTTTTGAGCATTTTCTTCCGCCGTTTGTAATTTTGTATTACCAATGTTGCTTACTCCAACTGCCCCACCAACTATAACCGCAAGCGCTACTACATAAATAATAAGTTTTTTCATATTATGGCCTCCTAGTATTTTAAATTTATTGCATCATGGTCATCTTTTCCAACTCTCTGCGTTGCCCTACCTGCACCAGTTTGACACATAATACTATAAATATTACCGTTATTTTCATTCAAACCCATTACATGTCCCATCTCATGACAAATAGTCCCTTGACGATTTGTAGCACTTAAGCTACCTAAATTGATCGTATTGAGATAAACATCACAGTAAAACCAGTTCTGTTGAGTTGGATATACTCGTTGAGCTGAGGCAAGAAAGAAACGAGTTTCTGCAAGAACATAATCTCCATTTTCTCCCCAAAAATCTTTAGTTTTGCCATAAAAATCCATCTCTGTTCCATTGTTAGAAGAGACTGGATATAAATATATCGGATTATAACCAAACCCAGTATATATCCAGTTATCCGCTGCACCGTTAATTTGTGGGATATATGCATTCGCTGTAGAATTCACATAGTAATACATGTTCCCAACACCTCTCATAAGTTTATACGGAAATGCTGGCGAAGCCGCAAAAGCATTAACAGTAGATGTCAGTAAAATCATTACTGATACCAAGACTGCAGTTAAAGTCTTTTTTTTCATAATAATTCCCTCCATTTGGTAATTGTGATTGATTGCAACATTAATTAAAATTTAATTAAGTTGGTGACTATATAACCTTCATAATAAGAAAGTCCTCCTTTATAATCCATTAATTAATGGGTATTTCGTAAAAATTCGACTTTCCTATTATATCATTTTTTACACAAAAACAATTAATATTAAATAATAAATGCACGTTCGACAAAACTGGACAAATTTAGATAATATAAATCTCCTAAAATATAAAAATACTAAAATTGCATATTACAAAATTAGTATTTTTATATTTTTACTATTTTATTTCTAATATTATAACTTACTTAGATCTATTTCTTCCCATTCTCCAGTATTTATATTTTTTATTTTTCTAGTTTGTTCATCATACTCGCATATTCCTCTAATAAAACCACTAGTTGTCTGCATTTCAAAATTTTCACTATATCTAAGGCAAAGTAAATATGTCTTATCCGCTTCAACCGTCGGTACTTTTAATTCAAATGGCGGTAGACATTCTATATAAGTATTTTCTTTTTCTGTTTTTGACTTTTTATCTAATCCTTGTTTTTGAATTTGCTCTGGAAGTAATGTTTTCTCATAGTCACTAAATGAAATTATACCACCTGACTTTATAAATTTAAAATTTTTACTCATATTACCTTTTAATACTTTAATTGGAGTTGCTTCTATTATTGTGATAGGTACTCCAGTATATACACCTAATTTTTCTATATAATTTGTGTATCCTAATATTTTACTTATTTTAGCAATAACAATATGTTCTGCGTCTCCACTTTTTAAAAGATTTCCTATATCATAAGTTGAATCTATTATAATAGTCTCTGTAGCTATAGGTAATTCCTTTTCTCCTGTTTTCTGCCCGTTATTATTTGCTGTATTTATTGGTTTATTTTGAATGTTATTTTCATTTGCAATATTTATATCTTTAAAATTAGTATAATATATACCATATATTACCATACAAAATAATATAACACAGGCAGCTAACTTATATATCCTTTTATATCCATTGCTTTTCTCAGGTATATCTAGCCTAAAATCTTTTTTCAATTTTACGTCATTATATTTATCTCTTAATATTTGATCAAGCTTTCCTTTCATAAAAATCCTCCTTTTTATATTTTTCTTTTATTTTACATTTAGCCCTACTAATTTTACTTCTTATGGTATTTTCATTTATATGTAATATCTCGCTAATCTCTTTTGAAGTATATTCTTCACTATAAAACATTGTAAGTAATGTTTTTTCTTCAACATCCAAATTATCAGTCAGTGAAAAAAAGTCGACATCTTGATTAATTTTAATATCATCATCCTCATAGATTAAGTTTTCCATATCTGTTTCTTCATAAGGTATTGTTTTAGATATTATATTTTGCTTTAATAAAGTATTGCAATTATTTATTAGAATACTAGTAATCCAACTATTAAATTTATTATCATCTTCCAAACTTTTCAAGCTATTATATGCTTTAATTAAAGTTTCTTGCATAACATCATATACATCTTCTTCGCTATTCAACCTAGACTTTGCAATTATATATAACCTTTTTTGTATAATAGTAATTATTTCATTAAAAGCATTTTTATCATTCATTTTTGCTCTTTTAAGAAGTTTTTCCATTTCACACCCCCAAGTATCTATTCACTTATATAGACAAAACTTTAATACTTTTTGTTGCATAATTATTAAAAAAATTAATTTTTTATTTTAAAGTTATGTCATATTATTTATTTTTGCTCTTTTTAAAAGTTTTTTCATTTTATACTTCATTATTTCTTTACTTATGTAGACAAAATTTTAATAACTTTTGTTGCATAATTATTAAAAATTTACTTTCTATTTAAGTTCAAAATATTTATCAAATAATAATTCCATCTTTACACTCCTTATAACATATTATCTTTTTTATAGACATTTACTCTAAATATCATAATTTAAATATATATCATTATATCATAAATTTATTTTTTTATATAGACTTTATTTTTTGAAAATTTTGTTTCACATCATTTACTACTCTACAACTTTTATAACATTTATATTTTAATATAGTAAAAAACTAATCTTGAAAATGATACAAAATAAATTGTAACTCTTTCAAAATCAGTTTTTAAATAAACTTTATAATATTTTTTAACAATGAATTACTCCACACTGTTCATATCTTCTATCATATTTTCAACAAAAACCCCATAACCTCTTAAAGGATCATTTAAAAATACATGTGTTACTGCGCCTACTAATTTTCCATCCTGAACTATAGGACTTCCACTCATTCCTTGAACAATACCACCTGTTCTTTCTTTTAATCTTTCATCAGTTATGCGTATTATCATATTTTTATTACCAGTTGATGTAAGAAGTACCTTTTCAATAACAATATTAAATTCTTCAACCTTATTATCATCTAACGTGCAATATATTTTAGCTTCTTTTTCTTGAATTTTAGACTTTGGCATTATTTGTACACTTTTCTTATTCTTTAAGTTACTCTCATCTGAAATTTCTCCATATATTCCTTTATCAGTATTACCTGCTATTTGACCAATAACATCTGTTGACAATGTGCCTTTTAATTCTCCTGGAACTTTACTTATTCCTTTTTTTATAGAATATATTAAAGTCTTAGTTATTCCTCCAGATTGTATAGGTAAAATATAGTTTTCTCTAGTCTCTGTAACAGCGTGACCTAAAGCTGCAAATTTAGAATTTTTCTTATCATAAAAAGTAACTGTACCAACTCCTGCACTACTATCCTTTACCCATAATCCTAACCTATATTGGCCGGTTATATCATCTACTATTGGCTTTACAGAGGTGACAACTTTTTTACCATTTCTATCTATTTCAAGCAATAATTCTTTTCCATCACTAATAGAGGCATGGTTTGCAAGTTCAGCATTTGTCTCTATTTTTATTCCATTTACTTTTAAAATAATATCTCCTATTTGTATATTAACTAAATCTTCCCTATCTACTGACATTACTAGTACTCCAGTAGCAAGTAGTTTTATTCCAACTGCTTCTCCACCTATTACAATATCCATATTTTGTACTTCTGAAGCAACTTTTTTTTCAAGACCATATACTGCAAGAAGATCTGCATAGTTAACTAAAGAATATGCAAATATTAGAGCTGATATAATAAAAGCTATAACTATAATTCTTCTTGTTTTTATATTTTCTATAATATTTTTATTAATTTTACCAAAGAACTTTTTTATTTTATCCAAAAGACTTTGCATTCTTCCACCTACTAAAGATTAACTCCGTATAATTCCGCCAACCACACCGGATAATGCCGATATACCAAAATACATAAGTAAAGTATTAGATATAAAGAACCCCCTGTACATCATAACTGTAAACAGATATATTATTAAGCAATATAGTATTCCAAAAACTATACCATATATTAGACCTCTGGACTTCATTTTCCTTGCTGTTAATGTAGCCCCAACCAAAACTGAAATCACAACTGAAGCAAAAACAAAAATATCCATATGTATATCATTTATATTAGTATATGCAAATATTGTTGATGATATAAATAATAGTACGATTGATATAATAAATGCTATTACCATGTTTATGCTATAATATTTTAATTTAATCATAAAATTTTCCTCTCTTTCAATCAATATATTATATTATTTTAATACATTTATATGAAAGATAAAAAAAAATAGAATAAATAAAATTATTTATTCTAAAATTTATCTCACTAAAATTAATCTATTTAGGCACTATTGTTAAGTTTAATCTATTTTCATCAGATAGATCAATTATTTCTCCAAAATTACAATCTGAAAAAATTTCTCTAACAATTGGTCTTCCAGGATGATTTCCTGAGGATATAACTATAACATCTCTGCCGTCACTTAACTTTACTTTTTTACCAGGAACATACACTATTATATTTAGTAGAAAAATTCTCACAATTTCAGTATCAAATTGTGTTGAGCTACATACTTCCAATTGTTCCCTAATTGCACATGTGGATTGGGGATCTCTATATGATCTTTTAGATCCCATAGCAGAACATGCATCAGCTATAGCAATTATTCTTGCCATTTCAGGTATCCGCTCACCAGCTATTCGTCCAGGATATCCTTCACCAGAATACCATTCATGATGTCTATGTACTGCTTCAATTATACTTGTATGTATCCCACCTATTTGCTCTAAAATAGCTTTACCCATTTCGGGATGCTTTTTTATCTCCTCATACTCGTCAGCGTCCAACTTTCCATTCTTATTTAAAATAGCTGGACTAATTACTATTTTTCCAATATCGTGCAAAAGCGCAGCAATAGCTAAATTTTTCAATTTAACCCCACTGTAGCCAAGAATCATTCCAGCAGAAATAGACATTATCGCTACATCAACAGAATGATTGTATGTATACAGATCGTATAGTTTAAGTTTACCCAACTCGGCCATACATATGCCATTTGATGCTATTTCATTTATTAAATCTTGAATTAGTCCCTTTATTTTTGAATAATTACCATCTGTGAGACCTTTTTTAAAAACCATCTCAATTTCATTAAATAATTTAGAATGTAATTCTTGTGATACTGCTTTTGATTCTTGTAAAACAATTGAATCATCAACAACAACCTTTACTTCAGCCACTCCCCAATTTTTCATTAAATTAATAATTTTTTCAGAAATATTTATACCCTTATCTATAAGTTTACTTCCTCGCATATATATCGGACTTGCAAGGGTAGAGCCTGGTGGTATATCATTTATATCCAGAATAATCATACCTACGTTTTCCATAAATTTTTATCCCCCTAGTATATATTATACAAGTTTTAACCAGTTATCATATTTAAATAACTCATCCTACAAGTCTCATAAAAAGTATAGCACCATTGTCGGTATTTGTCAATTATTAGGTTATATTATTACATTTCTTTTATATTTCATAAATATGTGAACTTATATAGTTAAAAAACACCCCGTATATATGGTTTAACTCATATATTCAGGATGTTTAATCAAAATATGTTTATTTAGAATTTTTCAATGTAGATGTTACAGTTTCGTTTGTTAATACATTAGTCTCTCTAGCATATATTAAAGCACCCTTTGAAATTTCTACCGGTTCTATATATTCTTTATACTTACTTCCATCTAAACTATATTGTATTTTATTTTTATCATTAGATGGTACTATTACTACTTTAGTTTTTAAATCTTGCGATATCACTTTAAACATTGGATTATCTTTTGCTATACTATTTACTTCAAATATATTAGATGAGACTTTATCCTCGTTTGTATTGTTATTAATATTTATAGATGCACCTGTTAAAACTTTTATTTTATATTTCCCATCACTCATATTATTTGTGTCTATTCTTATTTTTACAATCCTATATTTATCAGTACTCTCACCTATAACTTCTGATATTAAAATATCTGGTTGAATACTAATATTGCTTCCCAGAGTACCAGTCACCTTTATTTTATCCTCTAAATTCAACTTAGTTATTTCAGTTTCTGAAGAAAATATTAAAGTATATTCTACATTTGTACCTTCTTTTACAGGTAAGACTTGATTTGTAAGTATCGATACTTTTGGTTTTTTATCATCTATTTTTATTTTTGCATCATACTGTGACCAACTTTGTTTTTGTGTATCCGTACCTTTATACCATAGTTGACCTCCTACTATCTCAAACTCATTTACATACTTATCTGTATTTAAAAGTGATGGTATAACAGTAGTTATATTGCCTTCTAGTTTTTCTGAATTATAGACTAAAGTATTTTCATCAGCATATAACTTATATGGCAAATACTCATTATCTGAATTTAAATCTTGTGTTGTTTTATATAAATCTAATTCCTCTTCAAAAGATTTAACATCATTTAAAAACGATGTTTTTTTGGTACTATCTAGAGGACTACTTTGACTTAAAGTTAGTATTAGTGCTCCTGATAATATTGCTAATATCAATATAATCATTATCATAGCTATTAGTGAATCTTCCCTATTTTGCATATTTTCCTCCATGCATTTAATTACTAAAATATCTGTTAAATAGAAAAATTGAATAAATATATAAATCTATTCAACTCTTTTAATTTCTCTTTTGTTTTTAATTTTATATTTTATTATTACTAGTTTCTGTTTCAACTATTTTTTGTTCTTTTCTTTTTTCAAATTTATTTATTAATACACGTCTTATAGTAGAAAAATTATTTAACATTCTTCCACCAAATACTATTACTGCTGCAAGATATATGTCTACATCCAATTTTTGTCCAATATATGTAAGAAATATAGCTATTATGGCGTTACCAAAAAAACCTGATAAAAACACATTTATCTTAAATTTTTTCTCTAAATTTGCAGCTAGTGCACCAAAAACAGAGTCTAAACAAGCCAAAATAGCAACTGCTACGTATTTCGAATATGCATATGGAATTATAACGCTAAAACCTGTTAAAACTCCAGCTACAGCAAAACCAATTAATATTAATACTCCTGCCATTTAAACTACCCCCTATTCTGCAAGTCTAGCTGTCTTAAAGTTTATTGTACCATCAAATTTCAATATTTTTACTTCTTTTTCTCTTGTAATTTTTACACCTATACCTAACTCTTTAAGTAAATCAGCTACTCCATTTTTTATATTCATTGCACTTTCCAAATATTGAGCATTCCCTACTGCTTTTATAACAAAAGGGGCTGCTACTTTTTGATAATTAACTTGTATTACTGGACCAACGCAACGTATTGCAGAACCAGCTATTATTCTTTGATCATTTACACTTATAGCTTCTGCACCAGCAGCTTTTAGTTCATTTACAACAGTAAGTACATCACTATCATGAACTAGTGTATCAGTTCTTAAACTACTATCTGTTACATTTTCTCCATCAGTAAGAGTTATTATTATACCTTCACCTACAACATCAGTAACACCTGAAATTATAGATAGTTGTTTTTGCTCTTCTTTCATTGAAGCAATAAGCGAATCATTATTTGATGCATTATTTTTATACTCTTCAACTATTTTACTTTTATCTTCATATTTTACTTTCAGATCATTATATTTATTTTGTATATTTCTTAAATCATCTATTAACTGTGCTTCTCTTTTACCTTGTGCAACTTCTGTAGTATCACTAACTGCCTTCATTTGTGCTGCAAGCATTAAAGCAAGAAAAAACATCGCAATTCCTATAAATAAATAGCTAACAATATTGTGCTTTTTAATAAAATCTGAAGTTACATTTTTTATTTTTTCCATAGTTCACCATCTCCTTTTATATTATAAAACATCTTTTTTCTACTACATCTTTACTATAAAAAGTATAATATAGCTTTAAAACATTATTCTTTACTTCTAAATCATTTACATTTTCTGCACATTCTAACATATATACAGAATAAATAACTTTCCATAGTGAAATATCAAAATTTAATTTTCTAAAACCAAGTTCCTCATAAAACCTAGATCTTTTAATCCTTATCTGATTTTCACTATCATTTTTTCCTAGTCCTATTTTTTCTGCTTCTAAATATATATTCTTATATCCAAAATATTTTTCCTTTAGAGCATTAATTGCCATTTTTCCATAGCCTCTCGATTGATATTCAGGAAATATTGCAAAATAATCTATTTGTATAAATTTCAAATCTTTAATATCATTAATTATAAAGAATCCTACTATTTCAGTACTATAAATAATTTCAAAAAATTTAATTACATCTTTTTGTATTCCAACTTTAAGGTCACACAGCGTTTTTCTTTCATTCAATGGAAATATCTTAACATATCTTTTATATATATTCTCTTTAAAATCTGATATGCTTATTTCTTTGATCTCCATAAAATACCTTTCCTAAAATATATTATTAAATCTGTGAAAATACAGGATTATTCTTAGTCATATCGATGACACCTGTAGCATCACCATCAAGTTTAGAAATTATATTTTTTAAAAATGTCATATTGTACTCCAAATTTGTATCATTAGGAAGTACTATACTTAGTTTATCATTTAATATTAGTGTTGTCAATGAATTTTCAAAATTTAGCTTAGTAATAGGCATATTAATACCAGTCTTTTCATAAGCAGATAGTATATTTTTATATATCACTATTTTAGATATATCAGTTTCATTTATACTAACTCCAAACTTTATTTCATTATCAAAAGTAATACCATAAGTAAGTAACTCAGAACTAGTCTTAGTATCCAGATTGGCTTGTTCTAATATAATCCCATCTGAACTTATTCTGTAATACGTATTTTTATCTTTATCATAAGCAAAATATTCTGATACTCTTTCTATAACTTTAATTATAACAGTATTTGGAAACTTTTTTATAATTATTACATTATCAACATACGGCAATTCTTTTATACTTTTTACAGCTTTGCTACTGCTTGTTAATATAATATTTTTTGAATATTTAATACCAGATTTTTCAACTATTTCATTATTAGTATACTTAGATGCTCCCTCTACATTAATCTGAATTATATTAAAGTATGAACTTGTACATATATAATAAATTAAAAAAGAAATTAAACCCACAAAGAATATTCCTAAAAATATAGTAAATATACCCTTAGGACTCTTCTTTGAATTTTTCTTTACTTTTTTATTATCTTTACTTTTTACGATTTCCTTATATTTTTGTTCCTTACTACTTTGAACGCCTTTTTTAGAGCTATTAACCTTACTTTTTTTATTTTCTACTCTCATTGTATATCACCTTTTTTTAGCACATCTCTTATACTTTTATATATTATTTCATTGACATCTTTTTTCACTGCTTTATTTGCATTATTACCCATATAAATATAGCTATTTTTCTCGTCAAATATACTCTTTATAGTAGTGTATAAGTTATCGACACTAAGATCAGACTCAATAATGACTTTAGCAGCTCCAAGCTTTTCTAGAACCTGAGCATTATATAGTTGGTGATTTTCTGTAGCATATGGTAAAGGTATTAATATTGATGCTTTCGACGCAATAGAATGCTCTGTTATTGTCATTGCCCCGGCTCTAGTTATGCATAAATCACAAACTTTATACATCTTTTCCATATTATAAATATATCTATCTACTCTTATATATTTTCTTAAATCTATATTATATTCTTTTTGTTTAATACTTATATTATTAAGTAAATTCTCATAATTTTTATGCCCTGAAGCAAGTACAACAAAAATACCGTCATCATGATATTTACATATCATATTTATAACCGTTTCATTTATTTTTATCGCACCCTGACTACCTCCAGTGACCAAAATTATCTTTTTATTTTCTCCTATTTTATCATCACTAAGTTTAAGATCATTTTTACACTCATCTTTGTCTAAATTAAACATATCTGTTTCACTAAATTTAGTAGGATTACCTGTAACAACGATGTTATTTTGATTTTTAAGCCTTTTTTTAGCATCCTCAAAACCAACCATCATTATAGAAGCCTTATTTGAAAGTAGTTTTACAGTAATTCCCGGATATGCATTTGACTCATGTAATAAATATGGTATTTTAAGAGACTTTGCGGCTAACATAACTGGACCGCAAATATACCCACCAGTACCTACTACTACGTCTGGTGAAAATTCTTTTATTATTTTTTTTGCATCAGAAATACCTCTAAAAGTATCAACTACAGCCATTAGATTTTTTCCGATATGCTTTAATGATCTTAGTAATTTACCAGTCCTAATATGAACTATCTTATATCCTGCTTTTGTAACAAGTTCGTTTTCAAGACCTAATTTAGTACCAATAAACAAAATATCTGAATCAGGCTCTTTTTGTTTTATAATATTTGCTATTGCAATTCCAGGGTTTATATGTCCACCAGTACCTGCACATGCTATGATAACCTTCATAAAAAATCTCCTAATATATTTATTTTATATTGACTTTATAATTTGCTCCTTTTAGATACATTTAACAATACACCCATTGCACATAAATTTATAAGTAGTGCTGTACCACCATAACTAAAAAATGGTAAAGGCATACCTGTAACTGGCATAGAACATGTTACAACGGCAATATTAACAAGGATTTGAATTGCAAATACACTAGTTATACCAGTTGCAATTAATGATCCATACATGTCTTGGCATCTAAGTGCAGTTAAATATCCCCTATATATAAAAAAAGTAAATATACCTAATACTCCTACTGTTCCAACAAGACCTAATTCTTCACCTAGAACTGAAAATATGAAGTCATTTTGAGCTTCTGGAAGCCATAAATATTTTTGTCTACTTTGACCAAGACCCATACCAAATATATGACCTGATCCTATAGCATAAAGACTCTGAACTGCCTGATAGTTATCTCCAAGTATATCTTGTTCGGGGTTCATAAAAGCTACAAGCCTATTTATTCTAAATGGTTCAGCAATTAAAAATCCTGCCACCATAAGTGCCATTACAAATGAACCTATTATAACGTACTTTGCCTTTATTTTTATACCGCTAGCAAATATTATAGAGGCACTTGCTACAATCATTATAACTGCTCCACTTAGGTGATTTTGCAAGAACATTATCCCCATAACTAAAACTAACATACCTATTGGCACAAAGTACCCTTTAAGTGTTGCAGTCTTCCTATAATTTATTGCTATATATGTAGCAGTAGCCATAACCAGAGCAATCTTCATAAACTCAGAAGGCTGAAATGTAAATGCACCAAAACCAAGCCATCTAGTAGCACCATTTCTTTCTTGACCAATACCAGGTATTAAAACTGAAATCATAAGCAACACTGCAAAAGCAAATCCAATATAACTAAACTTTTTGTAAATATTGTAGTCAATATTTGATATTATTATCATTGCTATAACTCCAACAGCTGCAAATTCAAGTTGTCTTACTAAGAAATAATTACTATTTCCGAATGAACTAAGAGCATAGTATGAACTTGCAGACGCTACCATTATAAGCCCTAAGCATAATAGTATTAATATTGTGGAAAAAAGCAAAAAATCCATTTGATTTTTGCCTTCCGTATTTGTAATCTTTAATTTATCAATTATTTTTCTATTTTCCATTTAACAACCTCTATATGAAATTATATAACGTAAGCTATAGCACACGCTATTAAAGTAACTAACCAAAATACTAAAACAACTTTTGTTTCTTTTATGCCACATAATTCCATATGATGATGAAAAGGTGCCATTTTAAATAATCTTTTTCCTTTTGTTAATTTGAAATATCCTACCTGTAATATAACAGAAATCGTATCTAATATACATACTATTGCTACTATTGCTAAGTATAAAGGCATTTTTAGTATTATTGCAATAGCTGCAATTGCTCCACCAAGTGCTAAAGAACCGGTATCCCCCATAAATACTTTTGCAGGATGTGAATTAAATAATAAAAATGCAAGACAAGTACCTGCCGTTAAAGCACCAAAGACAACCATTTCTGCATTTTGGTTTTTAATAGCAACTAGCGTAAAAAATGTCATTATTATTGCTACTACTCCTGAAGCAAGACCATCTAATCCATCTGTTAAATTTACTGCATTACTTGTAGCAAGTAGTATAAACGACGTAAATAATACAAATGCTCCTAACGATAAAGTGTATGGTTGATTTAAAATAGGTATTATTATATCTGTTCCAAGATCAAATACATTTATATATAATATTATAAATATAGCTGTTACTAAAAATATACCTAATATTTTCTTCATAGGTGATAAACCTTTTGGACTCTTTAAAACCAATTTTTTGTAATCGTCCATAAATCCAACAAATCCAAAACCAAGTACGGCTATTATTGGCAGTACTAAAATTGGCATTTTGAATGCATTTATTCCAAGTAGTATAACAAGTGATAAAACTATTGTTATACCTCCCATAGTAGGAGTTCCTGTCTTTTTTAAATGCTCCTTTGGGCCATCATCTCTTACTATTTGACCTACTTTTAGCTTTTTTAATCTAGGAATAGCTATAACTCCTAAAACAAATGTCACTAAAAAACCTAATAATAAATTTAACATTTGTGTACTCATCTTTTACTCCTTATATCTAATTTAATACGTTTGTCTCTATATTTTTATCTGGCATTTCTTCTGCAAGTTGTTTTACCACTTCTCTTTCATCAAAATGAATTTTTTTATTATTCTTTAATACTTGATAAGTTTCATGTCCTTTACCTGCAAGAATTATTATATCGTTTTTCCATGCAATTCGCATAGCAAATTTAATTGCTTCTTTTCTATTTTCTATACTCTTAAACAAACCTTTTGTTTTTTTCATGCCTTCTTCTATTTGACCCATAATTTGTCTTGGTTCTTCATTCCTTGGATTATCTGTAGTTATAACTGTAAAATCAGCAAGTCTTCCTGATACTTCGCCCATCATAGCTCTTTTTGTTGTATCTCTGTTGCCGCCGCAACCAAACACACAAATTATTCTGCCTTTTGCATGTTTTTTAGTAGCTGCAAGTATTGCTTCTAGACTTGAAGGTGTATGTGCATAATCTATCATAATAGTGAACGTTTTACCTACATTTACTATTTCACTTCTTCCTGGAACACATATATTTGATAAAGCAAGTAGTATAGAGTCTAATTGTGAATTTAGCATACTACAAACACCTATTGCTGCAAGCGCGTTATATACTGTATATCTACCAGGTATATTTACACGTACAGTTTGAAGCATCTTATTTATATACATCTTAAACTCAACATATCCAGAATTTATTTTTATATCTGTTGCAGTTAAATTAACTGCATTATCCAAACCAAAAGTTGCACTTTTAGTTTCGATCATTTTAATCAATTTTGGCGCATATATATCGTCTCCATTTATTAGGGCAAAATCAGATATTTTAAATAACTTTGCCTTTGCTTGTAGATAATTATCCATAGTGCCATGAAAATCTAGATGATCCTGTGATAAATTAGTAAACACACTTATAACAAACTTAAGACCGTAAACTCTGTTAAGTTCTAATGCATGAGAGCTCACTTCCATAACAACATACTCAACGCCACTATCTACCATCTCTTTTAACAATTTGTGTAAATCTAGAGATTCTGGAGATGTTCTACTAGATTCGATTTTAACATCACCATAAGTATTATATATTGTTCCTATCATCCCTGTTTTCTTGCCAGATGCTAGTAATATATCTCTTATCATATATACTGTAGTTGTTTTACCTTTTGTACCAGTTACACCTATAAGTTTTAATTTTCTTGCAGGAAAATCGTAGTACACTGCTGCAAGTTTAGCTAGTGCTATTCTTGCATTTTCCACTTCAACAAAGGTTACTACATCAGAATATTCTTTTAATTCATCAATAATATATATATCTTCTTTTTCTAAAATTATAGCAATAGCACCTGATAAAATAGCCTCTTTTATATATTCATTTCCGTCATTTTCATAACCTTTAATAGCTACAAAAATATCAGATTTTCCTATTTTCTTGGAATCATATTCTATCTTATTTACTTCAACGTTTGTATTTCCTATAACCTTAACACTATCTACATTTTCAACTAAATATTGTAAAAGCATAATTTGCTCTCCCCTTCCAAAATTAATATAATTATATCACATTTTAAACATTTGTAAACTATTTTTATGGTAAATCAATTGTGTCCACACATTTAATTGTTACAATTGATCCTTTTTCTATTACACTACCAGGTGATGGATCTTGTGTAAGTACATATCCTGATCCAACTATCCTTATATTTAGATCATTTTTCTTAAGTGATGAAATAGCTTTTTCTGTTGTCATACTCCTTATATCTGGAACTGTAACTGTTTGTTTTGCTTCATCAGTTATGTATAACCTAACTGTTGATTCCTCCATAAGACTAGCTCCAACCTTAGGTATTTGATCTTTTACTATTTCGTCACCCTTATATTCTCCCTCAACTGACATTTTAAATCCTTGTTCAGAAAGTAGGGTATTTGCTTCATTTACTGTTTTCCCAACAAGATTTGGTATTACTTTTTCCTTAATATTGTTAGTTTCTAAAGTATAGTCTGGTTGAATATCAAGATATCTCAATGTTTCATCCATTATTGAAGAAACAACGGGTGCACAAATTGTACTTCCTTGGTGACCTAGTGGCCCTTTTGGATCATATATTGTTACTAATACTACAAGCTCAGGATTATTAACTGGCGCAATACCTGCAAATGATGCCATATATGTTGAAGCAGCTCCTCTTCCTTCTTCAGCAGTACCTGTTTTTCCTGCCACTCTGTATCCTTTTATTTGCGCTGCTTTACCAGTACCGGTTTTTACTGTATCTTCTAAAGCACTAAGTATAGCATCAGCACTTGATTTAGACATTATTTGTTTTACAACTTGTGATTCTGTTGCTTTTTCAAAACTTCCATCTTCACTCTTTACTTCTTTTACAACATATGGTCTTATAAGGTAACCACCATTTGCAACAGCTGCATAATTTACAGCAGTTTGTAGTGCAGTTATCTGGAACGTTTGACCAAAAGATGTAGTGGCAAGATCAACTGCTGTCATTGATTTTTGACTATGCAATATACCTGTAGCTTCACCTGGCAAATCTATTCCAGTTTTAGAATTTAAATTAAATGCTTCTAAATATTTATAGTATTGATCTATTCCTACTCTTTGTGATACTTGCATGAATACAGGATTGCATGAATTCATTATTCCATCTCTTAAAGATTCACTGCCGTGTGTTCTTGGATATCTCCAACATTTAATGGTCCATGTACCTATTTTCATACTTCCAGTACAACTAAATTCTCCAGGTGTATCCATTTCTACTATATTTTCTTCAAGTGCAGCTGTAGCAGTTACTATCTTAAATGTAGATCCTGGTTCTGCTGTATTTGATATCGCTTTATTCCTCCACATATCTTGAAGTGCATTATTTTTTTCTTCCTTTGTCATTGTATCCCATTTTTGCTTTACCTCCTCAGATGTAGGCGTAAATGGACTATTAGGATCAAAATTTGGCATTGTTGACATTGCAAGAACTTCACCAGTTTTTGGTCTTAAGACAATAGCTGTTGCATACTGGCATATATTTTCTTTGTATGCCTTCTTTAAATATTTTTCTGTTATACTTTGTATTGTAGCATCAATTGTTAAGACTACATCTTTTCCATCAATTGGTGCAACATATTGTTCATTTGTAAACGGGGTCTCTCTTCCTTTAACATCTGTACTTCCAACTATTTTTCCAGCAACACCTTTTAATTCTTCATCATAATATGCTTCAATACCTGAAAGCCCTTGATTATCTGTTCCAACAAAACCTAATACTTGTGCTAACAAATCTGAATACGGATATATTCTTTTAGTATCTTCATCTACTCTTATTCCTTTTATCTTAGCCTCACTTATATATTTAAGTACAAGAGCTGATTTTTCTTTATCAACTTTACTAGCAATTACTTCCATTGAAGAACTTCTATTCAATTTTGCTAATATATCATCTTTTGAAATTCCAAGTATTTCAGAAAGTTTAGTCGCTACCTCATCTTTTTTTTCAACATTCGATGGGACAGCATTTATTACACTTACCGATATACTTTGAGCTATAACTTTTTGTCCTGTAGCGTCATAAATAGTTCCTCTTTTTGGGGTTACTTTTCTTTCTCTTGTTTGTTGATCATAGGCCATTTGTATATAGTGATCTGATTTTACAACTTGTATATATACTAATCGTGCTAACAAATATGTAACTAATATTAAACAACCTATTAAAGCCAACACTATCCTTTTTTTATTCTTTAAATTCATATATGCCATAAATTTCATCCTCTCAAGAAAAAATAACCACATCAAATTTTTAGTATACTACATCTTACTAACAATTTGGTTTGGTTATTCCTAAAATATTTGATTTATTACTTGTTTTATTTTATCTATAACTTTGTCTACTACTGTAGTACTTGCTTCATTTTGTACAATTTCACTATTTGAATTATCAACATATATTATTTGATTTTTATCTGGCTTTTGCATACCTAATTTTTGCTTTGCATAAGCTTCAACTTGATTTATATCTACACTTTGTTCAACTTCTATTTGTGAACTTGCAAGTATAGATTGAGCAGAAGTTAAATCTTTTTTCAAATTTTGTACTTTAAGATTTTTTTCATTTATAAGGTTAAATCTATATGTTACTACTAAAAAAACGACAAACATAGATACAATCCATATAACTGTTTTTGCTTTAGTTTTTGTACTTATATGTTTTTTGGGAGTTTGAACTACAGTATAGTCTCTTCTTAAATTACTTTTTTTGTACTCAGGTTTAGCTTTACGAACTGCACTACCATTTTCATAATTATAGTCGTAATAATTTTTTTCAGCTACCATTAAGTTCATACTCCTTTCTTTTCAATCTTAATTTTTCTCAAATATTCTTAATTTTGCACTTCTTGCTCTATGATTTTCACCTAATTCATTACTATTAGATATAATTGGTTTTTTAGTTAATATCTTTCCATAAGACATATAGTTACAAATACACACTGGAAAATCACTAGGACAAGTACATCTACCCTCCATCATTTCGTATGTATGTTTTACTATTTTATCCTCTAAAGAATGGAACGTAATAATCAAGAGTCTTCCATCTTTATTAAGTGAATTTATTGAATCAATTATTGTTTGTTTTAATTTATTAAGTTCATCATTTACTTCTATTCTTATAGCTTGAAATACTCTTTTTGCTGGATGTTGTTTTTCTACAAGTGCTTTTCTCGGCATAGCACTTTTTATAATATCAACTAATTCAAAAGTTGTATTAATTGCATAACTTTGTCTTTTTTGTACAATAGCTCTTGCAATTTGTCTTGAATATCTTTCTTCACCATATTCATAAAATATATCTGCTAATTTTTCTTCACTATATTTATTTACTATATCAAAAGCACTAAAACTATCTTCTTGATTCATTCTCATATCTAATCTAGCATCATTCATATAGCTAAACCCTCTTTCAGGTTCATCCAATTGATATGAAGAAACACCTAAATCAAGAAGTATTCCATCAACTTTTGGTATATTCAATTTTTCTAATACTTTCAAAATATTACTATGATTATCATGTACCGCTACAAAGTTTTTAAATTGTTCTAATTTTTTAGTTGCAGCAGCTATTGCTTGCTTATCCCTATCAATACCTATAAGTTTACCTGACTCATCTAATCTTTTTAAGATTTCAAGAGAATGACCACCACCACCAAGGGTACCGTCCACATAAACTTTATTAGGTAATATATTAAGTCCTTCTATACACTCATCTAGTAATACTGGTTTATGTTTAAATTCCATATATACACCATAATTAAATTATTTTTTACTATTTTATTTTATCTTTTGTTTATTAAAAATTTTATCTTTTGTTTATTTAAAAATCTTTTGTTATTGTAATCTTTTATTCTTATGTATGGATTAATATCTTATTAATATTTATAACTTTTGTATGCTTATAAATTTTCTTTTGTATTTCTTTTGTTATTTATAATTTTTATCTTTTGTTTATTTACTATTTATCATTAGTTTGCTTAAAAATCTTTTGTATTATATCTAAATGCCTAAATTAGACATTTGACTAGCTATTTCGTCAACGTCCATATTATCTGGACCAGTATAGTTTTCCCACTTTTCCTTATCCCATATTTCAACTCTTGTAGATACACCAATTATAGTTAAATCTTTTTTAAGTCCAGCGTATTCTCTTAAGTTTTGTGGTATGTTTATTCTTCCTTGTTTGTCTATTTCACATTCAGTAGCTCCTGCAAAGAAAAAACGAATAAAGTTACGTGCGTTTATATTAGTGAGTGGTAGGGCTTTTAGTTTTGTTTCAAATGTTTGCCATTCTTCTTTTGAGTAAGCAAATAGGCAATTGTCTAATCCTTTTGTTACTATAAATGAGGCTCCTAAATCATCTCTAAATTTAGAAGGTACACTAACTCTACCTTTTTCATCTAAGTTATGATTATATTCACCTAATAACATTTAAAACTCACCCCATTTCTTTACCACTTTACTCCACTTTGTACCACTACGTTACCATTTTAGTATATAATTTTAAAAAATGCAATAGTTTTTATAAAAAAAGTTAAAATTTTTTAAAATTTCAATATAAAAAGAAACTGATATAAAGTAACATGTACTTTTCTATCAGTTTCCTTAATTTTTTAATATAAAAATATGAACTACTACTTTCTAAACACTACTTTAAACTCACTCTCAAGTTTTGAAACAATGCTATCCATTACACTAACAATTTCAGCTTCTTCTAATGTTTTTTCTCTTAAACGAAGTTTTACTCTATATGCCATACTCTTTTTACCCTTTTCAATTTGTTCACCCTCATATACGTCAAATAATTCAATTTTTTCAATTATATTTGGATTAACACTTTTGATTACTTTTTGTATATCATATGCTAAAACATCTTCATCTATTATAAAAGCTATATCTCTATCAACTGCAGGATATTTAGGTAATTCTACGAATTTCACTTCCCCTTTTGCATATTTTACTATATTTTCAAAATATATTTCAGCAATGTATGTATTTTCTGGTAATATATAGTTTTTAACAACTTTAGGAGATAATTTACCAAATAAAGCTATTACATCTTCACCTATTGTGATTTTAGCACTTGCGCCAGGATGATATACAATGTTCTCAGTATATCTTTTAATATCATAGTCATTTTCTAGTACTTTAAAGTAGTTTAGTATGTTTTCTACAACTTCTTTAATACTATAAAAATCTACATTGTCACTTGTATTATACATTCCTAATGTTAGTACTTGCTTTTCTGATCCTAAGTCACCTTTTTTTATATTATCATTTCCTAAAAAGATCTTACCTAACTCAAATAGTTTTACATCTATATTTTTCTTAGTATAGTTTCTTTCCAATGCCTCTAACATAAGTGGCATAGTAGTTGTTCTCATATATTCAAACTCTTGACTTAACGGATTAGTTATTTTTATACAATCTCTTAAAGGACTATCCTTTGCTATTTCCATTCTGTCTAAAAGTTCCTTACTAAAGAATGTATATGTATATATTTCACTATAACCATTTGCAAGCGATATTGTTTTAATTTTATCTTCCAATTTTTGCTCTTTATTTTTAGAACCAAAAGTAAGTGAAGTATCAGGAAGTTTAGAGTTTAACTTATCATAGCCATATATTCTCGCTATTTCTTCAGCTATATCATGTGCAATTTCAACATCTTGCCTATAATATGGAACATGGGCTACATCATTTTCTACTTTAATAGATAAATCTTCTAATATTTTTACTATACTTTGTTTATCTAATTCTTCACCTATTATATTATTTATTTTATTATAATCTAAATTAATAGTATTTACACTTTGAACATTTGGATATACATCTACAATTTCTGCACTAGCATTTACACCCAAAATATCTCTAAGTAAACTATGTACTCTATTTAAAGCGTAAGCAGTAAGTTCAGGCGCTAAGCCCTTTTCATATTTAGCAGATGCATCTGTACGCACATACTGAGATCTAGAAGTATTTCTAATACTGCCTCTTACAAAATTTGCAGATTCAATTACTATTTTTGTAGTATTTTTAGTAATTGATGATTCTAGACCACCCATTACACCTGCTATTGCAATTGGTTTATCATAATCTGCAATAACCAAGTTTTTATCAGTTAATTTTCTTGTTTGTGAATCTAGGGTTTCTATTACCTCACCTGATTTTGCTTCTCTTACAATTATGCCACCATTTACTTTCGCATAATCAAATGCATGCATAGGCTGCCCTAGTTCTAGCATCACATAGTTAGTTATATCCACTATATTGTTTATTGGTTTTATTCCTGATTTTATTAGTTTAAGTTGAATTTCATAGGGAGACTCTTTAACCTCTATATTATCAACTACACTTAACATATATCTATTGCAATTTTTACTATCAATTTTAACATCTAGAGTATCAACTTTATTAACATTTATAAATTCAGGCTTAATATCTTGAAACAGTTTTTTGCAAGGTTTATTAAATGTAACAGCTAATTCTCTTGCTATTCCTTCAACAGATAAACAATCAGGTCTATTAGGAGTTATCTCAAATTCTATTATATAATCTCCTAAACCTAAAACCTCATTTATATCCTTACCAAGTCCTATATCTTTTGGAAAAGATATAAGTCCTGAAGGTTTTACCCATGGAAAATCTTTTTGACTTAGTCCAAGATCAAGAATATGGCATACCATACAACTTGATTTTATTCCCTTTACTTCACCAACTTTTATTTCTTTTCCAATAACCTTTGCACCTGGAAGTGCTACTGGTATTATATCTCCTACTTCAATATCAGGAATTTTTGCAACCGCACTACATTTTGAATCTCCAAAACTAATATCAATTATGAATAATTTATTATCTTCTGAGTGAGGTGTTATTTTTTCTACTCTTGCTGTATAAACCTTTTCAGTCTTTTCTCCAAATTTTTCTATCTTTTCAACTTTACTACCAGTCATTGTAAGTCTATCTATAACCTCTTTAACTGATATATTTTCATCTAAATCAACGTATTCTTTCAACCAATTTAATGATACATTCATAAAATTACCCCACTTAAAACTGCTCTAAAAATCTAATATCGTTTTCATATAAGTTTCTTAGATCGCTTATATCAAATTTTATCATAGCTATTCTTTCTAGTCCCATTCCAAAAGCAAAACCACTATATACTTCAGGGTCAATACCGCCAGCTTTAAGCACATTAGGATGAACCATACCTGCTCCTAATATTTCGATATATCCTTCATTTTTACATACTCTACAACCGCTTCCACCACAAACAAAACAAGTAACATCAACTTCTGCACTTGGTTCTGTAAATGGAAAATGATGTGGTCTTAGACGTATGTTAGTCTTTTCTCCAAAGTAGCTTCTAGCAAACATTTCTAATGTTCCTTTTAAATCTGCCATAGATATATTTTTATCTACAACTAACCCTTCTATTTGATGAAACATAGGTGAATGTGTAGCATCAACACTATCAGATCTATATACCTTACCAGGAGCTATTATTTTAATTGGTGGTTTACCATTTAACATAGCTCTTACTTGCACTGGTGAAGTCTGAGTTCTTAAAATTATATCATCAGTTATGTATAGGGTATCTTGTAAATCTCTTGCAGGATGATCTGCAGGTGTATTTAACGCATCAAAATTAAACTTAGTATATTCAATTTCAGGACCTTCAGCAATAGAATATCCCATACCCATAAATATTTCTTTAATATCATCCAATACAATAGTAAATGGATGACTATGTCCATATGCTTTTGAAATGTTTTTAGAAATTGAAATATCAATCTTTTCATTTTTAAGCTTATTATCTATTTCAATATTTTTTAACATATGTCCTTTTTTTTCAATAAGGTCTTCTAACTTTTCTCTTAACTCATTTGCCAAACTACCAACTACTGGTCTTTGCTCTTGCGATAGATTAGATAGAGATTTTAAAACATTTGTTAGTTCCCCTTTTTTTCCTAAGTATTTAACCCTTACTTGATCTAACTCTTCCATATTTATAGATTCATTTATTTCTTTTGCACCACTAATTTCCAACAATTTAAGTGTTTCTTGTATCATATATTATCCCGTCCTTATATTATATATATTATTCTATTCATGCATAAAAAATTAGGCATTTTTCATAGTTTGCCATTAAAACCCAGATAGTATTCATAATTATATCTCAATGAGGTTTAAAAATCAACAAAATTATTGCAATTTATCTAAAAAGTTTGTATAATATATTTATGAAGAAATTTGTCGTGAAAAATATAAAAAAGAATAATAATACTGTGATTAAATATTTAACTTATGCTTTTAAAAGTCTATCTAATTCAACTGTGTACAAAGCTTTAAGAAATAAAGATATTCGTTTAAATGGTACTAAGATAAATAAAGATGTGGATATAAAAGAAGGAGATACTCTAGAAGTATATATATCTGATAATATCCTCTTTAAACTACCTAAAGTAGTACAGTATGAATATGAAGATGATAATATAATTGTTGCATATAAACCGCAAGGAATATTGTCTAATAATGAACAATCAAGTGATGATTTAAATGAAATAGATATAATCGAACCAACTTTTGAAGACTTAGTAATAAAAGATAAAGGATTAAATATTATTAATAGTATAAAGATATGTCATAGATTAGATCGCAATACTGCTGGACTAGTTATTTTTTCAAAAAATAGTGATGCTCACCTAGAACTTTTAGAAGGCTTTAAGCAAAACTATATTTCAAAAGATTATATTGCGTACGTATCAAATACAAAGTTTGCTAAAAATAATGAGATATTAAAGGCATATATTTTAAAAGATAGCAAAACAGGAATTTCAAAGGTTTTTAATACTGAAATCAACGGTAGCAAAAATATAATTACTGAATATACAGTCTTAAAGAAGGATTTAAAACTAGACATTGCTAAGTTAAATGTTAAAATCCATACCGGTAAGACTCATCAAATAAGAGCACATTTATCGTACATAGGTCATCCTATTATAGGTGATAGTAAATACGGAATAAACAGTATAAATGAAAAGTTTGGAATGTATAAACAAATGCTTTTTGCATACAAGTATACTTTCAATTTTCCTACCAATTATAAATTAAATTATTTAAATAAAATTATAGTATCAACTAGTATACCCGAATATTTTGACACAATTGAATGGAAGTGAAATATATGAATGAGCTAGTTTTGTATAGGTATATAAAAAAAAGAAAAATAAATATTATTGATTCTATTTACATATTTATATTAGCTTCATTTTTAGGTTGGCTTATAGAAATTGGATATGTCTACTCATTTACAGGAAAATTCGTAGATAGAGGCATGACTTATAGTCCTCTTTGCACAATATATGGAATAGGAGCCCTTCTTTTATATATTATAGTTGGAATACCAAAGAGAAATAAATATGAAATTATTTATGTATTTATCTCCTCTTCTCTAGTTTTAGGCTGTTTTGAACTTTTATCAGGTCTATTTCTAAGATATATTTTTAATATGGAAATGTGGAATTATAACGGACAATTTTTAGAAGTACTTAACTATACTACTTTACCAATAGCTATGGGCTGGGGAGTATTTGCTTGTATATATCTTTTTTTAATACAACCTATATTACTTAAAATCATACATATACTTCCTCAAAATTTTTCAAAAAAATTGGCACTTTTACTAATTGCTATATATTTTGTTGACTATTGTACTTCAATGTATTCAATAGGAAACAATCCAGATATACTTTATAAATTGGTACATCCATAAAAAAATATTTTTTTAAAAACAACGTATAATATTTTTAAAAAACCATATACTATTATCAATATAGTATATGATTTTTTATTATTTTATTTTTTATTTTAATACATAGTGTCGTATATTATATTAGGAAATTTTTATTTCTTTATGACTTACTTTAGGTGAGTGATAGTAGCCTTTTTTCTGGCTACTATTTTTTTATATCTCTATTTTACCTGTAAAACAAACTCTTGCAGGTCCACTCATAATTACTTTTTCACTAGATAAATAAGTTATTTCTAATGTTCCTCCCTTCAATATTACTTTTATTTTCTGATCTTTTTTAAACACATCATTTAAAACAGCAGCTACTACACATGCACAGGCTCCTGTTCCACATGCAAGGGTTTCTCCACTTCCCCTTTCCCATACTCTCATTTTAATACTCTTTTCATCTAAAAATTGAACAAATTCAGTATTAGTTCGCCTTGGAAATATACTATTTTTTTCAAATCTTGGTCCCAAACTTTCTATATCTATGTTATCAACATTATCAACAAAGATAACAGCATGTGGATTTCCCATTGATACACATGTAACTCTATATTCCACCCCATCTAAATATATTGATTTATTTATAAAAGTAGGCTCATTTGAAATTACAGGTATTAACTCTGATTTGATTTCTGGATTTCCCATATCCACTAAAACATTAATTACTTCTTTATTTAAAACTTCAAGACTTATATTTTTAGCACCACTTAAAGTTTCAATACTAAAATTTTCTTTATCTATATATTTATTTTCATATACATATTTTGCTACACATCTAATTGCATTTCCACACATACTTGCTTCACTAGCATCTGAATTAAACATACGCATTTTAAAGTCAGAAATATCTGATTTTAAAACAAATACTACTCCATCTGAACCTATTCCAAAATGTCTATCACATAATTTTTCAATATTTTGAATAATAATATCTTCATTTGTATTATCAGCTATAAGGTTAAAATAAATATAGTCGTTCCCTGCTCCTTCCATCTTTATAAAGTCAAGTAACATTATACACCTCCTATGAATTTACTCAATAAATTATATTCACAAAATGGTAATTTAATATTTTGTACAAATAATAATTTTATTTATTCTATTTTTTATTGAAAAACATATTATGAATATATATAAGAATATATATTAATTTATTTTGAGGTGGTATTTATGATTTCCTGTGCAATTGTTGGAGCTACTGGACTTGTTGGCAAAACTTTCTTAAAAGTTCTAGAAGAAAAAAATTTAAATATTGATGAATATGTGTTATTTGCTTCCGAAAGATCAAAAGGCAAAGAAATAACTTTTATGGAAAAAAATTATATAGTTCAGGAGCTTAATGAAGAATCCTTTACTAACCAGCATTTTGACTATGCTCTATTTTCCGCTGGTGCAAAAACAAGTGAAAAATTCGCTCCTATTGCTGCTAATGCTGGCACGATAGTTATTGATAATAGTAGTTGTTTTAGAATGAAAGATAACGTTCCTCTTGTTGTACCAGAAGTAAACTTAGATGATGCTTGGCAAAATGAAGGAATTATTGCAAATCCAAATTGTTCTACCATTCAAGCAGTAGTTGCTCTAAAACCTCTTCATGATAAATACCTCTTAAAACGAGTTATATATTCTACATATCAAGCGGTATCTGGAGCAGGACAAAAAGGCGTAAAAGATTTAGTGGAAACCGGTAACGGTGGCGATCCAATTTATTTTCCATATGTAATATCTAATAATTGTCTTCCTCATATTGATATATTTTTAGAAAATGATTACACAAAAGAAGAAATGAAAATGATTGAAGAAACCAGAAAAATAATGCATTTACCTAATCTAGCAATTACAGCTACCACAGTAAGAGTACCTGTACTCAATTGCCATAGTGAAAGTGTTAATGTTGAATTTGAAAATGAGTATGATATTTTAGATTTAAAACAGAATTTATCAAATAGTGAATCTGTAGTGGTATTAGATGATCCTTCAAGAAAAATATATCCGATTAATACGTTTGTCGATGGAAAAGATGAGGTTTTTGTTGGTAGAATTAGAAGAGACTATAGCGTTAAAAGTGGAGTTAATTTATGGATTGTAGCAGACAACATCAGAAAAGGAGCCGCCACTAATGCAGTACAAATTTTAGAAAAATTACTTGAGAAAAGACTTCAGGAATAACCTGAAGTCTTTTTGTTATATAATCTTTGTACCTGTAAGAGAATAAAAAGTATTTAGCAAACTAACCAAATTAGGATATTTTTTATATATGTTATCAATTATTTTATCTGTATCATATTCATCTAATTCACTAGCATTTACTATATATGAAAAACTTGGAGTTTCAGTAGATTTTCCTAACAAACCTAACTCACTACTTATGTTTAAAGTAAAAGATCCAATATATTTATTTGATATGCCAAATTCCAAATTATCTTTATATCTTTTATCTTTTTCTAAAACTTCGTAATTATGTTTATATGTACCTTCTATTTTACCACTATCATAAACTAAAGCACTGTCTTGTGGTAGATAATATGTATACTTTATGTCAGTATTTTTATCTGATATAATACCATTTATATTTAATTTTGATCCTGAAATACCAAAAACAACATCAATATTGTAATTATCCTTTTTTGTATTTTTCATTTTTATTTCTATAATTTTATTATTACTTTGTTCATAAGAAATATTTGAATCATATTCATCTGATTTGACTTTAGAATATTCTATTTTATCAGTCTCTGAAAAATATAGTTCATACTTTAATATTTTATTAAATGCACCGCTAGTATAGACAGAGATTTTCTCATCAATTTTTGTGTTTTTTCTTACATTATCTATCATTTCAATTAAATAAGTATTTATTTCATCTTTTGTAGCATAGTCTGGATTGTTAATCATATTTATAAGTATGTTTACACACTTACTATCTTTCATTATATCTCTTAAAATATATTCTAATAATCCATCATTAACCATTTGTCCTATTAGTAAAGATGTTTTAGTTGTATTTATTTGTTTATTATAGTCATTCAACACTTCATTTTCAGATATAACATATTTTTTCTTATAGAATCTAGCAAATGACTTAGAAATAACTTTTTGTATATAACTATAATCTTGCTTTAAAAATATATTAGTACTGGTATAATCAGAATTACCCTCTATATTATCTATAACAATATATTTTTCAAATATATCTTTTAAATACAAATAATTTTTACCATAATTCGAATACACAGATACATCCATAGCTTTCTCATTATTATAATTATACACTAGATTAGAATGTGCATAATCATTTTTTTGATCTATAACCATGTTTATATTTAGTTTTGAATTATTCAAAATATCTTTAATATTGTTTAATTCCTCTACCTCAGTATTTACAGGATTAAACTGCATTGATATTTGAGAGTTAATTTCAAAAGCATTTTTATTTGCAGAAGAAATAATTTTTCTTATTTCAGTGTTAGACTCAATGTTGTTTATTTCCCTAATTAATGACCCCATTGCAATATTAAACTTCATTTGAGGTGTATTTATATTATATATAACTAGTGCAGTCAAAAGTATTACAAATATTACCACTATCAACATAATAGATATTAATGATAAGCCCTTTTTCAATATTATTCTTTTCATAATAAATCCTCTCTTTTTTATTAAATAAATACCATATTTTGTGTATTGATTATATCAATATTAATAACAATATTCAACATATATTACCAATTTTTTCAAATTTTATCTATGTTGCATTTCTATATTGTTTTTTTGAAATTTTTATTGTATAATATATATGTTTTTTAAAACAGTATAGGTGGTATATATGTTACATAAATTTTCAAGAACAGAATTATTAATAGGAAAAGATGCTTTACTTAATTTAAGTAAAGTTAAAGTTGCAATATTTGGTATAGGCGGAGTTGGATCATATACGGCAGAAGGTCTTGCTAGATCCGGTGTAGGGAAATTCGTGTTAATAGATGATGATAAAATCTGTTTAACAAATATAAATAGACAAATTCATGCTACAACCAAAACAGTTGGAATAAAAAAAGTTGATGCAATGAAAGAAAGAATATTAGATATAAATCCACAAGCAGAGGTAATTACGTTAGACAGCTTTTTAAGCAAAGAAAATGTTAATGATCTAATATTTGATGATTATGACTATATAGTAGATGCTATTGACACTGTATCTTCAAAGTTAGTACTAATTGAAGAAGCTAAAAAAAGAAGCATACCTATTATTTCTAGTATGGGAGCAGGAAACAAACTTGATGCAACAATGTTTGAAGTTGCTGATATACGTTCAACTTCAATGTGCCCACTTGCAAGAGTAATGAGAAGAGAATTAAAAAAACGTAGTATTAATAGCTTAAAAATAGTATATTCTAAAGAAGAACCTTTAACACCAATTGAAGATGATAGTTCAAACTGCAAAAATTGTTGTGTATGTCCAAAAGGAACTGTTAGAAAATGTACTACAAGAAGACAGATACCTGGTAGTATTTCTTTTGTACCTTCTGTTGTTGGTATGATAATTGCAGGAGAAGTAATTAAAGATTTAATAAAATAAAAATACCATCAACTAATTAAAATATATCCTTTGAACGGGACATGAAAGATGTGTTCCAAGTTCATAGGATATATTTTGCTTATTACCTTTTTTCAGATAAACATGATATAATTAAATAAATTATGCAACAAATTTTCAAAAAACATGATCTATATATATGAGAGGAGATTTACTTATGGATGAAATAATAAAACGAGCTAAAGGACGGAAATATAGATGCTTTTACCGAAATAATAAAAATTACCGAACGAAAATTGTATATAATAGCTAAGTCTAGACTCTTTTTAGAAGATGATGTAAAAGATGCTGTTCAAGAAACATACTTACATGTGTATAAAAACTTATGGCAATTAAGAGAAATTGAAAAGTTCAACAGTTGGATAACAAGAATATTGATTAATAATTGTAATAAAATGTTAAGAAAAAAAGGAAACTACGTTTCCTCTTATGAGGAAATAGAAGTTGAAAATTTTATCAATGATGAAGATGTATTTATAGAAGTAGACTCAAATATAGATTTATTTAAATTACTAGAATGCCTAAATTATGATGATAGAATTTTAATAGCCATGTATTATTGTAATGAGTTTACTAGTAAAGAAATTAGTGAAATATTGCATATTAATGATAATACAGTAAGAAGTAGAATTAATAGAGCAAAAAACATAATAAAAAGTAAATTATCTAAGGAGGTTTAACATGAAAGTTAAAATTGATAATTTTTTTAAAGAAGAATTTAATAAAATTAAATTACCTTATGATTTTTCAAATGAAATGACAGATATTTTTAAAAATAAAAAACATTCAAATACATTAAAATATAGATATTTTCAGATTGCTGCATGTATTTTCATATTATTAATTGGATTAAGTACATTTTATGTTATAACTAAACAGAAAAGAAGTATAGATAATACATTAATCAATTCCAATATAGAAAAGAGTGTAAATAGTTCATACGAAAAATACAATAACAAACAACCTTATAGAGTTATTTCATTCAGCTCCAGTAGGGCTTATGATATTACTAATATTGAAAATCTTTATAAAAATGTTGATATAGTAGTTACAGGTAAAGTTATTGAAAAAAATGAAGCAAAAATAAGCAAAACTATCCCTATCATCCATACACCGGGAAAATTAACTATATCTAATGTTATAAAAGGAAGCATAAAAAATAAAGATATTACGTTTATAGTTCCAGGCGGTAAAGTATCTTTAGAATATTATGAAAATTCTATTAAAGATATTTATTCAGATAACATTTTAAAAGAAGATTTTTCTAATTTAGATAATAACTTTAAGAAACAAAATTATATATTATATAAAGATGAATATTCTAATAACTTTTTTAGCGAACAAGATTATGTAATGTTTTTAAATAAGATAGAAATCACAGATGAGTATGCTGTTATAAGTTATGCAGGCATGATACCAATCAACGATGCATCCAAGATAAGCTCTATTGATCAAGTATATAACTTAGAAAAGGTAAAAAAAGATTAAAATTTCATTAGTAATGTTTTGTACTAATCTATTATGACCTAAAGCAAATAGAGGCATTAAGCCTCTATTATTTTTTAAATATTTTTTGTGAAAGATCATATACAATTGGTATCTCATAAAACTCATCATGTTTATATGCTCTTATAAGTGCAATTATAGAATAAGCAAATAAAGTTAAATTTATAAGAAATCCTATAAAACCTATAAAAGGTATTGCACCAGATAAAACTGATGTAATTATATTTGTAGCTGCCATCAAAATAAAAATTGTAGCAGACTGTTTATAGTGGACTACTTCTTCACTTTGTGCACTTTTATCGAAATATAAAAATATTAATCCAAATATAGAAATAATATACGAGATTACTATTTTTACTTTTGGTGTAACTGTTGAAAATTCATTATTTGTTTTCACGTTTAAAAACTCCTTTTTTTACTATAGAATATATGTGTCTAAAATAAATTGTAAAAGTTAATGGAAATACAATTATTATAAGTGAATTATACGCTATTCCCTTTATATAATTGAATGTCAGAAACGAATAAAACGCCCTTGTCATTCCACAACCCCAACACTTTATATGAAATATATTTGAAAAAATACAAAGTGGTGTATTTGTTTTAATAATAAAGCCTAATAATGGTATTAAGATAATATAGGTAGAAACGACAATAATAGTCGTTACTACACTATATTTTTTAAGATTATCTTGATTCAATTAAGTTACCATTAGCATCTTTAAATTTTCCAACAATTATCATTATCAAATCAATTATTGTCCAAATTCCGCAACCACCTAAAGTAATTAACATTAGTATACCAGTGCCAATTTTACCTACATAAAATCTATGTGCACCTAATGATCCTAAAAATATTACTAATAGTAATGTTACTAACCAATCTTTTTTATTTTCCAATATACCCACCTCCAAGATCATATATTAAGTTAATATTAACACATATATATGCCATTGTCAATTGATATTAAGAAATTCACTGTCCTTCAAATAACATTTTTTGACATATATATTATACCAGTTGATTTTTCTTTCAAACAATTGAATATGAGTAGAGCCAAGTACACACCCACATTTACTTATAACTATTTTATAGCATCCACTTGGGATATTACAGATATAAAATTCTCCGTTTTTATCCGTTAATGTATCCATACATATACTACTATCACATATATTTGTAATACTAATTACTGCACATGGTACAGGATCTTTATTATTATAATAACTTAGAACACCCACTAATAATTTTGGTTCGTGATTTTCGCCAATGCTATCTATATTGTATTCATTATTTGAAATCCATTCTTCATTAGTACTATTTAGTACGCTTAATAAAATGTTATCATCCATTACTTATCTCACCTTCTCATACTTTATTATATTGGATAACTAAATCTTTTGTTAGTAAAAAATAAAAACCAATTTAACTTGGTTTTTATTTTACTATTTTGATCTTTTCATTGCAACTGTTATAAAGTATATTAAAGCTGCTACAAGTACTATTGTAGGACCACTTGCCATCTTACTATAAAACGAGATAATTAGTCCTGATACTCCACTTATAACTGAAAATAATATTGAATATAGACTATATTGTCTTATATTATTAGATATATTTTTACTTGCTGCTGCTGGAAGTATTAAAAGTGAATTCACTATTAAAATCCCCACCCATTTTATAGATATCATTACAGTAATTGCAACTATTATTATAAATAAAGTTTCTACTACCTTTACATTTATACCTTTACTTTTTGCTAGTGCATTGTCTATACTTATAAGTAAAAGTTTATTTGATAGTAACATCCAGAAAGTTATAACTATTATAAATGCTATAAATATTAAAATCAAATCATTTGTACCTATATTTAAAATATCCCCTATTAGAAAATTAGAATATTTCGAAAAATTTCCACCTTTTGATAGTAAAGCAAGACCTAGTGCGATTGAAGTTGATGAAAATACACTTATTATTGTATCGTTTGATGATATATCTTTATTTTTCAAACTATATATTATATACGCAAAAAGTATTCCAAATATTATCATTGATATAACTGGATCTTTAATTCCAATTATCGAACCTATTGCTATACCAGTAAGTGCCGAATGTCCCAATGCATCCGAAAAAAACGCCATTTTATTATTTACTATCATTGTACCTATAAGGGCAAATAAAGGTGCAATTATAACAATAGCAAGTAAAGCGTTTTTCATAAAATCATAGTTACTCCATGAAAATGGGAAAATATATTCTATCACGTTATATATTGCTTGCAAACTTATCACCTCTTTCATATTCCGAAAAATATCTTTTAAATTGACTACTTTCAAATACTTTTTTTGCAGTACCCTCACATACAATCTCTTTATCTAGTAAAATCACATTATCTGCATATTCTAAAATAGGATTAAAATCATGTGATACCAATATTATAGCAATATCTTGTTCTTTTTTTAATTTATCTATAAGCTTATAAAACAAAGCAGTTCCTTTATTATCTATTCCTGATACTGGTTCATCCAACACTAATAACTGAGGGTTAGATATAGTTGCAAAAGCAAGTAATACTCTTTGAAGCTCACCTCCAGATAATTCTCCCAGCTTTTTATTTATTAGCTCTGATGCTTCAAATTTCTCTAACTGTTCAAACACTAAATTATATGCATCTTTGGATTTAAATATTGATAGTGATTTATTTGTAATATTTGATAAAAACAGATCATACACACTTGTTGGATTATGTCTTTCTATTCCAAGCTTTTGTGGAACGTATCCTATCTTTATCTTTTTGTTTTTACCATCCTTTTCATCGATAAATTCAATTGATCCCTCATGATTTATCTCACCAATTAATGCCTTTAACAAAGTAGTCTTTCCAGCACCATTTCTTCCAATTATTACTGTTAAATGTCCACAATGTATATGTATATTAATATTTTTGATAATATATTCATTGTTTATTTTAACACTAATATTATTTATTTTTGTACAACATCTTCTATTACAACTTTTACAGTTTTCCATATTACTTTAGAGCCTCCTTAAGCACTTCTAAATTTTTGTACATAGTATCTATATATGCATCTTTTTTATATTCTCCTGTTACACATGGGTCTAGAATATATATTTTTGCACCTGTTTCATTTGATATAACTTGAGCTGCATTTGCAGAATATTGTGGTTCTGCAAATAGAGCTTTTACTGAAAGACCATTTACTATATTTACTGTTTCAGCTACTTCACTAGCGCTTGGTTCAGTTCCAGGCTCTCTTTCAATTACTTTAACTATATTAAGATTAAATTCTTGAGCAAAATATGGAAATGCCTCATGAAAAGTTATAATATCCTTATTTGATATATTGCTAAGCTCATTTTTCATTGTATCTCTTAATAATTCTAACTTTGATACATAAATATTTGTATTTTCTGAAATTTTATTTGCATATTCAGGTAAAAACTTTCTTAGTTCATAGGATATATTTTTTACTTGACTTATATATTTTGTAGTACTAACCCAAATATGAGCATTCTCTTCATCATTTTCGTCTTTTACTAGTTCTATATTTTCACTTGAATCAATTATTTTTAAATTTGGCTTATTGCCTATTACTTTATCTAAAAAACTCTCCATTGAAGCACCATTTACAATAAAAATATCAGCACTTTCAGCTAAAATCATTTCTTGTGGAGAAAGTTGATAATCATGTAAACACCCAGTAGTAGGTTGAGTCAAATTATTTAATTCTAGGTTATCAATTCCATCAACTATATTTAAAGCTGCTATATACATAGGATAGAAAGATGTAACTACTTTGGTTTTTTTATCTGATTTAGTAGTTTCACCATCATTATTAATATTGATAAATATTATAAATACAATGTAAACAACTACAAGTATTAGGATAGAGTATAATAATATATTTTTTTTCATTTTAACAACCTCTTTTCAAATGCAAATCATTTGCATTTTGATTATATACAATATATTATATTTTGTCAACATTTATGGTAAAATTTTATAAATATACTGATTTAAAACTAAAAAACTAGCCTATGTAATCTAACATAAGCCAGTTTAAGTATATTCTATTATCTTTGTAAAGCCACATTTAAGCTACTTGCAATTATTTCTGATACTTTATCAATTATATCATCAATTTCTTTTGGAGTTACGATATAGTTTTCTGTATTTAGTACATTTGCTATCATATTATATCTATTATCTTGCTCCAATATATTAAATACTTTATCAGTATTTTTATCCTTTATATTTTCATTTACGAATTCATCTATCTCTGTCTTTGCATTATTTATCATCTTATCAATAGCTTCATTTGTTATAGTCGCCATATCAACAACGGTTGGAACACCCAACGCTATTACTGGTATATTTAATGTATCTTCATTTATTCCTTCTCTTGCATTTTTTACTCCCGCTCCAGGTGTTATACCTGTATTACTAAGCTGAATTGTCGTACCAACCCTATCTACACTTTGAGAAGCTAAGCTGTCTATAACTACAACTATATCAGGTCTAGTTTTTTGTACAATAGAAAAAATTATCTCTGAGGTTTCAATACCTGTTGTACCAAGTACTCCAGGCGATATTGCACTTATTTCTCTCGTACCATCATCTATTAAATCTTTTGCAAATTTCAAAAGATGACGCGTAAGATCTAAGTTTTGGACAACTTTTGGCCCTAAAGCATCTGGTGTAACATATATATTTCCAAGACCGACTATAAGTACAGACTTTTTTTTATCTGTACCAACAAGTTCCGATATTTCTTGCGCTACTTGAGCTATTACATCTTGTTTATCAGCTTCTTCCATATACTTTATATCGTGTATTTTCATAGTAACATATTTACCTATTTTTTTTGATACGGCCGTTGAACCATTTTCATTTAAAACATTTACTGTTGTAGTCAAAACATTATTATTTGACTTACTCTTTACTTCAACTCCATCTATTTCACTTAAATTATGAACTCTTTTATATGTATCGACTCTTTCATCTGCCATATCTGTTCTAAAATTTAAATAGCATTTATTCATAATATACACCTCATATATATTATGGATAAATGCTACCAAATTATTACATTTATTATATCTTACATTAAACAAATTATCTTTTTTAGTCCAACTTCAAAATCAATTTCACCTTTTTTAGATGCTTCATCGTACTCATCAAATATATATATTAATTTTTTTAATTCATCTAATGAATATTTGTCACAAGATATACTTAAATTTCTATATACAAATGGATGTATCTGTAATGCAGTTGCTATATCTTTATTCCCCATTTGTTTCAAATATTTAATCATATACATTTGCTTTATCTGCTTATATAGCATAATTGATATTTTAACAATTGGTTCTTTTAGCATTAAAATTTGATCTAACTCATTTAAAGCCTGTTTTTTATCTTTATTTATAACTTTATTTAAAACATCAAATATTTTTGCATTTAATGTTTTTACACAAACCTTATCTACTATATCTTTTGTAACTTCACCTGTTTTTGTATAAGCTACAATCTTTTTTAATTCATTAATATTGTTTGTTTTATCTGTACCACATATTTGTACCATATATTCTGCATTTTCGTAAGATATGTTCAAGTTATATTGCTTTAATACTTGTATAATATAGCTAGTCATGGTTTTACTATCTAATGCTTCAAACTCAGTAACCTGTGCAGTTTTAGCTAATTCTTTATACTCACTAGTACGCTTATCTACTTCATCTTCCACAATAACTACTATAGTAGAGTCATTTACATTACTAAGCATTTTTTTAACATCAAACTTTAAATTAGTATTTTTAATTATAACTAGTTTTTCTTCTCCAAAAAACGTTATACTATCACATATACTAAAAAGTTCTTGTATGTTTTCTTTAGTGATATAAAATAGATTAACACCTAATGTTAAGTTTTCAAACTTTCCTTTTATTTTTTCAATACTTTTATTTAAATCATACTTTTCTTCACCGTAGAAAAGATATATATTACTCTTTACTCCATTATTGTTTTTATCCATGTTATTCACTTCCTTTAGCTAAAATATTTATATATTTAGCAGATGCTTGTACAGGATAACTTTCTGCTACTGGACCTTTAAATTCTACTTCAACTTTATCTCCTACCGATATATCTTCATAGCTATACTTTTTTGAATTCATAACAACTTTAGTATTTGAATCTAATCTAATAGAAGCCTTATCCACCATAGTACCAGGTTCCAAATTTCCTTCTACTAATATTATTACTCCATTTGAAATTTGAGATACATTTGTAACTGTTCCACGTATATCTACCTTCATAGAATTAAAACCTACTGTGTCATATAAAAGATATCCAGCTACAAATAGGATAATTATTATTCCTACTATTATTATTGTTTTTCTCATCATAAATTTCACCTCACTTTCTTATATTATTTTTAAAGTTCTCTATTTCTTTAAGTGCTCTATCACTTAGCATTTCATATTTTAATTTTTTATCTTTAATATTATTATTTATTTCTAGTGGTAATATAATTCCAAAATTAGCATTCATAGGTTGAAAATTTTTGTTTTCACTTGATATATATTTTGCAAGACTTCCAAGCATTGTAGTATCAGGAAAAACTATATCTTCATTATTTAATCTTGAAAGTATACTATATGCAACCATCATTCCAGAAGCTGCAGATTCAACGTATCCTTCAACACCTGATATCTGACCAGCAAAATATATATTATTATTTTGCTTTAAGCAAAAATTTTGATTAAGAACTTTGCTAGAATTTATATATGTATTTCTATGCATAACTCCGTATCTTACTATATTAACATTTTCTAAGCCAGGTATATATTTTAATATTCTTTCTTGTTCTTTAAATTTTAAACTTGTTTGAAAGCCAACTAAATTATATAATGTTCCCTCTTTATTTTCGGCTCGAAGCTGTACAACTGCATACATTCTTTGACCAGTTTTAGGATCATTTAATCCTACTGGTTTTAATGGTCCAAATAATAGAGTTTTCTCGCCTCTTTTAGCCATATGCTCTATCGGCATACAGTTTTCAAAAAGTACAAGTTTATCAAATTCATGTCTCTCTGCTTGTTCAGCATTTATTAATTCATTATAGAAAACTTCATATTGAGTCTTATTCATTGGTAAATTTAAATAGTCACCACTACCTTCTTCACCATATCTATCCATTCTATATGCAATTTTCATATTTATACTATCTGCTGATATAATTGGTGCTGCAGCATCATAGAAATATAGACTTTCTTCTCCTAATAATTTTTGTATACTGCTAGAAAGTTTATCACTTGTAAGTGGTCCAGTTGCAATAACTGTTATACCTTCAAGATCACTAATATCTTCTATCTCTTTATCAATTACCTCTATATTATCATTTTCATATATTTTTTCAGTAATATATTTTGAAAAAGCATCTCTATCAACAGCTAGTGCTTGTCCTGCTTCTACCTTTGTGGCATATGCAGCCTCAACAAATAGACTTCCTAATATTTGCATCTCTTTTTTAAGCAAACCACAAGCATTAGTGGCTCTCTCTGATTTTAAAGAATTACTACACACCAATTCAGCCAAATCATCACTTTTATGTGCCTCAGTTTTCTTTATTTTCTTCATTTCATATAGTTTTACTTTTATTCCATTAGTTGCAAGTATATATGCACATTCGCATCCTGCAAGACCTGCTCCTATAATATTTACTGTATTTTGTTCTTTTAGCATATTACCCTCTTCTATTTATCTACATAAATTCATATATATTGTACTATATTTAAAATACTTTTGCAAGGTTTATGCAAGTTTAATATAAGGAGTGAGCTATGTTTTTAAATGAATATATATTTTCATATAACGAAGTTTACAACACACTAAATAAGCTTATATTTTCTAGTAAATATAATAATATTTTTAGGAAAAAGTCACCCATAGGATATACTACGTTTGGATACCCTATTGAATACTATACTCTTGGAAATGGCAAGAAAAATATATTACTTATTGCAGCTACTCACGGCACTGAAGTTATAACGGTAACATTTATACTGAACTTTATACTTTGTGTAGTAAACAACAAAGAATACTATTCATTATTGGAAGATTATACTTTTCATATAATACCTATACTTAATCCTGAAGGATATATAATATCTACAAGTAATGTTTTAAGAAACATAAAAGGAATGAATTTATATGAACTTGAGTGTTATTCTAAAAAATATTTAGATTTATATAATCAAGATGATTACAATGCTGAGCATTTAGAAGAAAAGTGCGATAAATTATATAAAAATCTTATGACTACGTCAACAGAATTTATATTAAACCACTCACTTAGAAATAGTGTTGAAAGCATTTTGAAAAGTACAGATTTAGATAGTAAAGTTCTTCCTATTTGGTCTTCTAATGGTATGGGTGTTGATCCAAATGCTAATTCAATACATCAATTTGAAAATATGCTGGCTTTTAGAAAAAATCAAAAATATGGCAAATTACGATACAACGATATACGTGTAGATATTCCAAGTCCACATGCCTATCCGGGAGAAAATGTTTTTGATAAAAATGTTCCAGAAAACATTGCACTATATAACTTAGTTAAAAATTTGTATGATCAAAATCTACTAGCTTTTTTTTCTTACCATTCAACTGGTGGTGAAATTTATGGTTATCCTGATGAAAATTTTACTTCAAAAAAACAGGTAGAATATAACATAAAATATATGAATGAATATGCAAAATGCACTGGATATTCTTGTATAGACGAAAAATATAAATATGGTGTTATGGATTACTATAGAACGAAATTAGAATGTACTGTTACTCTAACTATAGAGCTCTCAAAATTAAATGCAAATCCTATTGGTCCCTTTGCTGATATACAAAATAATGTGTGTAGAGAAATTGATAATAATATTAAGGCAATCTTTCATACATTACAATGTTTAAACAAAACAAATCCCTAAGCATTAGCTTAGAGATTTATCTTTTTAAGATTCTTCTTTCAATTCTTTGTATTCATCAGGAATTCTTTCTGAAAACACAATTGCCATTTTATTTTCCAACAGAGGATAGTATAAAATAATTAATTTTACATATTCTTCATCGAGAATTATTTCGCAATCAATTCCATTGTCTATATATTTATTTATGGTATTTTCATTTACTATCTTGCAGATTATTGAATCCGGAAGCATATTAACCTCACCTATCAAACTTTCAATCTGATCATAAATTGCACTGGCAAGTCCTTTTATTTTTACATATAGTTTCGCTTTTTCAGGATCATCAGCTACTTCCCGGCCTAAAATATCTTCTAGTTTTGTAATCTTTCCCTTCAAGATATCAATAACTTCATTGTTTTTCATAAAAAACATCCTCCTAAAACAAAATTGTTTTAAATTTATAATTATACTTAAATATATTATATCACGTCCTCGATTTTATGTCAACAAATCAACTCTGATAGTTATAATAATTTAGAATTTTGTAGTAATTATATACAAAAAAGTCACCCTTAATTAGAGTGACTTTTTAAATTATATTTGCAATAACTGATTATTAAATCCAAAAGGATCTTTAATATATTGGTCATGATAATCTTTGAAAAATTCATATTTTGAAAAAAGCTCAGCACAATCAGATGCTACCACTGAAATGATTGTATACCCTAACTTTTCACTCAAAGGAATCGGAATTGCTATCATTATGGTAGGGTCAATAATATATTTCTCATCAATTCGAATGAACCTATATTTTCCTTCCCTGTAGCTCTTTGTACCTCTCATAAAGCTGCAGTCACCAATAATAAGCTCTGCATTTTTTCCTGCTTTCCTATACGCCCTAACTAGATATCTTGCCGTCAGATCAGATCTCCCGATGTTCAAACCAAGTGCAAATATATCATACATAGTAGTAGGTTCACTTATGAGATTTTCTTCATCAATGAGTATTTCTTTTAGATTTTCTACATTGTCATCTGTCCAGAAACAACATGATTGTAGTCCTTCCAATCTTCCATCTAAAATTAACTTTTCCCGCAAATTTTCACTTGGAAACATTATAATTACCCCCTAAAATTTTTTCGTAATACTAATTTATTTTGCTATATTATATCAAATTATTAGGTTTTTGTAAAGTACTATGTTAAAACAAGTTTAATTTTACATAACAAACTATTTCTTGTTTTCATTTTTAGGTTTAATCCATGATATATAGTCACATGTTTTTGGACTATTTTCACACACATAAAATGTTTTTTTATTCTTTGTCTTTTTAACTAAAATTTTTCCTCCACATTTTGGACATGCTACATCAATTGAATTTACAATAGGTTTTGCGTTTTTGCATTCTGGATAACCGGGACACGCTAAGAATTTACCATATCTTCCTTGCTTTATTACCATGTTTTTTCCACAATACTCACAAACTTCTTCTGATATTTCTTCTGGAATTTTTACTTTTTCTTGATTTTTTTCAACTTCTGCAAGATTTGATATAAACGGAGTATAGAACTCTTTTAACATTTTAACATAATTTTCATTTCCATCAGCTATATTATCCAATTTATTTTCCATACCTGCAGTAAATGTAACGTCAACTATATCCTTGAAGTTTTTCTCCATCAACTCATTTACAATATTACCTAAATCTGTAGGAATTAAATATTTTTTGTCTTTTTCTATATACATTCTATCTAGTATAGTTGATATTGTAGGAGCATATGTACTTGGTCTACCTATCCCCTTTTCTTCTAAAACTTTTACCAAACTTGCTTCAGTATATCTCGCAGGTGGCTCTGTAAATTTTTGTTCTGGTTTTAGATCTTTTTGCTCTAGAACATCTGATACTTTAAGGTCTGGAAGTAAATAATCATCTTCATCTAATTCTTCGTTATTATCTTTATTATTTGTCTCTTCATCCTTTGATTCTATGTACAGTTTCATAAAACCATCAAATTTTAGAATACTACCATTTGCAACAAAAATATAGTCTTCAACTTGAATTACAACTTTGGTTGTATCATATACTGCTACTTCCATTTGACTTGCCAAAAATCTATTATATATTAACATATATAATTTCTTTTCATCATTTGTCAAACTTTCTACCATACCTCTGACATTATTTATGTGTGTAGGTCTAATTGCTTCGTGAGCATCTTGTGCGGTGTCTTTTGTTTTATATACTCTATTTAAGTAATATTTTTCACCAAAAGTAGAAACGATATATTCTCTTGCCATACTTCGTGCTTCATCTGATATTCTGGTAGAATCTGTTCTCATATATGTTATATGCCCTGCTTCATAAAGTTTTTGAGCAACTGACATTGTCTTTTTAACACTATATCCTAGTTTTCTTGAAGCCTCTTGTTGAATAGAAGATGTAGTAAATGGTGGTGGTGGATTTTTTTTACGTTCACTTTTTTTAATTTCTTTTACCACATACTGTTTATTATTTATTTTGTCGACTATTTGCTTAACTTGTTCACCATTTTTAAGTTCTATTTTCTTTTTAGTATCACCATAGAACTTAGCAATAATTAATGTCTTTTCCCCAGCTTTTTTTAATTTTACAGTCAAATTCCAATACTCTTCTGGTATAAAGTTCTTAATTAGTCTTTCTCTATCAATTATTATTTTTAAAGCAACGGACTGAACTCTACCTGCACTTAATCCTTTTTTTAGTTTCTTCCACAATATAGGACTTATCTTGTATCCAACTATTCTATCTAGTATTCTTCTTGCTTGTTGTGCATCAACTAAATTTTGATCTATTTTTCTTGCATTCTTAACTGCATTTTTAACTGCATTTTCAGTTATTTCATTAAACTCTATTCTACACTTATCACTATCTTTTATTTTTAGTGTGTTTTTTAAATGCCATGCTATTGCTTCCCCTTCTCTATCAGGGTCGGTTGCAAGATATATAACTTTTTTATCTTTTGCTTCATCTTTTATTTGTTTTAATATCTTTGCCTTTCCCTTCATTGTTATATATTCAGGTTTAAAATCTTTTTCTACATCTACCCCAAATTTACTTGCAGGCAGGTCAATAATATGCCCCTGAGAAGCAATTACTTCAAAATCTTTACCTAAATATTTTTTTATTGTTTTTGCCTTAGAAGGAGATTCCACTATTACTAATTTATCCGACACTATCTATCATACCTTTCAACTAGTGATTTTACAATTTGTTTTGATTTATTTATATTCAATTCATATTCTTCAATGCTTAAATTATTAATATTTTTTGATAAAACTAAGTCCATTGCTTCTGCAAGAGCAACCATATCATCTTCTTTTAGTCCTTTTGTTGTACATGCAGCAGTACCTACTCTAATACCACTTGTAACAGTTGGCTTTTCTGGATCATTTGGTACTGAATTTTTATTTACAGTTATATTGACTTCTTCTAATAAATTTTCTGCCTCTTTACCAGTAATCTTCTTATTTCTAAGATCAATAAGCATTAAATGATTATCTGTTCCACTTGACACAAGAGTGTATCCTCTTTTTACTAATTCTTCAGCTAAAGTTTTACAATTTAGTAATACTTGTGCTATATAGTCTTTAAAATCTGGGTTTAAAGCTTCTTTAAAGCAAACAGCTTTTGCTGCTATTATATGTTCTAATGGACCACCTTGAATACCTGGAAATATAGTTTTATCTATTTTCGCAGCATACTCTGCTTTACATAAGATCAGTCCACCTCTTGGTCCTCTTAAAGTTTTATGGGTAGTAGAAGTTACAAAATCTGCATAAGGTACAGGCGACATATGAAGCCCTGCACATACAAGTCCTGCTATATGAGCCATATCTACCATAAAGTACGCACTTACTTCATTTGCAATTTCTCTAAATTTTTCAAAATCAATTTTTCTTGGATACGCACTTGCACCAGCAACTATCATTTTTGGTTTAAATTCAAGTGCTTTATTTCTTACATCTTCATAATCTATAAATCCGTTTTCATCAACACCATAAGAAACAAAGTTAAATAATTTACCAGAAAAATTTACACTACTACCATGAGTTAAATGTCCACCATTTGACAGGCTCATACCTAACACTGTATCTCCTGGTTCAAGCACTGACATATATACTGCCATATTAGCTTGTGAACCACTATGAGGTTGTACATTTGCATGTTCTGCATCAAATAATTTCTTTACTCTTTCAATTGCAATACTTTCTATTCCATCTACATTTACGCAACCGCCATAGTATCTTTTATTTGGATATCCTTCTGCATATTTATTAGTAAGGATAGAACCTGCAGCTTCTAAAACATTCTCACTTACAAAATTTTCAGATGCTATAAGTTCAATGTTGTTATTTTGTCTTGATCTCTCTTTTTCTATTAAATCGTATATTTCTTCATCATATTCTTTTAACATACTATTTCCCCCTTATTTTTTATCATTATATATTATTTATACTACAATTGCAACTTTTTTTATTAACTCACCTATTTATTTTTAATATTGACAATTATGTCCCTTAGTTCGTTATATCTATGATATATTTTCGGATTTACATACCTTTTCCAACTAGATTCATCTCCGTCAATTAACATCTTTCTTATATCCGTTGCAGATATTTCAAGTGATTTTCTATCAACATATATTTCTGTTATACTATTTGTATCTTCTTCTAAAAAACACTTTCTTATGTCCTTATCCTTACCATATATAATGCAATTAGGGGTACAATTTTGTATGCTTTCAAACTTTTTCAATACATATTTTCCCCATTTTGGTGTTAGATCTTTTTCATTTGTCAAATCATCTAAAGTATATATAGCTACTTGACCATTTAAAACATATTCCTTTAATACTTCATTTAAAATACTCATTCTAACATCTATATCAAATGGATTACGAATAGTATTTTCTTCTTGAGCAGATCCAACAAATATAACTAATTTTTCACATAGACTAAGTCCTATATTTATGAGTTTTTCATGACCTATGTGTATATGTTGAAATCTTCCTACTATAACACCACTTTTAAATACTTTCATCATTTCACTCCTATTAAATTATTTTCTATCGGACATTATATCACTTTTATTTTTTATTTACAATTACTTAATAAAATAATTATAAATTGACTAAACTAGCAACCATCTAAATATATTGACTTATTAACAGGCATATTATATAATTTAGGAGCTTACATTTTTAGGAGAAGTTTTATGTTAGGGAAAGTAAATACCAATAAAATAAACAAATACTCGTTTTATATACTGTTAATAATTATGTCTATAATTATGATATTTTTTATATCTCAAAAGAAGGGGTTTCATTGTGATGAAATTTTTTCATATGGTTCATCAAGCTATGAATACGAATCAATATTTCATCCATACGGACAACATGATCCTTTTTATTATGTATTAAAAAATGATATCTTTAATGACAACATTTTAACTACAGCAAAAAACATACTATATTATTTTAATAATCCAGATGCTTTTTCTGAAAAAACAAAGGAATATCAAAAAAATGAAAAACCTATATGGAGAACTGGTGAAGAAGCAAAACAGTATGTAACTGTTAGTCCAGATAATAGATTTAATTTTGTATCAGTGTATTACAATCAAGCAAGAGATGTACATCCACCTTTATTCTACATGCTAGTAAATATTGTATCCTCGATACTAGCCGGAACATTTTCAAAATATATTATATTTTCTATATCAATGATCTTCTTTATTGCATCATGTTTTGTTATAAAGAAAATAATGGAGAAATTGGAAATGCAGCATTTACTAATATTAGTAATTATTGCATATGGATTTAGCATGGGAGCTATATCTACAGTATTATTTCAAAGAATGTATATGATGCTTACTTTCTTTGTTCTATACTTTTTGTATTTAAATATTTGTATCAGGAAAAATGATTATAAGATAGATAAAAAAACAAAAATAAAATTAATGGTAACAACAGTATTAGGATTTTTAACACAATACTATTTTTGTATATATGTTTTGTTTTTAGTTATAGTTATGATTATATTTATGTTAAAGAAAAAGAAATATAGTAATATAAAAAAATATTTAACTACATTAATAATTTCAGCTGTAATAGGAGTTTCCATATTCCCTTCCTCTATATCCCATATGTTCTTTTCATATAGGGGTGTTGGATCATTTAATAATACTGGATACCTTGAGAGAATATATGAATATGCACAATATGTGTTTTCAACACTCATTATAAATTCTAAGATTATAATGTTTGGAGCTATAGTTTTAATAACTTTTATGATTATATTTAAATTGATTAAAGGACCAAATAAAGAGTTATTATTAATGTTAGGTATACCAGTTCTACTGTATACTCTAGTAATTGCTAAGATATCACCGTATATTGAGCTTAGATATGTAATGTGTATACTACCTATTAGCGTAATATTTTTAGTTTTGTTACTTACAGATATACCTAAAATATCAAAGAAATTATCAATATCTATATTACTTTTACTTATATTATCTGCATCTGTTTATCAACTGATGTTTCAAAAACCACTGTTTCTTTATGAGGAATATGCAACTAATATGAATATATCTGAAAAATATAGAGGTTATGATTATATTCTTATTACTGATAATACAGCATTTAATCAAATTCATTTTATACCAGAATGTATTAATTATAGGAAAATATTAATGTTAACAGATAAAGAAATATCACTATTAGAAAAAGATATTGTTGTAAAATATGATAAGGAATTTATTGTTAATATTTATACAGAATTTAATGCTGAAGAAATACTAAATAAAATTTTGCAATATTCTGGACATACAAAAATTGAGCAACTCAGTACAAAAGATGACAATAAATATAATGTTTTTTATAGAATATATGATTAAATAAATTAATAAAACTTACTATTAAGTATATTTTAATAGTAAGTTTTATTATATCAATTTTTTATTGTTATAGGCTAGATATATATTCTTTTTAAAAATAATTTTTATCCTTTTATTAATATTTATATTTTATATACATTATTTCCATCGTAATATATTATTTCATTATCAGTAAGAGAATACACAGGATATTGACTTTTTAATTTTAAGTTTTCTAATATCTTTTTTCTACTTTCGTTAAAGTGACAGATAACTATACCATTAATTAAATTAAGCCCATTAAAATTATTTATATTTACATCGTTATTATCAAAACTTAAAACATGCTCTATATTTGAAGTAGCAATATGTGTTCCAGCACTAGCTCCTAAATATATAACACCGATCTTTTATATATCTCTTTATTTCACTATCAAAACCACTTTCCAAGAGTGTTTTTTGAAGCAAAAATGTATTTCCTCCACATACATAAATTATATCAATGTCTAAATTTTTGTACTTATCTGCTGTTTCATCATTAAACATTATTATATTATTTTTTTTAAAACCTAAATTCACATAATCTAAAATGTACTTTTCTTCATTATATTCATTTTTTCTTGCTGTTGGAATAACGAGCATTTTCAAATCATAAAATTCTTTTTGAATCTTACTTTTTACTTTATTAATAACTTCCTCATATTCAAATCCACTAGATGTTAATATTATATTCATATCTTAACCACCTTCTCTTATTATTTATCATAAATAGTATATAATTTTAAATTATGCTTTTCAAGTATAAATATAATAGAAAGTTTTTAATATTAATAATTGTATTAAAATAAATTCTATAAATTATAAAAAAATGACCAGTATACATACTAGTCATATCAATATTTTGGTGCACCATCTGGGACTCGAACCCAGGACCAATTGCTTAAGAGGCAACTGCTCTACCGACTGAGCTAATGGTACATATCTATCGACCAATAAATTATATCAAAAAATATCCTAGTTGTAAATATTTTTTCTAAAAATATAGCAATAAGATACAAAAAATAGTTGCCTAGATACTACTAGGCAACATACTATCTTTCCATTTCTTCCTTTTTTTCAACTTGTGACTTAACTTTCTTTGATTTAGTTAATGTATCGATTTTTTGTTTTACTTTTGAAACTGCCTTTTTAGATTTTTCCTTCTGCTCTTCTTTTACCTCTGCTTTTGAAATCTTTTCTTTTAATTTCTCAATTTTCTTTTGTTCTATTAGTGGATTTAGGTAGTTTTGTATATAGTATTCAATATATATATCCCTTGCCTCTTTTTTAGTTTTCTTCTTTTTCTTACCATTTATATCCATTGTATCAGATATATAAAATTCTCCATCATTGTATACTAGTTCTGTATCACCAAGAGTACATATAACTCTATATTTATCCGCTGATAAATCAATGCTTTTAAGTAACTCTACAAAGTTTTCGCTTTCTTTTGCTTTTTTCATAAGAGAAGCTAATTCTTCTGGCTTTATCTCTTTTTTGCTTCTTATCGCACTTTTTATTAAGTCTATGGTTTCTTTACCAAATTCAGACTCTAAATTTTTAATATCCATAGTTACCTCCTATTGTATTTCTTTTTCTATTACCTCTATACATTTTTTAACAAACTCATCTAATCTATTATGCTCACTATTTAAATATAAATAACCTATTAAAGTTTCAAATCCAGTCGCTTTTTTATAGTCTATAATATCTATATTTTTTGAAACTTTATCAATATTTGTATTTCTTCCTCTTTTATATACAAGCTGTTCTGTCTCTGTAAGAAAGTCATGCAAATTATCTATAATTTTTGATTGTGCTTTTGCACTCACATACTTTATAGATTCTTTATGTATTTTTCCTGTCTTAGAGTTACTTTTACTAACAAGATAGCATCGTATATACACGTTATATACTGCATCTCCTATAAAAGCTAGTGTTTGCATTGATGTACTTTGTATATCTATTTTTTTAATATATTCTTCCATTTTCCACCTTATTTTTTTGATATATAGATTATATATCATATACTTTGTTTTTTCAATAATATCTATATAGAAATTTCATTTATATTGATTTTACTTGCATAATATTATATAATTTTATATAGTACTAAGGAGGACATAATGAAAAAAGTTGCAAAAAAAAATAAAAATAAAGATATAAATAATAAGAAAAAAAGTAAAATATATTTCATATTGATAATTACTAGTGTTACACTAATTGCACTACTTTCGCTATCATTTTACTTATATACAAAACTAACCTTTAACTCAAAATATGTAGATAGTTCTGATAGATCTTCTTTCATTTTATATGACGTAGATGAATCACTTCTAAAAGATTACTATGAAAACAGAAAAATGCTTGTTATCTGCTGGGCATCTTGGTGTGAAAATTGTTTATCTGAAATAGATCAATTAAATAGATTTATTATTAATAATTCTGATAAAGAAGTTATAATTGTATCTCATGATAACAACAAAGATGAACTAATTACTTTTTTAAGGCAAAATAACTTGAAATGGTTTGTTATATATGACAAAGATAAAACAATCAGAAAAAGCTTAGATCCAGAAAGCAGTAGTATTCCTCATTCTTTTTTAATTGATCAAAACAAAAAAATTATAAACTCATATAAAGGTACTATGAATTATGAACAGTTAAATAAATTTTACAATGGTGAAAGTATAAAATAAAGAATAAATCCTAAGAAATTTTATTATTTCTTAGGATTTATTTTTACATTACACCATATTTTCTTGTTGTAGATTTAAATTTTTGATTACAAAGTTTACTCCAAAGTTTATATTCTTGCATATCTTGAGGTATTATCTCAATATGATATATGTTACTTGATAACTTTATAATTCTAGCTATATCACTTGCATTAAACAGTATATCTTTTAATATCTCGGATTCAAAATATATAAACGACTGACCTTTCTTATGAGAAATTTTAGCTTTTCTATCAACATATTTACTATTGTTTTTTACATCAACTATTTCAATTTCTATATCCCTTTGTTTTATTTTTTGACCATTTATTTCGATATTTTTACCTTTATCTATTAGTTCAAAAAAATTAGGTATTGTTTCTTGAATATAATTTGGTATTTTTATAATTGTTGTTTCTTGACCCTTTAATGCTTTTGCTTCTAACTCCATTATGAAATTAGATACATTGCTTAAGTCAATCTTTTTAATTTTTAACTTTTCTTCCTTATCTTCTACTTTTTCTACATTCAAATCACTATTCTTATCTATAATTTTAGTTCTAGATTTATTTAATTTCACATCTGCTTTTGAAAACAGAAGATTTTCAATATCAAGAGTACTGCTTTCATCAAAGTCTATTTTTTCAAGTTCAGGATCATACATTTCGCTATCTTTATCAATATAATCATTTTTATTGTTATCCTTCATTGCTTCTGCTTGACTATATTCATTATCTATATTTTCATTTATACTATCATCATAAACGATTTCTTCTTCTTGTTTTTTTCTACTTGTTTTTGGTTTCTCAACTTCAGTAATTTTGATAACTTCATCAATAGATATTTCTGGTATTTCTATATCGAATTTTTCTTCCTCTAGATTTACTCTTGGTATAACTGCACTTCCATAATATACATCATCTAAACTACCCCCATCATTTTCTTTTTTAGTAGTTTTCTCTTCTTCTAACTTATTTTTACCTAGTAACTCTGAAATACTTTTCACTGTGTGAACATACTGTTTAGTACTAAATATTTCTTTATTACTAACTAATTTTTCTATATATTCCTTATTTAATTTAACAAATTTATCGCTTTCTAATTCAGAGCCTAATGCTTTTATATATTTTTTGTATTCATCTTTATCTAATTGATTATTAAGATCAAATTCCAACATTGTATAATATGAGAAATTTTCTCTTATTCCACCTTCTGAAAGATTACCACTTGCAAGTATAACAGTTGCTTTTTTTGAATATTCGAATACATAAATATTACTATCCATTTCCACAACCTGATTGTTATTATATACATATACATCTTTAGTATATTTTAACATGCTATCAAGCAAATTTTTTGTTGTATTTTTTTTATCTATACCTATAACAAAAGTTATTTGAGATTTTAAATCTATTAAATATTCTTCAATAATATTAAATCCTGCTTCTTTTAATATACCTGCATATATGTATATCTTTTTTGGTGATTCTTCAATGCTTTGACCTACAGCATTAACTATAGCATTTAATCCATCTTTTTGTATTTTTAAACTTACTTGCATCTAATCATTTCTCCTCACTAAAATTCTATAAGTGCTAAATTATATATATTACTATTTTATTTATATAAATAATATATCAAAACATTTAAAAAGTAAATAGAAAACATAAAAAAATCTGAAATTTTGTCTGTACATATATTATTTGCATATAATTAAATTTAATTAATTAAAGTAATCTTATAAATTACCAATATTGAAATTTATCTTTTAACCTATTTACTTTATCCTTTATATACTTTTCTAGCTTATCCATAAATAAATCTGCTTTAATTTCATTTTTAGCTATCATACTTAAGCCTTTTTCCCAACTAGCTGTAAGCTCAGCATTAAGTAAGTCTGGCATTGATTTTTTTACTATATCATATATTGACTCTCCTTTTATTGTTGGAGTAAGTATCTGTGTTTTCTCATTTAAAGCCATATATTGTATTCTAACCAACTTTTTTATAATTTCAGCACGTGTTGCACTGGTTCCTATTCCACTACCTTTTATTTGTTCTCTTAATTCTTCATCTTCTATTAATTTACCCGCATTTTCCATAGCAAGTATTATAGATCCCGAAGTAAATCTATTCGGTGGACTTGTTTCCCCTTCTTTTAGTTTTACCTCAAACAACTCCAGTTGTTGACCCTTTTTTAGTTTCTTTAGTAGTTCAATATTATTAGTTTTATCATTTTCTATATTTTCATCATCATCTTTATTTTCAATAATATCTGCATTTTTTTCAACATCAATATTTTCAACATTTTTAACGACTTCTAAATAACCTAAATCTATGCATATTTTACCGCTTGAAAAAAAGCTTTCTTCACCAATTTTTACTACTACTGATATTCTACTAAATTCTGCTGGCGGAAAAAATATACTTAAGAATCTCTTTACAACTAGGTTAAAAACATCTTTTTGTAAAGGAGTCAACTTAGGATAATTTTCAAACCCTTGTCCTGTAGGTATTATGGCGTAGTGATCTGTTATTTTTGAATCATTTACATACTTTGTTTTTAATAAATCAGTGCTATATTTTTCCTTTATCATTTTTTCCAAAGACTCTTTTATTTTGGCGTCCGTATTACTCTTTACCAATCCATTAAGATTTTTGCTTATTTCTTTTGCAACAGCAGTAGATAATACTCTAGCATCTGTTCTTGGATATGTAACTAGTTTTTTCTCATACAATGTTTGCATAATCTCTAGTGTTTCATCAGGACTTATTTTAAATCTTTTTGTACAGTCATTTTGTAATTCTGCTAAGTTATATAACAAAGGGGCATTTTCTTTTTTGTTTTTTTTACTTATTTCTGTAACAGTTGGTATATTTTCATTTGTCTTTATTTCTTCAACAAATGTATTTGCCTCTTGTATATCTTTAAAACCTGTATCGTTATATAGTTTAGGCGACTCAAAGTATTTAGAGCCTTGAACTGCTTTCCATTCTCCATCAAATTTGCTATTTTCGTCTATTCCAAATTCACCTAATATTCTATAGAATTTTGTTTTTGTAAAATTTCTTATTTCTCTTTCTCTATCAACTATCATTCCAAGTACACATGTCATGACTCTACCTATTGATATTACTGCCTTTTGCTCATCCAACGCTTTAGCTAATTCTTTAGAATAAATCACAGATAATAGTCTAGAAAAATTTATTCCAATTAAATAATCTTCTTTTGCTCTAAGATAAGCAGAATCCGCAAGTGAATCATACTCCGAAAGAAGTTTTGCATTTTTTATACCATCTAATATTGCTTCTTCTGTTTGAGAATCTATCCATACACGCCTTTTTTCTTTTTGAGTTACATTTGCCATTTTATCTACTAATCTATATATGTATTCTCCTTCTCTCCCAGAGTCAGTGCATACATAAATCATATCTACATCACTACGATTTAGTAACCCACTCACTATTTCAAATTGTTTGGATACTGAATCAATAACTTCATATTTATATTCTTCTGGCAAAAATGGTAGTGTATTTAGTGACCAGTACTTAAGTTTTTCCTCATATTTATCTGGATAACTCATAGTAACTAGATGTCCTACACACCAAGTAATTATATAGTCTTCTGATTCCATATATCCATTTTGTCTTCTAACACTTAATTTTAGTACCTTTGCAAATTCATTAGCTACACTAGGCTTTTCTGCTATTAATAATTTTTTGCCCATAATTTCTCCTAAGCTTTTATATTTAAAAGTAACATGAAATAACAAAAACTAAGTATAATTTGATTCATACTCAGTATGTATGCTACAGTTACCTATTCTTTTTATTTAATTCTTCCAAAATAAGGTTTTGTTTTTCTTCAACATCTTCAATTTATTAAGTCTATTTAGAATTTCTTCTATTAATATTTCAGATTTTAAATTAGTTTCAGAGTATGGAGCCTTACCACTTGTCCATATCCCAATCTTTTTGTTAGAACTATAAATATTTTCACTCTCATAAATAATATATTACTTAATTACAATATTCTACCACGTAATACTATACTTTTCAATAGTCTATTATACGGTTATTTAATAAAATTAAGATTTTCAAAGGAAAATGATATAGTTTTAATATTATCTTAAGCACAATACATAAGTTGACATAACTCAAGAAATATGTTATACTATTGTTATAATTTTAAATTTTTGTATAGGTTGAAATTAATATGTTTAACCAGAAAGGAATAAAAAATATGCTAGATAACCATGAAGAAAAAAAAGAATTTATTGCAGAACTTAGGAAATTAAATCCCAAAGTTAATATTGATACCAATCTTTTGCTGAATATTATTGTGTATAGTATTGCATTGGAAGAACTAGTTCTTCCTGAAGGTACAAAACTTAATGGTAATCATATTTATTACAAAAACTCAACACTTGTTATATCTTCTGATATAACAAAAAAATAATTAACCACAAAAAAACAACACCTTATAAATAATTTCACTATAATTTAGTGTATCTTATTTATAAGGTGTATTTTATATCCATATTTAGTTATTATTTACGTATTTAAAAACAAACTCTCTATACCTATTTTTAGGCGTTCATTTCAAACAAATACTACCATTTTTTTAATCTATTTCTTCACATATATAGAAATACTTAACAGTATTTTCGTATATTTAATCACACAAACAACAATAATATATTTAATAGCTTTATATTTAATACTAAATTACATAATTAAATTAGATTTTAGAGGACAATATTATGATAAATAATACTTCAAACATATATGATTCACTAGATCAAAATATAAAATACTTAAGAGAAGCTTATTCAGCAGATATAAATAAAGATATTGTCTTTAGAGATTTCGTTATATGTAGTAAATTCAAGGCCTGCCTTATTTTTATTGATGGATTAGTAGATAGAGATTTAGTCACCAACACCATATTAAAACAACTTATGACCCCTTTATATTTTAGTGATTTTGATGAAACAATTGAAAAATTAATATATAACTCTCTACTTCCTCAAATGCAAATAAAGAAAGTTTCTTCTCAAAAAGAAGTTATTAGCAGTATAAATGCTGGAGATTGTGCTATATTTATTGATGAATTAAATGTTGTTTTTATATGTGACGTAAAAAAATGGGAACATAGATCAGTTAGTGAAACAAAATCAGAAATTTCACTAAGGGGTCCTCAAGAAGGATTTATTGAGATACTAAAAAACAATGTAGCACTTATAAGAAAAATAATAAGAAAAGAAGATTTAATAGTTGAATATATACAAATCGGTACTAAATATAAGACTGAGTGCGCCTTAATATATATAAAAGATGTAGCAAACTCTGATCTTATAGATGAAATAAAGAAAAGATTATCAGCAATACAGGCAGAATATATTTCTCGGTACTGGAGATCTAGAACAGCTTATTGAAGATAAGCATTACTACCCTTTTCCTCAGACACTTTCAACAGAAAGACCAGATAGAGTGGCGGGGTCACTTGTTGAAGGTAGAATTTCTTTAATGGTAAATGGAAACCCTTACGCTTTGATATTACCTGTCTCAATATTAGACACAATTTATTCAAATGATGATGATATAACCAGGGCACCATATAAGATATTTATTAAACTAGTAAGAGTACTATCACTCCTTATTACTGTCTTTTTACCATGTGTATTTATATCAGCTATAAATTTTCACAATGACTTAATACCCACAAATCTTTTACTAACAATGTCTTCATTAAAAGAAAAAGTTCCATTTCCATTTTCTATTGAAATAATATTTATGATACTTGTCTATGAAATTGCACAAGAATCAAGATTAAGAATTCCTTCGCAGCTTGGTTCTGTAGTTGGTCTTGTTGGTTCTCTTATACTAGGACAATCCGCAGTAACTGCAAATATAATAAGTCCTATAACTATAATTATAACCTCTGTATCAATACTTACTTCACTTACAATACCTGATTATTATATTTCATCTGGATTTAGAATGATAAGATTATTTTTTATGGTAGGAGCTATGCTCTTTGGATTTTTAGGAATATCACTTGTTTTATATTCATTCTTATTATATACATTTCACTTAAAACCTTTTAAAGTACCTCTTATCCAGCCATTTTATATAGATAAAAATAATAACGTCATTAAAAGATTTTTTGGTGTCCCATTAAAAAACCTAAATCTTAAGCCTTACTTTATTCCTCAGCCTAAACAAAATAAGAAGAAAGCAAGAACTAAACAACCTACCTAAGAGGTGAACATGATATGAAAATTTTAAAATATACTTCTATATCATTTTTATTGATTATACTTTTAATTGTACTATATGTTACAGGAAAATATGATTTTAAAGAAATTGAAAAAGCAAGTTACATATTAGCAATTGCAATTGATAAAGGAGAAATATCTGACTATAAATATACTTTCTATATTGGAAACTATACAAAAAAATCTACTGAAAATGGTGAATCCAAGTCATCTTTAGATTCTGTTCTAACTACTGTGGAAGCTCAAACAGTACCAGAAGCAATCAACATATTGAATAGTACTCTAAATAAAGCCTCAAATACTAAACAACTTAAAATTATTCTTATATCAAAAGAAGTTGCTCAAGATAATGTATATTCGCCAATAAAAGAAATTTTTACAAACTCAAATTTTAATTGCACTGCCTATCTTGCAATAACAAATAGTAATGCATATAATGCTCTAAAAACTCCAGAATCTAGTAGTGATGAACAAGTACAACTTTTTTATGATGTTATTCATAACTCATATAAAAATTCTGGTTATACATGTGATACAAGACTTGAAGATTACTATGTAAAATCTGAGGAAAAACTCACCCTTCCAACTATTGCTTACTTAGGTTACACTACCGAAACTACAAAGGAATTAGAGAAAAAAGACTTAAATTCATCAGATAATTCTAAAACCGAAGATAAGAAAAAGGAAAATGAAGCTGGAAAAGATGAGAGTAAAGATAAAAACAAAAAAGAAACTGAAACAAATCCCAGTTATACTCCAGATAATGCTCCCATAAAATATCAGACACATACAAGTGTAATAGGACTTGCAGTCTTCAATGACTCGAAAATGATTGGGTTACTGGACAGTAAATCAACCCCATATTATTTAATGCTTTCTAATAGACTAGTTAATACTACTATTACGCTTCCATCAAAAACTGATAATAATAGAAAAATATCCTTTACTTTATATCCTATAAAAAATACAAAGATAAAGGTAAATACTAATTCTGAAACTCCACATATAGATATTAAATTAAATCTCACTGCAAATGTATCGTATGACTTAGGTGATGCTTTTCCAAAAGATGAAAAACAGTGGAAAGAGTTATCTGATTATATGTCTAGATATATAGCTCATGAAACATATAAATTTCTTAAGGAGACAAAAACTACACTAAAAGGAGATATAGTAGGATTTTCAGAATATGCACAAATAAATTTTTTGACAGTTAAAGATTTTGAAAAATATAACTGGAGTGAAAAATATAAAAATTCTAATTTTAAAGTAACAGTAAATATATCCTTTAGAAGGATTGTTCCATAAAATACTTGAACTACAAGGAGGAGGTTCTTTGGAAAAGAAAATTAATTTTACTAAATGGGATTTAGCTGGCGGAGTAATTACCACAAATGCTATGCAAATATTTTTAGATTGGCCTTATGAAATTCTTTCTAATTCAGGAAATTCATTTTGGATAACTTCAATATTAATAACAATTATTGCCTCGACAATTTACGGTATATTACTATTTCTGTATAAAAAGAATAATTGTGTAGGATTAAGCCTTTTTGAAATAAGCAATAATTTAGGTGGTGTTATTTTAAAAAAGATAGTTGCCTTCATATGTTTCACTATATTTGCTATGCTTATATCTTCAAGATTACAACATTATGCAGGTTTATTAAATGTATCTGCATACAATAACACACCTATATATTTATTAATGCTTATACTTGTAGTTTTTATAGTTATTTCAATAATAGCTGGTGTAGAAGTATTATTTAAACTTATGGGATATCTTTTCCCTATATTTGTAATGTATACAATATTCATATTTGTACTATCATTAGACCCTCTTAATTTAAATCATTTTACGCCAATATTTGGTAATGGAGTAGTCTCTACATTTACAAATGCTTTTATATTTTTACCTACCTTCTCCTCCCTATTCATATTATTATTTTTTAGTAATAGTAATTTTAAATATAAAGATTTAAAATTTTCTTTAATTACATCAATTAGTATAGTAACATTTGTAGTCTTATTAATAACTACAAGTATTATGGTTATGATTTCTGCTGATAAAATACATTCATATAAATATCCATTATATGAAACAATTCGTACTATGGCTATTAACTCACCATTTACTGGGCTTGAAACACAATTTACTTTCATTATGTACTTTGTCACAATACCATACTTAGGACTCATATCAACAATGGCATGTCATTGTGCAAGTGTTTTGTTTCCAAAGGTAAATTATAGATTAATTAGTATGATAATAATAGCTATAGCATATTTTATGGCAACATTTACTATGAAACCGGATGCTATCGCCAGTCCAACCGGTATAGTATCATTATATATAACATTCGTAGCATTTATCCTCCCTATGGGGTTATTAGTTGGAACAAATATAAAAAATTCCATTCTCAGAAAGAAAAAAGCTTAATATAGTTTGATAAAAATATTTATGAGAAGATAATTATGAGCCTAAATGTTTATTTAAAACATTTTAGGCTCATTGTATACTTTTAAAAACTAATCTAAATTTAAATACTCATCGTAAGTTACTTTTTTATCTATTAAACCTTCTGGTGTTATTTCAAATATTCTATTTGCTATAGTTTGAATAAATTGATGATCATGAGATACAAATAAGATTACTCCTGGAAAATTACAAAGTCCGTTATTTAAAGCAGTTATAGATTCCAAGTCTAAATGGTTTGTTGGCTCATCCAATATTAAAATATTTGCACCACTAAGCATCATTTTAGAAAGCATACATCTTACTTTTTCTCCACCTGATATAACATTTGATTTTTTTAATGCTTCTTCACCAGAAAATAACATTCTTCCTAAAAATCCTCTTACAAAAGTTTCATTTTTTTCATAAGAGTATTCCATCAACCATTCAACCAATGTTTTATCATTATCAAAATATTTGCTATTATCCTTTGGAAAATATGCTGAAGTTGTAGTTATTCCCCAGCTAATTTCTCCACTATCTGCTTCAAGTTCACCCATAAGTATTTTAAAAAGTGTTGTTTCTGCAAGCCCATCACTTACAATAAATGCTATTTTATCATCTTTTGATAATGTAAAAGAAATATCATTTAATATTTTCTTTCCATCAATAGTTTTTGATAAATTTTTAACTGTAAGTACATCATTTCCTATTTCTCTATTTGGCTTAAAATCGATGAATGGATATTTTCTTGTTGAAGGCTTTATTTCATCTAATTCTATTTTTTCAAGTAATTTTTTTCTTGAAGTAGCTTGTTTTGATTTTGAAGCATTGGCACTAAACCTTTGTATAAATTCTTTTAATTCATTTATTTTATCTTCTTTTTTCTTATTAGATTCTTTTGCTTGCTTTAGCGCAAGTTGACTTGATTCATACCAGAAATCATAATTCCCTGTATATAGTTGAATTTTTCCATAATCAATATCAGCTATATGAGTACATACTTTATTTAAAAAGTGTCTATCATGAGATACAACTATTACAGTATTTTCAAAATCTATTAAAAATTCTTCTAACCAGTGAGTTGCCGCAATATCTAAATGGTTTGTTGGCTCATCAAGTAATAATACATCAGGTTTACCAAATAGTGCTTGAGCAAGTAATACTTTTACTTTTTGAACGCCTGATAATTCTTTCATATACTTATCATGTAGTACACTTGAAATACCTAAACCTTCAAGTAAAATAGCTGCACTACTTTCAGCATCCCAACCGTCTAATTCAGCAAATTCGCCTTCAAGTTTACCAGCTCTTATTCCATCTTCGTCGCTAAAATCAGTCTTTGAGTATAATTCTTCTCTTTCTTTCATTATGCTATATAGTCTTTGATTTCCCATTATAACTGTATTTAAAACTTTTTCATTATCATATTCATAATGATTTTGTTTTAACACAGATAATCTTTCCATTTTTGGAATTACTACCTCTCCATTATTAGGTTCAATTTCACCTGATAAAATTTTTAAAAATGTAGACTTTCCTGCACCATTTGCACCTATTAATCCATAGCAATTACCAGGTGTAAATTTTATACTTACATCTTCAAATAGTAGTTTTTTTCCATATCTTAAAGTAACATTATTTGTAACAATCATTTTTTTCTACCTTTCAATTTATATATATTATCTTACAACAACTGCTGTTCCAGAAGCAGTAACCATAAGCATACTTCCATTTTGTCCTAAAGTTTCATAGTCAACTTTAACACCAACTATTGCATTTGCACCAATTTTTAAAGCTCTTTGTTTTAATTCAATTAGAGCATTTTCTCTTGCAGTTACTAATTCATTTTCATATGAACCAGAACGTCCACCAAAAATATTTGTAAGTCCAGCTGCAAAGTCTTTTATAAAGTCCACCCCACTTACTATTTCACCAAATATAATACCTTTATATTCAATTATTGTTTTTGATTCAATTGTATTTGTTGTGGTAACTATAATTTCATCCATATAAAATCCTCCCAAAAATTAATTTTCTAATATTTGTTGAACTCTTCCTACTAATCCACTACTAAGTCTAACTTTTATGCCTCTTGGATGTATAGGACTATTTGTTAATATATCCTGAACTATTCCTTCAGTTAATTTTCCTGTTCTTTGATCTTGTTTTTGAACTATCATAACCCTTGTTCCCGCTTTTATATTAGCTCTATTAGTTCCATCCATTCTAACACTTCCTTAACACGCCATACATTATATCATCTTTACTTACTAATGTCAAAAAGTATTTAATTTAAACTTAATTTTAGTTAAAATATATTATTTATTTTATAATTGCACAGAATATTTAAGTATTTTAAAGGAGGTTATTTAAATGAATTCAAATAATATTAATAATTCAAATCAATTTCCAAAGACATTTCCAGAACAACAGCAAGATGTAAATCCTGGTAAAGAAAGTATAATGGAGCCAAAACCTATATTTGATAGTCCAGAATATGTTGGAACAGGAAAATTGAAAAATAAAGTAGCAATAATTACGGGAGGAGACAGCGGTATAGGTAAGGCTGTAGCTGTATTTTTTGCAAAAGAAGGTGCTGATATAGTTATAGCATATCTAAATGAAAATAACGATGCAAATGAGACTAAAAATTATATAGAAAATTTAGGAGCAAAATGTACAATAATTGCAGGTGATTTAAAAGATGAAAATTTCTGTAAAAAAGTAGTAGATACCACCATTAGTACATATGGTCATCTAGATATTTTAGTTAATAATGCAGCTATTTTATATAATAAAAATTCGATTGAAGATATTACAAGTGAACAATTAGAGAATACATTTAAAACAAATATTTTCTCGTTTTTCTACATTACAAAGGCTGCTCTTAAACATTTAAAAAACGGCAGTTCAATAATAAATACCTCATCTGTAACTGCATTTAAAGGTAGTAAAACACTAATAGATTATGCCTCAACAAAAGGCGCTATTATATCTTTTACTCGCTCACTTGCTATTTCACTTGTAGATATGGGAATTAGAGTCAATGCTGTATCCCCAGGCCCTATTTGGACACCTCTTCAACCATCTAGTATGAAGGCAGAAGATATAAAAACATTTGGTAGTGATACCTTAATAAAAAGAGCTGGTCAACCAGTAGAACTTGCACCTACTTACGTATATCTTGCATCAGATGATTCCACATATGTAACGGGTCAAACATTACATGTAAATGGCGGAGAATATTTTGGATAATATATTACAATAGAAAAAAGACCAGATGGTCTTTTTTCTATTTATATATTTTAAAAATGTAGTTTTCTAGAAAGCACCTCTTCCGCCCCCAAAACCACCGCCTCCAGAAAATCCTCCACCTCCAAAAGATGAATGTCCACCAGATCCACTTGATGAACTTTTTAACACACTATTCATAAAACTATTAAATTCATTAATCCTATGAATAGTCAAATATTTTCTATCAACATTGTATAAACTATAATAATTTCCTGTATTTTCTTCGCATAGTCTAACAAAATCAGGTATATTTATAATGTCTGTATAATTACTTAATTTACTAGAATATTCAGATATATCTGTGTTTCCCAGAGCAATTGAAAAAGCTAAGTATTTTCCCCACAACACCTCATCTTTAATTTCCTTTTCATTTAAAAGACTACCCTTTTCTACCTTATCTTCCAGAACCTTAATTGTATAATATTTTTTAAGTATTTTTGTACTATGATTTGACATTAAATTATCAGTAAGAATTATTGTCAGAGCTATAGTAAATAATATAACATCATTTATTATGTATTTCGAGTTAGTTAAAAGTGTAAGTACCACAGTTAATATAGAAGCAATTAATATTATTGTAATAGTTGTTTTAAAAACTTTCTTAATACTTATCTTGAACAATATTTCGTCAACTCTTCTTCCTAAGACATTTATTAAATTAACTATTAATTTAAGTATAACCAAAATTAAAGGGAACATTGTTAATATAAATGTAAAGATAGTAATTATATTATATGATATTGCTCTTGTAGACATGGTCTTATCAGAAACCTGATTTAATGTTAGAGAATCTATTGTAATGTAAGATACTGCTTGTAATAGTATTATTAGACATATTATTATAAATATAATATTATTAATTATAAGTATTGGTTTAGGAATTCTTTTGCTATTAGCACCAATATTATATAATTTATCTGTAACTGTCTCATCTAATTTTTTTATTATATCTATAAATTCTTTTCTTTCTCCTATATTCTTTAACCTAGTTTCAAGCTCTACCTCATTATTTCCATCTGTTTTTTTGGTAAATATTTCAAATACTAACTTTTCTATTTCATCTAATTTTTCATAGTTTTTACTATCTTCAAAAAATGTATAGTTTTTCTTTATGCTATACTTTGTTACCTCTTTATCATTTACATAACCATTTCTAGATATTATATATATCGCGTTTTTACTAGCCAAATTAACTAAAGTGGCTATAATATCCCTTGGGTGCATATCTCTACTTTGGGCAATACATGCAAGTATTATAGGATTATCCTCATCTATTATATCGTAGATATTTTCCGGATATATTTTTATATCTTTTTCAAATTCATATTTTATTAACAATATTATCCAATATATAGCAAGTACAATATATGCAAAAATTATAACCATATTAAAGTTTTCTTTTTTATTTATTACATTTTCTAATTTTTTTTCACTATCTTTTATAATAGGAACAGCTTCTTTATATGAGATTTTTGTTGAATTTGAAATACTAGTGTTATCAAAAACAAGTCTCAAAGCCACAAACTGATATGGTTTTATATTCTTGTAACTTACACTTACCAAATCGTTACTACTTGATAATATTTTACCCTTACCTACTTGTCCATGAGTATACGAAATTATTTTACTATTATTTTGTGGTATATTTACATTTATTTTTAAATTATCTATCTTACTTTCTACTCTTCCGCCAATAAAATTCCAATATAGTTCTGCAGAATCTAAATGCTTAACTGCAACATTTTTCAAAGTATATTTTATAAAAAACGTTTTATTTTCACTACTTGTTGGTGAATATATTTTATATGTTTCATAACCATCTAAATTTTCTACAGTATATACATTACTATTTCCATTAATAGCCCTTGTAGTTTTAATATATCTTACTAATTCCCCATCACTTAATTTTTCATATATCTGTACATCTGTAAGATCAGTATTATTGTACAATCTATCTGGTAATTCAGAATCATTTATACTCTTTACATTATTAAAATAACTACTATTATTTATATTCTTAGGTAATGTTATTGTTATGCCATTATATGCTCCTTTAAATTCGTAATCTGTTAACTCTTCCACATACATATCACCATTACTATTTACAGTCGCATTTATTTCAAAATTCTTTATTTTATAGTTTCTTATAACACCATTATTATATAATACCAACACCAATACAATTGCTATTGCAATAAATAAGATGAATAAAATGCTTTTTAAATTGTTTTTTTTCATAATTTCAACCTCAAAGAAATTATACATATATTAATAACTTTTTTCAAGTGGTTATATACTTATTTAAACTTGTTTTATATACCAAAATATGGTATAATTACGAATATTAGTAAATATAGTCTGAAATTATTATTTAAGACATATGGCTACAAATATATTATTTTGGATATATAAAATTATTGGAGGATTAACTTATGGAAAAAGAAGCTTTTATAAGAGATTTTTTTAAAAAAGGATGTATAGTAGGACTCAAAAATTCTGTTATCAAAGATAACAAACGGCAAAAGGAAAACTCATATGACTGTGTGGAGATTTTCCTTGACAAAAGGCAGTCTCCAATTCCCAATATAGATTCACAAAACTTAAACATTATTCTTAATTGTAAGGATGTGAATCTCTTGGAAGTACATATTAACATACTAAATTACGTACCAACTATAATAGTTCCTATTTTGAACTTTAAAAAGAAAGCATTGAAAATAAACAGAGATCACAACAAATATGAAGTTGTAACTTTTAAATGGCTATCCAGATTTACCAGACATAATGGTTTAATTAAAAAAATTGAAAACTCAAAACTTGTTTTAGAATATGATCCATTCTCTATCCGGGTTGGACTAAACCCAATTATTAGAAGTAGTGAACTCATCAGAGAATATTTTAGAAATATGACAAATTATATTGATATGTTATATATCGAGATAGCTCCTGGACTATATGCATTTGCAAAAAATTATAGTAGCGATGAATGTCTTATAGTTAATGCTTCAGGAGAATGGAGTATAGTCACCTTACAAAAGATTTTCGACTATTATTTAGAAAGTATGATACAGCCATTACATGAGCAGGCAAAAAGTAGTACTATGGCATTAAAAATAGCTACTGAAAATTTTAAACAATATGATAGTTCTAATTCCATATTTGATAATTACATTTTATAAGATGTACAGCCTATTAATCTTTTTGTTAAGAAGATTAATGGGTTTGTTTTTATTATCAAACACCACTTCGCCACCTTTTTTCAAAAAACTAAGCGGCTTTGAACTTAATCAAAACCGCTATTTTTCTGGCTGGGATGGCTGGATTCGAACCAACGAAATGCCAGAGTCAAAGTCAAAATATTTTGTGTACAACCTTGGAGAGCTTTAAATTAGAGAGCTTACGACAGATTATCATATAAATAGTATGTTAGATTTGATTTTTTATAAGTCATATTTTTATGCTATATATGGTATATTACATTTATTGTAAAAAGTCAATATGTTATCCCTTAATTCGTAAATAAAATGCGGGAGTACAGTATTGAATACGATAAATTATGAATCCAGTCATTACTGTTAAATTTGTATTTTCGTAAATACTTTAATTTATATTTTGAATGAAATTTAGATTAGTTTAATGAAAATTATTGATTTGGATTTACAATTATTGTATAATAAGCACGTATTTGGGAGGCTAATATGAAAAATAAGAAAACTATCATTTCAATTATTGTTATTTTTCTACTAATTATAATTGGAATCATTTCACTAAATCAATATAAATTACAACAAAATTCAGGTTCAATATTTAAAGCTTCAAAGGAACATAAGAACTATAAAATAGTATGTTTGTCTGGAAATATTGATAACTTAACACTAGAGAAATATTTTATTATTGATTCTAATAGAAAAGTAGTAGAGGAAAGAAGAATTACAGCAGGATATACAGATGAAGAACTAAAATATCTTTATAACCAGATCAATGTAAATGATGATCTATTTTCTTTTAATGCCGAAATTAAAGGCAAATCAATAGTATATAGTTCAATTGTGCTTAGAGATCAAAACATTGATAAAATTATTGAAGGATTCAAATTAACCTATACTAATGTAACAGTAAAAGAAATATAAATTTTTATGAATTTATAAAAAATATCGAAATTAATATATTAATTTCGATATTTTTTTCATAGCACAGGGTGCATTTTTCTAATCTTACCCATGATATTCAAATTGCTATACACCTATAGCAGAAATATCGTTGAATTTTGTAATTTTTTATGTTACAATTTTTTTATGATATTTACTTAATTTGGTTATTACTTAACTGCATGGATAATTTTAAGAGAATCGGGGGTAATTACATGATTAATAAAAATTTCATAAGAACAATTATAATTTTGTTTACTACCTTAATATTCTGTTTATCAACAAATATTTCAGTATTTGCATCTAGTGGTAATGCCTCACTTACCGCAAATAAAGGCGCCACTTTTTATGTTAATGTTACGGGCAATACTAGTTTAATGGCACATCTAAAAATTATTTCAATGGATTTTAAATCAAATCAAAATGTTGCAATACAAGTAACAAATCCTAAAGGGAAAGCAGTAAATGTCGAGGGTTGGATACTATATAAAAATGGAACTACATGGTTTAATTTTATGAATGCTATACCTGGAAAATATAAGGTTGTAGTGTTACCTTCAGATGATTCTTGGTTTTCTGTTGTAGTTGCTATTGAAAATGGCTTTTACAAAAAAAAGTAATCTCATAACCCTCAAACTTTATAAATATAATTCATAAAGTAATAATTTGATTAATTCCTACAATGATTTAGATTATTATACTTATTTATATTCTTTTGTTTACCACCCGTAAACGGGTCAATATATTCTTTTAGACCTAAAACTCCCTGCATAGCTGGAGTTTTTCTTTACGTCCAATTTAAGAGCAAATCTTAGAATGTTTTTTATATTTATATACTTTATTTTTATCCAATTTTACACATATTTAATAAACATATGTAGATTTTTACATGTGATTGTTGTATAATAAAAAAAACGAAATGGGGGAATTAGAATTATGAGTCAAATAATTAAAAGGTTAGGCAAAGGCGGAAACGATAATAGTTCTGGAAAAAGCTCTTGCCCAGATATTCTTGAAATTGACACAGGTGATTTCATTATTATTGGTACTGATGTAACTGAAAAAATGAAAAACTCTTTACCACAAGATGCTTCTTGTGCTGATTATGAAAAAATTGTTTTAATTCCTAGAAAACTTCTTTTAAGTGCAAAGGAGGATATTCCAAATTGTTAAGAATAGATTTTTACAAACAAAATTCCAAGTACATATCTACTAGTGAATTTTTTAAGGTCTTTGATGAATACTGGTATGGTATTAAAAAAAGTTTTAAAAAATTTGAATGTTTGCAATATTATGATGAATCTGAAGATTGTGCCTTAAAGCATCTTTTAAATAATGACTTAAATGCTTTTGCAAATAAACTACATAGCACCAAGGTTTCAGAAAAAAAAGATTATATAGAAGCTTTATCTAAAGGTATTGTTTTACAAAGACTACATTTTGTTGAATTTCCTATTTCATCATACATTGAATTTGAATATTATTCGTACTATATAACAAGCTCATTAGGAGAAAATATATTTTTTGATGATATCTCTAAGCACAAAGATATATATCCATTGAATGATTTTATGATATTTGATAACAGTAACTTATTAATGAATCATTATGATTCCAATGGAAAATTAGTAGGAGCATGGAATTTGACAGATAACAAAGAATTAATTATTAAAGAGATTACAGATTGGTATGATATATCAATTTCTAAGTCATCAGATTATAAACAAATATGTACTCCTAAAAAAGAGATTTTGGAGCTGATAATTTAATGGATATAAAAGAATTAATTTTTCAAACTATCCAAAGTGCAGGTATAGTTGCTTCATTTATAATTACAATTTATACTTTAAGAAAAAATAACAGAACAATAAAAGCTTCTAACTCCTTGCTTATTACTCAACATCATAGGGAAATTTGGACAACCATTTATCAAACAGATAGTTTAAAAAGAGTATTTGATAAAAACGCAGACATTACTAAAGAACCTGTGACAGATGAAGAATTTTGTTTTGTTAATTTAATTTTTCTACATATGAGCTCATGCTTAAAACTTTCTAATGCAGATGCTTGCTATAAAATACAGGGAATGGAGAAAGACATACAAGATATTTTATCTTATCCTATTCCTAAATATGTATGGTTAAATGTTTATAAGTTTCATGACAAAGTATATGCTGATTTTGTTATGAGAAATATAAATTGAAGTTATCATACATCGTCAGATATATTCTCTAAAATTAATATAAAGAGTAATTTAAAACATCTCGTATCCTTTTCATTCCAAATAAAAAAGAGGAATATAGATGGGACAATTTATTCTTTACAATTATGGTTACGGAATTAGTGAAAGGATAGGTGGCTGTTAGTGTCAACTTACGACTTTGTCTCTCGGTCAATTGAAAAAGATAAGTCAATTCCATCGGAAGAAATAACTACTTTTTATGAAAATTATTATCATGAGATTAAGGAAAATAATACTCAAATAAATGATAATAATAATTCATCAGAAGATTATAGTACATATACACTTAAAACTACATATGAATATTTATGATTTTATGCAATATAGGAGCTGTGTACAAATTTCTTGTATTTTTAAGAAATTCACACAGCTCTTATTATTTTAGGCAGGTAGTTATATTGTTATATTTTGTTCCAAAACGTGTATACCCTAGGGTATACATGTTTTGCACCATTTTAAAATGGATTTTTAAATCTAAAATGAATTTCTATCCGGTTTTTATCAAAAATGATAATTTTGTCTATGAGTCTTGCCAAAACTGACTTATCTACATTTTCAAAATTTAATATGCTTTGTACCAGTTTTAGTAATTCGTCTGAATCTTTTTCCTCCACCTTTTCTTGTTGTAGTTTCTCTAACTTTATTAAAAACTGCTCTTTTTCTTTGTTATATACCCCTGAATATTCTATAAAGTCAGCTTGGCTTAATACCCCTTTTATTTTGTCTTCATAAAGCCCCATTGTAATTTTTTTAAGCTCGGATATTCTATTTTCTATAATAGATATTTCTTTATTACACTTATCTAGCTTTGAAACCTTTGGTTTTTGTTCTACAGACTTCAAAAGATTTCTTTGGTTAACGGAATATTCAGAAATTTTTTTAAGCTCTGATAATACATAGTCTTCAAGGTATTTTTCTTTTATAGAATGTCTTGTACATGAGCGAAACCTTTTATATTTAGAGCATAATGTGTAAACAGTATTTGAACTGTGAGTAAATGTTATACGTTCTCCACAATCTCCACAAAACAACAGTCCTGCTAATAGATGGGGTGTACCTTTGCTATAATCTTTACCAATTTTTCTTGTAACAATTTCTTCCGCTATTTTGAAAGTATCCATATCAATTATTGCTTCATGAGTATTATTTACAGTTACCCAAGCCTCCTTAGGCACCCGCTTTAACTTTTTGCTTTTGTAATTTACTTTTACAACTTTGTTTTGTGTTACATTGCCAGTATAAGTAGGATTTTTTATTATGTCTTTTACAGTTGCATCAGCCCATAATTTCATACTTTTTGGTCTTTTATAGTTTGATGTTTCCATCTTGTATGCTCCTGGACTTGGTATACCCTCACTGTTCAGTGTCCTTGCTATTTTTGCAAAACCCATACCAGTTACAAACATATTAAAGATTCTTTTGACAATATCTGATGTCTTCTCATCTATGACTAGCTTATTCTTGTTTTTTGGGTCTTTTAAATAGCCATATGGGGTAAATCCTCCAATATAATCTCCCTTTGACCTTTTAGTATTCATTGCAGTTCTGACCTTTTTAGATATATCTTTTGCATACATATCATTCATTACTGATTTAAACGGACTCATATCATTATTGCTGTTATTGCTTGCAAATGTATCAATACCGTCATTTATAGCAATATATCTTACATCATGTTCAGGAAAATATCTTTCGAGGTAATATCCTGTATCGATATAGTCTCTTCCAAGTCTTGATAAGTCTTTCGTAATGACAAGATTTATTTTCTTTAACTCAATATCTTTTATCATTCTTTTAAAATCTGGTCTGTTATAATTTGTACCTGTGTATCCATCATCAATATATATATCAACTAAATTCCAACCTTGTGCTATAACATAGGAATGCAGGAATTCTTTCTGATTTATTATACTTTCTGATTGACCGGTATTTTCATCTTCTCTTGATAGTCTTAGATAAATCGCCACATTATATATTTTAGTGTCTATAATCTTTTTATTGTAGTTATTCTCAATACTTGCATACATGCAATTAGCCCCCCTTTTTTGCTCTTGTTTATTGAGTAACTACCTGCCTAATAATTGATTTATTATTTTAATCATAAGTTCTTCATACGTTTCTCCATTTTCAGCATATATGACAGAAATCTGAATTAAATTATGATTTTCTTTTGAACTTGTTTTCTTGTCCGTTTTCGACATAAATACCACCACTAAATCAATTAATGATAATACTTATTCGGCGTAGATGTTGTCCTATTCTTGTATATAACTATCTTTTACATAAGATTTCGCCACCCATTAAATCCGGATTTTTCGCCACACCAAACATTGCATATGCTTTTTTATCTTATATATCCTGCACATAACGTTACTGTACAGTTTTTCAAATAGTTATATTTATACTTATCCGCTCTCCTTGAATTTAGGTATCAAATAAATTATTGATTTGATACTATCTACCAGTATAAAAGTAGATTTTGATGAATTACTTTTTCTGCTTATAGTTTTTAATTTATTTTTTGTTACTTTTTCATTCATAACTTCATCCTCCATTTTTTAGATGTTTCTACAGTTTTCATTTGCATAACTGCTTGTCTTAAATTTAGACAACAAAATATTATATGCGTGAATCTGATTTTTGTGACAAAAAAAGAAGCCTTGATAATCAAAGCTCCTAATTTTATATCAATCTTTCATTGTTTCTAATCTCTCTATCCGATATGCAATCCTGGGGTGGTCTTCCTGATATCTTTTAATTAAGCTCATTTTGTCGGATATCTGTATATCATACAAAACATATAGCGCCTGTATAAGTTCAGCTTTATAGCCTAAATATGCTGCATATTCATCTGCCCTATACTCGGACTGGCGATATTCATAATTTAAAATTATTGTTGCAATAAAGGTCACTATATTTATTATTAAATCAAGTATCTTAACGATTAATCCCAGAAATAGGCTTGCTATATTGGGTCCATTTGTTACCATGTTTGTAATTTTTTGAATTATCATTATTATACATTTTACTATAAATATCACCCATAAATATACTAAGCTACACATATTTATGAGAATTTGCAATTGAGGGTCACTATTTTCTAAATGCCCCAACTCATGAGCAATTATGCCTTTTATTTCATCATCATTCATAGTAGCCATAAGACCTCTGCTTACAGCAATTGTATTTTGTCCTAGCGAAAAAGCATTTATTGCCATTTCATCAACTATAAACAAACGAATATGTTTACTTATATACGGCGACTTTTGTTTTGCTACTTCGTAAACTTCATTAAACAAAACAAGTAACCGTTCCTTTTCTGTACTTGTAGCTACTTCTCGTATGTCTTCCACAGCCCTTAGTGTATACTCTACAAAAGGAGATAATGCCAATGTTATTGTAAAACAATACACAAGAATGCTTATAATAAACCAAGACATTCTATCAAAATCGGCAAAATTGAAGTGATTAAAAATCATCATATAGACTATTAACCATATAAATAGTATCGGTTTATCAAAAAAAATCCTATATATATCTACTACTTCATCAAGAACTTTACCCATACAGTTTCCCCCTCACATATTAAAATGGCTTTCTTACTTTTATTCGTTCACATTTTCCTATGTCTCTTGATAAGAATATTCCTTTTCCCGTTTGTAGTGATTTTATTTCATCAGGGTGTACAATGAATTCTCTTGTTCTTCTAGCAGATCCCACCTCCGGCGTTTTAGATTTATCAATTTGAAATGTGACTTGCATTGTCTCCCTAGTACCCAGTGTTTTAGCCCATTCTTCAGCACTTTTTGAGCTATTTTGCCTTAGTACCACATAGTTATTACAATTTTCAATTATCTGTTGTTTAAATGGTTCTCCAGCCACAGCTTCAAGGTCAGCAAGGCTTTGAGTGGCAGGTATAGCTGTTACTCCTGCGCTTCTTGATTTGTTTATTAAATCGATTAAAACTGTTGAAGCATATACGTTTATTTCATCGAATATGAAGAACTTTCTTTTGTTATACTGTCCAAACATTTTGCTGATTGTTTTTTTAGCGTCAATTAATATGAGTCTTCCCATTGTGTTTGATAACTCAGGATATATCAGGGGATTTAACACAAATAGTATTATTGAATTTTGGCTTAAAGCTGTGTATATATCTATACCGGTTTTATCAAATATTTCACCTACATCACTTTCAGCAATTGTCGAGAAACGTGCTGAAGCATTTTCAGCTATTTTTGAGCTTGATTTTATAAGCTCCAGGTTAAGCAAGTGTTCTTCCTTAGATATCTTTTGTTCTTTTACAAGTGTAGCTGATATTTCCTCAAACTTTGAAGCACTTATATTGGATATGATATGATTAAATGAGAACTCATTTTTTTGCATTTTTAAAAGCTTCAAAAGTTTTTGAATATATCTTTCAGTATTTACCTTGTAATGCTCCTCACTCCAGTCAGTCATGTTTATCAGCATGTCCTTGCAAATTGTTTCACTGCAATTCATAAACGGATTGTATTTGATGGATAGCTCAGGATTATTCAAATCTACAATGTACAGCTTTTTACCGTGCTTAGTTGCAAACTTTTTTGTAATATACATAAGTGAGCCGTCATCAATATCGCCTTTTCCGTCTACAATAAGCATTCCATAATCTTTTGATATTCCGCTTTCAATAAAGTTTGAAAGTAAGACAGTTTTACCACTTCCAGTAGTACCGCATACGAATATATGCTTAGCCCTGTCATCGCAAAAAACTGCTTTTCCACCTTTATTTGTACCTATTAAGGTTTTATCTTCTGACTCTTTTTGTGGTCTTTCATTCATGCTATCGTTCATTTTTGATATACTCCCATCAAAAGAATTAATCCCAACATTTTTGTATAGCTTTCTTTTGTACATCACATTCGCAAAATACCCAGCGAAAATAAAGGAGAAAGCTGAAAGTATAAACCAACTTATATAACAAAATCTCCCATATAATCCTATGATTTGATAATAGCTTTTAGAATTAATGCAAATAAATAAATTTTTCGACATATTTCCTATATCTTGAATTAGAAGAATTAATGCATTATTTTGAAATATGCAGATTAAAAGCAGAAGTGTAATTCCAGAAATGATGAAAACTGTTCCTTTTTTATTTGCTCTATATAGAAGTAGTGCAAAAACTGTTGACATTAGTATTGACGGTAAAATAGCAATAAAAATTATGCCGTATAATAACGGCACATATGCTATTTATCTTTGAACTTTTGTGCATATTCTTGTATCACCTCTAACGACAATATTTCAATATTGTTGTATTTTAATTTTGCCTGTGACAAAAACTGTTTTATAGCTACTTTGTTATCCGGCACAATCCAGTATTGAGTTTCATATTTTAAATAGTTGTCTTTTATATTTTTCTCAAATCTAACTTTAGCTTTCATACTTGTTTCAATCTCAACACAGTATTTCTTTAAATCTTGAGTATACACAAAGTCGGGGACATGAGTCCTTGGGTTAAAGCCCATTTTATGCCTTAGCTCTTTTTCACTTTCAATTTTTAAAATATCTACAGCCATATTTTTTATAAAATATATGACTGTATCAATGACCGCTATATCATGATATATTTGGTCTAGCCTTACTTTGCTTTTGGATAAATCCATATTAAAGAACTCAGTAGCTTTATCAGTTACAAAATACAGTCCAGGCAATCCATATAGGATATGCCTACGTTCTAAAAATTGTTCGCTTATAAGCTTTTGAAGTCTCCTATCTGTTGCACGTTGACCTTCAAAATCACATAAAATTTTAATTTGCCTGCCAAGGCAATACCTCCACCTTGCTACCTGCTCCACTATCACTCTATCCCTTTCTACTATCCTCATTCACACACACCTTACCTTAAGACACACAAAAAACACACGCTTAATATATAAATATCATAAGTATTTCACGTTGCAATAGTGGGGTCTCGGGGAAAAATTCGCCGAGACCCCACTATTGCAACTCTTATGTACTGGATATATAGCGTGTGTTTTTATGTGTTATATTCCTATTATATGGTATGACTATTCGTATGTGATTAGAACATGTAAAAGAACACCCTTTAAGAACACTTTTTACTTGGCAAGTCTTGCTTCTGCAAATAGTATCATACGATTTGCTCCACCATAATCAATAAATTTATTATTTGTTTCTATTTTCAAAATATTTACACCTTTTAAATCAATATTAATATCAAGAGGAGTCATACCTCCAGCTATTTGCGGAGTAGTATATATTAAATTATCATCACCATAAAATTTGATTATGGTAGGTTGCATAATATCCGCCCATTTTTCACTTTCAACGATCAATGTACCAAGAAACTTACTGTATTGTTTATTAAGTAGATATTCTGTAGTAATTCCCACTGCACCAGTTTTTTCATCCTTATTGTTAAAGAACAGTTTATATCTCAAACCTCTAGTATAATTGACTTTATCGTACTCGATATTTTTAAATGGTTCAAAATAGTTTGTTGCTCCTGTAGATTCAAAACTAAGATAAGCCATCTGATCTAAATACTTTACGCCTGTATCTCCAATAGTAACAGTATTTGCTTTGGTATCCCATTTTGCAGTTTTTCCAAGGCTACTAGCTACTGAACTTATTGGAAGATATGGAACACCGTTATAAATAAACGGCTCTACAGCATTACCCTTACTATCCTTTGCCTGAACAACTTTTCCATCAACAACTACCTTTATATTGTTATATATTACTTTTATCGATTGTTGAACTTGCTTAGCATATACCGCAACCCCTGAGATAATAACAGTTGCCACGATTATAGCTATAGTCAAAGCCAATTTTTTGTATACTCTTTTATTCATATGAATATCCTCCAATTATTTTAATTTAAATATATATATCCATTACATACCTTGGCAAAATTAGATTTAGACATTGATTGTAAAATCCCATCGTTATTATCAATTACAGCATTAAAATCAAAATTTGCCTGAGTATAATAAACAGTATCTCCTATTACATCTTCTACATATAGAACATGTCCATCAGCTCCTGCAGTAGCAACGGCTATAGAATTTGCCCGAGGTTGGTTACTGTCCCGTACAGCCTTTGCACCAGCTGTATTTAATCTATCTAGCCACGTTTTGGCGGGTCCGATAGTATTCAAACGTATTCCTGTCTTTTCATATGCTCGTCCCCAACAATACCATGTACATTGAGCTTTAAATTTAGCTGCAAATGGGTTATCCAAATTGTATGCACTTGAACTGAAATTAGCAAGCCTTTTGCCCAACATTGAACGCAAATCATTTGTTGGAGTTACAGTCTGCACATTGCTTTTAGGTTTGTCCACTCTTTGCAAATACCATAACTGATTATTTGAGTCGTTATATGCTTGCAAGCTCACCCCACCATTATTAATTCTAGGATTTATTGCCGTTATAACTGAGTCTTTAAGCACTGCAAGTTCTATGGTATATTTGCCGTCACCCCGGTTGGTAATATACCACTCCTGGGCAGGGGAGTCGCTTGGCATCCATATATCAATTGTATTTCCATTTTTTAATGGATTTTTATATGAGTTCCCCCTGTATGTATCAAGAACACGTCCTTTGCTTGAAGATTGAGGGGATAGAGCATACTTTCCGCCACCTCGATTTATAAGCTTAAAATTTTGTTCCTTTGAACCATCTTTAACCCATACACATACTCTTGCACCGTCTTTGTCTTGCCCTGCATAAACATTTAGGTATCTTCCACCATCTACACAAATAAGGTTATACACACCCTCGTCCAGTTGGTCTGCTTCTACTCCTAAAGTAAAAGAAAACATGGTAATCATAAAAGACATTAGCATGAAAAATATAAGTGACCTACTTTTTAATCTCTGTTTTGACATAAAAAAGCCCCCTTTATTTTTTAATATTAGCCTATTTGACTAATTAAATTTGAAACAACGCTTTTAGACAACATGATAACAAAAATTTTTATCATTCTAAACTGATTACTTTTGATGTAGTGTAAGCATTCCACAAATCTATTGTTAATTCTTTGTAGTCCATGACCCGCCCGAATAAATCATCTATATACTTTGCTTCTCCTGTATCCAAATCAATAAGTAAATATGTAAGCCCTGAATAACCCTTTTGACCAACTAAAAAGAAAAGATATTTACTGGTTATATACTCGCACTCTAATTTTCCAAACTGCGATACTCCAATTTGAGCTACGTTCCTTTTATTATTTCCGTCTACTTCATATACAATTTGCTTAAAATATTTATCACCTGTTAATTCATCTGTTTCATCAACTTTTTCAGAGATATACATTGCTTTACTTGGCAAAAAGTTAAAATATGAATTATTCCCAAATATACTTTTACTATCAACTATATAATCATTTTTCTTAATATTTCCTGTGGTAATATCTACATTATATGAACCGTGGGAATCACTAACCATGAAAGTTCCGTCAGCTTGTAATATCCAACCTTTTACATTATCTATATATATTTTATCATTTGGTATTTTACATGATAATGAATCTTGACCATCAGCAGTGATTGCCACCACATTTGTCCAGCTATTTGCCTTATATAGAAGATAAATATTTTTTCCATCTGAAATTAAGCTACGAAATATTCCGTACTTTTTTAAATACTCTCGACTTTGTAATTTAGTGTATGTATCTGTTTTTATATCATAGATATATAAAGAACTAATTGTTTCATTTGAACGTGGTTTTAAATTTTCATCATCCCTATCAGTTGCAAAAAAGCATACTCTGTAGTCATCAAGAGCAACTATATTACTAAAAATTTCATATCTTCCGCTTATTGTACCAACTTCTTGACCTAAATAATATATTATTATGTCTCTGACTCCATTATAGGCATTTTCAGAATATATGAAAGTCCATCCGTATCCATAATAGGGAAGTAGGGCTTTTTCTTCATCTGACAAAGTCTTACTGACAGGTTTAAAAGCTTCAATTTCAGAGTTCACATTTGTACTAATTTGAGATGAATTATAAGGTTTAAATGGTTCAGATAATTTATCCGCCAGTTTACTGTCTGAACATGAAGTAAGTGTGATTAAAAAAGGTATTATCGCAAACATTAGTAGCCTACGCCTCATAGTATCCTCCTGTATACTTTTTATTCCATATTATAGTCATTTCGACAAAATGTCAATGAATTTTCATCATTTTGACTAATTAATCCATATACAGACAATTACTTTATTATAATAATTTCGAGGTGCTTAAACTATGAGACTCCTTATTGGTGACAAACTTCGTGAATTACGTGAAGAACTGAATTTGACACAAAATGAAGTGGGTGAAAAAACCGGTTGCACTGTCAGTATGATTTCAAGCTATGAAATAAACAGACGTGAACCGGATTTAGATACTTTAAAAAGGCTTTGCAATTTTTTTGATGTATCTGCTGACTACTTACTTGGGAGAACTGCCGATGCCAAAAGTTATAACCCAAACAACTTGCCTGTAAAGCAAAGAGAACTTTTAAAATATTTCAATAAATTACCTTTAAACTATCAAGATGATGTAATCCGCATTGCTAGACTAAATTTACTTGATTATGAGAACGCCCTTACAAATAAGGGAAAGTGATTTTTCTTGATACTTTTAAAAATACAAAAGAAGACACTAACTAAGTTATCCTAACCTTATTGCGTTACATTTTTAATTATCTTTTCATCGGCATATATTTTTTCACCGTTGTAAACTGTTCAAGTGGATTGAACTCATTAAAATTCTGATGTAAGTCTTCTGAAAACATATTCACATACTCTTTTACCATATCAAGACTGCTATGTCCCAATATTTTTTGCAATCTAAAAATATCTCCGCCATTTAGAATCCACTTTTTAGCGAAAGTATGTCTAAATAAATGTAATGACGTTTTCAATACTCCTTTTGATTTATTATACAGATATATAGTATGTTGCAGTGCATATACTGTAAGTCTGTTGCCATATGTATTACAAAATAAATAGTCGTCATTACTTCCTTTTCTATATTTTAAATAGTCCCTTAATATTTGTACAAGTGAGCGGGAAAGCGGAATTATCTGTTGTTTTCTGTTTTTGGTCTTGGTAAGTATAATTGTTTCATTAGAAAAATCTATATTTTCAATTTTTAGATTTGATACTGTTGAAGCTCTGTTTCCAGTGGCTAGTAAATAATTTACAATTACCCAGTTTCTATACTCTGAAAAATTACATTTATTCAAATCAGGCTTTTTCAAAAGTAGCTGAAGTTCATAATCGGTGTATGTTGGCTTTATTGTTTTTTCAGTTTTTATTAAAGTTATTTTAAAAGGTTTTGTATATCCCATTTCCATAAAATATGAAAAAATTACTCTTGTTCCTCTTAAATAACTATTAATTGTGACCTCTTTTACGTTTCTTTCTTTCAAAAAGCTTATATAGCCCATGATTGCTTCTTGATTTAAAGTATTGCACTTTTTAGCTGTGTCATAGTACTGTCCGGAAATACTTAAAACAATCATCATAATATCGGATTGTTTTCTCAGATAAGTTTTTTGACTTGTTAAATTTTTGAAATGCATCGAAAGCACTATCAATACTTTCACTTGCATTTTGTGAAGATAAATAAATTTTACTCATTGGATTTCCCCCTATTCAATAATATTTCATATAGCATAAAAAATTACAAAATCAATCCAACAGATTAGTCAAAATACATATAAAAAATCTGATGCCTTTCTCAGGGTCTTTTTGATAAAAACAACCTGTAAAAGGAATATAGCATGTCCATATTCTCTTACAGGTTGTACACTTCTATAAATTTTGGCTGGGATGGCTGGATTCGAACCAACGAAATGCCAGAGTCAAAGTCTGGTGCCTTACCGCTTGGCGACATCCCAAAGTATAAATATATGGGGTGGAAAATGGGGCTCGAACCCACGGCCTCCAGTGCCACAAACTGGCGCTCTAACCAACTGAGCTATATCCACCATAGACTTACCCATATATTGTATTATTTTTTTTGTCTTTTGTCAATATTTTATGCAATTTTTTATTCAAAAACACGTAATTTATATTTTTTACTTAAAATTTAAGATAGAATCATCTTATATATAGGTCCTTTTTCGAAAAATTTTTGTTCATACTCGGTTAAAATATTAAATACTTCAGTCTTGTGCAAATCTAGATATACTTCGTGAATTTTAAGCCCAAAATTATTTACACTACATATACTAAACTCAAATAAGCTTCTATTATCAGTTTTAAACTCAATTACACCATCTTTTATTAATACTTTTTTGTAAAGTTTTAAAAAGTTCTCATGAGTAAGTCTTCTTTTCTCATGTCTTTTTTTAGGCCATGGATCACTAAAATTTAAATATATTTTATTTATTTGATTATTATCAAACATTTCGCACAAATCACTGGCATCAAATGACATTAAATATAAATTTTTAAGAGTTGCATTTTTTTCTTCTTCAAATCTTTTAATCTTTTTTATAGCAAGTGCCAGTACTGTTTGTGATAGTTCAATACCAATATACATTACATCAGGATTTAAGTAAGCTAAATTAGATATAAACTCACCCTTACCCATTCCTATTTCAATATTTATTATTTTGTTTTCATTTTTAATTAATTCCTGTAATTTTTCTTTACTAGATATATATCTATCATAATAATTTAGTTCAACATGTGCATTTGGATTATTTCTTGATCGCATAATAACTCCTTAAATAAGTACAATTAGTGTTGATAATGTAACTACCATAACAGCTACAACTGTTGATATTAACATATTCACATAATCTATTTTTACATTTAGTTTTTCATTTTTTTCTATTTTCTTATTTTTTTTATCAATAGTATTTTGATAATTTATATCATCTTTTTTCATCTGATAAAATCTAGCTTTTACGTCATTAAAGCCAAATGATCTTATTTGAGAATATCTATATTTTTTCGTATTCATGTAGCAGTAATATACACCTGTGGCAGCAGCAAGTGAAATACCTATTAGTTGCAATACTGAACTTATAGTCACGCCAAGTATACTCGTACCACCTGTAGAATTATGGATTATAACGCCGATATCGTATGCAAGGATATATGACGCTCCAAAAACAGCAAGTATTGGTATATATAAAAATGGTGTTATTCCAGCAAAAATTACAACTAATACAAGAGGTATTTTTTCTTTTACAATTAAGGAAAAGATATTTGTATCTTTTATACTTGTAACTTTATCTAAATTAGTTATTTGATCATTTAGTGCATTAGATGTACTTATATTATTTATAAATAAAGATAGGAGAATAGCAAATAGCACTAAGCATAAAACGTATATTATTATATGTTTTCTCATTAAATTAGTCTTATAGAATTTAAAATAATTTCCCATATACTTTTTAAATGAAGATTTAGGCAATGAGCCTTCCTTTTTATTACTCTGACTATTACTCTTATTTTTCGCTACTTTCTTTTCCATATTTCACCCCTAAATTATACTAAAATCAATTTGTTTTAACCTTACATCTACTCTTGCTAATTTAACCTTTACTTTATCCCCTATTTTATATATTTTACCCTTCTTTTCTCCTATAAGTCTATATTTCTTTTCATCAAATATATAATAGTCATCTGACATAGATTCAAATGAAACAAGTCCTTCAACTGTATTATCTAATTTCACAAACATACCAAATGAAGTTATTGAAGAGATAACCGCGCTATAAGTTTTTCCGACTTTAGGTTTCATAAACATTGCTTTATATAAGTCGTCGAAGTCTCTTTCAATTTTTGTGGCTTCTTTTTCCATATCTGACGAAATAATTGAATATTTTTCGGCTTGCTTAAAGTATCTATTTGCCTTATTTTCATCAAGTAAATAATTATTTTCAAGATAATCAGATATTACTCTATGTATAAATAAATCTGGATATCTTCTAATCGGTGATGTAAAATGACAATAATATTTAGCAGCAAGCCCAAAATGGCCAACACATTCGTGATTATATTTTGCCAGCTTTAATGTTCTTAACATAAGTCTAGATATTACCGCTTTACTCTCTTCATCAGAAATTTCATCCAATATATTAGATAAAGTTTTTGGATGTATATTTTTAAGCCCTTTTAGTTTCTTACCATAGTTTGAGATGAGTTCATTTAGTCCCCTTAACTTATCTTCATCAGGCTTTTCATGTATACGATATATGAACGGAGCTTGTAAAAAATAAAATCTTTCAGCTATTGCCATATTTGCTGCTAACATAAATTCTTCTATTATATTATTAGCTATATTTATTTCATAAGGTTTTATATCAACCACATTCTTATTTTCATCTAATACAACTTTAGTTTCAGGTATATCAAAGTTTATGCTTCCTTCTTCTATACGCTTATTATTAAGTATTTGCGCTAGCTCTTTCATCAAGAAAATATCTTGAATATAGTCTTTGTATTCTTCTAAAACTTCAGTATCTTCACCTAACAAAACCTTATATACATTTTCATATGTCATTTTCTTCTTAACATTTATTACTGATTTATATATATGATTTTCTAAAACATTACCATTCTTATCAAAACTTATATCTATACTTAAAGCTAGTCTATCTATACCTGCATTTAAACTACAAATTCCATTAGATAGTTTTTTAGGTAGCATTGGTATTACTGTACCTGGTATATATACACTTGTTGCACGAGCAATAGCTTCTTTATCTATATTAGTTCCATCTTTTACATAGTGACTAACATCTGCTATAAATACAGATAAAATATACTTATTTTCATTTATTTTTTTTACGCATATAGCGTCATCTAAATCCATCGCATCATAAGAGTCAATTGTGTATATATTTTCGGCTCTCTTATCAACCCTACCAACAATTTCTTCGCCAGTCACTATTTCTGGTACATTTTCTAGCTCTTTTTGTATTAATTCATTAAACTTTTGCTTTAAATCTAGTCCATGTGCTTTATATAGCGCTGTTACCTCTATATTAGTCAAGTTCTCTGGTCTAACTACTTCAGTTATTTTGCCTTCAGCTTTACTTTTACCATTAGCATATTTTACTATTTCAACTTGTACCATATCGCCGTCTTTGGCTTTTGAGTCATTTTTTTTAGAAATATATATATCTTGTATTTTTGAATCAATTGGTTGAACAAATCCAAAATTAGTGCTCTTAATAAATCTACCTATAACTTTTTTAGTATTTCTCTTAAGTATTTTTATAACTTTACCTGTTCTGCTATCTCCTGTTTGCACAGTTTCTAGCACTTTAACTAAAATTACATCTTTATCCATTGCACTAAGACTGTGTTCCATGGGTATATATATATCCTCTTCATATTCAGACTCACAGACACCGAAGCCAAAACTCCTAGTTTTAGCCTGATATACACACTTTAACATACCCTTTGAATTAGATATAACATATCTTTTACTATCATCTACAAAAACTAAACCTTCTTGTTCAAGTTCAGATAAGATTAAATTTAGCAAATTATAGCTATCTTTATCCACATCTAGAACAACTTGAAGTTGTTTTTCTGTTAATGGGGTATATTTATCACTTAAAAAAAAGGAAGTTAGTTTTGCTTTCTTCCTTTCATGTTCTTCAGGCGCATATAAATTTGTATTTATATTTGCACCTTTAATATTATTAAATTTTCTAAAATTCTTTTTATTCATTTCATCTACCTTACTTTAAAATTGCAAGTGTTGTTAAGAAACAAAGTACAATAAAAGAAAGTGAAATAACAACAGTATACTTTGACAATATTCCATCTAATGTTTTTGATTTATTAGATCCATAAAAAGTATTTGATCCTGTTATTGACGATTGTGAAGACTTACTATCTTGCATAACAACAATTATTGTAAGTATAACTCCTACTAATAAAGTTAAAATTGATAATGTCCAATCTATCCATCCCATTTTTATATCCTCCTAGAAATACAATTATGTACAAAATTATATCATATAATTTGCTAAAATACAAGCAATTTAAGGTTCATAAGACAAATTCTATTGATTAAAATATAATTTTATCCTTATTAATCTTTACTTGTTCAAATACGTGTCCAATATTGCCTTCACCTGCATATATATTTTTATCAAAAAAGTTACTGTTAATATCGATCCAAAATAAATCCTGTTCCTCTTTTTTTAGGACAACATCTTCATTTAATCTTCCTGCATATGCTTCTAAGTATGAATTTAGCAAATTATATGTAAAACTCATTACAAATGTTAGCTTTATATTATCTTTTGATATACCTGTTTCTTCGAATAATTCTCTATATGCGCCATCTAGACCATCTTCACCAGGTTCTATCTTTCCACCAACTAAATTGTATAATCCGTTATAAGGATCCTTTGTTCTTTTACACATTAATATTTTATCCATTTTTTCATTAAATACCATAATAATATTATATTTTTTCATTTTTTTCTCCTTATTTTAAAAAATCTATTAAAATATATACTAAATATCTTAGTAATATATTTCTTTACCATATTTAATACTAGAACTTAATATAGCCAAAAATACTATTAACAACATATATGAAAAGTTTAAATCTATAATACTATGAAAAGCAAACATTATGTAAGCTAATTTTAGTGTAGAATATTTTGAACTTATTGATGTAAATATTATTATAACTAAAATAATTATACCACCAATTATTCCAGATTCAACAAAAATCTGAAGTATAGAACTATGTGCTTCAGTAGAATTATATTTAACGCTTTGCACATTTTTATAGTTATTTTTAAAACCTTCTCCCCCAAGTCCTACTAATGGGCTTGAAGAAATAAGTTTAATTGAATCTTTTATATATTCAATTCTATCATTTGTACTTGTACTTCCATACAACATGTCTACAACTCTAAAAACATATTCGCTAGGAAAAAAAGCATAATCTAGTATATATCTTTTATCATTTAATTTCAAAGACTCTATTACAATACTTCCCTTCGAACATTCTACTTTAATATTTAATTTTTTAGCATTTTTACTAGGTGTAAAAACATATGTAAAGTTTCCCGAAGTAGTATTAAAATAATCAAAACGTGTAAGATATTTTAAATTATGATTTACATCTTCCTCATATATTGTAAAATAGTATCTTGTATCTACTTCCTGTTCATTAATACTAACATTGATAGTATTAGTTTCATTTACTTTTAATTTGTATATACTTCTTTCAATATATTTCACTTTACTCATAGAATTTATATTAATAGGTTTAGATATATTTAAACCTATTAATATATACATCACCGTGAAGAAGACTATTAGTACTATAGCTAATTTAATATTTTTACTATTAAATTCTATTTTACTTAAAAATCTTACATTTTTAATAAGTATTAATCCAATTACTGCAAATATGATAGAATATGATATAAATAAATAATATATTGATATTTGATCTGTAAGTAGGTACCTATTTATTTGACTTGTATATACTAAACCTAATACAACTTGAGGTATAGCAAAATATGTTATATTCAGTAACCTCTGTTTGTTAATATACGTATAAATAATAAATGTAATTGAGAACACCAGTAATACCGCTCTTGACTGTGTTAATATTATTGATGAGAACAACCAAAATATTGCCATGTATGTTAATACATTTACGAATAAAGACTTAATTATTTTATTATTTATATTGCTTATTGATATAATAAATTTATCAACAAATATAATTAGCGCTAGTGCAAATATAATAGCAGTTGTATTTGCATATTGCACAGTTGCAGATAATCTATCAAGATCAATATTTAAGTACCCAGAGTTAAATTTGTTTAAAATGCCACTAAATACTCTTAATGCAATTCCATCTATTCCAAAAAACACTTGCATTATTCCCACAGTTATTAATGTATTTATATAGTATTTTTTGTTCAGCGAAATACTAACTGTTATAAATAACAAAGCAAAATTTATATATCTAATCATTTCATAAAAACTATCTGATACATTAGAGATTTTGTTAAACATTATAGGTAATATGTAGGAAATTGGTAATAACATAACTAGAACATATATAATATTTTTTCTCATATCAAATTTATTCTCTTTACTTTTTATTGATATAGTCAATCTTATAAAAAAATATATAAAAGATATAACTATTGTAGATACATTAAACCACAAGGTATCTTTAGTATAAAATCCACCTTTTTTTATAGATAAAATAACAATACAAGAACAAATGACTATATCTAGTATTTTTAAAACTTTATTACCTAACTTTTCTATCATAAATATTTTTCCTTATATAAAATTAAAAGGATTTAAAGTATATACTTCAAATCCTAGTGCATATTGGTGTTTCCGAGACGATTCGAACGTCCGACCCACGGCTTAGAAGGCCGTTGCTCTATCCTACTGAGCTACGGAAACAAAACTTATTGCTATAAAATAATAACATATTTTCAGAAAAATTTCAAGTAAATTTTAAAATTTCCTATATTTTTTATTAAATTTGTTATATTATCTTCAATTACTCACCTATATAATAATTTACATACACATATTAATACTATAATTACAATGTAAACCATTAACTATTGTATATTGATATTCACAACTTGCAACTTTACATAATTTATGATATAATATATTACATACTTATTTTAAGGAGGATTTATATAATGATAAATTCTGAACTAGCAACTGAAATCCATGATATTTGCTGCCCTAAATGTACAGGAAACTGTCGTAGTGCACATCATTCAAATTGTGCATTTGATAAAGACCTGGATATCAGTCTTTGGAGTAGTAATATTGCAAACAATTATTTTTTGGAACTTGCTCAAAAGGCTGCAGAGATAATTGAAGAGCTTGGAATCACTGAAGAAGAATTTCTTGAGAATTTAAGAAATCCCTCTAAAAACGATATATTCGAAGCTATGATAAGGCACGGATTTAATTAATTTTTTGATATATGCTGTTACTCTTATAATAGAGTAATAGCATATATTTTTTATTTTTCTACTTCATATTTAATTTTATTTCTAACATTTTCTACATAATCAGATATTTTTTTATCTTTAAAGTCAATATATTTGATTTTAATTCTTTTTTGGTATAAAATATATACAGGTGATTATATGAGTCAAGGAATCAAATCAAATACTGGTACAAGATTGAAAAATATTGAAAATGCAGGAAAAAACATTGCTAAAAAAACAATTAATGATTATAAGGCATTTGCAATTAAAGGAAATATAATGGACATGGCAATAGGTGTCGTTATTGGTAGTGCTTTTACAAATATAGTAAATACTTTAGTTTCTAGTGTTATAACTCCATTTCTAAGCGTACTTACAAATAGAGTTGACCTATCTACATTATTTATATCTCTTACAGGAGGTTCTTTTGAATCAATGGATGCAGCTAAGAAAGCTGGAGCAATAATAGTAAACTATGGTGCTTTACTTAACTCCATTATAAACTTCTTTTTAGTTTCATTTTCACTTTTTATAGTTTTTAGCTATATGAATAAACTAAAAAAACAAAATACTAAAGTTGAAGAAGAAGTGGCAGAAGAAACTACAAAAGAATGTCAATATTGTTTTAGTAAAATACCTATCCAAGCAACAAGGTGTGCTTTTTGTACTAGTGACTTAAAAAAGAGTTATAAGAATAAAACAAATTTAAATGAAAGTGATATAGTAGTAGAATAAAATACTACTATTTTTTTATATATAAACTCCCAGATAAAAATAAAATTGACTAATTTTACTTTTATCTGGGAGTTCTATAAAATTGTTAAAACAATTATTTATTATTTACTAGATCTTTTAATGCTTTACCAGATTTGAAAACTGGTGCTTTAGAAGCTGGTATTTTTATTTCAGCTTTAGTTTGTGGGTTTCTTCCTTTTCTAGCAGCTCTTTGTCTAACTTCGAAAGTTCCGAATCCAACTAATTGAACTTTTTCACCTGCTTTTAATGCTCCTTCTACACTTGATACGAATGCATCTAATGCAGCTTCAGCAGCTTTTTTTGTTAATTTGCTTTCTTCAGCAATTTTAGCTATTAATTCAGCTTTATTCATCTTAAATCCCTCCTATTTTAAAAGATTACACTAGAAATATACTACATTTATCGAATAATGTCAACATTTTTCGTAAAGATTTTTTAAATATTTTTTATTTTATCAATAACTTGACATATTTTGTTTCCATAAGGTAGTTGCATAATTTCGGACTTGTTAAGCACACCGAAAAGCAGTACAACGCATACGTATACTAGCATTGATAATACTATAGTTGCAATTGTAGAAATAGAACTAGCTATATTTATGTAGATTAATGCGTTATATATTAAAATTATGGTTATTATCATTACAACTGTAGCAAATATAGGCTTTATAAACATATTATACATTTTAGGTTTCTGTCTTAAATATTTAAACAATAATATAAATGCCAAACTAGCTGCTACTATTTGGAAGGCCACAGTTGATATTGAAGCTACTATCTCACCATATATAGGTATGAAGATTACATTAATTAAATATTTTACTGTCACACCTATAGCAAGACAAGTACCCGGAATATATAGTTTTCCTAGTCCGTGAAGAGAACCATATATTGTCTGAGCTAATACTGAGAAAACAACAGCCCATGCTTGTATTTGTAGTAAATATGCTCCTGCACTTGCATTTGGAAATATAAGTTTGAATATAGGTTCTGCTAAAATTGATAATCCTGCCGCACACGGAAGTGCTATTAAAGCAGATATTTTAAGTGAAAAATTTATTTTATTTACTGCTTCAGTTTTATCATTCCTTGCAATTGCTGCAGAAATAAATGGTACTAGAGCAACTGAGAAAGCCACATTTAATGAAAGAGGAACAGAATTCAATATATCCACTTTTCCAAGTATTATACCAAATTTTTCATTAGCTAGCGCTAAAGAATAACCTTTTTTTTGTAATCCATCTATTACTGTCATAACATCAATTATTCCAGACAATGCAACCACAACACTTCCAAAAGATATAGGTATTACATACGAAATTAATTTTTTTACTATATTTTTTCTTGGCATGATAGCAAATTTTTCAGATTCGCTTATATCCTTCCATAGTTCCCTTTTATTTTTATTATAATACCCTACTAAATAGATGAATGCGGTAGCTGTAGCAACTGTAGTTGCAAGAGTAGAACCTGCTGCCATTATCTCTGGTGTAGAGCTAAGTAACATCACTACAAAAGTTATAGATAGTATGCTATTTACTACCTGTTCTAAAACCTGCGCCTTACTATATTCCATCATATTCTGCATACCAACAAAATATCCTCTAAGAACAGCAGACATTGCAACAAATATTATTGCCGGCGAAAGCGCCATCAAGGTGTACTTTACACCTGGGTTTGACAATATATTAGTTGCTATATATGGTGCTCCAAAAAACAGTAATAATGCAAATATTATGCCTATTGTAGTAAACAAATATAGGGCTGTTCTGAATATTCTATGTGCACCTCTTTTATCTCCAACAGCTATCTTTTCTGATACAAGTTTTGATATGGTATTTGGTATACCCATTGTAGCAATAGCTAATATAAATGTATATACTGTATATCCTGAACCATAATAACTATTCCCTACATCAGCAAATTGTTTAAAGTTTGTAAGTACTATTCTATATATAAACCCAAGAACTTTTATAAGTACTTGTGATATCATTATAATAAGGATACCCTTTATAAATGTTTGTTTTCTTAAAGCCAACTAAATCACTTCTCCTATTTTAAAGTATATTTTTGAATATAATGATTATACCACTTATATTGAATAGAAACAACTACTATATATTTTTTTGCATTATATATTATAATAAATAACAAAAAAGATTGATTTACAATAGTAAATTCAATCTTCAAATGATATTTGTTTTATTATTTATTGTTTTTTATCATTAATTTAATATTTTCTAGTAATTCTTTAGCTTTTTTAACGGGATAACATTTTTGTTCTTCTTCAACCGGAGAAATTACTTTATCAAATTGGTCATCAGATATATTGTACCAATCATCTCCAGATACAACATAAATAAATTCACACATTTCATCCCTTCCACAATCAATATAATCATGACAGAGATCATATAGTCTTTTAAATCTTTTGATATACTTTCTTACATACTTAATATATAGTAGTTCAAATGCATTACCTGCTTCTTCGAAAAGATTAATATCGTAAGGAGGAAACTCGTTTAATAGTTCTTTTCGTATATTCAAATATTGAGACGTAAATCTCCTTTCTTCATACGTATACATAAACAAATCTACGATACATTCCTCACCAAACCATTTGTAATCTTTGTATTCAAGTAATGGCTCAAAAATTTCATGTTCAGAGAGGTTATTACTAATCTTACACAGTATCCTTCTAGTATTTTTTTGTATCTCTTCATTATACTCAACAAGCGAGTCATAAAATAACTCTGCAAGTTCTTTCCATGACCAGTTTATTACAAGTTCTTCTGCCATAATTAATCCTCCCATATTTAGATTGGTTTAATATAATTTACAATGGTAATTATAGCATTTTTGTATTAATTTGTCAATATTTATGTAGTCCTTATCCTATTCATTCGTTATATATTCAATAATTATTATTCATAAAACAAAAAAATAACACCAAATATAAATTTTAGTGTTATTCTATTATAAATCTTTTAAGATATTCATTTTCAATTGTTCCAAGACCCACATATTTTTTATTCTTATATATTCTTACAAGCTTATTTTGTTCATTATATGTAAGCTTTACACCATTTAAAAATCTAACATAATCTTCTTCACTCAGATCAATTTTTTTAAGTTCGTTGTAATATTCTTCAATTGATATTACTTTACTAACCATATCTTCGTAGTCTAGTCCTAAAAATTCATACAATTTTATACTATCTTCAATATTAAAACTACCATTTGATAATCTTCTTAACTCAACCATAGTGGCTCCACAGCCTATTTTTTTACCTATGTCATTTACAAGTGAGCGTATATATGTACCTTTTGTACAATGAGTATCAAATTCTATTTCTTTTTTATCTAAATCCACTTTTATATTTTCAATAGAGAAAATCTCTATTTCTCTTGGGCTAATCTCAACTGTATTTCCTTCTCTTGCATATTGATAAGCTCTTTTACCCTCAACTCTTATAGCACTATATATAGGAGGTATTTGCATTTGTTTACCAACAAATCTTTTAATTCTCTCCTTTATATATATCTCATCACTATTTACAACACTTGCAAAAACTATTCTACCAGTTATATCATAAGTATCAGTCTCAACACCAAGTAACATCTTTACATGATATTTCTTTTCTTGATTCATAAGATAATTTGTAAGCCTTGTAGCCTCACCAATGCATATTTGCAAAACTCCAGTAGCCAAAGGATCCAGCGTACCAGTATGTCCTATCTTTGTTTTTGGGAATATCTTTTTTAAAACATCTACAACATCATAAGAAGTTATACCTTGAGGTTTATCAATATTTAAAAGTCCAGATTTAACTTGAAAATTAGAGATCATTTTAACATCACCTCTAGTGCTTCGAGTAATTTTTTCTTACCAACGTTTATTTCATCTTTCATAGTATATCCTGCTGCCCTTGCATGTCCACCGCCACCAAAAGCTATAGCGATATCTGAAACTTTGACTTTTCCAGCTGAACGCATACTTACTTTTAATGAACCATCACTCTTTCCTCTTACATATACAGCAACTTCAGTACCTTCAACTGATCTTAAGTAATTAGTCATTCCTTCTGCATCTTCATCTTCAACCCCAAGTTCTGACATAGTATCATAATCTATATAGCTATATCTAACTTGACCGTTATAATATACTTCCATTTTGTCTATTGTCTTAGCAATAAGTTTTAGCTTAGATTCCTTCATTGTCTCATTTATTTTTCTACATATTTCAGTAAAGTTAATCCCTGTAGATATAAGATCTGCAGCAACTTGGAGAGTTCTTGATGTAGTACATGAATAATTGAAACTACCTGTATCTGTCATAATTCCCATATATAAATATGTAGCAATATTCTGATCAATTGGTAAATTCATATATTTTAAAAATTCGTAAACTAACTGAGATGTAGCTGCAAGTTCTTCCTCAATACAGTTTACATCACCATAAGGTGAAGATTTTTTATGATGATCTATCATCAATATTTTTTTTGCAGCCTGAATATCTTCTTCACTCATATCTAATCTATCTCTATCACTAGAGTCGACCGCAATAAGTAAATCATATTCTTTATCAGTTGTTTGTACATTTTCGTTAATAGATGGTAAAAAATCATATAGATATGATCTTTTAGATTGCAATACCTTTACATCTTTTCCAATACTTTTAAGTGCAAAATATAGGGCGTACGCAGAGCCTATTGAATCCCCATCAGGATTAACATGCCCCACTATATATATTTTTTGTGAATTTTTTATTATATTCTTAGCTTGTTCAAACATAAATTACCCCCTATTTATATATCTAATCAAATATATTGCATATTTTTAATTTTTAGTCTCTTTAATCTGATTTAGTAGTTTATCCATATGAGCGCCATACTCTAGCGAATCATCTAATTCAAATGTTATTTGAGGAACATTTCTTAAATGCACTCTTTGACCAAGTTCGTAGCGTACGAAGCTGCTAGAACTATTTAATGCATTAAGTACCTTATGCTTATTTTTAACATTATATATACTTACAAATACCTTTGCATATTTTTGGTCTGGAGTTACACTTACCTTTGTAACGGAAATAAGCCCTGTAACTTCTGGATTTTTTATATGATTCGCTATTATTTCACTTATAGCTACTCTAGAATCTTCTTCTAATCTTTGATGTCTTTGCATACTTATTACACTCTCTTTTCTTCTTTAAGTTCAAAACACTCAATTATGTCATTTTCTTTAATGTCATTAAAGTTTTCAAGTTTTATACCACACTCGTAACCTTCTGCAACTTCTTTTACATCATCTTTTTGTCTTTTTAAAGAATCTATTTTTGTTTCGCATATAACTATAGAATCTCTTATTATTCTTACCATTGCACTGCGAATAATTTTTCCTTTTTTCACATAGCAACCTGCAATAGTACCTATACTTGATACTTTAAATATTTGTCTAGCTTCACAAAAACCATGTATAACCTCTTTATATGTAGGTGCTTGAAGTCCTTTTAATGCAGCTTCAACATCATTTATTGCATCATATATAACTCTATATAGTCTTAAATCAACTTTCTCTTTTTCTGCTTGTATAGTTGCTGTAGCTTCAGGTCTAATATTAAATCCAATTATTATTGCATTAGAAACAGCAGCTAGTGTAACATCACTTTCTTTTACTGCACCAGTTGAAGCATGTATTATTTTTACTCTTACTTCATCATTTGATAATTTTTCTAATGAATCTTTTATTGCTTCTAAAGAGCCTTGAACATCTGCTTTTATAATTACATTTAGTTCTTTTACTTTTCCTTCTTTAATTTGACTAAATAAGTCATTTAAAGTTACTTTAGAACCTTGTTTTATAAGGTTTTGTCTAGTTGCAGCCTTACGAGTTTCTACTAAGTGTTTAGCAGTCTTTTCATCAGCTACTTCATAGAAAATATCACCTGTTTGAGGCACTTGTGATAAACCTATTATTTCAACTGGTGTAGATGGTCCTGCTTTTTTCACTTTTCTGCCTTTATCATCTTTCATAGCACGAACTTTACCAATAATATCTCCTACAACAATTGTATCTGATACATTTAGTGTTCCCCTTTGAACCAACATTGATACTACTGTACCAACATTTTTATCTAATTTAGCTTCTATAACTGTACCTTTAGCTTGTTTATTTGGATTAGATTTCAAATCTTTCATATCTGCAACTAAAAGTATCATTTCAAGTAAGGTATCAATTCCTTGACCTGTAAGCGCTGAAATAGGTACACAGATTGTATCGCCTCCCCATTCTTCTGCAACAAGGCCTACTTCAAGTAACTCTTGTTTCACTCTATCAGGATTTGCAGTAGGTTTATCAATTTTATTAATTGCAACAATTATTGAAACACCTGCAGCTTTTGCGTGATCAATTGCTTCTATTGTTTGTGGTTTTATACCATCATCTGCTGCAACAACTATAATTGCTATATCAGTTATTTGAGCACCTCTTGCTCTCATTTGAGTAAATGCTTCGTGTCCTGGTGTATCTAAGAAACAAATTTCTCTCTCATTTACTTCAACTTTATATGCTCCTATATGTTGAGTTATACCACCCGCTTCACAAGCAACAACACTAGCACATCTTATTTTATCCAATAATGAAGTTTTACCATGATCAACATGACCCATTACAACCACTATTGGAGGTCTTGGAACTAGGTCTTTTTCATCATCTTCACTATCATCAAATAATATATCTTCGTCTGTAACAACTACTTCTTTTTCAGCAGTTATTCCAAATTCACTAGCTATAAGGTAAGCTGTATCAAAATCAATTTCTTGATTAACTGTAGCCATTGTACCTAGAGCAAATAATTTTTTTATTATTTCAGAAGATTGTTTTTTTAATGCTTCTGCAAATTCTTTTACTGTCATAACTTCTGGAAGTTTTACCTCAGTCATAGGTATAATTTTAGTTTGTTGCATAATTGGTTTTTCTTGCTCTTTTTTCCTTTTAACATGTGATTTTCTTACTAAATCAGTGTCTCTTTCATATAGGTCAATTAAACCTGAAGAAGTATTTACCTCTAATCCTTTTAACTTAGATGTAGAAACTCTTGAATGTTGTTCTCTTAATTCATTTTTATTTATTTTTTCTTTTTTACCGTCATTAGTACTATGATCACTATTATATTTTTTCTTGTCAATTAAAGTAGAGCTGTAATCTCTCATATCTTTTTGTTCTGCTACTTCAGAAATACCTGACGTTTTAATAAATTTGTTAACTTGATATGAAGTATTATCACCATTTTTAAAATTATTATTTTTAAATCCACCTTGGTATGGGCCACTTCTATTGAATCCTGGTCTATTATTATTAAATTTATTTTCTGGACCAACTGAATTAGGTCTTGGATTTGGATTTTGACTTCTGTTTTGATTATAGTTTGGATTATATCCTTCTCTTCTTTGATAGCCTTGATTGTTTGAATTGTTTTGATATCCATTATTTCTATTTTGAAAGTTTGGATTGTATCCTTCTCTTCTTTGATAGCCTTGATTTTCTGAATTATTTTGATATCCATTATTTCTATTTTGATTATAGTTTGGATTATATCCTTCTCTTTTTTGGTAACCTTGGTTATTATAACTTCTATTGTTATTGTTGTTATCTCTATTTTCTCTGTTGTTAGAATAATCATTATTATATCTAGGAGTTCTTCCTTGATAATTAGTAGTCACTTCTTGAGTTTTTTGAGAATTACTTTGAGGGACGCTACCACTTATTTCATTATTTTCTACATTTTCTGTATTTTCTACATTTTCAACGTTTGCTGCTAATTGACTCATATTACTATTATCTACACCCCTATTATTTATTTTGTTAGTATTTTCATTTTCAATAGGCTTACCATTTCTAGTAATAACCACATTATTATTTTTATTTGCACCAAATCTTGGCCTGTTTTGATACCCTTGTTTAGGTGTAACAAAACCCAGTCCTTCTTTACTATATGGTACACTTTTCTTACTTTCATCAATTATAGTATGATGAGTTTTTTGTATATCACCAGATATATTTGTTGTTATCTCGTCTACTACGCTTTTTCCATCATCTTTAGTATTTATCACGGTTACTTGACGTCTAATTATATGTGGTTGTGATGATGGTTGCTGTTTTTGAACGTTACCTGCATTTTTTATATATTCAGATTTTGTATCAAATGATTTCTTAGCTTTATCATATTCATTATCTGTCAATGATGATAGATGCGATTTTACATCTATACCAATATTTTTTAGCTTAGCTATTAAATCATTGTTTGATAGGTTTAGTTCCTTTGCCAGTTCATACACTTTTATTTTTCCCAAGATTTTTCCCCCATTTCATACTTTAATTCTAATAAACAATCTTTCAATTTCTCTTTATTTATATTATACCTAATAACAAGTTTATTTTTATCTATAAGTTTTATACACTTATCCAAACAATTTATATCTTTACATATATATATTGCTCTAGCATTTTCAATTTTTAATTTATCAATGAAAACTTTACTTGAATCATTTTCTTCTTTCGAAATAATTCTAATTAGTTCAGATTTCGGTTTTTTAGATTTACAAGTTATACAACTTCTTATAGGTATCATTTTGTCTCCTTTTATTCAACAACAGTTTCTTTTATTTCAGTCTCTGTTTTAATGTCTATTTTCCAACCAGTAAGTATGGCAGCAAGTCTAACATTTTGACCACCTGCTCCTATTGCAAGCGCAAGTGAATCATCAGCTACTACAACAACTGCTTGTTTTTCTTCATCATTTATATCAATTGCAAGAATTTCAGCTGGTGAAAGCGCATTTATTATATAGCTTGGTATATCCTCGCTAAATGGTATAACGTCTATTCTTTCTCCATTTAATTCATGAATTATAGGTTGAATTCTAAGTCCCTTTTTACCTACACAAGAACCAACTGGATCTACATTTTCATCATTAGACCATACTGCAACTTTTGATCTACTGCCCGCTTCTCTAGCTACTCCTTTAATTTCAACAATACCTTCGATAATTTCAGGTACTTCAACTTCAAATAACTTTTTAACAAAGTTAGAGTCTTTTCTAGATAATATTACTTGTGGGCCATACTTTCCAGCAGGTGACACACTAAGTACGTAACATTTTATTCTTTGATGAGTTGAAAACATCTCATTTTTGATTTGTTCTTTTAGAGGAATCATAGCTTCAACTTTTCCAAGATCTACAATAGTTCCAAATTTATCTGTTCTTTGAACAACACCTATAACTATTTCTCCAACTTTATCACTGTATTGTGTATATACTAGATCTCTTTCCGCTTCTCTTAATCTTTGAACTATTATTTGTTTACCCGCAGAAGCAGCTATTCTTCCAAAATTCTTAGGAGTCACTTCTATATTTATAGTATCATCAATTTTTGCTCTTTTACTTATTTGTTTTGCTTCTTCTAATGAAATTTCTATATTACTATCTTCAACTTCACTTACTACTTTTTTAACTGCATAAACTCTAATTTCACTTTTTACTTCATCTAACTCAACTAATATATTTTCGTTAGTATTGTAGTTTTTCTTATACGCAGCTTCTAAAGCCATCTTTAAAGATTCAATCATATATTCTTTAGTTATTCCTTTTTCTGTATATATTTCATCTAAAGCATTTAACAGTTCCTTTGCATTTATTTTTTCACTTTTCATTCCAATAATTCCCCCTAATTTTAAATATATAAATTATTTATTTTTTAAAGCTTTATCAAAATCATATGTCGTATGAGCACTTGATATATCTGATAAGTTTACCTCTATATTATTACCATTTACTAGTATAGTTATTATATTTTTATCATCGTCTACACTTACAAGTTTTCCAGTTATTTCTTTACCTAAACTAATTTTCTTAAATAATTTAATATAAATTTCACTATTTACATATTTTTTATATAATCTTATATTCTTAAGCTGTCTTTCTAGACCAGGAGAAGATACTTCTAAAACATATTCAATAGTTATAAGTTTATCAACCATATCTTCAATATCATGGCTTACTAACTCACAATCATCTATTGAAACACTTGAGTTTACTTTATCTATTACAATTCTTACTATATTATTAACCCCTTCTTTAACAATTTCCACATATTCAATGTCAAAACCTAAGTTATTTACATTAGTTAAAATATTCTCATAAACTTTTTGTTCTAATTTTATAGACATATTTACCACCTTAAATCAATTCTCAAAGATAAGTGAGAGGATTTTAAACCCTCTCACCCGCGTATCTTATTATGATGTGTATATTATATACTAATTTTAACATAAATGCAATAGTTTTGTATAACTTTTTTAATAAATTGAGCAAACACCTTATATATTCTAACTTTCCATATATTACAACTGATTTAACCTTTGGACAATTATATCAGTGAATTGTTTAATCTCACTTTCACTAACTTTATATTTCATAACATCTTTTGCTTCAATTTTAGTTTCTTTTGTTAAAAGATCGTTGATATGTTTTTCTACTATTATAGTTGGAGCTATTGTACACATCTCTTTTAGACAAGTTAAAATTTTGATATCTGAGTCTTGAGATCCGCCACATATTGAAATATATGCATATTTTTTAGGGTTATTTTTTAAATACTCTAAATATTTATGAAAAGGTGTAGCTACTTTTCCCATCCAAACAGGTCCCATAAATATAATAAAGTCATAATCATTTAATATATAAGGCTCTGGATTTACCTTAGGAGTTCTTTTGAAAATTACATCGAAAAATATTGTCCAAATTGTACGTTTCTTATTTTCATCAATTCTAATATGTTTTATATCTAACTCTTTTGAAACATTTTCTGCTAATTTATCATTATTGCCAGTAAACGAATACGAAATAATTATTTTTTTCATTTTAACACCCCATCTAATAAATATTTTTAATAATTAAAATATTAAGGAATAATTTCATAAATAACATCTTTTGCATTAACCAAGTCTAATTCTACATATGAATCGATATATTTTATTTCATTATTTTCAAGTGTTCCTATATATCCAACTGTACTTCCTATTTTATTTGAACTATTATCTATAAAAGTGATCAAGAATCTTAAGTTTTCTTGTTTTTGTCCATTATTTGTGACTTTGGAAGTTAATCTAGTCATATTGTTTTCATATGTTACTTTGGTTTGCTCTATAATTATACTACTCACTTTTTTCTCTTTTGAAATTTCAACACTTGTATTAGTTTTTATTCCTTTGCTATCTGTAACGAAATTTTGATCTTTTGGTATGCTATTATCTTTCTTTTTATTAATATATAAAAATATAGATATACCAATTAATAGTATAAATGTAGCTACAAGTATAACTATTACTATTTTTTTCTTAAAATCTTTTTTTTCTTTCATATATACCACCTAAAATCTAATAATTATATTTGTATCTGTTTCCAGAACTCTTCATATTCTTCTCTTGCTTTATTTTGAGCATCAATTCTTCTTTTATTTACATATTCAAAATTATCTAAACACGAATTTACTACTTTCGAATCTAATGATTTATCATCACCTTTAGATGTTAGTAAGTTAATAATTGCATCTTTACTCATACCAACCCTATACGGTCTATCTTCTGCAATAGCTGTAAATATATCTGCTACTGCCATTATTCTTGCTTGTATCTTCATCTCTTTTGCACCAACATGGAAAGGATAACCTGTCCCATCAAGTTTTTCATGATGATATGCAGCATACTTATTTATATCTTTTAAACCTTTTACATGACTTAAAATATTATATGTGTGAAATGTATGGCATCTTATAACTTCAAACTCTTCTTTTGTAAGTTTGCCATCCTTTTCTAGTATGCTATTTGGCACAGCTAACTTACCTAAATCATGCAAATATCCAGCTATTTTCATAATCTTTAATTCATCATCTTTTAATCCAATAACTTGAGCAAGAGCTTGTGCACTCTCTGCAACTCCTCTTGAATGTACTGAAGTAAAACGACTTCTAAAGTCAATTATATTACTAAACCAGCTGGTTACTTCTAATAGTTCATCTATATTAAGATTAAACTTTGGTAGTTTTGCTTCCTTATATAACACAGAGTGTACATTATTTGATACCGCATATAGCCAAAATGACTCATTTTTTGCTAACTCAATAAAAGTATCTACTAGATCAGGTTTAAACCAAGTATTAGATCTTCCCATAATTTTTTCAATAATACTATCTACTTGATATAATACATATTCATTTTTATTAAGAAAAGCCTCTATTCTATCTGCAAGATGTATTATATGACATTCCATAGGTACTTTTTCATGATTTACAAATTCGCCTTTACCATAATTCCAATCTTGGTGATGATATCTAATTATATCTGCTACTTTAGAAAATACTTTAGATTCTTTTGTGTAATAATATCCTATTTTTTCATGCCTTCCATCACTTTCATAATTTGGACTAATAATATCATTTCTTTCTTTTACAGTTGTTGCACCGATATCATGTATACAAGCTGCAAAAACTAAGTTTTCTATATTTTCTTTTTTAAGCCCATATTTTTGAGCAATCTTAAATGAAATATATGCAACCCTTATTTGATGATTTGACACAAGCGGACTTACTAAATCAAGTGCATTTGAAAAAGCCTGTAGTATTTCAAAAGCACTTATATTTACGGTTTTTACTGAAGTATTTTTTTTCATATAAACCCCCACAAAAAACAAATAGAATAATATAATTTACATATTATTCTATATATTATCATTTATTTCCTTTTTTGTAAAGTAGTTTTATACATTTAATATAAATAGAAAGTACTAATAGTATATCTAAAAATATATTTTTACTTGCTTAATATTTCTCCATCAATACCTATTGTTATAACTTTACATTGTATTGTTTTTTCTGATATTTTTAATGCCTTTTGAACAGCATTAACTATTCCTGAACAACAAGGAACTTCCATTCGTAATACTAATATATCTTTAATATTATTATGAATTAAAATTTGACTAAGCTTTTCACTATAATCACCATCATCTAATTTTGGACACCCTATAAGAGTTATTCTATCTTTAATAAATTGTTGAATGCCTCCGTATGAAAAAGCTGTGCAGTCCGCTGCTATAAGTAATTTCGCATTATTTAAGTATGGTGCATTGGTCGGTACTAATTTAATCTGACATGGCCATTGTCTAAGTTCTGACTTATATGAATTTTCTTTTATTTCACTACTATATTCTTTTTCTTTATTATTTTTGCTCATAATTAGTTTAGGTTTTGTAGACATGCAACCTCTCATCTTAAAAATTCCACCTTGTACTTTTTGTTTCACCTTAATTTCATCAAATTCATCCGCTTCTCTTTCAATAATTTCTAAAGCACCTTCTGGGCATGCCGGTAAACACGCACCTAACCCATCACAATAAACATCACTTACTAATTTAGCCTTTCCGTCTATTAGTTGAAGCGCTCCTTCATGGCAAGCATTAATACATATACCGCAACCATTACATTTATCCTCATGAATTTTAATTATTTTTCTAATCATTTTAACTCCTCCTTGAATATTTTATATAATTGTAATATACTATTAATAATTATTCTGTAGCTATAGCTACATTTATAAAGGAGTGAGTAATATTTTTGAAGAATATGCTAAAACATTGCAAAACTGTAGTTTATTTAAAAATATAGAATATATAAATATACTAGAAATATTAAATGCACTAAAACCACGTGTAACAGATTATATCGCAGATGAAATAATTATACACTCAGGTGATGAATTACAAAATATATGTATTATTTTAGATGGAGTTATTTCTGTTTCGAAAGAAAATATTAATGGAGATAAATCAATGTTAAATAAGCTTTCAAAAAATCAAATATTCGGTGAGATAATCTCTTTGTCAAGTTTAAAAACTTCATATGTAACTGTCACTTCAATAACTAAATCTAAAATAATATTTTTAAATACATATACAATATTTAATTTAAATCTTGTAGTTTCTGAAATTTATAGGATATTTATAATGAATATAATAAATGAATTAGCTAATAAAGCTATGTTTCTTAATCAAAAAAATAATTATTTGGCTATAAAAAGTATGAGGTCAAAACTATGCACTTTTCTATACAACACTTATGTTAAAATAGGAAAATTAAGTTTTCAATTACAATATAACAGAAATGAATTATCTGAATTTTTAAATGTATCGAGACCTTCAATGAGTAGAGAATTAAAAAGAATGAAAGATGATGGAATAATCGATTTAGAAAAAAATTTTTTTACAATAAAAAATATTCATAAATTATTAATTTATGTTGAATAATTGTAATTTAAAATGAAAAAACGAGAGCATTATCTCTCGTTTTAAAACTTTATGCAGACATTGTGTATATCTCTTTGATGTATTGATATAGATTACATATGTAAATACAAAATTGATTATGACTATTTTCAAATATATAATCTAGATACAAGACTGTTAATTTGTCAAATTCCTCCTTATTATTATATAAAGGATTTTTTTCTTGATGTGTTAATACAGCACCTGTAAATATGACTTCTCGATCACGTTTTCGCTTTTCTATACCCAAAGCAATTTCTACAAGCTTGCATAAAAGCTTTTTTTTATTATATCCTGATACTCCCAAAAGATCCTTATATTCACCTAACTGACTTCTAATACTTACTTCCATAAAGAGTTTGTGTAGCGGAGATCCATAAGACATAAGAGAATTCTTTGAGTCAATAACATTTCTCTCAGGCAGCCTGTATTCTAGCATTTTATTATATTCACAATATATTTCTTTAAGTTCACCAGAAACAGGGTATTTATCAGGCATATTAAAGACCTTTGCTTTATTAGCCATTTCTCCAAGTTCTACAGTACATTCCATTATAACATACATATCAGGATCAGTGATACTAGGATTTTCTTCAATCCATTTGTTAATTTCTTTCAATCTGTCCAACAAATTCATATTGAAACCTCCTATATTTAATATTAGCTAAATTATATCACACCCTCTACATTATGTCAATTTTATCACCTATTTCGACATATTTTGAACAAAAAAGAAGTAGATTAATTCTACTTCAAAAAACATTTATAACTGTATACTATCTAACCAATTTTTTATTTCTTCTGATGATTTTTCCTCGTGTTTTAGGGGATCAATTATATTAAATTCACTTATATATTCATTTCTCCCCAAATCTTTTTTCATATTTTCTAATGTGCTTTTAATTCCACCACTATGTGTACAAAATACAACTACTTTTTTATCTTGAAATCTATATTTCTCCATAAACGTTTTTATTGCGGGCGAATATGTAAACGCCCAAACAGGAGTACCTATGAATATTACATCATAATCATTAGGATTAAATTTCAAATCTAATATTTCAGGTGTTTCTTTCATAAAAACCTGTTTTCCACCCCAAAAATATTTGAAAAAACCACTATTTGGCACTTTATTTTCGACTGTTTTTAATTCATATATATCTGCTTCAAACTTACTTGCTATTTTTTCTGCTACAAATTTTGTGTTACCTTCAAATGAATAATATACTACTGCTGCTTTCATATGTTCACCTCTTTTCCTTTATTTATCTTTTTTTACCGAATATCCAAATTTCCCAAGTTTATCACCAAGTTCATAATATTCTCCATGTGAATAAGCAATTAGATTGCATGCTTGCATATCAAATCTTCCATTTTCATCAATATATTTTTCATCAACATTTACAGCAATTATTTCTGCTAAAAACATATCATGACTACCTAGTTCGATTACTTCTTTTACTCTACACTCAATATTTACAGGACTTTCTGAAATCATAGGAGCCTTTATTAGTGTTGATTCTTGTTTAGTTAAATTCATAGATTTAAATTTATCTTCATTTTTACCAGATTTTACTCCACAATAATCTAGTGCAAATGCTAGGTTTTTACTTGCTAAATTTATGCAAAACTCTCCACTGTTTTTTATGATATCATAAGAATGTCTTTCTTTTCTTATTGATACATATGTCATTGCTGGATCAGAACTCACAATTCCAGTCCATGCAATAGTTATAATATTACTACTAGTCATATCACCACATGAAACTAAAACTGCCGGCACAGGATACAGAAATGTACCTGGTTTAAATGATACTTTACCCATATAAAAATCCTCCTATTTAGTTAGCTTTCATTTTTCTTATTTTCCTCTTTATCTTTTTTATAAATGGTAAAAGTTTAGCATAAGCAAAATATACTGCTTTATTATATACTTTATCAATTTCCCCTATATATTCTGTAATACCTTCTTGTTTACAAAAACCTATTTTAAACTTATATAGTCCATCATCTTTATCTAATACTAAAACTCCACCGAAATCATAATTTGTACATTTGGTTTCAATTCCCCACTTTATCATTTCCCACTGCATTAAATAATTAGGCATTAAGTTTCTTTTTTCATTACTACTAGCACCATAAACATAGAATAATTTACCTCCATAATTTAGTGCAATAGCCGCTGAAAGTTTATCATTTTCATGTTCGGCAATGTATATTCTTAAAGTTTTTTCATCGAATGCATTCAGTAGGTTTTCAAAATATGAATATGCTCTACATCCTATTTTATCACGAACTGTTGTAATCTTATATATCTCATAGAATATTTTTAAATATTCCTCGTTATGGCTATAGCTTACTTTAATTTCTTTTTTTTGAGCAACTTTGATATTATATCTAGTTTTTTCTCCAAAGCCTTTTAAAAGTTCATCTTCACTTTTATCTTTTATATTTAAAACCGCATTATGTAGTGGCTGTATTAAATCATCTTTATCTACATTTTTCCCTAATACTTTATATCCATTATTTTTATAAATAGATTCAATTTCTTCACTGACTACAACTTCTGGGTCAAACTTAAATAAAAATGCATTGTATTTTTTAGCAATGATATCAGCCTCTTTAACAAGTTTATTTACAAGTTCAATATTAGCTAAATCGCACACAGGACCTCTTGTAGCATACATCAAATATGATTTTATAAAAGGAACTTTTTCAAGTAAAATTGTCATTGCTGCAATTATTTTTCCTTTTTCCTCAATATATACTGCTTCTTGTTTCCATCCACTTTTAACAATTCCCCAATTCAAATCTTGCATTATACTTGCACCAGGGTAATTTCTCACAAATTCATTATATCTTTTCACTTGTATTTCATTATTTTTATCTAAAACTGGCATTAAATCACCTTATCCTATATTACTTCTATTTTTTGTCCATCTTTACTATCTATAACTTTATATCCTAGTTCCATCAGTTTATCTCTTAGCTCATCTGACAAAGCAAATTCTTTATTTTGTCTTGCTAATTTTCTTCTCTCTATTATATCTCTTACTTCGTTAGGAATATCTGTAACTTCATCTAAAACACTTGATGGTCTAACTTTTCTGTTTAATTTTAAAGAAAATATTTCATCAAATTCTAAAAGTAATTTTGCATAGTCTACTGATTTTTCTTGTTCTTTTGCAACTTCCCAAGCTATAGCAAGTGCCATAGGAACATTTATATCATCACTTAATGCATCATAGAACTTAGTTCTTAATTCATTTAGTCTTTGAGCAGATATATTATTTACTACCTGTGAGTTTTCATGCTGAAAATATGCTTCTCTAAGTCTATTTAAAGAAGTTTGAGCAGCAAATACCGATTCCCAAGTAAAGTTTAACTTATTTCTATAATGTGATGTATAGGTAAAATATCTATACGCAAGTGGTTCTATCCCTTTTTCTTCTAAATTTTTAAGAGTATATACATTTCCCAAACTCTTAGACATTTTTCCACTATCTATAAGTAAAAATTCACAGTGCATCCAAAAATGAGCTGGATTTTTACCAGTAGCACCTCTTGATTGAGCTATCTCATTTTCATGATGAATAGGTATATGATCTACACCGCCTGTATGTATATCAAATTCTTCTCCTAAATATTTTCTAGACATAGCGCTACATTCAATGTGCCAACCAGGATAACATACTCCCCATCTACTGTCCCATTTCATAATATGTTCTTTTGGTGCTTTAATCCATAAAGCAAAATCAAGATAATTTTTCTTTTCAGGATCTACATCTACTCTTGCACCAGCTTTTTGTTCTGATAAATTTGCCTTAGATAATTCACCATAGGTCGTAAGCTTTTTAGTATCAAAATATACACCTTTTGACGTCACATATCCATAGTCATTATCCACAATTTCCCCAACATATTCTTCCATTTCTTTAATATGATCTGTTGCTTTAGTTATATATTCTGGAAGTTCAACGTTTAAGCTTGAAATATCATTTAAGAAAGCCTCTGTATACATGTTAGCTATATCATATACAGACATATTTTTCTCTCTTGCTGATTTTAACATTTTATCTTCACCTTCATCAGCATCAGAAGTCAAATGGCCTACGTCTGTGATATTCATAACATGCTTTAATTTATATCCATTATGTTTTAAAACTTTTCTCAAATTATCCATAAATATATATGCTCTCATATTACCTATATGAGGGTAACTATATACAGTAGGGCCACATGTATATATTCTTACTTCATTACTTTTTGTATCTATTGGTTTAAATTCTTCTTTTTGTTTTGTAAGTGTATTATATAATTTCAACATAAATTCCCCCTAATTAATCTAAATGCTCACAATAAATAATACACATATTATATATTATTTATACGTATATTTCAAGAATATATATTATTGTTTGTTGAATATAAAGAAATAAATTGTTTTAAGCTTTTTATAAATTTCTATAAATTAAAATATAAAACGCTGATTTATTAATTAATCAACGTTTTATATAACTTCACTATATCTTTCTTATCCAATAATTACATATTCCATTATCTATTTTCTCTATATTAAAGCCTACACTTTCAGCTGTTTTTCTTGAAGCAATATTATTTTCTCTTATAGTAATAAATATATCTTTAACACCATAACTATTTTGTAGATTTTTAACAGATATATCTAACGCTTTTTTCCCTATACCTTTACCAATGTAATTTTTATCTATTGCAATACTTATATGTCCACCTGTTTTCTTTAAACTCTCATTTAACTCATATCTAAGTTTTATTATACCAACAGGTTTTTCATAATTATATACTATATATTATTTATCCATAACATATAGTCTTCTTTAGATAATCCATGTGCATGATTTATAAAACCGTTATAATCATGATCCATTTTATGCAGCATATTGTAAATATCCGAATCAAATTCATTTTTTAGTTTTTCTAAATATATATCTATCATGTTTTCTTCTGATGAATTTGCCTTTTTCATTTTAATTCCCTTCAGTATTTTTCTCTACAACCAATTACCATATTTCTTTATATATAATTTTTTAACTATTTGTACTGCTAAGAAGTATGTAAATAATATAGCAATTAAGTATAAATAGTAATTGTTCGGTACTACTGCAAAATTAAATTCTCTTACTTCTCTAAATATATATTGGGCGCCAATTGCGAATACAACACTTAGACTTGTGGTAATAAGTAGTCCTTTATTTGCTATTGATTCAATAAATGGTATTTTAGAAGTACGTATAAAGTGAACTATAAGTGTCTGAGAGATAAGCCCTTCAATAAACCATCCTGTTTGGAAATATATTTGTTTATCTACACTATTAAATCCTAAAACAAACCAAAGTACTAAAAATGTTGCAACATCAAATACCGAACTTGTTATGCCAAGTGTATTCATAAAATGTTTTAAATCTTTTGTATCCCATTTTTTGGGTTTTTCTAAAAATTCCTCATCTACAGTATCAAATGGTATTGCTATTTGAGATAAATCATATATTAAACTTTGAATTATAATTTGTATTGGTATCATCGGTAAAAACGGAAGAAAAATACTACCCACAAGTACACTAAACACATTTCCGAAATTAGCACTTAGTGTCATTTTTAAGTACTTCATTATATTTCCATATATTCTTCTACCTTCTATTACACCATCTTTTAGAACCATTAAGCTTTTTTCAAGTAGTATAATATCAGATGATTCTTTTGCAATATCAGTAGCTGTATCAACGGATATACCTATATCTGCTGCCCTAAGTGATGGAGCGTCATTTACACCATCTCCCATGTAACCCACAACATGGCCATTTTGACGTAATAGATGTACTACTCTTTCTTTTTGTAGAGGTGCAAGTCTTGAAAATATATTAGTATTTTCAATTTCAATTTTTAGTTCATCATCTGTAAGTTTATCTATATCAGCACCTGTTAAAACATTGTTATATGATATACCTACTTGTGAGCATATATTTTTCGTAACGGCTGCACTATCCCCTGTTAATACTTTAACAGTTATACCTGCTTTAGCTAACTCTTCTAAAGACTCTTTTACATCTGGTTTTGGTGGATCTAAAAATGCTATATAACCTATAAATGTCATTTCTTGCTCGTCTTCAGAATTGAATATATTTTCGCCTGGATATTCTAGTTTTTCACATATTGCTATAACATGCATACCTTGACTATGTAGTTTATCTGCATTTTCATTTATTTTTGATATCATTTCAGCAGTTAAACTTACCACATTATCATTTTGTCTAACTGATGTACAAATCTTAAGTATTTCTTCAAGAGCTCCCTTAGTTATTAACCTATGTTTACCTGTAGGTGTTTCAACAACTATGCTCATTTTTTTTCTGTTATAATCAAATGGAATCTCATCTATTTTTTTATATCCGCTTGTCTCTTCTTTTACTTTATGTTCTACACCATACTCAATTATAGCTCTATCAATAAGATTTTTTATGCCTGTTGAATAATAACTATTTAAAAAAGCATAATCTAATACTTTTAAATCTTCTTCACCATCTACATTCATATACTTTTGTAAAACTACTTTATCTATTGTAAGTGTACCTGTTTTATCTGTACATAAAACATCAATTGCACCTAAATTTTGTATTGAATTTATATTCTTTACTACCGTTTTCTTACTTGCAAGTGTCTTAGAACCCTTTGATAGATTAACATTTATTATCATTGACAACATTCCCGGAGTTATTCCAACTGCAACTGAAATTGCAAATAGTAGAGATTGAAGCCAGTCTTGTTTTACCATACCGTTTATAATAAAAACAAAAATAACTATTACTGCCATGTATCTTATAATAAGTTTAGTTATTTTAGATATTCCAACTTCAAAATTAGTTACTTCTTTTTCTTCGCCTATTTGGCTTGCTATATTTCCTAAATAAGTGCTTTTTCCTGTTTTAATAACTACACAAGATGCAGATCCACTGACAACGTTTGAACCCATGTAACAGATATTGTCTAAATATATAACTCCTAGGTCATCTCTTGTATTTGTAGAATATTTTTCAACAGGTACAGACTCACCAGTAAATATTGATTGTGAAATAAATAAATCCTTACATTCTAATACTCTTAGATCCGCAGGTATTATTGAACCTGCACCAAGTTCAATAATATCACCTTCAACAAGTTCTTCTATATTTATTTCAGTTATACTTTCATTATCTTTTCTTTTTATATCTGTAGTAGACTTTATCATGTTTTTTAATTTCGTATCAATAACATGAGCAGAATACTCCTGCATAAAACGAATAAAAGCACTAATAACAGCTAATATATATATAATTATAGCACCTAAAGTATCATCTAGAAATAGAGAAACTGTACCTAATAGTATTAAAACTATAATGAATTGATCCATAAAGGATTTAATTAGGAAATAATACCATGGTTTCTTTTTATTTTCTACAACAATATTTCTACCATTTTTATTAATTCTAATATATGCCTCATTATTTGAAATTCCTTCAGTTGATGTATTTAAAACATTTAGTATGTCTTCTTTTGAATATTTTGCATATTCATAATATTTATTATTAAACTCTTCATTCTTATGATCAGCTTTATCAAGTCTATTATTCTTTATATTAAATATTTTTACTCCCATATATTCCCCTCTTAACTACACAATAAGCTTATATTTATTAATATATATTAGCACTACGAATTTAAATTATCAAGGGGATTTTTGTAATTTTACAATTTAGAGTAAAAAAAAGGAAGTATTAAAAACAAATTATTGTTATTTAATACTTTTTTATAATATATTTAAAGGAGGATTTTTATATTTTAAAGTGATATTTCTAATAGATGAAAAGGAACAATACGTGCCTTTTTCCCGGTAGAACTGTAAGGAACATATTTTTCTCTAATATATTCTCTTAATACAGGCATATACTTTTTTTCTACTTTTTTATATATTTCCCTACTAAGATTTTCCTTAATGCAAAAAGCTCTTATAGTCATGCCTCCAAGCTCTACTAGTCTGATTGCCTCTTTTGCGTAATATATTTCAGGAAACCCTTTATTATTTTCAGAATCTAATAAAATATTTTTAGAAAGCTCATTTGGTAATGAGAATATATAATCTTCCCACTCTTTTTTTGTGGTAAAAGATTTTAATTCTTTTACTTGTTCTATTGTAAATCCTTCTATTTCTATATGTCTCTTAACGGTCATATATATCAAACTATCTTTCCCATAATCGACTGGTGAATACATTAGTTTTTCTCCCTTCATATCGCCTAAAAATCTTAAAGCAATAGTAATATAATTAAAATGATCACTTTAATTATACATTTTTTGTAGAATTTTGTCAATATGTTAGTGAAATTATGTAAATCTACACTCGTTAAATAATTATATTACAGTAGCTTAATAAAAATTTAGAAGTATTGATTTATATACAATAAACACTCCATAAAAAGCAAGTATTAATTAACAAATTACTGTTAATTAATACTTGCTTTTTTAATGAGGATATTATATTGTTATAGATAACTTGCTACCAAAAAGTCCACCATTTATTTTCTGTCCTTCTGTATCAATAGAAACATAGTTATCCTCAACATGTTTTCTCAGTATGCGCATATACGTCTTTTCCATTTTTTCATAATCAACTTTACTTATACATTCTTTATTGCAGAAGTCTTCTACTTTCATATTTTCAAGATTTGCCCTAATTGCCTTCTTTGAAAGAATTATCACAGAAAATGCCTTACAAGACTGTAGATCCAACAAAATAGTTTTAGCCAACTCTTCTGGTAATGAAAAAATAAAATCTTCCCAATCCTTCTTTGTGGAAAAACCGTCTAATTTAAGTAATTGTTCTGTTGAGTATCCTTTTAACTTCATATTCTTTTTCACAGTCCTATTTACTTGACTACTTTTTCCATAGTTATTTATCCCCTCGTACATTCATTTTTTCTCCCTTCGTTTCAAGCTCCAAAATCATGGAACAATATTAGTATAGTTAATTTAATTATACTTTCTGTATAAATTTTTGTCAATACTTTTATAAAAAATTATGTTAAGTTATTTAAAACTAATAGTTATATAAATAAAACTAAAAAAGTATTAACTAACAAATTACTGTTATTTAATACTCTTTAAATATTATCATAGTGTTATAAGGTTCCTACTGCTAACCCTATGTATGTCATCTTTACAATGTAGAGGATATATACTCTCTATATGCTTTCTCAATGGAGGAACATAGTGTTCCTTTACAATTGTAAGATTTTGATCATTAATACATTCTTTTTCACAAAATTGTGATTCAGTCATTCCACCTATTTCAACCATTTTTATAAAATCCCTTGCAATATTAATCTCATTCATATTTAGCCCCGCTACGTATATTCTCTGTAATATTTCCCTTTTACTTTTAAAAGATACTTTTAAAAGTAAATGTTCAAAACAAGATTTCGTATAAATTTGTATATCTCCACTGAAATTTTCCAACTCCTCATTGTCCTTCAAAACTGCAAGTATTATCCGCTTAATTACTACTCGATCATTTAGATATTTATTATTTGGTGAATGCATATGTTTAAAATGCTCCTCCTTTTCTTTTGTGTCTATATTATAAGATCACATATTAAAATTATAATTACTTTAATTATATGTTTTATATGGCTTTTTGTCAATACTTTTCACAAAAATTATGTAAAGTTATTTTTTGTCAACCGAAATGCTTATTTTATCTGCACTTACTGCAAACTGATCCTGTAATATTTGTTGTATTTGAGCTACTTGTTCTGGTTTTAAATCTTCTTTGGATTTTACAACAACGGTTAAATTATCATTGTTGGTTGGTATTATTACTATATCTTCTATTCCTCTTGACTTTATAACATTTTCAACCATGGTTATTAGATTTTTCTTAGATATTAGGTCATTTAATTTAGTTTGATATTCATTTATTTTTTCTTTAGTTGTATTAGAATTAGCTATCACCTCTCTATAGTTTTCACTAAGTTCTGAAAACATGTTATCTCTATCATATTTAAAAACGGCTATTGAATCTTCCACCTTACTAGTATCTACAGTTGAATTTACTTTAGTTTCATCTTGTAATGCATCAGTAGTTTTTTTATCATCTTTATCAGAATATATACTTACATTATCATAAGTAAATCCGTCTTTATTGTTAACGTATATTGTTTGACCTAGATTCTTTTCTCTATCAGGATTATATTTATAGTTAATATATCCTGCTATAACTAGCATTAAAGTTATAGATAGTAAAGTTATCTGGCTTTTTTTTAATATTGTCATAATACGCCTCCTGTTTTAATCTTTATCAAATATTTGAACTTTGTATACTGGAACATTTGTAATAGCCGAAATTGCAGTGGCAACTTTTGATTTTATATCCACTGTTTTAGCTCCTTTTGCCACAATTATAACGCCCTCAACTTTTGGCATTTCAACACTCTCTATTATTGCTGTTTTGGAACTATTTTGCTCATTATATGCGACTGTTTTTTCTGAAGTAGTTTCTCCATTTTTTTGCGACTCTTTAGTGTTAAATACTGGTGTTTGTTTACTATCTTTAGAATAGGTTATCATAACAGAAACATCGCTTATTCCAGATATTTGAGAAAGTATATTACCTAATTTTTTTTCCATTTCATCTTTTGGATCTCCACTACTATTTATATTCTGATTACCGCTTGTTTTATTACTATCACTACTACCTAATAGATTGGTATTAGTATTGTTTGGCTTATTTGTATTTGAAAATATATATCCAATTGCAACTAAAAGTATTACTAATAGTATTAAAATAAATATTAAGTTTTCTACTTTCTTGTCCTTACTTTTTGCTATATTCTTAAGCGTATCTAAATAATTTCCCATATAACTATACCCCACTTTCAATAACGGTTATCTTGGAATAGTCGATTGAATATTCTTTATTCATATAATCAACTATTTTATTTACAGAACTTGCAGTAGTTGTATTTTGATCTGATTTTTTTATACTAACTATTACTCCCTTTATTGTATAATCATCATTTAAAGCTACTTCTGCCTTTTCAACATTTATACCTTGATTTTCTAATTTATTCTTCATATCAACTTGTATGTTTTTTATAAATTCCTGTTTTATAAGTGAAGAACCTAAATTATTATTTTCTATTGAATCTTGATCTGTATCACTACTTTTTGAAATAGTATATATTATTTCATCTATACCTGACTCAATGTTAGAATTTTTATATACATTTATTAATGGTGATATTATTGTAATAATTGTTACTATCCCTACTAATGAATATATATACTTTTTTATTTTGGAGTTAGGTAACACTAATTCTAAAAAAGTAATAAATATGCCCAAACATAAGAGCGAGCTTATCCAATTTCTAAAAATATCAAGCATTTTAGTACCTCTCTTTATTATTTAACTATGCTACTTGCTAAATTTAATATTATTCCCGTGGAAATAACAAATAGTATGGCCACGCCAATGAGTATTCCAAGTAATGTTTTATATACTCCAGCAAACATATCTATTGTTTTTATAATTCTTCCGTCTGTACATATTGGTTCCGAAATTGCCGCTAAAATCATATATGTAACCATTATAGCAAATATCTTAATTACAGGTATTAAAGTTACAAGAATAATTGCAAATATACCAACTGTTCCTCCTACTTTACCAACTATTTTAGTAGCTCCTACTACAGTTTCAAAACTATCTGAAAAGAACTTTCCAACTACAGGTACAAAATTAGATACAGCAGCTTGCGTAGCTTTTACAGCAAGTGTGTCAACTGATGAAGTAATATTTGTCTCCAAAGCAAGAATTCCTAGGAACCCTGCTAAAACTGCACCTATTATCCATATAGCAAATTTAGAAAACATAGTAGATACTTTTCCTAAATTAATCTTATCACTTAAACTATTAATGATATTGAATGCAACTGATATACTCAAAAGTGGTATTACTATGTAATTTATAATAAATCCTATAAGACTTGCTAAAAAAAGTAGCATTGGTTGAATAATACCAGTAGAAGTTATAGCTCCTGTCGCTATTAAAACCGTCATTAAAAATGGAGATATTACTTGCATTAAAATAGTTATAACGCTAACCGTTCCTTTAAAAATCACTAATGTTTCTATAAAAGTTTTTATTGTTATAGTTGAAATAAGTAAAAAGCAAGTAAAATATGCTATCTTAGATATACTGCTATCTTTGTCTAATTCTAGTGAACTCAGTACACTCATTAAAATTATAATTATATATATGGTTATTGCAGATCTAAGTGCGAATAGTACTTCTTTAAATATCTTACCAAATATCTTTGAAAATATGTTACTGTAATCTATACCTTTTGAGCTGAGTAAGTCCTGAGCCAAAGTAGATACATCTAATATATCTTCTGAATCAGAAGAATTTACATACTCATCTATACTTGAAATATATTTATCAAAACTCAGAGAATCAGATACTATATCTGTTGCTTGTACGCTACCTGCACTATAGAAAAATACCACTAAAATATATATTATTAGTATAAGTCTCTTTAAAATATTTCTGTACCTTTTAAATTTAATATTATTTGAAATAATGTTTAGTAATAAAATCATAATATTCACATTATCCTTTTACCTTAGTATTTTACTAGATTAAATTTGTTAGTATATTCATAAGTGCTCCAATTAATGGAATAGATAACGTTAAAATAATAACTTTACCTGCCATTTCTAATTTTGTCCCTATTGCACTTTCTCCAGCATCAACACATATGTTCTTTCCAAATTCAACTATGTAGGCAATACCTGTTACTTTTAAAATTATTAATAGAAACTGAGAATTAATTCCTGAGTTAGTTACTAGTTCATTTAGCATATCCATAACAGGTGAAATTTTAGTGATTGAAAAAAGTAAAATACTTACTCCTGCAACTATTGATAACATTAAAGCAATTTCTTTTCTTTGTTCTTTTATAACAAGTATAATGCTAACTGCAATTATAGCGAAAGCAACTATTTTAAATACATCCATGTTTTTCACCTATAGTTTAAAAACAGTTCGTACAGTTTCAAACAAATTACTAATTTCATTTATAACTAACATCAAAACAATTATAAGGCCAGTAAGCGTTGTCATCATTGCTTGATCTTCTCTTCCAGCTTTTGCTAGCACTTGATTAAGTACTGCCACAAGTATACCTATTCCAGCTATTTTAAATAGTAAATCTATATTCATATGTACCTCCTAATATTTAACTTTAGATAAATATAACTACTAGCATTATTCCACATATTGCGCCAATAGTCCTATATAGTTTGGAATTTTTCAGTTTAATAGTATTTGCCTCTTTAATTTGGTTATCAAGTATATTTATTGAATTATTAATTATATTTAACTGTCCATCCACATCACTTCTGCCTAAATTTTTAAGAGTTGAAGTAATTACATTTTTATCGTAGTCACTTAGTCCATCAATACAAGCAATATTATTTACTATACTTTGATTAGCCATATGGTAGTTATCTGCAGATAGCATATCTACTACTATTTGACCAAGTGAATCTTTAAGTTGTGAATTTAATTTTTGTCTTGCAGATTCATAAGCATTTGGCAGTATTGAAAGCATATATTTAATCTCATTTTCTACAAGTCCTAAAAATGTAACCATATCTCTTAAAATATATTCTCTATCAACTAATTTTTTTGATTTAATAATACCTATATATGTTGAAATACATATTATACATATTGAAACAACAATTTTAAAAATTAACATACTTAAATTACCTCCATTTTATACTTACCTAATTTATGAATATTTTCTATTGTTCCAGGTCCATTTGCATTAGATAAAACTACTATATTTTCAAAATATCCTTGACTTATAAGGTCTTTTATACCTTCTTTTTTATAAATTTCATCTAAATTTTTACCATGCATTGTAAATATTAATTTTACTCCACTTAATGCTGCATATTTTATAGCTTCTATATCATTTTTACTTCCTATCTCGTCTGTTGCAACTATATTTATTCCCATACTTCTAAGTAACATCTCAATACCAAGTGATTTTGGACAATTTGAAATAATATCTGTTCTTATACCTACATCTAAACCGCATTTACCCATGTTTACTGCTGCTATTTCTCCTCTTTCATCTACAAGCCCAACATTTTTTCCGTAAAAACCTAAAAGTTCTACTCCATTACTAAGTTGCCTTATAGCGTCCCTTAACATAGTTGTCTTACCACATCCAGGAGGAGAAATTATAAGGGTACTAGAAAATTCCTTGTCGTTAATCATATGTGGCATGAGTTTATCTGAACAACCAAGCATCTGTCTTGCCACCCTTATATTCATACTATTTATGTTTTTTATATTCTTAATCTTACCATCTTGTAAAACTACTTCACCACATATACCTACTCTATGTCCACCATTAATGGTTACAAAACCATTATTTATTTCATTTTGTATAGCATATATTGAATTTTGAGATATCTTTACAAGTATATCTAGTATATCATTTAATGTAGCCACATGACTTAGCATAACCTCTATTTTTGATGTTATTGCGAGTGTTCTTCTTCCAACTCTGAGTCTTATTTCATTTATCCCATCTTTTGATCCTATATTTAAAATCTCATTTTTTATACTTTGAGGGAGTACATTTAAAATATCTTTCAACATTTAATCACCTCTAAATCAATTTTATATATTTTATACATCAACTATCCCAAAAGTTTTGTAATATTTTGAAAAAACAGTATGAAATTTTTGACTAGTTTTAAGAAAAAATGGTATGTATTAAAATACGGAGTATCGTAAAAAAGAAATGATATGGTATATATAAGTAATACTATAATTTTCATAAAAAATAATATATATAAACATTAAACGTTTGGGATTTTATGTAAATTTTACATCTTTTTAATTAAATCTATTAACATTTCATCAAAAATATGGTATAATATATACGAGAAGTATTATAAAAAAATTTTAATTAAAATTGGAGGATTCTTAAGGTGAATGACAAAGAGTTTTTTGAAAAATTAGAAGAGACCGGTAAAAACTGTGCTGCTTTAGTGATAGCACAAGTGGTAATAAGTAAAAACCCTACAATATTTCCACATTTATGGAAAATGGGATATGATAACCTATTATTATATGTGAATATCCTTTCAATTTTTGACAACGCACTACGGACTTCTGAGATTAGTGCGTTAACAGGATTTTATGTTAACGAGTTTACTAGTCAGTACGTCCATGAAAAATCAATTTTTGAACTCTTTTCGAGAATCAAGAATATAGAAGATGTAAAAAAATATGGAGAATTATTAGAAATAGCGTGTAAAAACGCTAAGGCTGGTAATTTTGAAGATCTCAAAAAGATCAACGATGATTTTAAACCGATACAAACTAATGAGATTCTCTCAAGCACTCTCTAAAAACAAAGAACACGCCGTAATTGGCGTGTTCTTTGTTTTTATTGTAGATTTTCTTTTATTACTTTCCATACATCGCTTGTTTCTAAGCCTTTTCTCCAAGCAGATACTCCAGCTAAGTTATATTTCTTCACTGTTTCTACCCTTTTTTTGATTGAATTTACATCTTCAATCCACAGTTTATATGTTGTATCACCTTTTTCAACCTGCGCATAATTTTGTCCTGCATTTTCATCCCAAACTGGAGTTACTCCATATCTATTTATAAAAGTTATACAATCTTGCATTGAGTAAACTGTAGTAGTTGGTTTTGATGAACCAGTTTTTTCTGTCCACAATCTAGTATAAAAAGGTATACCTAGAATTATTTTTTTCGAATCAATTTCAGAGTCATTTATTAAAGAAGATACATTTGATTCAACCCATGATACTTCTGATATAGAGCCACTTGTATTTGACCAATTACCTCTTTGATCATATCCCATAAGTACTACATAGTCAGTTGCTTCTCCTACTCTTGCTCTATCAATATATGCTACAAAATACATATCAACAGATACTGTTTTACCAAGCTTTCTAACAAGAGGAGCTAGTTCACGTATAAACTGAGTATATATGTCCTTATCTTCTGTTTTCATGCTTTCAAAGTCAATATTTATTCCGTCTAATTTATTATTTTCCATTACTTTAAGTATATTTTTAATAAATTGCTCTCTATTATATTCACTATTTAACATTGCCGATGTATCTTCTGGAGAATAACTTACTGAGTCTATACCATTTGTTATAATTGGCCATACTTTATATCCGTTTTTCTTGGCTTGATTATAATATTCTTGACTATATTTAGAAGATATATCTCCATTTGAATTTTTAAGTTCATACCATGTTGGTGAAACTACATTAACACCATCAATTTTATTTGTACCCATAGTATTTAAGTTGCTTCCATATTGCCAAAACATATTTATTTTCTCAACATCTTGTCTACTATTATTTTGAGTATTTTGATCTTCTACGTATTTTGTTATATCAGCAGAATTTTTTGATATATATCCAACTTTTCCATCTTTTGTTTTTATTTTTATCCATCTTACATGATTTAAGCTATCAGTATATGAAATCACCTCATCATTTTTATTTAGTGTTCCCAAAACATCTGATTTTGTATTGATATATGAATATACCAATACCTTATTATATTTAACTTTTGCAAAATCATAATTTTTTTTATCAACTACTATAGTATTAGTATTATAATCATATTCTACATCTATTTTATAGATATCTTTTACTTCGTTTATTGGCACATATGCCTGTCCTTCAACAAATTTAGCTTCATTTGATATATCTGAATATTCCATATTCCTAGATATCTTCTTATCAGAAATCTTTAATTTTACAACATCAGAATATGTTGTAATTATAACTTTTGAAGCTATTTTATCATAGTAGATATTCTCATCAAGAATTTTTGATATAGTATCTTTACTTATATATATGCCACCATTTTCTACGAATGGTTTATTATTACCATAATCTATATTATCACCAAATCTAACTAGTGATATCTCTTTATTATTTTCACTTATATTTTTATATATAACTTTTGTATCATATAAAACTAAACCAATTACTACACAAAGTAAGAAAAAGTATCTAATTCTATATATTTCTTTAAAAAACTCTTTTAGCATAAATTAACCACCTTACATCTTAGATTATATAATATATTTTAGAAATTGTGAATAAATATTAATAAATTTAATAGTTTTTTATATTATATATTTTTAATAATCGAATTTATATATAATTATACACAATATATCTAATTTAAACAATATATTTTAGCTATTTTATATAAACAATAATATTTATAATTATATAGAGACATTTTTCTACATTTTTCTTCGTTTTGTTGACATAACTAAATTTTTGTGATAAAATATGGTAAATTATTTTTATTTATATAAATACAACTATGTATATTATAAGAGGGAGAGTGTTCTAACTATGAACAGCCTATTAGAAAAAAGAAATGCAACTAGCAAAATACATACTATTACTCCTAATCGACCATTCCTAAAATGCTATTCTAGAGATAGTTTTAAAAAAATCTCTTTTAAGATTAGTGAAGTAAATATAGAATTTACTTTTATTGGGGAAGATATGATAAAATATGAAATTAAGTTTGATTACTTACCATATGATGAAGATGAAATCGTTTCATATTATTTCAGTTCTAGTAGTGGTAAATGGAGTAATTTTATAGTATTTTTCAATGATTTGAAAATTAATGATATTAATGAACTCTTTGTAGGTTCAGATTTCATATTTTCAATAGAAAGATTTTCTGACTCCTCATCTTTATCGTCTTTATCCTCTTCATTATTATCATTTAAAGTAAATGTCGCAGCTGGTAACAAATCTGGGAATATTATAAAAAGCGATTCAACCCATGACATATTTTCTTCTTTAGATCAAATAAAATATGTCATGAATGGTAGATGTACACCAGAATCATCTGGTATCAGAACATATTCTATATTTTAAGGTTTTAAATTTAAAAATACTGATTTCGCAAATGCAATCTCAGTATTTTTTCTTATTATAGTAATTTAAATTTTAATATTTCTGTAATTTATAATATTTCAAGTGGTGTGTTATTGGCCATTAGACGTTTTAATCCGAAAGTCTCAAATTTAATCTCAACTTTATAATCATCGCCTTCTTGCTCAATTTTTTCAATAATTCCAACACCAAATTTTTTATGCTTTATTTTCATACCAACTTTATAGCTACTAGCATCTACTAAACTTGTATTTGCTGTTCCAGTTTGTCCTTGTACATTCTTTAAGAAACTGTCCACACTAAGACCAAATTTATTTGTACTTGCTTTAGGTGCAATTTTAACACTTGCATCTATTCTACTTGCCACACTATTAGATCTCTCATACTCTTTATTTAAGAATGACTGCACTTTATTTATATTTTGTTTTACCCTAGAAGATACTTCTTCATCATATAAATGAGATGGAATTTCAGATATAAATCTAGATGGAATTGTATAGGAAGTTGAACCATATAAAGTTCTCTTTGTTGCATTAGTAATATATACATGTTTTTTTGCTCTTGTTATTGCAACGTAACATAGGCGTCTTTCCTCTTCTGTTCTTTCATCTTCTTCTATAGATCTTTTAGATGGAAATAATCCTTCTTCCATTCCCACTATAAACACTGTATCAAATTCTAGACCTTTTGCACTATGCATTGTCATTAAAGTAACAGCTTCTGTACCTTCATCTAATTTATCAACATCAGAAACTAGTGCTATACTTTCTAGGAAATCTGACAAAGTATTTTCTGCACTTTCTTTTTCAAACTCTAGAGCAACACCTATAAACTCCATTAGGTTTTCAAATCTTGTCTCAGATTCTAAATTCTTTTCTTCATTTAGCATTGCTTCATAGCCTGAAAGTTTTAATATATTTTTCATAAGATCAGATACAGTAAGTTTATCTTTTAAACTAATAAGCTCAAGAATAGTATCTCTAAAGCCTATTATATTTCCAGAACTTCTAAGTCCTATAAGGTTATTTGAATCTTTAATAAACTCAAATATAGAAATACCTTTTTCATTTGCCATGATCTCAAGATTTTCAACTGTGGTATCCCCTATTCCACGTTTTGGCTCATTTATTATTCTTTTTAAAGATACATTGTCATTTTGATTTTGAATAAGTTTCAAATATGCTGTTAAATCCTTTATTTCTTTTCTAGAATAGAACTTAAGTCCACCTATTAGTCTGTATGGTGTCCCTGTTTTCATAAATACTTCTTCTAGTACACGTGCTTGCGCATTAGTTCTAAACAATACCGCAAACTCAGAATATTTTGCACCTTCTTTTCTACAAATGCTATCAATTTTGTCTACTATGTAGTCAACTTCTGCATATTCATTATCTGCTGAGAAATATTGAATTTTAGAGCCACTATCATTTTTAGTCCATAATTTTTTATCGATCTTATTGGAATTATTTTTTATAACTTCATTTGCGGCATTTAATATATTTTGTGTACTTCTATAATTTTCTTCTAATTTAATTATTTTAGCACCAGGAAATTCCTTTTCAAAGTTAAGTATGTTTGAGATGTCTGCACCCCTCCAACCATATATACTTTGAGATTCATCTCCTACAACACATATATTTCCATGTGCTGAAGCAAGTAAACTTATAAGTAAAAATTGGATTTTATTTGTATCTTGATACTCATCTATTAAAATATATTTAAATTTATTTTGATATTCAGATAAAATATCTGGATTTTGCAAAAATAGTTTTACAGTTAGCATTATTATATCATCAAAATCTATTGAGTTATTATTTTTCAAAGTTTGTTCATAAATTCTATATATCTCTGCTATTTGTTCTTTTCTATAGTCACCCTTATTTTCCTCTAAAAATTGTCTACTATCTTTCAAACTATCTTTAGACCTACTTATTTCATAACTTATAAGACCTGATGGATATTTTTTATCATCTAAATTTAATTTTTTTACTATATCTTTTATAACTTTTTCCTTATCTAATTCATCTAAAATATTAAAATCTTTACTATATCCTAACACTTCAATATCTCTTTTTAATATTCTAACACAAATTGAGTGAAATGTTCCAAGCCAAATACTTCCCGCATCATTTTCAACTAGATCTAAAACTCTACTCTTCATCTCTTTTGCAGCTTTATTTGTAAATGTTATAGCAAGTATTTGCCAAGGTTTTACTACATTTTGCTCTAATAAATATGCCATTTTGTAAGTAAGCACTCTGGTCTTTCCACTACCTGCACCGGCTAATATTAGCAGTGGTCCATCTAGGTACTCCACTGCCTCTTTTTGACTATCATTTAATTTTTCTAAAAATCTGCTCATATACTGTCGCCTCACTTCTTATATCAACAAATATATTCTATATTAAAACTCCTAATTTGTCAATAAAATTAGGAGTTTATTTGCATATATAATTTTTTTAAATAACATATTTATATTGTGATTATTCCGCCATAATCTACTATATCTATACCCTTAAAATCTATCAATTCTAGTCCTTTATTTTTAACAAATTGAATAATTCTATTTCTACTATCTTCTCCTATGTTTAAAATATCGCCAAAGATTACATACTTATTCTCAACAATAGCTGTAGCTCCACCTATGAATCCATTCATGCTTGAATAATTATGACCATTTAATAACTTAATATTTAGATCTTTCTCATTAATATTTAAAACCTCTATTGCATATTCTTTTAAATTATCAGCAATTTTGCTATCACAAGTTATGCAGCTATTATTATTAACTATAGATATACTACATTTAGAATATCCTTGGTTAATTTGTATAGGGGTATACTCTAACATATCTATATATTTTTTTATCTCTTCATCTGTATATTTAAAATTGTGTATTACAAAGTTTCCTATATTGCATAAATTATATGCTATATTTTCAGGATAAGATGACTGTAATTCTTTATTTCCTCTAACCAGATTTATATCTTTAGCAAAGTCTAATTTTTCATTTATTTGTGAATAGGCATCTGGTTCTGTTATTATATTATCACCTAACTTACAGCAGAAAATATCAACATGACTTGATATTTCTTCATATACTTTTAGACTTTTTTCTAAACAAATAACTTTATATTCTAAACTCTCAAAAAATCTCTTTTCAATATCTCTCAGTCTTGAATCGACTATAACATACCTTTGCATAAAACACCTATTATAGCATATCGTTTTTTTTCAGTAATAGAGTCACAAAAGAAGTTGCTACTATTGATATAATTATTATAATAAAAAAACCATATTCATCTGTACTAAATGGAAACTTAACATTCATCCCAACAAAACTTGCAATCATAGTTGGTATTGCAATTATCATAGTAACAGATGTTAAAAATTTCATTACACTATTTACATTATTACTAACAATTGCACCATATATATCAATTATTCCATTTAGGATCTGACTACAAGTTTCAACCATTTCAATTGCCTGTTTGTTTTCTATTATTGTATCATCTAAAATTTCTCTGTCACCTTCTGATAATTCTATAATATTTCCTTTATTAATAATTTCTAAAACGGCTTCATTAGATTTTATGGAAGTATTAAACTCAATCATACCTTTTTCAATTTCTAAAAGACATCTAAGTTCTCTATTTTTAAGAGATTTCTCCATATGTCTTTCAAGCTCTTGAATATCTTTACTTATATATGATAAATATTTTATATAATCTTGTGAAATATTATATAATACCTGAAATATAAATTTTGATTCTTTTTTAGTATATAGCATCTTTTTCTTTGTAGCTGTTATTATTGAATTTATAGCATCAGACTCATATTGTGAAACAGTTATTACAACATCGTTTACTATTATTATACCTAATGGAACAGTAGTATATATATTATGACCATTTTTCATTTCCAATATTGGTATATCCAATATAAGTAATACTTGACCATCTTCAATATCAACGTGAGGCTTTTCAAGTATATCTAATGGATATTTTAATAAATCTTCATTTACATCTAATTTATTTGAGATTTCTGATAACTCTTCTGTACTTGGTGCTACAATGTTTATCCAACAATTTTTTTGAACTTTACTTATTTCTTGAATTTTCTCATCTGATACTTTAATTTTATATATATTTATCATATGTTACCTCCATTTTTTATTATAGACATTTTACATTGAATTAAGAAATTTGTCAACTTATAGTCGTACTAAATGTCCTCATAATATAAAAACTGATTATATACTTATAATCAGTTTTTAAGTTATATATATTATTTCAATTACATTGTAAGTATTCCACCTGGAGTATCAATTATTAGCAACACTTTTTCTTCCTCACCTGTTTTAGCATTTACATATATTAGAAAACTTCTTTCATCTATTGAACCTTTAAATTCATATACTAAAACTTCACCATTTGAATCGGTAGGAATTATTGCTAAACCTTGACTTTGTATATTAATATTCTTATTTAAAATTTCTCTTGCTTTATCAATTGATATACTAGGTACTATATCATCTCTTTTTACATGATTAAATATATATCCTTGAAGTTCAGCTGAACATACTTCACCCGTATCTAATGCTATTTTTACTTTTACCAAGTCTGGATATATAACTACATCATCTTGTACAGCTGCATAATTTATTATAGCCATGTTTTCAATTGTTAAATAATATGTATCTTTAATGTTTTCAATCCCTAGTTTTTTCAAAAACTCTATTCCTGCTTGCTTAGCCTTATCCATTGATATATTTGCTTCTTTTACTTCTCTATCACTTAAAAGTAGATATAGTTTTCCTCCTTTTTTAGTAATCTGTGCTGTATATATATTTGATTTATCTTTTAACTTCATTTCAAATGTATATAAATCAACTCTACCTTGTGACTGACCTGTTGATTTTATATATTCAATTTCATCTTCACCAAATATTTTTTTAAGATTATCTGCTGCCTGTTCTTCACTAATTTCTTCTTCCGATACACCTTTTGGAGTATTGTTTTGCAAATGATCTGAAAAAGCCCCATCATATATAAGTCCTTCATATTGTTGAAATGTTTTACCAATTTGATTTACGTTAGATACAGCCCCAGAACTTACTGAATCTGGTAGTTCTTGATTACCTACTTTTTTTAATTCATCCCATTTAAGTCTTCCGCTATTTAAATCATCATATATACTTGTAAGAACATCATTTAGCTGCTTTGATTGACCATATAACTGTGAAATATCTTTATACTGATTATCTGATATTTTTTCACCTGATACAGTTTGTTTCATTAAGCTATATGAATAATCACTTAATTGTGTTAAATACTTTGATGCATTAGACATAGAGTTTTGTTCCACTGGAAGCTCATCTAAATTTTCTTTTGCAAGATTTGCCTGTCTCCATATATCAGCAAAAGTTTGAGCCGTAAGTCTTGGTGTGGCAGTTATTTGTACTTTAGCAAGTTCTACTTCTACATTTTTAACATAACCTACCATTTCATACATTGCCCTATTATATGAATCCTCAGTCTGCTGTTTCTGCCTTTTAAAGTTATTTGTCATATCCATTCCAAATAATAATACTGCCCCAAAAATCATAAAAGTTGCTACACCTAATACTTTGGGATTTATTTTTTCTTTTAACTCATTAAATTTGTTTTCAAACTTTTCTATCATTTGGTGGCCTCCTTGGCAAATCTATGATTTCCTATCGTTGCAACCGTTTTAAGTGAAAATAACCATTTACTTTTTGCAGTTTTAGGATTATAGAAAAACAAAGCGCCATTACTAGGATCAGCTCCGCTAAGCGCCTCAGTAGCTGCCTTATATACAGTAGCATTAGTTGCTATTGGCTTATTAAATTGTCCATCTGTTATACATGAAAATTGTCCCTTTTGATATATTACACCCGAAATAGTATTAGGAAATTTTGGACTTTTTACCCTGTTCATTATAACTGCACCAACAGCAACCTGACCCTGGTATGATTCACCCCTTGCCTCTCCATTTATTAGACGTGCAAGCAGTTGCGTCATATCAGCACCAGTATTTGGCTTTGTGGTTTGTGTAGAACTTTGGGCTGGTGGTTTTGTATTTGTAGCACTTACCGTCTCAAACTTAATGACTTTTGAAAATTCTGATATGATATCTTTACCACTATAATTTATAGATATATATAAAGAAAAAACTAGTAGAAAAATACAAAGAAAAAATACTGCATATTTTCTATACTTGAAACCATTTTTTAGCATTTCTACCTCCAAATTATCTTTTTAGTAGTTTTTGCAATTTCAAATATTTATATACAGTATTTTTATTACTAATGTTTTTAAATATACTAAATTATATAATTTATATTATATAATTAAATATAACTAATAGTATGACTCCTGGTATTCCTAAGATTCCTGCTACTAATGCAGTTATAGTATTAAACGGAATATGTAAGCCAATTGGTGAACCAAAAATGTTAACCAACAATATTAAAACAAGCCCTATTAAAATATTTGCTACTAATTTAAAAATTAATTTAAAAGGCCATGATAATAATTTTGCTATTATAATTATGGCTATTATTATACCTACAAATAAAATATATTGCATAAAAACCTCCTATCTATTTAATTTTTCAATCTCTTTATCTAGAGATTTTACATTACATATAAGCCTACTATATTTTTCTTTTAAAAGAATTAATTCATATGAATAATAATCTTTCATATTATCATCAGCATAATTATATTTGTCTTCTAAAAGATTTATTCTATTTCTTGTATCCTTTATATTTTCAGCAATTTGATCATATTCATACTTTAAGTTGATCTTTTTTAAAAACATTAAAAATTTCATTATTACCACCTTGTACATTATACTTGTCTACTGAAATTTTATGACAATTATATTATTATTATGTGTAGCTTTTTAAATTAATAAATAAAAATAAAAAGGCAATTTCAAAATTAAATTGAAAATTGCCTCTTTATTTTTAATCGTTATATTCCATTTGGTATCCAACTATATCAATAGTTTCTCCATTTTGTAAACCAAGCTCTTTTAGTTTATGCATTACGCCCATATTTTTTAAAACTCTTTGCATATATTGCCTAGATTCACTATCATATATATTAACTTTACTCATAAGTCTTTCTATCGGAGCACCTGTAACCTTATATAAGTTACCCTGTTTTTCTATAAACCATTCTTGATCTACTTCATCTTCCACTTCATACTCTTCATCAACACTAACAATTTCTTCTTTTGGTATTTTGCCTAACTCTTCTGCAACATATTCTATAACTTCATCTATACCTTGTCTTGTTATTGCAGAAACAGTAAATATTTTAATACCTTTTTTCTTACATAGTTTTTCTAATTGTTTTAAAGAATCTTCATTACTTAAACTATCTATTTTATTTGCAATAACTATTTGTTTTTTCTGAGCAAGCTTTTCACTATACTTTATTAACTCTTCGTTAGTCATGATAAAATCTTGTACAGGATCTCTTCCTTCGCTTGATGCAATATCTATAACATGTAATAAAATTCTAGTTCTTTCAATATGTTTTAAAAATTTCAGTCCTAGACCAACGCCACTACTAGCGCCTTCTATTATACCTGGAATGTCAGCCATTACAAAAGTCTTTCCAGATTTAGATTTAACCACACCTAATGTAGGTTCAAGTGTTGTAAAATGATAATCTGCTATTTTAGGTTTTGCTGATGAAACTACAGATATAAATGTAGATTTACCTACATTAGGATATCCTATAAGACCAACATCAGCTAACATTTTAAGTTCTAATTCTATATTTTTAAGAGTACCTTTTTGACCACTTTCAGCAAATCTAGGTATTTGTCTAGTAGAAGTAGCAAAATGCTGATTACCTTTTCCACCTTTTCCACCTTTTGCAATTAAAAATACTTGTCCTTCTTCAGATAAGTCTGCAATTATCTTATCTTTATCCACATCTTTAACAATTGTACCCTTAGGAACAGGTATATATAAATCTTCTGCTGATTTACCAGAACATCTTCCACCCTCACCTTTTTTACCATCTTCAGCAACGAATTTCTTTTTATATCTAAAGTCAAGTAATGTATTTATATTTCCATCAACTTTAAAATATACATCTCCGCCTCTGCCGCCATCTCCGCCATCAGGGCCACCGTTTGTAACGTATTTTTCTCTCCAAAAAGATATGGATCCGTTACCACCATCTCCTGCTTTTACTTGTATTTTTACATAATCTATTAACATCTATTTTTCTCCTTATATTAATTACTTATCTATCCTTTTGTTCCTTCACATAAATAATTTTAGTATTAGTATTATTTAATGAATTATTACTATCAAAAGGATTATTTACTAGACTTCTTAATTTGAACTTTAAATTTGCATCTTCTTTATTTATTTTTTCTCTATCTCTAGAAATTCCAGATGCTTCTGGTAATGTTTTATTTCTATTAAATCTGCCTTTTATACTACTAGCGAAACCCTTAAAAATATTACCTAGTGCTTTATACGCATGTGATATTTCATTATTATAGTTATTAACTGTTTCCTTAAATATATTACTTTTATCTTCTTTTAGTTTTTCTTTTAGCTTATCTGATGGTACATATCCATTAATGATTTCTTCTTCTGTTTTTTCTCTTAAGATATATTTATCATCTTTATCTAGATCAACTACTATTGATACTTTTTTTACTCTATCATTAGGGAGTTCACATTTTCCTCTATATGTAATAGCATTATCTTGTAGTCTTTGCTTATATTTCCCCAACTCATCTTCATTTATATTTAATTTAATTGCAAAAAATTCAGTATTTCCATTAATTAGAGGATTGGTTTTATCCGGCAAGTTCTTTTTACTTAATTCAAAATCAGGAATACCTGGGAACATATATACTTTATTTCCAAACCCATGATTATTTAATATTCCTTTAGTTGGTTTTATATATCCAGAACTTAATATTTTATCTGCACTTTCTTCGCTAGTAAAATGATATAGCCCCTCATTTAAAATTGTTTTTTTAATACTTTCATTTTCTATATTTTTATGTATTGATTTAGTAAATTCGACTATAAATGGATCTATTAATATCTTAGTAATAAGTGTAAAGCTTTTTAATTTCATATACTTCACCTTATTTTAATTAACTATTAAAATAGTTAATTCTCATTGATTCTTTAACTTTATACATTGTATCTTTTGCAACTTGTCTTGCTTTTTTTGTACCTTCCATAAGTATTTCTTCAACTATTTTTGGATTTTCTTCATAATATTTTCTCTTTTCCCTTATTTCTTTTAAGTTCTCTATAATTGCCTTAGAAAGCTCATTTTTACAATCAACGCATCCCCTTAACCCATTTCTACATTCATAAAATACTTTTTCCTTATTTTCCTTATTAAATATTTCATGATAATATCCAACCATGCATATTTCAGGATTTGCTGGATCATTTTTTTTAATTTTAGATGAATCAGTTATAGCTGATCTAACTTTAGCTCTTATTTGATCTTCATCATCAGCAAGATATATTGCGTTATTTAAACTTTTCCCCATTTTGTTATTTCCATCTAATCCTTTAACTCTTGATATTTTTCCAACCATTGCTTCTGGTTCAACTAAAATTTCACCATACATACCATTAAATTTTCTAACAATTTCTCTTGCTTGTTCAATCATTGGAAGTTGATCTTCGCCAACTGGCACTAAATTAGCATTAAATACTGTAATATCAGCTGTTTGACTTACTGGATAACCTAGAAAACCATACGTTACAGATCCTCCATCCTCTCCAAAAAGTTCTTTCTTTTGTTGAATTTCAGTTTTTACAGTAGGATTTCTTTCAAGTCTTGCAACAGTAACTAGATTAGAATAAAATACAGTAAGTTCTGCTATCTCAGGTATCATTGACTGTATAAATATATTTGACTTGTTTGGATTAATTCCACAAGCCAAGTTATCCATAGTAACTTCAAATACATTCTTTCTAACCTTTTCAGGATTATTATAGTTATCTGTTAACGCTTGAACATCTGCTATTATTATATATTGATCATATTCATCTTGTAATTTAACCCTATTTTGTAACGATCCCAAATAGTGTCCTATATGTAATTTACCAGTAGGTCTATCCCCTGTTAATATTCTTTTTTTTATATTCATTTCATCACCTTTTTAAATTATATTTCTTCTCATTATATTATATAATATTTTTCGCAAAAAATCTATACAAATGGCAAATATATTTTCGACATTTTTAGATATTTTTTTGAAATTTGAATATTTTTCATTGACTTTTATAGTTTCAGTATATATAATAGAGAAAATTGATTTTGTAGTCTATAAAATTTTTAAACTATATGACTGAAAGGAGTCGGTTAATCTATGAAGAAAATATATGTTCTAGATACTAATGTTATTCTACAAAATCCAAATGCAATCTTTACATTTGAGGATAACGACGTACGGATAACTGAAATAACAATAAAGGAGCTTGATAAATTCAAAAAAGAAAGCAGTGAAAGAGGATTAAATTCACGGGAATTTGCTCGCATACTGGATAAACTTCGAAAAAATGGAAACCTATACGAAGGAGTAAAGTTGCCTGATAGCGGTAATTTTAAAATCGAAAGTAATTTTACCAAGGTTAAGCTTCCTGAAAGTTGGGATATAACTGATGATGCAAGAATATTAAGAGTTTGTAAAGGATTGATAGAAAATAACGAAAATCCAATACTGGTAACAAAAGATATTTTTATGCGAATACTTGCTGATCGAATCGGAGTAACATCACAAGATTATTTTAATGAACAAGTTTCTAGTATTAGCGATCAATACAAAGGTAGAATTGATGTATATGCAAATGATGATGGTATTTGTAATTTTTGTAGCAAAGATGTATTATACCCATCCAATACGTTCTTGTATGAGAACGATAAAATGCTAGAACTTACAGACCAAAACTATACTCTTAATCAGTTTGTTAAGATAATGTCTTTTACAGATCCTAACCAGATATACTTAGGATATTTTAATGGTGATTTTATACAGCCACTTCAATTCTCAGATTTTAAACCTTACGGAATATCTTCAAGAAACGATGGTCAGAAGTTTTTTCAGGAGGCTTTGATGAGATCTGCTATTGAAGCACCGCTTATTGTTTGTAAAGGTCCTGCGGGAACTGCTAAAACTTTTTACTCATTAGCTGTAGGATTAGAAAATGTACTTTCTGACAAGAAAAAATCGTACAGAAATATATTAGTATGCCGACCCAATATTAAACTTGACGAAGAAATAGGATTTTTACCTGGCTCTGAACAGGAAAAATTAGCTCCATTTTTACGTCCTGTAATTGATAACCTAGAAATTTTGCTTGATAGTAATGAAAGTGAACGATATAATTCCGAGAAAGCACTTAAAGATAAATGTGATGAGATATTTGACAGAAGAATTATAACTACCGAGGCGATAGCTTTTATTCGTGGTCGTTCAATATCGAAAACCTGGATAATAATCGATGAAGCACAAAATCTCACTCCAAAGCAGGCTAAAGCCATTGTTACACGTGCAGGAAAAGATAGTAAGATTATTTTAATAGGAGATCCTCAACAGATTGATCATCCTTTGCTAGATGAACGTACAAATGGTCTTTCTTATGTTTCAGAAAAAATGAAAGGTTCACCCTACTGCTGGCAAATAACTTTAAGTGATGAAGAATGTGAAAGATCCGCTCTGTCGCAAGATGCTTCAATACGTCTTTAAATCAAAGACCCTGTAATCAAATGATTACAGGGTCTTTTCTTATTAACCTTCTGTTGGATATACACTAACTTGTTTGTCAGTTCTACCTTTTCTTTCAAATTTAACTATTCCATCTTGTAAAGCAAATAAAGTATGATCTGTTCCCATACCTACATTTTTTCCAGGGTGAATTCTAGTTCCTCTTTGTCTATATAATATATTTCCTGCTAGAACAAATTGTCCATCTGCTCTTTTCGCACCTAATCTTTTGCTCTCACTGTCTCTTCCATTATCGGTAGAGCCACCGCCCTTTTTATGTGCCATTTAAATTCCCTCCTTATTTGTTCAAATAACTAAATATTTAGTTTAATTAAGCTTGTTCTTGAGTTTCAACTTCTTCAGTTTTAGCTTTTTTAGCTTTACCTAATGAAATTTTTTCAATTTGAATTTTAGTATATGGTTGTCTATGTCCTCTTGTTTTTCTTTCATTTTTCTTAGCTTTGTATTTATATACAATTATTTTTTTAGATTTACCTTGACCTATTACAGTCGCTTCAACTTTTGCATCTTTTACTAATGAATTACCAATTGTAACTTTTTCACCATCAGAAACTAAAAGAACGCTTTCGAAAGTCATAGTTTTTCCTTCTTCTGCCTCAATTCTATCAACAAAAACTATATCACCTTCTTGAACTTTGTATTGTTTACCACTAATTTCAACTACTGCGTACATTCTTGTACACCTCCCTAAATTAAATTCCCTCTCGCCAATAAGGTAGTACTATGTACATTTAAACCTGTTTTGTGCGGAATACGAGATATATTTTAACACGTTTTTTATTATTTGTCAATAAAATCTAACAATTTTTGATCTGCAACATGAAATATTTCTTTAAATTTTCCTATTTCATCTTGAGAAAATCTCTGTAAAACGAAATCTCTCAATTCCTGTTTTGGATGTTTAATTCCACCTATACCTAATTTTATTCTAGCTATTTGTTCGGTAGCTAACATTTGAACTATATTTTTCATACCATTATGTGTTCCTCCACTGCCTTTTGTCCTATACCTAACATCACCAAAAGGTATATCTATATCATCAAAAACAACTAATATGTCTTCATTTTCTACTTTATACCAGTGTTTTATCTTTTGAACAGCATTGCCACTTAAGTTCATATAAGTTTGAGGCTTAACAAATATAACTTTTTTGCCAGCTATATTAGACTCACCTATAAGACTGTCATTTTCTTTTTTAGATATATTAAATTTATACTTAGCTTCTAAATGCTCTAAATATAGCCAACCTATATTGTGCCTTGTCTTAGAATATTCTTCTCCAGGATTACCAAGTCCTACAATAATTTTCACGAATTTACACTCCTCATTTATCTACTAGTAAATCTTACTATATATTTAATGTTTTTGCAAGATTTTTCATCAAAATTATTGAATTATTAGCACTTTTGTAGTATATTATATATATGAATGTTTTTAGCAAATTTTGAGAAAGCGGTGATAATATTTGTTCGAAATTATTTTAAAGAAATTACATATAAAAACTAATCCTAATAAGATTCTGTGTTATACATTTTATGTACTTACAGCTATAGTTGTACTATTATCAATATCTTCTGTTTTAGGATTATTAATAGGCGACGCTAGGGTATTTAATAACACATCCCCTTACGTATATGCTCTTTATTTTACATTTCCTGTACTTGCCTATTCTTACTTTGTAAATATTGGTGGTAAAAGTGATAAAGAAAAGATACTCATGTTTATTATAACTGCGGCTTTACTTGGTATGATTATAAGTTCAATGGTAGTTACGTGGATAAATAGTTCTATTTGGTGGTTACTTGAAAAACTACCTAACTATCCAAAAGTTCTTCAATACTATCCTGAGTTATTTACACCTGCTCTTAGAACACTTAGTATGATAGTCCCATTTATTGGTATATTTAGAGTTTTAGATTATTTCTTACTTATATATAGAGATGATGACTTACCAAAAGCAATAGCTGGTTTTAATGGTATATCTGCATCAAAAGCTGTAAAAGATACTGGAGCATTTACTTGTGAAACTATAATATGTAAAGAAAAAGGTACGTCTTTACCAGTAATAGTACCTGAGAAGAAAAGATATGAAGCAACTCTTGTTCAAGGTGCTACAGGTACTGGTAAAACAGCAACTGTACTTCTTCCTATGAGTGCTTATGATCTAGAAAAGAAATACTTTTTTAGAGAATACTCAAAAAGAATAGGTTATACTATACTAAAAAAAGGTATTGCCTATATGACAGGACCTTTTACTAATGAATATATAAATAAAAACTTCTCATTAAACTATTTAAAACCAAAACGTGGCATGGAGGAACAGTTCTATAGCCATTTAAGAAATCTAGTACAATATATGGATAATAGTACAGGTGACATTGTCTATAAGAATTTAGGTATAACTATTGTAGAAAATGATGGCAAATATATATCAGACTTTATAGGCGTAGCCAAAAATTTTGATATTGATGTGTATTCTGTTGATCCTTCAAATATAGAAGGAACATTAAGTATAAATCCTTTTGCTATACCAGATGCTTCAAAAGTTGCATCGATAATAGCTGACGTTTTAAAATCTATGTACGAAAATGAAGGTGGTGGCGCCCCTGGTGATCCGTTCTTTACACAGGTTACTTTAGATGCATTCCAAAACTTAGCGATTCTTTTAAAAGAAATGTATCCTGTATTAAATAATGGTAATATTGCAAGTTTAGAAGATATGCTTGAACTATTATATAACTTTGATAAAGTTGAAGAATTAGCAGAAGAAATGAAAAAAATACCTTCTCTTGAACAAAAATATAGACTACTTATAGCGTACTTTGAAAAGAATTTCTATAAACCATCTCTTAACATAAATGGTTATGAAATTCCTGGCACTAGAGGATCTGGCAGAAAAGATACTGAAAGATTCTTGTATGGTGCGATTACACAACTTAACAACTTACTTAGAAATCCTGGTCTTAAAAAAGCACTTTGTGGAAAAACAAATATTCTAGACTTTGATAGAGCTCTACGTGATGGAAGTGTAGTAACTGCATGTTCAAGAAAAGGTGAACTTGGAATAATTCAATCAAAAGCATTTGGTATGTTCTTTATACTACAATTTCAAGATGCAGTATTAAGACGTAAAGGAAATGAAGATTCACGTACACCTCACTTCCTATACATTGATGAGTTTCCTGAATACATTAACAAAGACATGGAAGTTATGTTTACACTATTTAGAAAATATAGATGTGGTGTTACCGTTGCAATACAAAACCTATCTCAACTTGAAAAAGGTGGTAAAAATAGTAGTTACTACAGACAAACAGTACTTGCAAATACTAAAACTCAAATCGTATTTGGTGATACAGTGCCTGAAGATAGTGAATACTGGGAAAAAGCCTTCGGTAAGGAGAAAGTTCCTGATACTAAATCTTCATTTGATATTGAGGCTAACATGAAAAAGAAAACTACTCTTGAAATACGTAAAAAAGAAAGAGCCGAAGGATATAAGATCCAAAATCTTGGTTTTGGTGCTATATACTTTAAAACTAAAGATATTAATGGTAAATCAAGATATGGTCAAGGTAAGACTAGCTTCTTAAATATAAAGTATAAATCAAAATCACCTACTGCAATGTTTAATTTTGAAAAATATATGATGTCAAAACCTGATATACCAAGTATTACAATAGACAACAGTGATAGTACTAATGATGATGATGCATTACTTGGAGCTAAAACAACTACTAGAGTTATTGAAGAGTTAAAATCTGCTTCAAGTGAAGTATTTGGTGGAAATGAGCATGATAGTCATAGATTTGCTAATTCAGAAAGCTCTGAACCTTTAGCATCTGTGCAATTAGATGATAATTTTGAAATAATATTTGATGATGAAATATTGCCAGAACCAGAAAATGCTAAAATAGATGGTGGCGCTATTACTGAGACTTATGAAGCTCCAGTAATAAGCAAAAAAGGTAAGAAAAATTAAAAGAGAAAGATTTAATCTTTCTCTTTTTTGTTTATAAATTATCTATATCCTGTATTTTGTAATTTACAATATTAATAATCTTTGTTTACTAGAAGCTTACGATTAGTTTTTAACATTATTTACTAATTTTTACCCCTAAACTGTTTAATTTTTTTAATAATGTTCTATTTCTTTTTACTTTATCCCTTTCATAACATCCATAAATAGCAATGTTTTTATATAGTTTCAATCCCATATATTTTAAAGCATTACCATTATATTTTATATATTTATTAAAAATGTATGGTATTGGGGCACCATATGTGTAAAGCATTATAAGTTTCTTACTTCCATAAAGTGGATTGTGCTTTTCATCAGTTAGAACGTATAATCTATCCATTAAAGTTTTAACTTGAGCGGATACTTGACAAATATAAATAGGAGATCCTATTATTACTATATCTGCTTCTTTTAATTGCTCAATAATACCCTGCATATCATCTTTTATTACACAAATTCCTCCTGTTTTATTACAAACAAAACATCCCCTACAATAACCTATATTTAATTTATCTATATTATATGTAATACACTCTGATTTATTATTTTTAGCTCCTTCTAAAATTTGATTTATAGCAGTTGAAATATTTCCATATGTATGAGGACTTCCAACAAATGCTACTATTTTTTTACTCATAAATTAATATACACTACCTTTCCCATGCAGATAAATTCTTTTTTACAAATTGTCTAAATGTTTGTGGTTTCTTTCCTACAACTTCTTCAAATGTAGTAGTTACCTTTTTTGCTGTTCCCATCCTTGTCATCATATAGAGCATACCCATTACTGTTGAATATTCTTTATCTAAACCTCTAATATCTATCCAATACTTCTTAGTAAATGAAGGGTTTGGATTTGCATATATTATTTTTCTACCGGTTTCTTCAGATAAAATTTTGCTCACTTCAAAATAGTCTATTGCCTCTGGACCTGTAATTGAATATCCACAATTTTTATGCTTATCAGGCTCTGAAAGCACCTTGGCTGTGATCTCTCCAATATCCTCAGCATCTATAAAGCTTGTTAGAGAATTTTTTACTGGTACAACTATTCTATCAAAATGTTTTATCTCAAATGCATGAATTCCGCTAATGTTTTGCATAAAGAAACTTGGTCTTATATGGCAATATGTAAGTCCTGCTTGTTTAATATATTTTTCTATCTTGTGATGTGGCGGTACTGGATTTTTTTCCACACCAATTAGAGATAAAAAACTCACCAACTTAATATTTCCCTTTTCTTTTAATTTTTCTATAAAAGGTTTTAAATCTTCTGGATTTCCTAAACGTGGAGGTCTCATTATAAATACTCTATCAATATTTTTTAAAGCATTTTCAAATGTATTCTTATCTGTGAAGTCAAAAAATACACTTTCAACCATATTTCCATACTTTTTATTAAGAGCCTCTATATTTATATCTGCTACAACTACTTCTTGTTTATTTTGAATTAAATACTTTGCAACATATCCTCCAACATTTCCTAAAGCTCCTATAACCATTACTTTTCCCATAATTAAAAATCTCCTTTAGCTAATATGTTATTAGATTCTTCTAATATGCATATTAAATTGTTATATTTTTCTTGACCTAATTCTTTATTCAAGAGTTGCATTACTTTAAAATATTCATCATAGGTATTTTTCACTAATTTTATTGCACTTTCATTAGGCTTCAAAATATAACTTCTTTTATCAATATCAGATAATACCTTATATATATACTTATTTTTTATAAGTGATGATATCATACTTGTAATCATTGGCTTGCTTACTTTAAAAAACTCTGAAGCTATTATTGGTGTGATATCAAATTCGCTTTTTACAATAAAAATTAAAAGCCCCATCTCACTTGATCTAATTGGTAAATCTTTTTTTATATTTATATTAAGTCTACAAAATAATGATATAGTTTCTGCACCTTTTATTAATATATTATTTTCCAAATTTACACCTCAATTATAATTTAGTTAACTTAATTAACTAAATTATAATATACTTTTTTACCTAAGTCAATATTTTGATTAAAAATAATAAAAACTACATATTTTTTTAAAGTGGTTCTGTGCTTGTATTATATATTCTTGATTTATTTAATTAATATGTATATCACATTATTGATATAACTGTGTTTCATTCATTTGTGGTAACGTACTAATAGAGTTACCGCTAGTTGTATATTTTCTTTTAATATTTATCCCCCCATTAATAATTCATTACATATCTATAACAAAAAACGTATTTACCTTTAAATATTTTTTATCATTTTTAGATAGATATACAAAATATATTAATTAAATTTATAATAAGAGGCCGTTAAATGCAGAATATTGTTAATTAAAGTACAAAAATAGTATCATACTTTGTATATGATACTATTTTTTATTATCTAAATTATATTTAGCCTTTTAATCTTAATTTATTAACTATTTCAGTTAGTTTATCTACTATATAGTCAACATCCTCTTTAGTGTTTTCTTCACCGAAAGTAAATCTAAGCGAACCATACGCATTATCTTTTCCGAGACCAATTGCTACAAGTACATGTGAAGGCTCTAAACTCCCTGATGTACATGCACTACCACTTGAAGCACATATATTATTCATATCTAGCATAAGTAGTAAAGATTCTCCCTCTACTCCTTTAATAGATATATTAATATTACCTGGAAGTCTTTTTTCAGGATGACCATTTAATTTAACATCTGAAATATTTTCAAATATTTTATCGATACAATATTGTCTTAACATATTTAGCTTTTCGTTATATGCATCAATATTCTTATTTGCAATTTCTATTGCTTTACCAAGACCTACTATTCCAGGTACATTTTCTGTACCTGCCCTTTTATTTTTTTCTTGATGACCACCATATATAAGTGGATAAAATTTAATATCTTTTTTAATATATGCAGCTCCTATACCTTTAGGGCCATAAAATTTATGACCTGATAGAGAAAGTGCATCTATATTCATTTGCTTTACATCAATCTTTATGTTTCCTATAGCTTGAACTGCATCAGTATGAAAATACACATTTTTAAACTTTGCAATATTACCTATTTCTTCAATTGGTTGAATTGTGCCTATCTCATTATTTGCAAACATAATTGAAATTAATATGGTACTATCTTTTATAGCATTTTGAAGATCATTTATATTTATAAGTCCATGCTTATTTACATCTAAATAAGTTACTTCAAACCCTTCTTCTTCAAGCTTTTTACATGTATTTAACACAGCCAAATGCTCTATTTTAGTAGTTATTATATGATTACCTTTTTCCCTATTTGCTCTTGCTATACCAGATATAATTAAATTATCTGATTCACTACCACCTGCTGTAAAATATATTTCATCACTACCACAATTTAAAGCATCTGCAACCTTTTGTCTTGCTTCGTCAACTGCCTGCCTAGATTTTCTACCTACGCTGTATACAGATGAAGCATTACCATACTTCAAATTAAAGTATGGTAACATCTCCTCAATAACTTCTTCTTTTACGTATGTAGTCGCACTATGGTCTACATATATAACTTTTTCCATTATTATCACCTTGCCTTTTGCTTCATATTATATTGTATAGTATGTCCGTATAATTTGTTACTTATATATTTCTAATTATATATTTTCTATACATTTTTTGCATAGGTGTCTATGTTTTTTATCTCTTCCAACTTCCATAGAATAAGTCCAACATCTTGCACATTTATCTCCAAAAGCTTTATCTACAATAACTTTATATTCACTACTCTCACTTACTTCAAGTTGTGATACTATTATAGCAAGTTTTATTTGTTCTATGTTTTCTTTCATAAAGCTATATTCTTCTCCAGAAGTATGTATTTCTACTTTTGAGTCTAATGAATGACCTACTAGTTTGTTTACTCTTGCTTGTTCTATGTCTTTTGCAAGTCTATCCTTTATTTCAAATATTTTATCCCATTTAGCTATAAGGTCTAATTCATTATATTCTATATTTTCAGTTGGAAAATCTGCTAATAATACACTTGTTTTATTTTCATCATCTACATGCCACATATATGACCATATTTCATCTGCTGTAAAAGATAATACAGGTGCTATAAGTTTAACAAAGACTCTTAGTATATCGTACATTGTAGATTGACTACTTCTTCTTAATTCATGATCTGCCTTTAATACATATAGTCTATCTTTTATAATATCTAAGTATCTGCTACTTAATTCTGATGTACAAAATCTATGCAATTCACTATATATTAAATGATAATCATAGTTTTCATATTGCGTATCTACATATTGAATTAATCTATTTACTTTTGACATTATATATCTGTCTATTTCATCTCTTTTTGAATATTCTACCATGTTAACTGCTGGATTAAAGTCATAGATATTACCAAGTAAAAATCTTACTGTATTACGTATCTTCTTATATACTTCTGATACTTGTGAAAGAATATCTTTAGAAATTCTAACATCATTATGATAATCAGAAGATATAGTCCAAAGTCTTAGAATATCTGCTCCATAGTCTTTTACTATATCAAGCGGATCTACACCATTGCCTAGTGATTTAGACATTTTTCTGCCTTCACCATCTACTACCCAGCCATGTGTTAATACTTGTTTATATGGTGATTTACCTTTTGTAGCAACTGATGTAAGAAGCGAAGATTGGAACCAGCCTCTATATTGATCATTTCCCTCTAAATACATATCTGCTTGATCTACTTCTATTCCATATTTTTTATCACTTAATACGCTTGCATAAGTTGTGCCTGAATCAAACCATACATCCATTATATCTTTTTCCTTTACAAGTTCACTGCCACCACATGCACACTTAACTTTACCTTGTAAAATTTGTTCAGGAGTAAGTTCATACCACATATTAGATCCACTTACTTCTATTTTCTTCTTTATAATCTCAATAGTTTTTTCAGTTATAAGTTCTTTACCACAATCTTTGCAATAGAATATAGGTATTGGAACACCCCATACTCTTTGTCTTGAAATACACCAATCTGATCTATCTTTAATCATATTGGCCATTCTTTCATAACCCCAATCTGGTATCCACTTAACATTTTTTATTTCTTCTAAGACTTTATCTTTAAATCCAGCTACAGATGCAAACCACTGAGTTTCTGCTCTATATATAACTGGTTTTTTACATCTCCAACAATGTGGATAAGAATGTTTTAGATTTTGTTTAGCAAATAAAAATCCTGTAGTTTCTAAATACTCTATTATTTTTTTATTTGCATCTGAATATGTTAAACCTTCAAATTTTCCTGCATCTTTAGTCATTTTTCCTTTTTTATCAACAGGAACTGTAATTTCAATATCTTTATATCTTTTACATACAAGATAATCTTCATGCCCATGACCAGGAGCAGTGTGTACACAACCAGTACCAGTATCTAGCGAAACATATAAATCCTTGTCACTTCCAAGTATTACTATTGAAGTCTTAGAAAAATCAAGTGGTTTATAGCATATTATGCCTTCTAATTCTTCACCTTTAATTTCACCAACTATTTTATAGTTAGATACAAATACCTTTGACATAACAGTTTCAACTAAATCTTTTGCTATAACATATCTGTTTTTTATTTTTTCTTCTTCAACTTCTACAATTGCATAAGAATAGTCTTTATTCACAGTTATTGCCTGATTTCCAGGTAATGTCCATGGTGTTGTAGTCCATATAAGGATATATGTATGATCCAAATCTCCATATTTAGAGAGTTTTCCACTATCTTCTTTTACTCTAAATTTAACATATATTGAAGTAGCATCATGATCTGCATACTCTATTTCTGCTTCAGCTAAAGCTGTTTCACAATCACTACACCAGTATACTGGTTTTAAATCTCTGTATATATATCCTTGTTTGAACATATCCCAGAAAACTTGTATTTGATTTGCTTCGAATTCTGGATAAAGAGTAAGATATCTAGTTTTATAGTAATCTCCAAGTCCACCTAATCTTTCAAACTGACCAGCTTGATTTTTTATTGCATCCATTGCATATTCTCTGCAAATCTCTCTAAATTTAGCTTCTCCAACATCGTCCTTAGTTATTTTCTTTTCAATTTGAACTTTTTTTTCAATTGGAAGACCATGTGTATCCCAACCAGGAACATATGGAGAATAGAAACCATTCATAGTCTTATATCTAACAACTATATCTTTAAGAATTTTATTTAAAGCGTGGCCCATATGAATATTACCATTTGCATATGGAGGACCATCATGAAGTATAAATTTCTTACCTGATTTTATATTTTTATCCAAAGCTTTTTGATAAACTTTGTTATCATGCATTTTCTTTAAAAAATATGGTTCTCTTTCTGGCAGATTTCCTCTCATAGGAAACTCTGTTTGAGGTAGATTAAGTGTTTTTGAATAATCTACTTTTTCTTCTTCACTCATAAATATATCTCCCTTCAACTATTATTTTTACTTTGCATTATTTAATCTATTAATTACTCTATCTTTTCCAAGTAATTTCATTATGCTATATATATCTGGTGTATTCTTCTTTCCTGTAATTGCCATACGTATTATTCCAGAAAAATCTGCTATACTTCCTATATAATTCTCAGGATTTTTCTTATACTCTTTCATATCTGTGCAAAAACCTAATTTCGAAGCACATAGTTTCATATTACTAAACCATGTATCTTTATCATCATTTTCGTTATATATGCTTATATACTCAGATAAAACATCGTTTACTATTTTACTATCTTTTTCAAATATATATCCATTTTTATTTAAATATTTTTCAAATAGACTATCAAAAAAGTATACAAATGTTGACTTAATATCTTCCCATTTAAAAATATCTTTACGTATCTTAGTAGCATTATCTCTTTCCATAGCAAAAATTTGTATTGAATATTCCAAATCTTTATTTAAAATATCATATAATTCAATATCATATTTTTTTGACCACTCTAAAACGCTATCTAAAACTTGCTTACTGTTCATTTTAGCAATTACTTCTTTACTTATATCATTTAATTTAACTTGATCAAATAAAGCGCCAGATGAATTAATTTTTTCTAATCTAATATCAAAATCTAATTTATCTGCCAGTGGATTTTTTGCTCTCCAAGGCTCGTAATCTGAATTTACAATTGTAAGGATATATTCAAGTACTGAGTCAACTGGATATCCAGCATCTAAAAAGAATGATACTGCTGCTTCTTTATCTTTTCTTTTGCTTAGTTTTCTTTTACTTTCACCATCTATTATCATTACAGATGGGAAATGTACATACGTAGGAACTTCAAAGTTCATTGAATTAAACAATTCAATATGTATAGGCGTAGAAGGTATCCACTCTTCTCCTCTCATAACATGAGTTGTTTTCATAAAATGATCATCAACTATATGTGCAAAGTGATATGTAGGTAGACCATCCGATTTAATAATTACAATATCTTGATCATTTTCTGCTATTTCCATTTTACCTCTAATTGCATCTACAAACACAACTTTTTTTAGATGACTGCCTCTTGATCTAAAGCGTATAATATATTTTTCACCTGACTCAATTTTCGCAATTGATTCATCAATTGATATATTTCTGCACCTTGCGTAGTTTGAATAATATCCAGGTCTAATCTTATTTTTTTCTTGAGAAGTTCTTGTTACATCTAACATTTCTGTAGTACAAAAACACGGATATGCAAGACCTCTTTCAATTAAACTCTTAGCACATATTTTATATATCTCTTCTCTTTTACTTTGTGTATATGGACCATAGTTACCTATTTCTTCAGTATCAGATATAACCCCTTCATCAGGATATATACCAAATATCTTCATTTCACTTGTAAGTAGTCCAACACTTCCATCAACTTCACGCTTTTTATCTGTATCTTCAATTCTTAAATAAAAGATTCCGTCTGATTGTTTAGCTATTCTTTGATTTATAAGTGAAGTAAAAAGAGCTCCTGTATGTAAAAAACCAGTTGGAGAAGGTGCAAAACGAGTTACGAACGCACCTTCTTTTAGGTCTCTTTTGGGATATATTTTCTCTAAATCCTCAACAGTCTTTGTTATTTCAGGAAATATTAAATTTGCAAGCTTTACATTTTTATCATTTAAATTTTCCATAAGCCTCTTCCTTTATTATTTATTTTATATTTGTGTTATTATTATTGTTGTTATTGTTACTGCTATTGTTATTGTTATTACTGTAATTTGTAGTAACTTCCATTATAATTGGTAAAATCATAGGTTGACGTTTTGTCTTAGAATATATAAAGTCTGTTAGAACTTCTCTTACATTTGACTTAATAGTAGACCATTCAGTTATTCTATTTTTCTCACAAAGCATTAATTCTTCTCTTGCTATTTCTTTGATTTCATCCATAAGTGATTCGCTCTCTCTTACATATACAAAACCACGAGTAACAATATCTGGTCCAGAAACTATTTTAAGAGTTTTTCTATCAAGTGTAACTACAATTATAATCATACCGTTTTCTGATAGAAGCTGTCTATCTCTTAAAACTATATTTCCTATATCTCCTACACCAAGACCATCCACAAGTACTATACCAGACGGTACTTGACCTGTAATCTTAGCAGTGTCTTTACTAAATTCTAAACATTTACCATTTTCCATTATGAATACATTTTCTTTTGGTGTACCCATAAGCGTAGCAATCTCGCCATGATGTTTTAAAAATCTAAACTCTCCATGTACTGGCATAAAATATTTAGGTTTAACTAAACTTAGCATTAATTTTAATTCTTCTTGACATGCATGCCCAGAAACGTGTACATCTGCAAGTTGGTTATATATTATTTCTGCACCTAGTTTTTCTAGTTCATCAATAACCTTACCAACTGATTTTTCATTACCAGGTATTGGTGATGAAGAAAATATAACTAAATCTTCAGGTGTAATTCCAACTTTTTTATGATCTCCTGTTGACATACGTACAAGTGCTGACATCGGTTCACCTTGAGATCCCGTTGTTATAATTATAAGTTGATCTGGATTATATATTCCTATCTTATCTATGTCTATTATAGTTCCTTCTGGTGCAGTTAGATAACCAAGTTCAATGGCAACGCTCATAACATTTATCATGCTTCTTCCAACAAGTGCTATTTTTCTTTTAAATTTAACCGCTGAGTTAATTATTTGCTGAATTCTATGAATATTTGATGAGAAAGTCGCAACTATAATTCTTTTTGTACAATTCATGAAAATTCTATCGAATTCTTCACCAACACTACGTTCAGACATGGTATAACCAGGTCTTAAAACGTTAGTACTATCAGACATTAGTAGCATAACTCCTTGTTTACCAAGTTCAGTAAGTCTTTCAAAGTCCATTACTTCACCATTTATAGGTGTAAAGTCAACTTTAAAGTCACCTGTGTGAACCACTGTACCAACTGGAGTAGTTATTGCAAGAGCTACTGCGTCAGCAATAGAGTGAGTCATACGAATAAATTCTACTTTAAATTTACCTATATTAACTACATCTCTTGCTTTTACACAGTTAAGTGTAGTTGATTTATCTAATCTATGTTCTTGTAATTTTGTCTTTATAAGTCCTAATGTAAGCTTAGTACCATAAATAGGTATATTAAATTTCTTTAGAAAATATGGTATTGCACCTATATGATCCTCATGTCCATGAGTTATTATAAGAGCTTTAACTTTATCTTTATTTTTTTCTAAATAAGTTGTATCCGGTATAACTATATCAACACCAAGCATTTCATCTTCTGGAAATGTTAGTCCACAGTCAACTACTATAATGTTATTTTCATACTCGAATACAGTCATATTTTTTCCTACTTCATTTAATCCACCAAGTGGTATTATCTTTAATTTTGACTTAGAAAAAATACTAGGCTGTTCGTCTGCTTTTATATTTTTATTATTCTTCACATGCGGTTTTGTATTTAAATTATTGTTTATGGTTTTATTCTCTTTTTTTACTTCTACTTTATTTTTAATCTCAACATTTGCAAATTCAATTTCTGGTACATTACCAGATTCCTTTATTTTGCTGTTTATATCCTTTTTTAAATTTTCATTTTCTATATACTCATCAGAAACTACTGCTGGTTTATTTACATCAGTATTTCTTCTTCTATTTATTCTATTTTCTTTTTTATCACTAAAACGTGATAAATCTCTCGAATTATCTTTATTAAACAATCTTATTCCTCCTTATATAAATTTGAGTTATTACTCAAATTTTTAAACTTATATTTTTTTACAAAACCCGAACAACAATAAATAATTTATTAATTATATTATATGCATATTTCTAAAATACACCATTAAAACAAACGAACATTACTAAATAACATAAATTATCCTAATTCATATATTATACTATATATCCATTATATTGTCAAATTATTTTTTCACAAATAATGTCGAAAACATTTTAGGAATTAATATAAAATATTTGACATAATATTTATTAAATGGTATAATTAAATTAACTATAAACTGTGACACTTTTTAAAAAAGGAGTGTGATTTTATGAAGGAAATTTCCAAAAGATTAAGAGACGATATTGTTCATAAGTTTATAACTTACGAACATACAACCACAGAAAACATTGCAAAAACTTTATCATTAACATCCAAGCAGATATCAGAGATTCTTCATGATGTAATAAAAGATATTACAACTCCTGATGACATTTGTAAGAAAATAATCAATAAGTTTATTTGCAATGCTAAAAAGGGTATGAACACTAAGCGGATTGCTGGCGAACCCACTGCAGTAATTAAGCGTTGTAGTGAGTTAATGGAAGAGCGAAACAGACTAAAAGAATGTGGACTGCCAAGAAAAGTATCTTCCGAAATTGATACTGCTACCATTTTAGAACAAGAAATTGCCCAGTATAGTTATATACTGGAAAGTATTGAAAGTGGTAATATTGATGATTACCCTCTTACTTCACAAGAAGTAGAACGCATAATTGAAAATTACAGAAATGAGCTTATTAGGATTATGGGAATATATCCGAAAGCAATCTAATTGATTGCTTTTTTTCTCCCTATTGACGTTGATGATATAATTAACTTATAAGCTGATTTGTGTAATTATTAATATGAGAATTCTTTGACTTGTATCATAGATGATACTCAATGTAAAAATTTTTTGTAGTGATTTGCTCCTATAACTAAATTTTGATTGATGTTGTTAATTCATTTTTGGTACAAGTCAATTTATTAGTGGATAAAAATAAAAAGATCAGAGAAATGAACTATACCCCAAAAAGTGGAGTTAGTAAAAAAGCGCGAAAAACGAATAGAAAATTAATCTATTCGTTTTTTTTGTAATTTTGTGATATAATGTTGTTGGTGATATTTATGGCAAATAGATATAGTATTGAATTTAAA
>JAOAHC010000001.1 GCA_026415435.1 Clostridia bacterium
ATTATAACTATGAAAGAATTCAAAAAGGACTAGGATATCTAACACCTATGGAATTCAAAGAAAAAGAAATGGATAAACTTAAATAAAGTTTATCCATTTCGCGCTTTTTTACTAACTCCACTTTTTGGGGTATAGTTCATAAATGCTCTTTTTTATATATTAATGTTTTCTTTTTCTTGCAGCCTCTGATTTTTTCTTTCTTTTTACACTAGGTTTTTCATAATGTTCTCTTTTTCTTATCTCCGCAAGCACACCATATTTAGCACATTGCTTTTTAAATCTAGCAAGCGCATTATCTAAACTTTCATTATCTTTTATCTTAATTCCTGGCATTTCGTTTCCCTCCTTCCAAAGTGGGAAATACCTAAATATATCGTTTTTATTATATAAGTATTTCTAGCATTATTTATAAATTATACAATACTTTATGCAATATGTCAAGCAAATTAGCAAACTTTGTACTAACTAAATGTAAAAAAAATACAGTGTTAATAGAGGATTTTGTTTGACTTATTATATAAAATAGTGTAATATATATTAGATAATTGGAGGAATAAAATGTTTGATGATAATTTTAAATTTGATAAAAATAAATTTATATATAATATATTAACAGGTACCATAGTTACAGTTGTTTCGGGTGTAATTTTGATTTCAATTTTAATTGTGGCGGATCCATTTAATAGAAAAATTTTAACTAATGATAATAAAGAATTTAATGAACAGATAAATAGAATATCGGATGCGTTTAAAAGAGTTCGTGATAATTATATCGGAGATATAGATATGGAAAAACTTGCAAATGGAGCTATATCTGGACTTACAGCTGCAACAGGTGATCCATATACTAGATATGTTTCAGAAGAAGAATATAATGATATGAAGATATCAGGAACAGAAGAATATGGCGGTATAGGCGTTCATATTGTTTATGATAAAGCAACTGATGGTATATTAATTTTAAGTGTTATGCCTGGTTCTCCTGCACTTGAAAATGGCCTTAATCCAGGAGATATTATTATTGCTGTAAATGATAAAAAAGTAACTTCTGAGACATACCAAGAATGTGTTGATAATATGAAGGGTGAAATAGATACACAAGTAAAGATTTCGTATATGAGAGATAACACGATCTTTGAAAAAACAATAACTAGAAAAAATATAAAAGTAAATAATATAGAATCAAAAGTACTAGATAATAACATAGGATATATAAAAATACTTTCTTTTGATAATAATATAGCAGATCAATTTAAAAATGAATATGATAATTTGAGAAGTAAAAATATAAAAGGTCTTGTTATTGATTTAAGAAATAATCCTGGGGGACTTGTAGATGAAACAGTAAAGATAGCTAAAATGATACTACCTAAAGGAGAAATTGTAAGATTAGTATATAAAGATGGTACTAAGAAAGTATATGAATGTGATGGAAAAAATGAAATAAAAATACAACTAACTGTACTTGTAAACGAAAGAAGTGCCAGTGCCTCAGAAATATTATCTGGAGCGATTAAGGATTCAAAAAAAGGTACACTTATTGGTACTAAGACATATGGTAAGGGTATAGTTCAAAATATAAGTGAATTAGATGGTGATGGAGCATTATCTATTACATCTGCTAAATATTATACTGCAAGTGGTATAGAAATACACAAAAACGGTATAGAACCTAATATTGTTGTTGAACTCCCTGATGATGTTAAAAACAATTTATACATTCCTTATGATAAGGATATCCAATTAAAAAAAGCCGTTGAGGTTATTTTAGGTAAATAACGAAAATGTTACAAAAAAAACATTATTGAAATATTTGCACATGTATGCGTGTATACTTGCTGTATTTCACAGATGGAAAGATACATAATAATGAAATATATGATTAATTGTTAGGTAGACAAGCTTTGACTTTAAAGGCAAAAAATGATATAATACGACTGTAAGAGAGGCTTTAAGGTGATAATATGGTTTCTAAAGAGTCGCTACTTAAGATTAAACAAGATGTTGAATGTTACATTGGTCAAGAGATATTTGTTAAAGCAAATATTGGAAGAAACAAAAGCATATGTAGAAAAGGTATAATTGATAGTACGTATTCTAATCTTTTTGTTGTAAAAGATAATGAAACAGCAAGTAAGATGACGTATAATTATACTGATATAGTTACTAATGCATTAGAGATAAGCTTGCCAACTGGAGAGATAATATCAAACTATGACTTTTCTACGCCAAAATATACAAGATTGTAAAAAAGAATATAGGTGATTATAAGAGGAAATAGAGTACACGGATTTTACCGTGTACTCTATTTATTATTAAAGGAGATTATATAGGTTATATAAATTATAATTTTTAGGATAAATTATCTAATGTTGAATACAATTATATTCAACTAATATAAGTTATGAAAATACAAGCAGTTTTGTTACACAAAATTAAAGTAATTTTTTAGTTAAATTACAGTTTGTTTTATTTAGTAAGCATATTTTCTTTCTAACTTCATATATTATACCATAAATATAAGGAGGAGAGATTATATGTCAATAACAACTGAAAGGAAGAATTTAAACCTAAATAAGGCTTGTATAAGGGAAAATATAAATAGCTGGATAGAGCAAGATATTATTGTACCAGATACAAAACCTGATGCAATTAAGATTGTAAATGTAAATGTAAGTGCCTATATATCTGATTGTGAGGTTATGGATGATAAGGTTAAAGTATCAGGTAAGCTAAATTATTATGTTATTTATAAATGTAATGAAACAGATATGGGAACTAGAGGTCTTTTCACTACATTTCCATATACACAAGTTTTAAGTGTAAAAGGTGCGAGAAAAAATATGAATGCATGCGTTATGCCTATGGTACGTAACGTTATTTATTCACTGCCAAATGAAAGAAAAATAGCTACAAAAACCGAGGTGTCATTTAAAGTTGAACTACATAGTCCTGCTAGTGTGAGTCTTATAAGTAAATTTGAAACTGATGAAGATATAGAATGTAAAATGGTATATGATAAGTTTAATAATATATTAAAGATTAAGAAGAGTATAATAGTATCTAAAGAAGAGATAATGTTACCAAAAGAAAATGAGGACTTTTTTGAAATACTAAAAGTTAATACTGCTATAAAAAATACAGAATATAAAGGTAGCTATAATAAAATAATGGTAAAAGGTGATTTAGAACTAAAAATGCTATATCTGGCTGTTACAAAAGAAGAACAAGTTAAGAATCTGACAATGACAGTTCCATTTACAGGAATGATTGAATTAGATGGTATTAGCGATAAATCAAATTTTGATATAAAGTACATATTACAAGACTTTAATATTAGACCAAATTTAGAAATAACTAGCACAAAAACACTTATTACAGAGTTTCAAATAGAAGTAAATGTTAAAATGTATGAGAAGATGGAAGTGGAATATGTTAGTGATTTCTATAGTCAATCTAGAGAATTAGTCTACGAAAATGAAATTATAAATGTAGTTAAAGGTGAAAACACGATTACAAAGGCGATTGATCTTAAAGATACAGTATCAAACATTGTATCAGGAGATAATAGAGTAATAGAATATTCTGTGGATACAAATTATATTGTTCCAAGAGTAGTTGGTAATACTGTTCATGTAGAAGGAAATGCTAAAGTTTCATTTATTATAGTTAATGAAGACTCTGAAGTTGAAAATAAAGTTGTAGATATTCTTGTAAACGAAGAATATACATTGGAAGAAATAACTGCTAGTTCAAAAGTAGACGTTAATCTTTCGATTGACAGAGCAAATATGATGCAAAATGGATCTGACGTAGATTTAACTATTAGAATTAATGTAGATATAGTTATAGAAGATGTGGTAGAGTTAAATATTATAGATAAAATAACAGATAACAAACTTAATCTGGTAAATTTGGATAGTATGAATATATATATAATAAAACCTAACGATACATTATGGACTGTAGCAAAAAAATATAAGACTAGTGTAGATAAGATAGTTAAAATAAACGATATAACAAACCCTGAAAAAATAGACGTAGGACAGAAAATATTAATTATAAGGTAATTTTATGAGGCTTAAGTTTTATAAACTTGCTTTAAGACAAATGAGTATTAAAAAACCATTTGTCTTTTTTTTAATAACAGTTTTAACTATCGTTTCTTCATTCTTTGCAATAACTAAAAAGGTTGAGCCAGTAATTAGGACGTTGTGTGAATCTAGCGCTCATAGAATTGCTCTGAATGCTACTAATGAAACTGTAAATGAATATATAGAATTAATAAAATATGATAATTTAATCAGTATAAAACAAAATGATGCAGGAAAAGTAATAGCTCTAAACGCTAATGTAATGGAGATGAATAGACTTACAACTAGCATATCATCTGATATTCAAAAGAAGCTTGCAAATACTGATAACTCAACAATAAAGATTCCACTTGGAACAATATTTAATGTAGGAATACTAAGTGGTTATGGTCCCAGAATGTCTATAAAAATTGTCCCGTCTGGTACAGTATCCGCTAAATTTAATTCTAGCTTTGAACAAACAGGAGTTAATCAAACAAAGCATAGAATATATTTAAGTATTACAACTAAAGTTAAAATAGTAGCTCCTTTTTATACAAGTTCTCAAGAATATACAAATGAAATAACAGTTGCTGAAACAATAATAGTAGGAGATACACCAAATACTTATTATAACATAACAGGTCTTAAAAATGATAATCTTTATGATGTTATAAATTAAAAAGCAGAGTCTAAAAGAATTCTTTTAGACTTTGTTTTTTGTAAAACATTAATATATATCCAAACGTATTGTAAGTATTCTAATATATGATATAATAAATTATCGAAAAAAGATATAAAATATAGTCTATATTTGTGCAAGAGTTAAATAAGGAGGAATAAGTGTGAATATTGGTATAATTGAAGTTGGATCAACAAATTCAAAAGGTTATATATACGGAGATAATAAGCTTAATGAAATCCCATTTGTAAATATAGAATTTAAGAAAAATTATAAAGCAAATGGCAAGATAGTACAAGAAGATAAGAAAAAGATATTTGAATATATAATAAAAATAAGAGAATTATCAGATAAAGTTTATGTATATGGTACAAGTATATTCAGAGATTTAGATGAAACTAGTAGATCTAATTTTATAGACGAAGTCAAAGAGGTAACTGGTGCACAGTTTGAAGTTGTGAGCTCTGAAAGAGAGAATGAATATACAGTTTTTGGTGCTATTAGTGGAATAAATTATGAAGGAAATATAGCAGTTATGATAGGTGGTGGAGGTTCAACTGAGATCTCCATTTGTAATAATTCGAAAATATTAGAAGTTGCAAATTCTAATTTTGGAGTATTCGATACATTTGAAAAATTTAGTGATTTAAATGATAGCTATGCTACTTCAAATAGAGATGAACTAGTAGACTTTATAAAAACAAACTTAAAAAAGCCTAAACTGAAAGCTGATATTCTAATATTAGCGGGAGGAGATTTTATACTATGTTATACTAGTGCTAAATACCCATTAGAAAAAAATAACATATATTTTGATAAAAAACAGCCATATATAATACAAGCTCAAGAAAGAGCAGATTATGATTTACATTATTATTATGATATAAACCTAGATGATATGAGAAAATATACTCCTGATAATCCTAATTGGTGGAATGGTTCAAGAGCGATGTGTAGTTTTGCAAAAAGTGTAGCAGATATGGTACAAGCTAAGTACATCATACCTACTAAGATAAATATGATATATGGTATAATAGAAAGTTTGAAAAGTAGTAATAATATTGACTAAAATTTTAATGGAGGATTAAATGAAGATATATTTTGCAGGTTCAATTAGAGGTGGAAGGAAAAAAGCAAAAGATTATAAAAAAATAGTAGATTTTTTAAAAAAGTATGGAGATGTACTTACCACGCATGTTGCAGATGAGTCTTTAACTTCAAGTGGTGAAAGTAATATAACGACTGAAGAGATATTTTCAAGAGATGTTGAGTGGCTAACAAACTGTGATATACTTGTAGCAGATGTTACTATTCCTTCATTAGGTGTAGGTTATGAGATAGGACATGCTGTATCAATAGGAAAAAAAGTAGTAGCATTGTATGATGAAAGTGAAAATATTACTTTATCGGCAATGATAAGTGGAAATGATAATGTAAATGTTATTAAATATACAGATATTGAAGAATTAGAAAATTGTTACATAAAGAAATTAATACTATATAAATTACTTAATTTGTTAGAAGTTGAGGCTAATTGTCAGAATTTCAATTGAAATCAACCCATTTGTATGATATAATTGTACCAAAATAAATCTTAGTTAAAATGTTTAATAACTTTTGAAAGGAGAGATTAAAATTGGAGGCACCTATTTTATTATTAGGTACTGATTATGCAGGTACAGTTTCTTATCTTGGTATCGAGACTGCAAGAAAATTGCAAGATATTAAAAAACGGATAGAAGAAAGCCTGAACGTAAAGCTTGTGTGGGTCTTAATATCTGGAACAATATCAAGTTCTATGAAGATTTATGTTGAAGAATTTAACAATACTCTTAAGTATTGTGACGAAAATGCTGAATATGATGGATTTGTAGAACTTGGATTTGCAAAAAATGGGGGACACGTTTTTTCTGAAAAATATACTTCAGAACAGCTGCAAGAATTAAAGTTAGTAAATAATAAATCTCAATGTTTTAAAAATGTTATTGAGTTTTATAAAAAAACGCACGGCGAAGTGTTTACTGCATTATACGGCGGAGATGGAAAAAATGATATAGAAGTATTTAATTCTTTAAAAGAATTAAATATTGAATCATTTAAAATACCACCTGCAGGACTAGCACCGTATAATGCGGAAATCTGTATTATGGATATGGCTGATTTTGTTTCTAGATTTGAAAATATAGAAGGAATACTCGACTGCTTAGACCAGTGGCTAAAGCTTGTAATAAGAGATCAACTAGTTATTAATAAATAAAGTGTTAGATTAGTTAGAGTACTTTGTGATTTCATCACAAAGTACTTTTGGTATTTATAAGTGCTAATTATAAAAACTAAGTTACCATAATATTGAATTTTTGCTGTTTGTGTGATATAATTTTTAATAATAGAATACGAAATATTATAATAATTTATAAGTGGAGGATATAATATGAATTTACAAGCAATCTCTTACTTGAAATCTGTTGAAACTATTAGGAAAATATTGAATAATGAAGATACTAGCAACCCTGTGATTAAGTGTGCTTTGGGAACACTAGAGTTATTAGAATCGGCCGTTCACTCCTTTAAAGAGCCACCTAGGGAAAATAAACGAATTAAGGAGGTGTTTGGAAATACAAAAGATTGGAATGAGCTTAAAAAGTATGTAAACCAAAACTTGAGTTTAGGCAAGAGTTCTAAAAGTGTTCCGCATGGTGAGGATGCCTTTTGCAAAACATTTAACTGGATTAGTCGTAATGAAATATATGACATTGAAGAACTTTCAAATATTGAACTTGCAGAGCCTCATGAAAGTAAGTTAAGGAATATTGGTGTTATTGGCAGGACAATAATAATTATTATACTGAGTTATTATGGATTTAAACCAACAATTGGCACTGGAATAAGGAAATGTAGTGGAGAGAAATGGCAAATGTACAAAAAAATAGTTAATGAAATTAAAAACAACTGCCCGGACCTCTTTGAAAAAGTACTTAGAGAAGAATATGATAAATTCGAGACTGAATCTGTATAGTTGTGATAAAAATTAAAAATTGCTTAGAAAATTAGTTTTTAAAAAAATGATCTATATATAGATCATTTTTTTATACTAATAAAAAATGCTTTTACTATACTTCTCAAAGTAATTGTAGTATAATATTTATATTAATGGGAGGAAAGTTTATGAAAGTTACTTTTATTGGTACAGGAACAATGGGAAGTATAACTAGACTTAATACTAGTGTCTTAGTTGACGATATACTTTTTGATATTGGCACAGGAACTGTAAAACAGATTGAAAAATTAAAAGTATACACTAAAAATATAAAGAATATAGTCATAACTCATTTTCACGCAGATCATATCTTAGATATTCCAAATTTTATAATAGGTAGAGGTATAAGAAAAGAAACGGATAATGTTTTAAATATTATAGGTCCAATCGGAATAAGAGAGTTTGTTTTGAAAATAATGTGTTTAACACACTCAGATGGTGATATACATAAATATGATAATATAGAAGAAAAATATAATATTAGATTTTATGAATTAGATAATATGGCAGAATATATAGGGGATAATTTTAGAATACAAGCACTTGAGTTAAAACATGGAACTGCTAGTCCTATTAATGGATATATATTGCATAAAGATAATATAAAGATAGGCTATGCTTGTGATACAACCTTGTGTAATAATTATTATAAAATATGTGAAATTGTAGATTATCTTTTTTCTGATGTGACTGGTATTAATACTAATGAAGCGCATATAGGATTAGAAGATTACATTAAAATAGCGGAAAAATATAATAGAGTTAAATGCTATGCAGTACATAGAGGAGATTATGAAATTTTAAAAGATACAAAAATATATTTTCCAATGGATGGGAATGTGCTAGAAATATAGCTATAATAGATTAATAATTATTTAATATATTTAATTATGGAGGAATAATATGGATTTTATAAAAACAAATAGAGATGGTTGGAATAACATTATTAAAAATGGAAAAGCATTTTCAAATACTTCATTACCTGAATATGGACCTTTTATGGATGGAGAAAAAAAAGCTTAAATTATTTTCAGGTGTTAAAAATAAAAAAGTTTTAGAATTAGGATGTGCAGCAGGTAAAAGTTTAGAATATCTTGTAGAGCAGGGTGCAAGTGAAGTATGGGGACTTGATATTTCATCTGAACAAATAAATGTTGCAAAAGATAACAAAAATCTAAAAGATGCTAGATTTTTTGTTTCGCCTATGGAAGAAAACCCTGGAATACCAGAGAATTACTTTGATTATGTATTTTCACTATATAGTATTGGTTTTAGTTCAAATATATTTGAAACTATAAAATTAAGTTCTCAGTATTTAAAAAGTAATGGTACTTTTATAATTTCGTGGACTCATCCATTCTTCAATTGTTTAGATATTAATGAAGATAAGGTAATAGTTAAACGTTCTTATAACGATGAAGAAATTGATGAAATAACCAAAGGACCAGATAAGATAAAAATGATGCAATATAATCTTAAAATTTCTACTCTAGTAAATATGATAATAAAAGCTGGGTTAGTAATTGATAGAATAATTGAGGAAAAACCAGTATCAGAAAATCATATAGGAAATTACAAAAGTACATTTTGGGATCCTAGAAAAATTAATTCTTGTCCTACAACGTTAATAATAATTGCACATAAAAACTAGGAAAGTAAGTTCTAAATAACTAATTATAAGGGGAAGTAGTATGGATAATATTTATATAAGAAACGCTAAACTGGATGATTGTTTGAAAATTTCTGAAGTTAAAAGACAAGTTTGGAATACTACTTATAGAGGAATTTATTCAGATGATAAAATAGATGACTTTGATATTGAAAAAAATAGTGATAAATTCAAAGGTATTATAAATACTCCTGATATGGATCTTTTTGTTTTATGTAAAAATGATGAAATAATAGGGTATATGAGTTGTGGTGGCTTATTTAGACCGTTTAAGGATTATAAGCAAGAAATAGGTTTGTTATATGTTCTTCAAGGATATCAAGGGCTAGGTTTAGGAAAGAAACTATTAAAAAAAGGTTCTGAAATAATAAAAAGTAAGGGATATAAAGAATTTGTAATCAAGTGTAATAAATATAATTATGCTGCACAAGAATTTTATAAAAATATGGGTGGAAAAATTATTTTTATCGATGAAGACGACAAAGATAAAAGTATACCACAAATAGTATTTCTATATCAAATATAACTTACAGTACATTAATAAAATTTATAAGACACTAATAACAATTAAGTCCATTACTGTTTATAAAAAGAATATAATGAGTAAAAACATTTATATTCTTATTTTTTTATAAGGATTTTTAAAAATTAGGATTAATCATGTTTTAAGCACATATCTCCATTTTATACTTTTATATGGTTCAGTAGCATATTCAATTCCTATTCTTTTTGTTGCATAATAATTAAAACTTTTATCATCATCTTCAATCCATATTTTATCTGAGGTACGAAGATTAGTATTATTAAAATCTAAATTAATATTTAGAGCTTTAGTTAGTTTGCCTGGCCCATTAAATCCTTCAACTCCTCTTATTAGCACTGCTTGAGGATCTCCAATGCAACCTGTAACTATATTTAAAAGATAATGAATTCCATAACATAAGTATACATACAAATGACCACCATCTTTATATAATACTTCGGTTCTTTTAGTTAATCCAAATCTTGCATGACACGCTGAGTCTTCTTTGCCTCTATAAGCTTCAGTTTCTGTTATCCTACGTTTTATAATTTCACCTGAGTCTAATCTAATTACTAATAATTTTCCAAGTAGAAGTGGTGCAACTTCTAAAACATCTTTTCTATAAAAATCTATATTTAATCTTTTATTCATAATTCACCTATTATATATTTATTATTATACCAAATTATATAAAATATTAAATTAAGAAGAACAGACTGTTGTTAGCTGTATAGTAATAGTAAAAACATATATCTTTTAGAGCTGATAAAAGATATAATAAGGAATAAATAGCATATACACAAATTATTTTATATGATATAATAGAAAATATAATATGGTGGTGTAAAAAATGGAACATTCAATGAAATTAAATGAAAAATCTTTTAAAGATATGAAAAATGGAATTAAAATAAGAGAATATAGGATCAATGATGAAAAAAGAAGAAATATTAAGCTAGGAGATACAATAAAATTTACTAATTTATCTGATATCAATGATAGTATACTAACTAAAGTTGAAGGATTATTATATTATTCTAATTGGTATAGTTGTTATGAAGATTTTTTTGAAAAAGATTTAAAACAATATTATAGTAGTGTAGAAGCTGCAGTAATTGATACATATAACAACTGGTATTCAAAATATGAAGAAGAACAATATGGTGTAGTAATTATAAAGATAAAACTATGTAAAGGTTAAACTAAATTAATAGTATGTTAGATTAATTGTATTTAAAGACTTTAACTATGATAACAAAAAAGCTCCAAACCATGAGTTTGGGGCTTTTGTATAATTTCTGTATTATCTCTTTGAAAATTGAGGTGCTTTTCTTGCTTTTTTAAGACCGTATTTTCTTCTTTCTTTCACTCTAGAATCTCTAGTGATAAGACCATTTCTTTTTAATATAGTACGAATTTCTATATCAGTTGAAGCTAATGCTTTAGCTATACCATGAGCTATTGCTCCTGCTTGACCTGCAAATCCACCACCATGTACAGTTGCTTCTACATCATATTTTTCAGCTAAGTTAGCAACGTTGAATGGTTTTAAGATTATTGCTTTTAAAGTATCAAGTGTAAATACTTCGTTTATATCTTTTTTATTTATTGTTATTTTTCCTGTTCCAGGTATTATATTTACTCTAGCTATTGATGATTTTCTTTTACCAGTTGCATATACGTATTGTTTGCTTGCCATATAAATTTACCTCCTAAAAATTCCATATTTCAGGTTTTTGAGCTGCTTGTTCATGCTCAGCACCTTTATATATTCTTAATTTTGTTAACATTTGTCTACCTAAGCTATTTTTTGGTAACATACCTTTTACAGCAACAGTTAACGCTTTGTCAGATGTGTTTTTCATAAAATCTTTATATAAGATATCTTTCATACCACTTTGGTATCCAGAGTAGTGATGATATACTTTTTGATTTATTTTGTTTCCTGTTAAAACAATTTTATCAGAGTTTATAACTATAACGTTATCTCCACAATCTAAATGTGTAGTGTAAGTAGGTTTATGTTTACCTTTTAATAACTTAGCTATTTCACTAGCTACTCTACCAAGTGGTTTATCAGTAGCATCAATAACATACCATTTTCTTTCTATTTCTTTTGCTTTTACGCTATGTGTTTTGTTATTTTCCATAACTAAAAATCCTCCTAAATGTATTTGACACTATAACTAAAGTGACTTTTCCGGGATATTATCACCTAATTATACAATATTCATATTATACAATTTAAATTAGAAAAAGTCAAGAAAAAAAGGTGTTTTTTGTAGGAAAATTCTAAATTTAAATAAAAAATATCAAAAGCTTAAAAAAATGTTGTTTAAATAAATATTTTATGATAATATAAAAATAGAAATAAGAGGTGCTAATATGGGAAAAGATAATGGTATTTTCTATACTGATTTAGACAATATAAAATCAGATATAATTGATATGCGAGAAGAGGGCAAAATTAAGTTAATATTAAATAATTTATATATGTATTCAAATAATGTTGAATTGTTAACAAAACAATATACCGAAATTTTAAATGACGACAATATTGTACATATGGTTACCAGAATCAGCCAAGATACAATATTCAAATCTCATTTTCCTGAGTTTTATCAAAAAAATGAGTATGGTGAAAATGTTATTAATTGTCAGCAAAATAGTAAATATCATAAGTATGGTGTATTTAAACATATATTATATACCGTTGAATTAGTTTCAAATGCACAAATTCAAATAGGTGATTGGCAAAGAATGCTTATAAAGTGGACAATGTTTCTTCATGATATAGGTAAACCTTATGTTAAAGTTATAAAAGAAGATGGAACCGATAGTTTTGCAGGCCATGATGACATGTCATACGAACTTGCAAAAAATATTTTAGAAAGATTTCATTTTAGCTCAGAAGAAAAAAAGATAATATTAACATTAATAAAATATCATGATAAATTTTTAAATGAAGGTGAACTTACATTTGATAATTTGAGATTTTTAGCTCAAGAGTTGGAAGATAAAAAAGATTTATTCTATCTTTTAATATATGTAAAAGATGCTGATGCACAGGCAAAATGTCTTGAAGTGTATAATAATCATAAACTTATTAGAGCTAAATATCTAGATTTTGCTAATAGCTTTTTTGAGCACAGTGACATAACAAACAAGGTTAGTGCAGATGAAGTTAATAGATTAAATAATATTAAGACAGGTTCTAATGATATTGCTACAAAAGAATTAAATGGGAAAAAATCAGGTGAGGAGGATATAATAACTGCACAAAATGATAACTATATAGATAAGGAATTTTTAGACAGACTAACAGAAGACATTTTAAATAAAAGAAGAATCGGATTATTATATCAACCTATAATAGATATGGAACAAAGATGTGTCTATGGATATGAGACATATTCAGTTATAGAAGGAATAAAAAATCTAAATATAGCTAAATTTTTAAGATATGCACAAGATAATAATAAGTATGACAAAATACAACAATCATTATTTATTAATGCTTTAGAAAACTTTTCTAAAGTAAAATCAAAAGAAGGGGAAATTGTCTTTTCTAATATAGATCTTGGCAGTTATGAAAGTTATATTAATAAACCTAGATTATACGATATAATGGGCAATATGAAAATAGCTATGGAGTTGCATAACTATGAAAAATATGATTTATCTACTATTCAACAAAAAATTATGGCTATTCAACAAAGACGTGCGCAAATAGTTTTAGATCATTTTGGTATAGGTATAATGACGATAGATGATTTAAAAATATTGAGTCCTGACTATGTTAAACCAGATATATCACTTGTACAAGGTATAGAAAAAGACGAAAGTAAGCAAAAATATATTTCTGAATTATTAACATTTTGTATAGCAAAAGAGATTAAACTTCTTGTTGTTGGAATAGAAACTAAGGAGCAATTAGATGCGATTAGAAAACTAGGTGTACGATATGTTCAAGGATATTATTTTTCATATCCTACATTTACAATTGAACCTATTAATGAAAAGATAAATAAATTATTAAATAGTGAAGAAAATGATAGCATAATATAGGTTTTTTAAATTTCTTGAAAAAAACTATTGACAAACTAATTTTTGGATAGTATAATACAAATGAACAAATGTTCAGTGAGTTATATAGGAGGAAAAATATGATATCAGAGGAAAGAAGAAAAGCATTAGACATAGCAATGTCACAAATTGAAAAAAATTTTGGTAAAGGTTCAATAATGAAGTTAGGAGAAGTTGCAAAGGTAAGTATAGATTCTATACCTAGTGGAGCTTTAAGTTTAGATATCGCTCTTGGAATAGGTGGTTTTCCTAGGGGAAGAGTTATTGAAATTTTTGGACCAGAATCATCTGGTAAAACAACAGTTGCTCTTCATGCAATAGCTGAAGCACAAAAATTAGGTGGAGTGGCTGCTTTTATTGATGCAGAACATGCATTAGATCCAGTATATGCTAAAAAGTTAGGTGTAGATGTTGATAATCTTATTGTTGCACAACCTGATACAGGTGAACAAGCCTTAGAAATAGCTGAACAACTTATAAGAAGTGGAGCAGTAGATATTATAACAATAGACTCTGTAGCAGCACTAGTACCAAAAGCAGAAATAGATGGTGAAATGGGAGATAGTCATGTTGGTCTTCAAGCAAGGTTAATGTCACAAGCCCTTAGAAAACTTACTGGTGTTTTAAGCAAGTCAAAAACAGTTGCAATATTTATTAACCAATTACGTGAAAAAGTAGGTATCATGTTTGGAAATCCAGAGACTACTCCAGGTGGAAGAGCGCTTAAATTTTATGCTTCTGTAAGATTAGATATAAGAAAACAAGAGGCAATAAAAATTAATGGTGAAGTTATGGGTTCTAGAACTAAGGCAAAAGTAGTAAAAAATAAAGTTGCCCCTCCATTTAGAGAAGCTGAATTTGATATAATATATGGAGAAGGAATATCTAATGAAGGTTGTGTATTAGATTTAGCTGTTAGTATGGATATTGTTGAAAAAAGTGGCGCATGGTTTGCATATAATGGTCAGAAGATTGGTCAAGGAAGAGAAAATGCAAAACTATTCTTAAAACAAAATTCTGGACTGATGAAAGAAATAGAGAAAAAAGTAAGAGATAATTTTAATATAGCTTTTGAAAAAAGCATGGGTGAAATTCCAGAGGCAGGAGAAGATGATATACTAGAAGAGCTACCTAGTGATGAAGAATAATATGGAGATGATATAATGGATTTTGAAGTTGCTAAAAGTAAAATAATTAATTATATAGGAATTTCAAAAAAGACAGAATATGAAGTTAGAAACAAATTAAAACTTATGAATGTAGGTCAAAACGAAGTTTTAAAAATTATTTCATATTTAAAACAAGCGGGATATATTAATGATAAAGACTATACAGACGCATATATGAGACAATGTATGCGTCTTCTTAAATTTTCGGTATATGAAATTAAACAGAAACTATTGCAAAAAGGTATAAAAAAGGATATAATTGAGACAGCTCTTCAAAATATTGACATCCAAAGCTATGAAGATGAACTTGTAGAAAAAATAAAAAGAAGTAAGCTTAAAGTTATGGATGAAAAAAAACTATGTCAATATTTATACAGAAGAGGTCTAAAAAATTGTATTTATGAGGAGTAATAGTTATGGATAAAATACCTACACCACATAATAGTGCTAAACTAGGTGATATTGCAAATACAGTTATAATGCCAGGGGATCCTTTAAGAGCAAAATATATTGCTGATAATTTTTTACAAGATGTTTCTTGTTATAACGAAGTAAGAGGCATGCTTGGATATACAGGGTATTATAAAGGTATTAAAATATCAGTTCAAGGAAGTGGAATGGGTTGCCCATCTATGGGTATATATTCACGAGAATTATTTGAGTTTTATGGTGTTAATAATATAATAAGGGTTGGATCTGCAGGCAAGCTAAACGATAGTCTTTCTATAAATGATGTTTTAATTGCTACCCGTTCATACACTAATTCTAATTATGTTAGAGAAAGTCTAAATAGTGCAACAAACTTTGTTTGTGCAAATGAAGAATTACTTGAAAAATCTCAAAATATGGTCGCTATAAAAAATGCAAATGTTAAATTTGGCCCAATATATACTTCAGATGTTTTTTATGCTGAAGAAAAAAGACTAAGGGAATTAGCAAATACAGGTGTACTTGCTGTAGAAATGGAAACAGCAGCCTTATACGCAAATGCTGTAATGTTAAATAAAAGAGCTCTTAGCGTTTTAACAATATCAGATGATGCACTAACAAAAGAAGGATTATCTAGTATAGAAAGACAAAATTCATTTAATGATATGATTAAATTTGTGTTGGAACTAGCAGCAAATATAGAAAAGGAATAAGTTATGAAAGAAATTATACAAAGACAAGCAACAGAATATAAGATTGTTATTAATAATTTTGAGGGCCCTTTAGATCTATTAGTATTTTTAATAAATAAAAATAAAATGAGTATATTTGATGTTTCACTTAGTGAACTTACAGATAAATACATAGAATTTCTAGATGAAATGACAGAACTTAATTTAGAAATAACTAGTGAATTTATAGTTATGGCGTCTACTTTATTAGATATAAAATCTAGAAAGCTTCTTCCTGAATTAGAGCCAAAACAAGAGGATGAAATATCAGAAGAAGATCTTATTTCTAGAATAGTTATGTATAAAAAATATAAGGAGATTGCAGAGCAAATTAGGGTTATGTATGAAAATAACTTTGGTTTTTTTTCAAGACTTCCAGAGATTATAAAATATAAGGAAAAGGTTAGCTACAGTGGTGAAGACTTGGATATAAAAAAACTTAAAAAAATATATGAAGAAATGTTACAAAGAAACCAAAACAAGGTGAATTTAAAAGCTTCTGAAATACAAAAATTGGCACTATATGAAAAAATAACAGTAAAAGACAAAGTAAATCAAATAGTAAAATATTTAAATAGACATGAGACTATGGTGTTTAATGATATGTTTAATCTTAATGAGTGTGATAATCTTGAGGTTGTTACTGCATTTTTGGGAATGTTGGAACTTAGTAAACTAAAACAAATATATGTTGATCAACGATATTTATTTTCAGAGATAAATGTAAGAAAAAATAATGATGTGAAATGTGGATCTAAAATAGAAACCATATTTAAATAAAATTAGAATTTGGTTATAGTATATAATCAGATTTTTTTGTTATGTTAGGCTTGTTTAGTAGATGTGATGTATATATATATATTAAAAAGTACATAGTATTAATTTTGAAAAATAGCATAAATGATAAATATTAATACACTATTTATGTAATACTACTAAAATAGAAGTGTTTTTAAATATAAGTATTAGATATGTTTATGTATGAAAGGATTAAAATTTATGAAAAAATTATTCACATCGGAAAGTGTAACTAAAGGTCATCCTGATAAATTATGTGATTATATATCTGATAGTATTTTAGATGGATATTTGGAACTTGATAAAAACTCAAGAGTTGCATGTGAGACTGTAGCATCAAAAGGCCAGATTTTTGTAACTGGTGAGATAACATCTAGTGCGAAAATAGATATTGAAAAAATAGTTAGAGAGACTATTAAAAGTGTGGGATATGATAATGAATTAACAGATATTGACTACAGAACTTGCAAGGTCGAGATAAATATATCGGAACAATCTCATGATATTTGGCTTGGTACAAATGATGATGTTGGTGGAGCAGGAGATCAAGGTCTAATGTTTGGTTTTGCATGTGATGAAACAAAGAACTATATGCCATTACCGATACATCTAGCACATGCGTTATCAAAAAAACTTACTCAAGTAAGAGAAGAAAATATTTTAAAATATTTGAGACCGGATGGTAAAACTCAGGTAACAGTAGAATATGAAAATGATATTCCAATTAGGGTTGACACAGTTGTCGTATCCACACAACATGTAGATACTGTTGATTTGGAATTATTGAGGAAAGATATAATAAATGACGTAATTAACTCTGTCATTTCTAAAGAATATATGGATAGTAACACAAAATATTATATAAATCCAACAGGGAGGTTTGTTATAGGTGGGCCACTTGGAGATAGTGGGCTTACCGGAAGAAAGATAATTGTTGACACCTATGGTGGATATGCAAGACACGGTGGGGGAGCATTTTCAGGAAAAGATCCAACTAAAGTTGACAGATCAGCATCATATATGGCAAGACATATTGCAAAAAATATTGTTGCAAATAATATGGCTAAAAAATGTGAAATTCAAATTTCTTATGCTATAGGTATTGCAAAACCAGTATCTATATATATTGATACGTTTGGTACTTCTAATATATCAGATAAAAAAATTTTAGGCATTGTTAATTCTAAATTTGATTTATCTCCGAAAGGTATAATTGACTATTTATCATTAAAAAATCCAATATATGCTCTAACAACTAATTATGGACATTTTGGAAAAGAAAATTTAACTTGGGAAAAAGTTATTAAGTTAGTGTAGTAATTAAAACTTATTTGTTTTAAAATGTAAAATTACCATATAATGTGAAAAAATTATATGGTATACTTGAAAGTAATTAGTTGTTATGATATAATTTATTAGCACTCGAATATAACAAGTGCTAATATTTTTATTCTATAATAGAATATAGGGGAGGTGTTTTTTTATGCTAAAACCATTAGCGGATAGAGTAGTTGTAAAACTAGTAGAAAATGAAGAAACAACAAAGAGTGGTATAGTATTACCTGGAAATGCAAAAGAGAAGCCACAGGTTGCAGAGATAGTTGCTGTTGGGCCAGGCGGAAATGTTGAAGGTAAAGAAATAACTATGCACGTTAGAGTTGGTGATAAAGTTGTATGTTCTAAATATGCTGGTACTGAAGTAAAATATGAAGGCTTAGAATATACTATTTTAAGACAAAACGATATTTTAGCGATAGTTGAATAATATATAGATTTTAAATTAAAGGAGGTAAATTTTCTATGGCAAAAAGTTTAAAATTCGGAAGAGAAGCAAAAGAAGCACTAGAAAGAGGTGTGGATATATTAGCTGATGCGGTAAAAGTTACTCTTGGACCAAAAGGAAGAAATGTGGTTCTTGATAAAAAATTTGGTTCACCATTAATAACAAATGATGGTGTTTCAATTGCAAAAGAAATAGAATTAGACGATCCATTTGAAAATATGGGAGCTCAACTTGTAAAAGAAGTAGCTACAAAGACAAATGATGTAGCAGGGGATGGAACAACTACTGCAACTGTTCTTGCTCAAGCTATGATAAAAGAAGGGCTTAAAAATGTACTTGCAGGTGCAAACCCGATAATTGTAAAAAAAGGTATTGAAAAAGCTATTTTAATTGCTACTGAAGAAATAAAGAAAATATCTACTCCAATAAATGGTAAAGAAGATATAGCAAGAGTAGCTTCTATATCTGCAAATGATGATACAATAGGTGATCTTATATCTGAAGCTATGGAAAAAGTTAGTAAAGATGGCGTTATAACTATTGAAGAATCTAAGACTATGAATACAGAACTTGAAGTAGTTGAAGGAATGCAATTTGATAGAGGATATTTATCAGCATATATGGTTACAGATGCTGAAAAAATGGAAGCTGTATTAGATGATCCATATATTTTAATAACTGATAAAAAAATATCTTCAATTCAAGAAATACTTCCTATACTAGAACAAATTGTAAATCAAGGCAAAAAATTATTAATAATTGCAGATGATGTTGAAGGTGATGCATTATCTACAATCGTACTTAATAAGTTAAGAGGTACTTTTGCATGTGTAGCTGTTAAAGCTCCTGGGTTTGGTGATAGAAGAAAAGCAATGCTACAAGATATAGCTACATTAACTGGTGGGGAAGTTATAACTTCTGATTTAGGATATGAGCTAAAGGAAATAACTCTTCAACAACTTGGAACTGCAAAACAGGTAAAAGTACAAAAAGAAAATACTATAATTGTTGATGGAGCAGGAAACAAAGCAGATATTGATAATAGAGTTGCTCAAATAAGAAGTGAAATTCTTAACACAACTTCTGATTTTGATAAGGAAAAATTAGAAGAAAGACTTGCGAAACTAGTTGGTGGTGTTGCAGTTATATCAGTAGGTTCTGCTACAGAAACTGAAATGAAAGAAAAAAAATTAAGAATTGAAGATGCACTTGCTGCAACTAAAGCTGCTGTTGAAGAAGGTATAGTATCAGGCGGTGGTACTGCATATATAAATATTCTACCAGAGATAGAAAAATTAAGTAATAGTTTAGAAGGTGACGAAAAAATTGGTGTTAAAATGATAATGAAAGCATTAGAAGCACCAATTAGACAAATAGCATATAATGCAGGGGTAGAAGGTGCTGTTGTAATTGATAAAATAAAATCTTTAGAAAAAGGTATGGGTTATGATGCGCTAAACGATAAATATGTTGATATGAAAAAAGCTGGAATAGTAGATCCAACTAAAGTTACAAGATCTGCTCTACAAAATGCCGCTTCAATATCTGCAATGGTTCTTACAACTGAAACTTTAGTTGCTGATAAAAAAGATAAAGATTCATGTTGTAAATCAGGTCACATGTCATCACAAGGCGATATGGGAATGTATTAATATTTAAGTTTAATTTAAAGATGTGGGAGAAATCTCACATTTTTTTATATAATATATATTTAAAATGCAAAGAATTAATATGATTGACAAAAAAGTATATATGTAATACAATAATTAAATATATAACAAATATGTTAAAATTGAAAGGTGATAATAAATGAAAAAAATAAATCTTTTAGCTATATTACTAATAACAGTATCTTTTATATTGTTTGCTCTTGCTGTAACTATAGCTGTAATAAGTTTAAAAGGTAATAAAGCTAATAATAATGTTTCTGAAAAGAGTGAGACAATGTATTTAGTTACTGAAGATTCTGGTAAATATGGAATATCTAAAGCTGATGGCACAATTTTAGTAAGACCTGAATGCTCAACAATTTCTAGAATACAAGATACAGTCTATTTAAAAATAGGACAAAACAGTTATTTATATTTTTTAAATAATAACAAGTCTTTAGAATTGGGTGGAAAAGAGACGGATATTATTTATGCGTATTCTGATAAAAATGAATTAATGCCATATTTTATATTAAAATATGGTAGTGATGAAAATAACTATATATATAGAGTATACAATGTTGATGGTACAAGGTATACGGATAAAGATTATACAGATATAAATACTATATATAGCCAGATAAAAGCACAAAGTGTGTATCAAGAAAAATCAATACCTGAAAATATAAAAGCAAGGTATATTAATGTAATAAAGATTCCTTATTTATCAAAATTAAATAAATATCAATATATAGTTTCTAGGTCAGAAAATGGAGTAATAAACTATGGTATAGTTGATGAAGACAACACATTAATCTTGCCAATAGAATATAGTAAGATTGATTTGTTAGTACAATCTAAAGCAGCCGTTAAACTTCAAAAAGATAATAAGTTATATTTGTTTACAAGACAGGAAAAATCTATAGAAATTGAAGATGGTTTTGAAGTATTAGCTTTTGAAGATGGTTATTTTATACAAAAAAGAGGGACAACTGTAAATAAAGTATATGACTTAAATGGAAAAGTTATAATTGATGGAATATATAACTATCCAAATGATTTTATATTTTTAAATAGTATAAATTCCAATGCATATATTTTGCTTACAGAATCTCAAAATAAATATTCCCTATATAATATAAAAGATAATTCTAAAATTCAATTTGAATCTGTTTCAGTCGATTATTTTAAAGATTATACTGGACATTACAAAAATTCTGGTATTATATATATTAAAAATGAAATAAGTTATATATTAAATTTAAAGAACTTTGAGTCTATTAAAATTAATGTTGCAAATACAATTTATTCTGTACTTGATTATGGAATAGAATACATATCTAAGCAATAAAATTACCTAATATTACAAAAATGTTACACAAAAATTAAATTTTAGTAACATGTAAAAAAAGTATTGAAAAAATAGAATTATTATGATAAATTATGTATGTAGTTGAAAATTCATAAATGATTTTTTTACTATAATGCAAAAAATGTATTAATATGACGAGATCTTTATATAATTTTGGATATTAAATATATAAAGTGGGAATTATAAATAATAGGTTTTATATTTAAGATAAAAATCGTTATAATGTCATATTTAAAATACAAATTACTTAGGATGAAAAGGAGAGTACGTATGGCAAGTTGCTTGGGCATTCATATAAGTGGTAAAATACTGAAATATGCTAAAATAACATCTGATAATAATAAGAACTTGTCATTAGAACAATGTGGAGTTAAGTTTCTTACGTATAATAAAATGGAACTCATAAAAAGCATTGTTACTGAAACTAAATCTGAAGATCTTCCTATAGCATTAAGTACATATGATGACTATTATCAAAAAATCCAAGTTTTCAGACAATTAAATAAACAAGATATGAGAAACGTTATTAATCTTGAGTTCGAAGATTGGTGTGAAAAAAAAGCACAAGAGCCAAGTAAATATCAATTTTCATATTTTATACCAGACAGCGTGGTAGGTGACTACTACAATGGTATGTTAAATTTAATTGCAAAACAAGAAGTAGAAATATATAAAGAAATAAAAGATATAAATGTTACTACTATTGTTCCAGCCCCTTTTACTATGAAACAAACAGTTCCTACTGATGAAAAAAATTACATGTTGGTTGATCTGGATGATAGATTATATATGACAACTGTAGTAGATTCTAAAATAGTAGAGTTTGTGGTAGAAGAAATAGGAATGAAAGATATCTTTTCAAAACTTATAGATTTACTTGGTTCTGAACAAAGAGCATATGAAGCTTGTAAAAAGATTAATGTGTTTTCAGAAGGTGAGTCTACAAATCAAAAAGATATAGAAGAAGTAACAGAACCAGTTTTACAAGAAATATTAAAAAGAATAGCTGATACTCTTATGAAACATAAATCATCTGTAAATAAGATATTAATTACAGGTATGGGTGTTCTATTTACTAACATAGATATACTATTTAGAGAGTATTTAGATATAAAAGCAGAAATATTAAAACCTAGTTTTGTATCAGATATGGGAAGCATTAGAAATGTAGCTGAAGCATTAGAAGCTACATCTGCTATGGCTTTAGCCACTCAATATTTAACACAAAGTGTGCCTAATATTACTCAATATAAAAAGAGTAAAGCCAATCCAATAGCAGGTTTAATATCTAAATTTAAAGCTAAAAAACCGAAAAAAGAAGTTAAGCCTAAGGAAGAACAAAACAAAGAAAATAAAGCTAGTGTGGCTGCTATTAATATCGAAGATGGATTCTTTGATAAAGCAACACCTATTGCAGTATCAGTTTCTATTTTTTCAGCACTACTGCTTATAACATATTTAATAATCACTAATATATATGTTAGTAATGTAGAAAAAATAAAAAGTGATATTGATCAAAAAGCTAATAAATTGATTTCTTTATCTAAAGTTGTTAATGAAGATATACAATATATAAATAACAATAAAAGCCAATATAAGACTATAAATGACGATATACAAAATACTGTTGGTGAGATTGAAGGAGAAGATATAAGTAAATATACTACGTATAATGTATCACTATTTATGCAAAAAATAATAAAGGTTATACCTAAGAATGTGCAACTTAAAACAATAAGTTCTGATGACAATAAAAAAGTAAAAATAGTAGCACAATCTAAGCTATATTCAGATTTAGGATATTTTGTAGCACAATTAAAATTACAAAGTGTTTTAAATAATGTAAAAATAAATAGCATAAAAAATGGTGAGACAGTTGAAATAGAAATAGGTGGTGATCTACCATGATGAATAAAGGAAAAATAGTGAAATTTTTAATTTCATTGGTTGTTATGGTGGTATTCATTGGTTTACTTACACTTGTATTATATAGTAATATAGATTTAAAAGTTTTTAAAATAATATCATTTAATTCATTAATGGAAATTAGCAATGGTATTGAAACTTCTAATACAAATTTAACAACTCAACAAGAAAGATACTCAAGTGCTTTAAGTTCAGTACAAACTGCACAAAAAGAATTTGAAAAAGAAAAACAAAAATATGAGAGTATAAGTGACGCTACAATACAGATTATAAAAGAAGCGAACACAACTGAAAAATATAATATTGAATTTATGTGGGTTAGACTAGGAAACTATGCAGCTAAAAATAAACTTACAATTATCCTAGTTGAACCAGGTGGAAGCGTACAAGCGCCGACTTCTACAGAAACTAATTCTGAAACAAGTCAAACTACGACGTCTTCTAGCCAAACCCCAACAGGTACTCAGACACCTGCTCCACCTACTGGAACATCAAACAGTACTGGACTGGGAGTACAAGTAACAGGAGATTACTTAAATATATCAGATTTTATATATGAAGTAGAAAATGATAAGGAATTAAGATTTAAGCTTGATAACATATCTATGGAATATGTAGAAGGAAACAATATTAAAGTAAACTTTATTGTTAAAAATATAACTGTTGAAAAATAATATTGATAGAAAGGATTTAGGTTATGAACAAAAAGTATATAATAGTTTTTAGTATATCTGTAATGCTTATGACTACACTTGGTATAATAATGCTTATGTTAATGACACCACAGCAAGTAAGTGTTGTTGATATAGAAGACAAAACATATACTCCTATAACCAGATCAAACTATACATATACTCAAACTAAAAATATAACAAAAGATTCCTTAGTTAAAGAGTATGTTATAAATTCAGAGGATATGGCATATTTAGAAAGACAAAATGCATATAACCCTGGAAATACAAACCCATTTACACCAGCAACAGAAGATACAACAGGTGGTAACAACAACAATGGTGGAAATAATGGAAATAACAATAATAACAATGGTGGTACAAACACAAATGAAAAATAAAATTCTAGGATGTAAGACATTACTAGAAGTATGATTTAAAAGATCATATATAACTTTGGTTAAAACATTTTATCATTACGATAAGTGTTTTGATAATATATATTATTTTATAAGGAGGAGCTTTTATGAAAGCAAAAAAAGGTATTTCTTTAATCGTATTAGTTATAACAATAATTGTTATAATAATTCTAGCAGGTGCGGTAATATTATCGCTAAGCAACAACAATCCAATAGGTCAAGCTAATTTCTCAACATTCTTATCAGATAGAAGCAATATTCAAGATGCTATAACTCTTGATGTATTAAAACAATTTGCAGATGCACAACCTGCAGGAAGCTATGATGTATCAACATATACTCCAACAGTTGGTGGTGATGTAGCTACTATGATAACTAACTTCCAAACAAAATTTGGTGTTACTACAACTATAACTGATGGTAAACTTTTAGTTACTGCTACAGAAGGTACAGCAAAAGATTATATAATGGATTCAACAGCTACTTATGATTGGTTAACAAAAAACTAATATAAGTTAGTTAAATTAGTTAAAAATTAAATAATACGATTTAGGTAGTTTAGGACATATGCATCAGTGTATATGTCCTTAATACCGATATATGGGTTATTGTATATATTTTTTAGAATCTATTTTAATATTAGATTGTAAAAAGTATGTAAATGTAGTATATGGGAGGCAATATAAGTGGTATTTTATTTAGAACTATTAGTCATGTTAAATATGTATATAATTGGTGCACTATTTGGTAGTTTCTTTTCTTTAGCTACATACAGGATACCTAGAAAACAAGATATAGTTGCAACACGTTCATACTGTCCGAATTGTAAGCATAATTTAGGTTTTTTTGATTTAATTCCAGTTTTAAGTTATGCTATTAGTTTGGGTAAATGCAGATATTGTGGTCAAAAGATTAGCATAAGATATTTTCTTATGGAGATCCTAAACGGATTAATTTTTTTATTAGTATACCTATTTTTCGGATATACTTTTACCACTCTATTTATATTGCTACTATATATTTGTATGTTCTTAGTAATTGGTAGCTATATAATGAAAAGTAAGATGTCAGAACAAGAGCTTGAAGCTGTTAGGAGTATGAGTAAATCTAATTCGAAAAAAGGTGTATTTGTATCTGAGCTTATAGTTGCAATGATAATATTTACAATATTTTTAGCTTCTGCCCTTATTACTTCAAGAAACTATAATAATAAAATGTATGATAATTTGGCTAGAACTAATGCTACTAATATAGCAGTTTCTAATGTAGAAACACTACTTGCTACTAAGTATGATTTTGTTAATTCATATACTAAGAGTGAATATATAAATGGTATTACATATAACGTAAATGTAGAGGTTACAAAGTACTCAGATGAGTTTCCAGATAAATTAGATTTAATAAAAGTAATTGAAGTAAAAGTTACTTATCTTTTAAAAGGCATAAATAAAGAATTTGCAGTTAAAACTTTAAAAGAAAGGACGATTTAAATGAATAATAGAAAGTTAGGTTTATCGCTTGTTTCAATTGTATTGTATGTTATATTATTCTTTACTTTTGTTACTTTTGCTGTTGCTATTAGTTCAAATGTGAATTATTCAGTGCTAGGTCAAAAAGGCGAATTGTATGTTAATGAGCAGTACAGTAAATTACAATATAATCTTTTTAATAGTGCAAAAAATAGCCAAAGTGTTAGTCTCATTAATAATAAAATAGTTTTTTCTAATAATGATGAGTATTCTTTCGATACAAGTAGAAAAGTAATATATAAAAATAACGGGATACTTGTTAATGGTGTTGATAATTTTGCTATAAATTCAGTAGATACCACAAATTTAGTGGATAATTCAAAATATTTAAGCTATACAGTTTCATTTGTAAAGTATGGTAAAAATTTAACAAAAAATTTATTTATTTCAGTAGGTGATATATATGAAAATCAGTAAACTTAAAGGTTCAGGTATTTTAGTTGTTGTTTTATCTGCAGTAGTATTTATGATATATGCGTCGTCTACATATTCTGAACAAGAACATTATGAACTATTGCAAAAAAAATATGAAGATTCAATAGTTAAGTATTATGAAAAAAATATTGATAATATAGAAGATATGTATATAAAATTAACAAATACGTAAGAAAAATAGGAGGAGAAGCTATGTTTGAAAGTGTAAGAAGTAAAAAAAATCCAATAGGTATTGAGTTTATAAAAAGGGGACTTTTAACAGAAGAGCAAGTTGACAGAGTACTACAATATCAAAAAGATCATAAAAACCTTAAATTTGGAGAAATAGTTGATATTCTTGATATGTGTGATAAACAAAGTTTATTAGATGTTTTAGCATTTAAACTTCAAATGAATAAAACTATGCTAGATGCTAAGCTTAATATAAACCCGGTAGATTATTTACCAAGAGACATGATAATAAACTACAAAGCTATACCATTCATTTTAGAAGGTAATAGGCTTAGTGTTGCTTTTGCCGACCCTATGAATATACAAAAACTTAAAGAAATAGAACTATTTTTAATGAATGCTGGTTTTGAAATGGATCCATATGTAACACTATATACTAGTATTATGAATCAAGTTGAAAATGTAAGATCAGTTGAAAATAAGTTTGTTGATAAAGATGAAAAAGATGTTACTGTACTTATTGATAATATAATAATGACAGCTATACAAAAAAGAGCCAGTGATATTCACGTAGAGCCTATGGAGGATAAAGTAAGAATAAGATTTAGGGTTGACGGTGAATTAATAACTGTTACAGAACTTCCTAAGGATAGACAGCAATTAATTACTGGTAGATTAAAATCAATTTCAAATATGCACCAAGAATTAACTTATGATCAAGATGGTAGTATAAATACGTATGAGAATTTTAGCATACGTGTATCTAGCCAAAAAAATGTAAACGGAGAAAAATTTGTTCTTAGATTTTTAAAGAAAAATAGTAATGTAAGAGATTTATTTGATTTAGGATTTCCTAGAGATCAAGAGCTTGTTAGTAAAGCATTTGATAAGAGAAACAGCGTAATAATGGTTTGTGCACCAACAGGTGAAGGTAAAACTACCACTTTATATAGCGTTATAAGTTACCTAAACAGACCACAAATAAATGTGGTATCAATTGAAAACCCAGTTGAAATGAGACTACCTGGAATAAATCAGGTAGAAATAGGACCAAATATAACGTTTGCATCAGCACTTAGAACAGTTCTAAGACAAGATCCAGACATAATATTGGTAGGAGAAATAAGAGATCAAGAAACTGCTGAAATTGCTATTGAAGCAGGTCAAACAGGACACTTAGTTTTAAGTACAATCCATACAATTGATGCTGTTGAGGCGATAACAAGAATAAGAAAAATGGGTATATCTGATTATGACGTTTCATCAACTATAGTAACAGGAATATCTCAAAGACTAGTAAGAAGACTATGTGAAAGATGTAAAAAACCTCATTCAATAACTGAAGAAGATGAAAAATATTTTGAAAAGGTTACTAAACTTGTAGATAAGAAATTTGATTTAAGTAATGCACATTTATTTGAACCTGTAGGATGCGATTTTTGTATGGGAACAGGATACTACGAAAGAATAGCTGTATTTGAAATTTTAATAGTAGATGAATATTTAAAAAATATGATTGCTGATTCAAAATCTACACTTGAAATAAAAAGATATGCAAGAGAAAATTGTGGATATGAACCTTTAATAATTGATGGAGTAAGAAAAGTATTGAATGGTACTACTACAATAGATGAACTTAAAAGAAAAGTGTTTATATAGTTAGGAGTATATTATGGATTTAATTTATATGATTTTGCAAAAGGCTATTGATATGGATGCCACAGATATTCATTTAGTACCAGATATTAGCCCAATATATAGAGTTAAAAGAAAACTAAATTTTGACTCTACAATGCTTCCAATGAGTTCAGTTACATTATTTGAATTAGTTGACTTTTTTTCAAAAAATGTGGTGGGACTTAAAAATTCTTTTGATGAAAGGAAGCAATCAGATTTTCCATATACATATAAAAATTACAGATTTAGAATAAATGTATCTTTTACTAAAGGTAGTCCTACATTTTCTATAAGAGTAATACCAAATGGCGATATTGATATAGAAAATCTAGGAATCGCAGAAATAGTAAAAAAGATGAAAAAAATAAATTCAGGGTTAGTTTTACTTACAGGTAAAGTAAATTCAGGTAAGTCAACTACTATGAATGCATATATACAAGAAGTTAATAAAGTAGAAACAAAAAAAATCGTATCTCTAGAAGATCCAATTGAATATGTACATAGATCAAATAAGTGTGCTATTGTGCAAAAAGAAATAGGTAGAGAGTCTGATGTTTTATCATATAATGATGGACTTATAAACTTACTTAGAGAAGATTCAGACATTAATATAATAGGAGAGATAAGAGACTACAAAACTATGGATGTTGTAATTGATTTAGCTGAATCTGGAGGACTTGTTTTAGGTACATTACATACAAGATCATGTGGCGAAACAATAGAAAGAATAGTTAATATGTATGAGCCTGCAGATCAGATGAATATTAAAACAGCGGTTTCTTCAATATTAAAAATGGTTGTTTCTCAAAAATTAGTTGTTGGTACAAAAGGTAACTTAGTGCTAGTTCCAGAAATAATGATGGTAAATCCTACTATTGCGGCTCAAATTAGACAACCTCAATTCAGTGTTTCAGATTTAGAGGATGCTATACATTCACAAAGAGAAATGGGATGTTTAAGTTATGAATATTCTTTTGCAGACTTATATTTAAAAGGTGCAATAGATATGAAAGTTATAAGAGAAAATGTTGATCAAAGTAGACTAGATATAATTAAAGGTTTAATTGTAAATGGCGGTGGAGTTGTAGGTTTGTAATTTGTATATTTTAAAGATGCTATTGACAAAATAAATACATATAGGGTATTATATATGTGTTAGAATAAAAGGTAAAATATTGTCAGCTTATGGGAGGTGAATCTTTTGCCAGATTATAAATACAGAGCGGCATTAAGAGATGGTAAAATTGTTAGGGGTAAAATGGTAGCAGTAAACAAATCTCAGGTTATCACTAAGCTCAAAATGTCAAAAATACAGCCAATATCAATTAAAAGAATGAAAGAAACAAGAAAAAAGGTTAGTAAATCTCATTTTGATACATTTAAAAATGGAATTCAGATTAAAAATCAAGCACCAAAATTAGATATTAGTAAAGTATCATTTAGTGATTTGAAAAACATAGATTTCCACCCATTTAGAAGAGTATCTTCTAAGGATTTAATAATTTTTTCGAACACTTTGTATATATTAAAAAAAGCAAGATTCAATAATATACAAGCATTACAATCTTTATTTGAAGGTACTGAAAATCCTGCTTTTAAAGATGTTGTAGAGGATATTTTAATAGGCGTTGAGGCCGGAGAAAGATTAAATGCAGTAATGGCAAATTACCCTAAAGTTTTTCCACCTATGTATGTTAATTTCATAAAAGTTGGTGAAGAATCTGGTTCGTTAGATGTAGCCTTACTACATGCAAGGGATTATTTAGAAAGCTCACTAAAATTAAAAAAACAAATAAGATCGACTATTATTCCAAGATCTTTACAATTTATAGGTATAATGATAGCATTATTTGTATCTTTGCTTATTGGTGTTCCACTTATTCAAAATGTATATGATATGTTTGGATCTAAGCAAAAGCTTCCAGCTGCAACATTAATAGCTGTTGATATTACAAAATGGATGCTAGCAAACTGGTATATATTAGTTCTACTTATTGTTGTTCTTGTTTTGGGATTTATAATATATATAAATACGGCAAGAGGACGATATTTATGGGATAGATTCTTACTTAAAATACCTGTTCTTGGAAATTTAAATAAGAATATAATGGTAAATAAATTTTTTCTAGCTATGCTATTAAATTTAAAAAATGGAATGAGAATACAAGAAAGCTTAGAAATATCTAAAAATGTAACAGGAAACTACTATTTTTTATCTATTGTTGAAGTAGGAAAATCAAACAGTTTATCAGGTGGATCATGGATAGAGCCTTTCGGTGAACATGGACTGTTTAAACCAATGGTAATAGAAATGTTAAATATAGGTATGAAAACTGATTTAACAGAAATGATGGAAAAAGTAAATGAATATATTAAGATGGAAATTGATGAGTCTATTGCTAGATTCGTTAAATTCTTACCTGAAATAACCTATTTATTTGTTGGAATAGCTTTAATTGCGTTTATGATAACTGTAATGGTTCCACTTATAAACGTATATATGGGTGGATTCTTAATGTAAGTAATGTAGAAAAATATAAAAAATAAGAAAAATAAGGACAAGTAGTAATAAAATAACAAGTCATTGAATATATATATTATTAGTGGTGATATATATTGAAAAAATGGCTTGTTTTTTTCTACTCTTTTTTAGGCATACTTGTTATCGCATCAATACTAATGTATTTAATATTAAACTATAATGCACATAAGAAAAAACAAGAAAAATATGAACAAGCTCAAGAAAAGCAAGATATTGAATTAAAAGCAAATCAAACTATAAGAGTGAAGATGTCAAAAACAGGTGAAATAGTAGCTATGGATATAAATGACTATTTAAGAGGAGTAATCCCGGCTGAAATGCCACCCTCATATAATATGGAAGCACTAAAAGCCCAAGCAGTTGTTGCAAGAACATATACTTATAGAAAAATTCAAGATAGGGCAGAGGGTCCTGACGCAGATATATGCGATAATTTTAACCATTGTCAAGCTTTCTACACAAAGGATAAATTGTTTGAGATATGGAGAGGTAGAGGATTTTCAGAAGATACAATAAAAGAATATTGGGATAAAGTAGCTCAAGCAGTAAACGAAACTCAAGGTGTAGTTATAACATATAAAGGTGAATATATAAAGGCATATTTTCATGCGAGTAGTCCTGAAAAAACAGAAGATGTGAGTCAAATATGGGGTGGTCAAAGAATAGATTATTTAGTAAGTGTAGAAAGCAAAGAGTTTGAAGATTATCAATGGAGAAATAGTACAGTTGAATTGTCATATGGTGATTTTGAGCAAAAAGTTGTTCAAAATGTTAATAGTAGATACAGAATAAATAATAGAGGTGATAGTCCTGTTATATGTATAAATAGTTATACAATTTCAGGGAGAATAAAAGATGTAAAAATTGGAAATGATATCGTTAGTGCAGAAAAAATGAGAACTATTTTTGGGTTAAGATCAACTAATTTTGTACTAAAATGTGAAAATAATAAGGTGATTTTTAATGTTATAGGATATGGTCATGGAATTGGTATGAGTCAGGTGGGAGCTAACTATTACGCATCACAGAATATGTCGTATAAGGATATAATTAAACACTATTATACTGGGGTTGATGTTATAAAAATAAATTAACTAAGGAGGAAATTTTATGAGAGTTAAGTTAAATGAGAAAATGGTTGGTCATAGAATATTAAACAAAAGATCAAATAATGCTAAAAAGGAAAATGCAAAGAAATTTAGATATTTAAGTCTAAATAAAAAGCAAAAAAGTAATACAAAAAAAGTAAGAGAAAATAATATATTTACTAGGTTTAAAAAATATATTTCAAATATTTTTAGAAATAAAAATAAACTTGCAAGCAGTTACTATTTACTACTTATAGGTATGTTTGCACTTGCAACAACAAGTGTAGTTATAACAACCAAAGCATATGGTATATTTTCAAAAGAAAACTATACTGTATATGGTAGTATAGATAATAAAGGGAAAAATAATAATACTGATGAAAAGACAAATGATAAAAATATAGTAGAACAAAGTAATCAGACTAATAATATAGATACAATTAATAAAAATGCAGAACAAACAGCAGTTGCGGTAAGTACAAAGACTAATACTTCTACTAAAACTAATAATACTAAAGTTAGTAGTACACCTAAAGTAGAACCACTAGTTTTTTCTAAACCATTAAGTGGACAAATTATAAAACCATATTCTGTGGACAAGGTAGTATATTCAAAAACACTTGAACTTTGGAAAACACATAATGCAATTGATATATCAGGTCAGTTAGGAGAGAGTGTAAAAAGCATTGAAAGAGGATTAGTTGAAAAGGTATATGAAGACTCATTTTACGGTTTTACTATTATAATTGATCATGGTCAAGGATATAGAAGTATATATTCAAATTTGGATAAAGAGGTTTTAGTAAAAGCTAAACAAAATATAAAAAAGGGGCAATCAATAGGAAAAGTAGGAAATTCTTCAATAGGTGAAATAAAAGATGAACCCCATATACATTTTCAGTTGTATAAAGATTCAAAACTTGTCGATCCAACCAATATTTTTTAATGCATAATTATAAAAGTCATGAATAAAATATGAGTATAGAATAATTTATACAATAGGGGTGATAGTTTTGTTAGAATATGATATTGAAGAAAGAGCAAAGACTCTAGCAACATATATAATAGAAACAAAAAGTACTGTTAGAGCAGCTGCTAAAATGTTTAACATAAGTAAATCAACTGTACATAAAGATATTGCAGAAAGGCTAGAAAAGGTAAATCCTTCTCTTGCAAATGAGGCAAAAAAAATACTAGAAATAAATAAGAATGAAAGGCACATAAGAGGTGGTCTTGCGACTAAGATGAAATATAGTCATGATAAGATAGGATAAAATAGTGAAATCTGATTTAAAAATGAACTGCATCCCAAATGCTAAACTTTTTTGTCTAACATTTGGGGTGCAGTTCAAAGTTAAATAGACTTATAGTGTTGTTTTTTCTTTAAACATTCATTATAAAAATATTTAAAATTTTCATTGCTCACTTATGGTATTAAAAATATAAAACTAATTTATATTCTATTAGATATTAACAAATATGCATAGTTAATAATTATAACTGTGAGAATAACATTGTGTAACTATAAATAATACACTGCATAATATATTATAAAACATTTAAATGTTTTTTAAAATCACGGGAGGGACATCTTATGTCAGAAGAATATATGTGGCAGCACGGTGATGAAGATTACTGTAATTGCCCATACAAAAGACCTTGTTGTAATTGCTGCTGTGTAGGACCAACGGGATCAAAAGGACCAACAGGACCAACAGGACCAACAGGACCAACAGGACCGACAGGACCGACAGGACCAACGGGATTGACAGGATCAACGGGACCGACAGGACCGACAGGACCAACAGGAACATGTGAATGTCAATGTGAATCTATTGGGGAACAAATAACTAATGGTGGAATGGAAGAGTTTACGGATGATATTCCTGATGGATGGGATACTACAACGCCTGATGAAGTTTCAGAAGAAACATTGCAAGGAAGAGTTCATTCTGGTAATTCATCAGTAAATTTAGAAGATGGAGCTATTTTAACACAAACCGTTACTACTGTAAATGGAGGATGTTTTTATGAATTATCTTTCTTTGCACGTGGAGAAGGTGCGCAAGTTAGTTTAACTGCAACAGTTATTTTTATAACTCCAATGGGAAATGTTGTTGGAGGATCAATAATTGTTAGACAACAGGATATACCTAATGACAATAGAAATTTTGCATTTTACAGAATAATAACAGCGCAAGCACCATTAAATGTAACAAGCGCAATCATTAGTTTTGAAGTAACTGCAAATGGAGAGCAATCTTTAGATTTAGATGATGTATCTTTTAGTGTAAACTAAATCTATGGAATTTTAACTGTAACAAAGCATGCTGTTTTGTTGCAGTTTTTTTATATAAAGCTTATTATTATAAATTATTTATACAAAGCAAAGAAAGGTATACATAAGTATTGAAAAACATTTTAAAAATTACTATTAATACATGGCAGGTTTAAACATACTTGCAGAAGAGGAGAGAGAAAGTGATACCAAGTCTTTTAAAAGTAATATTAGGTTGGATAGATACAGTATTTGCACAAGAATAAATATAGTAAGATATATTATGAATGATAAATTACTAAATATAATTATAAAAATATATTTAATTATTTTGATTTTCAAAAAGCATTACTAAATTAGTAATACTTTTAATTTTATAAATGATAAATAATTGAAATATTATATAAAATCTAAAAAACATCTTTTAAGTATAAAGATAAGTTGTTGACATAAATATAAGAATGTGTTATACTATCTAAAATATATTTGTAAATATTATCTTACAACTGGAGGGATTGTTAGTGAAAGAAACATTAAATAATGTATTACTAGAATTAAAAGATCTTAAAGGAATTTCACGTACTCTAGGAGGACGAATATTACTGGATGATGCTAGATATCAAGAAATGGTTAATAAAATATTACTATTTTCAAATGAACTGATAAAATATGAATATAAGAGTATTATGTATTTTATCAATTTATTGCAAAGGTTTGCAAAAACTAAAAAAGAAGAAATAACTTTAATTCAGGTTCATTCGTTAGAGCGCTTAGTGTACTATCACCTTGAAACAATAAAAGTATCATAAAAAATAGTCTTATCTATAATTTGTTAATATTAAAATGTGTAGAAGCATCATATTCTTAAAAAATTTCAGGAGGAATATATATGAGATATTCCAATAAGGATAGTTTAGATAATTTTTTAGATAGGGAGGATAGGGATCTAATAATAGCCATACTGATTGTAATGACTTGTACAATAACCTTAATAGTAATAAATGTCTATCATATTTTAAAGATGTTTTCAGATGATTGGGCTTCGAAGTATGTATTCTTTGGATATCATACAATAGCATATATAATAATGCAAATTTTTATACTTACACGCGTAATATATTCTTTATATGTGATACATCTTGAAAGAAAAATTGAGTTTATTGTGTTAGTAGAAAAAAAGAGCCCTCTTTATAAAAGCAATCCAGTAAAAAAAGGCATATGTTATACAGCATATGTGCTAGCATTGATTGGAGTACTTTGTTTTTTGATAGAGATAATTGTTATTGATCAACACGTAATTTCAACCATACTTAATATTATATATATGGCTGTACTTGGATATATATATGATGATAGTAAGAGGCAAGTAAAACTTTAGTATTTATAGATTTGCAATACAATTTGCAAGTCTTTTTTATAATATAAAAATACTAAAAGTACCGGTATTGAGTTTATTATGTAAATATGATATAATATTGCAAATATTTTTTTGAAAACAGACTAATATTTTAGTTTAATAAAAATAAGGAGAGGAGTTTCATATTTGTAAAGAAGTAAATATAATCTCAAAAAGTAATAATATTAATTAAAATTTATTGGAGGATTTACTATGCGGTTATTTATTAATGTAGAAAGATTTAATGTAGAGAAGTTTACTGATGATAAAATAGCTATTAATCTATTAAATACTGAGAATAAAACGGTTAGACTTGTATTACCAATAAGCTTAGAAATTTTTAATCAAAATAAAAAATATTCTTTTACTTTATATAATGTGAGTTTAGATAAGAATAATAATAATGAACTCATATTCAAAAAAATAAAAAAAACAAAAGAAAATAGAAGTGAAATATATATTCTTATCCAATCGACTAATGTTGTTCCAGATGATGTCATTATTGCGTCTAATATGGTTGATAAAGTAGATATTCTTCAGAAGTTTATTATTCCATCCTCTGAAGTAGATTATGGAGATTATATGTCCAATATTTACTTGTTAAAACTAAGGTTAAACAGTAATGAGACTTTTCCTATATACCTTACTTCTGAAAACTCTTTTTGCCTAACAGATCATTTTGTATTTTATAGGGTAAGTGGGGAAAAAATAAAATTTGATTTATTTAAAACATATATAATACTAAATAAGAGAAATAGAAAAGACTACATTTCTCTTTCAAAAATATAATTGATTAACAGGATATCTAAATATTTAGATATCCTGTTAATTTTATATATCAATATAATAGTAAAGAGATGTATAAAATTATATAAACTTCGAAAAAAGTTAACATAAAATTGACATATGTGAATATATGTGATATAATACAAAAAATATAATAGTCAAATGCATTTAAAATTAGTATGCATAGTATAAAAAATATAATTATTAATTTTATACAAGGAGGAATTAAAAATGGAAAATATTTCTTTTGTAGATTTTTGGAACATAACTGAGGAAGGATTCTACAAATTTTGTGATCGAATAAGCCGGAGATACATTTATGTAAAATCCTATGAAGGAAGAATTTTGGAAATTGAGGATGCAAACTTTAATACTATTCAAGAAATGGCAGGTTTTGTTATGGGATGCTTTAATAGCAAATCAAATGTAAGGTATAGAGTTTCTGAAGCAATATTAGGTAAAGTTAAAAATGATAATATTGAAAAGATTATTTTTAAATTTAACAAACTTGAGATCACTGTAACTCCAGCCACATCTGTCGAAGAAATTGCTGATCAGTTGAATAAGGGTTATGAGGTTATAGCTGAAAAAAGTATAGCTAAAGTAGAATCATATAAAACTACACCGCAATATGCACTTGAATTGGAAGAGAAAGAAAGATGTAATAGAGAAGTGCTCCACATTGATGAAAGTACCTGCATGGAGTTTAAAAATGAAAATGCAAGGAGAGAATGGGACGAATTAAGTTGTAAAAATGATGAATTATCTAAAGTATGCATCTTCCTGAGAAGATGGGCAAAGGTAATGCAGTTAAAAATTCTTTCGGGTAAAAACTTTACTGATTTTGCAGCAATCACCTATGAAGAGGCTTCCATTGAAAAAAATATAACTTTAAATGCGGCATATATCATGGTATATCTTCTTTCTAAATACTGGAAATACGGAGATGAATTACTTAAATGGTATGGCAAAAGTTATTATAATAATTCTATATAAAATGTATTTAAAAACAAAAACCTGTATGGTGTAATTTCACCATACAGGTTTATTCTTTTACTAAACTCTATTTGTTATTTCTTCCATAAGTAATAAGTAGTTCCATTTTTTATCTACTTCTTTTTGCATTTCTTCAATCATCCATTCATTACCTTCATTAAATATATGTCTAAATCTTTTTTGTGGTCTTAAAAACTCTTCAATAGGTAACTTTTTAGCAGGCTTATATGTAACTTTATAAACTCCATTTACAACTTCATATAGTGGCCAGAAACAAGTATCTACTGCAAGTTTAGAGATTACTGCAAGTTCTTCTGTTGGATATACCCAACCTCTAGGACAAGGAGAAAGCACAGATAAGTATGTAGGACCATCAGTATATATTGCTTTTTCACTTTTTTCAGTTAAGTCTTTTAAGTTAAATACAAGTGCTGTTTGTGCTACATATGGTATATTATGTTTTACCATTATTTCAGTTAAATCTTTTCTTTGTTGCAGTTTACCAGGTATTACTTTACCTGCAGGTGAAGTAGTTGTATCTGCAAAGTGCGGAGTAGAAGATGAACGCTGTGTTCCAGTATTCATATATGCTCCATTATCATAACACACATAAGTTATATTGTGTCCTCTTTCCATTGCACCTGAAAGTGATTGAAATCCAATATCTAGAGTACCTCCATCACCAGCAAATGCTATGAATTTAGTCTCTATATCTGTTTTCAATTTGCCAGATTTTTTCATAGAATTATATGCTTTTTCAGCTCCAGATAAAGTTGCAGCAGCATTTTCAAAAGCTGTATGTATAAATGAACAGTTTTTCCATGATGTATATGGATATATACATGATGAAACTTCTAAACATCCAGTGGCAGCTGACACAACTGCGTTATCTTCTTCTTTTAAAGCTCTAAGTACACCTCTTATTGTAGGTGGAGCTCCACATCCAGCACACATTCTATGACCGCTTACAAATCTAGACTCTTTATTTACTATTTCTTTTATATTATATGCCATATTAAAACCTCCTTTATTCCTCTACATTAAGATAATGTTTAACTTGATCTATTTTTCCTGAACTAGCTATTTGTAATAGTTTTTCATACACAGTTAGTATATCATCAGTTTTAACATCACGTCCACCAAGACCATAAACATAGTTTATAGTTGGTATATCTAATTTTGCTGTATACATTGCTGATGTAATTTCTGAAAATAGTGGTCCAGAATACGCATTAATGCTATCAGCTTTATCCATTATAGCTAAAGCTTTTAGATTTTTTAATTCGTTAGTTATTTCAACATATGGAAGAGGTCTAAATGCTCGAGGTTTTAAAAGACCTGCTTTTACTCCTTTAGCTCTTAATTCATCTACAGTATCTTTTGCTGTACCAGCAGATGAGTTTAAAATAACTATTCCAACTTCTGCATCATCAAGCATATATTTTTCATATAAGCCATAGTTTCTACCAGTTACTTTCGCAAACTCACTAGATACTTCTTTAATTATTTCTTTTGATTCAACCATAGCGTCAGCAAGTTGCTTTCTAAATTCAAAGAATGAATCTTGAAGAGCAAGAGGGCCCATAGATATATTTCTATCTGGATTTAATAGATATTCTTCTGGAGTATATTCACCAATAAAGTTTTTAACTTCTTCATCTTCCATCAAAAGTATATTTTCAACAGAGTGTGATGTTATAAAGCCATCATAACATACCATAACAGGTAGTTTAGCTCTCTCAGCTATTTTAACTGCCATTATTGTATTATCATATGCTTCTTGATTATTTTCACAATATAGTTGAATAAATCCTGTATCTCTTGCACCCATTGAATCAGAATGGTCATTATGTATATTTATTGGCGCAGATATTGCTCTATTTGCATCAATAAGTATAATAGGTAGTCTCATACCTGCGGCAATATTTAACATTTCCCACATATATGCTAAACCTTGTGATGAAGTTGCAGTCATAACTCTACCACCTGCGGCTGAAGCCCCAATACATGCAGACATAGCACTATGTTCACTTTCAACTGGAATAAATTCAGTTGAGACAGTACCATTTGCTACGAAGTTTGAAAAATATTGAGGTATTTCAGTAGATGGTGTAATAGGATAAGCCGCGACAACATCTGGATTTATTTGTTTCATAGCGGTAGCAACCGCTTCATTTCCACTTAATCTTTCTCTTATAGCCATTTCATATCCTCCTTAAACATCCGATTTCATTTCTATTGCATCAAATGGACATACTTTTGCACATACTCCACAACCTTTGCAATATTGTAAATCCATACCCAATAACTTTGCATCTTCAGTATGTCTTATACAGTCTTCTGGACAATATACAACACATAGCATGCAGTGTTTACATTTTTCTTTAAGATGAACAGGATATCTTATTCTCCAGTCACCAGTTTTTAAATCTAAGGAATTTCCATCTTTAGTTATCATTCCGGCTAAACTAAATTTTTTACTCATATTCTAACCTCCTATGACTTCATCATATGCTCTTTTTATAGCTTGCATATTAGGTTCAATTACTTCAGGTTTTCTAGAAAATTTATGCTTAAATGATTCTAACATATTTTCTAAAAGATCTTCTTTATTCATTATTTTAGTAATATTTACAATAGCAGCAAGTAAAGAAGTATTAGGATAATTTGCTTTTAAACATTCATTACTTATTTTTGAAGCATCAATAGTATATACTCTACCTTTAAAATTACCAAGCTTTTCTCTTATTTTCTCTATATTTTCAGCAGTATTTACTAATACAGCTCCACCTTCTTTTAAGCCTTTTAATAGGTCAACAGCCCCAATTAAAGAATCATCAACAACTACAACATAATCTGGTTCATAAACATTTGAATGTATTCTAATTTCTGTTTCACTTATTCTGTTATATGCTGTCATCGGAGCTCCCATTCTTTCAGGTCCATATTCAGGGAAACCTTGTATAAATTTTCCTGTATTAAATGCAGCGTCAGCAAGTAGTAAAGATGCTGTTTTAGCTCCTTGACCACCACGTCCGTGCCATCTTATTTCTATCATAAAACCCCTCCTTATATATTTATAGTATATATCCAAAAACTAATATAGTCAAGTAAAAAACAAAAAAACAGATATATGCTATTTATATGATAATTCTAAGAAAAAAATAATTTATTAGCAATATAAAAAATAGTATAGTAACATTATTATAATAGGGGCATATTTTGTATATAGGACTATATATAACTATTTTAAAATTGGGGTGATACAAATGTACTATGACAAATGTAATCAATATGATGGTGGAAAAATACCCCCATGTAGTGAGTTTCTAGGTAATGTAGATACGATAATTAAGGATAATAGATTGATTTACAGAAATGAAAACAGAATATTCTATTTCATAAGTACATCAGCGACAAAAAAAAATTCTGGAAATAAATGCTCTCTTGGAAGTTCAAGTACACTTACTAATTTACAAGTAAGTTTAGCTACATTTTTAATAGGATTATATATTAATGAGATTCAAATTGGAAATATTGAGCATAAAAAAGAAAATGATATACATTTTGATAAAGAATCAAATGATTTTATTAATAAGACTTTAAATCAAATGCCTGAAGTAATAGTAGACTATACACCATCATTATCAATAGTAGTATCTAATTCAAATGCTATACTTTCATTATATACGAAGACAATAACAATAACGCCATTAAATTATTATATCCTATTCATGCTAAATAGAATGGAAAATAATCCTGGATTATTTTTTGGAAATAATGCTTTTGTAACAGATGATCCTATTAATTTTTGTTTGGCATCATTAGAAATTAATTTTCCTTTCAATAGTTAGTATTGTGAAAACTAGCTCATATAATTTATATGTGATTAAAAAATCAAATTAATATTTAATAATAACTTGAAATAAAACAGAATTTGTATTATTATAGTTATTAGGTGATGATATGTCAGGTAAAGTATTAAAACTAAGAGAAATAGGAGACCCTATATTAAAACAAGTATGTAAGCAAGTATATATATCTAAAAAAGATAAAAAAGTAAAAGAAGTTATGGCAAACTTGAAAACCACTTTTGAATATGTTGGAGGTTTTGGAATAGCTGCTCCTCAAATAGGCGAAGATTTAAGAATAATAGTTATAGGTGTGGACAAGGAAAAATGTAGATATGAGGGAGCAGAAGATGTACCTACAACTGTTATGATAAACCCTGTTATATCTATATTAGATGAAGAAAAAACTCTAGACTATGAAGGTTGTTTTAGCGTGCCTGTTATACGTGGACAAGTTGGTAGATATAAAAAAATAAAGGTGGATTTTTATGATGAAAAATATAAATCTCAGAGTTGGACTGTAGAGGGGTATACTGCAAGACTTATACAACATGAATGTGACCATTTAGATGGTATAGTTTTTATGCAAAAAGTAGAAGACATGGCAGGCGTGACTACGATAGATAATTTAAATAATTTTATAAAAAATGACAAAGGAAAATAGATATAATGAATAAAATAAAGAATTTTTTTAAGTTTGCACAACATATAGTACATGAATCGCTAGTTTTATCTGTAAAATATATATTTGTCGGCATATATTTTATAATACTAACGGTTTTAGTTAATAGATTTAATATATCTGATCTTACATATTTTAATGGAGTATTTGCGATACTCATATTTTCAGATATAATAGGTTATGGTATTGGTTCGGGAATTTCAATATATATAAATCAAAATATAAATAATAAAGAGGTAGTTAAAAAGCATATAAAGCTATCCTTAATTATAGCTAGTGTATTTGCAGTATTGTTTACACTAATTATAATAATTTTCAAAGACTACTTGTTCTCAAAAATTATAGTTGTTGAAATAACTGATGGATATAAGTTTTTCTATACAATGGTACCAGTAATATTTTTAAATATAATAATATCATATTTTGAAGATATCTTAAAAATACTTAAAGAATTTAAAATGCAGTTAATTTTGGAAGTAATAAAAAATGTCATAATATTGCTAGGAATACTATTAATAGTACTTACAGGAAATTTAAATATTTACCATATTTCGGCTTTCTATACTTTATCATTTATAGTTATGATACCTATAATCATATATGTATTTAAGTATAGAACTAAAGTTATAAATATTGATTTACTTAAACTAAATCAAATAAAGTCAACAAAAGATATTGCTGTAATTAAAACTTTAGCTATGATTGTAGCTAAAGAGGTAGCATGGAACATAGGTTATACACTTAGTGCCTTAATTCTACTTAAAAAAAGTGAGCTTTTATATAATTCATACAACTATTTTGAAAATATATTAGATGTATGTGTAGGACTATATTTTTCAGTAATAAATGTATCATGTATTTCAGTATGTAGAGACCTTGGAAAAAAAGATTTTGAAAAAGCATATAAAGAAGGAAAATATGTAATAGATCTTACATTTTTAATGTGGTGTTTCTTAGCAATTTTATACATTGTATTTAGACCAATTATATTATCAGGTATGAATATAGAGATATCAAGTACTGGAGATAAAATTGCATATATATACTTGCTTATACAATTATTTAGATATATAGATTGGACATTAAACTCATATTTGCTTACTCTTGGCGGTAAAGCTAAGCTACCATTTATACTAGATGTACTAAGTTTAGTATATTTTGTAATACTATTTGTAGTATCAGATTACATACCAAGCAACGATTATTTACTTATATTTTTAGTTGGATTTGATTCGTTTGTTAAAATGATAATTAATTTAGGAGTATTTAAAAGTAAAGTATGGCTGGCAAATGTAAGTGAAGAAGATCTTGAATTAGAAGGATATGAGTGTAGTAATTTGTCGTACGAAAATGATTGATATAATGTATATTTCATGATAAAATATATTCATGAAATATACATTTTTTTCTTTTATTAAAAAGCATGAAGTTTTTTTATTTCTAATTTTTATTCTAATATTTTTGTCAAGAATATTTTTTATGAGGTATACTTTTAATTCTAAATATGTATCATCTAAATCAGCTTCGACTTTTTATGTTTTTGTTGAAAATATGTACAAAGTTGATGAAAATAAGGTGAGCTATTTAGTTAAACTAAAATATAAGTCAAAATACAAAGATTCCTTTATTTTGAGCATATATAAAGATAAGTATTCAAAGGAAAATATATCGTTAGAAGAATATATAAATTATAGATATGGAGATGTTTTAAAATTATCAGGAAAAATAGTGATACCACAGAATTTAAATAATGAATATGAATTTGATTATAAAAAATATCTGAATTCAAATAATATCTATGGACTTATAACTACATACAAAGTGGATAAAGTTGAAAATATAGTTGCAAATCCTTTAATTAAATCTATATTCTTATTTAAACAAAGTATTGCCATTAGGATAGATGAAAAATTACCAGATAAAGAGGCGGAACTTTTCAAAAGTATGTTATATGGTGATGATGTAAGATTAGATGAAAATATAAAAGAAGACTTTACGAGTATTGGAGTTCTACATATAGTTGCAGTTTCAGGCTCTAATGTATCAAGTTTACTCCTTATTGTATACTATATTCTAAATAATTTTAGACTCAAATCAAAAACCATACACATAATTTCACTTATCTTTGTTATATTTTTCTGTATATTTGCAAATAATGAAATATCAATTGTAAGAGCAAGTTTAGCTATAGTTATAACTACTTTAAGTGAGATATTTAATAAATCTATAAGCAAATATAAAGTTATATTTTACACTAGTTTAGCAATACTGTTATATAATCCATATAGTATATTCAATATAAGCTTTTTATTATCCTACAGCGCTATAATAGGTATTACTGTATTCTATAAAGTAATATATAGTTTATTTAATAGATTAATTGCTGGAATTACGAAAGTAAACATACTGTACGCATTAAATAATAGTAATAAAAGCATAAAACTTAAAGTAATGTATAGTATTTTAAACTATATTAATCTACTTTTTTCAATATCGCTTTCTTCTCAAATATTCGTTTTGCCAATACAAATTTACTATTTTAATACATTTCAATTTGCATCTATAATTTCAAATATATTAGTTGTATCAATAGCTTCTTTAATTCAAATTACCGGATTTATAGCTATCTTTTTAATATATGTTCCGTTTATATCAGATATTTTTCTAAACTTTGAATATGCACTACTTAGACTAATAATTAGTATGAGTGAAATAATATCAAGATCAAATATGCCAGTCTTAAATTTACCCTCACCAAACATATTGACTATAGTACTATATTATTTCTACATATTCCTAAAACTACTGAAATTTAGATTAGAAAAAAAGCTTAAATCATATAAATTTAGATTTGTTTTAAAAAGGAAAAACATTCTCATTTTAAGTAAAATACAGATAAAAAGATTATTACTCATTTTAAAAATATGTATTGTAGTATGCATCATATATTTCTACATATATACTATAAACTTTGAAAAATACATATACTATTTTAATGTTGGACAAGGTAATATGGCATTAATACATTACAATAAGTTAAATATTATAATTGACATAGGATCAACCACAGAAAATGTTGCAAGTGGCGTTCTTAGAAGTTTTTTAAAAGCAAAAGGTATTAATAGAATTGATACTATTTTAATTACTCATTTTCACGCAGATCATTCAAACGGATATAATAAAATATCAAATGAGTTTAAAATCTCAAATAATATTTATTCAGTTCCTAAAGTGAAAAATGTTGAGCTTTTTGAACAGATAAAAAAGATAAATGAGGAGAAAAATATAAGCTCTGTAGAGGTAAATAGATATGATAATATTAGTTTGGGAAATGGTATAGAAATGATAATTTTATCCCCACCAAATAGTCATCCAATATATTCAAGTGATGTATTAAATTCAAATTCAATTTCACTTATTCTAAGCATAAAAGATAAAAACTTTTTATTTATGGGGGACTGTACAAAAGAAACGGAAAAAGATATGTTCGATGATTTAAATAAAAGAGATAATATTAATAAAGATAAAATAATGGAGATATTAAAAAATATTAAGATCATTCAAATCGGACATCATGGTTCAAAAACTTCAACCTCAGAATATCTTTTAAAAAATGTAAGTGCTAAAGAGGCTGTTATTTCATCGAGTAAAAAAGTTTATGGTCATCCAGATGAAACAACGGTAAAAATTCTGCAAAAGTATGGATTAAATATAAAAATTACAGAAAAAGAAGGAGGAATTAAAATAAAATTATAAACTAATGTATATATAAAGCAAAATATGGAAAAAATATAACAAAAGGTGATGTTATGAATAGAAAGAAAGTTTATAGGATTATAGTTGCATCTTTAGCTGTTATATTACTTTCCGTAGGACTATATATAGGACTTCAGTTATCAAAAAAGGTTCAAAAACAACCAGAGCCAGTTTCTGAAGTTATAAACAAAAATGATAATAATAACAATGTTAATGTGTATGTTGATGAAAATGACAAGAAAACTGACATAGAATTAGTTTATGAAGACTACTATAAAGTATGTAAAAAAACAATAACTGATTCAAACATGGTTTATGGAATTAGTTTAAATGAATTAAAAGAACGTGAAACAGAAAAAAACAGAAAAGATAGTAAAGATTATCAGGTAGTATCAGAGACTCCTACAAAGATTGTATTTAGAAGAGAGCTTGATCAATATTGCCCAGAGCATTATGAAATTAAGTTGGAAAATGGAAAAGTAGTTATATATAACATAGTGAGTGAAGGTGTAAAGACGCTATACAAAGAAACGGATATATATGAAACTGGACTTAGACCTGAGGTAATCGAGGACTTAATGGAAGGTAAGAAGGTTGATTCAAAAGAAGAACTAAATTTATTTATAGAAGATATTGAAAGCTAAAAATGAAAAAATAAATAGACTTTATACTTTAATGTAGTATAAGGTCTATTTTTGTAAATAGTTTAAGAAACGTGTTGTAGAATAACGTCTACATTTATCGATATAATTGACATTGCATTGCATATCACATAAAATTTGTCCAGGTGATATATATGTATAAAAAATTATGGTGTAAAGGTCTACTAGTTATGGTTATAGTATCTATGATAACTAGCCTATTTCCAGTACAGTTACTAGCAAATAGCGAGGTAGTTGTTAACACTGAAAGTAAAGTAGACGATAGTACTAAAACTAATGAAAGTAATGAAAAAGTGGAAAGAAAAAATTAAGGGTGAAATTGTAAGCAAAAGGACTAGAAATATAAAAGAGTTCTTAAATACGGATAATTCGGTTACGGCTGCAATTTATCCATATGCAGTTCACTATCTAAAAGATGGTAAACTAGTTGATATTGATAACAGTCTAGTTGAAAGTACAGATTCTCAAGGTGAGAAAATAAGTAAAATCAAATCAAATAGTTTCAAAGCTGAGTTTTCAAATAAATCAAAAGATAATAAACTTATATCTTTATCGAGTGATAAGATAAGTTTAAGTTGGTCTTTGCAAGGTGCAAATAAAGTAGATAAAGAAAATATTGAACTTAAAGCAGCAAAAGAAGATGCAGATGATCAAGAAGAGATGTTTGTAAAAAACATAGCTACAGGTCTTAGGTATAAAGATATCTTAAAAGATGTAGATGTTGAATACATTGTTGAGTCTGAAAGTATAAAAGAAAATATTGTTTTAAAAAGTACACAAGCTATTCAAAATAAGTATGTATTTAATTTAGATATAGGTAATTTTGAAGCAAAATTAAATGAAGATAAAAGTATCTCTATATATAACGATAAAGATGAATCTGTTTCAAAAATAGAGTCTCCATTTATGTATGATTCAAAGTTAGAATTTAGTGATAAAATATATGTAAAATTAAACAAAGTAAAAAGTGTATATACGCTTGAATTAATACCAGATAAAACTTGGTTAAATTCAAGTGAAAGAGTGTTTCCAGTTACTATAGATCCAACAGTAATGACATCTCTATATTATCAAGAGATACAAGATACTTTCATATATTCTGGTGATGGTGGAAAGCAAACTAAAACGATACATAGCAAGGGGTATAAGGACTGAGAAGATAGTAGATGGTATAGAAACTAAATACTATCTTGACGGTGACAAAGTCATTTACGAGACAACTGGAACAAACACACTGTATTATACATATGATGCCCAAGATAGTTTGATAGGCTTTAAATATAACAATACACAATATTACTATATATGTAATGGACAATCAGACATAATTGTAATACTTGACAACAGCTTAACACAAGTGATATCATATAGTTACGATAGTTGGGGTAAAATCGTAAGTATCAAGGACGGTACAGGTACTGATGTGACTAGTGATCCTACAAGCATAGGAAATATTAGTCCTTACAAATATCGTGGATACAGATATGATAATGAAACCGGAATGTATTACTTACAAAGTCGTTACTATAACCCAGAGTTTGGACGTATCATAAATGCAGATGGGGTTAGTGGACAATTAGGCATATTGTTATCACATAATCTATTCGCATATTGCTTAAATAATCCAGTAAATATGTATGATCCATCAGGTTATTTAACTATATCAATATTTACACTTAGAGTTGTAGATGCAGTCAATTTCTTAATGAATGGACCAGCAGCATTACCACAACCAAAATCAGTAGTAGAAAAGGTTGTTATTCAAGTTTATAAACCTAACCCTCAATATACAAACACAGTTAAGAAAAGTACAGATGGTATTTATAATGTTACTACAAAAATTAAAGATACAAATTATAATTATGAAATAAGTTCAGCAGGTGTAGTATCTTTTAATTTTACTATAAATACTAATCAAAAAAGTGATAGAAATAAATTAGTTAATGCAATGTACGACACTACTAAAAGTATAAATAAGGATTGGTTAAAGTGAAGAACTATACCCAGAATGGAAGCAGAATTACAATTACATTATACAGCTTATAAATTTGGATTTGCCAAAAATAGAAGCAGAATTGCAGATATGGGAACTTACAAAAAAGGAGATGGCTATGATAATAATGCTTGGTTATTTCAAGCTTTTGGAATACTTTATTAATTAGGAAGGTGATTTTATGAAAAAAATAAATAAATATATAGTAATAATTTCAATATTAATACTATTTTTAATTGTATATTCTATAATACAATATCATATAACAATAGAGCCAATAGATAAACCCGAAACTAATAAATGGTTAGAATACTCTTTTGAAACATTTTATGATGGATTATTGATAGGAATTATTCCTTTGAGTATTATGTATATTTTTTCAAGGTTAATATATTCTTTTGTGACCAATCAAAAAGGATATAAATTAGAGATGATTTTTCTTGTTTTTATTTTAATTATAATCATTATTAGTATCATTTCGGGTTTTTATGTATATATGGTTGGACCTCAATGGTAATATTACGACAATTCAGATAGTCAGATAAAACTGGCTATCTTTTGCTTTAAAATACACACAAAACACCACCTTCACTACTGCAAAATTTTCGAGCGTGCAGTAGTGGAGGCGTATATTATTCTAATATATAATAAATTAAAGATTTCTCCATATAATATTTACTTTTAATAAAATGTTTTATTTTATGGATTACAAACGCTGCAGGCATCATATCCTTCTGATATAGCTAGGTTTAAGGTTGTTGATATGCGACTTTGTCTTAAATATCTACATCCACTTTTATGATATTTTGAACCTGTTTTTGTAATATATACTGTATAATTTTTCTCATCCAAATTACCGACATATTCGTTAGTACTTTTATCTTGCTCAGGACTTAGATTAACTGAAGAATTAGTTTCTATGTTTGGTTTTAAATCTATTTTGGTATTTAAATTATAAGATGTGTTAGTATCTGTGTGTACAACAATATTATTTTTAATATTTGAAGCTAAGTTATTATCTATATTTTTTTTACTATAATAATAAAAGCTGGAACCTAAAGAACCAAAAATTAATAAAACTATTATAATAGTAGGAATATAAGATAGATTTGATACCTTTTGATCTTTATTGGATTTTTTTATTTTTTTGTCTATTGTATAAATAGTATTATTACGAATTATATACTTTTTTAAAATATTCATAATACATTAACCTTTCAATAAGATTATATATAATAATTACATATTTTCTTGTTTTATTTTGTAGAGAGCAAGATATATAATAATTATTATTATACATCTTCATTTTATATGTCATTTTAAACTAAGAAGGTAGTTAAGAAAAGGTATAAAAATTTATAAGTAATTTATGCAGATATCTGATTCAATAACACTGAACTTTGTAAAAAATTATGAAAATATTTCTCGAATTCATGAATTTGTTGACAAATTACATAAAATATGCTATAATATCTATATAGTTAGAAATAACTAATAATATTGTTAATATGAAGTATAAGTGTTGTTGTCTGCAATACAATATGCTTTAAAAGTAATTATTCAAACCATACGATAGAATTTAATATCGCGGTTAAGGCGATGCGATTATATATACGCAATATACAATAAGGCACAAATTTATATTAATAGAATTATAGAAGAGATTTAAGAAGAAATTTTTAAATCCCTTTTTTATTTTATAAAAGTTATTTTTCAAGAGTAAAAATACTAATATATATTAATAATAACAACTAAAGGAAATATTAAAATAATCTTTTAAAAAACAAATAATGTAATTTAAAATATAATTTCCTATTGAAAATATATACAATATATAGTAATATATAAGATATAAAAAGGAGAATACATATGAGGAAAATGAAAAAATCAGGGATTTCATTGATAGTACTAATAATAACTATAATCGTTATAATAATACTTGCGGGGGCAGTTATATTAAGTTTAACTGAAAATAATCCAATAGAGCAAGCTTCAAAAGCTAGATTTTTAAATGATCTAGATAGTTTTCAGATGGAACTTAATTTATATAAAACTAATCAATTTTCTAATTCAGTAGGTCGATTTGATCCTACTAAATTACAAGCTGATAAAAATAGAATTATATATGATGGTGTTGAAGATACAAGTAAAACAATAAACGATATAATTGCATCTTTAAAAAATAATACAACATATGTAAATGAGTTTGAAATAATAAACGGGCAATTAGTATATATGGGTGTGGCTAGTAATAAAAAAGAATGGGCAAGTCAAATTGGTATAACTTCTAAAAATGCAGAACCTCAAGTTATAATTGGTATACCAGATACACAATTAGTAGCACAAGGAACAGATATAGTTTATCCAATAGAATTTTCTTCAAATGTAGCAATAACGGGTATAAATTTAGCTGGCAAAATAGAGGTTATAAATGAAAATAATTCAGTTGTATCACCACAACCAGAAATTGTAGTAGGTGATCCTAGTGGTACAAATTCAGATAAAATAAGAACATTAGATGTAACAATAAAAACAACTAATTTAGCAAACGGCATATATAAATTAAAAATAAAAGCTGGAGCTATAACAAATTTAAATAATGTTACAACAACAAAAGATGCAGTAGCTTTGTTTAGTGTTGAAGTAGATAACACAGCTCCTAGTAATCCAACAATAGAAGCTAGTACAACGTCTTGGACAAATCAAGATGTAACGGTAACAATAACATATCCATCAGATGCAGTAATAAAAGAATATAGTTTAGACGGAATATCATGGAGTGCATATACAACTGAACTTGTAGTATCAACAAACAATACAACAGTATATGCAAGAGCAAAAGATCAAGTGGGTAATCAAAGTGGTCAAACAACACATACGGTGGCAAATATAGATAAAACAAAGCCGGTTATAGCCTTAAATGGAAGTTCAAGTGTGTTAGTAGTAAAAGGTTCAGCGTATACAGAACAAGGAGCAACAGTTACTGATGATTTAGATACAAATATTCAATCAAAATTAGTTATAACAGGTTCAGTTAATACTGCAGTAGAAGGTTCATATATAGTAAAATATAATGTGACAGATGCTGCAGGAAATGCTGCAGTTGAAGTAAGTAGAACAGTTAACGTTGCAAATTCAGAATATACTTTTAATTATACAGGAGCTTCTCAGACATTTGTAGTACCTTATTCGGGTACATATAAGATAGAATGTTGGGGAGCACAAGGTGGCGGAACTGGCGGACTAGGTGGATATACAAGTGGTAATGTAGTATTAACTAAAGATATGAATTTGTATATTTATGTTGGATCAGCCGGATCAGAAAGTGTTAATCCATATACTAGTGATTCAGGAACAAGATTTAACGGAGGAGCAGGTGGCGGATACTTTACATATGCGTCATATCCAGTTAGGGTACCAGGTGGCGGTGGCGCAACTGATGTAAGATTAAATAGTGGAAATTGGAATGATATCACAGGTCTTAGATCTAGAATTATGGTTGCCGGTGGCGGCGGCGGTGGAGCATCTTCATTACTAGGCGGAGTAGGCGGAAATACAAGTGGCGGTAATGGTGTTAGAGGCTCTACTGGAGGAGCAGTTATCGGAGGTGGAGGAACTCAAACTTCCGGAGGAACTAGTAATATATATACAGGATCTTTTGGTTCTGGAGGAAGTGGATATATAAGTAATCCAACTGCACCTAATAATAATGATGGAACCGGTGGTGGCGGTGGCTATTATGGCGGCGGTGGTGGCTATGGTGGAGTAGCTGTAGGTACTCAATCTGGTAATGCTGCTACAGGTGGTGGAGGATCATCATTTATATCTGGATATTCTGGATGTAATGCCGTAAATGCTTCGGGAGTACATACTGGTCAACCTGTACATTATTCAGGGATATCATTTACAGCAGCAACAATGCAAGCTGGTATAAGAAGTGGTAATGGTATAGTAAAAATAACTCCTATTTCATAGAAAATAAGTAAAATATAAAGAAAAAAATTTGAATTTAAAAAACACTGATTCAACCTTATGGTGAATCAGTGTTTTTCAATTAATATAATTTACTTCTTTTGTGACCAATATTTTTTTGCTTCATCTTCTAAAACAGCTAATCTTATGTAGTAGTCTGGAAATTCCTTTAAATGCGCTAGTGCTATTTTACCGGTTAATATTGGATTATCATTAGTAACGTTAGTAGCAGGCGATATTTTACCGTGTTCTAATTCTACATTTAATCCTTTTTGAAATTGCTCTAAGTTGAATTTCTCATTGTTAAAGTTTATACCTAATTGATATGCTATATTTTTTGCTTCTTCAAGTGTAAAACTTTTTTTTACAGTATTATAGTTATTCATAGATAACCTCCTATATTGTGTATGATATACTCTATGAATAAAAATAAATTATAATACCTTTAACTTTAATTTATTTGCTTATATATTCTATTTTATACAAATAGCTTTATCTTCTATATCTAGTTTAAACTCTGTATTTTCTTTAATATTACCTTTTATATATTCAATTGCAATTAGATCTTCAATATATTTTTGGATGGATCTATTAAGTGGTCTTGCTCCGAATTTTGAGTCGTATCCTTTATTTACAATAAATTCAATAACTGGTTTTGAGTAAGTAAATATAATATTTCTGTCTTTTGTTTCTTTTTGTAATTTCTTTAACATTAAATCAGTAATGCTTATAATATTTTCATAAGATAATTTTTTAAATATTATAATATCATCAATTCTATTTAAAAATTCAGGACTAAAGAAATCTTTTAGACTATCATTTACTTTGCTATCAAGCATATTATCGTCTATTGCGGAATTGCTAAAACCATATCCATCACTTTTAAAGTTAGTACCTAAATTTGATGTTAAGATTATAACTGTATGTTTAAAAGATACACTTCTACCTTGTGAATCAGTTAGTATTCCTTCATCTAATATTTGTAGAAGTATATTGTAGATACTTTGATGAGCTTTCTCTATTTCATCAAAAAGTATTATACTATATGGATTTCTTCTTACTTTTTCAGTTAAACCACCAGCTTCATCATATCCTACATAACCAGGAGGTGCACCTATAAGTTTAGATACACTATGTTGTTCCATATATTCTGACATATCCATCCTTATAATGCTATCTTCTTTATCAAAAAGTTCATATGCAAGTGCTTTAACTAGAGCAGTTTTACCAACACCTGTAGGTCCTACGAAGATAAATGAAGGCGGTTTTTCTATACTTTTAATACTTGCTCTTTTTCTTAATATAGCGTTAGATAAAAGTTCAATAGCATGATCTTGACCAATTATTCTTTTTTTAAGGTTATCTTTTAAGTTTAGAAGTTTTTCTGTCTCACCAGTTTTTATTTTGGCTACAGGTATTTTAGTCCAAAGTTCTATAACCTTTGCTAAATCATCTTCACTAACTATTCTTGGTTTTACTTTCTTTTTTAAACCGTCTAATTCAGTTTGCAGTTTACATTCAACTTCTTTTATTTTAGCTGCCCTTTCAAAAGTAGTGATTTCACTTTCACCTTTTGTAGTATCTGTTTCCATGTTTTCTTCTAAATCTTTGATTTCAGATTCCACATTTTTTAATTTATTTTCAATTTTTTCAATCTGTGAAAGAAGAATATCATCTAAATTAACTCTAGAACATGCCTCATCTAATAGGTCAATTGCTTTATCAGGTAAAAATCTATCATGTATGTATTTATCAGATAGATTGATACATTTTTTTAATATCTCATCAGATATTGTAACTTTGTGAAAATCTTCATAATATTTTTTTGTACCTTTTAATATTTCGTAGCAATCATTAAAAGTAGGTTCATCTACAATTATGGGTTGAAATCTTCTTTCTAGGGCACTATCTTTTTCAATACTTTTTCTGTATTCTTTCAAGGTAGTAGCACCTATAAGTTGAACAGAACCGTTGGCTAGCGCTGGTTTTAGCATATTTGCGGCATTCATTGAGTTGTCATGTTCTAAGCCACCAGCAATATTGTGAACTTCGTCAATAGCTATAATAACGTTACCTAGAGATTTACATTCATCAATTATTCCCTTAATACGTGATTCAAATTGTCCTCTAAACTGTGTACCAGCTACAAGTGAAGTCATATCTATTAAATATAGCTCTTTATTTATTAATTTAGATGGAACATCTCCATTAACTATAGCAATTGCCAGTGCATTTATAATAGCGGTCTTACCGACACCAGGTTCACCAATTAGAGCTGGATTATTTTTACTTCTTCTATTTAGTATTTGAACCATTCTTTGTAATTCTTTATCACGACCTATAACCTTATCTAACTCGTTATTTCTTGCTTTCGCAGTTAGATTAGTTCCAAATGTATCTAAATATTTTGTTTTAGGTAATTTTTTTGATTTTTTCTTAGATTCTTCTTCAGATTGTGTTTCTATAACATTTCCAAAAACCTTATTATCTTCAACATCTAAATCATCTTCAGAATTTGACTGGGAATTAAACATATTTAGATTAAATGGCATTTTTTCAATCTTTTCGATCATTTCAGGATCCATTGAATCTATCATTGAGCTAAATTTACTTGAAAAATTATTTAGATCTTCTTCAGATATATTTTTCATTTGATCCATTAGACCAGAAAAAGGATCTATACCTCGTGCTTTAGCGCAATCTAAACATAACCCTTCAGTTGTCCCACTCGGTTTACCGTCACTTTTTAATTTATTTATAAATATTACTGCCATATTTTTTTTACATGCAGAACATACCATATTTTTATCAACTCCATTAATATATTTTAAACTAAAATAGTAATTATATAACAATATACTAAATTATACTGAAATAGTATAACATATATTAAAAATAAATACAATATATTTAGTATTGTGTAAAATCAGCACTGGAAAAATCTATTTATAAAACAAAAAAAGTATAATTTTATTAAAATATGTTTTTGTAAAAACAAAACTTTACTTTTTTCAAAAAATGTAGTATAATATTATTAGGTGGTAATTAAAAATGAAAAATAGAGAATATTACTTAAATAAATTATTAAGTTTTAAAGATACAGATTTAATAAAAATAATAACAGGAGTAAGAAGATGTGGCAAATCATCTCTTCTAATACTATTTAAAGAGTATCTTTTAAATTCACGGAGTAAAAGAAGAAAATATAATACATATTAATTTTGAATCTTTGGAATATAGTGAAATAGAAGACTACAAGGATTTGTATAATTATGTTAAAACTAGAATATTATCAGGAAAATATTATATATTATTAGATGAAATTCAAGAAATAACTGGTTGGGAAAAAGCCTTGAGATCTTTTAGAGTGGATTTTGAATGTGATATCTACGCAACTAGTTCAAATGCTCATTTGTTGTCTGGCGAACTTGCTACTTATTTAAGTGGTAGGTGTATTCAAATAAAAATGCTACCATTATCTTTTAAAGAATATTTAGAGTTTAATGAGTTTGATAGTAACATGACAATAGAGGATAAATTTTATAAGTATTTAAAATTTGGAGGACTACCATCATTAAGTAATCTATTGGATATTGATTCAGTACGAACAGACTACTTAAAAGATATATATGATATGGTTTTAAAAAGGGATGTTATAGCTAGAAATAATATACAAGATATAGGTTTACTTGAAAAAATAGTTTTATTTATAAGTCAGAATATAGGTAGTATTGTATCAAGTAAAAAAATAAGTGATTATCTAGTAAGTAATAGAACTATTACAACACATAATACAGTAGATAACTATTTAAAATTCTTAGAAAATGCATATATAATATATAAAGTTTCAAGATATGACATAAAGGGGAAGCAACTACTTAAAACTTTAGGAAAATATTATATTGTTGATACTGGAATACGAAATGCAATAATAGGGTATAGGGAAGATGATATAGGACACGTATTAGAAAATATTATATTTTTGGAATTAATAAGAAGGGGATATCAGGTAACAATAGGAAAAAATAACGATAATGAAATTGATTTTATAGCTATAAATGATAAAACAAAAAAATATTATCAGGTAACTAAAACGTTACTTAATGAAAATGTTTTAGTTAGAGAAAAGAGAGCTCTTGACTCGACATATGACCATTTTGAAAAGATAATATTATCTTTAGATAAAACATATCTCGAAAGTTCTGAAAATGGTATAAAGTACGAAAATATTATAGACTTTTTACTTAAAGAATAATAGACATATATATTTAATACAATTTAATAAAGGAATTCTAAAATGCATTAGAGTTCCTTTATTTTTCTTTACATGTTAACATGTACATGATATAATTATTAAAAAAATGGAGGATTTTGTATGGATATGGAAAAAATTGATAATTTGATAGAATCAGTATTATTTGCTTTAGGACGTGATATATCAATAGAGGAGCTAAGTAATACTTTAAATATAGATAAAATTGATATAGAAAACAGTTTGAAAAAATTGGAAAATAAATATAGTGGAGAAAGTGGAATATTACTTACGAAGATTAAGGATGCCTATCAGTTTATAACAAATAAAATGTATTATCCTTATGTTGTTAAGTTTACTGAGACAAGTAAAAGGCAAAATTTATCTCCTGCAGTTTTAGAAACCCTTAGTATTATTGCATATAATCCAAAAATAACTAAATCTGAAATAGAAAATATACGTGGGGTAAGTAGTGATTTTGCAGTGGGTAGACTTTTAGAGTGTGGCCTTATAGAGGAAGTATGCAGATTAAATCTTCCTGGTAAACCAGCAGCGTACGCAGTAACAAAAGACTTTTTAAAATCATGTGGTATTGAAGACATTTCTGAGTTGCCAGATTTTGAAAATTTAAAAATTGGTGATGAACAATTATTAATATCAGACATTGAAAATAGTGAACAAAAATAGTAAAGTGGTGATAATATGAATTTAAATATAGTGCTTGGAGTGGGCAAAAGCGGTAAAAGCAAATATATTTATGATGAGATTGATGAAAAGATAAAAATGAACAAATCAGCAGTGCTATTTGTACCTTCTCAGCTTAGAATGTTAGCTGAAGAAAATTACATGAGATTACAAAAAAAAGAGGGTATAATTGGCTTTGATATAACTACTTTATCAGAATTTGTATCCGATTATCTTAATTTATATAAATTAACTTCAAATGATAACTATATAAGTAAATTAGATCGAAAACTTATTCTAACCAAACTTATAACTGAAAATCCAAATATATTTAATATTTTTAGTAAGGTGAAAAATAGTTCTGGATTTATAGATATGTTAGATATATATATGGATATATTTAAAAAAGAAGATATTGATATAGAAAAACTTAGTGATATTATCTTAAAGGATAAGATATTAGAGTATAAGCTAAAAGAAATAATTGAAGTATATAAAAAATATACTGAAGTTACAAATGAAAAATATGTTGATAGTGTGGATGAAACAACACTATTTTTAAAGGAAATTTCAAAAAGTACTAGTAATTTAAATAAAGATCTAGCTATATTTTTTGATGGGTATAACAATTTTAGTCAAAGTGAGCTTAAAGTTATAGATACTTTTTTAAGATTAGGTATAGATGTAACTATATCAATTAACACTAATATTACACCAGAGGATAATATAAATGAACAAATAGCTTTGGGAGGAATATTTAGTACATCAAATCTTACATATCTAAAATTAACTATACTGGGTAAAAAAAATGGTGCAAATATTAATATTAAAACCCTGTATGATAATTATTTGGATACGTCAAAAGATATAAAGCATATTGCTAAAAATATCTTTGTAAATGAGATGTTACCTAAGGTTTTAGCTACTAATATTGAAATAAATTTAACTTCAAATATGTACACTGAAATAGAAAGTATAGTTAAGATAATTGATAAGAAAGTTAAAGAAGGATATAGATATAATGACTTTGTAATATATACTTCAAATGTAGAGGATTATTCTCATATAATTAGAAAAATAATGTATAAATATAATCAACCAGTGTACATTAATGAAAAATATAGTATGGATACTAACATACTTGTAGTATATATAAAAAAGATGATAGGTATAGTTAGTACTGGTTTTGATAATGAAATGATTTTTGAATTATTAAAAACGGGTCTTACAGATATACCGTATGAAGATATTTGTTATATTGAAAACTATGTTTTAGAATTTAATGTAAATAAATATTCTTGGAATAAAGAATTTAATTTAAATAATTCGAAAAAAGATTTAGTAATATATGATGTAGAAAAAATCAATCTAATAAGAAAACAGATATTAAATGTTTTTGGAGAGCTAATTAACATTGGAAATAAAAAAATCAGTGTAAAATCGCTAATTCAAAAAATATATGATAATCTAATAAACAACAACATTTTATTAAATTATGAAAAGCACATAAATGATATGCTAGCGTCTGCTGATCCTGAACTTATTTATCTTTCTCAAATTTATGAGCAGGTATGGGAAAAACTGTGTGAAGTTTTTGATTCAATTATAAAGATATATGAAGAAACAAACATAACTGTTAAGATGTTTAGAGATATTTTTGAATATTCCAGTAAATGTGTTGAATTAAAATCTGTTCCGCCAACACTAGACAATATATCTGTACTTGATATAAATTCAAATAAATGTGAGCCTAAAAAATATATGTTTCTTGTTTCAGTAAATGAAAATAAGCTACCGTTAAAAGTTGATGAAGATGTATTTTTTTCTGATTTGGAGCTTTCAAAATTGGATAGTCAAAATATTATTTTTAAACAAAATAGTATTTCTAAAATAAATATGGAATTATACAATATATACGAAGCTTTTAATAATGTAACAGAAAAATTGTACCTATTTATACCTGTTTCAGATTTAATGGGAAAATCACTAAGAAAATCTAGCATAATAGAGAATATAACTCAATTAGTAGATGTAGAGATAAATGGTAATATTACAAGCACTGATGAAATTGATATGGATTTTAATGAAATATCTACAGTTAACGATGCCTTTATGTATATGAGTAGAGAAACTATTAAGTTAGAAGAACATGACAATTTTAAAAATGAAAATACATTAGAAAAAGCTAGTAAAATTTTAGCAGTATATAAATATTTAAATTCTAATTTAGATAATAAAACAAAAGAATATGTGGATATACTTAAGTATTATAAAAATGACGGTAATTTAAATATAAATACTATTGGAAAATTATATGGTAATGATTTAAAAACAAGTGTATCAAAACTTGAATTGTTTAAAAAATGCCCATTTTCATACTATATGAATTATGGATTAAATTTAAAACCAAGAAAAATATATAGTATTTCAAGTATGGATATAGGTAGCTTTATGCACTCTGTTATAGAGCAATTTTCATTATATTTATTTCAAAATAGCGTTAAGTGGCATGAATTATTAATCACAAATGATAATACAACAAAACATTTAAAAGTATTAGATAATATTATTATAGATGAACTTGATGTTTCATTTAAAAACCACAAAGATAGTATAAAATATAATATTATAATGAGAAAATTAAAAAATACTCTAAATAAAGTAGTTTTAACCATTGCCAAAAGTTTTAATCAAAGTGAATTTGAACCGTATGGATATGAAATAGAATTTAGAGAAGGTAAGCTTTTTGCCCCTATAATTATAAAATTAGATGACAGTAAAAGTATGCAGTTAGTAGGTAAAATAGATAGAATAGATACTTTGAAAATAGAGGATAAGCTATATACAAGAATAGTTGACTATAAGTCAAGCTCTAAAGATTTAAGTTTAGATGATATAAAAGAGGGGATATCCCTACAGCTTGTTACTTATTTAGATGCGTTTATGCAAAATATAGAAAAAAAAGAAAATGTTGAAGTAATACCTGCAGGTATGCTATATTTCAATTTATCTGATAATCTTGTTAGTCTAAAAAACTATACAAAAGATAATTCAGATATAGAGAAAGAAGTAATAAAGAGTCTTAGAATGAAGGGAATCTTCTTAAAAGATGCTGAAGTAATAAATAAGATGGATAATAAGGTTACAACTGATGAAAGACTAATCGATGTATCCATTAGAACTATAAACTCTGATAGTAGCAAAAAGGTATTAGAAGAACAAGAATTTAAAAAATTATGCAATGATATAAATAATATTTTAAAGCAAATAGGTAATGAGATTTTATCTGGTAAAGTAAAAATAGAACCACTAAAGAAAAAAGAAGTATGTAAATATTGTAATTATTCCAGTATTTGTCGTAAGGATATATGCATTTAATTGACATATATCTTGAAAAAATAAAAAAATATGGTATAATTATATTATGTTGTATTAAGTGGTTATATAATTGAAATAACTAATGAAGGAGATTTATTGTTATGAGTAATACTAGTGTGATTGATTCAAGTTGTCTTGCACTTAATGCTTTTGACAGCAAGGAGTTTCGTAAAAGATGTGACAAAGTATATTCAGATAGGTTCAGTGCAATGTGCCCATATATAACAATAGGAGTTCTATTAGATTTAACTAAGTATATTACTAAAATACTTAGAAATGGTGATCTTTTTGGGAAAATTACCTCTAAAGAATTAATTGACATTAGCAATAAATTTCCAAATAGTTTTATATATGACGAAATAGGTGGTATACTTATTGCAAACCCAAAAAATAAAATTGAACCAGAAAACAAATGGATAGAGTATTTGGAGTTAGATAAAAATAAAAGTCAAGCGCAAAAGATATTTAAGCTATTATTAGAAAAGTATTTTTCAGAATACGATTTCGACGCAATGAGGAGCGATTTAAGAAGTAGAGTTATTATATAACTCTACTTCTTATTGTAATATGCTAATAATAAAATTATTGATAAATAAGTTAATAAATGTTGGAGAACAAATTAAAGTATGGTATAATATTTATGTAAGTATAGCTACTCTTCGAAAAAATAATTTATTCGGAGGGTTGCCTCCGAAAATTTAAGGAGGAAAAAATGTTAAAGCAATTATTTGAAAAATTATTTGGCAAAAAAAAAGAGTTCAATCCATATGGAAATAGTCTTCAATATTTTCAAACTTTCACTTATACTCAGTATCCGACAGTAAATGATCACATTCCAGACTATGTAAGTAGTAAAGCTCAAGATTTGTTTGATATTCTACATAATTTATCAAAGAAAGATAGAGCTAATGAAATTAGTTGGTATGTGGATAAAATAGCGGAAATGGCATGGCATATGTCTGGATATATTAAAGATAAGGAGCTAAGTTCTGGAAAAGAGGCATTGTTAGAATATATATTTATGGAATTCGAGTATTTTGCAAGTGGTTGCGGCCAACTTATATCATTAAAGGGAGATAAGAAAGAAGAACAAAAAGAAATTCTATTTTATAAAATACTTTCTGTTAACGAAATTTTAAGAAATTGCATAGGAAGGAATGATCTTAAAAGTCTGTATGTTTTAATAATGCATATAGGTAACTCTCATTATAAAGAGTATGTTATTGAATGTATTTTTAAAATTATGTCTGTTGAAAAAACAGATGAAGAAAGGCTTCTTGAACTTATGAATTCTTTAAAACTAAGTTAAAATTCAAAAGTGTAGTATTAATTTTTCAGGTAGAGTTATTATAACTCTACCTTTTCTATTCATGTTTAAATAAGTAATATGAAATACTGTCTTTGACTAGTTAACATAAATATAGAAAAACTAATTGAAGTATTATATAATATAACATAACTATATTAGCTCTTAGAAAAAAATAATTAATTCTGAGGTTACATCGGAAAATTTAAGTAGGAAAATGTATCATAAAAGAATTAATTAAAAGCATATTTGGTAAAAAGAAAAAAACAGGCTTTGATTCATATACTTGCAGTTTGATGTGTTTTCAAATGTTTGTACTTAATAATTTTTTATATTATCAAATCACATTGTGAAAATGGAATTGTTGATAGTATTAAAAAGTGGTGGAAATTAAAAAACAGATGAAGAGAAATGGTTGAAATAAGGAAAATTTTAAATGTCAACTAGAATGAATACATTTAGTAGAGTTAATAACTCTACTTTTTTATGTGTAATTTATTTTTAAATATTTGATATATATTTTCTATAAATCCAAGCAAAATCAACACTTTATAATTTTTTGTAACAATTTTGTAAAAAAACTTATATAAATACTTGAAATTATACAAAAAAACTGTATAATATAGATGTATAATTATAGGAGGAAAAAAGCAATGTCAGATATAGTTTTGAGTTCTAAAAGAAAAATAAATCTTTTTGATAGAGTAATACAAAGCGTAGTAATAATGGTTAATATGAATAAAATGAATAGAGCAATAGATGAACATTTAGAAGTAATTCGCAGATGTGAAAAAGATGAACAAAAAGCTGCTCAAGAAAATATTTTGCGTGAGATAGTTTTTGTAAAATATCAATATGATATAATGCAAAGACAAATGTACGAACTAAGACTTTCATATCCTGATGAAATACTTGATAATATAAATACAACTGATAAAACAGAAAGATTAAAGTTACAAAAAGCTTTTCTTGAAATGGAATATGATAGAATTACAAAAACTAGATTCAAATCAAGAGAAGAACTAAAATATAGCTTAATTATAATCTCATCTGTTATAAGTATTATAAAGCAAAATATAAAGGATGAAGGTAAATCCCAAAGATATAATAAAGTTATAAAAGTATCTGAAAATATAGATTCTAAAATTCAAACAGGCGAATATACAGAAGCTATGTATAAAGAATTATTTGAAGATATAAACGAATATGTTGATTATATAAATGATAATTATGATATATCTAAGCTTCCGACTGATGAAAGACAACTTATAGAGTTTGTAATTGAAACTATGATAAAAGGTATAGAGTCTGATATAGATAAGCACATGTATGAATATAACCTTATTATTAACATTTGTAGCAGTTCATATAGATATTTTAAAATAGTAGATAAAATATTTGAAAAATTACAAAATATATATGATGAAAGTATAGAGAAAGAAATAATAAATCTAAAAGATTACAGAAAAATGTATAAAGAAATCTATGATAGCAAAATAAAAACTATGGTAAATGATGTTCATAGAACAATAAAAACAGAAGATGAATATTTAGAATATTCTAAATTATTAGCTAATTCAGAATATGAAGAGCTAGATAAATTTCTGACTGAAAGAGCATACTATTCTACAAAGTCTGAATATGTAAAAAAACTTTTAGCTAGTGAGTTAAAAATAGAAGAAGAACCTGCTACAGAAGTTATTGAAGAGGTTAACGAGGTAGCTCAAGAGGTTGAAGAAGTTAAGGTTAAAAAGCCTAGAAGAGGTAAAGCTTTAAAAAAACCAGAAGTAATTCGTAAGTATAAAGCAGAAGCTTAAAAAATTTTTGAAAAAATGTACATGTTCATAAATTTTGACAAAAAAAGTAGTAGAGGTTATTGTAATATATGTAGCAACAAGAGGTGTAAAAAATGGTATTCAATAAATATTTCGAAAATGTATTAAGTGATAAGATATTCTCAAAGTTTGATATTTTAAAAAAGATATTAAATAAAAAAAATACATTATTTATGTTAGTAACATTTTTATTATCAATGCAGACATTTGTAGGTAGCACTACATTTGTTTTTGCATATTCAATATTAGGTGTTGCAAGTGTATTTAATGTACCACTTATATTAATATTGATATCAAGTGTAATTGGAATGCTAATTGCAAAAATTTCAATTGTGCTAATATTAAAATTATTTGTATGTTTTATAGTGTTTACTTTATTTTCAGCACTTATAAATATAGAGGGAATAAGTAAAAGATATGTTGTATTAATCAAATTAATTATCTCAGTTATAATTACAGAAACACTAATACTTGTATTTGGAAGCATATCAAATTATAGTATATTTAATAGTATTTATAGCATAATTTTAGTACCTTCATTTTATTTGGTATTTTTAACTGGAATGTATGTTATTTTAAACTATAATAAGGGATTTATTTATTCAAAAGAAGAAACATTGGCAATGTTTGCAATAGTAATTGTTAGTATTAGTTTTTTGAAAAATTTTGAATTTATAAATTTCTCAGTATTTTACGCTATAAGCATATTTTTAATGCTGATTTATGGTTGGAAGAATGGTGCTGTAGCTGGATGTGCCTCGGGACTTATTATAGGATTACTAATGGCAAACACTTCAAACTTAAGTGTAATATACATTAGTGGAATTACCTTTGCAGGTTTTGTGGCAGGCCTTTTAAATAAATTTGGTAAAGTAGGAGTAGCAATAGGGTTTATATTTGGAAATGTTTTAATAAATTATCTAATAAATAATTCGTTTGGTACAGCTGTACCAATAGCCGAAATGGCACTTTCTCTTACCTTATTTTTATTAATATCTAAAAAAATTGAATTGAAATTGGACAAGATATTTTCAAATAATTTACTTAATTCACCTTATGTGAATGTATTAGATTATGGTAGTGATATTAAAAATAGACTTGGGGCAGTATCAGAGGTATTTGAAGAACTGGGTGATTTATCAAGGCCGATAGTAAAAGAAGATTTAATAGAAACAAGTGAAGTTATTAAAAGGTATTTAAATCAACTTATTGATAAGCTTAAAATAGAAAGTATTTCTAACTTTAATATTCCTAGTGAAAAAGAAGTTAATGATTTAGTAGAGTATTTAGCATCCTGTTTAGAAAGTAATAAGAAAATAGATGAAGAAAAACTTGGTTTTTTAAATAGTAATTCTAGTCAAATAGTTAAAAATATTGAAGAAGTATATAATAGCATGAAATTAGTTAGAATTATTAAGCAAAATCAAATAGATAATAGTTCTAGATTATCTAATCAGTATAAAGAAGTGTCAAAAATAATATCAAAAGTAGCAAATAATATAAACATAGTTAATACTTCAAAGAACAAATATCAAATACAACTTAGAAATGAATTAAAGATGTATGGATATATTGTTTATGAGGATAGTTATAGTGATGATAATGGAGTTATAGAATATACATTTGTAACTGATATACTTTCAAATATTGATAAGCAAAAAAAAGACATAATATCAATTACATCTCAAATATTAGAACAAAATATGATAGTAAAACTGATATTAAATAGTAGTAAAACTGAAAAATCCAAAATTAGACTAATTTCAAAACCAAAATTCGAAGTTCAAACTAGTGTAGCTAGTTACAAAAAAGATTCGGAAGAGGTTTGTGGAGATTCGTATTTATGTATGGAACTACCAGATTTGAAACAATTTAATGCTATAAGTGATGGTACAGGAAGTGGATCGATTGCTTCGAAAAGTAGTAAAACTATAATTAATATGCTTGAAAAATTACTTATTAGTGGTTTTGATCAAACTAAATCAATAGAACTTATAAATAATATAATAAAATTAAAAAGTGATGCTGAAAATATTTCTACACTAGATACGGCTATAATAAATTTAAAAACAGGTGATACTGAATTTATAAAATTTGGAGCAGCACCTACGTATATATTAGAAGATAACAAGTTATCAGTTATATGTCCGTTTAGTGTACCAATAGGTCTTGTGGATGAAAATGACTATATTCCTATAATAAAAAAATTAAAAAGTAACGCTATAATTGTTCAAATAAGTGATGGTGTTGTAAACGATAATATGGATATAAATGATAATTATTTTACAAGATATTTAAAACAAATAAATATTAATAAAAGTACAAATCTTATACTAGATGACTTATATTCAGCTGTACAAAAACAAAATGAGAATAAACTTAAAGATGATGTTACTATAATTGTTACAAAATTAAAGGAGAATTTTGTATAAGCTTAAGTAAAAAAAGAATAAAATTTTGTAGAGATACTATATTTTAAATATGGTTCTCTACTTTTTTGTTTATTATTCTAAGTTCAATTATGTATAAAGGTGTATTATGGAAAATATTATATTTAAAATAGAAGCTCTAATTTGGGGCTTACCTCTTATAGCATTACTTATGATTACACATATATATTTTACAATTAAGCTTAAATTTCCACAAAAAAACCTACCAAAAGGTATTAAAAATATGCTTATATCCGATAAGAAAAATAGTGCTGAGGGAATTAGCTCTTTTAAATCGCTTATGACAATACTTGCAGGTACACTTGGAACTGGCAATATAATTGGAGTAAGTACTGCCGTTATAATAGGGGGACCTGGTAGCATTTTTTGGATATGTATATCAGGTTTATTTGCTGTTTCAACTAAATATGCAGAAACATATATTGCTTTAAAGTATAGGAAAAGAACTAAAAAAGGATACGTAGGGGGTGCAATGTATATATTAAAAGACAGACTAGGTAATACTAAGTTGGCAAGTTTTTTTGCAATATCAGTTATACTTGCAACATTCGGTATGGGATCAATGATACAATCAAATGCAATATCTTCTTCAATATATAATACATTTGATATTAATATAAATCTAGTAGCAATTTGTGTTACTATTATTTGCGCATATACTGTATTTGGAAACGAAAGAAAAATATCAAATATAAGTACTGCTATTATACCTATAACAACAGTAGTATATGTTATTATGTGTGTAGGTCTAGCATATATTTTTAGATCAAACATATTAAATGCTATTTCACTTATAATTACAGAAGCGTTTAAATTTACATCAGTTTCAGGAGGTGTATTAGGTAGTATAGCTATAATAGCTATGAAAGAAGGGCTTTCGAAAGGACTATTTTCAAATGAAGCTGGTCTTGGAAGTTCACCGCTGTTTGACATTACGGTTAAGGAAAATAATATAAAAAAGCAATCCATAATATCATCTACTAGTGTATTTATAGATACAGTACTATTATGTACATTTACCGGAATATTAGTTGTAGCAAGTGGAGTATATGATATTACTAATAATCCTGTCATACTAGTAAGTGAAATATTTAGTAGAATTCCTTACGGCAATCTAATGCTTACTTTCTCAATTACAGCGTTTGCACTTGCAACTATACCTTGTTGGTCATATTATGGGGCATCAGGTGTAAAGTATTTATTTAAATCAAAAATATCATACGAAATAACATATAAATTATTGTATGTAACATGCATTTTTATTGGCTGCATATCAACTGTTGGAAGTGTTTGGAGCTTATCTAATATTGCTAATGCCCTAATGGCTATACCTAACATATATATGATGTTTTGTTTAAGAAAGGAAATAGTTTAGGAATAGATCTATATATGCTAAATTTTAACGCAAAATATAGACTTTGTTCAGATATTTTAGTATAATATAGCTATAATAAAAAAGTAGGTGAGACTTATGGATTTTGTACATTTACATATGCACACAGAGTACAGTTTACTAGATGGTGCAAATAGGATAGATGACTTAGTTTTAAAAGTAAAAGAATTAGGTATGAAAGATGTAGCAATAACTGATCATGGTAACATGTTTGGAGTAATTGAAATGTACAAAAAATGTGTAGCAGAAGGCATAAAGTTAATTGTTGGATCAGAAATGTATATGGCACCTAGAAGCAGGTTATATAAAGAAGGGAAGGTGGATACAGAACCTAACCATTTAATATTACTTGCAATGAATGAAACTGGATACAAAAATTTGGTAAAACTAAATTCCATCGCGTATACAGAAGGTTTTTACTATAAACCAAGAATTGATATGGAAGTATTAAAAAAATATAGTGAAGGGCTTATATGTTTATCTGCTTGTCTTGCGGGACAAGTTCCAAGACAAATAACTGCAGGTGATATAGAAGGAGCAAAAAATACAATACAAGAATTTGTTAGTATTTTTGGAAAAGATAGATATTATTTAGAAATTCAGGACAATAAATTAAGAGAACAAATATTAGTAAATCAAAAACTAATAGAACTTTCAAGAGAATTTAATATTGGCTTAGTTGCAACAAATGATTGTCATTATCTAACTAAAGATGATTATGATTTCCATGAAGTACTATTATGTGTACAGACTAAAAAGACAATTGATGATGAAAGTAGAATGAGTTTTGGAGTAAATGAGTTTTACGTAAAGAGCCCAGAGGAAATGACTAATTCATTTTTAAACTTTCCGGAAGCAATATCAAATACAGTAAAAATTGCTGATATGTGTAATGTTAGCTTTGAGTTTGGAAATATAATATTACCTGAATTTAAAATTGAAGAAGAGATATCTCATTTAGAATATTTTACAAAACTATGCTACGATGGATTAAAAAAAAGATATATAGATAGTATAGAGTATGAAGTTGCTAAAGAAAGATTAAATTACGAGATAAGCGTTATAGACAAAATGGGATATATAGACTATTTCTTAATAGTAGCCGACTTTATAAATTACGCTAAAAGTGAAGGTATTCCCGTGGGCCCTGGTAGGGGTAGCGGAGCAGGATCAGTTGCTGCATATGTAACTGAAATAACCGACATAGATCCTATTAAATTTAACTTAATATTTGAACGTTTCTTAAATCCAGAAAGAATAAGTATGCCTGATTTTGACATAGATTTTTGTTATGAAAGAAGACAAGAAGTAATAGATTATGTAGCAAGAAAATATGGACAAGACCATGTGGCTCAAATTATAACTTTTGGAACAATGGCTGCAAGAGCTGCCATAAGAGATATAGCTAGAGCTTTAAATATTAGTTATCAGAAAGCTGATTTAATTGCAAAGATGATACCTCAAGAACTAAAAATGACAATTGAGAAAGCACTTAAACTAAATGAAGATTTGTACAAAATGTATGAAGATGATGAAGAAACTAGAAAAGTTATCGACTACGCTATAAAAGCAGAAGGATTGCCAAGACATGCATCAACTCATGCAGCAGGTGTAGTTATAACTAAAGATCCAGTAGATAGTTATGTACCACTATATTTAAATCAAAATGTAGTTTCAACTCAGTTTTCAATGACTGTTTTGGAAGAATTGGGACTTCTTAAAATGGACTTTTTAGGACTTAGAACTTTAACTGTTATAAAAAATGCTTTAAAATTAATTAAAAAGATCCATAATGTAGATGTAGATTTTGGAACCGAGATGAATGATCCAAATGTATTTAGACTACTTACAGAAGGTAAAACTAATGGTGTATTTCAACTTGAAAGTAGTGGGTTTAAGCAAATGATGCGTGAGCTAAAACCAGACTGTTTAGAAGATATAACAGTTATGCTTTCTTTGTATAGACCTGGACCAATGGATCAAATACCAAGGTATATAAGAAATAAAAATAATTCACAAAATATAGAATATACACATCCTTCTCTTGAACCTATACTCAAAGTTACATATGGATGTATGGTTTATCAGGAACAAGTAATGCAGATTTTTAGGGATTTAGCAGGATATAGTTTAGGCAGAGCGGATCTAGTAAGACGCGCAATGGGCAAAAAGAAAATAGATGTGATGAACAAAGAAAGAGAGTTATTTGTTGAAGGTGCTTTAAAAAACGGTATTGACGAAATTAGTGCAAACAAAATATTTGATGAGATGGCTGAGTTTGCAAAATACGCATTTAATAAATCTCATGCAGCAGCTTACGCCGTTATATCTTACCAAACAGCATATTTAAAAACATATTATCCTCATGAGTTTATGGCAGCATCAATGAATAGTATGCTTGGAAATTTAAATAAGATCGCAGAATATATATATGAATGTAAATTCATGAATATAGAGGTTTTAAAGCCTGATATAAATGAAAGTTACAGTAGATTTGCAGTTATAAATAACAAAATAAGATTTGCACTTTCTTCTATAAAAAATGTAGGAGAAAATGTTATAGAAAATATAGTAAATGAGAGAAAACAAAATGGCAAGTATACTAGTTTTATTGATTTTTGTGAAAGAATATCTGAAGAGTCAATAAATAAAAAATGTATAGAAAGTTTAGTAAAATCAGGATGCTTTGATGATATAGAAAAAGATGTAACAAGGTATGATTTATTAGATAATTATGAAACTATTATTGATGGTATATTGCAAAGTAGAAGAAAAAATTATGCTAATCAAATAAATCTATTTGATAGTACACCTGAATTTGAAAGTACTAAACTTAAAATAAGGAAAAGTAGCAAGGAACTTACAAAAAAAGAGATGTTAGCTATGGAAAAAGAAATGTTAGGTGTATATATTTCTGGTCATCCATTAGATGAACATAGAGAATATATTGAAAAGTTTTCTACTATAAGAAGTATAGATTTAAATGTAGGTATGGATACAATTAATTCTGAAGATCAAAATTATGATAATGTAGAATATGATGGGAAAGATGTAGTTTACTGTGGAATAATTTCATCACTTAAGCTTCTTAGCACTAAGAATAACAAACAAATGATGTTTGCACAAATTGATGATATATATGGTGGTATAGAAGCAGTTATATTTCCAATAGTATTTCAAAAATTTAATAGTCTTTTAAAGGTTGATGAATTTGTAGAAGTAAGAGGAAAAATTAGCTTAAAAGAAAATGAAATTGGTAAGATACTAGTAAATGATATAAAACCATTAATTAAAAATAAGAGTTCAAAACTATATATAAGGGTACCAAAGGATAAATTTGATTTGGATAATCTTATCATTGAAAATATAAAAGAGTTATCAAAAAACTATTATGGAACAACACCAGTATATTTATATTATGATGGGACAAATAAAGTTAAAATGTTGAGTAGAGAATATTGGTTGGATTCAAGTGAACCAGTAAAAAAGCTTCTTTGCGAAAGATTTGGTAATGAAAATATAAAAGAAGTATAAATTTTATAAAGTTATATTGAAAATTATAAATAAGTATTATAAAATAATAATAGTTAAAGTATAGATGAAAGGAAGATTAAAATGGCAAAAGTAGTTACATTTGGACATAAAAATCCGGATACAGATTCAATAGTATCTGCAGTAGTAATGGCAGATTTTGAAGCAAAACTAGGAAATGAAGTAGAAGCAGTTAGAATAGGTAATATTAATAAGGAAACTAAATATGTACTTGGAAAATTTGGTGTAGCAGAACCACGTCTAATAGAAAATTTAGAAGGTGTGGATCAAGTTATACTAGTTGATCACAATGAATTTGGTCAAAGTATAAGTGGAATTGAATCAGCTGTTATAACTAAAGTGGTAGATCATCATAGAATTGAAAATTTTAAAACAGCAGACCCTATCTTTTATAGAGCTGAGCCAGTTCGGAAGTACAGCTACTGTATTATATAAATTGTATAAAGAAAATGGTATGGAAATAGATCCTAAAATAGCAGGTTTAATGTTAAGTTCTATTATTTCTGATACGTTGCTATTTAAATCACCTATATGTACAAAAGTTGACATAGATGTAGCAAACGAACTTTCAAAAATAGCAAATGTTGATGTTCATTCTTATGGTCTTGATATGTTAAAGGCGGGAACAGATTTAAGTGATCTTACTGCAGAAGAACTAATAAGTATAGATTCTAAGGAATTTATGTTTGGAACATTAAAATCTGAAGTTGCTCAAATTAATACAGCAAGTATACCAGATATGTTAGTTAGACTAGCTGAAATAAAAGAAAGAATGAATGCTAGAATAGATGAAAAGAATTTAGAGTTATTTGTTGTAGCTATAACTGATGTTATAGAAAATAATTCTCAAATAATAGCTTTAGGTAGAAGATCTGATTTAGTTGAAAAAGCATATGAGATTAAATTAGAAAATGATAATGCTTTCTTACCTGGAGTAGTTTCAAGAAAAAAACAAATAGTACCAATACTTACTAGAACAGCTGAAAACTAATATATATTGGAGGAAGATATGGAATATATAGATACTTACGATGAAAATAAAAATTTTGTAGGAACATATTCGAGATCTCACGTTCATGAAAATGCTCTATGGCATAATACAGTTCACTGCTGGATATATGATAAATGTGGCAATATATATTTTCAGATTAGAAAAGAAGAAAATAAATTTTACACCACAGCTTCAGGTCATGTACTTGCAGGTGAAAATCTAAAAGAGGCTTTTGGTAGAGAAATTAAAGAAGAAATAGGTATAAATATTGAATACAACAATGCTAATTTAGTTAATATTTATATATTTAAGTTGGATAAAGTTAAGGACAACGGAGAAGTGTTTAGAGATAGGGCTTTTTCTAATATATATGTATATGAATTTGATGGAAATATAGAAGACTTTATTTTCCAAACCGAAGAAATAAATGGCCTAGTAAAATTAAATGCAGCTAGTGTAATAAAATTATTTAATGATGAATTTAGTGAAATATCAGCTACAATTATTACAAATGACGGATATAAAAATATAGAAAGTACAAAAAATGTATCCAAGGAAGATTTCTTATTAAATAAGCACGAGACATTACTTGGAAAATATGGTGATGTTCTAAATAAGGTTGTTGAATTAACAACTAAGTAAAAAAATATATTAATCCTATATATTGTATTAAAGCAGTGTATAGGATTTTTTATGTACAGATTTGTAATTTGCTTTACAAAATAAGATAACTATGGTAAAATCTTACTATAATTTTTAAAGTATCTGATTTAAATTAATTGGATGGAGGTGTTAAGTGATCATACTATTACATTTTAACATAAACAGTGATAACAAAAAATAGGGGGTATAGTTTATGACAAAAGCAGTAGTCGTAGGAAGTTCAATTTATGAAAGTGATGTTATGTCTAGGTTTAAAAATTTATTTAGTTTTGTACCAATGATATGGGTATATGAGCAAAAGGGAGGTCTGGGATGTAATTATTTTATTGAGAATTTTGATGTTGGGCAAATTGAATATCAAAACGTAGCTGAAATATTATCTGATTTTGATTTAATAATCATTACGTCAAAAGTTTCAGAACAGTTAATCGAAATTATTAATGATTTAAAAAAAGCTAAAATTGATCTTGCAAATTTTCCATATTATGTGGCATGCAAAAATGAACAAACAGTTAATATCAATGTAAATTTTGGATCGGATATTTCACCTATGCAAGTAAATTCTTGTATTGCTCAGGTTCTAGATAACTTGAAATCATCTGGTTATGAAGTGAATTTTGCAATTAGCACTGAAGAATATTTAAAAGTTTTTTCTGTTATAGAAAGCTATAAATATCCAGATTTCACAATAAAACTTAGTTTTAATTCAAAAGACGTAGATAAGTCATATGAATTAGATAATTCTAATTATAACGGTATAATTAAATTAATTATCCAAGATTTAAAAGAATATGCAAGAGATGTTGTGAATAAAGAAAGATACATTAAGCGGGACATACTAGACTATGGAAGCAAAGACAAAAAAAATATACACGTGTTTGAAACCAGTAGAGGCAAATTTCTATTTAAAACATGTGATAGGTCATATATTAAGATATCAGATGATTATTTTAAAATGATTGAAGCGTATGAAACATATGATATCAAAAAATTAACCGAAGACTTTTCATATAGTACACTTGAATATTTCAATATGCTTAGATCATGGGAAAGACAAAAATCAAAGGAGTTCCTAGCTCTTACTTCTTCAAAATACGTAAAAATATCCAATATGAATGATGTAATACTTTCACTTCTTGGGAAAAGAAGATGTAATCTTAGATGCAAGTATTGTTTTTCAGGTCATGAATTTGAAGAGGTTACTAGATTATCAGATGAAGAGGTAATAAAAATAGCAAATCATGTTATTACGGGTAATACAGAAATAAATCTTCATTTAGATAACTACATAGGAGGAGAACCTACTACTGATTTTGAAGATTATCAACGTATGCATTATTTACTGACCTATTATCACAAAAGTTGTAACATATCCACTTCTTTTGGTTTTTTAACAAATGGCCTAGGTATAACTAAAGAGCAACTATTATGGCTTAAAGAAAATAATCCTTATGTTGGATTTAGCTTGGATGGTTGTGAAAGAGTAAACAATAAAATAAGAGTAGACAAGACTGGAAAAGGTGCTTATAAAAAAACAGTCAAATCAATAAAACTGTTAAGATCTATGGATTGGCCTGTACAAATTGGAGTTTCTTGTGTAGTTACTGCTCAAAGTTTAAACATTAAAAGAACCTTCTTACATTTTATTCATAATATGGATATACATAATGTAGTTATTAAACCAGTAAGAGCATCCTCTAATAAAGATTTTGCACTGAATATGAGTGACTTTCATTTACTCAAAAATGGGTATAAAGTACTTTTTAAATATATATATAAGAAAGCTAAGGCAGGAGATATATCATATTTAAAATCCATGCTTATGCCACTTGACTATGCAGGCAGATTTTTCATACGAGTTTTCATGGGAGACAGAGTTATTGTAAAAAGGTGTGGAGCTGGTGAACATATACACAGTGTAGGTAATGATGCTTGTATTTATCCCTGCGATTCATTTAATGGAGTAAAAGAAATGATGCTTGCAGATACCAGAAAAGATGAACAGTATAACAATTTTAAAGTACCTTTTGTGACTTTTGATGAAAAATTGACAGATTGCAAAAGTTGTTGGGCTAGGTATTTATGCGGTGGTGTTTGTCAGTATGTTCAATATGTTAATAACTATGAATACAATTCAGTAATTAAGATGGAATGTGAGCTAGCAAAATATTTGATTGAATCTTCTATAAATTTTTGGATAATGGCAAATGAGGAATTTAGTCAAGAAACATTAAAAGAAATAGGGGAGCACATAACAAAGATTGGTTTTAAGCCTGCAAAGAGCAAATATAGCTTTTTTTATGCACCGTGTTAACGAATAATATAAAGGGAGGCTTATATATGCATGCGATACATTGTTTTAGTAGTAAACCTATGCAAATGGGTAGAAGTATAAGTGGGGATGAAGATATTAACAAAAAAATCTTTTATCCAGACTATATGCTAGCAACACTTTGTTTGTCCGCACTTCAGTGGCGTAAAACAAATGGGACAATAACATTGCACACAGATTCTAATTTTTATCAAGTTTTGGAAAAAAAGGGTTTTATAGGATTTTGGGATAGTGTTGAACGTACTCTAGATAACATATCTGAAAAAATGCCACGGATTGATCATGCAGTATTTTGGTCTGCTGCAAAATTCTATTGTTACTCACTTCATAAAGCTCCTTTTGCTTGTATTGATACTGATATTATTGTTTGGAATAAACTAAATCTAAATCCAAAACATTCGCTGATTTTTACTCATTGGGAGAGCATAGAACAAGGGGATAAAAACTATCCAGGAAGACCGAAAATTATAGTAGACCCATCATACGATTTTAATGAATGTGAAAATGTAATAAAAAAGGGAATTAATATGTCAGTGACTATATTTTTAAATGAAAAATTTAAAAATATGTTTACTGATGAGGCAGTTAAGTTTATGTTAAAGAGTGGTAGGAAATTTGATGGTAGTTACGCAACTCCTGAAATCTTATATATGGAGCAGGTATTACCGGTAGAGCTTGCTACCAAATACAGATTTTCTATAAGTCCTCTTATTCAATGTATATGGAGTCCAAAACAGTTCAAATTTACAATGCAAGATAAAAAAAGAGACTGGATATTTAATAAATTTGATCAAGATCAGGTTTGTACTCATCTATGGTTCCATAAAAATTACATTGAAAAAAATGAAGAGGCAAGAAAAGAATACATGAATGAATTGATTCATGTATTCAAAAAAGATTTTCCAGTAGAATATACTATTTTTGAAAAAACTATTAGTACGTAAATAAAAGGTGTATAGACTTAAATCTATGCACCTTACTTTATAATTAATTATTTATTATCTGATTTTAAAACATCAGCAACTGCACCTATCGAACCTAAAGTTTTTGTAGCTTCAAAAGGAATAAATATTTTGTTTGCACTTCCTTGAGAAACTCTTTCTAAAGCTTCTAATGATTTTAAAGCAACTAAATTTTGGTCTGGTTTAGAATTCATTATTGCATTATATACAAGTTCAATTTCTTTTGCTTTAGCATCTGCAACTTTTTTTATAGCATCTGCTGTACCTTCAGCTTCTAATATTTTAGCTTCTCTTGAACCTTGTGCACGTCTAATGCTTGATTCTCTTTCAGCTTCAGCTTCTAATATAGTAGCTTGTTTTTTACCTTCTGCTAAAGTAATATCTGATTGTCTTTTACCTTCAGCTTCTAATATAAGAGCTCTTTTAGTTCTTTCAGCGTTCATTTGTTTTTCCATAGCATCACGAATATCAACAGGTGGTTTTATATCTTTTATTTCAACTCTATCAACTTTACATCCCCATCTGTCTGTTGCTTCATCTAGAACTTCTCTTAATTGAAGATTTATTGAATCTCTTGAACTAAATGTACTATCTAGATCCATTTTACCAACTATATCACGAATAGTAGTAATAGCAAGATAACCAATACCCTTTTGTAAACTTTCTATTTCATATACTGCCTTCATAGGTTCAGTTATTTGATAGAACACAACAGTGTCTATTGTTATAGTTACGTTGTCTTTTGTAATAACACCTTGTGGTGGTACATCCATAGTTTGTTGTTTTAAACTTACAACAGCTCTTACCTTATCTATAAAAGGAAGTATAAAGTTAAGACCAGCTTCAGCTGTAGCGTGGTATCTACCAAAACGCTCTATAATATATACTTCTGATTGTCTTACAACTTTAATTGAAAGTAAAGCTATAATTCCAACAAATATAAGTAGAATAACGAAAAATAATTCCATAAAAAATTCCTCCTAAATTAAACTTTCTTTACATTTAATCTTACGCCATCAATTGAATCTATTAGTACAGTTGTGCCTTCTTCTATAATATCTTCATTAATTGATCTAGCCGACCAAACTTCACCTGATACTTTAATTTGACCTTTACCAGATTTATTATCAATAGTTTTAAGTACTACACCATTTTTACCTATTACTGATTTATTATTCATAGGAACATCTTTCATTTTGAATATTTTTTTAACTAGAGGTTTAGTGAATATTATTAAAATTACTGATATAAATGCAAATACGGAAATCTGGACTTTTAAGTCAAATCCGAAAATGCAGATTATAAATGCAATAAAAGCACCTATACCTGGCCATAGAAACAGAAATGAGATAGTAGCTATTTCTATTATAAAGAAAATACCGCATAGTATTAGCCAAATAGCCCAAATTGGTAATAGTTCCATACAAGGTCCTCCTTTCAAAAAACACATATAATATATATATGTATATGTCTTATATATATATTATACAATAAAAAGACGAAAAAATAAATAGTAGGATGATAAAAAGTAAGAAAGTTGTAAAAATAGTACATAATTAAAATTTATTTCACATAATATTTGATTTTTTAAATAAAATGTGGTATAATTATATTAACTATATATTATGTAAAGTATTTTAAAAAATATAATTGTATACTGCGATTGCAGTAGAAAAGGAGATTAAGATATGAAAAAGCTTTTTTTCCAAATGATGTTACAGGTAGCTATGTTTTTAACAGTAGTTTTTGTTGGTGCAAGGTTATGTCGTGTGTTACACTTATCTGTTATTAACAATGTAATTAGTTCTTTTGAATCCCTTTTATTTGTTGCAATTGTTATAGTTTCTGGAAGTTGGTTATTGGATAAATTACAGATACAAATTAGGATAAAAGCAGAACAGATTAAAACGATGTTTTCGTATTCAGGAAAAAGAAGATTACAATTTTCAAAAAAAATGGTAAAAAGAGAAAAAGAAATTCATGTAGCAAATTGAATTTAAAATATCTGGTTAGTAATATAACCGGATATTTTTTATTGTTTTTATTAAAACAAGCTATAAATTTACTAAAAAACGTGGACAAATTGGAAAAAAATAAAATTTTGTAATATGCTTGACATATAATGTAGTATATGATAAAATCAAGTTCAAACATAGAGGTTGAATAAATTTAATTTGTATTAAATTTGACATATTGTTTAATTTATGTTATAATATTATAAGTGACCTAAAAGGAAGGTGCAAATTTTTAATATGGAAAATAAGCGGTGTTATTAAAACCCTTAGATTTATATTCTTTGTAGTAGTTTTATTAGTACTTATATTTTGTTCAGTATTTATTACTATAATGAATGTATATAAACCTACTGTAAAAGTAAGTATAGGTGAAAAATTTATAGGGTATTTTGCAAACAAACAGCAATTTGATGAGGTATATAATACTTTAGTTGCTGAAAAAGAGCAAATAAATACTGATGTTAAAGTTTATTTAGAAAGTGATCCAACGTTTGCTACAAGTTATGTTAGAGATTCGTTAATAGCTGATCAAAATGTATATACTAATCTTAGAGCTGAGCTAAAAACTGAATACACAATATACAATGTAGCAGTTAATGGGCAAAAAGCAATGACATTTAATACTAGCGATGAAGCAAATAAATATGCTGCTAGTCTTAAAACCGAAGTTGCTAAGCTTAATGTTGATGTAACACCTGAAAAGGTTGCAGAAACTGGTGAGATTACAACTATAGAAAGAGCAGATAGTATAGTAAGAGATATAGTAAGCAGAAATAAAGAAGTTGTTACACCTAATACAAAGAATGTTATTAAAAAGTATACACCTACAAAAACTGTTGGTACTACGGCTAATGTTGCTGTAAGTGCTGAAGTTGCAAATAATGCATTAGCACAAGGTGGAATATGGCCTACATCTTCTAGATATATTTCTTCGCCTTTCGGTTGGAGAGGGTCTAGTATGCATACAGGTACGGATATAGCTGGTAAATCAGGTGATCCTATATATGCATATAAAGATGGAGTTGTTACTTTTTCTGGTTGGAATGCTAGTGGATATGGATATCTTGTAATAATAAATCATGGAAATGGTTTTTCTACATGGTATGCTCACAATAGTAAAATAATAGTTTCAGCAGGAGAAACAGTTAAACAAGGACAACAAATTTCGTATATGGGTACAACAGGTTATTCTACAGGTAACCACTTACACTTTGAAACAAGAATAAATGGAACACCTGTGAATTCATACAATTATATTGCTGCATATAAATAGAATATTACTTGATACAGTAAAATGTTCAAGTTGATATAAATACCTATTACTCAGATTTAATATACCTCATATTATTTCTTGGTTATAGGCTAAATGGTAAAAAAGGAGGAAACTAAAATGACTAAAGAAAGAAAAGCAGAAATACTATCAACATATGCTAGAGCTGATAAAGATACTGGTTCAGTAGAAGTACAAGTTGCTTTACTTACTGAAAGAATTAATGAATTAACTGGACACTTAAAAATTCATAATAAAGATGAACATTCAAGACGTGGATTGTTAATCATGGTAGGTAAAAGAAAAAGACTTTTAAAATATCTAGAAGCTAATGATGTTGAAAGATATAGAGATATAATCTCTAAATTAAATATAAGAAAATAATTAAATGTACTAAGTGAAAGCTTAGTACTATTTTTTTATTATTAGATTACATACAAAATATAGTTTTAAAATTATTATAAGTTATTGTTATAACTATTGTAAAAGAAATAAAAATATAGTAATATATTAGTATATTACTTAAAGTATTATATGGAGGAAGGGTATGGAACAGGAAAATTTTCAATGTAGCGGTTCGAAAAATGGAGTGATGAGAAGGTCGTTAGTGCTTTTTTTAGCACTAATTATAATAATAGTTGTTGTTTTTTCAGTGATTTTATTAAATAAGAAAGATAATAATCTAGATACTACTAATAATTCACAAATAAAAATAAATGATTATAATGGGAAATTACCAAACGGAACTCTTGATGATGCAGATAAAACTAATTGGAATGAGTTTTTAAATCAAAAAATTGCACCGTTGATTCAAGTTAAATATACAGATGTAAATTCTAGTATTACATATGAGGATATGGCTGAAATGATTTGTGAATGGGCTCAGTTATACGATTACAAAAATTATATAAAAAATGCAACTATTGACAATAATAAAACAAATACTGTTTACGTTAATTTAGATTATTTAACTAAAGCAGTAAATAGTAATTTTGATGTTAATGTAACTGCAGATAGTTATAAAACTATGTCTACGAATAGTGGATATTATATACACAAGTTTAGACAAGTTGAAGTTATTGTACCAAAAGTAGAAAGTGTTGTGCATAATAGTAAAGTAGATACATACACTATTAAATTTGTTACATTAAAATCATCAGAAGAATATTCTTTTGATCCAGATATATTAAAATATGATAAAAGTCAAATTGATAAAACATATGAAGTTACTGTTATGAAAGAGTCAAATAATATTAAGATTTTAACACTTAAAAAGATGTAATTATTATTATAGAAATGGTTATAGAAGATCGTATAAGTTAGTGAAACTTAGCGATCTTTTTTGTAAGTTTATTTTAATAATTTACTACTTGACAAATATAATAAGTAGGTATATAATAATAGTCAAAGAAAGTCAAAGTTAAAATATGGGAGGCTAATATGAATTTATCTGATGTAATAGAGTCATATATAAAACAAATGATGGTTGAAACGCAAAATGAAGTGCTTGAGATAAAAAGAAGCATGCTTGCAGAAAGGTTTAAATGTGTTCCTTCACAAATAAATTATGTAATCGCTACTCGTTTTATACCAGAACTAGGGTTTTATGTAGAAAGCAGGAGAGGTGGTGGAGGTTGTCTTAGAATATGTAAGGTTAATTTAGAAGAACAAGAATATATAACCAATATTCTTGACAAAATGGGTAGTAAATTGTCGCAAAGTGTCGCGGATGTTTACTTGCAAAATCTTTTGGGATATAATATTATCGACAGTAGGACAGTTAAACTTATAAAGTCTGCAATTTCTGATAAGAGTCTAGAAAATGTTAGTATTTTAGACAAAGATAAAGTAAGGGCAGACATTTTTAAATGTATGGTTATAAACTGTCTATAGGAATATAGAAAGGAATGATTATATGAAATGCCAAAGTTGTGGAAAAAAAGAAGCTAATGTAAGATATTACGAAAGTATTAATGGAAAGAAGAAAGAAATATTACTTTGCTCGGAATGTGCTAAAAATTTGGGTTTTACTGATTTTTCTAGTATGTTTTCACCTATTTTTGTTAATATCCCAGAATATATAGATAATAAAAGTGAATATTTAAAATGTATAAAATGTGGATATCTATTTGATGAATATACTAAAACAGGCTTATTTGGTTGTCCAGAATGTTATACTTCATTTAGAGATAGATTAGATAAGATTTTAATTAAATTACATGGTAAAAATAAGCATGTAAATGCAAGTTTAAAATCAAAACCAAGTACAAAATCTACATCAAATATTAGTGAACTAGATAAACTAAAAGAAGAGTTACAAAATTATATAAAAAATGAAGAATATGAAAAGGCGGCAGTTATAAGAGATAAAATAAGAAAATTAGAAAAATAGAAGGTGAAATTTATGTGGTGGAAACAAGTTTCAAATGATTCAGATGTAGTAGTATCAACAAGGATAAGGTATGCTAGAAATTTAAGTGGATATAATTTTCCGAATCATATTACAAAATCAGATTCATTAAAACTCATAGACAGTATAAATATGGTTTTAGATAAAAAAGAATATAAGTTATTTAAAATGGCTGATATTGACGAAATTACAAGACATAGCCTTATAGAACAACATATTATTTCTAAAGAGTTTGCTGATAATGTAGAAACAGGTGCTATAGTTTCTAATAATGATAATACACTAGTGGCTATGGTTAATGAGGAAGATCACTTAAGAATACAAGCTTTTGAAAGCGGATTAAATATAGAAAACTGCTATAATAAGTTATCTAGTTTCACTAATAAACTAGAAGAAAAATTATCTTTTGCATCAAACGATGACTATGGATATCTTACAGCATGTCCTACAAATGTGGGATCTGGCATGAGGGTATCTGTTATGGTTCATTTGCCGGCACTTGCAAGACTTGGATATTTGACCAAAATACTAGAAGAGGCAAGTAGTATGGGTGTGGCTGTTAGAGGATTATATGGTGAAAATACGACTGGGGATGGAAATATGTTTCAGATATCTAATCAAAAAAACTTTGGTGAGAGTGAAGAATCTACTATGATTAAAATAAAAGATGTAGTTTATTCGATAGTAATTCAAGAAAGAAAAGCAAGAAATATTTTACTTGAAAATAGTATTCAGATAGAAGATGAGATATATAGAACATACGGAGTTTTAAAAAATGCAAGACTTGTATCTAATGAAGAATCTATAAAACTTTTATCAAAATTAAGACTTGGAGTAGCTATGGGGATTATAAAAAATGTTTCTTTAGATAAAGTACAAGGTTTAATTATAAATTCAAATACTAATATGTTAAAAACAATATTAAAACAAGACATGTCAGAATATGAAGAAAATATAAAGAGGGCAGAATATATAAGAAGGGAGATTGATTAATATGTATGAATTTACTGAAAGAGCGCAAAGAGTATTAGATTTATCAAAGGAGTTCTCGGTTGAACATAACTATTCATTTATAGGTACTGAACATATATTATATGGTCTTATAAAAGAAAAGGAAGGACTTGCAGCAAATATACTTTCTAGTCAAGGGTTAACTCCTGAATATGTTGAGGAAGAAATCCTAAGAATAGACGGAGTAATGAACACAAAGGAAAGTGATGAAAATGTTGAATTTACTCCAAGAGCAAAAAGGATTATAGAAAATAGTGTAAGAGAATCAAAAAGAATGGGACACAATTATGTTGGAACAGAACATATACTACTTTCATTAATGAGAGAAATAGATAGCGTTGCAGTTAGAGTATTAATTGATGCAAACATTGACCCACAAAAAATATTTACTGACCTACTTAGATTACTGAGTGATGATTCGCCCATAAATAACTTATCTGGTAATTCTCAAGGGTTAAGTGCAAATACGCCTACTTTAAATCAGTATGGTAAAGACTTGACTTCTATGGCAAAAGATGGGAAGGTTGATCCTGTAATAGGAAGAACAAATGAAATTCAAAGAATAGTAGAAATACTTAGTAGAAGAACAAAAAACAATCCTGTTTTAATTGGAGAACCTGGCGTTGGTAAAACAGCAGTTGTAGAAGGTCTTGCTCAAATGATAATTGATTCTAAGGTACCCGAAGTTTTAAAAAATAAAAGGGTGGTTTCATTAGATATGTCATCTATGGTAGCTGGAGCAAAATATAGAGGTGATTTTGAAGAAAGACTTAAAAAATCACTACAAGAAATAAAGAAATCTGGAAACGTTATATTATTTATAGATGAGTTACATACTTTAATTGGTGCTGGTGCTGCAGAAGGTGCGATGGATGCGGCTAATATTTTAAAACCTTTGCTTTCAAGAGGTGAGGTACAAATTATTGGTGCTACAACATTAGATGAGTATAGAAAACATATTGAGAAAGATGCAGCACTTGAAAGAAGATTTCAAACTGTAATAATTGATGAACCTTCAAAAGAAGATACTATAGCTATTTTAAAAGGATTAAAAGATAAATATGAGGCTCATCATAAAGTAAAAATTACAGATGAAGCTATAAAAGCTGCAGTTATATTAAGTGAAAGATATATTAATGATAGATTCTTACCTGATAAAGCAATAGATTTAATTGATGAAGCATGTTCTAAGATAAAACTTAAAACAGTAACTGCTCCTGAATCACTTACTGATTTAGAATTAAAGTTAGAAAAGTTATCAAAAGAGAAAGAAGAATCAATTATATCTCAATCTTTTGAAAAGGCTGCTAAAATAAGAGATGATGAAAGAAAGTTAAAAGATGAAATTAGTGCAATAAGAGTTGGTTGGAAAAAAGAACAAAATAATTTAGAGGTTCGTATAGTCGAGCAAGATATATGTGATGTAGTTTCTAGATGGACCAAAATACCAGTAAGCAAACTTACTGAAACAGAAACGGAAAAGTTAAAGAATTTAGACAAAACTCTTAAACAAAGAGTAATAGGCCAAGACGAGGCAGTTGAATCTTTAGCAAGAGCAATAAAAAGAGCGAGAGTTGGATTGAAGGATGAAAAAAGACCAATAGGATCTTTCATGTTTCTAGGGCCTACTGGTGTTGGTAAAACAGAACTTACTAAAGCACTAGCTGAAAATTTATTTGGCGATGAAAATGCTATGATTAGATTTGATATGTCTGAATACATGGAACCGCATAGTGTATCAAAGCTTATAGGATCGCCTCCTGGATATGTAGGATATAACGAAGGGGGGCAGTTAACTGAGCAGGTTAGACGTAAACCATATAGTATAGTGCTTTTTGATGAAATAGAAAAAGCACATCCTGATGTATTTAATACATTATTACAAATATTAGAAGATGGAAGACTTACGGATTCTAATGGTAGAAGAGTAAATTTTAAAAACACTGTTATAATAATGACATCTAATGCCGGTGCTAGAAATATAACTGAAAACAAACAAATAGGTTTTATAAGTAAAGAGGATAGTCAAAGAGATTATGAAAAAACTAAATCTGAAGTAATGTCAGAATTAAAGAAATTGTTTAGACCAGAATTTTTAAATAGACTAGATGAAATAATAGTATTTAAAAAATTAAGTAAAGATAATATTGAAAAGATAACTGGACTTATGCTTGCTGAGTTTGAAAATAGGGTTAGCCAAAAAAACATAAAAATTACTATTAGTGAAGAGGTAGTAAAATACATAAGTAAAGTTGGTTTTGATGAAACTTATGGTGCTAGACCTCTAAGACGTGCTATTCAAAGTAATGTTGAAGATACATTTGCTGAGGCTATATTAGATGGAGCAGTGAAGGAAAATGATGAAGCAATTGTAGATGTTAAAGATAATAAGGTGGTAATAAGTAAGAAAAACTAGCTATTTTTAGGTTTGTATTGAATAATTATTTGTTTTATGGTATAGTCTATAATATAAGGAGGTAGATTCATATGGAATTTATGAAAAAAATAGGTGAATTAACTCAAAAAGTTGGTGAAACCGCTACTGAGACATATAAAACTGTTGCTGATAAGTCTGGTAAGTTTATTGAAGAAACTAAGGCTAAGATGACTATATCTGATAAAGAAGAAGAAATAGTTAAATCTCATGAGACAATGGGTAAAGCAGTTTATGAAGCATATTTGTCTGGTGAAGATGTAGGTAAGGTATTTACTAAAGAGTGTAAGAAAATAGATAAGCTTAAAGAAGAAATTGAAGATATGAATAAGAAAGTATTATACAATAAGAATTTAAGAAAATGTTCTAACTGTTCTTATGTAATATCCTTAGATAGTGTTTTTTGTTATAATTGCGGTAGCAAACAAAAACCTATTAGATTAAAAGAAGAAAAAGAAGTAGTAGAGACTAAAAAAGAAGTTCCTAGAGAAAAAGTATGTCCTCAATGTGGACTAATATCTGATTTTGATGTTAAGTTTTGTACAAAGTGTGGATATAAATTTTAGTTAAAATAGTTCTAAAAGTGTGTAAAAAATCATAGTTATAAGAGACTGTGATTTTTTATTACACAAATTTTAAAATATTTTAAGAAAAAGTGTTGACAAAGTGATAAAAAAATGTTATCATATAACACGTCACAAATTGAGACGAAAATCGACAAAAAATAAGTGAGAGAGTTATGTAGAAAAAATATAAAAAAATCACAAAAAATTGTTGACAAGAGTTAAAATATGTGTTAAAATAAATACAGTCGTCAAACGCGACTAAAGCACATTGAAAAATAAACAATA
>JAOAHC010000002.1 GCA_026415435.1 Clostridia bacterium
TGGAACAACATGGAGTGTATACAATGCCCCTGTAGTAGTTACAACAAATAATACAACAGTATATGCAAGAGCAAAAGATGCAGTAGGTAATATAAGTGAAGCATCTACAATAACAATAACTAATATTGATAAAATACCACCTAGTAATCCAGTAGTATCTGTAAATCCAACAACCAGAGTTCCTACAGTTACAGTAACTATAAACTATTCAGTTGACAGTGTTGTGAAAAAATATAGTATAGATGGAGGCAGTTGGTTAGATTATACAGGTTCGTTCACAGTGACTAAGAACTGTACAATATCTGCTAAAGCTCAAGATGCGGTGACAAACTGGTCTGAAGTAGTTAATTATTCAGTAACTAATGTAGGAAGTCCACCAACAGCTGTAATAACTATGTCGCCTACAACGACTATTACAGATAATACATATATAACTTGGAGTTCTTCACAATCAACTGATCCTGATTCGGATCAAATTGTGGAATCAGAGTGGCAACTAGATAGTAATGCAGTAAGTACTACTAATCCTAGTGGTAAAATTGCTTCTATAGGTGGACACACCATGAAACTAAGGGTCAAGGACAGTACTGGAATGTGGTCTGAGTGGGTTTCAAAAGTATTTGCAGTTTCAAAAGACATGAATTTAGCAAGTTATAGTAGAATTATTTATGCAGATATTAACTATGGTAATGATACATATGGTGATGGAAGTGAAGGTAATCCATATAAAACATTGACTAAAGCTCATACTATTTCAACAAGTGGTGCAAATCAAGCGATATTTTTAAAGCATGGAACATATACTATGCTAACAATAACAAAAACAGTTGATATACTGGCTAATCCTAGTACTGTGACAATATCAGGTACAGAATTTATATATGGTACAGATGCAATATCATCAAAAGTATATAATATAAATTTTTCTGGTCAAGGAATTTCTTTTAATAAAAGTAGTGTAAACGTAGATTTGTATTATTGTGTTTTTAATTTAACGGGTAGAGTTGCAGGTGGAAGATGTGCATTTACTGCAAATTCAGGTGTTATAAATACTAATGCTAAATTCTATGGATGTAACTTTCCAACTACTGTATCGAGCTCGTTTTATAGCTATGGAACAGGCAGTTCGTATGCAACTTTGTACGGATGCACATATGTGAGTGCTCCTACATCTAATGCTTATTCAGGAAGAGTACCATGGACAGTTACATACTAGAGAGTAATTAATTTTAAGGATACTAAAGATTTAATTTTAGTATCCTTATATTTTATTTAATATACATATATTGGTTATATTGAAAAAGTACTTAACTTATGTTAAAATCATATACATATTAGGGAGTGATTTGTAATGCTAAATATATATGAAATTCAAAAAGCGAGTGAAGGCACATTATTAAATGGAGATGGTAAAAAAAATATAAAAAACTATTCAATTGACAGTAGAATTATTGATTTAGATGATTTTTTTATTCCTCTTATAGGCGAAAGAAGCGATGCACACGATTACATAATTGACTGTGTTTGCAAGGGAATATCTGGATTTTTCATAAATTCAAATCATATAAATAAAGAGCACATTGTTAATGAAAGTATTAAGGTTAATAGTGATATATGTATAATAGAAGTTCTAGATACTAAAAGAGCGTTACTTGAGATAGGAAGATATAACAGACAAAAACATATTGAGGTACCAATCGTGGCCGTTACTGGTAGCGTAGGGAAAACCAGTACTCGTGAGATAATATCAAGTGTACTTGAAACAAAATATAATGTACTTAAAACGGAAAAAAACTATAATAGTGATATAGGTCTTCCTATAATGTTGTTAAAAATAGAAGATCAAGAAATATGTGTACTAGAAGTTGGAATAGGAGATGTTGGAGAAATGGAGCCACTGTCTTATGCAATTATTCCAGACATAGCTATAATTACTATGATAGGGACTGCGCATATAGGCGTTATTGGTAGTCAGGAAAAGATATTTGAAGAAAAGGTGAAAATAACTAGTCATATAAAACATAATGGCAAACTTATATTAAATGGAGATGATAAATACTTACAAAAATTAGATAGTAATAGAGAGTATGAAATTATTAAATATGTATATAGTCAAGCAGAAAATATAAAATATACCGAGGAACAGATATCCTTTTCTACAAAAATATATGATAAAGATATAAACGTTACTTTAAATGCTATAGGAAACCATAATGTATATAATGCTTTATGTGCTATTAGAATAGGTGAAATATATAAGATTCCAGTAGAAGATATTGTTCAGGGACTTTCGAATTATAAAAATTTTGGAAGACGAATGGAAAAAATAAGACTAAAAGACAATATACTTTTTATTGATGATGCATATAATGCTAGCTTTGATTCTGTAAAATCTGGACTTAATAGTTTAGAAAATCTGAATTTTCAAAACAAAATAGTTGTTATAGGAGATATCTTAGAACAAGGAGAATATGCACAAGAGTTACATATAAAAATAGGAGAATTGTTTAAAAATACTACAATAGATAGAATATTTGCATTTGGAAAAAATTCAAGATTTATTATTGAGAATGCAAATCAATATGTTAATTCTGCTAAATGGTATGATAATAAAGATACTATGATAAAGGATATTTATAATAATATAACTTCAAATACAGTTGTTTACTTCAAAGCATCAAATGGAATGAGGTTTGATGAAGTAATAAATTGTCTAAAACAAAGAATAATTTAAAATAGATAAAATATAAATATTAAGTTAGTAATAACTTAATATTTTTTTGCGTATAATAGCATAGGGGGAACTATATGGCAAGAGGAATAGACTTTAAGCAAAAAGAAGTTGTAAGTATAAGTGATGGTAAAATACTAGGATTTGTTGTAGATGTTAATGCTGATTTTGAAAATGGCGAAATTAATTCAATTGTTGTTGCGCAAACAGGTAAATTGTTCAGTAATTTGCTTGGAAAGAATAATGTGACTATACCATGGAATAAGATAAAGAAGATAGGTGAAGATGTAATACTTGTAGAAATTTAAAATATTTTAAGAAAAAGTGTTGACAAAGTGATAAAAAAATGTTATCATATAACACGTCACAAATTGAGACTAAAATCGACAAAAAATAAGTGAGAGAGTTATGTAGAAAAAATATAAAAAAATCACAAAAAATTGTTGACAAGAGTTAAAATATGTGTTAAAATAAATACAGTCGTCAAACGCGACTAAAGCACATTGAAAAATAAACAATA
>JAOAHC010000039.1 GCA_026415435.1 Clostridia bacterium
TGTATCCCTAATTCTTTTGCGATCATGGTAGTTCCTTTAGAATTTCCAAAATAATCTTTGCATGCACTCAATTTAAATTCAATACTATATCTATTTGCCATAAATATCACCAACAACATTATATCACAAAATTACAAAAAACGAATAGATTAATTTTCTATTCGTTTTTCGCGCTTTTTTACTAACTCCACTTTTTGGGGTATAGTTCATTAAATGCTCTTTTTTTATATATTATCAACTTGAGATTTTGTCAAAAATCTATACTCTCCTACTTTTAATCCTGAAAGTGTTAAATTCCCTACCCTTATTCTTTTTAAATATTTAACTTTAACCATTTGACTTTCACACATTTTTCTTATCTGTCTATTTTTTCCTTCAGATATTGTAATCTCAAACTCGTTATCAGATACCTTTTTTACTTTTGCAGGCTTGGTTATATAATCACCAATATCAACGCCTTTAGTTAACTTATCCACAAAATCCACAGTTATTTTATCATAAGTTCTAACATAATAAGTTTTTTCAATCTTGTTTCTTGGATGCATTAGTTTATTAGCAAATTCACCATCATTAGTCAGTAATAGTAGTCCTTCTGTATACATATCTAATCTACCCACTGGAAACACTCTCATATCTTCTTTTATTAGTTGGGTAACACTAGGCCTATCAAATTGATCACTTACTGTAGTAACATATCCTTCTGGCTTATTAAGCATAATATATACTTTTTTTTGAACAAGTCTGACTACATGTCCATTAACTTCAACTATATCCTTATTTTCATCCACATTTGTACCAAGCTCATAAACAATATTTGAATTAATCTTTACTCTTCCATCCAATATATATTCATCAGCTTTTCTTCTTGAGCAAACTCCAGAGTTTGCAATATATTTATTTAATCTCATAATATTCCTTTCACATTGTATATTATATTTCATATACTATAATATATCATAGGGCCTTATGTTGACATAGATTTGGGGTAGTATTCTTACTATCCCTTATTTATTTTTCCTTTTTTCTAAGTGTATCTATTAAATTACTAAAATCACCTGTTAAAGGAGAACTAAATTCAACATATTTACCAGTAGTCGGATGAATAAATCCAAGTGTCATAGCATGTAGCATTTGACCTTTTACTTTGAAGTTATCTGCATTTTTTGAATACACTTCGTCCCCCACAAGAGGATGTGCAATACTTGTCATATGCACTCTTATTTGATGTGTTCTTCCTGTTTCCAGAGTAGCTTTAACCAAAGTTACATTTGAAATATAAAACCTCTCTAAAACGTTAATATGCGTAATAGCATTTCTCGTTTTCTTACTTTTGGTAGACATCTTTTTTCTATCTTTATCACTTCTACCAATAGGTTTATTAATAATAATACTATCTTCTTTTATAATCCCTTTAACAAGAGCTATATACTCTCTTTTAATGCTATGTACCTTAAATTGATCAGATAATTTTTTGTGTGCATTATCATTTTTAGCAACAACTAAAATTCCAGTTGTATCTTTATCAATTCTGTGCACTATACCTGGTCTTATAACCCCATTAATACTCGAAAGTTTACCTATATGTGAATATAGTAGTGCATTTACAAGTGTACCGGTATAATTTCCATTGGCAGGATGTACTACCATTCCCTTTGGCTTATTTATTATAATAATATCGTCATCTTCGTAAATAATGTCAAGTGGTATATTCTCAGACACAGATTCGACTACTTTTTGTTCAATATCATCAATTTGAACTTGATCCTCTGCTTTTATAGAATAGCCTGCTTTAACAATCTTACCATTTACTTTTATTTTTCCTTGTTCTATTAGTGTTTTAATATAGCTTCTTGTATATTTTTTTTCTATCTCAGAAACATATAGATCTAATCTTTTTTTAGAATCACTACTACTAACTGTATGTATCATTTTATCACCTAAAAACCCACATATATTGTATCAAAATATATGTGGGTTTTCAACTAATTAATAATATTTATATAGATTTTTTCTTTTTTATAGCTTTTTTCATAGTTATTGTAGTTCCACTATTTAAAGTAGAGTCTATTATAACCTCGTCCATGAATGTTTCCATAATAGTAAATCCTAAACCTGCATGTTCCAATTCTGGTTTAGATGTATATGAAGCTGTCATTGCAAGCTCAATATTTTCAATACCAATTCCAAAATCTTGGACAGATATTATAACCGTATTATCATCACCAGATTCAATTATAGCTGTAATATATACTATGCCTTCTTTTGATTCATATCCATGTTGAACTGAGTTAGTTACAGCCTCTGATACAGCAGTCTTTATATCCATGAGTTCGTCCACAGTTATTGGTATAGTAGATATAAATGAGGATACAGCAACACGAACAGTGGCAATATTTTCAAGTCTTGAATCTATTTCAAGTTTCAATTTATTAGTATTTTTATTATTGTCTAAATTTTCCATTACACTCCACTCCTCATCTTTATATATCTACCCACTTGAGAAAGCTCTATCATTCTCATAATGCTTTTAGAAGGATTTATTATTGTAATTGATGAATTGATAAGTTTTACAAGTTCATATCGTCCCATCAAAAGCCCTATTCCACTACTATCCATAAACTTAACATTCGTTAAATCAATTACTAACTCTTTAGGTTTATATTTCAGTATATATGAATCTATCATAGTTCTTAATATATTGCATGTATTCATATCAATCTCTTCATCAAGATTAATATTTAATTCAAACTTATTTTCATCATATGTATATTTCATATTTCACACCTCAAAAGTAGTATAGCATGAATAGTTAGAAAAAAATGTTGAAATTTGAACCATATAAATATTTGTTAATTGTATTTTAAAATGAAAAAACCTATCAATAATTATTGATAGGTTTTTGGAGGCAAAATCCCAGGATTATTAGCTCCTCCAACTAATGGGATTAATTAATACGATACTCGCTTGCGAGACACTTCTGATCCGTTAACCTTAACAATTAATGAAAAATCACCGCTAGTGCCTTCTACTGCTACCATTTTTATATGATAAATATTATTTGGCAGCTGAGTACTAAAAACATTCACATTACTATTCCCCTCTATTGTAAAACTAACCACTCCAGATGGTGTTCCTGAAAAAGATACTTTTGCAAATATTTCCGAAGCTCCCTTTACTTGATCAGCCAACACTATTTCTGCAACATTTGATGTTGTAGGAGTTGGAACTGCAACCGGTGTTGGTGTTGGAATTACAACCGGAATTGGAGTAGGTGTAACTTGTACAGGAACCTGTACTGGTGCTGGTGTTGGAAACTGCAATGGTGTAGGTGTAGGTGTCGGAACAGTTACACTATTCTGATTTTGAGGTAGATTATTGTTATTTTTATTACCACTATTATTATTACTTCTACCTGAGTCCAAAATTCTTATTCTCTTATCTCCAATTGTAGTATTTGCTGGCAACTCAGCTTTTTCAGTAACCTTCAATACCTTTGTTTCAATATAATCGGACTTAATCTTGCTGATTATTACATTTCCATCTTTGTTAGTACCTTCAATAACTGGCGTTTTAACTTTTTCAGTTGCCTCTACAATCTTTGCTCTAAGTGTTCCTTTAATTTCAACATCTCCCATGAAACCAATATCCGAAGCAAAAGCCCACTTAGTTTTTTCACCTTGTACTTTATAGTACAATCCATCTTCAGCAGCATTTGCCCAAATATTTTTCTCTTTTTCGTACACCAAAAAAGGTTTTTTGCTTTTTACGCATATTACTTCAAATACTATTTGACCCTCTTTTGTAGCGCCACGAATATCAAGACTACTTTTGGAAAATTTAATTCCATCAACTTCGAATTCTGTAGGTACAGACTGAACGTCAGATCGTGATGCTTCAATATCTTCACTTGTTACAACTGTCTTTGTATCATCGGTCCGCTCATCTTTTTGATCCTTATCTGTAAATTTATCAACTGCAACAAAAAAGCAAATCAAAAGTAATGCTAATAGTAAAAGAACTCCAATAATTTTTGTTTTCATGTTAATATCCTCCAATGTTTAAATTATTTTTTATATATATTTAAACACTCTCATTAAATTGTAATCCCAACAATTGTTAAGAGCGCATAATAGAAAAATTATTTTATATTATAAAACTATACTATGATATAATTATACCACATTATACTATCAATTTCAATATTATATGAGATTTTTACTGACAAAATTTACATAAAACTAATTCAATTGTGTAATATTAGAATAAAAGAAAAGTAAAGCTACTAAAGTAACTTTACTTTCAAAAAACTATTTTTAATTTTTTACCTCAACAATATTTTGCCATAATCTATAATCATAATTGTATACATATGTATTTGATGCTCCAATTAAATCGTAGAAATATTTATGATCTAATATGTCAGTAAATTTAAGTGTATCTTTCGGTAAATTTTGTACAAACGGTCCTCTAAATGTAAGTGAATTTATTATTGTAACCACTTCTGATCTTTTTGCATATTCATCTGGTCTTACAGCTTGAGAATATTTTGGTAATACATTTTGTCTAACAAGTTCCATTATAAAGTCTTTGTTAGCTGATAATTTACCATCTTTATCTTTTAGTATATCAGTATATAAGAATACTGGTTTTGTCACTGTAAGTTTTGTTTCAGATGTATATCTTGCAGCATTTGCTACCATTTGAAATAAATCTTCTCTTAGTATTGGATTATTTGGTTTAAATGTACCATCTGAGAATGCTTGAATTATATCTGTACCCATTAATGCTGATACAGCATCTCTTGCATATTCAGGAATTTTATCTGCATCTTTAAATGCTTTATATTTTGTAGAGCCAGCTTCAATTTTTAATATTCCACTGTCTGCTAATAATTTTGCAAATTCTGCTCTAGTTATTTCATCATTTGGTCTTATTGTATTACTTGTATCTAATGCCATTAAATATTTAGTCATTGTACCTAGTTTATTAATACTTCTATCGATAAATAGTTGTCTCATATATGAATATGATGTATTTCCTTCTGCATTTGTTAATAATTCTGCATAGAAAGTTTTTGATATATCACTAGATTTTTCAAGTGCATTATCTTTTAAGAATTTAACTCTTACATATAATCTGCAAGACTGACCTACTTCTACTTTATTCAAATTCCATTCAACTACTGTTTTATCTGAAGTTTGCTCAACTACTTTTCCATTTCCATTAATTTCTTCAACGGCTGTTCCTTCTGGAATTGTTAAAGTAAATTTAACATCTGGCTTAGGAGCTGTACTTCCATTATAGTATTCAACCATATATGTCATTGTTTCATCTTTTGCTGCATAATTATTTTCTTGAACAACTGATTTTGTATATTTTTCAGCTCTTAACCAAGATGCAAAATATGTTATTTCTTTATTTATATCCCCTAAATTTTTATCATCACAAGTTGCAACTACTTTTACAGTACCTTGTGAGTTGTTTTTTGGAGTTGTAGGTGTTTTTGGTATTACTGTAGAATCACTAACTATAGTAAATGCTGGAGAAGTAGCTGCATTAGATAAGTTACCAGAAGCATCTGCTGCTGTTCCACCTGTTACTGATATTGTTTTTGATCCCAAACTACCTTGTATATTACTTAATGTTACAGTTCTTGTATTTCCTGATCCTGTTACTGTTTTTGTAGCTGTAAAGCCATTTGTAACTATCGCTCCAGGTCCTGTCATTATACTTGCTATTCCAACATTATCTGAATAGTTTAATGTATAAGTTATTGTTCCACCTACTTTTACTGTAGAAGAACTTGGTCCACTTATTGATAAT